>NZ_JBXAIV010000001.1:0-288579 GCF_058796615.1 Pseudomonas sp. GW823-FHT04A03
TGTAAGCGCTGTGAGGCGTTGAGCTAACCAATACTAATTGCCCGTGAGGCTTGACCATATAACACCCAAGCAATTTGCGAACTCGAGAGAGACCAGATTGCGGTGTGTGAAGACGAAAATGAACCGAAAGTTCGACGCTCACAAAACACCGAAAGCTGTCACATACCCAATTTGCTGAAGCGAGGCCGTCTGGCCACGACTCAGTACCCGAATTTCTTGACGACCATAGAGCGTTGGAACCACCTGATCCCATCCCGAACTCAGAAGTGAAACGATGCATCGCCGATGGTAGTGTGGGGTTTCCCCATGTGAGAGTAGGTCATCGTCAAGATTAAATTCCGAAACCCCAATTGCGAAAGCAGTTGGGGTTTTGTTTTGCCCGCAGGAAAGTTTTTGCTCGCGTCAGAGAATACGTTGATGGTTACCATGAGCGTCCATTCGGCAGGAGGAAGACAATGCAACTCAAGTTCAGTCACGTCGATGTACTCGTCAATAACCTCGAAGAAGCCTGTGCGTACTACGCGCAGATATTGAAGGGAAGAATCTCCAGAACTCTGGTGTGGGAGCGGGGTGGCCTGCATGTGCATTATGCGATTGCGTTGATCGGGCAGGAGCGTTTCATGCTGGTTCAGCCATTGGCCGGGAATCTGCGGGAGCTCCTGGATAGCGCAGGCGAGGGCATGATCTACCGTCACTGCTATTCGACTCCCGACATCGAAAAAGCTTACGACGAACTGGTCGCCGAAGGCGTGCAGCCAGAAGATGAAAACGGTAAACCGCTGGCCCGCGAACACCTGCAGTCGCCGGCTGGGGCACGCATCATCTGGTTGCCCAAACGCTTCGGTCACTTCTCGATCGAAATCCTCGAAGAAAAAACGCTGGAGGCGTTTATCGAGGAGGCGTTTGTCTGACGTTTTTCCTCTTGTGATACGCCACGACTACCCCGTATAAGAGCGACTTTCACTTCCGATATAAGAAAAGGGTGCACGCATGAGCAATGCCTGGAACGAGGGATATTTCACGGACGAAGGCTACACCTACGGGTATAGCCGGGAAATCAATCCGGTTTTCCAGCGTTATTGTCTGTTGCTGCGCGGTTTCGCCACGCTGGAAAGCACTGACGCTTACCACTGCGAGCTGGGCTTCGGTCAGGGCGTCTCGATCAACATCCATGCCGCAGGCAATCCGGGTCCTTATGTCGGCACCGACTTTCACCCGGGCCAGGCGTCTCATGCCATCGCTCTGGCCAGAGACTGGGGCAGCGATGCGCGACTGTATGACGACAGCTTCGAGCAGTTGCTGGCCCGCCATGACTTGCCCCAGTTCGACAGCATCAGCCTGCATGGTATCTGGACCTGGGTCAGCCGCGACAACCATAAGCTGATCGTGGAATTCGTCCGTCGTCATCTCAAGCCTGGTGGTCTGCTCTACGTCAGCTACAACTGCTTCCCGGGCTGGTCGCCTCAAGCACCCCTGCGCCAACTGTTCAGCCTGCACGACCGTTTCGCCAGTCAGGCCTCTGCTCGTCCTGATCAGCGTATCGACGCTGCGCTGCAATTTTCGGAGGCGTTGCTGGCGGCAAATCCTAAATATGCCAACTCCGCATCGGGTCTGGACGCCAAGCTTCAGAGCATCAAAGGCCAGGATCGCCAGTACGTCGCTCATGAGTATTTCAACCGCGACTGGAACTGCATGTATTTCACCGACGTGGTTGATGCCCTGGCACCCGCCAAGCTCGATTACGCCACGACAGCCGTACCGCTGGACTCAGTCGACCCGCTCAACCTGAGCGCCGAAGGCATAGACTTTCTGGAAGGTATCGAGCACCCCGTCATGCGCGAGCAGGCGCGTGACTACTTCGTGAACCAGAGTTTCCGCCGGGATCTTTATGTCCGCGGCGCCAACAGACTGTCCGCCACCGAGCACCGCGAGCGCATGCTCAGCACGCGTTTCGTCCTGTTGCAGGCGGCTGAAAGCGTCCCGGTCAACGTCATCGGTCCAGCGGGTGCAGCCACGCTGCAGGCAGAGATCTATGGCCCGGTACTCGCCGCACTGTCGGATGCCGCCCATGTGCCAAAGACGTTGCGACATCTGCTGGATCTAGTGTCCCCGTTAACGTATGGCGACGTGGAGCAGGCTCTCAATGTTTTGATCGGCATGGGGGTCGTGGCGCCCTGTCAGAGCGAAGCGGCCGAAAAACTGGTGCAGGCCCGCTGCAACACGCTCAATCTGCAGTTGTGCAGGCGCTCTCTGTATGACCACAAGATTCAAGTGCTGGCGAGTCCGGTGACCGGTGGTGGCGTGACGGTCAGTCGCTTCCAGCAGTTGTTCCTGATATCGATCAAGCAAGGCAAAACACACCCGGCCGAATGGGCGCAACTGGCATGGAGCATCATCGGCGGCCAGGGCGAAGGTCTCCTCAAAGACGGCAAGGCCTTGACCACCGCTGAGGAAAACCTTGTCGAACTGACCGCGCAGGCTCAAGCATTTGCCGAGAGTGCGCTGGTCATTCTCAAGGCGCTGAAAATCGCTTAGGCAGGGTATTCGAAACAGGGCAGGCGGCAGGTCGGGATCCTGTCGCCTGTATTTGACGGCACTGCCAGGCGCGGTGCTGGCCAGGGGGCTTTTGTCGGGTTTTGTTGCAGTCAGGCTTGGATGGATCGAATGGAATTATCAGATCTTCGGCATGAGCAGGGCGCTTCGATCGACGAGCAGGTCAACACTGATCGATTGCATCAGTTGTTTCGCCAATCCGTTTCAGCCGTTGTCGGCAGCTACCTGGCCGCGCTCATGCTCTGCGGGCTGTGTTGGGATCGTTTTGAGCAGGCCTGTATTTTCTGGTGGCTCGGCCTGCTGACGGCGTCTACGTTGTTGCGCGTTTCGATGTTTGTCGCCTGGTTCCGCAGCGATGAGAGCGTGCGGACCCCCAAGCGCTGGGAGCGCAAATACTGGGCGACCCTGGTGCTGTCTGCCGGCATCTGGGGCGCGGGTGCGTTGATCATCATGCCGGCCGACGACCAGTTAGCGCAGGCATTGGTCATGCTCTTCACGGTCGGGATGTCGGTCAGCGCAGTGTCCTGTTATTCAGCCTATCGATACATGACGCTGGTCTCCATGGCGCTGGTATTGCTGCCGTGTACGTTCTGGCTGCTGTTTCAACCGACCACGCTTCAGGTTGGAATGGCGCTGGCGGTCCTTGTCTTCGCCTCGTTCGTCGCCCGTGCTACGCGCAAGATGTCCGAAGCGCTGGAGGCCGCCTTTCGCCTGACCCGGGAAATGGAGCAGGCACACAATATCTCAAGGCTTGCCGCGCGGACCGATGAGTTGACCGGCCTGAACAACCGGCGGGCATTTTTCGAGCGGGCGCAGCAACTGTTCGATGAATGCCGGCGGCGTCAGTCGAGCCTGTGTGCCGTCATGCTGGACATGGATCATTTCAAACACATCAATGACACCTACGGCCACCAGGTCGGGGATCGTGTTCTGCAGCAGATGGGAAGCATCATCTGTACGTACTTTCGGGACACTGATGTGCATGGTCGGTTGGGTGGCGAAGAGTTCGCGATCCTGCTTCCGGACACCTCGATCGAGGTGGCGGTGGAGCTGCTGGAAAACCTGATCGTAACCATGCCCAGGAGCATGACGGGCCCGGTTCATCGCATCACCGCCAGCCTCGGCGTTGCTTCGATGCAGAACGAAGACTCGGACCTGCACAGCCTGATGAACAATGCCGACAGGGCCTTGTATCGAGCCAAGGCCCTGGGACGAAATCAGATCGCGGTGGCCGAACAGGCCTGGTGTCGTTGAGATTGATCCGGCTCGACGCCAACCCTGCGCAGGCCAAGCATCCCGGACCTCAGTGTGATATCGGGATTTCAGGATTTGCTTGGGTGCAAACTATTTTTCGCTTTCGGGAGACTTGTCGATGAAGTCGGCAGGGCTTGAATTCAGCAGCGTAGAAAGAAGCTCCATTCTCTTGTGCCGGATGGTCTTTGTCTCTCTGTCGAAATAGGCTTGGTAGAAGTTGAAGTCTGTTCTTTGCGAACGGGCGATGTGTGGAGAAAACTTCTGAATCAAGGATTTCTTGTCTTCTTCGCTGGTTTTTATTCCAAAAATGATGCCGTCGAGTGCGTCGAAGCTGTAATGAAAAACTCTGTGTTTTGGGTCGGAAATGTTGGCGAAGGGCGTCAGAACAGCCCGATGTTCGTTTTCATGTTTCCAGGCGTTGAGCTTTTCTGTGACTGAGACATTGAAGGCTGAATTGTATTTTTGAATGGAAAATTTTTCCGGAATCATCCAGTTCTGGATGGGGCTGGTCTTTCCGTTATCCGTGTACCAGTCATTCAGTGACATCCGTTGAGGAATGTTTGCAATGCATTCGAAGAAATTGTATTCGGCAAATTCGGGTTCATAGGACACCGGCTGAAGTTTGAAAACCCAATCCTGAGCGGGTTCCGGGTAACCTTGCGGTGGCTTCAACTCCATTGTGAAGTTCTCTGCGGTTTTTCCCGGCTTGAATTTAAGGCAGACACTTTTGTGGTCTGCACCATACGTTCCCCAAATAGAAGAGTCTTCGCACTCGGACATGAAGCAGGCGACGTACCAGTCCGGATACATCAGTTGTTCGAGGGCCTTGACATAGGTGCGAGTGAAGTGGACCTGCAGGAAGTGAAGGGTTTTCTGAATGTTGTTGTCCAGCGCCTCCTTGTTCATGAAGCTGAAAAGATTGATCTGGTCGGCTGCGAATCTCATGTCGTCATAGCTTCCCCTGATAGATTCAGCTACTTCTTCGGACGCCGAGGAAAGGATGTTCAAGCCATCGATCAATTGATTCAGTCTGATCTTTCTTTCGCTTTGAAACGATTCGCCAGCGCTCAGATCAAGCACCAGGACACCTGCGTCGACATAGGCTTTGCAGCAACAGTGAAGTGCAAACTGGTGGCAGGCATAAAGATAGGTCAGTAACTCGTCTTCATAAATTTTCCTGTTTGAGGAAGACAGGAGCTTTATGAATTTCGAGGTGATTTCGTCATCGAAAAACATGGCCAGTGCACGTTGCTCTATCACTTTCATGTCGTCAGGCAGCCGACCCCAGTCGAGTGTCGTGGGAATGGTCGGCGAATACGACTCGGTAGTGATGTCGCGTAGTTTAAGCGCCAGGCATCTGATGTAGTGTTTGAAAAGGTTTTTCCATACGATCTCATCCCCCTGCCAGAAGATGTTTTTCCTTCCTTCAAGAGGGTCGTTCAGTTGATCGGGCGCTGCGAAATATAGGGTCAGGTGTTCAATTTCGGACTCGAGTAGTCTCTTGACGGGTCTGAATCGATACAGATATTCACTCATGAGGCAATCCTTGGCGGGAGATGATTGTCCTCTATCGGCATGTCGCGGGAAAAATGAAGGTCTGGCCCGGTGAACCATAAGCAAAGGTGGTGGGTGCACCAAGCCCGTCGTCAGTGCTCGCAAGAGCTCGCGTGATCAACGGCTAATGCGAAGAAACATAAACCGAGGGCGAAGTCGGCGCAGGCAACGCATACGTTGCCTTCATCCACTCAATCTCCGCCAGCGGTGTCCTGCCAAAGAACCGTTTGAACTCCCGACTGAACTGCGAAGCGCTTTCATAGCCGACACTGAACGCCGCCGCTGACGCAGTCATGGCGTGGCGCAACATCAAAAGTCGCGCCTGATGCAGGCGCGTCGACTTCAGGTATTGCATGGGCGAGGCGTCCGTCACGCTGCGAAAGTGCAGGTGAAAACTGGGCACGCTCATGCTCGCTTCGCGGGCCAGTTGCTCGACGTCCAGGCGTTCCTGATAGCTGCTGTGGATCTTGCGGATCGCCCGCGTCACCTTGCCGAAGTGTCCCTGTCGATTGAGTGCGGCGCGCATCGAGCCGCCTTGTTCGCCGGTCAGGATGCGGTAATAGATTTCCCGCAACAGCGACGGCCCCAATATCTGCGCCTCACCCGCATTGCTCATGGCTTCGAGAAAACGCAGCGTTGATGCGCGCAGGCGATTGTCCATCGGTGAGGCGAACATGCCTTTGGGTGGCGCATCACTCGGGCCGTGAACCTCATCCACCTGCTGCATCAACTCGCTGGCCACCTGGAAATCGAGCTGCATATAGATCGCGAGCATTGGCTCGTCTTCAGAGGCATCGGTCTCCATGGTGAAGGGGATCGGAACCGACACCACCAGGTAATGCTGGGCGTCATAGACGTAGACGTCATCGCCCAGATACCCTCGCTTCCGACCCTGACAGAGAATCACGATGCCGGGGTCGTACAGCACCGGCGTGCGGGTCAGTGGCCGGTTCGAGCGCAGGAAGCGCACGCCCTCCAGCGCGCTGAGGTTGTAGCCCTCGACCGGTGCCAGCGTCTCCATGAGCTGCACCATGCGCGAAGTGCTTGGGTCGGCCTGTTTCATTGCGTTCTCTCTGTGGGCCGTTCAATGGTCGGTGGAACGGGTCAGCGCTTCCCATTGGTCGATCTCGCTGGCGGCGCGTTTCAGCTTGTCGCGCACCAGGCTCAATGCATCGCTGCCCAGCAATAGATGCGCTGGCGGAGCAGGGCAGGCGATGATCTGCAACATCGCCTGCGCCGCTTTGCGCGGATCGCCGAGCTGCTTGCCGCTCTTGTCTTCGCGCGCCTTGCGCACCGGATCGAAGCTGGCGTCATAGTCGGCGATGCTGCGGGGCGTACGCTGCATCGAGCGCCCGGCCCAGTCGGTTCGAAATGAACCGGGTGCGACGGCGGTCACGAAGATATTGAACGGCGCCAGTTCCTTGCTCAGGGTATCGGAGATGCCTTCGAGCGCAAACTTGCTGCCGCAGTAGTACGCGATACCCGGCATCGTGATCGTGCCGCCCATCGACGTGATATTGAGAATATGACCCGCCCGCCGCTGGCGAAAGAACGGCACAAACGCCTTGGTCACGGCGACCGCGCCGAACACATTCACGTCGAACTGGCGGCGCATGTCCTCCAGCGGTGATTCTTCGAAAATGCCTTCGTGGCCGTAGCCGGCGTTGTTGACCAGCACATCGACCGGGCCGTGGGTCGCTTCGGCGGACGCCACGACGCTATCGATCCGCTCGAAGTCCGTGACGTCCAGCAGCACGCCGTACGCGTTGTCGATGGACAGCGCCTGAAAGGTTTGCAGGTCGGCTTCGTTGCGCACGGTGCCGATGACGCGGTGACCGGTAGCCAGCGCTTCCTTGGCCAGCGCGTGGCCGAAGCCGCTGCTCACGCCGGTGATGAAAAGGGTTTTGGTGGTGGTCATGACGGGCTCCAGTGAATGCGGTTTCAGCTCATGGTATCCATCGAAGAAACACTCACCTATGTCGGTTTGTCTTTGATCATTGCCTATTCCTATCACCGGGGCGGGATGACGGCCGATGAACTTTTTGCGTTGCTCCAGGCATCCAGGCTGGAACAGACCGCAACCGCTGATATCCTGCGCAACAACCGCCGATGAGCCAGGACGAAATGAAGACATCAACCCGTTGGCCCGCAGACGATAACGAGTTGGCGCAATTGCGCGCGTTCAACCGCAAGCTTGCCCGGCTGCCGCGCTTTCGCATCCGCAATCGCATTACGCCACGGGCGATTCAGTTGCTGTTGCGCCTAAGCCAATTGGGCGGCGCAAGAAAGTTGCTCAAGCACGGGCTCGAGGCCGAACGAAAAGTGGTGGGTGTCGACGGCGCGTCAGTGCCGGTGCGGATTATTCGGCCAAAGACAAAGGCCAAAGGCGTGGTGCTGGATTTCCATGGCGGCGGCTGGGTCATCGGCAACGCGCAGATGAACGACCCCCTCAATATCGCCATGGTGAAATCCTGCGACGTAGCAGTGATCTCGGTCGACTATCGGCTTGTGGTCTCGACTCCGATCGAGGGCGTCATGCAGGACTGTCTCACGGCTGCCCGCTGGCTGCTGAGCGATGACTGCCGCGAGTTTGCGAGCCTGCCCGTCATCGTCGTGGGCGAGTCGGCTGGCGGCCACCTTGCCGCCGCGACCCTGCTGCAACTCAAACAGTGGCCGGACCTGCTCGAACGGGTGAGCGGGGCGCTGCTGTATTACGGCGTCTACGACCTGACCGGAACCCCCAGCGTACGCACCGCCGGGCCCGATACCTTGCTGCTGGATGGGCCGGGGCTGGTTGAAGCGCTGCAAATGCTCACTCCGGGATTGAACGATGAAGAGCGCCGGCAGGCGCCCTTGTCTCCGCTGTACGGTGACTTCACCGGTTTTCCGCCAGCGTTGATGTTTGCTGCGGAACTGGATCCGCTCAGGGATGACACGCTTGAGTTGGCTGAGCGTTGGGGGCGGGCGGCGGAAGTGGAGGTACATCTGTTGCCGGAAACGGCTCATGGGGTGATTCATTTCCCGCTGGGGTTGGCGGGGAGGGTGCTTGGATATAGTCGTGCCTGGGTTGGGGGGCGGGTTGCTGAGGGGTAAGTGGCGGAGGGCGGATTTGGAGCTGATTGGAGGGTTTTATGGAGGGCTGTTTTCGGCCAGAAGCGGACGCTCGCGATTGTTGATGTTTCGGTTTGTCTTTGAGCCTTGCCTAATCCTCTCAGCGCCAATCAGCCCCGCAATCGTTATCGCGGGGCTGATCAAAGGACTCACGCCTGATCCATCGCCTCGGCCACGCCCTGATCCTCACCCAGAAACCCGCCACTCTGATGCTGCCACAGCCGCGCATAGGTGCCGTTTTTCGCCAGCAATTCAGTGTGAGTGCCTTGCTCGATGATGCGCCCTTCATCCATGACAATCAGTCGATCCATCGCGGCAATCGTCGACAGTCGATGGGCGATGGCGATCACGGTTTTGCCCTGCATCATTTCATCGAGGCTTTCCTGGATGGCGACTTCGACCTCGGAATCCAGTGCGCTGGTAGCTTCGTCCAATAGAAGGATCGGAGCGTTCTTGAGCATCACCCGGGCGATGGCGATACGTTGGCGCTGGCCACCGGAAAGCTTGATGCCGCGTTCGCCCACCAGCGTGTCGTAGCCAGTATGGCCTTGACGATCGCTGAGCTGGTTGATGAAACCGTCGGCCTGGGCGTTGGCCGCAGCGCGCTGGATCTGCGCGTCGGTCGCGTCCGGTCGGCCGTAGGCGATGTTGTCGCGAATCGACCGGTGCAGCAGGGACGTGTCCTGAGTGACCATGCCGATCGCGCTGCGCAGACTGTCCTGTGTCACCTGCGCGATGTTTTGTCCGTCGATGCGAATCTCGCCGCGATCGACGTCGTAGAAGCGCAGCAGCAGGTTGATCAGCGTGGATTTACCGGCACCGGAACGGCCCACCAGACCGATTTTTTCCCCCGGCTGGATGCTCAGGCTCAAGCCGTCGAGCACCTGGCGTTCGCCGTTGTAGTTGAAGCTCACGTTGTCGAATTCCACGGCGCCGCCGGAAGGCACCAATACGCCGGCGTCCGGTGCATCCTGCACCTTGGGGCCACGGGTCAGGGTGCCCATGCCGTCCTGCACGGTGCCGATGTTTTCGAACAGCGACGTCATCTGCCACATGATCCAGTGCGACATGCCATTGATGCGCAACGCCATGGCCGTGATTGCCGCCACCGCCCCGGTGCCGACTTCGCCCTGATGCCACAGCCACAAGGCGTAGCCGCCGGCGCCCATGATCAACCCGACGACCAGCGCCTGATTGACGATTTCGAACTGGCTGACCAGACGCATCTGGCGAAAACCGGTCTGCTTGAAGTCCTCCATTGCTGCCCGCGCAAAGTGCGCTTCACGTTTGGAGTGGGAGAACAGTTTCACCGTGGTGATGTTGGTGTATGCATCCGAAACCCGGCCCGTCATCGATGACCGTGCATGGGCCTGTTCCTGTCCGACCTGGCCCAGGCGTGGCACGAAATACAGCATCGCCAACCCGAACAGCGCGACCCAGGCAATGAACGGCAGCATGAGTTTCAGGGCGAAACCGCCGGCCAGGGCGATGATCGCAATGAAGTAGACGCCGATGCCCGGTGCGATTTCGATGACGGTGAACAGCACCTCGCGCACGGCCAGCGCCGTCTGCATAACCTTGGTCGTGACCCGGCCGGAAAACTCATCGGAAAAGAACGAAAGGCTCTGCCGCAGCATCAGTCGATGGAAGTCCCAGCGCAGGCGCAGCGGCAGATTGATCGCCAACACCTGGTGCTGAACCATAGTGCGCAGCGCCACCAGCCCGACGCTGGTCAGCAATACGATGCCGATGCCCCACAGCACGCGGCTCTCCTGGCCGTTCACATCGCCGCCGGCCTGCCAGGTCGAAAGCAGGTCCACAACCTGACCGAGAAAGGAAAACAACCAGGCTTCGTAGATCGACACACCGGCACTGAGCAGCGCCAGCGCGAGGATATAACCGCGGGCACCGCGGGTGCAGGCCCACAGGAATCGCGCCAGACCGACCGGCGGTGGCGGCGCTTCGTCGGGCGGGAAGGGGTCGAGCCGTTGTTCAAACAGGCGAAGCATTGTGGGTCTCCGAAATGATCAATTGCGGGGATTCTGCCATTTAACGACGCTCTTGAGGGTTTGCAGGTTCCCGGGGATGTCCTCGTTGAGGGAAAACCCTCATTGCCGGAACACCGTCGCGTTACTAGCATGGGTCTCGGCAATCGACCCATTCGATGGAGAGCACCATGGCTACCACGCAGACTGACGACAAGCGCCCGACCCCCGATCCGGCCGAGGACAACGCGTTTTTCCCCTCGCCGTATTCCCTCAGCCAGTTCACCTCGCCCAAATCCGATCTCAGTGATGCCGAGTACCCCAACTGTTACAAGGGCGGGCGCTGGAAGGTCCTGATGATCGGCGCGGACGAGCGCTATCTGTTGACCGACAACGGCACCATGTTCTCCACGGGCAATCATCCGGTTGAAACCTTGCTGCCGATGTATCACCTGGACAAGGCGGGTTTCGGCTTCGACGTCGCGACGCTGTCGGGCAATCCGGTCAAGTTCGAGTTCTGGGCCATGCCCTCCGAAGACGCTGAAGTGAAGGGCTTCTACGAGCAATATCGCGATCAGTTCAAGCGCCCACTCAAGCTGTCCCAGGTGATCGAAGAAGCGCTGGGCGAGGACTCGGACTATATCGGCGTGTTCATCCCCGGCGGCCACGGTGCGCTGATCGGCCTGCCGGAAAGCGAGGATGTGAAGAAAGTCCTGCAATGGGCCGTCGCCAAGGACAAATTCGTCATTACCCTGTGCCACGGCCCGGCGGCGTTGCTGGCGGCCGGTCTCGGTGAAACAAAAGATTCATGCATCTTCAACGGTTACCGGATCTGCGCGTTTCCCGATGCCCTGGACGCGACAACCCCTGACATCGGTTACATGCCCGGCCACCTGACCTGGAAGTTCGGCGAGCAGTTGCAGGCACTCGGTGTGGAAATCACCAACCAGGGCATTTCCGGGGCGACGCTTCAGGATCGCAAACTGCTGACCGGTGACAGTCCGCTGGCGGGCAACGCGCTAGGCAAACTGGCGGCGGCCGCGCTCCTGAAAGAGGTCACGTCGGGGTGAGCCCCGGACCTGCCGAAGCACTCTTGCGCGCCGCCCTCGACATTGAGGCGGCGCCCACGCTGGTGGCGATCCAGAAGGCCGTCCGCAGTTTCGCGGGGGCCTATGGTTACGATCGATTCGTCCTGTTCTCCGCGACCTCGGCGTCGGAGGACGTGGTCGAGCGCATTTACTGGGTGGAAGGCGACTGGTTCGGCGACGGCATCACTGTCGACGCCCAGACCTACGTTCAGCGCTGCCCCGTGACTCGCCACCTGCTGGACACCCGCGAATCCTTCTTCTGGAGCAAAGTGCAGGAGGAGAGCGGCGAACTCTATCGAGTCGTTCGTGTGCCAAGTGGCCCGGGCGTGCATGGCTTGCAGATTCCGGTCTTCGGTCCGCAGGGGCTTGAAGGCGCCATGAGTCTTGGGGGCGAGCAGATCGATTCGTCGGCTCGGATTCGTCTGGCACTGGGCATGCTCGCCACAGTGGCGTTTTCCTCTGCACGACGCTTGCTCGAAGCGCCGCTGGATGAGACTGCGGGAAAGCTCTCGACCCGCGAGCGCGAAGTGCTGGCGTGGGTCGCTGCCGGTCGGCGGCAGGCCGACATTGCCGCCACGCTCGGCTTGTCCGGCCGTACAGTGGAAAATCACCTGCGTTCGGCCCGTCGGCATCTCGGCGTGGCGACCACCGCTCAGGCCATCAAAATTGCCATTCGCAAGGGTGAAATAAAGGGGTGAGGTTCTCACTCTGCCGGTGCCGTGCTTGAACGTCGGTGCAAAACTCCTATGATGCAAAGGGCCCGCGCCGGCTGTCTGTAACCGGCGCCGCCCCCTACGTTTTTTAGAGAGATCGATCCTCGTGGAGTCTTTTCCGGACGCATTGCACGAATCCCTCACGACCCAATTCATTTTCGGTCCTTTCTGCGTCGTTCCGGGCAAACGGCTGCTGACCCGCAACGGGGTGGCGGTCGAGATCGGCGGTCGGGCGCTGGACCTGCTGATCGCCTTGCTCGAGCAGCCGGGCCGCGTGCTGTCCAAATACGACCTGATCGACAAGGTGTGGCCCGACAGCGTGGTGGCCGAAGGCAGCCTGCGCTTTCATATGACCGGCCTGCGGCGGATTCTCGGGGATGGCGAGGAGCAGGCGCGTTACATCGCAACCCAGGTGGGCGTGGGTTATGCCTTCGTCGCGCCGCTGGAAAGAAAACAGACCACTGTTCAACCGGCGCTCATCGCGCCCCGGGCCATCGAGGGCGTTTGCAGTCTGCCGCCACGGGCAAAACTGATCGGCCGAGAAACCGATCTGCAACTGGTCATCGACCACATGCAGCAACCGAGGCTGTTCACCATCGTCGGCCCCGGCGGCGTCGGCAAGACCAGCCTGGCCATCGAAGTGGCGCACCGCATCGCCGCCCAAGGCTACGAGCGCGTCAGTTTCGTCGATCTGGCGCAAGTGGAGGACTGCGCGCTGGTGCCGTCGGCACTGGCCCGGTCACTGGATATCCCGGTGCAGGCCGAAGACCCGATGTTTGTCCTGCTGGCGCATTTGCGTGAACAGCGGCTGATGCTGGTGATCGACAACTGCGAACACCTGATCGACGCGGTGTCGACCCTGCTGGAGCAGATCACCGATACGGCGCCGGATGTCGGGGTTCTGGCGACCAGTCGCGAGCCGCTGCGGGTGCGTGGCGAATACGTGCACTGGCTCAATCCGCTGGAATTTCCCCGTGAGCGGCAACACCTCTCCGTTGAAGAACTGCTGGCATTTCCGGCCATCAAGCTGTTTGTCGAGCGCGCGTCGTCGAGCAATGCTGCGTTGCTGCTGGAAGCGGACGGAGGGCAAATGATTGCGGACATTTGCCAGCGGCTGGAGGGCATGGCGCTGCCGATCGAACTGGCGGCGATGCGAGTCGCCAGCCACGGACTGAAGGCCACCCACGCACTGCTCGGCGAGCGTTTCTCGCTGGGCTGGTCGGGGCGCAGAACTGCCGTGCCGCGCCATCAGACCCTGCGCGCCATGCTCGACTGGAGTTATGACCTGCTGTCGCCGCAAGAGCGTCTGGCGCTGGAGCGGTTTTCGGTCTTCGTCGGGCCGTTTTCCCAGGAAGCCGCCGCACAGGTGGTTGCCGAATCGCAACACGAAAGCGCCACGGCGGCCGCGATCCTTGATGATCTGGTGTGCAAGGGACTGGTCACGGTCGATCACAGCGACTCGACGGATTCGTATCGATTGCTGGAGATGACGCGCGCATACGCCCGGGAGAAATTGACCGCGCGGGGAGAGGCCGAGGTCAATGCGCTGGCGTTCCGGCATGCGGCGTTTTACATGGACCTGCTCGGCCATCTGGGGACTTCCCCCGACGAGATTTTCCGTTATTCGGCGCGTCTGGCCAGCCAGTTGGGTAACGTTCGCGGTGCGCTGGAATGGAGCTTCGGCCCCCACGGCGATCCGGGGTTGGCGTTGCCGCTGGCGGCCGCGAGCGCGCCGTTGTTCCTGCATTTTTCATTGCTGGTCGAGTGCCGCACCTGGTGTTCCCGGGCGGTGGAACTGCTGGAGCTGGGGTACTACGGCACGCCCACCGAAATGGAACTGCAAGCCGCGCTCGGTCTGGTGCTGATGTTCACCCGAGGCAACAGTGAGGCCGCCGAAAAAGCCTTGCTCCGGGCGCAGGATATTGCCGTCGCGCTGAACGACTACGGCTCTCAGCTGAGGTTGCTGGGCCGCTTGCAGATCTTCTACGAGCGCATCGGTGATTTCCCTTCCTCGCTGGCCTGGGCGGAGCAGGCAGCCGTGGTCGGCAACACTCTCAACGAGCCCGCCGCCATCGCGATTGCCGCATCGCTGACCGGCATCTCCCATCATCTGCTCGGTAACCAGCGTCTGGCCCGCCAGGAACTGGAAAGCTCGTTGCGCAACAGCTTGCCGTCCCATCCCAGCAACACGATTTATTACGGCTTCGATCACCGCAATCGCACGGGGCTGGCGCTGGCGCGTTCGCTCTGGCTACAGGGCTATCCCGATCAGGCGCGGCGCTGGGCCGAGCAGATAGAGGCCGAAGCCTCGGCGCTGCAGCATCCGGTCACCTACTGCATCGCCATGGTCTGGATCTTGTGCATCTATATCTGGACCGGTGATCTGGCGAAGGCCACTGCGAGCCTCGAGCGGTTCAGCGCTATCGCCGAAACCAACGCACTCGGCCCCTACATTGCCGCCTGTCACGGGTTGCGTGCGGCGATCGCCATCCGCGCCGAAGAGCCGGGGGATGCGGTCGTCATGCTGGAAGAAAGTCTGGCGCGGTTGCGTAGCATGCGTTACGAACTGCTCACGACTTCGTTCGAAATCGCACTGGCCGAAGGCCTGATGCTGGTGGGCCAACACCCCAAGGCGCTGACCCTGGTCGACGGCACCATCGATCACTGCCGCCGAAGCGGTGATGCCTTTGCGCTGCCGGAACTGCTGCGAATCAAGGCCGGTATTCTCAAGGTCATCCACACCGACGATGTTCAGGCCATGCTGACGGTTCTTGAGGAGTCCATTGCGCTGAGCCGAGAGCAGGGCGCCTGGGCGTGGGAGTTGCGGTCATCGATGGATCTGGCCCGGTTCTGGCTTGAACAGGGTCAACCGGATCAGGCCCAAACGTTGCTCGGTGCCTGCCGCGAGCGGGCTTCGGAAGGCTTCGACAGCCTTGATCTGCGTCGGCTGGAAAGCTTCTGGCAGAGCCTGCCGGTCACGCCGGCGTAATCAGGGCGGCCATTTTCACCAGGTCCGCCAGCGAGCGGGCCTTCATCTTGCGCATCACCTTGCCGCGATGGGCCTTGACGGTGATTTCGCTGATGTTGAGGTCGGCGGCAATCAGTTTGTTCAGCCGCCCGCTGACCACCGAAGCCATGATCTCCTGCTCGCGGGGCGTCAGGGTCTTGTAGGCCTCGAGCAGTGAGCGCAGGTTCTTTTCTCCCTCCAGCGCCACACGACTGCTTTGCAGCGCATCGGTCATGGCGGCGAGGATCACATCGTCATTGAACGGTTTGGTCAGAAACTCCACCGCGCCGGCCTTCAAGGCCCGCACCGTGCGCGGAATATCGCCGTAGCCGGTGATGAAGATGATCGGCATGTTGTGGCGTTCATCGGCAAGGGCGGTCTGCAGATCCAGGCCGCTGAGGTCGGGCAGGTTGATGTCCAGTACCAGACAACTGGGCACCAGCGCCCGGGGCGCGTCGAGAAAATCCTGCGCGGACTCGAACAGCCGTGGCTGCCATCCGGCGAAGCGGATCATCAGTTCCAGCGACTCGCGCACGGAAATGTCGTCATCGACAACGAATACGACGGGCGTGAGATCACTCATCGGTAATGCTCCACGGGAAGGGGCGATTGCGTTGTTCGCGTTCAACATGTCGATTCCTTGTTCTGTTCGGCTTCACACTCAGTCGAGGGGCAGGGCGGCGCTCAGGGCCTTGAGCAATTGGGCTTCGCTGAAGGGCTTGAACAGGCACTCCACCGCGCCACTGTTCAGCAGCTTTGCCTGTTCGCTTGCGTCGCCGTGAGCAGTGATGAAAATCACCGGAATGCGATAGTCACGGCGCAGCAGCTCCCGCTGCAGATCCGGGCCCGACATGCCGGGCATGGCCACGTCGAGAATCAGGCAATGAGTCAGGTCCAGATAGGGCGATGCCAGAAACGCCTGCGCCGAGGCAAACGCCTGGACGGCAAAACCGAATTCCTTGATCAGGTCCGGCAGTGATTCGCGAACCGATTCGTCGTCATCGACCACCGATACGAGCAAATGCGTACCCATCAATCATTCTCCACGGTGCGATCGGCGAGGTCGCGGTTATCGGTTTGCGGCAAGTCCGTCGAATTCGGGATGGCAAAGGTAAACGTCGCTCCCGGGCCGTCGTTGGCGGTGGCCCAGAGTTTGCCGTCGTGGCGCTCGATGATCGAGCGACTGATGGACAGACCGACGCCCATGCCCGAGCTTTTGGTGGTGTAGAACGCATTGAAAATGCGCTCGATGTCCTGCGGATCGACCCCGTTGCCGCTGTCTTTCACCGCCAGGTAAACGCTCTCGTCCGCCCCAAGCCCGGTGCTGACGATCAATTGCCGGGGTCGGCCGTGGATCGCACACATGGCCTCGGCGGCATTCATGATCAGGTTGAGGATCACTTGCTGGAGCTGGACCCGGTCACCCCTGACCAGCGGCAGCGCTTCGGCAAATTGCGGATGCAGCACCACGCCGTTGCGCTGCAGCTCGCCCAGCAGCATGGCGATAACTTCCCGTGCCGCGTCATTCAGATTGACGTCTTCAATGGTGATGCTTTTCTTCGAGAACAGCGCCCGCAGTCGATTGATCACATCGGCCGCGCGATTGCCGTCGCGAATGGTGCGGCGCGCGGTTTCCCTGGCGCCGTCGACATTCGGCGGATCCGCACCCAGCATACGCAGGCAGGTGCTGGCGTTGGTGATGATGCCGGCCAGCGGTTGATTGACCTCGTGGGCAATCGACGCCGTGACCGCGCCAAGGCTGGCGACTCTGGCCAGGTGCGTCAGTTCCGAGCGCGCCTTGCTCAAGAGGACCTCCGCCCGCTTGCGGTCTTCGATGTCGGTGTTCTCGCCGTACCAGCGCACGAGCCGCCCGGTGTCATCGCGCTGGGGCACGGCGCGGATCAGAAACCAGCGGTAAATGCCGTCGAAGCGCTTCAGCCGGGCCTCGTACTCACCGGCGCTGCCCGATTGCAGAATCCCTTGCCAATAGACTGCCAGGCCCGGTGCGTCGTCCGGGTGGATGGACGCCGTCCAGCCATGGCCGCAGGCCTGTTCGAGGGACATGCCGGTGTAGTCGCACCAGCGTCGATTGACGAAGCCGACGCTGCCTTCCGGCGAAGCACTCCAGACAAAACCGGGAACGGCATCGATGATCCCTCGCAGACGTTCTTCCGACGCGCTGACTTCGGCGAGGGCATTGGCGATCAGCACCTTGTCCCGCCGGCGCTCATCGATATCGACCTGCAGCACGCACCAGCGTGTGATGGTGCCTTCGCTGTCTCTGATCGGCAGGCCGCGCACATGGAACCAGCGATAGACACCGTCGGCGCGACGGATGCGGTGCTCGATCTCATAGGGTGTGCCGGTGCCGACCGAATGCATCCACGCGGCGATGACCGAGGGCAGGTCGTCCGGGTGCACGGTTTCGCCGGCTTGCCATTTTTTCAGTTCATGAAGCGGGGCGCCGATGTAATCCAGGATGGGCCGGTTGACCTGTTCCAGCTCACCGGAAGGCGTCATGAAGGCGACCATGGCCGGGATGCTGTCGATGATGGCTTCGACCCCGGGCATGGGCATGATTGCGTCACTGGCGCGGTCTGGACCGTCCTCGATGACGCGCTCCTGCTCGTTCGTCATACCGATTCTCATTGTGTGCAGTCACCGTTGAACAAAGATGCGCCTTCTGCTGGCACTCGCCCATCATACTTTGGTGTCGCTCGTAGCGAATATCGGCCGTCATCGCACACTGCGACGGGCATCACAGTGGCGCTTTTGTAAGCCACTGTATCTACGGCCGCTTGAGCCATACAAGCATGCAAACCAGCCTGTTCGCGAAACGGCGCGGATACACCACCCGCTCACTATTGGCCCTGGTTTCAACGTCCTTCGATGTTGATTGAAGACAACGTGACGTCTGCGCGCCTGCCACCAGAATGGCAGTAAGGCAGGCCTCCCCTGTGACAGGGCAGAACATTATGAAAGCAGTGGTGATCGAGGCTTTTGGCGGGCCTGAAGTCTTGACGGTGCAAGACATTCAACTGGCAGAACCTGGGCCCGGACAAGTCCTGGTCAAGGTCATGGCGGCGGGCATCAATTTCATGGACACCGGTGTCCGGCGCGGTCTTGGCGCCGCCTGGGAGTTGCCGCTGACGCCGGGTGCCGAAGGTGCCGGCATCGTCATCGCCACCGGTCCGCAGGTGACGGAGTTCGGAGTCGGTGACCGCGTGGCCTGGCATTACGTGCCGGGCAGCTACGCCGAGCAGGTGATCGCCCCGGTCAGCCAGTTGGTGCCGTTGCCCGACGAGATCGACTTCACCACCGCCGCCAGCCTGATGATGCAGGGCCTGACCGCCAGCAATCTGGTGGACAAGGTGCATGCGATCCAGCCGGGCGACGTGGCCTTCGTGCACGCGGCGGCGGGTGGCGTGGGCCTGATGCTGACCCAGTTGATCAAGCTGCGGGGCGGCAGGGTCATTGGCCGGGTGTCTCACGCCGACAAGGTGGAGGCTGTGCTCGCGGCCGGGGCTGACTATGTGGTGATCGGGCGGGCGCACAATATTGCCAGGCAGGTCATGCGCCTGACCGACGGGCAGCGCGTGAATGCGGTGTACGACGGCACCGGCGCGGAAGGGTTCGCCGACTCGCTGGAGATGCTGGATTACTTCGGCACCCTGGCCTTGTACGGGCCGTTCATGAACCCGATCCCGCCGATCGATATCTTCAGCGTGCCGCGCAGCATCAAGCTGACGTATCCCTCGGTCATGCATTACGTGCGCAACCGCGAAGTGCTGCTGGAAAAGTCCCGGCAACTGTTCACGTGGGTCAGCACCGGCAAGCTGAAAACCTTTATCGGCCAGCGTTATTCACTGGACGACGCGCAACAGGCCCATCGCGATATCGAGTCGCGCAACACCACGGGCAAGCTGATCATTGTTCCTTAGTGCCACGCCAGATCAGCAGGGCCGCCAAGAGCTGACTACCGGCGAAAAAGGTGAACAGCTCTTGTGCGGTCCATCGGGCATCCAGCAGAAAACCGGCAACCACCGGCGAAATGATCGCCCCGAGACGCCCCATCGCCAGCACCAGGCCGACGCCGGTCGTGCGAACCGAAGTGCAGAACGCCTGGGGGGCCAGAACATACAGCGCGGCGACCGCACCATTGAGCATCAGGCCCAGTGTGACGGCGACGAGTGCCGCCAGACCGGGTACGTGCGAGGCTGGAACCATCAGCGGCAGCAGGGCGGCGTTGAGCAGCAGGAAACCCGACAACAATCGTCGGCAGCCGAAGCGATTGGCCGTCAGTCCCAGCAGCAGGGCACCGAGCATGCCGCCAAACGCCAGTAACACCCCGATCCGGGCACCTTGCTGATCGGTAAAACCGTTGTGGACCAGCAGGCTCGGGGTCCAGCTCATGACGAAGTAAAAGCAGAACATCAGCAGAAAGAGTGCCAGCGCCAGCGATGTGGTCTGTTGCCGATGACCGGGCGCAAACGGTCGGCTGGCGTTGTCAGGCGACGCAGGAGCGACAGGCGCGCGGTGTTCGAGTGCCAGAAATGACGGCGACTCTCGCAGCCAGAAAACACCCGCCAACGCTGCCGCCAGCGTGATGCAGCCACCAGCGAGAAAGACATACCGCCAGCCCATCAAATCATTCAGTACATGCGCCAGCACTCCGCCCAGACTCGCGCCCATGGCAAAAGCGAGGGATTGCAACGCGATGGCCAGATTGCGCCGCTGCGGGCTGGCGTGCTCGAACGTCAGCACGTTCGCCCCCACCAGCACCGCCCCCGTGCCGATGCCGGTCAACAAACGCAGGAACATCAATACGTGATGATCAGGGCTCCAGAACGACAGCAACATGCTCAGGCCGCTGAGCAGCAATCCGGCGAGCAATAAAGGCCTGCGCCCGAAGCGGTCGGCCCTGGGCGCGGCCAGCAGCGAACCGAGCGCCATCCCGACCAGACTTGCGCTCAATAGCAGGCCCAGTTGCGCGCCGCTCAACGCCCATTCCGCCGCAACCCGGCTGGCGGTGAAAGCCATCGCCATGACGTCCAGCCCGTCGATCACGTTGAACAGCATGCACAACCCGATCACCCACCACGGCGAAGTGGTCGATGGCGTACTGCTCAGGCGTTCGAGCGCTGTCTCCCCACGCATCCGCAATCCTTGTTCCGATCTGTCATTCAAATGGGCCGTTTCCCCGCCGCATTCTGCCCGTTAACCGCTGCTGAATTCGAGTGCGATTTTGCGCACCGGGCCAGCGGGTCATACCAAGGTATCGACCGACACCATCGTGTAATCGCCCCGGTGCCAGCGCAGTGGTCTGATCCGATTGGCGATGCCTTTCGAATAATGACTACAAGGAGATCCATCATGGTTGCGGTTTCGTCCGGTCTTACCTGGCGCCATTGCCTGGCGTCTTCCATCAGGGGCGGCGCGCTCGGCCTCGCCGTACTCGCTGGCAGCAGCGGCGCCTGGGCCGCGGATCCGTCGCAAGCCATTCGCCCGTACACAATCCATGTGGACGAAGCGAAGTTGAGCGATCTGCGCAAACGCATCGCCGACACCCGCTGGCCGGACAAGGAAACGGTCAGCGACGTGTCTCAGGGTGTGCAACTGGCGCAGGTCGAAGCACTGGTCAAGTACTGGGGCAATGGCTACGACTGGCGCAAGGCCGAAGCGAAGCTCAATGCTTTGCCGGAGTTCGTGACCACCATCGACGGCGTCGACATCCAGTTCATCCATGTGCGCTCGCGCAATCCCAATGCGATGCCGCTGATCCTCACCCACGGCTGGCCGGGTTCGCAGTTCGAATTCCTCAAGACCATCGGCCCGCTAACCGATCCTGTGGCGTACGGCGGCAAGGTCGAGGACTCGTTCGATGTGGTAATCCCGTCGATTCCCGGTCATGGTTTTTCCGGCAAGCCGACCGAACTCGGCTGGGGCCCAGACCGGGTGGCGAAGGCCTGGGATGTGTTGATGAAGCGTCTGGGCTACAGCCATTACGTGTCCCAGGGTGGCGATCACGGTTCGGTGATTTCCGATGCACTGGGTCGTCTGGCGCCACCCGGTTTGCTGGGCATCCACCTGAACATGCCGGCCACCGTGCCGCCGGAACTGGTCAAGCCGATCAACAGCGGCGACCCGGCCCCGGCCGGGCTGACCGCGCCGGAGGTGACGGCCTTCAACTCGCTCAGCCAGTTCTTCGGTCGCAACGCCGCCTACGGCGCAATGATGGTGACCCGGCCGCAGACCATCGGTTATCTGCTGGCCGATTCGCCTGCCGGCACGGCAGCGTGGATGTATGAAAAATTCGCCGCGTGGACCGACAGCGACGGTCAGCCCGAGAAAGTCCTGAGCCGCGATGAAATGCTCGACGACATCAGCCTGTACTGGCTGACCGACAGCGGGGCGTCGTCCTCCCGTTTCTACTGGGAGAACAACAACAATAACTTCAGCGCCGCCGCGCAGAAGACTGCCGACATCAAGGTGCCGGTGGCGATCACCGTGTTCCCGCACGAAATCTACCGCGCGCCGAAAGTCTGGTCGCAACGCGCCTATCCGTCGCTGGCCTACTTCAGCGAAGTCAGCAAGGGCGGTCACTTTGCGGCATGGGAACAACCGCAACTGTTCAGCGAAGAACTGCGCGAAGCCTTCCGTCCACTGCGTGCTGATGCGCAGAAAACCGCTGCGCAGGCAGCCCGCTAGCCCTGCAATCCGCAAACCCTTCAACCCCAAGCCCGGAACCGCCGCCCGGCGGTTCACGAGGGAGACTCGGCATGACTGACTCTAACGCTGTAACTCCATCCCGGCGCGTGCTCGCCGTTTCGATGCTGGCGCTTGCGCTGGGCATTGCCTCGGCACACGCCAGCGCCGCCGAAGTGCCCGCCGGCAAGATCGACGCCATTACCGCTGGCACCAACGTTTCCTTCGGCGCGCTGAAACACGTCAAGGCCGGATTGCTGGACGTGTCCTACGCCGAAGTCGGGCCCGTCGACGGTCCGGTGGTCATCCTGCTGCACGGCTGGCCCTACGACATTCACAGCTACACCGACGTAGCGCCGGCACTGGCGCAGAAGGGCTATCGGGTGCTGATTCCTTACGCGCGCGGCTATGGCGACACGCGTTTCCTGTCTGCCAAAACCGTGCGCAACGGTCAGCCGGCGGCGCTGGCGAAAGATCTGATCGACTTCATGGATGCCCTGAAGATCAAGCAGGCCGTGCTCGGCGGCTACGACTGGGGCGCGCGCACCGCCGACATCGTCGCAGCGCTCTGGCCCGAGCGAGTGAAGGCACTGGTGGCGGTGAGCGGTTACCTGATCGGCAGCCAGGACGCCGGCAAGACGCCGTTGCCGCCGGCGGCGGAGTTGCAGTGGTGGTATCAGTTCTACTTTGCGACCGAGCGCGGCCGTCTGGGCTACGAAAAGAACACCCACGACTTCGCCAAGCTGATCTGGCAACTGGCCTCGCCGAAGTGGACCTTCGACGACGCGACCTACGACCGCAGCGCCGCCGCGTTGCAGAACCCGGATCACGTCGCCGTGTCGATCTTCAACTACCGCTGGCGCCTGGGGCTGATCAAAGGGGAAGCGCAATACGATCCGCTGGAGAAAAAGCTGGCGGCATTTCCCTCGATCGGCGTGCCGACCATCACCCTCGAAGGCGACGCCAACGGTGCGCCGCACCCACCGGCCGAGGCCTACGCCAAACGCTTCACCGGCAAGTACGAGTATCGGCTGATCAGCGGCGGTATCGGCCACAACCTGCCGCAGGAAGCGCCGCAGGCGTTCGCTCAGGCGGTGATCGATGCCGATCATCTCTGATTGCTGGCCTGAGGGGATCCGACGATGAAACTCAACCATTGGGCCGTGTTGCCGGCGGCCATTGCGCTCGCGGCACTGGCGGCCACCGGTGTCGCGTTGGGCGAGGCCGATGACGGCGACGCCTCGCCGATCTACGGCGTGAAACTGCCGAAAAACTATCGCCAGTGGGCGCTGATTGCCCCGGCTCAGGAAGCTGCGCCGCTGGATGAACTGCGCGCGGTGCTGGGTAATGACCGGGCGATCAAGGCTTACCAGAGCGCAACGCTGCCGTTTCCCGACGGCACGGTGCTGGTGAAGTTGGCGTGGAAACACGTGCAGTCGCCGGAGTTCGAGCCGGCCTCGATTCCGGGGGCGGCCACCACCGTTCAGGTGATGGTCAAGGACTCGCGCAAATACGCCTCGACCGGTGGCTGGGGATTCGGCCGGTTCATCAACGGCAAACCCGCCGATGAAACCCAGCACCAGACCTGCTTTGCCTGCCATCAGGCGCGAGTGCAGAACCACGATTTTGTCTTCACCCGATACGCCCCCTGAATCCGTCATACGAGGAAATCCAAATGAAAAAAACACTGACTGCACTGAGCATTGCCGTTGGCCTGTGCCTGGGCGCCAATGCCTTTGCCCAAACCGCCAAACCCACGGTCGTGCTGGTGCACGGCGCGTTTGCCGACGCATCGAGCTGGAACGGCGTGGCGAAGATTCTCGAAAAGGATGGCTACACGGTGATCGCCGCCGCCAACCCGTTGCGCGGCGTCAAGAGCGATGGCGCAGCGGTATCGGCATTGCTGAGCAGTATCCAGTCGCCGGTGGTGCTGGTTGGCCACTCCTATGGCGGCAACGTCATCAGTGATGCGGCCAACGATCATGCCAATGTCAAAGCGCTGGTCTATGTCAGCGCCTTTGCCCCCGAGGCCGGTGAAACCGTTGCCGGGCTGGCCGGCAAGTTTCCCGGCAGCACCCTCGGGCCAACGCTGGCGCCACCCGTTGCGCTGGCCGATGGCGGCAAGGACTTGTACATCCAGCAGAGCAAGTTCCACGATCAGTTCGCCGCCGACGTCCCGGCAGCACAAGCGGCCCTGATGGCCGCGACCCAGCGCCCGGTCACCGAAGCGGCGCTGAACGAGCAGGCCGGAACGCCGGCCTGGAAGCACATTCCGTCGTGGTACATCTACGGCGACAAGGACAAGAACATCCCGCCCCAGGCGATGGCGTTCATGGCCAAGCGTGCGGATGCCAAGGCAGTCGAGGTGGTCAAGGGCGGCTCTCACGTAGTGATGGTGTCGAACCCGGCACCGGTGGCGCGGCTGATTGAAAAAGCCGCTGCGGCCAACTGAAAACCTGCGACGTGCCGAGGCGCGTCGCAGAGTTGTCATCCTCTGCTCAGGCAGCGGACACCTGCGGCGAAGTTGCCGGTGCCAGCCTGAGCAGAGGGGTGATGCCGAGCATCAACAGCAGTACCGCGAACAGCAAGGTGTACGCCGGGCCATAGTGTCCGGCGTATTCGCGCAGGGCACCGAACAACAGCGGCCCGAGCGCGGCGATCAGGTAACCGATGAACAACATGAACACCGTCCACAATCCGGCCTGTTCGCTGGTGCTGGCGTGATCCAGCGGCAAGGTCATGGCCACGGTGAAACCCATGCCCAGGCCGATGGCCGCGAGCACCACATACAGCATCGGCCAGTACGCCGGCAGGAACGCCATGCCGCCCACCCCCAGCAGGGCCAGCAACGCCGACAACCCGAGCAGACCGCGCCGGTCGTGGGCCTTGCCCGGAATCAATCCCGCACCCACGCTGGCCACGGCGAACACCGCCGTAAAAATGCCCAGCAGGACGCCCGGGGAAACACTCGATGTGGCCGCTTCCACCGACGCTGGCGCCATCCAGGCGAAGAGGGCGTAGACCACGAATTGACCGGCACCGAAATTCAACGCGATCAACCACGCTTGCGGATTACCCCAGGGCAGGCGTTTGTTCGGGTTCGACGGCGATTTCACCGCTGGCACCGGTGTCGTAAAACGCCGCGCCATCCACACCCAACTGGCGATGGCGGTGAGGCACAGCACGCTCCAGAACCCGGCGCTGACCCGCCAGTCCTGCGCCAGCTCGGCAATCGGTGCGCTGAGCACTGCCGCGAGGGTAGCGCCCAGGCTCAGGCCGCCGGCGTAGATGCCCATGAACAGCGCCGGCCGTTGCGCAAAGTGGGTCTTGATCCACGCGCCGGTCATCGCGCCGGCAACCGCAATGCCGATGCTGGCGAAGAACGTGCTGCCGAGCAGGAAGAATGCATTCGGCGAGATTGCCCGCAGCAAGGTGGAAGCGCCCAACAGCGTCAGTGCGATCACCACACTGCGATCGATCCCGAAGCGCCTGGCCAGGCTCGGAACCACCAGCGCGAACACGCCCATGCACACGTCTGGAATCGAAGTCAGCAGCGCGGCCTGGGTGTAGCTCAACTGGAAGTGCTGCTGGATCAACAGCAGAATCGGCCCCACCGAAATGATCGGCGGACGCAGGGCGATGGACAGGATCAGCAGGCCGATCACCGCCGTGACGCTCTGCTGGTGGCCGGAGAGATTGCGAGTGATTGCCATGGGAAAAGCCTCATTGATGAACAATGAGCGCAAGGCTAACAATGGGCCGGCCATGGCAAATGCCAGGGTTTGTCGCCAAAGTGACAATCGCCGCTTTAACACGATCAAGGTGTGTTTTCAGGAGACGCCAGCCGATGAAACGAGAGGTGCGCAAGGTCATCGCCCAGCGTGAGTCCGCGCCGCGCAGCGAACGTTATCCCGACTATCAGGATGTGCCGCGCGTGATGACCGTGCTGGTGCGCGATCAGGCCACCGGTGAATACAACGAACCACACGTGCATCGACACGGGCAGTTGCTTTACGCCTCGAACGGCGTGATGCGGGTCGCTACCGAGCGCGGGTTATGGATCCTGCCGCCGAAGCGGGCGCTGTGGATTCCGCCCGGGATGATCCACGACCAGTTGATGCTGAGCGCAGTCAAGATGCGCTCGATCTACATCGAGCCGCAGGTCTGCGCAGGGCTGGGCGATCACTGCAAAGTGCTGGAGATCCCCGGACTGCTGCGCGAGTTGATTCTGGCCCTGGCCGAGCAGCCGATCGAGTATCCGCAGGAAGGTCGTAACGCACACATTGTGGCGTTGATACTCAGTGAATTACAGGGAGCCCGGACGTTGCCGATCGAAGTGCCGTGGCCGGTCGACCGGCGACTGGTCACGGTGTGCGAGGCGATTCTGCAGGATCCCGGACAGGACCATTCAATCGGCTATTGGGCCGACCGGGTCGGCGCCAGTTCGCGCACGCTGATTCGCCTGTTCGTCAATGAAACCGGCCTGAATTTCCGCCACTGGTTGCAGCAGGTGCGGCTGGCAACCGCCATCGATCGGCTCGACAAGGGACAGTCCGTCGGGGTGATTGCCCGGGGTCTGGGCTACGCCAGTCAAAGTGCCTTCAGCGCAATGTTCAGGCGGGTGATGGGCGAATCGCCCCGTGAATTTCTCGTCCGCGATTAGGACGTTCCGGCGATTCCGATACCTTCGTATTCTGTCGTCGAAGGGAGGCGGGTGGTATCAATGACGCTGCTGTTGCAGGTGCACTGAACACCCACCCTCGTTCCGCGAGGAACCTTCGAAGAGTGAGAATCCTGATGCTTTTATACCTATCGACCTGGTCCGAAATAGCCCAATTCCTGGAACGCAGCCGCACCATCGTCATCCCGATCGGTTCCAACGAACAGCACGGGCCGACCGGCCTGCTGGGCACCGACTGGATGTGCCCGGAAATCATCGCCCATGAAGCGCAGAAAAGCGCGGACATCCTGATTGCCCCGACCTTCAACATCGGCATGGCGCAGCATCACCTCGGTTTCCCCGGCACCATCTCGCTCCGGCCCTCGACCTTCATCGCCGCCATCGCCGACTGGACCCGTTCGCTGGCCGCCCACGGCTTTGAAAAGATCTTTTTCCTCAATGGCCACGGCGGCAATATCGCGTCAATCGAAGCGGCGTTTTCGGAGCTGTACGCCGAAGCGAGTTTCGCCCGGCGCAAGGCCGGCTTCGCCCTGAAGCTGTGCAACTGGTGGGACCTGGAAGGGGTGAACGAGCTGGCCCGTGATCAGTTCCCGACCGGCCACGGCATTCATGCGACCCCTTCGGAAATCGCCGTGACCCAATGGGCGTACCCCGACTCCATCAAGTCGGCGGACTACTCGCCGCAGATCGCCAACTGGGGCCCGATCCGTGAAGCGGCGGATTTCCGTGCCCGTCACCCGGACGGCCGCATGGGCTCGGACCCGGCCCAGGCTTCGCCGGAAAAAGGCCGGCAACTGGTGGAAATGGCCGCTCGCGGCCTGGTGCAGGAGGTGCAAGCCTTCAGCCGCGAATCTTTACCCGACTGAACCGTCGCCCTGATCAACGCCCGGATTTTCCGGGCGTTGCTGTTTCAATACCTTGGGAATATCGCCATGTGGACTATCCGTCACAGCTACATCGATGGCGCGTTCGTGCCCGTTCACGGCCGCGAAACGATCGACTGCATCAACCCGGCGACGGAGTCCGTCATCGGGACGGTCACTCTGGCCAATCGCGACGATGCCAGGCAAGCCATCGCCGCCGCCAAGCGTGCGCAAGTCACGATGGGCCGCACCTCGAAAGCCGAGCGCATCGACATGCTCAGGCGCCTTCAGGCCGCGGTGCTGGAGAGCACCGAAGACATACGCGACACCGCCATCGAGGAATACGGCGCACCGTTGGCCCGTGCGCAATGGGTCAGCCAGTACGCGTCGCAGTCTTTCGCCAACGCGGCGCAGGTGCTGGAGAACTACGAACTGGTCCGGCCTGTGGGCCGTGCAAGGGTGGTCATGGAACCGGTCGGGGTATCGGCGTTGTTCGCCCCCTGGAACAGCACCGCCGGTACGGTGTGCAGCAAACTGGCAGCGGCGATTGCCGGCGGTTGCGCCTCAGTTATCAAACCGAGTGAGCTCAGCCCGTTGCAGACCCAGGTGCTCGCGCTCGCCTTGCACCGTGCGGAACTGCCCAACGGGGTGATCAATATTGTCTCGGGCCGTGGCGGCGAAGTGGGCGATGAGATCAGCACCAGCCCGCACGTCGCGAAGGTCTCGTTTACCGGCTCCACTGCCACCGGAAAACTCATCGCCCGCGCCGGTATCGAGACGATGAAACGGGTGAGCCTGTCGCTCACCGGCAAATCGGCATCCATCGTGCTCGACGACGCAGATCTCGAAACGGTCATCCCCATGGCACTGAATGCCGCGTTCATGAACAACGGTCAGGCCTGTGTTGCCGGCACGCGGCTGTTGGTGCCGCGCAGGTGCTTGCTGCAGGTGATCGATCGGGTGAAAACCCTGGTCGACGCGACCGTGGTCGGCGATCCCCGGGACCCGGCTACCGCCATCGGCCCGTTGGTCAACCAGGCGCAGTTTGATCGCGTGCAGGGCTTTATCCGGCGCGGTCTGGAGCAGGGCGCGCGATTGATCGTCGGCGGGGAGGGCCGGCCTGCCGGGTTGAACCATGGCTATTTCGTGAAGCCCACGGTGTTTGCCGATGTCAGCAACGACATGGACATCGCCCGGGAGGAGATTTTCGGCCCGGTGCTGTCGATCATCGCCTATGACGATGAGGAAGACGCCATCCGCCTCGCCAATGCCAGCGTCTACGGTTTGCAGGCGTATGTGTTCACTCGCGTGGTGGAACGTGGCCGACGCATCGCTGCGCGGCTGGAGGCCGGTTCGGTGCTGATCAACCGGATCGCACCGGAGTTGCTCGCGCCGTTTGGCGGAGTCAAGCAGTCGGGGATCGGCCGGGAATTCGGGGTGTCGGGACTGGAAGCGTTTCTTGAAGCGAAAAGCATCGTAGAGGACTGACAACGGCAGCAGGGCAAACAGGATCAATCCTGCTTGCCCTGCTTACGTCATTGCGGATCAGCCCAGCGCTTCGATGGCCTGCGCAACGCCTGCACCGTAAGCCGGATCGGCGCGGGTGCAGTTATCGATGTGGCGTTGTCGGGTCTGGGCGCTGGCGCCATGAATCGAGCGCGCGGTGTTCTCGAACAAGACCTGTTGCTGGGCGGGCGACATGGCCCGGAACAGCGCGCCCGGTTGCGAGAAGTAGTCGTCGTCCTCGCGGTGATTCCAGTGCCCGGCGCTGCCTTTGAGGGCCAGCGGCGGTTCGCTGAAATCCGGTTGCTCGGCCCACTCGCCATAGCTGTTGGGCTCGTAGCCGATGGTGCTGCCCGCGTTCGCATCGGTGCGCATCTGGCCGTCCCGGTGATAGCTGTTGACCGGGCAGCGCGGCGCGTTCACCGGGATCTGATGATGGTTGACGCCGACCCGATAGCGCTGGGCATCGCCGTAGGAGAACAGGCGCGCCTGGAGCATTTTGTCCGGTGAGAAGCTGATGCCGGGCACCACGTTGGCCGGGTTGAAAGCCGCCTGTTCGACGTCGGCGAAGTAGTTGTCAGGGTTGCGGTTGAGTTCCAGCACACCGACTTCGATCACCGGGTAATCCGCGTGGGGCCAGACTTTGGTCAGGTCGAACGGGTTGATCGGGTAAGTCTCGGCATCCAGCTCCGGCATCACCTGCACGTAGAGCTTCCATTGCGGGAAGTGACCTTCCTCGATGGCGTTGTACAGGTCGCGCTGGGCGCTTTCGCGGTCATCGCCGATCAGGGTCGCGGCTTGTTGATCGGTCAGGTTTTCGATGCCTTGCTGGGTCTTCCAGGTGAATTTCACCCAGAAACGTTCGTTCGCCGGGCTGATGAAACTGAAGGTGTGGCTGCCGAAACCGTGCATGTGGCGGTAGGTGCGCGGCAGTCCGCGGTCGCTCATGACAATCGTGACCTGGTGCAGCGCCTCCGGCAGCAAGGTCCAGAAATCCCAATTGTTGCGGGCGCTGCGCATGTTGGTGCGCGGGTCGCGTTTGACCGCACGGTTGAGGTCGGGGAATTTCAACGGGTCGCGCAGAAAGAACACTGGCGTGTTGTTGCCCACCAGGTCCCAGTTGCCTTGCTCGGTATAGAACTTGATAGCGAATCCGCGGATGTCACGCTCGGCATCCGCCGCGCCACGCTCACCGGCCACGGTCGAGAAGCGGACGAACACATCGGTGGTCTTGCCCACGCTGGAAAACAGCCTGGCCTTGGTGAAACGGCTGATGTCGTGGGTAACGGTGAAGGTGCCGAACGCGCCGGAACCCTTGGCGTGCATGCGCCGCTCGGGGATGACTTCCCGATCGAAGTGCGCCAGTTTTTCCAGCAACCAGACGTCCTGCAACAGCATCGGGCCTCTCGGGCCGGCTGTCTGTACGTTGTTGTTATCAACCACGGGCGCGCCCGCAGCAGTTGTCAGCTTGTTCATGCGCAACTCCTGGCTTCTGTCGGTTTCCTGCCATCACATCAAAAGCCCCGGGCGCGATCTATTGCACCATGGTGTCGCCGGATAGCACCAAGGTGTGGTTGGAATGGATTGCGTTTTGGTGTCGGCAAAAGACGGATCAGGCGAGGGTGATGCTGACCTTGATGTTGTTGCGCGTGGCCTTGGAGTAGGGGCAATTCTGGTGCGCTGCGTCGATCAGTTGGTGCGCCACTTGCGGTTCGATATCCGGCAGCGACACCGCCAGTTGGGCCTGCAGGAAGAACCCCTGTTCCCCATGAGCCAGATCGACTTGCGCATCAACCATGGCTTGTGCAGGAAAACCGATCTTGCGCGCGTTGCAGGCGTGGCGCAGCGAGCCAAGGAAACAGGCCGACCAGCACACGGCGAACAATTGCTCGGGGTTGGTTCCGGTGCCGGGCGCGCCGGGTGGAGAAAGCTTGAGATCCAGTCGGCCATCGTGACTGCGTCCTGTGCCCTCGCGGCCTCCTGTGGTGCAGGTATGCGCGGAGTAGAGGGTTTTTTCGATATCGATCATGGGCATTCCCTGAAGAGCATTTCACAGCGAAAAGGGCGGTTCATGTTGCCCGTGTGGGTTCATGACATTCACGTGCAGACGCACCCGCCAGCGCGTCGGCCGTGGCCACGGCGTCAGTGCCGCGATGGCCCAGGTTGTCGAGTAGGATCGTGCGGGCGATCTCGATCAGCCAGGCGCGAAACGGAAAGCTCGGGTCATGGGCGGCCTGTTCCTGATAGAGCGCCCTGAAGGCTTGCTGAACGAGGCTGCCGGTGTCTTCGCGACGGATCCGCCCGGCCTGCACCTGACCTTCGTAGAAGGCGATGAGCAATGGGGTCACGGTCGCGAACAGCTGTTGCGCGTCACACCGGCCATGCCTGACGGCGCCCGCGACCAAGGCATACAGTTCGTCGTTGCCGAGCCGGTCGGCCTCGCACAGGCAATTGTCGCGATAACCTTCAGCCATGGTCGAATCCCTCGCAAAACCATCGTTCGACTGAGCGAGGCGACCGAAAAGGTTCGCAGGTGGCCTGGCGTTCAGCGGTGAGATTCAAGCCTGCCTTCACACCCGAATGACTGCCAGTTATGCGTTGTTAGCGCTTGTTAGCGCCAGGCTATTGCAGCGTGTGGCGCGGTGACTTTTTCGCTGGCCGGTCAAGACTCTGCACGGGTTTTCGATGACCGTTTCCTGGAGGAAACGGCAGAGCGGAGTTCGAGCATTTTTGACATCTCTGTCTCTTTGCCATCGTCACAATGACGTAGGAAACAGCTGATATTTATTTCACCGAATTCCTACATTTCGTTTGCTTCACCAGCAAAAAACGTGGTTATTATCCGCCGGCGCTCCGGGTCACAAACCCGGCGCCAGAAGATTGCCGTGCGTCCACAGACCCGGCAGTCGCAGCCGATCGGGACCACCCTGGCGCTGTCATCCCCGCGCAGGTTGTTCCTCGTCGTTGACCCTCAAATGGAAGTCGAGGTTTCAATTGGTCACGCGGTTTGCAATCGACGATGCAATGAACGGTGCGACGGATGTCGCCAGTGATTCAGCCCACTTTCCCGCTGCCTGCGCCGACCGCGCGGCGGTGTTCTTCTCCAGCCTGTCTCCCCCCGGATTTCTGCGTGTGCCCGCATTCAACGCGAGTCTGCATGCGCGCGCCGCGCCATCCTCCTGAATTCGAATGACCGTGCCGGCACCTGATGCCGGGGCCTGACTGGCAGGGCGCGTGCTGTCCCTGCCTGATCACAAAAATAATGTAGTCATGGACGGTAGCCTCCGATGCTCGACAACACTTCCTTGCGTGGGACGAATCCCGCGCAGCCCGACGTTTCCTCTTTGAAACCGTTCGATGCGGACCTGTGCGTGCACGGTCTGTTTGAAGCGCAGGTGCTGCGTAACCCCGACGCGATCGCCGCGCGCTGGCAAGAGGAGGTGCTCAGTTACCGTGAACTGAACACCCGCGCTAATCGCTTGGCCCATCAACTGCGCAGCCTCGGGGTCGGGCCGGACGTGCGGGTCGGGCTGTGTCTTGAGCGTTCGCTGGAGATGTTGGTGGGCGTGCTCGCGGTGCTCAAGGCCGGCGGCGCCTATGTGCCGCTGGACCCGGCGTATCCGCAGGCGCGGCTGGCGCACATGCTGGCCGACAGCGCACCGCCGGTGGTGCTGACTCACGGCCAGGCGCGCGATGTTTTGCGGGCGGTGCTCGAACAGTCGACGACTGCACCCGCGGTATTGGATCTGGCCGACGACAGTGATTGGGCTTCGCGCTCGGCAGACAACCTCGAGCCTCACTCAATCGGCCTGACACCCCGTCACCTGGCCTACGTGATCTACACCTCAGGCTCCACCGGCACCCCGAAAGGCGTGATGGTCGAGCATCGCGGACTGGTCGCCGTGAGCGCCGACTGGGCGCAGCTCTATGCTCTGGGCGAGCCGATCAATCATCTGCAAATGGCCGGTTTTTCCTTCGACGTGTTCAGCGCCGACCTGATCCGTGCGCTGGGTTTTGGCGGCACGCTGGTGCTCTGCCCACGGGACACCCTGATGGACCCGCCGGCCCTGTATCGCCTGATGCGCGAGGCGCAGATTGGCTTTGCCGACTTCGTGCCGGCGCTGCTCAATCCGCTGCTGGCTTGGGTCGAAGAGACCGGCCACGATCTGTCGTTCCTGCGCACCGTGGTCTGCGGCTCGGACATCTGGACCGCCCACAGCGCGCGGCAATTGCGCAGGCTGTGCGGTGATCGCGTGCAGATCGTCCAGGCCTATGGCGTGACCGAAGCGAGCATCGACAGCACCTGTTTCGAATTCACCGACAGCAGCCAGATCGACGCGGTACTGCCCATCGGTCGGGCACTGCCCCATACCCGGATTTACCTGCTTGATGCTGGCGGCGCACCGGTTGCCGAGGGTGTCGCGGGTGAGTTGTACATCGGTGGCGTCGGCGTGGCGCGCGGTTATCTGAATCTGCCGCAACTGACCGCCGAGCGTTTCCTCGACAGCCCGTTCGTGGCGGGCGAACGCCTTTACCGCACTGGGGATATGGCGCGTTACTGGGCCGACGGCCAACTGGAATTCCTCGGCCGCAACGATTCCCAGGCCAAGTTACGCGGCCTGCGCCTGGAACTGGGGGAAATCGAAACCCGGCTGGCGGACATCCCGGGCGTGCGGGAAAGCGTGGTGCTGTTGCGTCAGGACAGTCCCGGTGAACCACGCCTGGTTGCTTACTACTGCGAGAAACCAGAATCAACGCTGAGCCCGCGTTCCCTGCGTGAACAGCTGCATATCAGCCTGCCGGATTACATGGTGCCGACCGCCTTCGTGCGTCTCGATGCACTGCCGCTGACTGCCAACGGCAAGGTTGACCGGCCAAATCTGCCGGCGCCGAACGCCGAGGCATTCGATCAGCAGGAATACCTGGCACCCCAAGGCTCGCTGGAAACCGCAATCGCCGCGATCTGGGCCGACGTACTCGGCGTCGAGCGGGTCGGGCGTCAGGATCAGTTCTTCGCCCTCGGTGGTCACTCGCTGCTGGTGATGCGCGTGCTGGCGCGGGTTCGTCACACGCTGGGTCTGGAAGTGGCGCCTTCGACGCTGTTTGCCGCGCCGGTTCTGGCAGCGTTCGCCGAACAGCTGCAAGCCAGTCAGGCCGCGGCTCGCCCGGCCATCACAGCCCTTGAACGCACGGGCGCGCAAACGTTGTCGTCTGCCCAGCAGCGCCTGTGGTTTCTGGCGCAAATAGAGGGTGGCAACGCGGCGTATCACATGCCGCTGAACCTGCGTTTGCGCGGTTCGCTGGACGTGCCGGCACTGGAGCGCAGTTTCAATCAACTGGTGGCGCGCCATGCTGCGCTGCGCACGACGTTCATCGCCGTTGAAGGGGAAGGGCGTCAACTGGTTTCGCCGCCGGCGCACAGCGTCCGGCTGACGGTGACTGAGATGCAGGGGCACGATGCGCAAGAGCGCCTGACCCGCTTGATCGACGAAGAGGGTGCCCGACCGTTCGACCTGAGCCGGGGCCCGCTGATGCGCGTCAGCCTGCTGCGGCTGGCGGCGGATGACCATGTGTTGCTGCTGACCCAGCATCACATCATCTCCGACGGCTGGTCGATGGGCGTGCTCACCCGCGAGCTGGGGCAGCTGTACGCGGCGGCGTTGCTGGATCGCGACGATCCGCTGCCGCCCTTGCCGGTTCAGTACGTGGATTACGCGGTGTGGCAAAAGCAGTGGCTGTCCGGCGACGTGCTGGAGCAGCAGAGCCGTTACTGGCGCGAAACCCTCACCGGCGCGCCGGTGCTGCTGGAATTGCCGACCGATCACAAGCGTCCGCCCGTGCAGGACTACCTCGGCGGTTTTGTCCCGCTGGTCTTCGACGCCGCCCTGACCGCACGCCTGAAAGCCCTGGGCATGCAGCAAGGCACCACGCTGTTCATGAATCTGCTGGCCGGTTTTTCGCTGCTGCTGTCGCGCCTGTCGGGGCAGAGCGATGTGGTGATCGGCGTGCCATCGGCCAACCGCCCGCAGCAGGAACTGGAAGGGCTGATCGGTTTCTTCGTCAACACCCTGGCGCTGCGCATGACTCAGTCGGGTACGCCGTCGGTGGCGCAATGGCTGCAACAGGCGCGGCGGGTGGCGCTGGAGGCTCAGGAACATCAGGACCTGCCGTTCGAGCAAGTGGTGGAATTGCTAAACCCGCCGCGCAGTCTGGCCCACAGTCCGCTGTTCCAAGTGCTGTTTGCCTGGGAGCAGGATCAGGATTCCGATCTGCTGCTGACCGGGCTGGATGTCACGCCGGTCGAGAGCAGTCATCACGTGGCCAAGTTCGATCTGCAACTGGCGCTCCATGAGCATGACGGAAAGATCGTCGGCGGTCTGGAATACGCCTCGGGCCTGTTCGAGCGCGGCACCGTCGAGCAGTTCGGCGAGTACCTGCGTCGGGTGCTGACGCAGATGGTCGAGGACGGCCAACAGTCGCTGGCGAGGATCAAGCTGCTGAGCGCCGAGCAACACCAGCAGATCGTTCATGACTGGAACCGTACTGCGCGGGATACCGCGTCGTTGCCCGGTTGCGTGGCGCGCTTCGAAACCCTCGCCCGGCAAACGCCCGATGCTGTGGCGCTGCTCGCCGACCGTGAGCAACTGAGCTACGGCGACCTGAATCGCGCCGCCAACCGACTCGCGCATTACCTGATCGAACAAGGCGTCGGCCCCGAGCATCGCGTCGGCCTGTGCCTGGAACGCTCGCCGCAAATGGTCATCGGTCTGCTGGCGATCCTCAAGGCTGGCGCGGCGTACGTGCCGTTCGACCCGGCTTACCCGAGCGAGCGGCTGGCGTTCATGTTCAGTGATGCCGCGCCAACCTTGCTGCTGACGCAATCGAGCCTGATGGCCGGGCTGCCGGCCAACGAGGTGAAGATCTGCAGCCTGGACACCGACGCAGCGCAATGGGCGCACCACCCGACGGATGATCCGCACGTCACGGTGAGCCCGGACAATCTCGGCTACGTGCTCTACACCTCGGGCTCCACCGGACGCCCGAAAGGCGTGGCCCACAGCCGCCGCGCGCTGGACAATCTGATTGCTTGGCAACTCGATCAAGCCGCAGCACCGCAGCGCGTGCTGCAATTCGCCTCGCTGAATTTCGACGTCTCGTTCCAGGAAATTTGCAGCACGCTCTGCCAGGGCGGCAGCCTGTTGCTGATGACCGAAGACAGCCGCAAGGACCTTGCCGCGCTGCGCCCGACGCTGGTGGCCGAAGGCGTGCAGCGGGCGTTCCTGCCGTTCGCCGTGTTGCAGCAACTCGCCGGCCTGACCGAGGCTGATGCACCGATGCCGCTTGGTGGGTGCGAAATCATCACCGCCGGTGAAGCCCTGCAAATCAACGACGAGCTGCGCGGTTTTGTCCGTGGGCTCGGTGGCGCGCAACTGCACAACCAGTACGGGCCGACCGAAACCCATGTGGTCAGCCAGTTCAGCCTTGACTGCAACGAGGCCGAATTTTGGCCGGACGCGCCGCCCATCGGTCGTCCCATCGCCAATGCGCGGCTCTACGTGCTGGACGAGCATCTGAATCCGGTCCCGGTCGGTGTGGCGGGCGAGTTGTACATCGCCGGCGCCTGCCTGGCCCGTGGCTATCTGAACCGCCCGGACCTGACCGCCGAACGTTTCCTGCCGGACCCGTTCAGCGCCGAGCCGGGCGCGCGGATGTACCGCAGCGGCGACCTCGCGAAATTCCAGGCCGACGGCAACGTGCAATACCTGGGACGCATCGACCAACAGGTGAAACTGCGCGGCTTCCGCATCGAACTCGGCGAGATCGACAGCCTGCTGCATCAACAACCCGGCGTGCAGGAAGCCACCGTGTTGCTGCGTGAGGACGTGGCTGGCGACAAACGTCTTGTGGCTTACGTGGTCGGCAGCGCGACCAGTGAATTCCTGCGAGCCGAACTGCAACGCCAGTTGCCCGAACACATGATCCCGAGTGCCTGGGTGCGGCTCTCGCAACTGCCGCTGACCCGCAACGGCAAGCTCGACCGCCAGGCGCTGCCGGCGCCGGAACGCAGCGCCGGGGCGACTTACGAGGCGCCGCGCAACGACACCGAACGGCAGATGGCCGAAATCTGGGCCGAAGTGCTCAAGTGCGAGCGGGTCGGCATCCACGACAACTTCTTCGACCTCGGCGGCCACTCATTGCTGGCGACGCGGATGATCTACGCGATCAACCAGCGCATGGGCGCGCAACTGTCCCTGAGCAGTCTGTTCCAGACTCCGGTGTTGCTGGATCTGGCGGCGCAGGTTTCGCGTGAAGAGCAGAGCATCGAACCGGCGTTCATCCAGATCGAGCCTGATCGCGCTAATCGACATGAACCTTTCCCCCTGACCGATATCCAGCAGGCCTACTGGTTTGGTCGCGAAGCCACGGTCAGCCTCGGCGGCGTCAGTGCCCACGGTTACGAAGAACTGCGCATTCCCGACTTCGACGCCGAGCGTTTCGAACACGCCTTGAATCGCATGATCCAGCGCCACGACATGCTGCGCGTGGTGTTCCTCAGCGACGGCACGCAACAGGTGCTGGCGCAGGTGCCAACCTATCGCATGCCGCGCAGCGATCTGCGCGGTTTACCCGCCGACGTGGCGCAACGCATTCTTGAGGCGACCCGCGAACGCCAGTCCCATCAGGTGCTGGACGCCAGCCGCTGGCCGCTGTTCGAGTTCAGCCTGTCGTTGCTCGATGACGGCATCACTCATCTGCACATCAGCCTCGACGCGCTGATCGTCGACGCCGCGAGCACGCAGATTCTCGCGCGCGAACTCATGGCCTTCTACGTCGACCCGGCGTTGGAATTGGCAGAGCCGGGCCTGACCTTCCGCGACTATGTGCTCGCCGAACAGCAACTGCGCAACGGCCGCCGCTACGAGCAGGCGCTGGGTTACTGGCGCGAGCGGGTGACTACTCTGGCCCCTGCACCGGACCTGCCGTTGGTGCGCCAACCCGAAAGCATCGCCAACCCGCACTTCACCCGCCGCGACCGCGACATGTCGGCGGCGCAGTGGGCGCAACTCAAATCCGTCGCCAAACAGTTTGCCGTGACGCCGTCAGTGATGCTGCTGACTGCGTTCAGCGAAGTGCTGGCGCTGTGGAGCCGCACGCCGCGTTTCACCCTGAGCCTGCCGCTGTTCAACCGTATGCCGCTGCACACCGATGTCGACGAAATCATCGGTGATTTCACTTCGCTGGTGCTGCTGGAAGTCGGCATTGACGGAACACAAACCTTTACCGACAAGGCCCGCGCCGTGCAGGCGCAACTGTGGCGTGACATCGACCATTCGGTGGTCAGCGGCGTGCGGGTGCTGCGCGAATTGTCCCAGGCCCGGGGCGTGCAGCAGACGGCGATGCCGATCGTGTTCAACAGCACGCTGTCGGAAGCGGCGCCGGAGCTGGCCGAATTCAATCTTGCCGATGCGTTGAACGCCAGGCACATGCACAGCATCACCCAGACCCCGCAGGTGTGGCTCGACCACACGTTGCTGGAGCTGGAAGGGCGTCTGTTGTTCAACTGGGACAGCATCGACGAACTGTTCCCGCAAGGCATGATCGAGCAGATGTTCGTCGCCTATAACACGATGCTCGACAGTCTCTGCGAGCCAGCAGCATGGGGCGCGAACACGCCACAACTTCTGCCACAGGCGCGGTTGCCGGCACCGGTCGACCATCAGCAAACGCTGCCGTTGATGCACGAACTGTTCGAACGCCAAGCCCTTGCCACACCGGACGCACTGGCGGTGATCGGCACGCGACAGCTGACGTACGCCCAGTTGCGCAATGAAGCCCGACAACTCGGCGCCCGACTGCAAACGCAGGGTGTGCTGCCGAACCGGTTGGTCGCGGTGGTGATGGAGCGTGGTTGGGAGCAAGTGGTCGCGACCCTGGCGATTCTGTATGCCGGCGGCGCTTACCTGCCCATCGAACCGACACAGCCGGCGGAAAGGCTGCGGCATATTCTGGAGCGGGCCGAGGCGAGTCTGGCGCTGACCCAACCGGCGCTGCTCGACAAGATCGAATGGCCGGCGCAGGTCACGGCCATCGCGGTGACCGATGAAGTCTCGAACGATGGACTGCCGCTGCAACCGGTGCAGGTGAGCGAAAGCGACCTCGCTTACGTGATCTACACCTCCGGTTCCACTGGCCAGCCGAAAGGCGTGGTGATCGACCATCGCGGCGCGGTCAACACCTTGCTCGACATCAACCGCCGTTTTGCCGTCGGCCCGAACGACCGCGTATTGGCGATCTCGTCGCTGAGCTTCGACCTGTCGGTCTATGACTTCTTCGGCACGCTGGCGGTGGGCGCGGCGGTGGTCATCCTCGACCCGCAACTGACCCTCGATCCGGCGCACTGGCTCGAATTGATCAAGCATCATCACGTCAGCCTGTGGAACTCGGTGCCGGCACTGCTCGGCATGCTGGTCGAGTACGTGGAGGGCGAGGGCGGCGCGTTGCCTGCAAGCCTGCGGGTGGCGATGCTGTCCGGCGACTGGATTCCGCTGACCCTGCCCGAGCGGGCCTGGGCCTTGCAGTCGGAGTTGCAGTTGATCAGCCTCGGTGGCGCCACCGAAGCGTCGATCTGGTCGATCTATTATCCGGTGAAGCACGTCGAGCCGGCCTGGCGCAGCATTCCCTACGGCAAGGCCCTCGATCATCAGCGCTTCTACGTGCTGGATGAAGCGCTGCAAGTGCGCCCGACCTGGGTCGCGGGGCAGCTGTACATCGGCGGCATCGGTCTGGCGAAAGGTTACTGGCGCGATGAAAAGCTCAGCGCAGGCAGTTTCTTCGCCCATCCACTGACCGGCGAGCGGCTGTATCGCACCGGTGACCTTGGCCGCTTGCTGCCCGATGGCAACATCGAATTCCTCGGCCGCGAAGACAATCAGGTCAAAGTCCAGGGCTATCGCATCGAGCTGGGCGAGATCGAAGCTGCGCTCAATCGCCACCCCGGTGTGCAGAGCGCGGTGGTGCGGATTCTTGGCAGCACGCTGGGCGAGAAGCGTCTGGCGGGTTATGTGCTCAAGGCCGATCCGGCGTTGCAGGCCAGCGATTTCAGCGCGTACCTGAGCGACAAACTGCCGGCCTACATGATTCCGGCCTCGTTCACGTTCGTCGAGGCCTGGCCGTTGTCGTCCAACGGCAAGGTCGACAAGAAACGCCTGCCGGAACCGGAGCAAATCGAGGAGCAAGGTCCGGCTCTGGAAGTCGACGGCCCGCAGGAACAGCGACTGGTGGAGATCGTGCAGGACGTGCTCAAGCGCGAATCCATCGCCGCCAACGCCAACCTGCTGAATTTGGGCGCGACCTCGATCGATATCGTGCGGATCAGCAACGCCTTGTCCGGCGCCTTGCAGTTCCGCCCGCACGTGGCGCAACTGCTGGCCCAGCCGACGTTGCTGCATCTGCTTGGCATGTATCGACAGAACCGGGCGCGTCAGGGTCTGCTCGGCAACGTGCAGCAGGCTCCGGAGCCCGCGCAGGACATCATCGAAGATCCGCAGCAGCGGGCGCAGTTCAAAGCCGACCAGCGTGGGCGCCGCAACTTCGCTCAAGCCTTGCCGGCAGTGGCACTGGACCTGCCGCAAGACCCGGCCTTCGCCCGGCGTTTGAGCGATTACCGCTCGGTGCGTCAATACGATCTGCAACCGATCGCCACCCAGGCCTTCGCCCATGTACTGGCGGCGCTGGCCCAGGGGCAACTCGACGGCGAAGTGAAATACCAGTTCCCGTCGGCGGGCGGGCTGTACCCGATTCAGGCGTACCTCTACGTCAAAGCGGATCGCGTGCTCGGCGTGCCCGGCGGCGCGTATTACTACGATCCCCGCCAGCATCGTTTGCTGGCGCTCCAGAGCGGATTGCTCGACCCGGACACCTACGACTATTTCGTCAATCGCCCGGTATACGAGAACGCCGCGTTCTCGCTGTTCTTCATCGCTGACATGGCCGCGATCCGCCCGTTGTACGGCGAGCGCAGCCGTGATTTCTGCCACATCGAAAGCGGTGCCATGGCCCAGTTGCTGAGCATGACTGCCGTCGAACACGGCCTGGGTCTGTGCGGCATCGGCTCGGTCGAGGAACAACAACTGACGACGCTGTTCGATCTGGGGCCAAGCCATGAATTGATCTACTCGATGATCGGCGGCCAGCGCACGGCCGATGAACAACACCGCGCGCCGGTCGAGGCGTTTGCCATCGAGCCTGTGACCGCAAGCCTGGACGACGAAGACATGGAGGAGTTCGAAGTATGAATGCCGATCAATTGCTGGCGTTGTTCGCTCGCCATGGCGTGGTGCTCGAAGTGGACGGTGACAGGCTGCGCTGCAAGGCGCCGCGCGGGTTTCTCACCGAAGAACTGACCCAGGCGCTCAAGACTCACAAACAGGAACTGATCGCCTTGCTCGGCGGGCACGATGACGCGGCGATTCCCCGCCGCGCAGGCGCGCACGCGTCCTGGCCGTTGTCGTTCTCGCAGCGGCAACTGTGGTTTCTCGATCAACTGGAACCCGGCAACCCGTTCTACAACGTGCCCACGGCGGTGATGCTCAAAGGGCAGTTGAACGTTGCGCAACTGGAACGAGCACTGAACCAACTGGTGGCTCGCCACGAAGTCCTGCGCACGACGTTTTGCAGCGTGGACGGTGAACCGCGACAGGTGGTACACCCGTCGATGCCGCTGTCGTTGTCGGTCACGGATCTGCGCCAGTTGTCTGCCGACGAGCGTGAGCAGCAAGTGCGATTCGCCGTCGAACAGGATGCCCGGGCGCCATTCGATCTGGCCACCGGGCCGTTGCTGCGGGCGTCCTTACTGCGTGTGGCCGACGATGAATACCTGTGGCTGTACAGCGTGCATCACATCATCGCGGACGGCTGGTCGATGGGCGTGATCCTGCATGAAGTCGCCACGCTGTACGGCGATTATCTGCGTGGCGAAACCCCGACGCTTGCGCCGCTGCCGGTGCAATACGCCGACTACGCCTGCTGGCAGCAACAGCGCGTCGGCGGTGCGGTGTTGGAGGCTCAGCTCGATTACTGGCGTCGCACCCTGGACGACGCGCCGCTGCTGTCGACCTTGCCCACCGACCGACCGCGACCGCTGGTGCAGCGTTATGTCGGCGCCACGTTCAGTTCCTCCGTCGATGGCGGCACCTTGCGCGAACTCACGGCGCTGGGCCGGCAGACGCAAGGCACGCTGTTCAACGTGCTGCTGGGCGCATTGGCGGTGCTGCTGTGGCGCCACATCGGTCAGCCGGATCTTTGTATCGGCACGCCGTTCGCCAACCGCAATCGCCCGGAAGTCGAGCCGCTGATTGGCCATTTCGTCAACACGCTGGTGCTGCGTCAGCGCCTGAATCCGCAGCAGACCTTCGCCGAACTGCTGCGTGAAGTGCGTGGCCAGATGCTCGACGTCCACGCCCATCAGGACGTACCGTTCGACCGCGTGGTCGAAGCCGTCAACCCGCAGCGCGATCCCGGTCATTCGCCGTTGTTCCAGGTGATGCTGGTGTTGCAGAACACGCCGGGCAACACAGTGCGGATGCCTGGCCTGGAACTGGCGCCGTACGGCACCAGCAGTGCCACGGCCAAGTTCGATCTGGCGTTCGAATGGGTCGAGCGGGCAGGGCGGCTGGACTTGCTGGTGGAATACAACACCGACCTCTACGACGTTGCGACCATCGAGCGCCTGAGCGGGCACTACCGTCATCTGCTCGAACAGATCGCCGCCGACGCCAAGCAACCGATCAATGCCTTGCCGTTGATGAACGAGGCGGAGCGTCAGCAGGTGCTGGTCGACTTCAACCGCGCCGCGCCGCTGACGCAAGCGGCGCCCTGCGTGCATCAACTGGTTGAAGCGCAGGCCGCGAGCAACCCTCAGGCCTGCGCAGTGGTGTTCGAGAGTGAATTCCTGTGTTACGCCGAACTCAATGCCCGGGCCAACCGACTCGCGCGGCATTTGCGCACGTTGGGCGTCGGCCCGGACGTGCGCGTGGCGGTGTGCATCGAGCGTTCGCTGGAATTGCCGGTGGCGCTGCTGGCAGTGCTCAAGGCCGGCGGCGCCTACGTGCCGCTGGATCCGGATTATCCGTTGGGTCGCTTGAGCCATATGCTCGGCGACAGCACGCCGGCGGTGCTGCTGACCCTCGGTTCGGCGCACGGGATTTTGCGTCAGGCCGTGCAAGGGTCGAACTGGGAAGCGCCAATCCTCGACCTCGAACAAGATGCCGCGAGCTGGGCGTCGTTGCCGGCCGACAATCTCGATCCACGCAATGTCGGCGTCACTCCTGACCATCTCGCCTACGTGATCTACACCTCCGGCACCACCGGTTTGCCCAAGGGCGCGATGGTCGCGCACCGTGGCCTGAGCAACCTGCTGCTGTGGTGTTTGCAGGTCTGCGGCGAAGCGGGGGCGATGCTGCACAAGATCCCGTTCGGTTTTGATGCCTCGGCCTGGGAGACGTTCTGGCCGCTGGCAACCGGCGGAAGGCTGGTGATCGCGCGGCCCGGCGGGCATTACGAACCGGCGTATCTGGCCCACGAGGTGCGCGAGCAGCAGGTCACGGCGCTGGTGTTCGTGCCGGCGATGTTGCAGCTGTTTCTGGAGGTCGACGAGGTCGGCCAGTGTGCGTCGCTGACCGATGTGTTCAGCGGCGGCGGTGAGCTGTCGCCAGCGCTGGCGCGGCGCTTTCAGGAACGTCTGCCCCATGCGCGGCTGCACAACGTCTACGGCCCGACCGAAACCACGGTGATCAACAGCATCTGGACCCTGGAGCCGGGTGCCGAAGTGCCGGCCCGGCAATTGCCGATCGGTCGGCCGATTTCCAACAACCGCTTTTACGTACTCGATGACCGCGACGAGCCGGTGCCGGTGGGCGTGACCGGGCATCTGCACATTGGCGGCGTCGGCGTGGCCCGGGGTTATCTGGGGCTGGCGCAGCTCAGTGCCGAGCGCTTTATCGACAACCCGTTTGTCACAGGTGATCGGCTCTATCGCAGCGGCGATCTGGCGCGATATCGCCCGGACGGTCAGCTGGAATTTCTCGGGCGCAACGACTTCCAGGTCAAATTGCGCGGCGTGCGCCTGGAGCTGGGCGAGATCGAAGCCCGGCTCGAAGCGTTTCCCGGTATCCGCAGCGCCGTGGTGCTGATGGTGGGCGAAGCAGCGCAGGACCAGCGGCTGGTGGCTTGTTGCGTGGTGGCAGAGCCCGTGGACGAAGCAGCGGTGCACGCACATCTGGCAACAACCCTGCCCAGAGCGGTGATCCCCGGCAGCTATCTGTGGCTCGAAGTCTTGCCGCTGACTGCCAATGGCAAGGTCGACCGTGCGGCGCTGACAGCGTTGGCGGACGAAGAAATGGTCAACCGTCAGGTCAACCTGAGCAGCCCGCGCGATCACATCGAACTGGCGCTGTACCAGATCTGGAAAAGCCTGTTGCTGGCGCCGCAGATCGGCATTCGCGACAACTTCTTCAACGTCGGCGGCACTTCGATCGCCGCGATCAAAATGGCCCATGAAATCAGCCAGCAGTTTGCGGTCGAAGTGCCGGTGCGCGTGGTGCTCAGCTACCCGACCATCGAGGCGCTGGGCGGCTGGCTGCGGGTCGGGGCGAATCCGGCGCTGGCCCAGAGCAACCTGATCGAATTCTGTCGCGGCAGCGGCCAGTACAACGTGGTGTGCATTCACCCGGCGGGCGGTACGGCGTTCTGTTACCTGTCGCTGGCCAAGGTGCTGCCGGATGAAACCGGCGTGTACGGGGTGCAATCGCCGGGGCTGAATCCGGGTGAGAGCACCGAGCCGACGGTCGAAACGATGGCCGAGGCTTACTTGCGCCAGATCGAACCGCTGACACAGCAACCGCTGATCCTCACCGGGCTGTCGTTCGGTGGCCTCGTGGCCTATGAAATGGCGCGGCGGTTGACGGCGGCGGGGCATCGGCAGGTGACGGTGGTGCTGCTCGATACCCAGGGCAGCGACGATCCGGGTTTCCGCGAGCAGATCGGCACCGTGGACATGGCCGAGTTCCGCGACAAACTGGTGCGTTTCAACGGCATGTACCCCGGCATCGAAGACGCCCAGGTCGAACGCTACTTCAACATCTACAACCATAACCGGCTGGCCATGGCCGCCTATGAGTGCGCGCCGCGCGCCGGTCGCGTGGTGCTGATTCAGGCGCGGGAAGATTTCAGCCGCCATCAATTGCATGAACTGCGCGGTTTCTGGCGTCGCCGCGCAGGCAGCGGTTATCTGGCGAAACTGGTCAGCGGCGGGCACTGGGACATGCTCGAAAGCGCGGAAATCCACCGGGTCTCGCAAATCATCCGTCGGGAGCTGCAACGCTTCGACGCGCAGGAGGCGAAATGATGAGTGCGTCCAAAGACATGCCGTTGCTCGCGCGTTTTGCCGAGCAAGTGCGGCGCAATCCGCACGCACCAGCGGTGATCGATCAGTCGGTCACGCTGACTTACGCCGAACTGGCCAGCGCCAGTGAGCGCATCGCCCGAGGATTGCTGGCGCGCGGCGTCGAGCCCGGTCAGTCGCTGGCATTGTGCATGCCGCGTTGCTGGCAATGGTTGGCGGCGATCCTTGGCGCGCTGAAAGTCGGCGCGGTGGTGGTGCCGCTGGATCGGGTCAGCCCGCGTAAACGCCGGGAGTTGATGCTGACGGATGCGGCGTGTGTCGGCCTGATTACCCTGGATGAAGAGCCGCTGTGGTCGCCTTCACTGTGGCAAATAAACGTCGAGGCCTTGCTCGATCAACCAGAAGCTCCACCGCAAGCACAGGCCGAAGACTTTGCCGAGGTGATGTTCCTGTTCTACACCTCGGGCACTACCGGCACGCCGAAGGCGGTCGAGGTTGGCGAGCGCGGTTTGTTGCGGCTGGCGCACACCGACGGCTATATCGAAATTCGCCCGATGGACCGGTTCGCCTGCCTGTCCAACCCGGCGTTTGATGCGTGCAGTTTCGAACTGTGGGCGCCGCTGCTCAACGGTGGCTGCTGCGTGATGATCGCCGATGAGGACGTGCTGGACGCGCGACGTCTGGCCCAAGTGCTGGAGCGGACTCAGGTCGACAACCTGTTCATGACGGTGTCGTTGTTCAACACGTTGATTGCCGAGTGGCCGTCGTGCTTTTCCAGCGTGCGTCAGGTGCTGATTGGCGGTGAGCAAATCAGTGCCGCCGCCGTGCGCGGATGGTATCGGGACAATCCTGAGAGCCGCTGCCGGATTTTCAACGTCTATGGCCCCACCGAGTGCACCACGTTTGCCCTGTGCTGGCCGATCAGCCGCGGCTTTGCCGGTGACTCGGCGCCGATTGGCCGACCGTTGCCGGACACTGGCGTGTTGGTGCTGGATGAACAGCAACGGCCGATGCCGGCGGGCGAGGTGGGCGAGCTGTATTTGAGTGGCAGCGGCGTCGCCCGTGGCTATCGCAACCGGCCCGAAGAAACTGCCCGCCAGTTCGTTCGTTTGCCCGACCTCGACGGCGGTACGCAGGTGCATTACCGCACCGGCGATCTGGTGCGGCGAAATGCCGAAGGCTTGATCGAGTACCTGGGGCGGGTCGACCGGCAGGTGAAGATTCGCGGCTTCCGGATCGAGCCGGGGGAGGTGGAGCAACGGCTGCTGGAGTATCCGGGCGTGGCGCAGGTGTACGTCTGCACCCGGCGTCAGGCGGCGGAGGATCATCAGTTGCTGGCGTTCATCGTGCCGCGCGGGGATCTGGACTATCACGCCTTCGAAACCCATCTGCGGGCACAACTGGCGCCGTATATGCGGCCGCATCAGTTGTTTCTGCTGGAGCGCCTGCCGTTGACGGCCAATGGCAAGATCGATCGTGATGGGTTGCTGGCGCAGGGGTTGAAGCCGTGGCATCCAGTCCTGGCGGTTACGGATAACGAAAGCGTTTCACCGGCGCTGGAATGGTTGTTGAGTCAGGCCCGCTCGCTGCTCGGCCAACCGGCCCTGAGTGCGCAGGATGACTGGCTGGGCAGCGGCGGCGATTCGCTCAAGGTCATGCGTCTGCGGTCGGCGATCCGTGTCCGTTGGCAGCGCGAGATCGCTCTCGACACGTTGCTCAACGAGCCTTTCTCGTCACTGGCCGAACAACTGACCGGTGAGCGCAATTGCGATTCGATCTACCCACCTGCGCCCCCGATCAGTAGCGCCAAACGCCTGCCGGCCACCGCTGAACAACGCCGGTTGTGGCTGTTGCAACAACGCTCGCCGACTTCGACCGCCTACAGCGTGCCGCTGATTCTGCATCTGGCTTCAGGTATCGAAGTCGTGGCACTGGCCGAAGCCGTGGGGCGATTGGTGCAGCGTCATCCTGGATTGCGCACGGCTTTTGCACCCGGTGCCGATGGACTCGATCAGGTAATCGCCGAGCAGGGTACGGGCTGTCGCACCTTCGCGGTCGGGCATTTCACCGAGGACAACTGGCAGGCCTTCGCGGAGCTGGTGTTCGCCGCGCCGTTCGACCTGGCCACGCCCAACCTGTTTCAGGCCTGGCTGTTGCCGTTCGCCGATGGCAGCTGCCGGCTGTTGCTGAATCTGCATCACATCATCGTCGATGGCTGGTCGGTGAATCTGCTGTTCGACGACCTGACGCAGCTTTACGCTGATGTCCTGCAAGGCCACGACAGCCCGCAGCCGGCAGCCCGATTGACGACGCTGGAGTTTGGCCAGTGGCAACGCCAGTGGGGCGTTGATCCGCATTATCGCGACCAGCGCCGCACACTCGCTGAGTTGCATCGCCGTCAGGAAGAACCACCGCCCGCATTGATGCCAATGCGCGAAATCAGCCCGGACGCCCGGTTGCACCGGGAACCCTTGGGCGCCATCCGCAGCGCGGCCCTCGAACGTTTTTGCACGCAACAACGACTGACCCGTTTCGAAGTGCTGTTCAGTGTTTTCGCCTGGAGCCTTTACGCCCTGACCGGCTGCGAGCGGCCGCGGATCGCCAGCCCGGTGTCGAACCGGCCGCTGGCGGAGTTCGAAGACACGGTCGGCATGTTTGCCAACACCGTGCTGATCCCCACCGCCGTGGAAAACGTATTGACCCTGAGCGAGCAGTTGCGCAAGCAGACCGCCACCATGCGCGAGGTGTTGGCGTTGCAGGACGTGGCGCTGGCGGATCTGGTGGAAGACCTGCGGCTGTCGTCGAGCCCGTTGCTGTTCGATTTCATGTTTGTGCTGGAAAACACCGATTACGCCGCATTGGCCGACTCGAACCTGCGCGCCACGCTGGAATTCAACGAGCAGTTGCACGCCAAGTGCCCGTTGACGTTGTTGATGGTGGGGAGCGGTTCGCAGCTGGAATGCTGGTGGGAATATCAGTGCAGCTATTTTGATGCCGAACAGGTGCGGGCGGTGAACGCACTGTTCCGCCGAGGCTTGGATCTGTTGCTGGAAAGACCGGCGGCCAGGCTCGACGATTTGCTCGCCCCGTATCGACTTGGTTTGCCACCGGCCAGTGAAGGTCCGCAGGTTGTGCTGCCGTTCAACACATTGGCGGACGGATTCGAGCACCAAGTGCATTCCACGCCTGAGGTGGTTGCGCTGGTTCAAGGTCAGCGCCGTCTCACCTACAGCGAGCTGAATGCGCAGGCCGATGCTCTGGCGGCCACCCTGATGGAGCGTCATCCCTTGCCGACCGGGAACGCGCCGCTGCATGTCGTGCTGTTCCTCGATGCCTCGGTGGAACACATCGTTGCCTTGCTGGCCCTGGCCAAGATCAACCTGACCGCTGTGCCGCTGGACCCAGGTTATCCGGTGGCGATCCAGCGCCAGGTGCTGGAGCAGGCGCAACCGCACTGTGTGCTGTTCAGTGACACGACGGCGGCCGCACTGGATGACCTGAACGCCGGACGATTCGCCACGCATCGGGTCGATCTTCACACCGATGCCGGATCGTTCGAACGTCCACACCACGCCGGCGAACGGCCGCTGTACACGCTGTTCACCTCCGGATCCACCGGCACACCCAAAGGTGTGCAAGTGTCCGAGCGCACCCTGTGCAACCTGCTGCAATGGCAACGCACAGAAGGGCAGTTGCCGGCGAAAGCGGTGACCCTGCAATTCTCGATGTTGTCGTTCGATGTGTCGTTCCAGGAGATTTTCAGCACCCTGTGCGGTGGCGGTTGTTATCACCTGATCACGCCGCGCTGGCGCCAGGACGCCGAGGCGCTGCTGGGTTACATGGTCGAGGCGCGGATCGAGCGCCTGTTCCTGCCATACGTGGCCTTGCAGCATCTGGCGCAAACCGCCGTGGCACGGGGCGTTTACCCGTCAGCGTTGCGTGAGGTGATCACGGCCGGCGAGCAGCTGCTTTGCACGGAGGCGCTGCGCAACTGGTTCGGCGGCATGCCGCAGGCCTCGCTGTTCAACCACTATGGCCCGACTGAAACCCATGTGGTCAGCGCCTTGCGCCTGCCGTCCGTGGCGCGGGGCTGGCCATTGCGCGCGCCGATCGGCCATGCCGTCGGCAATGCCCGGTTGCTGCTGGTGGATGAGCACGACCGCCCGGTGCCGATCGGCAGTCGCGGTTATCTGTTGGTAGCCGGGCCGATGGTTGCCCGCTGTTATCTGGCTGATGCTGATCTGAATGCCGCGCGGTTTGTCGAGCTGGCAGACGGCTGTTTGTACTACCGCACCGGCGATCTGGCGTGGGCCGATGCCCAAGGCAGCCTGCATTACCTGGGGCGTGACGATCAGCAAATCAAACTCAGCGGCCATCGTCTGGAACTGGGGCAAATCGAGGCGGCGCTGATGCAGGTGCCGGAAGTGGTCAACGCGGTGGTGGCGGTGCAGGCCGATCCGCCACGGTTGATCGCCTGGCTGCAACTCGATGGCCAGCCTGCGACGTCGCAATCGCTGGATCGTCAGGTCGCGCGGCGGCTGCCGGCCCATGTGCGAATCGACGAGTATCGACGGATCAACCACTGGCCACGCACCCCCAGCGGCAAGATCGACCGCAAGGCCTTGCCGAATCTGGGCGAGGCTTTGGAGCGGCGCAACACGCCACAACCGGTTGTTCAATTGAGTGCGCTGGAGCGGCAACTGAGCGAGTTGTTCCAGGCCGTGATCGGCCGTGATATCGAGCCGGAACAAACCTTCTTCGAGGCCGGCGCCACCAGCCTCGGCCTGATGCGTTTGCATGGTCGTTACGCCGAAGAGCTGCCGCACAAGGTGTCGATGGCCGATCTGTTCGAGCACGTCACGGTGCGGCGTCTGGCGGCGCATCTGTCCACCGCGCCGGTGGACGTGGCGGAGCGTGTACGGCAGACCGATGCAGGCCATCAGCCGATGGCGATCATCGGCATGTCGGTCAATGTGGCCGGGGCGCAGAACCTGTCCGAGTTCTGGGCGATGGTGCAAGGCAATAAGTTGGGCATCGAGCACTTCGCCGCTGAAGAAGGCCTGGTCGGCGCCCGCAGCCAACTGGCGGGCATGCTCGATTTCGATCCCGAGTACTTCGGTATCAGCCGCCAGGAAGCGCGGCTGATGGACCCGCAACAGCGGCACCTGTTGATGGCGTGCGTGCAGGCCCTGCAACACGCGGCCATCGTTCCGTCGGCGAACGGCCCGCGTATCGGGCTGATCGCCAGTTGCGGCGAAACCACGTACTTCCAGCAGATGCTGCGCGAAACCGCCGAAGGCGATCTGCCGGATGGCTTTCAATTGGCGCTGCACCACGATAAGGATTTTCTGGCGACCAAAGCCGCGTATCACCTGGACCTCAACGGCCCGGCCCTGAGCGTGCAGGCGGCTTGCGGCAGTTCGCTGATCGCCGTGCACCTGGCCAGTTCGATGCTGCGTCAGGGCGACAGTGACGTGATGCTCGCGGCCGGGGTGCTGATCGACCCGACCCTGACCGAGGGCTATCGGCATCGTTCGCAGCACATCTTCTCCGCCGACGGTCTGTGCCGTCCGTTCAGCGACGACGCCAGCGGCACTCTTGGTGCCAGTGGTTACGGCGTAGTGGTGCTCAAACCGTTGGCCAAGGCGCGGGCCGATGGTGACCGGATCTATGCGTTGGTCGAGGGCTCGGCGTTGAACAACGATGGCCGGGCCAAGATGAGTTACACCGCACCGTCGGTGGCCGGGCAGAGCGCGGTTATCCGCGAAGCCCTGAGTCGGGCCGGGTTGACCGGTGCCGACATCGGCTACATCGAGGCCCACGGTACCGGCACTTTGCTGGGCGATCCGATTGAAGTCGCGGCGTTGACCAAGGCCTTCGGGGAGGCGCCGGTCGGAAGTTGCGCGCTGGCTTCGGTGAAAAGCCAGATCGGTCATCTGGGCGCGGCGGCGGGGGTGGTCGGGCTGATTCGCGCCAGCCTCGCGGTGTTCCATGGCGTGCTGCCGCCGAACCTCGGTTTTGGCCGGATCAACCCGCAGATCGATCTGGAGCATTCACCGTTCTATGTGCCGACCACGTCCCGGCCATGGCCGGAGGGGCGGCGGCGACTGGCGGGTGTCAGCAGTTTCGGGATCGGCGGCACCAATGCGCATGTCATCGTTGGTGCTGCGCCCACGGCGCAGGAAGGGGGCGAGGAAACGTTACCGTTGCTGATGATTTCGGCTCACAGCCGGGTGGAGTTGCTGCGCGATATCGCGGTGATTCGCGAATATATGCAAACGAATCCTGGGAAGCACACCGCGTTGTTGCGGCACTTGCAGTCGGGTCGTCGGCAGCTGCGCTGGCGCTTCGCGATGGTCCTCCGGCCGGGTGACGACATTTCGTTGCAGCCGACCTCGATCAAGGAAATCACCGGTTCGGGCGCGCTACTTAAAATCGTTGATCAATCGCCGCAGGAGCTGCTGGACGCCTGGTACGAGGGCGCGAATATCCAATGGCCGCAGCGCTCGGCACCGCCGCCCTGGGATCTGCCGCCGTCGTCGTTCGATCTTCAGCCGTATCGTTTCCAGACGCCCGTGGCGGCTCAGCCTGATTCGGCAATGCCGTCAGCTCTTGAGCGACAACCACTGGCGGACTGGTTCCACCAACGACAGTGGGTGCGCACCCGGCGCCTCAGCGTTACGCCGACGGTGGGAACCCGTGAGGTGCTGATCCTGTGCAGCCATGAGGCACCGGAATCGACCTTGCTGGCGAGCCTGAACGCCGTGTATCGACGCGTGATTCAAGTGCGCGCCGGTAATGGCTTCAAGCGCTTGAGCCCGGACCGTTTCGAGCTTGATCCGCTGGACACCGAAGCCCTGAACCGGTTGCTCGCCGAGGTTGAAGAACCTGAACTTGGCGAACTCGACTGGCTGCATGCCTTGCCGCTGGCGGTGTCGGGCGCGGTCAACGAGCAATCGCTGGATCTGGCGCAATGGGCCTGTCTGGACACGGTCAGCGCGTTGATGCAGGCCTGGGGGCAGACCGCGCGCACGACACGTCTGCGCTTGTGGTTGATGTCATGGCAGGCATGCCCGGTGGATGGCGAAGTTCAGCGGCCCGAGCTGGCAGCACTGGCCGGCATCACCGAAGTGGTACCGCAGGAATACCCGGTGCGTTGTCACTGGCTGGACTGGCCGTCGCCACGAATCGAAGCGCAGGCCGGCGAGTTGGCAGCGTTGCTTGCCGATCCGGCTTCATTGCCTCGGCGAATGGCGGTGCGCGACGGTTACCTCTGGCAGCCACGCTTGATGCCTCAGCCATTGACCGGCCCAACAACGACATCAGGACTTCTGCCGGAAGACGGTACTTTTCTGGTGCTGGGCGGTAGCGGCGGCATCGGCCGGACTTTGTGCGAACACCTGCTACAGGCCCCCGCGCGCCGTGTGGTGCTGATCTCGCGCCAAGGGCAATTGCCTGAGTCACTGGCGGCGTACGCGTCGCGTATCGACTGCATCAAAGCTGACATCGCCGACCTGCCGCGCTGGCCGCAGATCCTCGATCAACTAGCCGTTCGTTACGGTCGCCTGAGCGGCGTGATTCATGCGGCGGGTGTCGGTGCGGGCAGTCTGATTCGCCACCGCGATGCCCGGCAACTGGCCGAGGCCATGGCCGCCAAGACTCGCGGCATGCTGGCGGTCGAAGCCTTGATCGAGCACCTGACCCCGGGGTTTGTCCTGTACTGCTCGTCGATGTCGGCACTGTTCGGCGGCGCGGGCCATCTGGATTACGCGGCGGCCAGCGGAGTGCTCGACGGCTTCACCCACTATCGTCCGAACCCGGCCGACACATGCCTGCGTTTGGGGATCAACTGGGACATCTGGCGCGACATCGGCATGGCCACCACCAGCAACGGTGGAGACGCCGCGCATCTGGAGCATCTGACGGTGGGGTTGTCGGCCGAAGAGGGCTGTCGGGTGTTCGATCTGGCGATGGCGACGCAGTTGCCGCAGCTGCTGATCTCCACCACCGGCATCGACACGGCGCGGCGGTTTTATCCGGTTCGCCATGGTGCTGTGGCCGCGCCGGTCGAGGCGCCGAAGGGTGTGGATCTGTCGGCGCGCTTGCGTGAATGCCTGTGCAAGTGGCTCGGTGTGGCCGAGCTGGAGGACGACGATTCGCTGTACGACCTGGGCGCAGATTCGCTGACGCTGCTCGACCTGATCGACGAACTGCAAGCGGCTACTGGCGAGGTGTTCCAGCTGTCGCAATTCAGCCACAAGGTCAGCCTGAACGAGGTGCTGGGGCTGGTCTCGACCGCCACGGTTGAAGAGGCGTCCGGCTTAACACAGCAGGGCTGGCGCGATGCAGTGCGGATCGATCAATGGCATGCCGGTGCCGGCCGTGAATGGCTGTACCTGATCCACCCGGTGGGCGGCGATGTTCAGGCTTATCGGGAGCTGGTGTCGGCGCTGCCGGCGGAACTGGGCGTGTGCGTGATCGCCGATCCTGCGTTGCGTTTGCCGCAGTTGCCGAACATCAGCGTGGAAGAACGTGCACGCTGTTATCTGGAGGCGATCAAAACCCATCTTCCGCACGGCTGCACTTGGCGTCTGGCAGGCTGGTCGTTTGGTGCATGGGTGGCGCAGGCGCTGTGTCATCAGGCCCTGGCTGACGGGTTCAGGCAACCGTTGTTGTACCTGATCGACCCACCCGCGCCGGATTCCGGTGCGGAACTGGCCGGGATCGACGAACAGACCATCGAGCAGGTGTTCCAGCGTGAGTTTGCCCAGCGCTGGCCGGCGGTCGAAGGGCAGGGCATGGCTGAAGAGCGTCAGGCGTATCTGCAACGGTTGACGGTGTGCTGCCGCAACAACATGACCAGCATGATCGACTTCCAGCCGCCGGCGCTGGCGACCACAGCGGTGCGGCTGTTTATCGCCGGGCGCGCCAATCCTTACGGGCTGGGCAACGCCTGGAACCCGGATGACCTGCAACGCAACTGGCAGGACTTGCTGCCGCAGTTGCGCAGCTGGCAAACCCTGGACACCGATCACTACGGCATCGTGGCGGGCCGCTGGGCGCGGTTGCTGGCTGAAGTCATCGGTATGGATGAGCCTGCGCCATGAATCAACCAATCTCGATGCCGCCATGGTGGCTGACCCTGACCAAGGTGTTGTGTGAAGCCGAACCGGACGAGGCCTTGCGTCTGCGCTTGAGCCGATACCAAGGACAGGTGCCGTTTCAGCTGTTTCATCTCTGGCAGGCCGACGTGGTCATGCCGATGCTCTGCGAAGCCGTGCCGGGACATCAGCAGGCGTTGATCGCGTTGCAAAGCCTGCATCAGCGGGCGGCGCTCGGTGTGATCGGGCGTCAGGGCGAATGGCGGGCGGCGCTCAAACCGGTGTTGCTGGCGCTGTATCGCAAGGCCTATGCCTACGACGCGGCTTACGCCAAGGCCCACGCCAGTGCGCTGACCTACGGCCTCGCACCGGCCAACAGCGCCATGATTGCCGAGCACTTCGGCGATGCCGAGGCGTTCGCCGAGTACTACGCGCAACTGAATACCGAGGCCGCCGCCAACGCGTTTGCCCAGGCTCATGCCAGCGCCAACGCCGAGGTGTCGGCCCGGGCCTACGCGGACGACGACGCAGACACCTGCGCGCAGATTTGCTGGGCATCCGTGCGCGTTTACGTCGGGGCTTGTGCGCAGGCCGATGAACAAAGAAATGCCGTATTCAACCATCTCGCCGCCGGACTCGACCGAAATCTGGCTTCGCTGAAATCCCGTTCAACAGGAGAACGACATGAATGACGCAGAACTGCAATTCGATGTGGTGATCAACGCTCAGGGCCAGTATTCCCTGTGGCCGGCGGGCAAGCCGATGGCCAGCGGCTGGAGCGAAGCGGGGATGCGCGGCGAACGCCAAATCTGTCTGGATTACATCAACGAACACTGGATCGACATGCGCCCGCGCTCGCTACGCGAGCAGTCATCAGCGTCGTTCCAATAAAAAGGGTGAGGGAACATGGATCAGTTGGCACTCAAGGCAATCGAGCGCATCGCCGCAGAACGGCGCGCGCCGTATCAGCACATCACGGTCGAGCGAATCACGCCGATCATCGGCGCCGAGATCGGCGGCGTCGACCTGTCGCAACCCCTGAGCGATGAGCAGCTCGCGGAAATCCGCCGCGCCTTTCTGGAGAACCACGTGGTGGTGTTCCGCGATCAGCATCTGACGGTGGACGAGCACAAGGCGTTTGGCCGGCTGTTCGGTGAGCTGCGGGCGCTGCCGGTGGAAGACATCGACGGCGATGACCCGGAACTGGTGGTGATCCGCGCCAATGCGCAATCGCGCTACGTGGCCGGCGAAACCTGGCACACCGACGGCACCGCCGACCTGGCGCCGTCCATGGGCTCGATGCTCTACGTCAAGGAAACCCCGGCCATCGGCACCGGCGGCGATACGCTGTTCGCCAACATGCACCTGGCGCTGGAAATGCTGTCGCCGACGATGCAGCAGTTTCTCGGCGAACTGACGGCGATCCACGACGGCGCGATTCCGTGGAAGGGCTATGAGGCGCCGGCCAACCTGCCGAAAACCGAACACCCGGTGGTGGTTCGCCATCCGGACACCGGGCGCAAATCGCTGTTCGTCAATTCCGGGTTCACGTCGCACATCGTCCAGTTGTCCGGCGGGGAAAGCCAGGTGCTGTTGAACATGCTGTTCGATCTGGTGGCGCGGGAGCCGTCCCTCAGCTGTCGCGTGCGCTGGGCGCCGAATACCCTGGTGTTCTGGGACAACCGCTGCACCCAGCACCATGCGGTCTGGGATTACTTCCCGCATTCGCGGTATGGCGAGCGGGTGACGATTCTGGGGACGCAGCCGAAGGCTTGATGAACCTGAAAATCCCTCAGTGGGAGCGAGCAAGCTCGCTCCCACAGGTCCGGGTCTAAATTCCTTGTTTGAGCAGTTGCTCGACGATCAGCTCGCCGAACGCCAGATTCCCGTGCAGCGGGTCATCCACTTCGCAATATGCCGAACGCTGAAAACCCTGCTCATCATTCGCCGCTGCGCGCACGTCGATCAGCTCAATGCCAAGCCCTTGCAATCGCTCGATCAGCAGCGCCTGCGCAGCCATGAACACTCGTGAGTCGGACAACTCAGGAACCCGCTGCGGCGGCAATACGGCGAACACCTTGAGGTTCATCGCCCGAGCTTGCTCATAGAACGTCAGCGCAGGCCGGGACAAGGTGTCGACAATGGATTCGAACAGCGGCCCGGCGAAAAAACCTTCGTCGAATTCGCCGTCCGGCGTCTGGTAGCACGTCCAGTTCGGCGCGGTGGCGAGGTAGTGCAGGCTCAGGCCTATGGTGCTGACCAGCGGCACCCCGACCTTCGCCAGTTGTGGCACTTCGAACGGCTCAAGGGCCTGGCGATACAGACGCTCCATCTCGGCCTCTCGAAACACCACGTCATGGCGGGTCAGGCTGAAAAAGTCAACCGCAAAATCCCGGCCGGTGCCCAGCGGCCCGCCACTGAAAGGCAACTCGCGGGCCTGCGCCGCCTTGCCGATGACCCCGGCATGGGAATCGCCCAGCAGCAGAAACCTAGGCGTAGTAATCGAGCACGGCGTCTTCACAGACAAGCTCCTCGCTGGACACGCAGGTGGAGGGCACGCTGGCTGGCGTCTGAATTGGTTGAACCGCATCGAGCCCGGCGAAAAACTGCTGCATGACGTACGCCACGCCTTCGGGTGTGACCTCGCGCTGGTTGAGTTGGTAGAACGCGCCCTTGAACGGTGTGCCGGTGATGATTTCGTAAGAGGGAAAATAGTCGACGTCGTGCAGGTCTTCACACAGCTGCCCGGCGACGGCGCGCAGGACCGATTTGGAATAGGTGGTGGCGCTCAGCACATGCTCGCCCGTGGCGGTCGCCGTCAGGGGCACCGGTGACACGGTGAGCAGCAGGCGCAGTTGCGGGTTGATCGAACGCATCAACTCCAGCGCCCGAACCATGTCGCCATAGGTGTCCATGAAGCCGAAATTGCAGAAGCGGTGCAGCTGCGGATCGAAGGTGCCGCGCACGGTGCCGGGGCACACGGGATACACCAGCCCCGTCTGGCGGTTCTGCCAGGCTTCGGTCAGGCCGAGGGTAAACACGAACACTTTGGCCCGACGCAGGGCGGTGCGAATGGCGTCGAGGGTGGCTTCGCGCGATGCGAACAGCGCGTCCTCGCTGGCAAAACCGTCGGGCTCCACGGCGGGGCGGAACGGGTCGAAGAAACGCCCGTCATGGGCCCAGGTTTCGTCGGGCGGCAGGCTCACGCCCAGCGCCCATTCGAGCCATTGGCACAGCATCGCCGGGGTGTACAGATTGCCGGTGCGGAACGAGAACGCCCCGTAGTTGTGGGCCTTCCAGTCGGTTTCGGGCAGTTCGGCCGGGGCCGGTTCCGCATCCAGCCAGTTCATGCCGCGCTCCACCAGCGCCCGGCCGATGTGCTGGGCGAAACACGAACCGGCGGTGACGATGGCGTCCTTGTTGCCGATCTCGAATTGCGGCGTCCACAGTTGATCGATGTTCAGCGCGGGCTTGTCAGCCACGGCGGTGCGCCAGAAAGCGCGGGGTGGCAGGCATTGATAAGGATTCACGACGAGGGCCTCCTTGGCGGTCGCTGATAAAACGGGGTCAGCTGATTTGATAGCGGTAGATCAGGTCGTCAAACCACCGATCTCCAATCTGATAGGCCTGCGGCACGCGGCGCTCGAATACAAAACCGCATTTCTCCAACACCTTGCAGGACGCGATATTACCGTCGGTCACGGTCGACTCCAACGAGTCCAGCCCGATGGCGGCGGCATAGTCGATGATCGCCTGCCGCGACTCGGTGCCAAAGCCTTTGCCCTGATGTTCGGGTAACAGCAGGCAACCCACCTCGGCATGCCCCGGCGACAGGATGCGGAATCCGGTCACGCCCAGTTCCTGCGCGCTGGCCCTGTCGGTCACCACCAGACACAACCAGTGATCCGATTGCGGCCCCCAGGCCGGAAGCCGATGTTCAAAGCCTTTGCGCACCTGGTCCTCGGCAATTTCACCGAACACGTACTGCATGGTCTGCGGCTCGCAATGCAGCCTGAGGAACAGCGGCCAGTCGGATTCGACCATCGTGCGCAGTTCCAGGCGTTGCGTGGTGAGCTCGAGCATCCGCGGCTCCTTGCAAGGGCGGAGAACAAAGAGGGTTTTTACTTGGTGCGAGGGGAAAGATCAATGATCTGAAAGGACGCCGACGAGTGAGAGATGAACACCTTGGTCCGACAAGTCTCGCTCGCCGGACTTCGTTATTCGGCGTTGATGATTCGTCGTCCGGATCATGCTTCGGGGGACGTAGAGCCCACCCAGCTGGCGAAGCGCTTCTGCATGAATTCTTCGCAACCCATTTCCAGTTGTTCCAGGCGAGTCGAAGTCTTCGGCGCGCGAATCCGATCCATCAACCAGCCTCCCACAGCACCCAATGCAGCCTTCTGCAAGATCGAGGAATCCAGACTTTCTATTGAAGCCTGGCCGTTGCTGGAGCGGGTATTGCCTGCAGTGTCGCTGTAGAAATGCGTTGTCCCGTCCATTCTGATCCGACTTTCCGAGGCCTGATCCGTCGAGTAGATCAGCGCTTTTGAACCGGCTATGGCGTAGCAGCAGCCGCAAGCTTTTTCCATGGAGTCGAACACTTTCGCGTAGGCGGCTGCCGCCGGATTTTCGTCGAATCCACCCAGGAAGAGCACTCGATGGTCGCTATCGAGCGTGGCTTTGTTTGCAGCATAGAAACTGATGTCCCACAGGCGGCTGGTATGGCCAGGAAAAGCTTGAATTCGTGCCTCGATAATGTTTGCGGCACTTTCGTATTCGTTGGGGTAAACCACGGTTATCTGCTTTGTGGGCACACTGAAACTCATCTGTTTCTCTCCCTGTGAAATCCAGTAGTGAGAAATGCATTCCCACTAAAGGCTAATTGCTATCACTGCTGAGTTGATTGAATATATGGCACTTTGCTATGCATCGAGATGGAATTCAATGTTCAATGGTGATCTGAAGAAAAATGCGCTGGAGCAACTCGAAAAAGCCCGCAAGCGTTACACGCTGGTCGCGGCCGATGTTGAAAAGGGTTGTACCGAGCTTCACACCGTGCGCCATCGCGCCAGCACGGAATTGATGCAGACCGTCGAGTCTTTTGTCAGCCATTTGGCCAACAGCCCAAAAGAATTCGAAAAGTCCTACGGTACATTCAAGGCTGAAACCCAATCGTTCTGCGGCCTGGTCAACACACTCAGAATCGAAGCCGGCCAGGTCGAATTCACGGCGGGCTCATCGGCAGCCGCTGGCGTGGCGGCGGGTGTAGGCACCGCGGCGTTCGCCCCGACTGCGGCAATGGCTGTTGCCACCACGTTCGGGACTGCTTCCACCGGGGCTGCGATCTCGGGTCTGTCGGGTGCGGCGGCAACCAATGCCGCCCTTGCCTGGTTAGGCGGTGGAGCCTTGGCAGCGGGGGGAGGCGGCATGTCTGCGGGTTCGGCATTGCTGGCGTTGGCCGGCCCTATTGGCTGGGGGATCGGCGGCGCCGCGATTCTGGGTGGTGGCCTGTACGCGCGAAGCAAGAATAAAAAGATCGCAGAAGAGGCGATGGAGCATCGCTCGCAGATCGAGACATCTACCCGCACATTGAACGTCGCCAAGAGTTGGGTTGCACGCATGATCGGTACCACAGTCCAGCATGCCGACGGCATGACTGAACTTCTGGGCGTCCTGATGCGTACCGCACCCGGCAACTACCTCCTGTTCAATGCGGGGCAGAAAGAGATGCTCGGCGCGCTCATCAACCACATGAATGCGTTGTCGTCGCTCCTGAACAAGGCGCCGGAATGATGGCTGGCGATCAGACTGGCTCTGTCCGCGACCAGATCAGCGCGCAGGTAGTTGAAGGGATCAACAGTATTCGCATCAACACCGTTACGCAGCTGCTGAACGGTCAGGATGCAGCCCTGCGCAATGCGGTCGAGCAGATTGACCTGGTCCGCGACTTTCTCGGGGCGCCAGAAAAAATCCTGGGCAACCCGCTGACCAAGCACGGTGAGATTGCCGAGCAAGTGGAGGTGGGGATTCGCAATGCCCGCTCATTGATTGAACAACAGGGCTTCGTTGCAACGTTTGACGGGGTGCACCGCACGGCTCGGGAAGATTTCCTCCTGAATGGCGTCGAGGTCCAGTCGAAGTTCATCAACGGTGCCAATAATGGTCTCAGCCATGTGCTGGAACACATGGACAAGTACAAGGATTTTGGCAGAGGGGATTCGTACTATCAGATCCCCAAGGACCAGTACGAAACCATTACCCGGGTGATGAATGGTGAATCCGGTGATCTGAATGGCAAGTCTGTCCGGGCCATTCTGGCGAAGGTCAAGGAGATTGAGCAGGAGTCTGGCAAGCCTTTTCAGGATGTGGTCAAACCCAGCGTGCAGAACTACGCGGATCCACAGCAGGGCAAGGTACTGGAAACGCTGTCGAAGGAAGAGGACAGACTGACCGAGCGTAACGAGCAGCGCAAGGATCAGATTTCCAGCGAAAACGGGCCCTCACTGGCTGGTGCAGCCCAGGCTGCCGCGATCGCGGGCGCTGTGGGGGGCGCAGTAGGGCTGACGACCGCTTTGTACGCCAAGTACAAGGAGGGCAAGAACGTTTTCAAAGGAGACTTCAGCGCTGATGATTGGCTAGAAGTGGGCATCGACACGGGAACGGCGGCTGTCGGTGGCGCGATCGCTGGCGGCTCGATCTACCTCATGACCAACTACGCGAGCATGGCTGCGCCATTCGCGGGGGCCGTGGTCAGTGCTGCAAAGGGCGTCAGTGCGCTGATCGTCGATTACAACGCCAACAGGATTGATCTGGATGAGCTTGTCAGTCTGGGAACCGTTGTTTGCGCCGAATCCGCTATCGTCGGTATCGCCACAGCAGCCGGCCAGACGCTGATTCCCATTCCGGTAGTGGGAGCCATCGTGGGATCCGTCGCCGGCAAAATGTTCAGCGAACTGCTCAAGGGGCAATCGGCTCAACTTCGGGCGACGATGGACGCACGCCTGAATGAGTATCTGGGGGCGGTTGATCGCCAATGTCAGGCTGTGCTGGAAGAGATCCTCGAAGCGTTCGACCGCCTGGGGGATCTGATGACGGCCGCGTTCGACATCGAGCGTAACACCCAATTGCTGCAGAGCAGTGTGGTGCTGGCATTATCCCTGGGGGTTTCTGCTGACGTCCTGATCACCAATCATCAGGAGCTTGATGCGTTCATGATGGGATAAAGGCCGTTCGTAGCGTCATCAATCGGAACGTGATTCAAGGCGCGCTTGATTTTGCGTGTTTCGCAAAGCCGATCTTGATCGCCACCAGCAGCGGTGCAGCCACCGCAAACAGCAACGTCACCGCCATGAACGCACTTTCGAAGGCAATCACCAGTGACTGCTCCGAGACCGTTCGCCCCAGCAGACTGGTCGCGGCACGGGCCGCCGCCGAAGCTTCCATGCCTTTACTCGTCAGCCAGGCGCCAGTGCTTGTCAGCCGTTCGATGAGTGCCGGGCTGCCCGGCGTGACGCTGCTGCCCAGGATCACGGCGTTGGCCGCATGCCCGTGCTCGATCAGCGTTTGCAGCCCGGCCACGCCGATCAGGCCACCCAACTGGCGGCCGGTATTGAACAGACCGATGCCGGCCGCCAGGTTGCGGCTGTTGAGGTGAGTGAACGCGATCAGGGTGATCGACAGAAACAGAAAGCCCAGCCCGAGCCCGCGCAGGAGGATGGCGCCCATCATGTCTGCGCTGCCGCTTTCGCGGGTCGAACCGGACAGCAGCCACATGGCAATCATGATCATCAGGATTCCGAACGGCACCGTGGCAAACGGCGCCACGCCGCGCGATTGCATCAGCCAGGCCGCGATCAGCAGCGCGCCGACAAACAGCGCGCCGCTGGGCAACAACAGCAGGCCGGCCTCGGTCAGGGTGAAACCGAGCACCGACACGGCAAAGGCTGGAATCAGGTAGGCACTGCCGAAAAGCGCTGCACCCGCGACGAAGCTGACGATGAAGGCGAACGAGAAATCGCTCGACCTGAACAGGCTGAAGTCGAGCATGCCTCTGCCGCTGATCAACAGTTGCTGGCCCAGAAACCCCAGCAGGGCTGCGCTGCCGATCAGCGTCAGCCAGACGATGCGTGGCGCCTCGAACCAGTCCCAGCGCTCGCCCTGGCTGAGCACGTAGGTGAAGCAGAGCAGGGCGGTGGCGCTCAGCAACACCCCCAGACCATCGAATGGACGCTGGCTGGCTCGGGCGGGTGTCGGTGTGACGGTGACGAGTAAAAGTCCGCTGGCAATCATGGCCAGCGGCACGACGCTGAGGAAAATCCACGTCCAGGACTGGCTGTCGACCAGCCAGCCTTGCAGGGCGGGCGTCAACGTGGCGGAAGCGACGACCGCGCCGATGGCGAACAGCGCTTGCAGCGCGGGTTGCAGGTGGCGCCGGTAACTGTGAAAGATCAGCACCTGACCGGCCACCAGCAGCGTGCCGCCGGCAAAACCCTGCAGGATGCGCAGCGCTATCAGCAGGTCGAGCCGCGTGCTGAAGGCAGCGATGGCGCAGGCCAACCCCATGGCCAGGGTCGCAGCGACGATCACGTTGCGCGGGGCGAAGCGCGCCAGTAGCGACGACGCAGTGATGAAACCAATCAACTTGAACCCGGTGTAGCCGATGTCCAGCCAGGCAAATTCGTCGGGTGTGGCGGCGGTGTCGCCGATGATGTCGTTACGGCCCAGCACCAGCGCGGTGCCGGCGATCGCTTCGGTGAGGCTGGCCAGCAGAATGCCGATCATCAACAACACGCCGGGCCGGTCTGCGTCAGACCGGTTCATGAGCCGTCTCCACGCTCCACATCGACCCGCGCCGACAGCCCCGGCACGATGCGCCCCGGCAGGGGGTTATTGGCCAGACGGATTTTCACTGGCACCCGCTGCACCACGCGGACGAAATTGCCCGTGGCGTTGTCGGTCGGCAACAGGCTGAAGGCCGATCCGCTGCCCGGGGCAAAGCTGTCGACCACGCCCTCCAGCGCGTCGTCGGGGTAGCCGTCGACGGTGATCCGCACCGGCTGACCTAGTTGGATATGCTCCAGCTGAGTCTCCTTGAAGTTGGCCACGACCCACACGTCCTGCACCGGAACGATGTCGAGCAAGGCCACCCCCGGCGTGACATAACGGCCGACCCGCACCTGACGGTTGCCGACCACCCCGGTCACGGGCGCGCGCACCACGGTGCTGTCCAGGTCGATCCGTGCCAAATCGCGTGATGCCTCGGCTTGGGCCATGGCGGCGAGGGCAGCGCCACGCTGGGCCAGCAGCACGGCGAGGCGTTGGCGCTGTGCCTCGACCGACGCCGAAGCAGCGTCCACCGCCGCAGAGGCGCGCGTCTGGGCTGCCGCCGTCTCATCGACCAGTGCCATGCTCACGGCATTGCTGGCGATCAGTTTGCGGTTGCGGTCGTGGGTCTTGCCGGCGAGGTTCATCTGCGCGGCGGCAGAGCGGCGTTCGGCCTCGGCCTGGCGAATCTGCGCATGTTGCAGTTGAGTCTGGGCATCGACATCGCTGAGGCGCGCCTGTGCCGATTTGAAGTTGGCTTCGGCCTGGGCGAGGCGGGCGCGATAGTCCTGATCGTCGATGCGAAACAGCACGTCGCCGCTCTGCACCGACTGGTTGTCGCGCACCTCGACGCTGGTGACATAGCCGGCAACCTTGGCCGCCAGGGACGTGACATCGCCACGCACATAGGCGTTGTCGGTCGAAATACTTTTGCCGCCGTACAGCACGGCATAACCGCCCGCCACAATCGCCAGAGCGGCGGCGCACAACAGCAGTCCTGCCGCCTTGCGCTTGCCTTGGCGCGGTGTCGCGGGCGTCGTTTCGGATTGCACCGTGCTGGCGGTGGTGGGCTGGGGCGCGTTCATGTTCGAGGTCCTGCGCAAGGCCGACACCTCCGGCAGACGGGCCGCCGGAGGTGTATTGGCGAATGGATCGTTTACGGCTTGACCGGCTTGACCAGGTCGGTCTCGCTGCTGTCGAGCACGAACACCGCCAGCAGACGGGACGGTTCAGTGGTGCTGGCATTGGCGCTCACGGCGTGGAAATCACCCGGTTGCTCGACGAAGTTTTCCCCGGCCTTGTAGACCTTCTCCGGCGCGTCGCCGACCTTGCTGCGTACGGCGCCCTCTAGCACCGTGGCGTAGATGAACGCGGACTTCGGATGAAAGTGCGCCGGCGACGATCCACCAGGCGCGTATTCCACCAGCACGCCCCTCATGGATTTGCCGGGAACGTTGGGCAGGGCGCGGTCGAACACCACGGTGACCTTGCCCCCCTGCGGCTCGGCGGCCGAGGCGGATGAAATCGACAGGGCCGCAAACGTGGCGGCCAGCAGGATTCGGCTGAACATGGCGATACTCCTTCAAATTAGGGGGGGTGTTTCAGCGCTGGGTCGATTTCGCCAGCCAGTCTTCAAAGCGCGTCGGACCCAGGCGCGGGTTGCTGCTGCCGGGGGTAAGCGACTGGTCGTCGAGCACGTCGCCGAAGTAGCGGGCGTGGACGTCCGGGATCACTTTGCGGGTGTCGTGGGTGGCGCGGAAAAAACGCCGGACCAGCTCGTCGAGCGGCATGGCTTCGGGGCCGGCTATTTCCTGCGTGCCGTTGATCGGCGCTGCCAGTGCCACGTCGGTGAGTGCAGCAGCGACGTCGTCAGAAGCCATGGGCTGAATCAGCGCCGGTGACAGGCGCACTTCCTCGCCGACGGTGGCGGACTGGGCAATGCCGCCGACAAATTCGAAGAACTGCGTGGCCCGCAGCAGGGTGTACGGAATGCTCGACGCCTTGATCAGGTTCTCTTGCGCGACCTTGGCGCGGAAGTAGCCGTTGGCAGGCGAGCGCTCACTGGCGACGATTGACAGCGCCACGTGGTGGCGAACCCCGGCGGCGGCTTCGGCGGCGAGCAGGTTGCGGGTGGAGGTCTCGAAGAAATCGAGTACGGCCTGGTCTTCCCACGACGGCGCGTTGGACACATCGACCACCACCTGGGCGCCGTCCATCGCTTCGGCCAGGCCTTCGCGGGTGATGCTGTTGACGCCGGTGTTAGGGGAGGCGGCGCGGGCATCGTGGCCGCGTTCGCGCAGATTGTTCACAAGTTTCGATCCGATGAGGCCGGTGCCTCCGATAACGACGATCTTCATGGCATCTCTCCACTTGCCGACGGCAACGGTTGCTGTCGATGTGGGTTGAGCATGCCTGCGGCACTCGGGTAAATCCTTGTGGCGACCTTGGATTTGCCTTGGTTTTCTGTCCAGACAGGCCAATCCGTCGGCAGATGCGTAGACCAGCGTGCAGACCGGTGCGGTGGCCCAGGGTCTGCCGTATCATTGAGCGCACGACAATCGCCCGCTCGGACACGGAGTCGGGGGCGCCAGACCAGAGAACAGCCACCGTGCAATTCGTGTTTGAAGACTACGTGCTCGACCAGCAGCGCCGGGAACTGACCTGGCGCGGGCAAGTCGTGACTGTCGGGCCGCAGGTCTTCGACTTGTTGCTGCTACTGGTCAGCAACCGCGAGCGAGTGGTGAGCAAGGACGAATTGTTGAGCGCCGTGTGGAGTGGCCGGATCGTTTCCGAATCGACCATCACCAGCCACATCAACGCTGTGCGCAAGGCCATCGGCGACACGGGTGAGCAACAGCGTCTGGTGCGCACGGTGCCGCGCAAGGGCTATCGCTTTGTCGGTGAAATCATCCCGTGCGACAGCCCCGTCAGTACGCCTGAAGCCCCTGCGAAACCCGAGGTGGCCGCGACACTCGTCCTGCCGGAAAAACCTTCGATCACCGTCCTGCCATTCCAGAACCTAAGCGGCGACCCCGAGCAGGACTACTTCGCCGACGGCATCGTCGAAGACATCATCACCGCGTTATCGCGCCTGCGCTGGCTGTTCGTCATCGCTCGCAACTCGAGCTTCACCTACAAGGGCAGGGCGGTGGATGCGCGAGGTGTCGGTCAGGAACTGGGTGTGCGTTATGTGCTGGAAGGCAGCGTGCGCAAGTGCGGCAACAAGATCCGCATCACCGGCCAGTTGATCGATACCTGCAGCGGGACGCACCTGTGGGCCGAACGCTTCGAAGGCCTGCTCGACGATATATTCGAACTCCAGGACCAAGTGGCCGAAAGCGTTGTGGGCGCCATCGCGCCGCAGCTCGAACGCGCGGAAATCGAGCGGGCCAAACGCAAGCCCACTGACAGCCTCGATGCCTACGATTACTACCTGCGGGGGACGGCCAAGCTGCACATCGGCACCCGTGAGGCGATCGAGCAGTCGCTGGCGCTGTTCTACCGGGCGCTTGAACTGGATCCGGAATTTGCCTCGGCGTATGGAATGGCTGCGTGGTGCCACTTCTGGCGCAAGCTCAACGGCTGGATGACCGACCGGCCGCGGGAAATCGCCGAAGGTGCGCGACTGGCGCGAATGGGGGTGGAACTGGGGCGCGATGACGCCGTGGCATTGACCCGCAGCGGTCATGCCTTGGCCCATCTGACCGGGGATGTCGACTGTGGCATTGCTTTGCTTGATCGGGCTCGACTGCTCAACCCCAACCTGGCGCCGGCCTGGTATCTCGGCGGCATCCTGCGTGCCTTGCGTGGCGAAACCGACGCCGCCATCGCCAACCTTGAGCACGCCGTGCGCCTGAGCCCGCTGGATCCGGAAATGTTCCGCATGCAGGTCGGGATGGCGCTGGCGCACTTCTTTGCGGGTCGCTTCGAACTCTCGGCTTCCTGGGCCGAAAAAGCGCAGGGGAATCTGCCCAGTCTGCTGGCTGCGGCGGCCTTGATCGCCGCAAGCCACGCGCTGGGCGGGCGAGCCGACAAAGCCGGGCAGGCCATGGAACGGGTGCGCCGGCTGGACCCGACCTTGCGGGTGTCGAGCCTGAGCGCGTGGCTGCCCATTCAACGGCCTGAAGACATTGCCCGATTTGCCGAGGGTTTGCGGTTGGCGGGGTTGCCGGAGTAACGGTTCAGCCAGCCAGCGTCGCGTTATCAATCACAAAACGATATTTCACATCGCCCTGCAGCATCCGCTCGTAGGACGCGTTGATCTGATCGGCGCGAATCAGCTCGATGTCGGAAACGATGCCGTGCTCGGCACAGAAATCCAGCATCTCCTGGGTTTCCGGAATACCGCCGATCATCGAACCGGCGATGGTCCGGCGCTTCATGATCAGGTTGAACACGTTCGGTGACGGATGCGGCGAGGCGGGCGCACCCACCAGCGTCAGGGCGCCGTCGCGTTTGAGCAGCACCAGAAACGCGTCGAGATCGTGAGGCGCGGCGACGGTGTTGAGGATCAAGTCGAAGCTCTTGGTGTGCGCAGCCATTTCCTCGGCGTTGCGCGACACCACGACCTCATCGGCGCCCAGTGCCTTGGCGGCTTCGCGTTTGGACTCGGAAGTCGTGAACGCCACAACATGCGCACCCATCGCATGGGCCAGTTTGATACCCATGTGGCCCAAGCCACCGATACCGACCACACCAACCTTTTTGCCCGGCCCGGCATTCCACTGACGCAGCGGCGAGTAAGTGGTGATGCCTGCACACAGCAACGGTGCGACGGCGGCCAGTTGAGCTTCCGGATGACGGATGCGCAGCACGTAACGCTCATGCACCACGATGTTTTGCGAGTAGCCGCCAAGGGTCCAGCCCGGTGCGTCCGGGGTCGGGAAGTTGTAGGTGCCGATCATGCCGTCACAGTAGTTTTCCAGACCGGTTTCGCAGTCGTCGCAGTGTTTGCAGCTGTCGACGATGCAGCCGACACCCACCAGATCACCGACCTTGTAGTCGGACACATGGGCGCCGACCGCCGACACGCGGCCGACAATCTCGTGCCCGGGTACGCACGGGAATTGCGTCCCGGCCCATTCGGCGCGCACCTGGTGCAGGTCGGAGTGGCAGATGCCGCAGAAGGCGATATCGATCTGCACATCATGGGCGGCCGGCGCGCGGCGATTGATCTGCATCGGCTCAAGGGGTTTATCGCCGGCGTGGGCACCGTAGGCGTGTACGAGCATGGGAGTAGTCCTTGATGAATGTGTCGAAGGACCATTCTTCCCGGATTGCTCGCACAGGCTGTAGTGCATTTCTACCGATTACTTGCCTGATCCTGCGGGATCGATTTCGGTGAAATCACGTCAGTCCATCGAGAAATGCATTCGCATGTTCATCGCGGCGTCGTATTGATTGCTGGCTACCCGGCGTTCGAGCAGGCGATCGGATCCGCCCTCGGCAACGCGGCGTTCGAGCAGGCGATCGGAGCCGCCTTCAGCAACGCGGCGTTCGAGCAGGCGATCGGAGCCGCCTTCAGCAACACGGCGTTCGATCAGGCGGTCAGATCCGCCCTCGGCAACGCGGCGTTCGATCAGGCGATCGGATCCGCCCTCGGCGACGCGGCGTTCGAGCAGGCGATCGGATCCGCCCTCGGCGACGCGGCGTTCGATCAGCCGATCCGACCCCCCTTCGGCAATCTGGGTAGGCGCCTTTCTGGCCCGGTGTTGTTGCACCGATGAAGTTTCTGATTCCGGAGCACTGGTTTCCTGCCTGTTGGCCACCGGCATATCGGGCAGGCAACTTGCGCCGAATGCATGTGTGGCAACTATCCAGGTGGCTGAAACAATGGCGACGGGTAATACCAATCCAATAGTTTTCATCGTGATCATCCTGAGTCGTGGTGGGATTTCGTTAATGAACTTCCGGTTGCAACCAGACAGGTTTTAATTCAATCGATTACTTCTAATGAGGAATGCCGTGTTCCTGCGCGGCGAGGCGAATGCGGTTGTACGCAATCAGGCGCATCACATAGCCCAGCTTGATCGCGGTCGGCCCGAGGATCGTCATCCCGTGTGCGCCGACCAGCGCGGGCAAGGCCAAGTGAGCGTCAAACACATAAGCCAGGAAAATCCCCGCCATCAACATGCCCAGACCGCCGATCAGCAATACGTGGGACAACTTCAGCACGCGATGCGAGTCTTCAAAAAAGTCATACATGTTGAACAGCCATCCCTGAGTTAATGAGTGGGTGGACAAGTGTCGGCGCGAACGGAAGCCGCGAAGTCAATGACTTTGCCGGTCGTTGCATTTGATGGAGGGATTTTACTGTTGGCGGTAGGGATCAACCATGTTGCATAAGTGTGGTTTTATCCTGCCCGCGTATGGAGAAGTCATACCAACGTATATAAACAACTTTCAATGTGCGCTGAACAAGAGCGTTACATCTAATGGTTGATACCCAGACTTTCGGCCATTCGAACCAGATCGGCGAACGACTGCGCGCGCATCTTGCGCATGGCCTGGCTGCGATGGATTTTCACGGTGATCTCGCTCAGGCCGATCTCACTGGCGATCTGCTTGTTCATCAAGCCCGAGACGGCCAGCGCCATTACCGATTGCTCTCTGGCTGTCAGTGTCGCGTGACGTGTGCGCAACTCATGATGGCGGCGTTCGCACTCGCGGCGCGACCTGTCCCGCGTATGCGCGGCGACTACGGCATCGATCATTGCCTGCTCGCGAAACGGCTTTTCCAGGAAATCGATGGCGCCGGCTTTCATGGCGCGAACGGTCATGGCGATGTCGCCGTACCCGGTCATGAAAATGATCGGCAGACCGATTTTGGCGTCGGCGAGCGCCTGCTGAAAAACCAGCCCGCTGGTGCCTTGCAATCGCACATCGAGCACCAGGCAACTGGGCAGGTCAGGTCGCTCGTATTGCATGAAGTCGGCGACCGATCCGAACAGCTCGACCTGCAGGCCGATGGAGCGCAACAGGCTGCCAAGAGCTTCGCGCAGAGGGGCGTCATCATCGATGATGAACACGATGGGTTCCGGGTTGCGGTCGGGTGCTGATTCTACGTCCATACGCTGGATGGCTTCGCGGCGATCGGGTTGCGCAGGATGCTGAACAATTCAACGGAAAGCTTTGCCCGAGCCTCCGGTTTTCATTGGATTTTTCTTGGGTAAGCGTCCAGAGGCCATCGACCGCGTGTTCCGTCAGTCAATGGCCTCCGTGGGTCAGTTTGCTGCCCGGGCGACGATTGCAAAATTGCCCGGCGCCTTTTCCAGAAGCCCCAGAAATCTCACCAGATCGATCTTGCTGCCATCCACCTTCAGATCATCGGAGGTAAGCGTTTCCTTCAGCCCGGCGGTGCCGCCCAGCAACTGGACGAACAGATCCTTGGTGACGGTCAGCGTTGCGTTGGCATTCGCTGCGGTCGGGCCTTTTCGGTAGTGAAGCACGGCGTTCTCGATCCACAGCACGAACGATTCATTCGTATCGGTCAGGACCAGATTGAACGTCCAGTTCTTGCCATCCGCCGCCGGCCCGTCGAGGCTTGCGGCCATGGCTTCGAGGAAGCGTTCGGTGGGTGTCTGCTTCATCAGCTCGATCAGGTCGGAGCGTTTGACGCCCTTGGCCGGCGGGCCGTTGCGCAGCTCCATGGCCGCCGTCAGGTAGCTGTTGCGCCAGGTCGCCGACTCCGCCTGATAGCCCATCTGTTCGTACGCGCGGGCCAGCAGTTCCTTGGCGGCCGTGTCGTCGGGTTTGGCGAGCACGGCCTGATCCAGTAGCTCGGCGACCCAGCGGTATTCGCCCTTGTCATAGGCCACGCGGGCGGCTTCGACCACTTTGGCGTTACCTCCCATCAATTCGACGTAGCGCTTTGCCGATTCTTTGGGCACCAGCGGATTCAAGTGTGCGGGGTTGCCGTCGTAGGCGCCCAGATACATCTGGTAGATCGCCTTGACGTTGTGGCGCAGGTCGCCGTAATAGCCACGGGTGCCGAAGTACGACGCCAGCGAATCCGGCAACTGGATCTTGTCGGCGATCTCGTTGGGGGTGTAGCCGGCGTTCATCAGGCGCACGGTCTGGTCGTGCAAGTATTTGTAGACGTCGCGGTGTTTGGTGATGAATTCGCGGATCCGCTCGTTGCCCCAGATCGGCCAGTTGTGCTGACCGAAATAGACCTCCGTGTCGCCCAACTCGTCGAGGGCGATTTGCGTGTATTCGGACCAGCGCAGCGCATCACGCACCTTGGCGCCACGGATCGGCAGCAGGTTGTGCATGGTCTGCGCCAGCAGCTCCGCGCCGCCGTAGGCCTTGAGCGCGGGGATCGAAAAGGTCAACTCGGCCGGGGCTTCCGCGCCGGGCATGTTGTGGAACACGAAGCTGACGCCGTCGAGCACCAGCGGCTGGATCGGCTGGTCGATGATCTGCGTCGGCGGCAGGATGCCCATGCTGCCGTAGGCGACGTTTTTGCCCAGCCCGGTGTCGACAATGCCGGTAGCGCCCGGCGTCAGGTTCTTGCCGAACTGATACATCGAACGCCGCGCCATCGCCGGCCCCGCCAGGATGTTTTCGCTGGTGGCTTCCTCCATGAACCCGGCGGGCGCGACGATTGGAATGTTGCGCTGGGCCACTTCGCTGCTCGAGGTGATGCCCAGCACACCGCCGAAATGGTCGGCATGGTCATGGGTGAAAATGATCGCAGTGACAGGCTTGTTGCCCAGATGCTCACGGGCAAATGCCAGCGCCACTGCGGCGGATTCCCGGGAGGTCAGCGGGTCGACCACGATCCAGCCGGTCTGCCCGTCGATCAGTGTCATGTTGGCGATGTCGAAGCCGCGCAACTGGTAAATCCCCTCGCGAACCTTGAACAGACCGATCTGCGCGTTGAGCATCGCGTGCCGCCACAGGCTCGGGTTGACGGTGGCCGGCGTCTGGCCTTCGATGAAACGGTATGCATCGAAATCGATCAGGACATTGCCGTCAGCGCCGAGGATCTTGCCGGTGGGCCGGGCGATGAAGCCGCGCTGGGCATCTTCCATGTCCCGGTTGTCGCTGAGGTCCAGGCCCTTGATCGACGCCTGGATCACCGCTGCCGTGGCGGGCGTGGCGTCTCCGGCTGCGACGTTGGGCTTGTTGTCACAGCCGCCGAGGGACACCAGCGTCAGGGCGATGATCGTGTAGAGGGTCGGTTTCATTCTTGTTGTTCTCCGAGGTCGAATGCGCTCCAGCCTAGGGGCAGGGCGGCGATGTATCCAATGCATTGTTTACATCCGGATAATGCGTCGCTAGCATCGGGCGAATGGACCTCAAACGACTGTCACACCTTCTCGCGCTGGCCGATGAACGCCATTTCGGTCGCGCGGCCGAACGCGTGCACCTCAGCCAGCCGGCCTTGAGCCGCAGCATTCAGGCGCTGGAGAGCGAAACCGGGCAGCGCCTGTTCGATCGCGATAGCGGCGACGTCCGCCCGACGCCGGCGGGGGAGTTCCTGATCGAGCGGGCGCGGCGGCTGCTGTTCGATGCCCGGTCGCTGGAGCGGGACATGGCGCTCTACAGCGACCGCCAACTGGGCAGCCTCGCTTTTGGCGTCGGCCCGTTCCCGGCGGCCATGTTGATGCATCAAGTGGTGCCGCGACTGCGCCTGGATCACCCGGCGGTTACCCTGCGCGTGGAAGTGAACAACTGGCAGATTCTCGAAGCGCGGCTGCGCGCTGAAGCGATCGAATTCTTCGTTGCCGACATCCGTAACTTCACGGCGGAATCCGATCTGCTGATCCGCTCGCTGGGCCAGGTCTCGGCAGGTTTCTTCGTACGTCCGGAGCACCCGCTGGCCGGGCGTAAAGTGCAGATGGGCGAACTGGAAGGCTACGGCATCGCCACGACGCGCCTGCCCGAAGTGGTGAAACTCGAAACCGCCCGAACCCTCGGCATCTCCACCCGCCAGACGCTGCCCATCGTGCTGGAGTGTGATGATGTGGCGTTGCTCAAGACCGTCGCTGGTTCAACCGACACCATCCTCGGCGTCATCCATGGCGCCGTGGCTGAAGATATTCGGGAGGGACGCTTGATCGAGCTTCATGTTGTCGACAGGCCGGGATTTCATTCTGAAATTGGCGTGGTGAGTTTGCAGGGCAGAAGCCTGTCGCCGACGGCTTTGTGTGTGATTGAGGCGGTCGTTGCCGAGATGCAATCCGTTCACGTCGAACAATCCCCACGTCTTTAGAGATACGTCCTACAGCCACGATTTTCCTGCTTCGTTAACGTCGTGCAGCCCCTTGCGAGGGGCTGCCGATGCATGAACGAAAGGACAATCAGTGGCTGGTCAAAAGGACATTCCCCGGGTTCCCAACCCACCGGCGGGCGACGGGCATCACGTCACTTACCGCTACATGACGGCTACCGAACTGGCCGATCAGCAAGAACGACAAGACAAGTACGACGCCATGCTGGCGAGACAGGACGCCTTCGAGCGCAGCCGTGAGGTGGCGGCGAACAAGCCTGAGCCGGTGCGCGCGGGCTGCGTGTTTGCCAAGTCGTGCAAGTTGCCGGATGCGATCATCGATTACTCGAATCCTTCGGGGATGGTACCGACTGACAGCCTGAAGGATTACGGCGAGCTGATTTTGCTCGGTGGCCGTGAGGCCGATGACAGCGGCGGGGTTGAACTCAAGAAAATCAGCGGCACGGCAATTCCTGCGGGTCTGGGCACTTTCGCCCTTGCCGGGGAGGCGTTCAAGGCATTGCCCGCGATGGCCTCTGCTGCTGTCATCAGTCCGTTGCTCGGTTTGGTGGCGATGTTCATGCCCTCGAACCTGGGCGACAGCGCGCTCTATACCGAAGATCAGTTGCTCGCCCTCAAACAGGCCCGAACCCGCGTGCGCTTGCGCGTTGAACAGCAGGACGACGGGAGCCTCAAGGGTTACGGCTTCTACACCGGCAAGAATCGCGATTGGGAGATGGTTGATGTCGTGCAGTTTGCTGCACGCGGTAGCCGGTTTATTGCGGACCTTGGTGAAGGTGTTGAGCTGATCTGGACGCCTGCCGTGGATGGTTCCGACATCCTCGGTATTCCTGCACTGGAGGCTGCTCCGCAGGCACCGCATATTTGGGTGTACCCGCCGACGAAAGCGGCGGACGGGATTCTGGTGAATCCGGTTTATCCGCCGGAGTATCGGGATTTTATTCTGGTGTTTCCGGTGGGGTCGGGGGTTAAGCCGGTTTACATTGTTGTCAGCACCCGCGCGGGGGACCACGAGTACCATCCGGCTCCCGACGTGCTCCCAGCCTTTCCTGATGCAAGAATCGTAGGCCGTAAAACGGCTGTACAAGGTGGTGGGGCGAAGCGCAAAAGATGGAAAACTGCAAAGGGTTTGATTCTTGAATGGGACTCTATGCACGGTACAGTCGAAAAATATGATGCGAGAGGTAAACACCTCGGGGAGTTCGATCCGAACACTGGCGAGCCGACATCTACAAAAAAGAATAAAAAATCTAAAAAAGGCAAGAAATGGAGCATTGAACCTTGAGATTTTTAGTAGAAGCTTTTGACATCGAGACAGACTTTCAGGCTTTCGTTATCGAGTTGCCACAGGGATGTGATGAGCAAATCAAAGCCATCATGGGTTGGAAAGAAGAACCGCAGGGGTGGGAGGGCTATGATTTGAGCCAGCCACAAATGCAAGCAATCGAAAAGCTTATCGGTAGGTCGATTGCGGATCGAAGTTTTTATTTCCAACTGACATGCAACGTATAGAAAGAAGAAGTAAAGCGGGCGGATCTATTCACGAAAATATATCCGCCCCTTTTTGCATGAAGGAACAAGCCATGCTCTTCCTTTCAATAACCGGCTTTTACCCCGATCACGACCAAGACGACACGCTGCAGTTCGAGTTGGATATCGAGGGTAGCGAAATGAATGAAAAAGTTGTACAGCTCATTGAGTCCAAGCGCCTGAGCGAACTGGAACCAGGTGAGTTGTTACTGCGCGAGGATCAGGTAGCGGCACTGGGAGCCCTGCTGAATGTCAGCTTCCCGGACGGTCTGGAGTATTTCATGGGCACCTGTGTGAAGTACTGATACTGCGGAGAGCAAAGGGGACGGGGCCACCGTCCCTTTTTTCGTCAAAAAAGATATTTGTGAGAAAGAGATGGGACTGGAACTTAGACTGGAGTGGTACGACACAGCAACCCTGCAATTCCAGGGCGAGGAGTCGTCAAGAGATCTGGGGGATGATGAATCAGTATTGAATGCCTTAGGCATTCCAGTAGAGGACAACATCAATAATGGCAGCTTCAACGTCGTCGAGAAGTGGGTCGCGACTATTCAGCCGTACTTTCAACATCAGATCGCTCTGAGTACCAACGACTATCAAATTTCGTTTGACTACAGTTAGTACCCGCAAAGGGGGCGGATGTATTTACGAAAATACATCCGCCCCCTTTTCACATAAGCCAATCAGCCCCGCTGACCCCGCCCCGGATAATTGAGCACAAACTGCACATGCGCTTTCACCCCGGTGGCCAGTGTCGCGTCATCGGCGGTGAAGTAGGGGCTGTGGTTGTTCGGCGCCTTGCTCATGTCCTGACCTTCCGGTGTTGCGCCGAGAAACACGAACAACCCCGGCACCTTGCGTGCGTAGTAGGAGAAGTCTTCGCTCGGCGACAGCGAGGCGGGCAGGCGCTCGACCTTGCCCGGTGCTGCCAGTTCGAGGGCGGGGATCATGGCTTCGGTCAGGGCGGGATCGTTGGTGGTCACGGGCGCATTGTTCACCAGCAACAGGTTGGCCTGGGTCTCGTAGGCGCTGGCGATGCTGTTCACCAGCGGCGGCATCTTTTTCAGGATCGTGTCGCGGATGTCGGCGTTGTTGGTGCGAATGGTCCCGGTCATTTCCACGGTCTCGGGAATGATGTTGGCCGCCGAACCGCCATTGATCGTACCGACACTGATCACGCCCATGCCCTGGGTCAGGTCGACGCGCCGACTGACCAGCGTCTGCAATCCACTGATGATGCCTTGGCTGGCGACAATCGGATCGACACCGCTCCAGGGCGCCGAACCGTGAGTCTGCTGGCCCTTGACCGTGATGCGAAACGAGTCGCTGCTGTTGAGCACGGTTCCGGATTTGTAGAACAGATGCCCGGTCGGATAACCCGCCATCACATGCACCCCGAACACCGCCTCGACCTTGGGTGAATCGAGAGCACCATCGCGGATCATCGCTTGTGCGCCGATCAGGGTATCAGTCTGGAATTCATCGACATCAGCCGCGCCTTCTTCAGCTGGCTGAAACAGAAACACCACCGTCCCGGGCACCTGATCGCGATGCTCGGCCAGCACTTTCGCGGCACCCAGCAACATCGCGGTGTGGGTGTCGTGGCCACAGGCGTGCATCACCGGCACGCTCTTGCCGAGCCGCGTGCTGGTGGCCTGACTGGCGAACGGCAGGTTCGTCATCTCCTTGACCGGCAGTGCGTCCATGTCCGCGCGCAACGCCACCACCGGCCCCGGCAATCCGCCTTTCAGAACCCCCACAACACCCGTCTTGCCGACCCCGGTGCGCACTTCAATGTTAGACGCCTTCAGCCGCTCGGCCACCAGCGCGGCAGTCTTGAATTCAAGATTGCCCAGCTCTGGGTGTTGATGAATCGTGTGGCGCAGGTCGACGACCTCCTGATTGACCGCGCTCACGGCGCCATCGACCCAGGGCGCATCGGCGGCATGGCTGGCAGTGGCAACGAACGAGGACAGAACGGCGAGGCAGAGTGTGGTTTTGCAGAAACGAATCAAGGCGGGACTCTCTCTTATGGTTTTTATTGGCGTCAGAGGGTATGCCGCGATGCAAGACGGAACAAACGAGTCTGGCCGGTAATCGCACGGCTTTTGGTTTTTCGCGTTTTTGCCCGAGCGCGGCTTTCAGCGGATTGTTTTCCATCGCCTGATCCGCTTCACTGTGGCTCTTTTGCCTCAGCGGAAATCAATCATGGAACGATGCGAAGCACTGGTCATCGGCCTCGGCGCCATGGGCGCGGCCACGGTGTATCAACTGGCGAAAGCCGGGGTCAACGTGGTCGGCATCGACCGCCATCATCCGCCGCACACATTCGGCTCCAGCCATGGCGACACCCGCATCACCCGGCTGTCCGTGGGCGAGGGCGCGCAATACGTGCCCATCGTGCGCAACTCACACCGCATCTGGCGCGAGCTGGAAGCGCTGTCAGGCGAGGCCCTGTTCGAACAGTCCGGCCTGCTGGTGCTGACCTCAAGCCCCGACTTCGATCCCGCCGACGAAACCGACTTCACCCTGCGCACCATCGCCCTGGCGAAGACCTACGGCATCGAACACGAAGTCCTCGACGCTGCCCAGATCCGCCAGCGCTTTCCGCAGTTTGCCCAGGTGCGCGACGACGCCATCGGCTACTTCGAGCCCGAAGGCGGTTTTGTACGGCCCGAACGCTGCATCGACGTACAACTGAGACTGGCCGAACAACATGGCGCCACGCTGTACAAGGGCGAGACCGTGACCCACATCAGCTCGGACGAACAGGGCGTCACCGTCACCACCGACCAACGCACCGTGCGGGCGGACAAACTGGTGGTCACCGCCGGCAACTGGGCGGGCGGCTTGCTGGGCGCGCCGTTCGACAGACTGCTCAGCGTCTATCGGCAAAAACTGTTCTGGTTCGAAACCGAGCCCGACGCAGGACTGGTCGGACACTCACCCACTTTCATCTTCACTCACGGCCCGGACGACGATTTCTACGGCTTTCCCGCGTTGCCGGGGGAGGGCAGTTTGAAAGTGGCTACGGCGCAGTATCACAGCGCATCCACGCCTGAAACTCTGGATCGCACAGTCTCGGCCGAGGAAGAACGCGAGATGTACGAGCAGCAGGTGAAGGGGCGGATTGCCGGGCTGACAGATCGGGTAGTGAAGTCAGCGGTTTGCGCCTACACCGTCACGCCGGATCGGCATTTCATCATTGATGAGCATCCGCGGTTGCAGCACACGTTGGTGGTGTCGGCGTGCTCCGGGCACGGGTTCAAACACTCGGCGGCGCTGGGGGAGGCGTTTGCGCAGTGGTGTTTGCGGGGGGAGAGTGAGTTGGATCTTTCGTTGTTTTCGGTGGGGCGGTTTGGGAGGGAGTGACGGTGCTTGGGAGTGACTGCTATTGGCCAGAAGCAGACATTTGCGATTTATTTTATGGGCCCCAGCATAGTCATCGTGGTCGACTACCATGCCCAACTGGTTCGTCTCTGGTTCTTTCAACCCAAGATTCAATTCCACTTTAAGAGGCTTCCGCTGAATTTGACGGGCAAAGGCACCCGGCCGGGTTTAGTTTTGTCAGCTCCCTATCCGGCACTTCCGCATATCGCCTCGCTGGTGGGGGCGCGCAGTGAGCGCTCCGGTTCGGAGTAGGTGATGTATTGAAAACTTCTAAATCACTGATTCTATTGAAGAATATACTTTCAGAAAATAAGGTGTTGCAGTCCATGCTGGCAAATGGCAACTTCTAATTCGGATCCGGCCATCTTCGAATGGAAACGACATGCCAAACACTTATAATATCTATAAAATTAAACATCATAAGATAAAAGAACTTAAAGAGAAGCTTAAATCCGTAGGGCTAGTTGAGCAAAAGACTCTTCCGGCTTTCAATTATTCTAAAACTTTTTATTTCTCAGAAAATATCAAAGGGAATGATGTTTGGTGGTGGGAAACCTATAAAGAGTTTTTCAACGATAATGTAAAAGAACCAAAAAACACTTTTAATTTTGGCGTTCTGCTGTGCCAAAATCTAGAGGACGAAGAAAAGATTTATGCTGTAAGCTTAGGAAAGTCCCACTTTTATCTCTCGAAATTTATTCACCTCGATTTTGGAATCGATCTTGCATTACATGTTGCAGACGAGAGCTCGATATTGCTGAAAAAAAGCCGCTACTTCACGGGCACAAAACGACAAGACGTGTCCTCCTATCAACGCTTTCAGAAAGATAGCTATGAGGCAGGCGAATCGGTCGACCACTTAAAGCTCAAGGCAGCTAACAAGGAAATATGGGGCGATCGCAATATAATTTTTGCCGATTCCATTCAGATGGATATGGATAAACAACCTTTGGAGTTGTCCGCAATTTTCCAGCTGATTGATGAAAGTTTCTGTGGTGAAAAGATTATACATTTACCCAAGCTTGAATCAGTTGGAGCCGAGGCAACAAGTGAACTTGACAAGCGACTACTTGAACACCTCACCAATGCAAGCGGTGAAGTTCTAATTGAAGAGTTTCAGGTACATGGCATAGCCATTTGCTTTAGCTTTCATGATTATGATTATGAAATTAAAGCGAAGGGAGAAAGCAGTAACCATCGCAAGACTTTGGGTAATAATATAGATATCCAGTCCATCTCGGATTTCTTGGCAGAATATCCCGATATAACTGATATTAACAACGTTACTATTCAATTCAAAAACGAAGATACAGGACGTTTTACGCGATCACTGAAGGAAATTCTTGACTGCCCAATCGAATACGAAGAGCAACAATATTTTTTGAAGAATGGAGAATGGTTTCTCTTTAATCAAACGTTCATGGAGTACCTGAAGCGATCGTTAGGCAGTATTGAAATCAAGCTAGAAGAGCCATTGGTTGAATCCGCATTCATTGCTTGGCAAAAAGAGAAAAAGAAAAATTCTAAGCCGGAAGATGACAAAGTTGACTATCGAGAGGCCTATTTTAATCAGAAAATATGTGTCGAGCGAGGTTATCAGCTTTTAGATCGAGTTCTGACAAATATCAAATCACTTGAACAAAAAAGACGTAGCTATCAAGTAGAGATTGCCGACATCTACAACGATGGAGAAATTATATCGGTAAAAATCTCAAAGAAAAAACCGGAACTAATCTACAATATTGAGCAGTCCAGAGATGCCATTACACTGATAAAAAACAAAACAATAAAATTTGATGAAAAACTAGATATTGCCGCACTGTGGTTTGTATTTGAGGATGATGTTAAAAAAATCACCGACATTAATTCCATTCAATTCCTTTTGGCTGTGGAGTCTTGGCACAAATTAGTCACGAGTCACGGGCTTATACCCAGGATCTATATATCTAAACACGAAAGAGATATCGACAAGGAAGAAAAGGAAAAGACATAGGCCTCAAGCAAATGAGTGTACTGTAGTTGGACTTAATCTTTAGACTTTACAGCACGCAATGCATTGGATTGCCGAGTGGCGAAGTCTTAAGAAGTCACTAGTAGATTACGACCTTTTTGTAGGTGTAATCATCGTTTTGAAAGGGTGGTGAACAACTGTAACTTATGGGGGAAACAAGAGTTAAGACACGTAAAGTTGGTGAGCTCGCCGGGCGTCTATACTCTAGCGTGTTTTTCGACATTAAAGTTTTCGCGTGCTCCCACGCTTGATCGGTGAATGATCGTTTGGCCTCAAGCGCTCGTTTGTGGGTGAATGCTTTCGACTAGGAGCTGACCTTTGCAGAGACCGCAACCGGCCGGAGCCTGCAGTCCACGCTTAGTAATAATCCGCCAGGAGCATGCGCTTGTTTAATAACTTCGATGCCTATCGATAGTGACTTCATTGATTTGTACTTTGAGTATATATAATGTCTATTAGCAAAATTTGGTCAAGTGACATAAAAGGGTATCGCACTGATATTGAGCCTGAGAAGCATCTAAGACTTCAAAGGATGAACTTCTTAATTGGCCCAAACAATAGTGGAAAAAGTAGACTTCTTCGCACTTTATTTTCAAGCCCTGTAAAGAATTTAAGCATCGGGTTGGGTTGGCAATTTCAAGAGGCTTGCCACCAGCTTGGCGAAATTTTCGATATCATTTCAAGAGGCGGAGCAATTGTTGGATTAAGTTGCAGTAGATTTATGGAGCTTTATTCTGGATCATGTAAAAGTGTAGAAGAAATAAAATCTATAATGAATGACCTGTCGAAGGTTTTGAGTGACGCGGCTAACCCTAACCTAGTCTATTCCGGCGGCGGGGACTTGAGTGCCTATTACGAGCTTCAGAGAATAGTTGGACATGGCTTACCTATTGAAGAGCTTAATAGGGTTATAAGCGTGAGCAGCAAGGTTGCCGATTCCAAGCGACATTATATCCCGATACTTAGAGGGATGAGGCCGCTAGGGGATGCCGCAGATCTTTATTTTGATCGGACAATTAAGGACTATTTTTACTCATCACCAAAAGATGCCTTAAATATTGTGACGGGATTTAATCTATATGATTTATTGGCTCGATTTTTGTTGGGAGAGCCAGAAGAGCGCGAGAGAATTAAAGAGTATGAGCGCATATTGGGTAATGAGTTTTTTGGCGGGAGGGATATTACATTAATTCCTCAGTATGGAAAAGATACAGTAGCTGTTAAAATTGGAACTGACAATCAATTTCCCATATACGATTTGGGGGATGGGCTTCAGCAGGTAATTATCATAACTTCGGCCGCGTATCTAGAGAAGAGTACCTCAATTTTTTTTATTGAAGAGCCTGAAGCATGTCTTCATCCTGGCCTACTTAGAAAACTAGCGTTATTTTTAATAAATCATACAGATCATCAATATTTAGCTACCACTCATTCAAATCATTTACTTGACCTTGCCGAAAATAGTAAGGATGTCATGATTCACAAAGTCTATAAATTTGAGGATGATGGGCGCGCTTGCTTTCAAATTCAAGAGTGTACCAGGGATAGGGATTTATTAGCAGAACTAGGAGTGCTAGCTTCTTCTGTTTATCTCGCTAATTCTACAATTTGGGTTGAAGGTATAACTGATCGGCTTTATTTGAAAGCTTTCCTGGCTAAATATTTGGAAGGTTTGAATGACTCTGTTTTTAAAGTGAAGTTAGAGGGGATGTTGGAAAATTTCCACTATGCCTTTGTTGAATATCAAGGTGGCACCCTCGGTCATTGGGGGTTTGATGATGGAGAAAACACGGATAGGCTAAATGCATCTAAACTTTGTGCTGCAGCCTTTCTTATTGCCGATGGGGATATCATAAATAAAGGCGTCCGGTCTGAGGTGTTGAGTAGAGAATTACAAGACCGTTATCACTTATTGCCGTGCAAGGAGATTGAGAATTTACTACCACTGAATATTATTGAAGAGGTTTCAAAAAATATATTTTTGCGAAAAAAATCTAAGACCACAGTTGGGTTAGAGATTTCAAACCTAAGTAAAATATCGAGCAAGGCAGTATCTGTATCTGAGCACGGTATCGGTTATCACTTAGATAAATGTCTGGGCTTGAAAGGACGGGGAGCCACCGCTCGGCGTGTATTTGCAGATGAAAGTGGGACTATAAGTGAAAAAGTCAAATTTTGCCGAGAGGCAGTCGAGATTATGAGGACAACAGATTGGAGTTTGTCCGACGGGGCTAAAGATTTGTGCGCAAAGATTTTTGCGCACATCGTAGCATTCAATCATTAATTTTTTGTAGGTTACTGAATCGTTATTAGAAATCTTGCTTTCGATGTTATTCAAATGAAATGCTAGAAGACCTATCGACCGCGAGCACTCGGTTAATTGGTGTCTGCTTCTGGTCGTTAGCGGCTATGTACGAACGTTCGATTTGGCCGATTTCTGCCTGTCGCGAGGGTGGGCGGACTGACCTTAACTAACCATAGATCAGGGCAAGCAAAAATACAGTATTACAGCACCAACTCCATCAGCTCCTGCACACAAATCAAGGGTTCGAACGACTCGATCGTATCGCTACAGTCCGTTATTGCCGCCTAGCACCAATTGAAAGCTCCTGAGTTGCTCCGTGCTTAGCTTTTCTTCAAACGAACTTCGACCAACAATTCGCACCATGCGCGAGCAAATTGCCGAGTATTTTTCAATCCAATAACTTTTTTCCAAGTCGCCTAGCCAGTGGTTGTCGTTTTCGGTAGATGGATGCGCACCTAAGAGTCCAATATAATATCTTATGGATTCAGTCATTATTGCTATGTTGTGTAGCAATGACAATATTCCTTTATTTACCCCCTCATCTGTCGCCACATCATGGTTTGAAAGAGCGTAAATGACGACCCTAAGCGGCTGACCGCGATACTCTGCACCGAGGCAATCATTATTAAAGGGCGCCTCCAGTTTTTTCTCAAGCACTGAATCCAGTCTTGAAATTGACTCTCGCGCCAACAACAGTTTTTGTTGATGCGCGTTTGAAGAAAAACTTTTATAAACCAAGTACCCTGCTAAAAGCGACGCTGCTGGCGCTACGATTCCGCCGATATATGAACCGAAACCACCCCAATCCTGATTGTTTGAGCTGATGTTGACGTTTCCTGCTGCATACATCGAAAAAAAATATGGTACTACAGCGACTGTCGATGCAGTAATAAAGACTAGAAGGGCAAGTTTAAATTCTTTCAATGCTAATCCTTGGCTTATGACCAAAGTCATGTGAGATATTCGTCGCCTCTAAAAGCGCAAGAGTTGCCGCATAAAACCGTTGCTATTTAGATTTCATAGTTCATTACCAATGTGCTTTTGACATAAGCAGCGAACCCTTCCGTGTCTAAACAATAGCCTACCGTTTCGTTAGTAAGACGTCCATCCACCGCTTTTGGCCGGAAGCACTCGTTCCTGAACGTCCGCTTTTGGCAGATAGGGATAGCTTTCCGATGTCCGCTTCTGGCCGGTAGCGGTCGCTTGTGAACGTCCGCTAATGGCCGGAAGCAGTAGTTCCCGGATGTCCGCTACTGGCCGATAGCTGCCATTCACTATGGCAGCTTCGGTTATTTGCTCAGGTGTTCCTTACTAATCAGTCGCGACAGAGGGCTAGCGTTTTAGGTCTTCACCTCAACATGATCCAACGCCTGATTCACCGCCAACTCACTCAACATCACCAACTGCGCAATTCCGATCGCAGTCTTGCGGTGGGCAGGCTCCAGCGTGGCCGCAAAGTTATTAAGCATTTCACTGGCCGATCCTAATGATTCGCTGGCGTTGGCCAGGAGGGATTCGGTGTTGTAGGCAGGGTTGGCCATGTACATGGGGTCGTGTTTGTGGTGGCTGCCCATGATGCGTTGTTGCGGAGTGAGGTAGTGATCGAGCGCGCGTTCGGCCGCTTCGTTCAGGGTTCGGGAATCGGGGAATTTGTAGGGCGATACCGGATCGGTTTCCGGTGGGTTCGGTGTTGGTTTGAACATAGATGAATCTCCAGCACTTATTTAAATGGGAGTCATCCACTCTCGCTACCAAACGAGGGGTGGCGACCATACGCAGGTTGGTAGACCGGAGCACTGGAACCGGCGCTTCCGAAGAAGCCCTGAGCATGGCCACCATAAATCCAGTCGCATGAATGCAACTGCATGAGGTGACGCGATGCGTCAGCGCTGCGGGCTACCAAACCCGATCACTGTTTTTCAGTGACCCGGAAACGATAAAACCCGCACCCCAGACGCACAAGCCGGCGGATTCTGGCGTAGTCGTAGGCAATGACGCAAGACGCTGTAGCCGTGGGGAAGTAATGCCGGGCGTTTCTAAACACCATTCATAAAACGCTTAAACACGTCGCCCTCGCCATGTCGAAATCAGACGTCCATGCCGCTCCTAAAAAAAGCGGACTCCCGTCTGCGGGATAACCCCATCACATCGTTTTCAATTTTCCTGTCCGTACCCATTCTTTCTTGGCACCTACCAACACGCGTCACTTTTTAAGCTTGATGAAACGTTTCAGCAGGTTTATAAAAACGGCACAACTCCAAGAAAGGCTGCTCCCATGACCCCGCTCAAACTCGTTGTTGCCCTCAGCGCACTGTCCGCTGCCTCCCACGCCATGGCCTGGGATTACGTTCTTCTCGACACTGACAAAGCCGCTCAGAACTGGCAGATCACCAGCCAGCAACTCGGCGTGAAAACCGACAAGCCCTTCAGCGTCAGCCTGCGCACCTTGCACGGCGGGCGGCAGGAGGGCGTCAGCATTGTCGACATCGATAACGGCACGATGAAACTCTCGGTGGTGCCGACGCGGGGAATGAACGTCTTGCAGGCCTCGGTCGGCGACGTGCGCATGGGTTGGGATTCGCCGGTCAAGGAAGTGGTCAATCCGTCCTTCATCGAACTCAATGGCCGCGGTGGTCTGGGCTGGCTGGAGGGTTTCAATGAGCTGGTGACCCGCTGCGGATACGAATGGGTCGGCCACCCCGGCGTCGACAACGGCGAACTGCTGACCCTGCACGGCCGGGCCGCCAACATTCCTGCGAACAAAGTCACCCTGCACATCGATGAAACGCCACCGTACGCCATCACCCTGCGCGGTGAGCTGAAAGAGCAGGCGTTCAAGAAAGTCGACTTCTCCGTCGCCACCGAACTGGTCACCGAACCCGGCAGCGTAGTGTTCGCTCTTAACGACACCCTGACCAACAACGGCGACTATCCGAAGGAATACCAGGCGCTGTACCACAGCAACTTCAGCACCCCGTTCCTGGAGCAGGGCGCTCGTTTCGTCGCGCCGGTGAAACAGGTGTCGCCGTTCAACGACAAAGCCAAGGGCGATTTGGCTGAATGGCAAACCTATCGCGCACCGACCAAAGACTACGACGAAACGGTTTACAACGTGGTGCCCTATGCCGATGCCAAGGGCGATACGTTGACCGTGTTGCATAACAAGGCCGGCAGCCTGGGTGTTTCGGTTGGCTTCAATACGCAGACATTGCCGGTATTTTCCCTGTGGAAGAACACCGATACCCAAGGTCAGGGTTATGTCACCGGACTGGAGCCGGGGACGAGTTTTTCTTACAACCGCCGTTATCAGCGGCCACTGAACCTGGTACCCACCATCGGGCCGAAGGAACACAAACAGTTCCGCATCAGCTACAGCTTGTTGGCGGATAAGGCGGCGGTGCATAAGGCGTTGAAGCAGGTGAGCGACATTCAGGGCGGGCGGGAGACCGAGGTGCGGCAGGCACCGTTGGTTGATCTGACCAAGGGGTGAAACCGGCCAGAAAAAGAGCAGAAAAAGGGGGCTGATTTATTTTTCCTAAATAAATCAGCCCCCCCTTTTATAAGAAGCAACAAAATCCCGAATGATCGGGGCTTTGTTTTGTATGAAGTAGCGGTGATACGAGGGTTTCGGATTCAATGTCCGCCAAGTTCGAATGCGCTTCAGGATTGTTTGTTGAACTGAACGCTTTTCGTAATGACCTTCCCGTTACGGGTGAGAGTGACATCCACTTTCTTGCCCGATCTTGTGCCAATCATGTCGCCTAGCTGGCTGGCAGCTTTAATTTTTTCGCCATCAAGCGCTTCAAGGATGTCTCCTACCAAGATGTCTGCGTTGTAAGCAGGAGAGTCCTCAGTGAGCATGGTTACTTTAACGCCAAAGTTTGACTGTCGCTCTTGGCGCTCCTTGTCCGTCAGGTCTGCAGTCCGCGCTCCAAATATAGCGACCTGTTTTATGAAATAGACAGCGGCGTAATCTGCGCGGTGCTCTGTCGTCGGAACATAATCTGTGGTTGTGGTAAGTGTTGTCCCCGACCCTTTAACAACGGCATTGGTGCGGCCGTTAGCGCCCATCAGCAGCGCCGATCCTTCTGTTGTGCTTATAGTGGGCTTCACAACAGCGGTCGAAGTTGTATAGCTGCCCGTATATTCAGGGCTTCTGATTACGACCAGATCGGCCTTGACGGCTTTCGCTTGGTCGACTGCAAATTTTTCAGGAATAGGTTGTGCGCTGTTGAATGACGCTATGCCTATCGGCAAGTAACCTCTGCGTGCCCACATATCCAGGCGTCCCTGTCCCTGCGCAGGGCTAACGTTATCGACTAGCGGAGTTTCTAACGGAGGGGCAGCTCGAAATTCAGCTATGTTTTCTGGTGTAGATCCGTTCAGGGCGGAATAGTAATTTGTATAGGGGTTGTTATTTGCACAGCCAGATAGTGCGGCATAAAAAAAAGCTGACGCAATAAATTTGGTTGCGTGTTTCTTCACTTTTCTCTTCCCTTTGTTTGGTCTGATATTCCAATTTTTCCAGCGATGGCAATTTAGCATGATTTGAACTCGCTCCGTATAAAGGGCTGCCCGTCGACGCGGGCAGCAAAACGCAGATCCTTGCGGGTTAGCGCACCCGCTAATCACGCCTGCCGATGACCCGTTGTTGCGGCGTGAGGTAACACCGGGCGTTTCTAAACACAAATCAAAAAAGCCCTTAAACACGTCGGTGTTTTGGCCGGTCTATTCGTTACCGGAAACCAGCACAGCGTTGCCTGTTACCGGTAGCCGTTCGACAAAATCCGCAATCTCCCGCGCCCCACGCAAATGCACCACCGGAATCTCCGGCCCAATGGCCTGGCGCACTCCGTCGATTCCCGGCCGATAGCCCCGGTCGAAATTCCATACAAATTTCAGAAAGGTCAAAAACGCCCGATCGATTTTTTCTCGACAACCCGCAGCAAGATCCGGGCGAGGGCGGTTCATCACGCTGCGTTTGATCACGCGGACGAGGCAGGTCAGGCGTGGAGTATCGAGCCAGATAATCAGGTCGGCGCGAGGCAGACGCAGGTCGAAGGTTCGTCGGGCGTAGTTGCCTTCACAGACCCAGGTGTCCGCCGCGATGGCTTGGCGTACGCGGACGCGAAACTGCTCGGCGTCGGGCTCGACCCAGCCGGGTTCCCAGAACAGCTTGTCGAGGTGGATCACCGGCAGGCCGAGGCGTTCGCCGAGGGTGCGGGCGAGGGTGGATTTACCGCTGCCGGCATTGCCCAGAATGACGATCCGTTGCATGGGGGACTTCCTGTCGCGAAAAAAGCCGGCGATTGTGCAGGAATCGGCTCTCCGACAGAAGTCCGAACGCCACTCACCATGTCGAAATCAGACGCCCCCATGCCGCTCCCAGGCTATTTACCATCAACGCCGGGCACGTAAGGTGACGCATCATTTCATCGCCCTGCGTCGTCGTCCGACCGATTTGTAACGCTGCAGCGCTTGAGGTGCGCCGCTCTGGAGCAGGGCAACAGGAAGAAATGATGATCGCCTGACACGTCGTCAGTACGCCCAAACGTCGATCACCAGAGAACAACAAAAACAATGAATAGCCTGAACTCGAAGGACTCGAACGGTCAGTTGGCGCAGGGCTTCAAGCCGCGTCATGTCACCATGCTTTCCATTGCCGGCATCATCGGTGCGGGGCTGTTTGTCGGCTCCGGCCACGCCATTGCCGCCGCCGGCCCGGCCGTCTTGCTCGCTTATCTCTTCTCCGGTCTGCTGGTCGTGCTGGTCATGCGCATGCTCGGCGAAATGGCCGTGGCCCATCCGGACACGGGATCGTTTTCCACCTATGCCGATCAAGCCATCGGGCGCTGGGCGGGGTTCACTATTGGTTGGTTGTATTGGTGGTTCTGGGTGCTGGTCATTCCGATCGAAGCGCTGGCCGCCGGGCATGTCTTGAATCAGTGGTTTCCCCAGGTCGATGCGTGGTTGTTCGCACTGTTGTCGATCATTTTGCTGGTGGTGACCAACCTGTTCAGCGTATCAAAGTACGGTGAGTTCGAGTTCTGGTTCGCGATGGCCAAGGTGGTGGCGATTATCGGGTTCATCGGACTGGGTTTTGCGGTGTTGATGGGCTGGATTCCGGAGCGTGAGGCCAGCGGCTTGAGTCGGTTGATGGAAGAGCACGGCGGGTTTGCGCCCAATGGCTTGTCGGCGGTGGTCGGTGCTTTCATCACCATCATGTTCAGTTTCATCGGGACGGAAGCGGTGACCATCGCGGCCGCCGAATCGAGCAACCCGGCGCAGAACATCGCCAAGGCCACGCGCTCGGTGATCTGGCGCATCGGCGTGTTTTATCTGCTGTCGATTTTCGTGGTGATTTCGGTGGTGCCCTGGAACGATCCGCTGCTGGCGTCCGTCGGCTCCTACCAGCGCGCGCTTGAGCTTATGAACGTTCCCAACGCCAAATTCCTGGTCGATGTGGTCGTGCTGATCGCCGTGGCTAGTTGCATGAACTCCTCGATCTACATTTCCTCGCGGATGCTGTTCTCGCTGGGTCGTCGCGGCGATGCACCGCAACCGTTAAAGGTGACCTCCGCTGCGGGCGTGCCGAGGGCGGCGGTGATTGCCAGCACCGTGATCGGTGCCGGGGTGACGCTGTTCAGCTATTTCATGCCGGCCGGGCTGTTCCAGTTTCTGCTCGCCAGCTCCGGTGCGATCGCGTTGCTGGTGTATCTGGTGATCGCGGTTTCGCAATTGCGCATGCGACGGATGTTGCGTCGGCAGAACGTCGAGCTGACGTTTCGCATGTGGCTGTTTCCATGGCTGACGTGGCTGGTGATCGCGTTCATCTGCGCCGCGCTCGCGGTGATGATGGTGACGCCCGAGCATCGTCTGGAAGTGACGTCGACCATTGGCCTGGCGCTGGCGATTTCCTTTATCGGGCTGGTGACCACGCGGCAGCATGGGCAGGCGAGGGCGGCGGTTTCGGTAGGCAAGGCCTAGGTGTGTTGGGGACTTGAACTGTGGGACTATCGCCGGCATGCCTGACATTCGACCGGAGCCCCATCGTGCAAACCATTCGCCGCGCTCAACCTCAGGATGCCGAGTGCATCGCCGCACTCGTCACTGAGGCCTACACTCCGTACATCGCCAGAATCGGCAAGAAACCTGCGCCGATGCTGGAGGATTACCGGCAGGTGTTGCAGGCCAACGAGACGTTTGTCCTGACCGACCTTGACGAGGTTGTCGGTGTGCTGGTGATGAGCCCTGAAGATACCGAACTGCTTCTGGTCAACGTCGCCGTTTCACCTCGGCACAAGGGCAAGGGCCTGGGAAAAGTGCTGATGGCGTTCTGTGAAAAACACGCGCGTGGCAAAGGGCTGGCGGCGGTGCGGTTGTATACCCACGAACGGATGACCGAAAACATCGAGATCTACAAAAAGCTCGGCTATCTCGAAACCCATCGCGCCACGGAAGACGGCTTTGCTCGGGTGTTCATGCGCAAGGCACTTTGACCAGAGAATGCTCGATCATTTTTCAGTACCTGCTCGCAACCATCGCCTGACTTCGCCCTGAATCGCATACGCCGGCGCCTCGACCGCATTGAAATCCTGCGTGTAGCGCTGCGCAAAACCGTCGACTCCCCATTCCTGAAACTGTTGCACATGCTTCAGTTCATGCGCCCAGAGCGTCACGTTCTGTTCTGCAGTCTCAGCATCGCGGAACAGGATGATGTCGATCAGCGTCACCGCACCGACATCCGGGTTTTGCAGGATGGCCGTGGCGGCGTTGTATTGGCCGTCGTCGGTGATTTTGTAGTGCACGGCATCGAGGACGCCGGGGTCATACCAGCGCAGCAGTTGCTCCCGAATGTGCGGGGGAATCGGTTTGATGCCGGTGCTGGCGACTTCGGCGTGGGCCTGGGTCAATCCCATGGCCAAAGCTGGGGCCGCGATCCGGAAGAGGTCCTCAGACAGGCGCCCCGGATCCGGCAGGCAAATGCAGCTGTCGAGGCACACTTGTTTTTCGCCGGCAGGGCAGGTGTCAGCCTGGGCCGGCGTTACAAGGGCAAGCCAGGTGACGAGGCTGAGGAGAGTGGAGGGCATGGGCGCTATTCGATCGTAAGGCCGCACCAAAGAAAGGGATCAGGCACAACGCGATGAACACCGCGTTGCGCACCGACCCCGCAGCACCTCAACCGCGTTTCGGCAGCTTCCAGTTCGGGCGAATGAAGTGGCAGGTGTAGCCGTTCGGAATGCGCTCGAGGTAATCCTGATGCTCCGGTTCCGCTTCCCAGAAAGGTCCCGCCGGTTCGATTTCGGTGACCACCCGGCCTGGCCAGAGGCCTGACGCGTCGACATCGGCAGCGGTGTCTTCGGCGACATCGCGTTGCTGCTCGTTCAGGTAGTAGATCGCGGAACGATAGCTCGGACCGAGGTCGTTACCCTGACGGTTGGGCGTGCTCGGATCGTGGATCTGGAAGAAGAACTCGAGGATCTGCCGATAGCTGATCACAGCAGGGTCGAAGACGATTTCGATGGCTTCGGCGTGATTGCCATGATTGCGGTAAGTGGCGTTCGGCACGTCACCGCCGGAATAACCGACCCGTGTCTGCAGCACACCGGGGTAGCGGCGTAACAGATCCTGCATGCCCCAGAAGCAGCCGCCGGCGAGAATGGCAGTTTCGGTTTGAGTGGTCATGGCATGTCCTTCCTCTCGAATGGGTCGCAGATGTTCCTTGATATGAGGGAGTGTGGGCCGATTCCAAGGTTGAGCCGGTAAATAAATCGTGAAGCGCGGGCTCGCTCAGCGATCCGTGCGCGGCATCGCCGCAATCGGCTGTATTTGCCGGGATGCCTGCGCCGAACACCAGCGATTCCTCCCTTGCTGCTTGGCCTGATACAGACAAGTATCGGCCGACTTGAGCAAAGTGGCCGGGGTCACTGCATCGTCAACCGGGTAGCGCGTGGTAATCCCCGCACTCGCGGTGACATACCCCAGCGGATGCCCGGCATGTTCAAGCTCCAGCGAGCGAATGGTCTGCAGAATATCTTCAGCCACCTGAATCGCCCCGGCGTTGTCGGTGTTGGGCAGCAGCACGGTGAACTCCTCGCCGCCGTAGCGCACGGCCAGGTCCGAAGGCCGCTTGACCGCTTTCCGTATACCGTCGCCGACCGCGATCAGGCAGTCGTCGCCGGCGGCGTGGCCGTACTGGTCGTTGTAGCGCTTGAAGTAGTCGACATCGAGCATGATCAACGACAGCGACGAGCCCTGACGCCGGGCCAGGCGAATCTCGTCCGCCAGCGCCGCGTCCAGACGACGGCGATTGCCCAGACCGGTGAGGCTGTCAGTCAGCGCCATGTCGCGCATCGTTTTGTGCGCCGAGCGGATCTCCCGTTCCATCGCGATCCGCTGGCGCAACTGGCTCAGCACGATGAGCCCGAAACAGGCGAGCACCAGAATCAGGAACACCAGCACGAAGCCGTTTTTCAGCAGATCCTGGCGCCACGGCGCGATGATGGAATCCCGGGACAAACCGGCCTCGACCACCAGCGGGTAAGTGGTCAGTGCGCGATAGCCGTAAAGGCGCTCGGTGTCGTCGACCACCGCCCTGATCTGGGCGATGCCCTGGTTGGAGCTGGGCAGGTAGGTCTTGAAGATCTCGCTGTTCGCCAGGCTTTTGCCGACCACCGAGGCAATGAACGGTCGGCGCACGAGGATCGTGCCGTCGCGCATCGCCAGCACCAGCGCGCCTTTATCATCGATGCGGAAGTCTCCGTAATAGTCGACGAAATAACTGACCTTGACCGTCCCCAGCAGTACGCCGGCGAACGAGCCGTCGGGGTTGTTCAAACGCCGCGAGATCGGAATGATCAGGTCGTGGGTGGAGCGACTTTCCACCACCTGGCCGATGCGCACGCGCCGGTCTTCATGGGTGCGGTGGTACTGGAAATAATCGCGGTCGGCGTTGTTGGCCGTCTCGGGCGTGACCTCTTTGTCGGTCACGATCCAATGGCCGTCCGGGCCGTAGATGAACAGGCCGTGCAGCTGCGGCATGATTTTCGACTGCTGGATGAGCAGCTTGTGAATCCGCGCCACATCCAGGTTCTGCAGCCCATCGCCTTCGACCCGCTCGGCCAGCCCCGCAGTCAGCACATCGACCTGGCGGATGGTGTCCTCGGCATGTTGCGCCGTGGCGCGGGCGAGGTTGGTCACCGAATCGCGCGCGGAAGCAAAGACCGAACGATAGTCGCGCCACGTCCGCCAGCTCTCGACCGCCAGAAAGGCCACGACCACCATCAGCATGAAACTGACGGTCAGCCGAAAGGTCGAGCCGGCCTTCACCCCTTTGCGGGGCGCGCGCGGTGCTTCATCTGGCGTGGGCGCTTGTGTGTTGCGTCCGGGCATCAACATTTCCCTGGAGGTCGTTCTGAGCGGGTGAGCATTATGACAAGGATAGGCGCGAAGGTCGGGGTGGCTGTGTGAACTGCCTGGCAGTTTGAGTGGATTGTCCGTTTTGGGTTGACGGTGAAACGCTTTTCAGACGATTTATCGCTTTCAGGCGAGTCAGTAATCTGTGCCCATCTTGAACGCAAACGCACTTCCACAACTAAAAAGGGATTCACACATGAGCACTCCAACCTACAACCGCCTGAACAAAGACGACGCCGTGGTTCTGCTGGTCGACCACCAGACCGGTCTGATTTCTCTGGTTCAGGACTTCTCGCCAAACGAGTTCAAGAACAACGTGCTGGCGCTGGCCGATCTGGCCAAATTCTTCGAGTTGCCGACCATCCTCACCACCAGCTTCGAACAAGGCCCGAACGGCCCGCTGGTGCCGGAACTCAAGGAAATGTTCCCGGACGCGCCGTACATCGCCCGCCCAGGCCAGATCAACGCCTGGGACAACGAAGACTTCGTCAAGGCGATCAAGGCCACCGGCCGCAAGCAGATCATCATTGCCGGTGTCGTGACCGACGTGTGCGTAGCGTTCCCGACCCTGTCGGCGCTGGCGGAAGGGTTTGATGTGTTCGTGGTGACCGACGCTTCCGGCACCTTCAACACAACCGTGCAGCAAGCCGCGTGGAACCGCATGACCCAGGCCGGCGCACAGATGATGAACTGGTTCTCGGTAGCCTGCGAACTGCACCGCGACTGGCGCAACGACATCGAAGGCCTGGGCAACCTGCTGTCCCAGCGCATCCCGAACTACCGCAACTTGATGAATGGTTATGCGGCACTGACGGCGCATCAGAAATAACAGGATGCTGGATGGACGAAAGCCTGCTTTGAAAAAAGCAGGCTTTCGTCGTTTCTACCGCAAACAGCAGAGCAGGGGATTCATCACCTCAAACCGTGACGACAATCTTCCCGACCTGCTGATTGGCCTCAAGAAAGCGATGCGCTTCCTGAATGTCATCCAGGGCAAAAGTCCTGGCAATGATCGGTTGCAGCGCACCCGATGCCAGCCCGTCGCCGATGAAAGTCTTGGCGCGTGCCAGGATGGCCGGGTCGGAGACGATCTCCGTGTAGAGGTAACCCTTGAGGGTCAGGCATTTGCCGAGCACGGTGAACAGCGGGAACGGCGTTGGTTCCGGGCTCAGTGCGCCGTACTCCAGCAGGATGCCGCCGCGCGCCATGCTTTGGGTCAGCGGCTCGAACGACGGGCCGCCCACCGGATCAAACACCACCCGCGCGCCGTTGCCGTCGGTCAGCGCCATGACGGCTGCAACCATGTCTTCTTCATCGCTGACGATCACATGCGCGGCGCCGGCGTCGAGCAGGGCCTGTTTCTTGGCGCGGGTTCGGGTGACGGCAATCGAGGTGGCGCCAACCATTTTGGCGATCTGGAACGCTGCCAAGCCGACGCTGCTGGAGGCGGCGGTGACGATCACGAAATCGTCCTTTTGCAATTTGGCCTGTTCGACCAGCGCACCCCACGCGGTGACGTATTGCATCCAGGACGCCGCCGCTTGTTCAAACGACAGGTTCTGCGGGTGCTTGACGGTGAGGTGGGCGGGCACGTTGGCCAGCTCGCCGTAAGTGCCCCAGCGCGCGATGTCCAGCGGCGGAATCAGGCTGACGGCATCACCGATCTTGAACTCGCTGGCGTTGGCGCCAACCGCCACCACCACGCCTGCAGCTTCGTAGCCGAGACGGCTGGGAAACTCTGCTTCCTGCAGATAGGCGTGGTTGCGGAACATCACTTCGGCGCGATTCAGGCCAAAGGCTTTGACCTCGATCTGCACTTCGTCCGCTGCGGGTGCCGGGACGTCGACGTTTTCCAGTTTCAGGACGCTCGCGTCACCGTATTCATGAATCCTGACAATGCGTGCCATCTGTACTTCCTCGGTTGTCGATGAATTTGCACCGGCGTGATCCGGTGCCATGGACGCCAATTTAGGCTTTGGCCTGCTCCGGATAAAGGCCTAGGATGGCGCAACACTAGAAACAACGAGTTTCCAATGGATCGCCTCACACTCATGGCCACCTTCGTCAAAGCGGTGGAGCTGGGTTCCTTCAGCGCGGTGGCGGACGAACTCAACCTGTCCCCGCAAATGGTCGGCAAGCAAGTGAAGATGCTCGAGCAGCATCTGGGCGTTTCGCTGCTCAACCGCACCACTCGTAAACAGAGCCTCACGGATTTCGGCCGCACGTTCTATCAGCGGGCCAAGCTGATTCTGGCCGACATGGACGCCGCCGAAGAAATGGCCGCCGTGACCCGGGGCGTGCCCAGCGGCCGACTACGGATCAACGCGCCCGTCACGTTCGGCGTCAGTTCGCTGTCGCCGAAGCTGCTGGAGTACATGGTCCGTTATCCGCAAGTGTCGGTGGACCTGACACTGTCGAACGAACTGGTCGACCTGGTGGACGGCGGTTACGACGCAGTGTTCCGCATCGGCGAACTCGCCGACTGCGGCCTGAAGGCACTGCCGCTGATGCCCTATCAAATGGTGCTGTGCGCAGCGCCATCTTACCTCGCACGCCGCCCACCCATCACCACGCCTTGGGATCTTCAGGAACATGAATGCCTGGCGTTCGCCTATTCGGACGGCCGCTCACACCTGCGATTCGAAGGCCCGGAAGGCTGCATCGACGTGCCGATTAAAAGCCGATTGACGATTAATCAGGGTGATCCGTTGCTGTCCGGGGCCGTGGCGGGGCTGGGGGTGGTGATGTTGCCGCTGGAACTGGTCAAGGACTCGCTGAGGAGCGGGACGCTGGTGAGTCTGCTGCCGCAGTACAAGGTGCCGGTTTCGCCGATGAATCTGTTGTATGCGCCGGATCCGAGGCTGACGCCGAAGTTGAGGAGTTTTATTGATTTTGTGCGTGTAGCGTTTGGATAAGAGCTGCATTGAGTGACGAAGGCTGAACGATCAGAGAACTGTCGCAACAAATTCTCTGAAACCGAGCTTCACATACTTTCGCCACTCATCGACAATGCGCGCTCTGTTCCGGGGTAGTTCAGCGGTAGAACACTCGGCTCCTAACCGGGTGGGCGCTGGTTCGAATCCAGCCCCCGGACCCACTACATAGTAGGTCACAAGGAAGTATGTCCAGGCCTGAGGGTGAATCGGGTGCGCTCGGCGGAATTAACGCCGGTTATGCGCACTTTCAACTGTCTCGCGCGCTCACTGCACGCGACAACGACGCCAGTCCGCAAGCACTTGCCCGGATCGAACGCTGGCAAAAGGTTCTCGAAAACCTGATGCATGGCCGTGCGCTGTATGGCTCGCGGACGCCGTTTGCCGACCTGCCAGAATGGATCACGCTGGAAGTGGCCCCTGGTGGCTTTGCAACTGGCAACCTTCTGGCCGGTGGCGAGTTGACCGCTCATGAGCGCCTGTTGGCGTCATCGATTCCCGGCATTCGAGCGGGTTACGAACGACTCGATTTGAATAGGTGGCATCTTTCAGACGAAGGCGTCAGAACGCTGCAAGAGCGATTGACGAACGAAGACTATCGGATCGATGTACCGGAAGAGACCGCGTTGCTGACAGTGGCCTGGTTTCTGGGGCAACAACGCGTCGAAGAAGCCAGGACGTTGATCGAGCAGATCGCGCCTTTCTTCGAACGAGTGCGTTTCTTTCCCGCGGCAGCCAATGAGCGCCCGCTCTCGATGGCTGAAGTTGAAGTTTTCAACGCTGGCCAAATCAGCCTGCGCCTTTCCGTCCTCTCCCCCCAGCCTCGTCTTACGGTTCAAAAGCACGTTGTTGAACGCAGGTTGCCTCTGTACGACGCGGCGGTCTCGCTTTTCCTGCTGACGTACAACGATGGTTGGCCTTGCAGGCATTACCCTGAAGGCTGGCTCGAGAGCGCTTCGGTGCTTGGTACAGAATTTGATAACGCCACTGAGGCTGATCCCCGCCGCGCGGGTAACTCCAATGATCGGGTGGCGGAGTTGCTTGCATTGCTCAAGCAATGCTCTATCGATCCTGCATCGCTAACGGGGCGCCAGGTTGGGCGCATTCGCAGAATCGTCGACGACTTTGTAGCCAAGCATGGACATCCTGAGTCCGAAGCTCATTCCAGCAAGCGCGTACAGCAGCGTCATCACGTATCAGCTTCGGCACACCATATGATTGCCAAGGCTGCTTCCGCGCGACTTGCGAGATATCCAGTCTCGGAAGGCATCTCTGATTTCGCCCCGTTACTGACGCCCATCACTGACGAAGAGGCTAAGGCTTACTCATTGAAGGTAGGAGAGACTATTCCTCCTTCGATTCGTCGACGCCTCGAACGTTGCCGAAAGGGAACGGTTGCAGAGTTGATTGAACATGGGGTCATTACATCCGCAGATACAGTGGCGAAAGTGCTGCCGGCGATGACGGCGCAAATCTGTAGCGCCGGATATCGAGACGAAGCGTTGCGGGCACTGTCTGTCGCTACCTATCGTGCGTTCAGGCGTCGACGCTCTCTATTGTTGCTGAACATGCAGCGTCAGGTGAGAGTCGATGACTTGCCTTGGGTGAAAGCCCTGGAGACCGAGTACGAGGCTGGCGCTCTTGCGATTGAAGGTGCCAGACAGGCTTTGGTCGAGGCTTCCGCATTGACCCTTGTTGCATTTCCTCAGGCCATTCTGCCAAACAAGTTGCTTCAGGAATTTTCCTCGCTTGCCGAATCGGCCAAGCTCGATCTTCCCTTCGTGGAGGAGATCGCGGCTGACATTTTCATGGGCGCTTTCTCCGGCAAGTTCGTGAAGGCTGCCAAGCGTTCAGTCCGGCTGATGGCCGGATCTCTTTACGCACGCTATTACGATATCGATATGGATCAGTTGGCTGCACTACCCAAGCAGCGGAATTCACGAAACAACAGTGGCGTGCTGTCTGCTTTGTGCGCGCGACGGGCGAATGCCGAAATCGGTAGATGGAGTCCAGCGAACAACGGCACGATCATCGAACAGCAACAGATATTGACCACGCAAAACCTGGCAATCCTGTTTGATGATCTGGACCTGAAGACGCTGTTACATGATCGTTTGGGTTCAATGGCCGAGGCATGTTTCAAATGGATATGCAGTCGGCAGCAGATGCAGATCAAGTTCCACCATGCACGTCTGGTCATGTTGAAAAACACCGCGTATGCGTGGCGCCAGATGATGTTTTACCTGTCGATGCTGGATCAGTCTCGATTGGAGAGCGTGCTTGGAAACATTGAAGTGCACTTCGCCGCTCAATCCGGTGCATTTCGGGAAAGGTTTACTCCGGTCATGATCGGACTGCGTCTGGCAGCTTCCGGACGTACCTTGACCCTGGATTGCCAAAAGAGTGAGCAGGGCAAGGTTTTTCTCGGATGGGCCACCGAACGCCATTGGCTGATGCCCTCCTGAACATCTGGAAGTCCGCTGAGAAGTGAAAGGCCTGCCCTTGAAAGCAGGCTTTTTGCATTTTCAGAATCGACTCAACCTGTAAGACTCGGCCGTTGGTAGAGCATGGGTGCGCGTCGTGGCTCCGGTCGAAACCATCCCCCCAACCATCTCAGCCGTCACCGCCGCCTGCGTCAGCCCAAGATGCTGATGCCCAAACGCAAGCAACACCCTCCCGTCACACACCCGATCAATCACCGGCAACGAATCCGGCAGCGACGGCCGAAACCCCATCCACGGCGTGGCTGCCTCGACACTCAGCTCCTCACGAAACAACCCCTTGCTCAACCGATGCAACTGCCACGCGCGAGCCATGGTCGGTGGCGCTTCGAGGCCGGCGAATTCGACGGTGCCGGCCAGGCGCAGACCTTCGGACATCGGGGTCATGATGAATTTGCGTTCCAGCGAGGTGACGGGGAAGGGCAGTCGGTTGTGTTCGTGAGGCAGCATCAGGTGGTAGCCGCGCTCGGTGTCCAGCGGGACGTTTTTGCCGGTCAGTGCGGCGGTGAGTTTTGCCGAGTGGGCGCCGCAGGCGATCAGTACCTGGCGAGCTGACAGGGTGCCTGTCCCGGTTATCAGATTGACGCCATGCTCATGCAGTTGCCCGCCCTGAACCGCCTGCTTCAAAAACTGCACGCCGCTGGCTTTCGCCGCCTCGACCAACTCACGGATGACGCGGTAGGGATCGATGAAGTGCCCGGTGTTCGGGAAAAACAGGCCGCCCTGAATCTGTTCGCTGAGTTGCGGCGCGGTCTCGCGTACCGCACCGGCCTGCCACCAATCGACCTGCACCTGTTGCTGTTGCATGCGTTGCTGTAATGCTTCGAGGGCCGGGCGCGAGTCGGGGCGTTCGAACACCAGCAGCGAACCTTCCATCTTCAGCAGATCGGGGCGCTGGATGTCATTGAGCAAGCGGTGCCAGGCGTCGAGCGAGCTTTCATTCAGCGCCCGTAACCCGGCAACGGTGCGCTGGAATGGCGCCGAGCGCAGGTTCAGCAACAACCGCGTAAACCAGGGCAGGGCGCGGGGCAGGTATTTCCAGTCCAGGCGCAGCGGGCCCATCGGGTCCATGAGCATGGCCGGCAGGCGTTTGAGGATCGAGCTGTCGGCAATCGGAAATACTTGCTCGGTCGCCAGGTGCCCGGCGTTGCCGAACGAGGCACCGTGGCCCGGTTCCTGCGGGTCGATCACCACCACCCGCAAGCCCTGACGGGCCAGGCGCAGGGCACTGGCGACGCCGATGATGCCGGCGCCGACCACGGCGATGTCGTGCGGGTTATTCGGCATTTTTCGCGGTTTCCCTTTGACCATCGAGCAAGCGATGCAACGACAGTGGGTTGGCGTGTTTGAGTGCGGTCGGCAGCAAGCTGTCGGGGAAATCCTGGTAGCAGACCGGGCGCAGGAAACGCAGGATCGCCGCGGTGCCCACCGAGGTGGTGCGCGAATCGGAAGTCGCCGGGAACGGCCCGCCATGCACCATCGCATCGCAGACTTCAACGCCGGTCGGCCAGCCGTTGACCAACAGGCGCCCGGCCTTGCGTTCCAGAGTTGGCAGCAATGCGCGGGCTTGTTGCAGATCCTCGTCATCGAGATGCAACGTGGCGGTCAGTTGGCCTTCCAGCTGTTCGAGCACCTGACGGATTTCAGCGTCGCTGGCGCATTGCACGACCAAGGACGCGGCGCCGAAGGCTTCGGCCTGCAACGAATGATCGGCGAGAAAGTCGGCGGCGTCGGTGACGAACACATGGGCCTGGCCCTGATTCGGATCCGTTGCTCGCTGGCCGACAGCGGCAATGCGCGCCCGGGCATTTTCCGCGAGGGCATTCACGCTCGACTCATAGGCATTGAAAATCCCCGGCGTCAGCATGGTCTGCGCGGGGCTGCGCTGGATGAGTTCGGTGGTGGCGCCAATAAAGTCGTCCAGCGCCGGCCCCTTGTGGGCGATGACCAGACCGGGATTGGTGCAGAACTGGCCGGCACCCAATGTCAGCGAAGCCACAAAACCTTGGGCCAATGCCTCGGCGCGATTCTGCAACGCTGCCGGAAACAGCAACACCGGGTTGATCGAACTCATTTCCGCATACACCGGAATCGGCTCGGGCCGTGCCTGAGCCGCTTTGATCAGCGCGAGGCCGCCACTGCGCGAACCGGTGAAGCCCACAGCCTTGATCCGTGGATCGCTGACCAGCGCGATCCCCACTTCACGCCCGGAGCCGTACAACAACGAGAACACACCTTCCGGCAAACCACAGGCCTTGACCGCCCGCGCTACGGCGCGACCAACCAGTTCGCTGGTGCCGGGATGGGCGCCGTGGGCCTTGACGATCACCGGGCAACCGGCGGCCAGGGCCGAAGCGGTATCGCCACCGGCCACCGAGAACGCCAGTGGAAAGTTGCTCGCGCCAAACACGGCCACCGGGCCCAGTGGAATCTGCCGCTGACGCAGATCCGAACGTGGCAGCGGCTGGCGCTGCGGTTGGGCGGTGTCTACTCGCACATCCAGCCATTCACCGGCCAGCACGGTGCGGGCAAACAGCCGCAGTTGCTGGCAAGTACGGCCCCGTTCACCCACAAGGCGCGGGCGCGGCAGGCCGGTTTCGGTCATGGCGCGGTCGATCAGTTCGTCGCCGAGCGCTTCGATTTCGCCAGCGATGGTTTCAATGAATTCGGCCCGTGCCTCGAGCGATGTCTCGCGATAACCGTCGAGCGCCGTCCAGGCCAGTGCGCAGGCCTGCTCGACATGCTCGGCAGAGCCGCCGGCGTAGCCCGGTTCTAATGGCGTGTTGGTGGCGGGGTTGATCCCGTAGATGACGTCGCGGTCGCCGGTGAGGGTTTGCTGACCGATCAGCAGTTGGCCCGTCAGAGTCATGGCGCATTCCTTATCAATAAAACAGGTCACGAATAAGGCCCGCCGCCGCGGGTGGCGGCGGGCTTGAGCGCAGCGGCAGGTCAGACGAAGTTCTGTTCCGCCGACCAGTTTTCGTACCAGTGACGGAACAGCGTGTACTGGGCTTCCGCGTAACGACGCTGCGAGTCACTGAGCGCATCGGTTTCGTTGAAATGCAGGGTGTATTCCTTGTCGCCGTTGAGCACCATCAGGTGTTTGTAATACAGCACCAGATCCGTGCCTTCGTCGAAGGACGACAGCACCGCCAGCGCCGATTCCAGCTCGCGGGCCTGACGCCGGGCCTTGGCGTCACCCTTGGCGGCCTGCTTGCTCAGGGCCACCAGTTGCAGCACTTCGCGGGGCAGGGCGTTGCCGATGCCGGTGATGGCGCCGGTGGCGTTGCAGTTGACGAAGCCGTGCACGACCTGGGTGTCGACACCGACCATCAAGGTCACGTCATCGTCCTTGGAGGTGATGTTTTCAGCGGCGTAGCGCAGGTCGGCGCCACCGCCAAATTCCTTGAAGCCGATCAGGTTCGGGTATTCACGGCGCAGTTCGAAGAACAGGTCGGCGCGGGTGGCGAAGCCGTAGTAAGGGCTGTTGTAGATCACCGCCGGCAGGTTCGGCGCGGCTTGCAGAATCGCGGAGAAGTGCGCCTTTTGCGCGGCGAGCGAAGCGCCACGGGACAGCACCCGAGGAATCACCATCAAACCCTGAGCGCCGACTTTGGCCGCATGGGCGGCGTGGGACACCGCTTCACGGGTGTTGATGGCGCCAGTACCGACGATGGTCGGAATCCCGGCAGCCACCAGACGCGCCACGCCTTCCTGACGCTCGGCTTCAGTGAGCAGCGGCCAGTCACCCATGGAGCCGCAGTACACGACGGCGCTCATGCCGATGTCGATCAGCTCGCGCCCCTTGGCCACCAGAGCATCGAAGTCCGGTTTGCGCGCGGTGGTGCATGGGGTCATCAGGGCGGGCATGCAGCCGGTGAAGATGTTGTCGCTCATTATTGTTCTCCTTGGAACGGTCATTCAGAGAGGTTTGAAAAAACAGCGCAGCGGCTCAGATGCCCCACGCGAACGGATCGGTTTCGTCGATCAGCAACGTGCTGTCGGCGGTCATGTGGGCGCGGCCGGTGATGTAGGGGCGGATGCGTTCGCCTTCCCGTTCAAAGCGGCCTTCGAACTGGCTGCCGGTGATGCTCGCCTGCACCCAGCGCTCGCCCGGCGCGAGTTTTTCGTCGGCGGCCAGGCATGCCAGTTTGGCGCTGGTGCCGGTGCCGCACGGTGAGCGGTCGTAGGCTTTGCCGGGGCACATGACGAAGTTGCGGCTGTCGGCCTCGGCGTCATCGGCGAACAGTTCGATGTGGTCGATGACCGCGCCGTCCTCGCCATGGATGCCTTGGTCTTCGAGGGCCTTGAGCATTTTCCAGGTGAGGTCGGTCAGGGTTTCGACGTTGTCCATCGTCAGCGTCTGGCCGTGTTCGGAGACCAGGAAAAACCAGTTGCCGCCGTAGGCCACGTCGCCAAGGAAGCGACCGTATCCCGGCACTTCCACCGCCACCTGTTTGCGTGAGCGATAGGCGGGCACGTTGCCCAGAGTCACGGCACCGTCTTCATGCAGCGTTGCGCTGACCGGGCCGACCGGGGTGTCGATCTTGTGCACGCCCGGCGCGATCAGCCCCAGGTGTTGCAGCGATGCAACGAGGCCGATGGTGCCGTGGCCGCACATGCCGAGGTAACCGGCATTGTTGAAGAAGATCACGCCGCAGGTGGCGTCCGGCGACACCGGCTCGCAACACAGCGCGCCCACCAGTACATCGTTGCCGCGCGGTTCCAGCAGGCAGGCGCGGCGCCACTGGTCATGCTGGTTGCGCAGGGCGTCGCGTTTCTCGGCCATGGTGCGGCCGGGCAGATCGGGAAAACCTTTCATCACCAGACGCGTGGGTTCGCCGCCGGTGTGGGAATCAATGACGTGTACTCGTTTCATGGACAGGTCCCGTTGAGTGATTTCAGTAAGCGCCGGCAGCGCGCGGGTTGGCAGCGGAGGTAGGGGACGGCGAAGCGACTTCGCTCTCATCCTCTTCGGACTCCAGGCGCAGCAGGTGTGCTGGCACACCGGTGGCCGCGCCCCAGTAATAAATGCCCATCGCACAGGCCGCGACGACCAGGGTGTCGAACGGATGGGTGAGGATGCCCAGGCCGCCGAAGGTGCCGAGTTTCGACAGGACGATGGTCACGGCGTAGAAGGCGATCAGCCACGCGGACGAGCGCACTTGGCGGGAGAGGCTGAGGTGGGCGGTCGGCACGAAGCGGCCGCAGAGCAGATAGACGACGAACATCAGGATTTGCAGGCCGAGCAGCCAGGACACGGTGTTCCAGCCCGACCAGTAAACGATCAGCGCAGCGATGATGAACGACACCGGCCCCAGCACGCCCATGCACTTGACCCGGAACGGGCGCGGCATGTCGGGTGCATTGCGACGCAGGGCGGCGACGGTCACTGGAGCGACGGCGTAGCTCAGCACCAGCGCGGCGGACACCACGTTGATCAGCGCTTCCCACGATGGGAACGGCAGGGTCCAGAACACCGACAGTGCGAAGGTCAGCCACAGCGCCGGACGCGGGATGCCGGACTTCGCGTCGATGTGGGTGAAGACCTTGAAGAACGTGCCGGTCTGCGCCCAGCCGTAGATCACCCGAGGCGTGGCGTTCATGTAGATGTTGCCGCAGCCGCTGGGCGAGATCACTGCGTCGGCGACCACCAGATACGCCAGCCAGCCCACGCCCAGCGCCAGAGCGATGTCGCGATACGGCAGGGCGAATTCCTTGGAAACCCCGGCCCAGCCATTGGCGAGCAATTCGGTCGGGATGCCGCCGAGGAAAGCCGTTTGCAGCAACACGTAGATCGCGGTGGAAAGCAGCACCGACAGGATCAGCGCAATCGGGATTGTGCGCTGGGGATTTTTCACTTCACTGGCCACCGAAATGATCGGGGTCAGGCCGAGGTAGGCGAAGATCACGCCGCCGGCGGAGACGGCCATCTCGATGCCCGAAAGCCCGAAAGGGGCGAAGCCTTGAATCTGAAAGTTCTCCGGTTTGAAGAAGGTGAACAGCACGCCGATCACCAGCAGCGGCACGATGAACTTGAACACGCTGACCAGGTTGTTGGCCTTGGCGAAGGTCTTCACGCTGCGGTAGTTGAGCAGGAAGAACACGCACAGCAGGCCGAACTGCACCAGCCAGCCGAGCAGGGTCGGATCACCGCTGCCAGCCTTGGTCAAACTCGGAAACCAGGCTGCCGCGTATTGGCGCGAAGCAACCACCTCGATCGCCACGAGGCTGGAAAACGCGATCAGCGTAATGAAACCCATCAGGTAACCGAGCAGCGGCCCGTGGCTGTAAACCGGGTAGCGCACCACACCGCCAGCGCGGGGCAATGCCGCGCCCAGTTCGCAGTAGACGATGCCCAGCAGCAACACGGCGAACCCGCCCAGCAACCAGGAAAAAATCCCCGCCGGCCCGGCAATCGCCGACACGTGACTGGCCGCGAACAACCAGCCGGAACCGAAGATCGCCCCCAGTCCGATAAAGGTGAGGTCGATCAATGAAAGTTGTTTTTTGAACTTGCCTTGGCCTGACATGGCATCGCCTTTTTGTGAGTTATTGGATAGGCAGGTGTGAGTCACTGGAACGGCTAAACAGTGAACTCATCAGGCGTCGGGCGATTGATGTTTTGCGCAGCTGCGGATGACGAAATCAGCACAGCTGCGAAGAAAGACAGCGGCGCTCGACACGCCGCAAACGTTGCTGCAATCTGCACGCGAACGCCTCAGGGCGGGCACGTTTTCAGGCCGATCCACTCACCGGGGAAGACCTTCACATGCAGAACGCGTTTGCGATCCTCTGTCAGGGCGATGAGCGCCATCGGCCGCATACCCTCGACGCGTTGCTGGGCGGCGTGGCACCGCTGTTGCCGATGCTGGACGTGATTCCGAACGCGGCGATTTTCATCAAGGACATGCAGGCGCGGTACGTCCTGGCCAATCGCACGCTGGTGCAGCGCTGCGGCCTGAAAGACCTGAAGCCACTGCTCGGGAAAACCAGTGCGCAGGTGTTTCCGGCGCAACTGGGGCCGGGTTATACCGAGCAGGATCGGCGGGTGCTGGAAGAGGGATTGGTGCTGGAGGATCAGCTGGAACTGCACCTGTACGGCAGTCGCGAACCGGGCTGGTGCCTGACGCACAAGCGTCCGCTGTACAACCGTGACGGCGAGATCATCGGCCTCGCGGGGATTTCGGTGGATCTGCAATCGGCCAGCGAAACACATCCAGCGTTTCAGCGCCTGGCGGCGGTCGACGAACACATCCGCGCGCATTTCAATCGTCGGGTGACATTGGGCGAGCTGACACGGATCGCCGGTATTTCGGTGGCGCAACTGGAACGCTACTGCAAACGGGTTTTTCACTTGACGCCGAGGCAGATGATCCAGAAAGTGCGGCTGGAACATGCCCATCGCCTGTTGCACACCGAGCTGCCGATCACCGAGGTGGCGCTGCAATGCGGCTACACCGATCACAGCGCTTTCACTCGCCAGTTCAAGGCGTCGACCGGTTTTACCCCGCGCCAGTACCGCCAGGCAACCACCCAGTGAATGTCCGGCCGCAGCGACTAGACTCCATGGATCACGGTTGTCTTTCGAGGGGTGAAACGGGATGAGCAGACCAGTCGCGCTTCGCTGCTCGTCGTGGCTCTTGATTGCCTTCAGTGTGATGCTGGCTTCGGGATGCTCAAACAGAACGCATTACCCGGCATCAGGCGTTGGCGACAGCTGTTACGCCAAGGCGTTGCCGACGGTTGGGGAGGGCGGTCTGGCCTGGGGTTCCAGCCTGAACATGGCCCGGCAAAAATCCATGGCCAACTGCATGCGTTACGCCGGGCGCTCCGGGGGAACGCCGGACACCTGTCAGGTGGTGTTGGCCAAGTGCAAGAATTGACGGGGTGATCCAGGCGCCACCTCAAAGACCGGTGGCGCTGTTGTCTTGCGACAAAACTACCGCGAGCGTCTCAATGATTGCGAAAGGGCCTGTTTGGCGATCAGTGAGGCGACGTCCTTGGCACCATAGCAACGGAATTTGACACTGTAGGCGTCTGTGTCGAGACGGACGATCTTCGTCACGAAACCGCCTTCGACGGTGACCTTGCGGATCGCCGGCATCGGTATCTCGACATCCAGTGTCCCGTCTTGAGCCATGCGGTTCATGGCATTGGCATTCAAGTGAACGGCGTTTTCGGTGACGGTGACTCTGCCGCCCACCCACAATCCGCCATAGTGATTTCTGAATCCCTCGAGCACCCCGGCCAGTATGCCGACATTGCCGCTCCCCACGACCTCGTAGAACTCGCCCACATCTTCGTAGTTCAACTCAGCATCGGTCACCAGAAAGTTGACCATCTTCGACTTCAGAACTTCTTCGGCCATCCCTGCATCTCCCTTGTTCAAATCAATGTCCCGAATTTCAGCCGCCTGTTTACCTGACAAAAAACAAAATCGCCATGTGTTTCCTTCGTTCTTTCATACGTCGCAGTTGTCACTGTCCGTTCCCGCCTGTCTGGAGTTCACCCGATGCCTTCGCTCAAAACCCTGCCCGCTGCCTTGCTGGGGCTGGCCCTTGTCTGTCCGGTCAAGGCGCAATCCCAGGGGCTGGAACTGGGGCAAGTGCTGATCGGGGCCGAGGATCAGAGCGGTGATGATGCGTCGGTGGAAGAGGCGAAGGCTCGTCTGGCCCAGGTGCCGGGTGGCAGCAACGTGGTCGATATGCGCCAGCCATTGCAGGGCCGGGTTGCCAGCAATCAGGACGTGCTGGCGTATCAGCCCGGTGTCTATGCCCAGTCGGCGGGCAACGAAGGGACGAAGATCTCGATCCGTGGCTCGGGCATCAACCGTGCTCCCGGCGCCCACGCCTCGGGGCTGTACACGATGCTCGACGGCCTGCCGCTGACCGGCCCGGGCGGCACACCTTACGAATTATTGGAGCCGCTGTGGCTCGACCATGTGGAAGTGCTGCGCGGTGCCAACGGTTTTGATCGCGGTGCGCTGGCACTGGGCGGCGCCGTCGATTACGTCAGTCACACCGGCTACAACGCGCCGCGGCTGAATGTGCGTTACGTCATGGGTAGCCATGGGTATGCCCAACGACAAGTCAGCTCCGGCCAGGTGCTGGGCGATTTCGATTACTACCTGTCGATGACCGATGCGCATTCCGACGGTTATCAGGATCACACCGCCAGCAAGAGCCAGGGCGTGATCGCCAACTTCGGTTATCGCTTCAATCCGAATCTGGAAACCCGCTTCTACATCCGTCACCGCGAGACCGACAACGACCTTGCCGGGCGAGTGACCAAGCACTCCATCGAACACGATCCACGCGCGGCCAATCCGGCCTACGTGACGCGCAACGACAGCCGCGATCAGCCCGGCAGTACCTTCATCGGCAACAAGACCACGTACTACATCGATGACGATTCGAGCATCCAGGCCGGTCTGGTTTATCACGATTACCCGATGGACCTGCGCGAAGGCCCCAACCGCCTGAAGGTGGCGTACACCGATGTCAGCGGCACGTTCGACTACAAGCGCCGCGACACGCTCTGGGGGCTCGAAAGCCATAGCACGGTTGGCTTACGGGTAACCAAGCATCTGCCAAACGACGGTGCCAGTGAGCTGGTTCGGATTCCGACCGGCAACACCGCCGGTTATACGCCGGGCACCCACATGCGCAACTTCACTTATCAGGGTTCGGATTCTGTCCTGCACGTGGGCAACGACCTGGAAATCGCCGACGACCTGTGGCTGACCACCGGCCTCGCCGCGATCTATACCCGCCGCGAAAGCGCGGTGACCTACCCGGAAGGTGGCGGCAAGACCAGCCTCGGCGACTGGGATTACGCGCCACGTCTGGGCCTGCGCTATCAGGTGACGCCGGATCTGCAACTGTTCGGCAACCTCAGCCGCTCGGTCGAAGCGCCGCATCCGTGGTCGCTGATTTACAGCTCCAACGTCCGATTCCCGGCCGGTAGCGGCGCAGCGACCGGCACCCAGCGCGATCCGGTCAAACTGCAAAACCAGACCGCGACCACCCTGGAGCTCGGCGGTCGTGGCGACAGCGCACTCGGTGAGTGGAGCCTGGCCTGGTACTACGCCCAGGTGCGTCACGAATTGCTTTCGGTGTTGCCGGACGCCAACGCCACCACGCCTTATGAACTCAACGCCAGCCCGACCGTGCACCAGGGCGTGGAAGCCAGCCTGAACAGCAATCTGTGGTCAGCGAACGATGGCGGCAAGTTGAGCCTGCGTCAGGCCTACACTTTCAGCGATTTCCACTACCGCGATGACGACCGCTTCGGCGACAACCGCCTGCCGGGCTTGCCGATGCATTACTACCAGGGCGAGCTGCGCTACGACTTTCCACAAGGTTTCTTCGCAGCGGTCAACACGCAACTGGTCTCGAAAACCGCAGTGGATTACGCCAACAGCTACTACGCCGATCCTTACGCCACCTTCGGCGCCACACTGGGCTACAACGCACCGAAAGGCGACTGGCAGACCTGGCTGGACATGCGCAACCTGACCGACAAGCACTACGCCGCTACCGTTACGCCGGGCTATGACGATAAAGGGCTGGACGCCGCACGCTCCACACCGGGCGAGGGCATGGCGATGTATGTCGGGGTGTCGTGGAGTCTGCTCTGAGGGTCACCCCTCAGACAATGTCGTCGATCAGAATATGGTGCTGCCCGCGACTGCATTGCTCGATCCGCGCCTCGACCTTGTAGACCGTGCGCAGCATCGGCTCGGTGATGACTTCATGGCTCGGCCCGCTGCCATGGGACGTGCCACCCGCGATGACCAGCACCTGATCGGCAAAACGCAGCGCCTGATTCAGGTCGTGGATGGCGATGAACACGATCACCTCGCGACGGCGCGCCAGGGCCTTCATGAAGTTCAACACCTGAACCTGCCGGTGCATGTCGAGTGCGCTGGTGGGTTCGTCCATCAGCAGGATTTCCGGTTCGCGCACCAGGGTCTGGGCGATTGACACCAATTGCTGCTGACCGCCGCTCAATTCCCCGAGGTTGCGGAATGACAGTTCGGTGATCCCGAGCGCATCGAGAATCTCGTCCACCAGTTGCAACTCATCATCGTGAACCGACCAGTTGGGTGTCAGTTGCTTGCGCGCCAGCAGCACTGATTCGTACACCGTCAGCCGGGCGCTGGCGTTCAGGCCTTGCGGCATGTAGCTGATGCCCTGCGTGCCTTTTTTCGAACCTTCCAGAATCACTTCGCCCGGGCCATCGATCAGCCCGGCCATGCGTTTGAACAACGTCGATTTGCCCGCCGCGTTGGGGCCGACAACCGCCACGACCTGGCCACCGGTAAACGTCGCGGTGCTGACACCGGAAATGATCTCGCGCTGCCCGTAGCGGGCGCCGAGGTTGTCGAGCCGGATCTTCACCATGAGTTTTTCTTACCGTTGAGAATCAGAGAAATGAAGAACGGCACGCCGATCAGTGACGTGACCACGCCGATGGGGAATATCGCCCCCGGGATCAGGGTCTTGCTGACCACCGAACTGGCGGACAGGATCAGCGCGCCAGTCAGCAACGAGGCCGGCAGGAAAAACCGCTGATCCTCGCCGATCAGCATCCGTGCGATGTGCGGCCCGACCAGCCCGATAAAGCCGATCGTGCCGACGAACGCCACCGGAAACGAAGCGAGCAGGCTGACCATGATCAGCGTCTGAAAACGCAGGCTGCGCACGTTGATGCCGAAGCTGGCAGCCTTGTCATCACCCAGGCGCAGGGCCGTCATTGCCCACGCTCGTTTGGCGAAGATCGGCAGGGTGATGAGGATCACCACGCAGATCACCCCGAGTTTCGGCCACGTGGCTTTGGTCAGGCTGCCCATGGTCCAGAACACCACGGCCGCCACGGCTTGTTCGGTGGCGAAGAACTGCACCAGCGCCAGCAGCGCATTGAAGGTAAACACCAGCGCAATGCCGAGCAGCACGATGGTTTCGGCAGTGACGCCACGACGCATGCTCATGAAGTGAATCAGCAGTGCCGAGAGCATCGCCATGATGAACGCGTTGAGCGGCACCATGTATTGCGCCGCCAACGGAAACAGCGCCACGCCGAAAGCCAGCCCCAGCGCAGCGCCAAAACCGGCCGCCGCAGAAATGCCGAGGGTGAAAGGGCTGGCGAGCGGATTGTTGAGGATGGTCTGCATCTGCGCGCCGGCCAGTGAAAGCGCCGCGCCGACAGCGACCGCCATCAACGCCACCGGCAGACGGATGTCCCACATCACCACTCGAACCTGGGCCGATGCGGTGTCCGGCGAGAACAATGCACCGAGCACTTCGCTGAGGCTGTAGCGAGCCGGGCCGAGTGCCAGATCGAGCAGCACGCTGAAGATCAGCAGCACGGCCAGCCCGAGCAGAATCAGCCGTTTGCGCAGCACCAGCCGGCGGTAAGTGACGCTCTGCACAATCGGTGCTTCGCCCAGCGAACTCATGGTTTGGCCTCGGTTTTTTGCAGGCTGACGAAATAGCCCGGCTCATACGGCACTGGCAGGAAGCGCTCGTGCATCTCGCGAAATGCGGCGTCGGGATCAAGATCGGCGAACAGTTCCGGGTGGAACCATTTGGCCAATTGCTGAATGGCGACGAACTGGTAAGGGCTGTTGTAGAACTGGTGCCAGATCGCATGAAACGCCTGAGTGTCCTGCGCCTTGATGCCGGCATAGGCCGGGCGTTGGGTGTACCAGGCCAGTTTGCGCCGGGCCTCGGTCAAGTCCGCGCCCGGGCCGACGCCGACCCAGTGGCCGCCCGGCGCAAAGGCTTCCCAGTCGGCGCTGGTAACCACGACATGGTCGGGGTTGGCGACGATCACTTGCTCAGGGTTCAGCTGTCCGAACGTACTCGGAATGATCCGCCGAGCAATGTTGTTGCCGCCGGCCATGTCGACGAACAGACCGAAGTTCTCGTTACCGAAACTCAGGCAGCAATCGTCGGTGTAGCCGCCGATGCGCTCGATGAACACGCTGGGGCGGGCAGGGTGGCGCTTCTCGATCACGTCGGTGACGCGGTGGATCTGCTGGTTACGAAAATCGATGAAGGCTTCGGCGCGCTCCTCCTTGCCGAACAACTTGCCGAACAGGCGCATGGTCGGCTCGGTGTTTTGCATGGGGTTGTTGCGAAAGTCGACGTACACCACCGGGATGCCCAAGGCGTCGAGTTTCTCGATGTAGCGGGCATCCTCGGTCGCGTGCTGCGCTTCGATGTTGAGGATGATCACGTCAGGCTTCTGCGAGATCGCCTGCTCGATGTCGAAGGTGCCGCTCTCGAAGCCGCCGAAGGTCGGGATTTTCGCGATGTCGGGGAATTTGCGCAGGTAGGCGTTGTAGGTGTCCGGGTCGGACTGGATCAGATCCTTGCGCCAGCCGACGATGCGTTCGATGGGGTTTTGCGTATCCAGCGCGGCCACCAGATACAACTGGCGACCTTCACCCAGGATCACCCGGCGCACCGGCAAGTGAACCTTGACCGTGCGGCCCTGCAAATCAGTCACGGTGCCCAGTGCCGGATCCGTTTCGGCGGCCTGTGCGTGGTTCGGCATCAAGGAAGACAACGACAGACCCAGCAGCCCGGCGAACAGCAGGGCGGCGAAGGTCTGGTGGCGGCGAAAAACATTAACCATGGTGTATGCCTTTGCAAAAGCCGGATCGGACCACGACGCCAGGCGCCGCACCGGGCCGGACGTTTCAGAAATCGACAGTGGCCGAGAGCAACAAGGTACGAGGCGCGCCCTGGGAGAACGCGCCGTAGGAGGCGACGCCCGACCAGTATTCACGGTCGAACACGTTCTGCACGGTGGCGCGGAAAGTGGTCGGGCGTTCGGCAATGCGCGTGGCGTAGCGGGCGCCGACATCGAAGCGGGTCCAGGCGTCCAGTTGTTGGGTGTTGGCCTGATTGACGTACTGGCTGCCGGTGTAGATCGCGCCACTGGTCAGCGTCAGGCCTTCGACCTGCGGGACGTCCCATTCGGCCCAGAGGTTGGCTTGCACCTCGGGAACCCCGACTGGTTTGTTGCCACGGTTGGCGGCGACACCGGTGCGGGTCAGTTCGCCGTCGAGCAGCGTCACGCCACCGATCAGGCGCGTGCCCGGTGCAATCTCGCCGGCCATGTTCAGTTCGACGCCACGGTTGCGTTGTTCGCCATTGACCGCGAACACCCCGGATGCGAGTTCACCGCTGGGCTTTTCAAGCTGAAACAGGGCGATGGTGGACATGAAACGGCCGTAGTCGAGCTTGACCCCGACTTCCTGCTGGCGGGACACGTAAGGGGAAAAAATCTCGCCTGCGTTGGAAGCGGCGGACGGCGCGATGTCACCCTTGCTCAGGCCTTCGACGTAGTTGTAGTAGAACGAGACATGATCCCAGGGTTTGACGACGACCCCGAACAGCGGCGTGGATTTGCTTTTGTCGTAGTGGGTGGTGAGGTAGCCGGCCGCGTTGTAGTTATCCGACGTGATGTTCTGCTGACGCACGCCGAGTGTGACTTGCAGGCGTTCGTCGAGCACCGACAGGGTGTCGGCAAGGGCCACGCCCGACAGTTCGCTTTCGGAGACCTTTGGTGTATCCGGTTTGGCGATCGCGGGTTTCGGGCGGTCGACCGGGTGGTAGATGTTCGACAGGATCGCCGGGCCGGAAATAATTCCCCGAGACAAATGATCGCGGTAACGGGTGACTTGCAGCGCGGTGCTGTGGCTGATCGGGCCGGTGTCGAAACGCAGGCGCGCACCGGCATCGACGGTGTAGCGCTGGACTTCGAATTTGTAATAACCGGGGATCGACGAGGTGTCGCCCGCTTCGTTGATGATGGTCGGGGTCTGGTCGGACATGCGCGCGACATCCGACTTTCCGCCACCCGCGTGGGCGAACACGGTCAGGTTGTCGTTGAGGTCGTACTCGCCGCCGAGCAACGCCGATTTGTCGCGGGTTTCCGACCAGCCCCATTCCTGGCTGACGCTGGTGCGGCCGTTGGCTGCGGATGGAATCTCCACGCCGGAGGCGATCAGAAAGGGGCGGGATGCGGCGTCGAAGCTCTCTTTCTGATTGATCAGGTCCAGGGTGGTGCGCAGGCGTTCGCCCTGATAGTCGAGGGCAATTGCGCCGATGCCGACCTCTCGGGATTGCTTGTCGATGGCGGTATCGCCTTGCTGGACGCTGCCATTGACCCGCACGCCAAAGCGGCGTTCTTCGCCGAAACGCCGGCTGACATCGAGGTGACCGCCGAGCTGAGTATTTAAGGCGTAACTGGTGGTGAAGCGGGTCAGGTCTTCGTCCAGCGAACGCTTGGGCACCACGTTGATCACGCCGCCAACGCCGCTGTTGGGTGACATGCCGTAGAGCAGGGCGCCGGGGCCTTTGACCAGTTCGATCCGTTCAGCGTATTCGGTGAACACCCGGTAGTTGGAAGCCACGCCGTACACGCCGTCGAAGGCCAGTTCGCCGAGATTGCCTTCACCGACGGGAAAGCCGCGAATGAAGAACGAGTCGACAATCCCGCCCGTCTGCCCCGTGGAGCGCACCGAAGAATCACGCTCCAGCAAATCCCCGACCGTGACAGCCTGCTGGTCCTTGATCAGCGTCGAGGTGTAGCTGCTGACACTGAACGGCGCGTCCATCGCATCGCGGTTGCCCAGAATGCCGAGGCGTCCGCCACGCGCGACCTGACCGCCCGCCAGCACCGGCGGCAAGCTGTCGGCGCGCTTGTCGATGCCTTCGACCGTGGTGTCCGACAACGTGACCCGGCGCACCACCAGCGTCCACGTTCCGTCACTGCGGGCGACCATTTCCAGACCACTGCCTTCGAGCAGTCGGGACACCGCTTCCTGCACCGAGTAACTGCCGGACAATCCCGGGCTGACGAGGCCTTCGGTGATCGACGGTTGAAACGACAGCGCAATCCCGGCGTCCACGGCGAAGCTCGACAGGGTCACGCCCAGCGGGCCGGGCGCGATGTTGTAGGCTCGAACAGTGACCGCGTCCAGTTGCGTCGGCCCGGCTGCCTCGGCGAGCGCGCTGCTGCCCAGGCCCAGTACAACGCTGAGCAGCACACTGCGCATAACGGGCTTTAGCAGACGATCCGCAAACAAGGGTCGTGCAACGAGCATGAAGGGGTGACCCTATGGACGAGGTGGAATGGTTGTTCCTTTCATTGCCAGCCGAGATCAAAAAAAGTATCACCCGTGTGGTGATTTTTTTGCTCAGGCGGGTGAGAGCGTCACCCAGTAACCGCTCAAGTGCCCGGAGACGAGCACGGGATAGGTCTGCGCCAGCATGTTCAGCGAACGTTGGGTGTCGCTGATGGGAAAGGCCCCGGAAATGCGCAGATCGGCAATGGCCGGGTCGCAGCGCACAAAGCCCCGGCGGTAGCGCGCCAGTTCGACGACGAAATCTGCCAGCCGCATCTTGTCGGCCATCAACATGCCTTGGGTCCAGGCGCCGACGTTGCGGTCGGTCGGATTCATTGCGCCAAAGGCTTGTGATGAAAAATCGGTACGTTGTCCGGCGTTGACGATGATCGGCGGGCTCTGGGGACTGTCGGCCAACTCGACCTGAACGGCGCCTTCAAGCACGGCGAGTTGGGTGCGCGGCTGCCATTCACGAACAGTGAAACGCGTACCCAGCGCCTGCATCCGGCCCTGACGGGTGCTGACCAGAAAAGGTCGAGGCTGCGCGGCGTTGTCCGGCGCGGTCTGCACCAGGATTTCGCCTTCGCGTAAATGGATCAGCCGCTGCCGGGTGTCGAACAGGATGTCGATGGCCGTGTCGGTGTTCAGGGTGATTTGCGAGCCGTCGGCCAGGGTCAGTTCGCGGCGCTGACCGACGGCGGTGTGGTAATCGGCGGACCATTGCTGCGACTGCGCGAGTTTCCAGCTGCCCCAACCGGCGGGTACCGCTGCCAGCAGCAAGGCCAGTTTGCCCAATGCTGCGCGGCGTTCAGGGTTGCTCGGGCGGTCCAGTGCCGACATCGCCAGCGACGGCGGCAGGCCGCCGAACTTGCTTTGCAGCAACTGTGCGCGGGCCCACGCGCGGTTGCGCTCGGGGCTGCTGACTTTCCAGTATTCCCACTCTGCACGCTCGGTTTCGCTGAGGTCGTTTTCACTCAGGCGCATCAGCCACTCGGCGGCTTCTTCGAGGATTTTCGGATCGAGCGGCGGTTCACTGCGGCGCGTGAGCATTCATTCCACCAGCATCAGGCACTGCACGAAAGCCTGTTTCATGTAGCGCTTGACGGTGATCAGCGAGACGTCCAGCTGCTCGGCAATGTCGGCGTATTTCAAACCGCCGATCTGCGACAGCAGGAATGCGCGTTTGACCAGCGGCGGCAGGGTGTCGAGCATCGCGTCGATTTCGTGCAGGGTTTCCAGCACCACGAAGCGCAACTCGGGGGAGGGCACTTCCGGCGCCGGCAAATGCGCGAGGGCGTCGAGGTAGGCGCGTTCCAGTGCCTTGCGCTGGTACCAGTTGATGAGGATGCCCTTCGCCACGCAACTGAGGTACGCCCGCGGTTGCTCGATGGTCGTGACCTGGGAGGCGAGGATCCGGGTGAAGGTATCCTGCGCCAGATCCGCCGCATCCATGGCGTTACCCAGTTTTTTCTTCAGCGTGGCGTACAGCCAGCCGTGATGGCCGCTGTACAGCGCTTCGATCACGCGCAGATGGTTGTCGTTGTTCGCGGGAAGGGTTTCGCTCATGGCTGCAGTGTTTTGCAATTGAGAAGTATTCCCAATGCTAGTGTACAAAGAGCCCGCGACGCAAGCGCGAATCAGCATCCGTTTTCAGGCGCGGGGCATTCTCAACAACGCGTTTACCATGGCGTCGATTTCGGCCTCGGTGTTGTAGGCGTGCAGCGATGCGCGGCTGACTTCCAGCAGGTTCCGTTGCTGCATGTCGAGCATGGTCGAGCGGAAGGTCGATGTCGTGACGTTGATGCGTTTTTCCTGCTTCGCCAGCCATACCTGGACTTGCGCCGCGCCGGCGTCCTGGCAGGTGAAGGTAACGATGCCAGACCTGACCGCGCCCCGATCCTGCGATGTAATCCCCGGAATATCAGCCAAACGGCTGCGCAGGTGTGCCGACAATCGTTGAATGCGCTGCCACATCGGCTCGATGCCTTGCGCCAGCGCATAACGGGCCGCCGCGCCCATGCCCAGTTTCGCCGCGACGTTGCATTCCCAGTTTTCGAAACGCCGGGCATCTCCGCGAATTTTGAAGGTGTCCGGGGTCAGTAATGAAGCCGCATGCAGGTCGAGAAACGCTGGCTCAAGGTTTTCGCACAAAGTCTTTTCGACGTAGAGAAACCCCATGCCCCGAGGGCCGCGCAGGTATTTGCGGCTGGTGGCCGCCAGCATATGACAGCCGATTTTCTGCACATCGATCGGCATCTGCCCGACGCCCTGACAGGCATCCAGTAGAAACAGAACCCCGGCCGCGCGGGCGAGGGCGCCGATCTGTTCGATGGGCTGCACCGGGCCGCCGTTGGTGGCGATCACCGGCAGCGACACCAGGGCAACCCGATCGTCGCCGAGCATGTCCCGCAGCGCCGGCAATGACACCTGGCCCTGTTCATCGTTGGGAATGACCCTGATCTCGATGCCGCGCTGTTGCTTGAGTTGCAGATAGGGAATGTAGTTGCCGGCGTATTCGGTGGTCGACGTCAGCACCACATCGCCGGGCCGCAGCGGCAATGAATAGAAGGCCATATCCCAGGCGCGGGTCGCGTTTTCGATCACCGCGATCTCTTCGGGCCGCGCGTTGATCAGTTGGCCGATGGCGTCGTAGACGTCCTCCACTTCCCTGGCCTGTTGCCCGGCGGCTTCATAACCACCGATCCGCGCCTCAAGTTGCAGGTGACGAGTCATCACTTCGATCACCGGATCGGGTATCAGCGCCGCGCCGGCATTGTTGAAGTGAATGAGTTGCTCGACACCCGGAGTGTCGGCGCGCAGTTGTTCAATGTTCAAAGCAAACTCCTTGATCAGTCACCCGGCGGGATCTGGCTCGGTTGCATGACCATGGGCCGGTAGCGCAACACAACGATGGGAATCAGCGCGAGGATGTAGGCGAGGCATACGAACAGGTAGGTGTACTGCAAACCATAGACCTGGCTGAGCAGACCACCGGCCGAGATTCCGGCAATGGACGCGAACTGTGCGGTGCTTTGGGCAATGCCCAGCACGTAGCCCTGGCGCGAGCTGTCGGCGGTTTTGGAGATCAGCGCCATCAATACAGGCGTCGTGGCACCGAGCAATACGCCCCAGATGAAGTAGGTACCGACGAATACGATCGGATTGCGGGTGACGCCGGCGAGTGCCGTCAGCGCGATGCAGCCGATCACGACATAAGTGATGCGTTGCAAGGTGTCCTGCTGGCTACGGTGCTCGAAGTATCGCGACCACGCGGTTGCCGACAGAATGAAACCCAGCGCCAGCAAGCCATAGCACAGCCCGACCACCGAGTTGCTGACCTCGAACACCGAGCTGACGTACAGCGAGAACGATGTCTGCGGCAGCATCCGCGCCAGCAGCAAAATGCCCATGACACCCAGCAGCGACAGCAGGGGCGTGCCTTGCCAGACGCTGGTGTTGTGGCTGACCGGAGCTTCTTTATCGGCAACCGGTGCTTTCTTCACCGGCGGCACGTCCGGCAATGTCACGGCGGCGACCACGGTGCAGATGGCGCACAGCACCGCAGCGATCATGTTGATCCAGAAGAACGTCGCGTAATCGAGGATCAACCCGCCAACCACCGCGCCGAGCAGCGAGCCGACGTTGGTGGAAATCTGCAGGATCGCGAACAGTCGCGCCCTGCGTGAAGGGGCCTCGATACTCACGCCATAGGCCTGGGCCGGGGCGATGTAGCCGGCGAAGGCGCCTTGCAGGAAGCGCAGGATCAGGATCACCCAGATGTCACTGCACAGGGCCAGCCCAAGCTGGGTCAATGACAGGCCGGCGAGGGCGCGGATCATCATCAACTTGTGGCCGTAGCGATCGCCGATACGGCCCCAGAATGCACTGGTCAGAATAATGCCCAGCATCGGCCCGACGTACACAGCGATGCTGGCGAAGCTGAATAGCGAGTCTGACGAGGTCAGCCCGCGCAGGTGGACGGGCCAGAACGGCCCGCTCATTTCCATCGCGCCCATCGAAATGAGCTGGATCGCGAACAGAAGATAAATCAGGACTCTTACGCGCGAACCCGCGATGGCACCTGCTTGGGTCATGGGTCAGCCTCGGTTATTGAACGACATTGAGCGGGTTGGTCAGCGTGTGCTGAATCCGGTAATTGGAGTACTGCATCATGTGCATGCGCAGCAACGAACGGGTCGGCCACGGATCATTGAGGAAGGCCTTGCGTTCGACTTCCCACAGATCCGGTGCGACACGCTCGCGTACCGCCGCGAACGCCTGCTCGGTCTCTTCACGGAGAATGTCCCACATCCGGTTGTTGTCCAGCGCGTACTCCTTGGTCAGCCACAGGGCCATTTCATGCAGGTGCGTGAGGAACGCCGCGTCGAGCACGAACATGCGCACCGGCTCGATATCGCCCTCGAACACCGTTGGCAGAATGCCCGGTTGCACGTGCGGTTGCAGGGTGTAGCCGCGTCCCTCCAGCAATGGAGCGTAGGTCCTGCCGTCACCGAAATCGCGGATCAGCAGACTACGTGCTTTGCCATCCGGGGAAAACAGCACCATCGTGTTCTGCTGGTGCGCCTCGAGCCCGATCCCGTACATCAGGTAGATCGCCACCACCGGGTGGGTGACCACTTTGGCGTACTGACGGAACCAGTCTTCCACCTGCGCGGCATTGGCCCGAACGCCATCGCGCTCGATCAGCTCAGTGAACAGCGGTCGGCCACTGCCCGGCAAGCGGGTGAACAGCGATGCCACGGTGATTGGCAGGCATTCATCGGTACGCTCGAACGCTTGCTGGCTGGCGCGGAACACCACCGACAGATGCCGGCCGGGGTGATCGTCTTGAGTGATCGCGTTCTTGTAACGCACACCGATCTCTTCCGGGAAGATTTCCAGGCGCTGCCCGAAACCGTTTTCGACCTCGAGGATTTTGGTGATGACGGTGCTGATGCGCGGCCCCATATGAATCGACTTGGCCTGCAGGCTGCGCAGCTCGCTGGTCATCCACACGGCAATCGGTAACTTGATCAGCGGCGCGCTCTCCTTGAGCACCGGCATCATCGTGCGGTACGACATGGTCGGCAGGGTCTGGATGTCCGGGCCGTCGGTGATCAGGGTGCCTTCTGCGATTTCTGCCGCGAAGTTTTTCAGCACGTAAGCCTGCAAATGCCACGCGTGAATCGGCAGCGGCAACCACTGGGATTCGTCGAGACCTTTTTCGTTAAGCGACGCTTTCCATTGCTCCCATTGCGTCGGGAAGTTGCCGGCAAACCAGCTGCGGTAATCGGTGACGTGGGGCATGCTTTCGCTTTTCGCCATATCGGCCCGCAGCGCAGCGATGCGCAATGGCACCTGGGCGTTGAACTCCGGCGACAGTTGCTCGACTTCCTCATCGCTGAGGCCCGGGCGGGCTTTCCACGTCGGATAGTAAGGGTGACCTTCCAGCGAGCCCCACTGGTCGAGAAGGATCGCGGCGTCCTTGGTGCTGGCGTGCTGACGCAGGTAATCAGTCAGGCTGTCGAGGCCCTGTTCCCGGGCGGCTGCGGCCAGGCGTGCGTTCCATTGCTGGCGATGCTGACGGGCGTGGGCGTCGTTCATCAGGCTGTTTTCCATGTCCGACTTGAGCCCGGCGATGCCTTCATCGGTCGGTTCGAAATCGAAGCTGTCGCGCAGCACATCCAGCAGGTCCTGATGGGTGTGGATCACCTGCCGTACGCCTTCATCGGTTATCAGGATCACGTCGCCGTCATTGACCACGGTGTCCGCCGGGCCTTTGGCAATGTTGGAAAAGAACACGTGGGAACGGCCGTCTTTCAGCGCGTACGTGGCCTCGTTGCCGGCGGCGGAGAAGCGCAGGCCCGAGCGATCCAGAATGTTTTCGGCAAACAGGCAACGGATCATCCGTCGCAGGGCATTCTTGCGGGAGTAGGTGATGAGTGTCTTGAAGTCATCCATATCAGCTATCTGCTCGTCGAGAAATTAATGAAAAGTTGAACCCGCTCACGCCGTGCGCGGCCAATGGCGGGGGAAGTAGTCGAGCGCCGAGTCGCGCAGGCCCTGCATATAGGAAACGCTCCATTGCAGGACTTCTTCGATGTAGGGGACTTTCAGTTCGAAGCGCCGGGCCATTTCCACCAGCAGCACCAGGCCGTAGGCAACGTCTTCGTTGAAGGCGCGGCTTTCGCGTTCGATCACGTAGCCAGCGCGGTTGTCGTCGGCCGGAATCATCGGGGCGAGGATGTCGTTGTAGGCCTGGTTGGTGCGCAGGATCGACAGCATGCTGCTCTGATCGCGGATCTGCTCGCCGTAGGCCTCGACGATTTCCTGCTTGAGGGATTTGACCGACGACAGGTCGATGCCCATGCGTTGGCTGATCACGCTGCACAGTTCCTGACTTTCCTGATCCATGCGCTCCAGAAAATAGGCGCCCAGCTCGGGGCATTCGGTCCACCAGCACATGCGCTGCGGGAAGATCTTGCGATGCCACTGGCCGTAGGGACCGATCAAGCCGTAGATCACCGAGCTGTGCATGATCGGGTTGCCCGGTGTCAGGGTGATTTCCAGGTAATGGTCGAGCATCGTCACGCAGGGGCCGTACAGCGTGGTGAGGATTTGTTCCAGGTGTTGCCGTGATTGCGCTGATTCCCGGTCGTGCAACGCGACATACAACTGGCTCTTGCCGCCACCCATCTTGACCGACACGCCCGGCTTCAGATCGAACGCGGTGTGCGGCACATCCTTCATGCCCCAGATCACCACGTTCGAGCGTTCGCCCAGTGAGGCTTCCGCCAGCCAGTCGAAACCGCAGAAACCAGGGATCGCGCCGACGTACACCGGTTTGCTCGTACTCAAATGCGGAACGATGTCTTGCAGGGTTTGCGGTCGGGCATGGGCCGGCACCGTGATGATCACGATGTCGGCGTCGGCAACCACGACGCTGGCATCGGTGCTGACCCGGTCCGGTCGCGCGCTCAGCGTCGAGCCATCCGGCATCAGCGCCTGCATCGGCAGGTTGGCGAGGTACCGGTCGACCACCTCTTGGTTGTTGGTGAGCATCGAAACCTGAACATTGGGCAGCTGTTTAAACAGAATGGCATTCAGATGCCCGGTCCGGCCCGCGCCGCAGATGGCGACTTTCAGCGGTTTCATACAGAGACTTTCCTGTGTGGGAGACGCGTCAGGCGACGCTCAATTGCAGGGGAGTGGCGTCGGATTCCAGCCAGCGGGTCTTGCCCAGCCAGCGGTCCAGTTGCGGTGCGACACCCGGGTCCAGCAGGTCGCGTTCTTCCAGCCATTTGTCGTCGAATACGGTGTGCAGGTACTTCTCGCCACCGTCGACGATCGGCACCACAACGTTGCCGGTCAGCGTGCCTTTGTGGATCAGCTCCAGCGCCTTGAAGATCGCACCGCCGGTCGAACCGCCGACCAGCAGCGCCAGGTTGCGTGCGATGTAGCGGGCGGTTTCGAACGCCTGAGAGTCGGTTACCTGCAAGCCCAGGTCGATGCAGCTGTAGTCGAGCACCAGGCCAACGGTGTCGCCGGCCGGGGTGCCGGTTCCCGACTGGTAATACGGATAACCGGGATGACCGAAGACGATGGAGCCGGCCGGTTCGACGGCGACGGTGACGATGTCCGGGTTGTGCAGTTTCAGGCCGCGAGCGATGCCGGTCATCGAACCGCCGGTGCCGACACAACCGACATAGGCACCGATGTGGCCACCCGCCTGGGCGATGGTTTCACGGACGAAGTCGCTGTAGCCGCCGGCGTTGGCCGCGTTGTCGGACTGGTTCATGAACACCGCGCCGGGGATCTGCGAGGCGAGTTCGGCGGCCAGCCGTTGACGCTCGACCACAGCCACTTCGTCTTCCCGGTACGTGCCGGCGACGAAGCGGATTTCCGCGCCCAGTGCCTTCATCACCGCGATCTTGTCCTGCGCCGCATGGTGGTCGACCACCGCAATGAAATGCAGGTCGAACTCGACAGCTGCCATGGCCAGGCCGATGCCGGTATTGCCGGAGGACGATTCCACGACCACGCCACCGGGTTTCAACTTTCCGGACTTGAGCGCCGCCAATACCATGTTGCGCGCCATACGGTCTTTAATACTGCCGCCGGGATTGTTCTTCTCTATCTTCAGCAAGAGTCGGGCGTTGGTATCCGGAACATCGATGCCCAACATTGGTGTATTGCCAATAAGATCCGAAACTTTATTCAGTATCATCTGGACGTCTTCCCTTAATAGTCAGGTGTGAATGCGTAGTTACCTTCCGTACAACAAGTCGCCGTCAGTCGCCGTGGCAACGGGTGGCGATGAAATTCGTTTTCCAGCAAGTCCATCTGATAACCGGCGGTGTTGGCGTAGACCAATAAATCGCCGGTTTTTGGTGTTGTTTCGAAGTTGATCAGTCGATGAGTGATCACGTCATCGTCAAGGCAACTATGCCCAGCGATGTAAGCTTGTATTGGAACTTGTCTTGACTCTTTCGAAGTGATCAGGACTGGATCGACAAGGTATTCAGACGAGAACCAGGTTTCGCAGGCGCTGAAACTGCTACCTTCGGCAAAGATCACAACTTTGTTGCCGGCCAGTTGTTTGGTGCGGGTCACGCGAAAGACGGTAATGGCTGCTTGATCCACCAGACTTCGACCGGGCTCCAGTGCCAGTTTTATATTCTGGCTCTTCAAGTAACCGGCAATGGTTTTTCCCGGGGAATGCTCCGACTCCAGGAATAAGTCCAGCCACTGACAAGCCGTCAGACTGCTGCCATAGGGATAAAAAGAGTTGGGCACTCGACGATTCTGATAATGACCAGGGTTGTTGTCGTTCTGCAAAAAACTGTCGTACTCCTGCGGGTCGACATAGCGCATCGGCAGGCCACCACCGATGTCGATCATGACCGGGTCGAGCCCCATCTCCCTGGCTGCATCGAAAAAACCGGTCATTTCACGGAAAGCCTGCACCCGGGTTTCGTAGCCGTACCCGCCGAGGTGGAAATGGAAACCTTCGAAGTGCAACGACTCACGAGATTCCGTCAGCCATTGCAGGCACTGAAACACGTCATCGGCGCCGATGCCGAAACGGCTCGCCGGGCAACTTGTCGGCCTGTAACGCAGCAGGACTCGGGCTTTGGCCGGTCCCTGCGTAGTGTCGAGCAGCGCTTTTAGCTGGCTGAACTCTTCCCGTGAATCCACACAAATCAGCGAACCGCCTTGCACCAGCGCTTGATGAAATGCGGTCGTTTTGGCCGGCCCGGTTGCGCACAAATGTTCCGCTTTGGTCCCGGCGCGCAGCGCGGCTTGCAGCTCAAACAGGCTCGATACGTCAGTGCCGATGCCTGACGACGCAGCCGCAGCCAGCAGGCATTGGGACTTGTTGGCTTTGGCGCCGTAGAAAATCGCGTAGTCAACGTCGTGCTTCTTCAGCACCGATTGCAGCGCGTGGGCGTTGGTCTCAAAGGCATGTGGCCACACCAGATTCAGCGGCGATCCGTGTTGTTTAACCAGCTCAACAAGTGTTCCCGGTGAATGTTGAAGAAAGTTTTCGATAACAGGATCAAGTAACGGTTTCAGCACTTTTGGGTATTGGGCTTCAGTTGTTTCTGTTATTTGCGGCGCAATTAATTCAGGCATAGGAAACCTCTGGCGTAAATAATCGCCATATGTATGTTGCGTGTTCTTGCTGCTCGTCAGGTGCGAGTGTTTAAAGAGGTGGAGGCGGATGAAAGATCCGCTCTGGAATTAAACAAGGGGCATGTTCTTTCATAAAATTTTCACAAATCTGTTTCATGAGAACCCCACTCCTTAAGGCTCGGGCAGGCAAGGAGAAGGCCAATAAAATATGGCCTTGTCGCTTTTAAAGTGCCATTACCTGACATGTAAATGACATCATTGCGCCGAACTTTCCGTGAACAAAATCGCAGGTCTTGATTTGAGTCTCGACCCTGTCAGCGGCTCGAACAATATTGCGAACAGGAACGATTATCAAGTAAGGTTTTCAAATATTTTTGAATGAACACACACAGCAGGGGAGTGCGAAACCGTTTGTTCGCCTGCTCAAGTAAGCGCTCGCGTATTGATTAAAAAATCCCTTAACACCTTGTTATTCAAGGTGTTGACGGTTGATTCAATACGCCTGGAATCAACCCGGTTTTTCCCCTGTAACAGGTGTTCGAATTTTTTTTGAAAACCCACGACTGAAGCACGCTCAGGAGAGTCCCGATGACTATTCGTCACAGCACCAACGCCACGCTTCCCATCAGCTACCTGTTCGTTCCCGGCAACCGGCCGGAGCGTTTCTCCAAAGCGGTCGAAGCCGGGCCGGACGCGATCATTCTCGACCTCGAAGACGCCGTTCATCCGAACAGCAAAGCCGTGGCCCGGGCATCGATCTGGGCCTGGCAGCAGAGCACGCCCGAAACCGCCTGCCAGCGTTACATCCGGCTGAACAGCGTCGGCAGCTCGCTGTTTCGCCAGGACATGACATGGCTGGGCGACATGCGCTACCCCGAGCGCTGCGCGGGGATTTTCCTGCCCAAGGCCGAATGCCCGGAGAGCCTGTCGCGCGTGGTCGAGCGCCTGCTGGAATGGAACCCCGAGCTGCAAATCGTCGCCATCATCGAGACCGCCAAGGGCCTGCATCAGGTCGAGGCGATTGCGGCGATTCCCGGGTTGGCGCGGCTGGCATTCGGCTCGCTGGATTTCTCTCTGGACATCGATTGCAGCCAGATTCCCGAGGCGTTTCTGTTCGCCCGCAATCGCATCGTGCTCGCTTCACGGGTGGCCGGTCTGCCGGCGCCGATCGATGGCGTGACTCCGGCCATCAGCGACATGGCGCTGGTCGAGCGCGACTCGCGTTACGCCCGTTCGCTGGGGTTCGGCGCCAAGCTGTGTATCCATCCTTCGCAAATCGCCACGGTGCAGAAAGCCTTCCTGCCCAACGCCCGCCAACTGGCGTGGGCGGACCGGGTCCTGAACGCGGTGGCGGGGGGCAGTCACGCGGTGCAAGTCGACGGCGAAATGGTCGATCTGCCGCTCATCGAACAGGCCCAGCGCCTGCGGGACATGGCCAGCCAGTACGCGCTGGTCGCCAACGCGGATGCCTGCTGAAACCGGGGGTGAATCATGGGACATGGTTACCAGATTGCCCTGCGTGCGCTGTGCGACGTGCGGCAATCCGAGCAGGTCGATCCGCTCAACGTGCAGCGCCTGCGCGAGGCGATCATCCAGGCCGGACACTGGCTCGAACCGATCATCGTCGAGCGTTCACGAGGCATCGTGATGGACGGCAATCACCGGTTCAACGCGGCGCGGGCACTGGGGTTGAAACGGGTGCCGTGCATCCAGCTCGACTACGCCGACCCAAGGGTTTGCGTGCGCCACTGGCAAACCGGGCAAGCGTTCGAAGTGGCGCAGATTTTCACCACCATCGAGCGCGGCGAGTTGTTCCCGTACAAGACCACCCGGCACGCGTTCGACCCCGCGCTGCCGGTGGTCTCCATCCCGTTGCAATGCCTGTATGACTGACCGGCGCAGGAGGGTGGGTTTGACCAACCCATCCTCCGGCGTTTTCCCTTCCCGGGATCCGCTCAAAAAAAATATCCGGCCACGCTGATACTTTTTCGATTGTCGACTGGCAAATAGGAGTCATTACCATTTTCAGCCACTCGAGAAGGACCCAAACGTCATGTCTGTTGCAAGCCGACCCTGCAGTGAACGCGCACTCACACTGGCCATTCGCACCGCGATGCTGAGTTCCATTCTGGCCGCAGGAAGCGCCACTGCCTGGGCAGCAGACCCCAAGCAACCCGAGCAACAGGACGCCGTCGCCACCGAAGGGCTGACGCTGGATACCACCAACGTCAACGCCCGTTACAACGGCGCGACCGCATTGCCGGAAGTCCTCGCCGGAGGCCAGGTCGCCCGTGGTGCGCGGCTCGGGATGATGGGCAACAAGGACGTGATGGACACGCCGTTCAGCGTGACCAGCTACACCGCCAAGACCCTCGCCGATCTGCAAACCGTCACCGTGGCCGATGCGCTGGAACGCGACCCATCGGTGCGCTCCACCGGGCAGACCGGCGGGATCGTCGATTCGTTTTTCATCCGTGGATTTGCGATAGGCGAGGGCAACCTCGGCGAGCTGGCCTATGACGGTGTATACGGTGTCGCGCCCAACTATCGGGTGTTCACCGAATACGCCGAGCGCGTCGAAGTACTCAAAGGGCCGGGCGCGCTGATGTACGGGATTTCGCCTAACAGCGGCGTCGGCGGCGTGATCAACATCGTGCCCAAGCGCCCGCTGGCCGAAGACCTGACTCGCTTCACCGGCAGTTACGCTTCGGACTCGCAAGTGGGCGGGCATCTGGACATCAGTCGGCGTTTCGGTGACGAAAACCAGTTTGGCGTGCGTTTCAACGGCAGCCTTCAGGGCGGCGACACCGCGGTGGATGATCAGCAAAGGGATCTCAACATCGGCGCCATCGCCCTCGACTACCAGGGCGAGCGCTTGCGCCTGAACCTGGATTTCATCAGCCAGAAAGAGAGCTTCGATGCGGCCTCGCGCCCGTTCACCATCGCGCCGGGCGTCGATGTTCCATCGGCGCCGAATGGTCGCACCAACCTGCCGCAGGACTGGGGCTGGTCGGACACCAAGGAGCAGTCGGCCTTGCTCGGCGGCGAATACGACCTCAACGATAACCTGACGGTGTTCGCCCACGCCGGCGGCGGTCGCTCTGACGTCAAGCGCATGTCCGACCAGGTGCCGCGAATCCTCAACGACGCCGGCGACACCAGCAACATCCCCGGCTACTACAAATTCAACGTCGACCGTTCGACGGCGGACGTGGGGATGCGAGCGCTGTTCGCCACCGGCCCGGTCACCCACACGACCACGGTCATGGCGACCCGTTATCAGGACGAGTTGTCCCGGGGCATCAACAACGGCACGGAGATCCGCTCGAACATCTACCACCCGGTGGACGTGCCCAAGCAGTACATCAACTCGCCGAAAGTGCTGCGCATTTCCGAATCGGAGCTGTCCGGCATCGCGTTGACCGACACCCTGGGCTTCCTCGATGACCGGATTCAGTTGACTCTCGGCGTGCGCCGTCAGGACATCGAGTCGCGCAACTACAACGCCTCGGGTTCGGTCAGCTCGCGTTACGACGACAACGCGACGACGCCGCTGGCGGGCGTGGTGGTCAAACCGTGGGACGACGTTTCGCTGTACTACAACTACGTCGAAGGCCTGAGCAAAGGTGACATCGCTCCGGGCACGGCGGCGAACTCCGGCGAAACCTTCGCACCTTACAAATCCAAGCAGCACGAAATCGGCGTGAAGTACGAACACGGCACGTTCATGACGACTCTGGCGCTGTTCCAGATCGAGAAGCCGAGCGGCGAAATCGGCGCCGGCAACGTGTTCTCGGTGCAAGCCGAACAACGCAACCGTGGTGTCGAGTTGAGCATGTTCGGTGAAGTGGCGCCGGGTACTCGTCTGATGGGCGGCGTGACCGTACTCGATGGCGAACTGACGGATTCGGCCACCGCCGCCAACCGTGGCAACAAACCGGTCGGCGTGCCGGATGTCCAGGCCAACCTCTGGGCCGAGTGGGATACACCGTGGGTCGAAGGTTTCACACTGACCGGCGGTGCGATCTACACCGACAGCCAATACGTCAATCAGGCCAACACCCAGGAACTGCCTTCCTGGACCCGCGTCGACGCCGGCGCTCGCTACGCCACCAAGATCGAAGGTCGGCCGACGACGTTCCGCGCCACGGTGCAGAACGTGTTTGATCGTGAATACTGGTCGGGTGTGGCGTCCTACGGCGCGTTCTCCCCGGGTTATCCACGCACGTTGCAGTTGTCGGCGACTGTCGACTTCTGATCGGGGGGCGCACTTGATGGCAGGACAGTCGAGTGCGCCTTCTTCTATATAGCTACGCACAGCGGTTGATCACAGAGCCTTCAAGGAAAAGGAGTATTCGAATGTTAACCAGCCCGGCATCGACTTCCTCTGGTACGCCATTGCCGATCCCGAAAGGCCAGCGGGCCTTCGATTTCGAGCGCAGCACCAATGAGCATATCCGTGAGCTGCTGCATTATTACGGGCTGCGCACCAGCCTGATCCGGATCAAGGTGATCGATGCCTTGCTGGTTGCCGCACGGGAAGGGCGCGCCGTTGGCGGGCGCGGGGTGCATGGGTATCTGCAAGCGTTTGTCAGCGGCATTCAGTTCATCAGCGTCAGGGAAGTGCTCAAGCGTTTGTGCGAGGAGGGCGTCATCGTGTTTCAGCCCGACAAAAGCTACCGTTTTACTGGCGAGGCCTACGCGATGCTGGAGCAGCATGCCGATCGCTGACTGATCGCGTTTGCCGTTCTGATCAAAACCACCTGTTCGCAGGTGGTTTTTTCGTTGGGGCCGTCAATCCTGATTCGCTGAAACCGTTCGATCACCGGACACCCGAACCTTCGTCCAATTGCCCGATCTTGCTCGCCGGCGTACTGTGACCGGTGATGGCGTAAACCGTGACCATCACCATAACGACAAGATCGAGTGCCTTGCCCATGGACAGCCGCCTGCTGAGCGACCGCAGCAGCGTGTTTCGCCACGCTGACCCGTATGCCGTCTCCGACTATGTGAACCAGCACGTCGGCCAGCATTTCATCGGCCTGTCCAAAACTACCCACCCGCAAGCCAGCCTCAACCACCGCAAACTCGCCGATCTCGATCTGTGCCGCATCAGCTATGGCGGCAGCGTTCGCGTCACGTCGCTGGCGCTGGAAACCGTGTACCACCTGCAAGTCCTGCTGCAAGGCAACTGCCTGTGGCGCGGGCATAAGCGCGAGCATCACCTGGTGCCGGGCGAATTGCTGTTGATCAACCCGGACGATCCGGTCGACCTGACCTATTCCGACGATTGCGAGAAGTTCATCCTCAAGGTGCCGGTCAGTGTGCTGGAGTCGGTGTGCGACGAGCAGCGCTGGCTGCATCCTGCCGGCGGCATCCGGTTTCTGCGCAATCATTACCGGCTCGACGAGCTGGAAGGGTTTACCAACCTGTTGGGCATGATCTGCCAGGAAGCCGAAGCCAGCGATCCGTTGCTGCGAGTGCAGGAGCATTACGCGCAGATCGTCGGCAGCAAACTGATCTCGCTGATGAACACCAACGTCAGCCGTGAATGCCTGAGTTCGCCGAGCGTCAGCTTCGAGCGGATCCTCGACTATATAGAGCGCAACCTGAAGCTGGATCTGCCCGCCGAACACCTGGCGGCCCAGGCGAACATGAGCCCGCGTTCACTGTACGCGCTGTTCGAACGCCAGCTCGGCGTGACCCCGATGCAATACATCCGCCAGCGCAAGCTGGAACGCATTCATGCCTGCCTCAACGATCCGAGCTGTCCGGTGCGCAACCTCACCGAACTGGCGCTCGACTACGGCTTCCTGCACCTCGGGCGTTTCTCCGAAAGCTATCGCCAGCAGTTCGGCGAATTGCCGTCCGTGACCTTCAAACGCCGCCACTGAATTCCCGCCCCGAAACAATCTGAAGCACCTGCCGCGCCGTCCTGCACAAAACGGATAGTGCTCTGCAGGATTCGGATATTGCCGCTCGCGTTGCCTCCCTAATCTGACCTGGCCTGAACAATAACAATGGAGGCCCCGGCCATGTCCCTGGGAATCGACTACCTCAATGCCATGCTTGAAGAGGACCCCGAAAAGGGTGCCTACCGCTGCAAGCGGGAGATGTTCACCGATCCGCGGCTGTTCGAACTGGAGATGGCGCACATCTTCGAAGGCAACTGGATCTACCTCGCCCACGAAAGCCAGATCCCCAACGCCAACGATTTTCTGACCCTCACCATGGGCCGCCAACCCGTGTTCATCGCCCGCAACAAGGCCGGTGAACTCAATGCCTTTCTCAATGCGTGCAGCCATCGCGGCGCCATGCTTTGCCGGCACAAGTCCGGCAACCGTTCCAGCTATACCTGCCCGTTCCACGGCTGGACGTTCAACAACAGCGGCAAACTGCTCAAAGTCAAGGACCCAAGCGAAGCCGGCTACCCCGAAGGTTTCAACTGCGAAGGCTCCCACGACCTGACCAAAGTCGCGCGTTTCGAGTCCTATCGCGGCTTTCTGTTCGGCAGCCTGAATGCCGATGTGAAGTCGCTTGCCGAGCACCTGGGCGAATCGGCCAAGATCATCGACATGATCGTCGATCAGTCCCCCGAAGGCCTGGAAGTGCTGCGCGGTTCCAGCTCCTACATCTATGAAGGCAACTGGAAACTCACCGCCGAAAATGGCGCCGACGGCTATCACGTCAGCTCCGTGCACTGGAACTACGCCGCCACCCAGAACCAGCGTCAGCAGCGCGACGCCGGCGAAGAAATCAAGACCATGAGCGCCGGAAGCTGGGCGAAGAAGGGCGGTGGTTTCTACTCGTTCGACCACGGCCACTTGCTGCTCTGGACCCGCTGGGCCAACCCCGAGGACCGTCCGGCCTACGAGCGCCGCGATGAACTGGCCCGGGACTTCGGCCAGGCCCGCGCCGACTGGATGATCGAGAACTCGCGCAACCTGTGCCTGTACCCCAACGTGTACCTGATGGATCAGTTCAGCTCGCAGATCCGCATCGCCCGGCCGATCTCTGTCGACAAGACCGAGATCACCATCTATTGCATCGCGCCCAAAGGCGAAAGCGCGGAGGCCCGGGCCAAACGCATTCGCCAGTACGAAGACTTCTTCAATGTCAGCGGCATGGCCACCCCGGATGATCTCGAAGAATTCCGCTCGTGCCAGACCGGCTACGGCGCCGGGCGCGGCTGGAACGACATGTCCCGTGGCGCGACCCATTGGGTCGAAGGCGCGGACGCGGCGGCCGAGGAGATCGACCTCAAGCCCTTGCTGTCCGGCATGCGCACCGAGGACGAAGGCCTGTTCGTGCTGCAACACAAGTACTGGCAGGAAACCATGCTCAAGGCCGCCGTCAGCGATAAAAACCTGATCCCCGTGGAGGCTGTGTGATGAGCAACCTCTACGACATCGTGCGCGATTTCCTCTACCGCGAGGCGCGCTATCTCGACGACGGCCAGTGGGATCAGTGGCTGGAACTCTACGCCGCCGACGCCAGTTTCTGGATGCCGGCCTGGGACGACCACGACACCCTGACCGAAGACCCGCAAAGCGAAATCTCGCTGATCTGGTACGGCAACCGTGGCGGCCTCGAAGACCGGGTGTTCCGGATCAAGACCGAGCGCTCCAGCGCAACCATTCCCGACACCCGCACCTCGCACAATCTCAGCAACATCGAGATCGTCGAGCAGGGCGAAGGGCAATGCCGGGTGCGCTTCAACTGGCACACCCTGAGCTTTCGTTATCAGGTCACCGACAGCTACTTCGGCAGCAGTTTCTACACCCTCGACCTGCGTGGCGAACAGCCGTTGATCAAGGCCAAGAAAGTCGTGCTGAAGAACGATTACGTCCGTCAGGTCATCGACATCTACCACATCTGATCGAGACGGCGGCGAGCCGGGCTCGACGCTGTGAGCGAGGTGCACCATGAGTTTCCAGATCGCACTGAATTTCGAAGACGGGGTTACCCGTTTCATCGAGGCCTCGGGCCACGAAACCGTTGCCGACGCGGCTTACCGCCAAGGCATCAACATCCCGCTGGACTGCCGCGACGGCGCCTGCGGCACCTGCAAGTGTTTCGCCGAGGCCGGGCGATACGACATGGGCGACAACTTCATCGAAGACGCCTTGAGTGAAGACGAACTGGCCCGGGGTTACGTCCTGACTTGCCAGATGCGCGCCGAAAGCGATTGCGTGGTGCGGGTGCCGGTCGGCTCGCAGGTGTGCAAGACCGAACAGGCGAGTTATCAGGCGTCGATCAGCGATGTTCGTCAGCTCTCCGAAAGCACCATCGCGCTGTCGCTCAAGGGTGAATCCCTGAGCAAACTGGCGTTCCTGCCGGGGCAATACGTCAATCTGCAAGTGCCGGGCAGCGAGCAATCCCGTGCCTATTCCTTCAGCTCGCTGCAGAAGAACGGCGAGGTCAGTTTCCTGATCCGCAATGTTCCCGGCGGCCTGATGAGCAGCTTCCTCACCGGGCTGGCCAGGGCCGGCGACAGCCTGAATCTCGCCGGGCCGCTGGGCAGTTTTTACCTGCGCGAAATCAAGCGGCCGCTGCTGCTGTTGGCCGGCGGCACCGGGCTGGCGCCGTTCACAGCGATGCTGGAGAAGATCGCCGAGCAGGGCAGCGAGCACCCGGTTCACCTGATCTACGGCGTGACCAACGATTTCGATCTGGTCGAACTTGACCGCCTCGAAGCCTTCGCCGCGCGCATCCCGAATTTCAGCTTCGGCGCTTGTGTGGCCAATCCGCAGAGTCAGCACCCGCTCAAGGGCTACGTCACCCAGCACATCGAACCGCGACACCTCAACGAAGGCGATGTCGACGTGTACCTGTGCGGCCCGCCGCCGATGGTCGAGGCGGTCAGCCAGTACATCCGCGAACAGGGCATCACGCCGGCGAACTTCTACTACGAGAAATTCGCGGCGGCCTGAGTCTTCTTTCTGAATTGCGAGGTTGTCATGAACAACAGATTCGCCAACAAGGTCGCGCTGGTCACCGGCGCGGCGCAGGGCATCGGTCGCCGGGTGTGCGAGCGCTTGCTGGAGGAGGGCGCGCAGGTCATTGCCGTCGACCGCTCCGAACTGGTTCACGAACTGCAAGGCGAGGGCGTGCTGTCGCTGACCGCCGACCTTGAGCAATACGCCGATTGCGCCCGGGTGATGAGCGCCGCCGTCGATACGTTCGGGCGTCTGGATGTGCTGGTCAACAACGTCGGCGGCACCATCTGGGCCAAGCCGTTCGAGCACTACGACGTCGAGCAGATCGAGGCCGAAGTGCGCCGTTCGTTGTTCCCGACGCTGTGGTGCTGCCACGCCGCATTGCCGTACATGCTCAAACAGGGGCGCGGCGCGATCGTCAATGTGTCGTCGATTGCGACCCGCAGCCTGAACCGCGTTCCCTACGGCGCGGCCAAGGGCGGAATCAATGCGCTGACTGCCTGCCTGGCCTTTGAAAACGCCGAGCGCGGGATCCGGGTCAACGCCACCGCACCCGGCGGCACCGAAGCGCCGCTCCGGCGCATCCCGCGCAACACCGCCGAACAGTCCGCGCAGGAGCAGGCCTGGTATCAGGAAATCGTCGCGCAAACCCTCGATAGCAGCCTGATGAAACGTTACGGAACCATTGACGAACAGGTCGGCGCGATCCTGTTTCTCGCCTCGGACGACGCCTCCTACATCACCGGCGTAACCCTGCCGGTCGGTGGCGGTGACCTCGGTTGATCACGTTTGAATGGACACTGAAATGAACCGGATCCTGATTGAAAACCTGTCGGCGATCATCGTCGACCTGCCGACCATCCGCCCGCACAAACTGGCGATGCACACGATGCAGAACCAGACGCTGGTGATCCTGCGCCTGGGTTGCAGCGACGGTATCGAAGGCCTCGGCGAAGCCACCACCATCGGCGGCCTGGCCTACGGCTACGAAAGTCCGGAAAGCATCAAGGCCAACATCGACGCGCACCTGGCGCCGGCGCTGATCGGTCTGGACGCGGACAACATCAACGCCGCGATGCACAAGCTCGACAAGATCGCCAAGGGCAACACCTTCGCCAAGTCAGGCATCGAGAGCGCATTGCTCGACGCCCAGGGTAAACGCCTCGGCCTGCCCGTGAGCGAACTGCTCGGCGGTCGGGTCCGCGACAGCCTCGAAGTGGCCTGGACCCTGGCCAGCGGTGACACCGCCCGCGACATCGCCGAGGCCGAGCAAATGCTGGAAGCGCGGCGGCACCGGATCTTCAAATTGAAGATCGGCGCCAACCCGCTGGAGCAGGATCTCAAGCATGTGGTGGCGATCAAGAAAGCCCTGGGCGAGCGCGCCAGTGTGCGGGTCGACGTCAATCAGTACTGGGACGAATCCCAGGCGATTCGCGGCTGTCAGGTGCTCGGCGACAACGGCATCGACCTGATCGAGCAGCCGATCTCGCGAGTCAATCGTTCCGGGCAGATTCGTCTGAACCAGCGCAGCCCGGCGCCGATCATGGCCGACGAATCCATCGAAAGCGTCGAGGACGCGTTCAGCCTCGCCGCCGACGGCGCCGCCAGCGTCTTCGCCCTGAAGATCGCCAAAAACGGCGGCCCGCGCGCCGTGTTGCGCACCGCGCAAATCGCCGAAGCGGCCGGCATCGCTTTGTACGGCGGCACCATGCTCGAAGGCTCCGTCGGCACCCTGGCTTCGGCCCATGCGTTCCTCACGCTCAGGCAACTGACCTGGGACACCGAGCTGTTCGGCCCGCTGTTGCTGACCGAAGACATCGTCACCGAGCGCCCGCAATACCGCGACTTTCACCTGCACATTCCACGCACCCCGGGCCTGGGCCTGACGCTGGATGAAGAGCGTCTGGCGCGCTTTCGCCGGCACTGATTCCCCAAGGAGAACGCCATGCTGTTCCACGTAAAAATGACCGTGAAATTGCCCGCCGACATGGACCCTGCCGTTGCCACAAAACTCAAGGCCGACGAGAAGGAACTCGCCCAGCGCCTGCAACGCGAGGGCCAGTGGCGCCACCTCTGGCGCATCGCCGGGCACTACGCCAATTACAGCGTGTTCGACGTCCCCAGCGTCGAGGCGCTGCACGACACCCTGATGCTGTTGCCGCTGTTTCCTTACATGGAGATCGAGATCGACGGCCTCTGTCGTCACCCCTCGTCGATCCACGCCGACGACCGCTGAGCCCGGACCCGACCCCACAACAACAAGATGAGGTGAACACCATGACCGTGAAGATTGCCCACACTGCCAAACTGCAAACGTTCTTCGAAGAAGCCGCCGGTTTCGCCAACGATGGCGGCAGCTCGCGCCTGAAAACCATCGTCCTGCGAGTGTTGCAGGACACCGCCCGGATCATCGAAGACCTTGAGATCAGCGAAGACGAATTCTGGAAAGCTGTCGATTACCTCAACCGTCTGGGCGGTCGCTCGGAAGCCGGACTACTGGTGGCCGGCCTCGGCCTCGAGCATTTCCTTGACCTGCTGCAGGACGCCAAGGACGCGCAGAACGGCTTGACCGGCGGCACGCCGCGCACCATCGAGGGCCCGTTGTACGTGGCCGGCGCGCCGCTCTACGAAGGTGAATGCCGGATGGACGACGGCAGCGAAGAGGGCGTCGCCACCGTAATGTTCCTCGAAGGCCAGGTATTCGACCCGCAAGGTCAGCCGCTGGCCGGCGCCACGGTCGACCTGTGGCACGCCAACACCAAAGGCACTTACTCGTTCTTCGATCAGAGCCAGTCCGAATACAACCTGCGCCGGCGGATCATCACCGACGCCGAAGGCCGCTACCGCGCCCGCAGCATCGTGCCCTCCGGCTATGGCTGCGATCCGCAAGGCCCGACCCAGGAATGCCTCGACCTGCTCGGCCGCCACGGCCAGCGCCCGGCTCATATTCACTTCTTCATTTCCGCACCGGGGCACCGGCACCTGACGACGCAGATCAATCTGTCGGGGGACAAATACCTGTGGGATGACTTTGCGTATGCGACCCGTGAGGGGTTGGTCGGGGAGGTCGAGTTTTTGGAGGATGCAGCGGGACGTCGAGCCGAATTGAAGTTCGACTTCCAGTTGCAGCAGGCGCCGGATGTGGCGGCGCAGCAGCGCAGTCAACGGCCACGGGCATTTCAGGACGCCTGAAGGCAAGAGAGGGAGCCCATGGCTCCCTCTCTTCTGGAAAATGTTGGAACTAAGCTAATGCAAAAAAGATATTTGTTCGGTGTTTTTAATATCGTTTAGTTTTGTTTCATAGACGAATCAAAAGCATCAAACCGATAGACCTCCCGATTGCCATGACGGCACAAGCTGAATCGATCACGGACTCTTCAGGTTTGATTCACACGGGAGTGAATCATGCCGCACACCTCAGATATCACCGCATTACCCATCCTCGACCTGTCCCTGCTCGACGGTACGCCGTCGCAACGCCAGGCCTTTCTCGATGACTTGCGTCATGCCGCCCGTGATGTGGGTTTTTTCTACCTGACCGGTCATGGCATCGACGCCGGCCTGCTCAAACAAGTGCAGGACCACGCCCGGCAATTCTTCGCCTTGCCCGACAGCGAGAAGTCCGCCGTCGGCATGATCAATTCGCCGCACTTTCGCGGTTATAACCGCGCCGCTTCCGAGATCACTCGAGGCCAGCCCGATCAACGTGAACAGTTCGATCTTGGCGCCGAGCGCGAGGTCTTGCCATTGAACGCCGACAGTCCGTTGTGGGCGCGGCTGCAAGGGCCGAATCAATGGCCCGAGGCGTTGCCGCAACTCAAGCCGCTGCTGCTCGACTGGCAGCAGGCGATGACCCAAATGTCGCTGCGTCTGCTGCGCGCATTCGCCCAGGCATTGTCGCTGCCGGAAGACGCCTTCGACCGGTTGTACGGCGACAAACCCAACGAACACATCAAGCTGATGCGCTATCCGGGGCAAGCCTCGACGGCGAGCAATCAGGGCGTCGGTGCGCACAAGGATTCGGGTTTTCTCAGCTTCCTGTTGCAAGACCAGCAGGCCGGCCTGCAAGTGGAAATCGAAGAGGGACGCTGGATCGATGCGCTGCCTCGGGACAATACGCTGGTGGTGAATATCGGCGAGCTGCTTGAGCTGGCCACCAACGGTTATCTGCGCGCCACGGTACACCGGGTGGTGTCGCCACCCGTGGGCAGCGAGCGCTTGTCCATCGCGTTTTTCCTCGGTGCGCAACTCGATGCAGTTGTCCCGCTTTATCCCTTGCCGACGGCGTTGCTGCGTGAGGCGCGCGGCCCGGCCAGCGATCCGCTCAATCCGTTGTTTCGCGATGTCGGCTGGAATTACCTCAAGGGCCGACTGCGCTCCCATCCCGATGTCGCTCAGCGCTTCTACGCCGATGCGTCGAATACTCCGACACCGCTTCGCAAGACCGCCAACGCCTGATCCATCACTCGCAAAAGGATTTTTCCCATGTTGAAAAAAGCAGTGTTGAAAAAAGCAGGCCTGACCCTGGCCGTCCTCGGCGCGCTGGTGACTTCGTTCAGTGCTCAGGCGCTGGAGCCATTGCGGGTTGCCGCCGACCCGGTGCCCCACGCGCAGATTCTGGCGTACATCCAGAAATTCGATCCGCAGCTCAACCTCAAGGTGATCGAAATCCCCCAGGGCGTGAACTCCAACGAACTGCTGGTGCACGGCGATGTGGACGCCAACTACTTCCAGCATCTGCCGTACCTGCAATCCCAGGAAAAGGCCCTCGGCGAAAAACTCGCGGTGGCCGCCACGGTTCACATCGAACCGCTGGGCATCTATTCCCATCGCCACAAAAGCTTCGCCCAGGTGCCGGACAAAGGCACGGTCGCCGTGCCGAACAACGTCACCAACCTGAGCCGCGCGTTGTACCTGTTGCAGGACAACGGCCTGATCAAACTCAAAGCCGGTTTCAATGATCCGGCCGCCGATCAGGCGACGCCCAAGGACATTGCCGAAAACCCGAAACACCTGAAGATCCTCGAAATCGAATCGCCGCAATTGCCCCGTGCGCTGGATGACGTGGACCTGGCGGTGATCAACGGCAACTACGCGCTGGAAGCCGGGCTGGTGCCGGCCAAGGATGCGCTGGGGCTGGAGAAGGCCGAACACAACCCTTACGCCAACATTCTGGTGACCACGCCGAAACTGGAAAACGATCCGCGCATCCAGCAATTGGCCAAGGACCTGACCTCGCCGCAAGTCGCCAAGTACATCGCCGAGAACTTCAAGGGTTCGGTGATCCCGGTGGCGGATGCCAAGCCATGATCGTCGTCGAGCAGCTGAGCAAGACCTATCCGTCAGCGTCGAGCCCGGCGCTGGATCAGGTGTCGCTGAGCATTCCCGATGGCGCGATCTACGGGATTCTCGGGCGCAGCGGCGCGGGTAAATCGACGCTGCTGCGTTGCCTCAATCTGCTCGAACGCCCGGATGCCGGGCGGATTCTGCTGGACGGCGAAGACCTCACGGCGCTGTCCGATAGTGAACTGCGCCGCCAGCGTCAGCGCATCGGCATGATCTTTCAGGGCTTCAATCTGCTGCATTCGCGCAACGTGTTCGACAACGTCGCGGTGCCGCTGGAAATCGCCAAGGTCGCCAAACCACAGCGCCATGAACGGGTTCGGGAACTGCTGGATCTGGTAGGCCTGAGCGACAAGGCTGAAGCCTTTCCGTCGCAACTGTCCGGTGGGCAGAAGCAGCGAGTGGGCATCGCCCGGGCCCTGGCGGCGCGCCCGGCGTATCTGCTGTCGGACGAAGCCACCAGCGCCCTCGACCCGGAAACCACCGCGTCGATCCTGGAGCTGTTGCGCGACATCAACCGGCAGCTCGGTTTGACCATCGTGCTGATCACCCACGAACTGGACGTGGTCAAGTCGATCTGCGATCACGCCGCGTCCATGGCCAACGGAAAACTGGTGGAGGCGGGGCCGGTGGCCCGATTGCTCGCCGACCCGCAGTCGGCTCTCGGCGCTTCACTGCGACCCAGTTGCGGCTTGCCGCTGGGGCATGACGCCCCCGGTTTGAGCTTTCTGCGGCAATACGGCGTACGGGCGGCCCACTCATGAACCGCGTGATCGACTGGAATGAAATCCTGCAACTGGTGCTCAACGCCACCGGCGAAACCCTGTACATGGTGCTGCTCGCCGGGCTGTTCACCTTGCTGATCGGCCTGCCGCTGGGGGTGTTGCTGTTCATCAGCCGCCGTCAAGGTCTGTACCCGTTGCCGAGGCTCAATCAAGCCTTGGGCGCGATCATCAATCTGGGGCGTTCACTGCCATTCGTGGTGATGCTGATTGCCCTGATCCCGCTGACCCGGCTGGTGGTCGGCACCACGCTGGGCAGCACCGCCGCCGTGGTGCCGATCACCATCGGCGCCTTTCCGTTTTTCGCGCGGATCGTCGAGAACGCTTTGGACGAAGTCGAAAAGGGCCGGATCGAAGCGATCCTCGCCATGGGCGGTGACATCCGCCACGTGATTTTCAAAGTGCTGTTGCCCGAAGCGCTGCCGGCGCTGCTGGCGGGCATCACTCTGACGCTGGTGATGCTGATCGGTTTTTCTTCCATGGCCGGGGTCATCGGCGGTGGCGGGCTGGGTGATCTGGCGATCCGCTACGGCTATCAACGGTTCAACAATGAAGTGATGGTCGCCACCGTCGTGGTGTTGGTCATCCTCGTCCAGGGCGTGCAAAGCCTGGGCGATCGACTGGTGCGTTCGCTGGCTCATCGACGTTAAGGAGTTTTATGGGTGCGCCTGTCGCCGTGGTCTCCGAACCACTGATTCGTGTACGTGAACTGAGCAAGACCTTTGGCTCGAACCGGGCACTGGACCGGGTCAGCCTGGATATTTTTCCCGCTGAAGTGGTGGCGCTGCTCGGCGCCAACGGTGCGGGCAAATCGACGCTGGTGAAGATCCTCGCCGGCAGCCAGACCCACGACGGCGGCGAGATCCGGATCGATGGCCTGCCCCGGCATTTCAGTTCGCCGCTGTCGGCGCGCCGCTTCGGCATCGTCGCGGTTCATCAGCAGATCAATGAAGGCATCGCGCCCGGATTGAGCGTGGCGGAAAACCTGCTGCTCGATGAACTGTGCCGCCCCGACGCCGACTTCTGGCTCAATCGCAAACGCCTGCTGGAACGCGCTGCGAGCATCGCCGCCGGCCTCGGTCTGGTGCTGCCGCTGGAGCAACCGATCGAACATTTGGGCCAGGCCGAACGGCAACTGGTGGTGCTGGCCCGCGCCTTTGCCCTGCAACCGCGATTGCTGATTCTCGACGAGCCCACGGCGGCCCTGTCGGATGCCGAGGCGCAGCGCCTGTTCGGTCTGATCGACACCTTGCGCAGCCGTGGCGTGGCGATTCTGTACATCTCCCATCGTTTGTCCGATCTGCAGCGAGTGGCCGACCGCGCCGTGGTCTTGCGTGACGGGCAACTGGCCGGTGAGTTCAGTGCCCGGCAATTGCCCGAGGCATTGGAAGCGATGCTTGGTCAGACGCTGGAAGCCCACGTCTACACGCCGCGAGCAGCGGGGCGCGAAGTGCTGAAACTGCGCGACGTGAAAATCCTGCCGCGCACCCAGGCTTTCGATCTGACCCTGCATGAAAACGAAGTGGTGGTGCTGACCGGGTTGCTCGGCGCCGGCAAAAGCGAAATCGCCGAAGTGCTGTTCGGGCTGCGCAAACCGGTGTCCGGCTCATTGCAACTGGACGGCGCCGACTGGCAGCCGGGCTCGCCACGGCAGGCAATCCAGAGTGGGGTTTTCTTCGCCGCCGAGGATCGCGCGAGCCAATCGCTGGTGCCGGATTTTTCATTGCGCCGAACCCTTACCTTGCCGTTTCTCGAACGCTTCACCCGTGGCGGTTTCATCCGCAACCGTGCCGAAGCGGCGGCGGTCGAGGCGCAAGTCTCGGCGTTGGGAATCAAGACCGCCGGCATCGATGTGCCGATGAGTGCGTTGTCCGGCGGTAATCAGCAGAAAGTCGTGCTCGGTCGCTGGCTGCTCGGCGAGGGCAGGGTGCTGATCCTCGACGAGCCATTTCAGGGTGTCGACGTGCGTGCCCGGCGCGAGATCGGCCAGTTGCTGCGCGAAAGCGCAGCTGGCCGCGCCACGTTGGTGATCTGCTCGGACGTCGATGAGGCGCTGGAGATCGCCGACCGGATCCTGCTGGTACGCGATCACGCGGTGGTGGCCGAGTACCCGCGTGCCGGGTTGGATCGCGCCACTCTGGTCGCCGCGCTGGCCGGCAGCGATCCGCAAAATTCTATTGTTCACGCCGCGCCAAGGAGTAGAGCGAGTGCCTGATTCGAGTTCCCTGTTGTCCTCCGCCCCGGCCACGTCCGAGCGCTTCGTGCAAGCGTTGATCCGCTACGGCCTGCTGTGGGTGCTGGCGTTGATCGTGGTGTTTTTCAGTGTCGCGGAACCGGCGTTTCTGCGGGTCGGCAATCTGTTCAGCATTCTGCAGTCAGTGTCGATTGTCGCGCTGCTGGCCTTGGGCGTGACGCTGACCATGGCCGTCGGCGGGCTGGATCTGTCGATCGGCGCGGTGGCGGCCATGAGCCTGATGATCGCCAGTTACGTGATGGTGGTGCTCGGTTGGGGCGCGGTGCCGGCGGTGCTGATCAGTCTCGCGGGTGGCGCATTGGTCGGGCTGCTCAATGGCTGGCTGATCGTGAAAATGCGCGTGCCGGACATTCTCGCGACGCTCGGCAGCATGTTCCTGGTGATCGGCGTGCAACTGATTCCCACGGGCGGCCGCTCGATTGCGTTGGGCATGACCCTGCCCAACGGCGACGAAACCGAGGGTTCATTCAGTGCACTGTTTCTGGCCCTGGGCCGTGGACGGCTGTGGGACATCGTGCCGGTCCCGGTGTTGATCACGGCGGTGGTCGCGGTGGCGGTGTGGCTGTTTCTCGAACGCACGCGCATCGGCCGGTTGTTCTATGCGATTGGCGGCAACGAGCAGGCGGCGCGACTGGCCGGTGCGCCGGTGCAGCGCTTCAAGTTGCTGGCTTATGTGCTTTCGGCGCTGTTGGCATCGCTGGGCGGGTTGTTGTTGGCGGCGCGTTTGGGGCGCGGGGATGTCAGCTCTGGTAACGGCTTGGTGCTCGATGCACTGGGCGCTGCGCTGATCGGTTTTGCCGTGCTCGGGGCGAAGAAGCCCAACGCGTTCGGCACGCTGGTCGGCGCGCTGCTGGTGGCCTCATTGCTCAACGGCCTGACCATGCTCAACGCGCCGTATTACGCGCAGGATTTCGTCAAGGGACTGGTGCTGGTGCTGGCCCTGATGTTCACCTTCGGCCTCGCGCATCGGGCGCGCTGAGCCGGTTCATTGATGCTTCAAGGAAAGATCCATGCACGGTTCAATCAAGCAGTTCGCACGTCATTGCCTCGCCGGGGCGTTGCTCTCGGCGCTGGCCCTTAATGCGCAGGCCAAGGCCTTGCCCGGCGCACCGGCGCCGTTCGATAAAGGTCAGGTACAGATCGCGCTGGTGGGCTATCTGTTCTCCGGAGATTTCCCTGAAGCCTACCTGCGCGGTGTGGAGAAACAGACCGAAGCGCTGGGCGCCAATCTGCGGGTGTTCGACGCCCGGCAACAGGCCGCCAGTCAGGGTGAAATGATCGATCAGGCCGCCGACCTCGGCGTCGACGGGATCATCGTGCAACTGGGTCTCGCGGAAACCCTCAAAGGTCCGATCGACCGGGCGCTCGCCAAAGGTATCAAGGTTGTCGCCTTCGACGTCGACCTGAACACGCCGCAAGTGACCCAGGTCGAGCAGGACCACCACGCGTTGGCGCGGCTGGCACTCGATCAAGCGGTCAAGGACAACGGCACCCGCTTCGACGCCGGGTATGTCTACATCAGCGGCTTCACGCCGATGGAGCGCCGCGACGAGATCTGGAGCCAGGTCAAGGCGAGCAATCCGGGGATCGTCGAGAAGGCCCGCTTCGGCACGCTTAATCCGCCGATTGCCAACTCGGTGGCCGATCAGGCCAGCGCCGTGCTGCGGGCCAATCCGGGGATCAGCGTGATTTTTGCGCCGTTCGACGAGTTCGCCAAAGGCGCGAAGATCGCGGTGGACGAGGCCGGTCTGAGCCGCAAGGTGAAGATCTACAGCGCCGACATTTCCACCGCCGATATCCAGATCATGAAAGAGCCGGACAGCGCCTGGGCCGCCACCGCGGCGGTCAATCCGCAAGTGGCCGGGGCGATTAGCGTGCGCAGTCTGGCGATGCTGATCGCCGGGGAAAATCCGGGGCACAAGGTGCTGGTGCCGCCGACCCTCATCACCCGTCAGCAACTGCTGGATCTGGACGTGAAAAACGTGCGGGATCTGGGGCAAAAACTGCCGGCCTTCGGTGACACCGCCAACGTCGCGCGGGCACCGTGGATTCCCGTGGCGAACTGAGGAGCCGACATGCACGACAAGGCTGCGCGCCTGCGCAAGAGCCGTTCGCCGAAAGCCGATGTGGCGCTGGGTGAACGGCTGCCGCCGGGGCAGGTGCTGACGGAGCGTTTCCCGATCCTGCACGAAGGCGAGGTGCCGGCCTATGACCTGGCGACGTGGTCGCTGCGCCTGTTCGGCACCTTGGCCAACCCGGTCGAGTTGACCTACGCCGATCTGCAAGCGCTTCCGCAACGCTCGTTGCAATGCGACATTCATTGCGTGACACGCTGGTCGAAGTTCGACACCCGCTGGAGCGGCGTGCACCTGCAAGACCTGCTGCAATCCCTGGACATCCGGCCGACATCGTCCTTCGTCATGGCCCACGCCGATCACGATTACCAGACCAACCTGCACCTCGACGACCTGCTGCACCCGGACAGCCTGCTGGCCACCCATTACGACGGTCAGCCGCTGACCGCGCAACATGGCTGGCCACTGCGTCTGGTGGTGGCGGGGCGGTACTTCTGGAAGAGCGCGAAATGGCTGCGCGGGCTCGAATTCACCGATCAGGAGCAACCGGGCTTTTGGGAGCGCAACGGCTTTCATTTGCACGCCGATCCGTTCATTGAACAGCGCTTCAGCGGCGATGCGCTGGACATTGCCGAAGATGCCTGGCGGGAAAAGGACTTCGACTGAAGGCATCTAACTTCGCACCGAAAAAACACAGATTAATAACGCTCTCTACAACAACGTGGAGTGCGTTCTTATGCGTAATTAGTTGCTGGTTAGTTGGGTATTCATGTTGTTGCGTAAACACAGGTGTTGCTCAGGCAACACTCCGTTCGTCGGGCATAACCTAAGCGTTATTGGTTCTTTTGCGGCAGGCGACCGCTCGTCTAGCATCGGTAAACAGGGGGTTCTACTAACTTTGGGGTTCTTGCGCTCTAACAGCCGATAGTTGTTCAACACACTTGGCTGCCTTTCTGAATATCAAAACTACAGCAGAAATTGCCGTGCACTGATTGCCGACACTTCATGATTCGGCAGCGGCCGGTTATTAACTGCGATTCAAGGAGCTGTCGCATGATTCACCGTTCGCGTTCATTACTCGCCATCGCTGTTGTCAGTGCAATCTGGCAACTTCCTGCGCAAGCTGAAGAGACTTCCGCGCGCGTCGACGATGACACACGGCTGGGTACCGTGCTCGTCACCGGGACCCGGGGCACCGCGCGTACGGTGCTGGATTCACCGGTGCCGGTGGATGTGCTGACCGCCGAGGACCTGAAAACCGCCGGCGCCAGTGGCGGCGAGCTGGGCCAGGCGTTGCAGACGCTGTTGCCGTCGTTCAGCTTTCCGCGCCAGTCCAACTCCGGCGGCGCCGACCATGTGCGCGCCGCGCAGCTGCGCGGCATGAGCCCGGATCAGGTGCTGGTGCTGGTCAACGGCAAGCGTCGCCACACGTCGGCAGTGGTCAATGACTCGTCGAAAATCGGTCGCGGTACGGCGCCGGTGGACTTCAACTCGATCCCGATCAGCGCGATCAAACGCATCGAAGTACTGCGCGACGGCGCCGGTGCGCAGTACGGCTCCGACGCGATTGCCGGGGTGATCAACATCATCCTCGACGACGCCCCCGAAGGCGGCGAAGTCTCCACCAGCTACGGCGCCTACCACACCCATCAGGACGCCATCGGCAAAACCACCACCGACGGCCAGAACAGCGTGACCACCGCCAAGATCGGCACGCGGCTGGGCGAGGAGGGCGGCTTCATTCGTGGCGGTACCGAGTACAAGGATCGCAACCCGACCAACCGCGCCGGCTACGACGGCTTCGCCGACACCCCGGGCCAGCGCAACTATGTGATGGGCGACGGTGTGGCGCGGGACGTCAACGCCTGGTTCAACGGCGAATTGCCGCTGGCCGGCGGCAAGGCCTACAGTTTCGGCACCTACAACGAACGCCACACCACCGGCGCCGAGTTCTATCGCTACCCGTCCGAGCAGCCGCAGTTCTACCCCAACGGCTACCTGCCGCAATCGCTGGGCGACAACACCGACATCTCCGCCACCGCCGGCTACAAAGGCCTGATCGGAGACGACTGGGATTTCGACAGCAGCGTCACCCACGGTCGCAACCGCTTCGAATCGGCGACCCGTCGCACCCTCAACGTCAGCCTCGGCGCGGACTCGCCGACCCGCTTCGACACTGGCGATTACGAGCTGCGCCAGACCACCACCAACCTGGATTTCAGCCGCGAATTGCGCCTCGGCGGCCGCTCGTTCGTGCTGGCGGTGGGCGGTGAATATCGCTATGAAAACTACCTGACCTTTGCTGGAGACGAAGCCTCTTACATCGGCTCCGGGGCCGATGGCGCCAACGGGCTGCGCCCGAGTGAAGAGTCGGATCTGGATCGCAACGTGTTCGGCACCTACGCCGAATTGTCCGGTGATCTCACCGATCGCTTCTTCGTCGATGCCGCCACGCGCTGGGAACATTACGATGACGCCGGCAGCAAACTCACCGGCAAGCTCAGCGGTCGCTACAAGTTGACCGATCAATGGGCGTTGCGCGGTGCGGTGTCGAACAACTTCCGCGCGCCGTCGCTGGCCCAGAGTGGCTTCCAGAATACCACCAGCAACTTCGGCGACGGCGGCACGCTCACCGACATCCGCGTGCTGTCGGTCAACGATCCGATTGCCCGTGCCCTGGGCGCGGAAAAACTCGATCCGGAAACCTCGAAGAACTTCAGCCTCGGCCTGACGTTCCAGTTGAACGAACGCTTCGATGCGTCGCTCGACGTGTTCCGCATCGACGTCAAAGACCGCATCACCCTGTCGCAGCGAATCGGCAGCGACGCGCTGGAAAGCTACATCAACGACAACTTCGGCGTGGCGGGCGTGCACGACGTCAACTTCTTCACCAACGCTGCTGACACCAGCACCGACGGCGCCGAACTGGTGCTCAACTACCATCAGCCGTTCTACGACGGGCAACTGGGCCTGACCACCGCGTACACCTACAACCACACCAAGGTCACCAGCACCAAAGGCACGCCGTCGCAGCTGACCGCCTTAGGCATCGGCAATGACGCGCTGGTCGGCGTCGAGGAACGCAACACCCTGACCGACGCCGCGCCCAAGGATCGCTTCGTGTTTTCCGCCAACTGGACCAGCGAGCACTGGGGCCTGCTCGGGCGTCTGACCCGTCAGGGCGAGACCACTCGGGTGTTCGATTTCGGCGACTCGCAGCCTGAGCAAACCTACGGCGCGGTGTGGCAGCTGGACGCCGAGGTGACCTACAAATTCACCCCGAAATTCAGCATCGCCCTGGGTGGCAACAACCTGACCGACAACTACCCGGAACGCTCCGGCTCGGCCATCAACTACGGCGGTAACCTGCCGTACGACGTGCTGTCGCCGATCGGCACCAACGGCGCTTACTACTACGCCACCGCCACTTACGGCTTCTGAGTCTTTTCCGCCATGGATGGCGGATCACCAGCGGGAACCTTCATGACTCAAACCAATGGCCCCAAGCGGCACCTGCCGGTGTTTCAGGCGTTGCTGATCACGCTGGGCATGGTCATCACCACCGACATTCTCAAAACCGCGCCGACCGTTGCCTTGAACGTCGGGCCGGAACATTTCTATTGGGTCTGGGTGCTCGGCGGACTGGCGTCGATGGCCGGGGCCTTGTGCTTTGCCGAGATGGCCACCGCGTTTCCGCATCCGGGCGGTGACTATCATTTCCTGCGCACCGCTTATGGCGAGCGCATGGGGTTCCTGTTTGCCTGGTCGCGATTCTCGGTGATGCACACCGGGTGGATCGCACTGTCGGCGTTCATGTTTGCCGACTACTTCAATGCGGTCGTGCCGTTGGGGCATTACGGGGCGGGGCTGTTTGCCGGTGCGATCATTGCTGCGTTGGTGCTGCTGAATCTGACGGGCAAGCACATTGGTTTTATCACCCAGACTGTGTTGGTCGGGTTGCTTGCCCTCGGGTTCTTGAGCATTGCCAGCGCCGGGGTCTGGCTGGCGTGGCAAGGGATCGAACCGACGCTGCCCAGTGATCCGGTGGTCCCCGAACACACCGGCGGGGCAGGTTTTTCCGCCGCGATGATCTTCGTGTTTCTGGCCTTCGGCGGCTGGAGCGATGCGGCGACATTGTCCGCCGAAGTGCGCGATGGCCGACGCGGCATTTTCATCGCCATGCTCGGTGCGCTGACGGTGCTGATGGCGATCTATCTGGCGCTGAACTGGGCGTTCGTCCAGGGGCTGGGTTTCGAAGGTCTGGCAGCGAGCAACGCGCCGGCGGTGGAACTGTTGAACCGCGCCTTCGGTGCTCCCGGCGTGCTGCTGATCCTGCTGATGGTCGGCATCGCGGCCATCGCCACCATCAACTCAACGCTGTTGGTCGGCGCCCGCACCACCTACGCCGCCGCCCGGGATGTGCCGCAATTGCGCCGCTTTGGCGAATGGGACGAGCGTGACGGTGTACCGCGAAAGGCATTGCTGGCGGAGGGGGCGGTGGCGTTGTTGCTGGTGTTGTTTGGCAGTTTTACTCAGAGTGGCTTCAACACCATGGTTGAGTATCTGACGCCGGTGTATTGGTTGTTTCTGAGTCTGAGCAGCCTGGCGTTGATCATTCTGCGCAGGCGTTTTCCCGAGGTGCTCCGGCCGGTGAGGGTGCCGCTTTATCCGGTTTTGCCGCTGCTGTTTTTCGGGTTGTGCGTTTACATGCTGTATTCCAGCGTGACGGTAGTGGGGTTGGGGGCGCTTTTGGGGATCGGGGTGTTGGTGGTTGGCGCGTTGTTGCTGGCCGGGTTGAGCCGCCTGGTGTCGACACCTCGGCAGGCTCTGCAACGGAGCGTAGATTAAAAGGACACCGCGGCCGGCTGAGACAAACGAAGCACCGACAAATCCCCCGTAATCCGCTTGTAAGCCAAACGAATCGCCTCGATGTCACTCTCACGTTTCGCGCTGCTTTCGTGCAGGATCACAATCACCTTGGTCGCCAGCCGCTCGGGCACTTTCGCGTCGTGGTCCTTCCACTGCCCATACGCATCGAACACGCTGAACCCGTCCGGGAACCGCGACGTCACTTCCTGATCGAGAAACTCGCGCCAGCGCGCCGGGCTCACCACACCTTCCTTGCCTTCCAGCGGCCCCACCGAGAAGTACAACTCGGTGCGCACCCACTGCGCCTGCGCCGGTCGTGTGGCGTCGCCCTGCAGGGTCGAACTGGCGGGATCCTTGGTATGCACGGAAACCGGAGGAGGGCTGGCACACCCGGCGACCGCCAGGAACAGTGCAGCCAGTAGTAAACGTTGCGGCATGGAACTTCCTTATTGTTAAGAACTGTCCCGAATTATAGAGGGGACGGTTAATAGCAATAAAAGATTAAAAAGTGGATCGTCGCTGAACTAATGGAATAAGCAAGCAAAGTGCAAATAATGCCCGCTGGTTAGAACGATTATTTCTTTAAGTTATTTGCTTGGTGTTGGATCGCATATCCATGACATTCAAAAACCTGCTCCCGCATTTGCCGGATCTGTCATTGCGTCTACTCTGCTGCTGCAACGGTTCAAGTCGCACGGAACGCTGCACTTGAAGCGTTTGAACAGCACTTTTTGCTGCTCGATGGACAGCTTGTTGCGGATTTCCCAATCCTTAGAATCCGCTCCATCAACTTCTCATCCAGTTCTTAATCCTCAGGGAGCTACACCATGATGAACGCCATGCAGATGCAAATGCCGATGAACGCCAACATGCCGATGATGCCGATGACGGGCATGCCGATGATGATGGCGACCATGAGCTGCGACATGATGGACGACGGCATGATGTGCAAGATGATGCCGGCCGCTGGCATGGACATGGCCATGTTCAAGAACAGCGCTGAAATGATGCAGATGATGATGGACTGCGGCATGCCGATGATGATGCATTGCGGCAACATGAGCATGATGTGCATGTCTCCGGCGGCCATGGCCATGCCGATGATGAACATGATGATGCCAATGCCGATGATGGGCATGCCGATGCCATCGATGAAGTGCGTGATGGAATGCACCATGATGGCCGACTGCATGATGTGCAAAATCATGCCGATGCCGGGCATGAACATGGACATGATGAAGAACTGCTGCGCCCTGATGATGAAGATGATGAACGACTGCAGCATGCCGATGATGATGAGCTGCAATGGCATGCCGATGATGTGCTGCACCTGCTGATTTCCGCCAGCGCATGAAAAAGCCCGACCGGGAAATTCCCGGTCGGGCTTTTTGTTGTTTGTTTGTCAGTCCAGGCGTTCGGGATAGGTGACCACCAGATACGCCACCGCTTCACTGTCGGCGGGGTTGCGGTATCGATGGGGCTGGTCGGCGTAAAACAGAATCGAGTCGCCCGTCGACAGCAGATAGCGCTCGTCGTTGACGCTGATCTCCAGCACGCCCTGAGCCACCACCAGGTTTTCCTGCACGCCCGGGCCATGGCCCTCGGATTGATCCTCGCCCAAGGGGCTCAGGCGCAGTTCGTAGAATTCCGACTGGCGCGCCACATCAAAGGGAAACAACGCGCGGCTGACAAAGGCACCACTGGCGCTGACCAGTCGCTTGCTCTGGCTCGCCGACAACACGGCCACGCCTTCAAACGCGCGATGTTCGAGAAACGCCGCCACCGACACCTTCAAACCCTTGGCGATTTTGCACAGCACCTTGATCGACGGCACGCTGCGCCCGGATTCGATCTGCGCCAGCATCGCCCGGCTCACGCCGCACTGGCGGGCAAGGGCATCCAGCGACAGGTGCCGCTTGCCGCGCAGGCGTTGCAGGTTCTGCGCGACGCGTTCACAGATCGGGTCTTCTTCCAGGGATTCGAGGTTGTTCAGGTCCAGCACAGGTTCATCGGCGCTCGCCAGAAAGCGCGAGGGTTCACGCGCGTTCACGCTTGACGCGTCTCGCTGGAACGAGCGGCCTGCACCCACTGGTAAGCCTGATAACCGGCATTGCGCGCATACATTTCCCACATCAGCCGGGCCTGTTGCTGGGCGTGGCGGCGTTTGCGGTAGACGGCGAAGTCGATCAGGTTGTCAGTCGGTTTCATGGCGCACTTCACTGTGTTCAATGACGGGATGAGGTGAGAGTACGCCGAGATATTTATAACGATAAATACTGATTTTTTATTTATTAATTCTTTCTGGTTATTTACTTGTTTGTCACATCTGGGCAAATGCGTTCAACAGAAAATCCCGCACATACACCCGGCTCGGACTCTGCAGCGCGCTCTTGCGCCACACCAGATACAGCACGTTGACCGGCGCTTCAGTCGGTACGGTCGGGGAAATCAGGCGGCCATCGGCAATCGCATCGGCACACTGATAATCCGGCAGAACCGTCCAGCCGTGGCCACCGATGGCGAGGTCCTTGATGATCCGCAGATCCGGAATGGTCAGCGAGGCCTGCAGTTGCGGGGCGATCTGGAACATCGACGACCACAGCGGGCGAACCAGGGCGAGGTCTTCGTCGAAGGCAATCAACGGCACTTGAGTCAGTTGATCCTGAGTCGGGTGTTCACCTAAGCGACCCAGCAGGCTCGGCGCGTAGACCAGCAACATGCGTTCGGTCAGCAGATGGGCGAAACCATGGGTCTGTTCGTCGGGCAGGGAAGCGGTGATCGCGAAGTCGATCTGCTTTGATTCGAGCATCTCGTAGATGCGCTTTTTCGTGCCGGTGTGGAAACGCAGCAGGAATCCTTCATCCATCAACGGTGCCAATCGCGCGGCGACTTGCGAGTGAATGAAATCCGAAGGGCCGACCAGATGAATCGTGCCGCCCTTGAGCAGACCGGGACGCAGTGACGCAATCTTGTTTTCCAGACCGTCCAGGTAAGGCGCGACCGAGCGGGCCAGCTCATCGGCGGCTTCGGTCGGCTCGACGCCCCTCGGCAGTCGATGGAACAGCGGTTTGCCCACCAGCGCTTCCACAGCCTGAACATGCATCGAAGCCGCAGGCTGGGTGATGCCCAGATGCTCGGCAGCCTTGGAAAACGACTTGGCGCGGTAGGCTTCGAGGAAGGTTCGCAGGTGCGTGAGGTGGCTCATGGGTTGGCGACGTCCGGGGGCTGAATCTGGTTTTTACCATGGCGGGCGGCAGGAGCGCTCGCCTCGGGAAAACGCCGTTGCAGCGTTTCCCGAGGCGACGCCGATCAGGCGTTGTCGGCCGGGCGATAACGCGGCGCGGAGCTCGCGGACATCTGCCCGAGAATCAGCAGCAGGCCGAGTGCCGAAACCACGGCGCCGGTGAGGCCGACGTAGCTCAGGCCAATCTGGCTGATGGTCACGCCACCGGCCACCGAACCAAGGGCAATCCCGGAGTTGAACCCGGCAATGTTCAGGCCAGCGGCGACGCCGTGGGCGTGAGGTGCATGCTGTTCGGCGATCCCGATCAGTCTCGCCTGCAAGGCTGGCACGGCGGCGAAGCTGAACATTCCGAGCAGCGCTACCAGCACGCCCATCATCACGGACGAACCGGAGAACGCCCACATGCCCGCGGTGACCAGCGCAATGCCGGCAATCAGCGTGGCACTGGCGCGGTCGACGCCCCAGGCATCGGTGAGTTTGCCGCCGAGCACGTTGCCGATGGCAGCCATCACGCCGTACAGCAGCATGAACACGCCGACGGTGGTGGCGGTGGTGCCGGTTACATCGGTCAGCACCGGGGCGATGTAGGTGTAGGCCACAAACGAGCCGGCGTAACCGAGCACGGTGACCAGCGCCCCGGCCAACAGCTTGCGATTCAACAATGCCTTGAGACTGTCGAGGGCCGAACCGCTGTCGGCGGCGGTCGGCAGTGGATCGCGCATGCCGAACAGCAAGCCGAAGAAACCGATCGCACCGAACACCGCGATGGCGGCCAGCACCAGACGCCACGACATCACGCCGCCCAGATAGGTGCTGATCGGCACGCCGATCGCCATGGCCAGGGTGAAACCACCAAACACCACGGCGACGGCACTGCCCGCCCGGCCGGGGCCTGCAAGGCGAGCGGCGGTGCTCGACGCCACAGCAAGGAACAAGCCGTGGCCCATGCCGGCAATGAAACGGGCGATCAGCATCAGCGTCAGGGTGCTGGAAAACGCCGCCGCCAGACTGCCGGCGCTGAACACCAGCGCCGTCGCCAGCATCACGTTTTTGCGTGACCAACTGGCCGTGAGCGCACTGAAGATCGGTGCGGCAACGGTAGCGCCCAAGGCATAGGCAGTGATGGTCGCGCCGGTGGCCTCGACGTTGACGCCGAGACTTTGCGCCATGACTTCGGTCAGGCCGATCGGCACGAATTCCGCGAGCCCGAGGGCGAAGGCGCTGAGGGTGAAGATGTAAATGACAAATGGCATGGGAGCCTCTCGCAAGTGGAAGATGGCGAGAGGCTAGGGTGTGCGTATCTATAAAAGAAATTCTGTTTTTGGCGTACAGGTATAAAAATATTGATAGGTCTTCGGCCAAGACAAAAAAAGGCGCGTGAGTTTTTGACTCACGCGCCTTTGGTTCATTTGCTGGCGTTCAACACAATCCGGTACCGCGCCTTGCCGCTGCGCAGATGGTCAACCGCTTCATTGACCTTGCTCATCGGAAATTCCTCCACCTGCGGCAGGATCTGATGCCGCGCGCAGAACTCGAGCATGGTCGCCGCCGTGGCAGGCGAGCCGACCGGGGAGGCTGACAGGGATTTCTGTTGCGGGATGAGGTTGAACACATGCACCGGAATCGCGTCGGGCACGATGCCGACGAAGTGCAGCCGGCCCTTGCCGCGCAGGGTGGCGAGCATGGCCGTCCAGTCGAGATTGGCGTTGGCGGTGATCAGCAGAAAGTCGAGGGTGCCGGCAATTGCTTTCAGCGCTTCGCTGTCGGTGGAGGCGACGACTTTGTGGGCGCCGAGGCGTTTGGCTTCGTCCTGTTTGCTCAGGGAAGAGGTGAAGGCTGTGACGTCGCAACCCCAGGCATTGAGAAAGCGCAGCGCCAGGTGACCGAGGCCGCCAATGCCCACCACGCCGACCCGGTCGGTCGGCTTGATGTCGAATTCCACCAGCGGATTGAAGACCGTGGAGCCTGCACAGAACAGTGGGCCGGCGAGGGCCGGGTCGAGGTTGTCCGGAAGTTTCAGCGCCCAGGCCCAGTGAGTGCGCAGCCGATCGGCGAATCCGCCATGGCTGCCGATGATCGTCGGTTTGGCGGTGGCGCACAGGTGATGGGAGCCACCGATGCAGGACGAGCAATGCATGCAGCTGCCCTTGTACCAGCCGATCCCCACGCGCTGGCCGACTTCCAGGCCGCGCACCTGCGGCCCTGTGCGCACGATGCGGCCGACCACTTCATGGCCGGGAATGAACGGGTATTGGCTGATGCCCCAGTCGTTGTCGATCAGCGACTGGTCGGAGTGACAGACGCCGCAATATTCCACGGCGACTTCGACTTCCTCATCGCCCAGCGGGCCGGGGTCGTAACTGAAGCGCTCCAGCGGCGCGCCGGCCGAAGTAGCGGCCCAGCCGGTGAATGTCGTAGGTTCGGTGTTATTGCTCATGGGACACCTCCAGGTCTGGCGCTGCGGGCGCAGCCTGAAGAGTCTAGCGTGTCATCGAGCGGGCGCTAGCCAGGTGTTCAGCACGCGCCGATCCAGTTCTTCCCAGTCCGCCATACCCAGCACTCGCGTGGTGTTGAGGCCGCGCAGATAACCGCGCAACTGATTGGCCGCGGCCCGCACCGACTCCGAATTGTCCGCTGACTGGCCCAGCACGGTTTCGTATTCGACCAGGTATTCGGCCACCCGGTCGCGGAATTCGGGCAGGACGGCATCGCGGATCAGATCAAAGGTTCGCACGGGTAATCCTCATCTGTTTTCGTTGTGATTGAGTGTGCAGCAGTCTGCACGCCGCGCAACTATTGGTTCAAGTAATAGTGACCATCAAGAAACGCAAGTTCTGCTTTGGCGCCGATGGGCGGAAAATCGCCTCCATCGAACACGCCGCTGAAGGAATTGCGCGATGAAGACTTTGACCCGACTGGCTGTAGTCGCCCTGCTGATGGGCGGGGTGGCCGCCACCGTAGCCCCGGCTTACGCAGACGACGCCAAATCGTGCCATTTTCTGCCCGTCGCCGGCAGCAGCGCCGCGCTGCAGCACTCGCAAACCGTCGGTGTGCTGTACAGCGAAAACACCCTGGACAACCTGCAATATCTCGAGCGTTACCACGATGTGGCGGTGAACGGTGCCAAGGATGCGCTCGATGCGCGGATCCGTGACGCCTTCGTCGACAGCTCCGATCCGGAGCTGGCCATCGACTGGCTGATGAGCTCGCTGCAACAACAGTTTCTCTCGGTGACCGTCTACGAAAACCTTGATGCGCTGGTGCAGGCTCATCCGGACGTGGTGGTGATGCTCGACACCCACAACCGGCTGCTGACCCAACGCAACAGTCAGGTCGAAGCGCGGTTTGCCGCACGCTTCTACGACGCCAACCTGCAATACATCGGCAAGGCCGAAGGCGCGGTGGAGAAGCAACTGCCGTCGGTGTGGGTACACAACAAGGCAGCGCCCGAAATCGCTGCCGGGATCGAACAGCAGCGCGACCTGCAACTGAGTGCCTTGAAGCAGTTCGACGATTCGCTCAAGGCCCTGGTGAGTGCAGGCTGAACACCCTAATCAAAAACGGCAACGGCAGTGCCTGTGACACTGAACGTTGCCGAAGAACCGAACCTTTTATTTTCAGGATTTTATCCATGCGTGCCTTTTTTATCCCTGCCATGGCTTCTGCCACTTTACTGCTGACCGCTTGCGCCTCTGCGCCGAACGACCCGACGCTGACCCTGCAGACGCACAAGACGCCCGCTCAGTACGCCGAATGTGTGGTGCCGAAACTGCAGGGCAGTGCGCTGAACCCGACCGTGTCGCAGACCCAGCGCAGCTACCGGATCGTGGTGCCGAGCAAAGTGTCGGCGGACAACGTCCTGGAAGCCTACAAGGCACAGGACGGCGGCAAGGTCTTTTTATATGAGCGCCACTTGCTGGCGTCGAGTTTCATGCCGTCGAGTTTTGAACGGGCTGCCCAGGAGTGCCTGTAACGCCTGACGGTTAACGCTTTTGACGATGCTCCTTTGGTTGGCCGCAACCAACCAATTCCTTTGCCCCGCACCTTGCGGGGCTTTTTTTTGCCCGGCGTTTGGCGCAGTCGGCGCTACGCTGGTTAGCGGACAAGGTTTTTCGGGAGATCAAGGAAATGAAGAAGGACAGCAGCGGCACGGCAACCGAGAATCCCTCGGCGCTGATCGACGCAAGAATCAAGGAGCTGAACGACTGGCGCGGCCAGAAACTGGCCGAGATCCGCGCGATCATTCATGAGGCGGATCCGGAAGTCGTCGAGGAATGGAAATGGCGGGGTGTTCCGGTCTGGTCACACAACGGCATCATCTGCACCGGGGAAACTTACAAGGCCGTGGTGAAAATGACTTTTGCCAAAGGCGCGACGCTGGAGGATCCGTCAGGACTGTTCAATGCCAGCCTTGAAGGCAACACCCGACGGGCGATTGATATTCACGAAGACGACAAGATCGATGCCAAGGCTCTGAAAGCGCTGGTGCGTTCGGCGATTACGTTGAATACAAAGAAATGATTTGCCGTTGAGGCAGAGGTGAAGCGGAGGAGGGTGAAACGAGGAAAAAAATGGCAGGGGCGGCTGGATTCGAACCAACGCATGGCAGGATCAAAACCTGCTGCCTTACCGCTTGGCGACGCCCCTGTAGCTATTGGTTTCAGTCCCGGGAGGACCTCTGCAACAGTGGGCGGCACTTTACCAGCGCTCTTGCGTTCTGTGAACCCCTGAAGCCAATAAATTTCAGGGAAAACAGCTACTTATTTCCCGGACGGCATCGCCGGTCAGGTTTTTCGGGCTTTTCAGCGATCGCCATGAAAACCGGCGCGACCGCTGTAGCCCGAAAACCTGGCAAAGACCTGCCTCGACAAACCGATCAGTTGCCGTCTGCAACCTTGCGTTCGATTTCGTCGACCTTGCGTTGCAACTCCTCAGCGTCCTGCTCCTTGGTGCGGGTCGACGAGGGCGTGATGACCTCATCCACGCCGCGGGTGTCGTCGTCCGGGTCCTCAAGATCGCGTTTCACCACATTGACCGGTTTGCCGGACGTATCAGTGGGTGGGGCTTTGCTGTCGTTGTTCATGGCGCTGACCTCCGTTGGCTTAAACGTTGGATGCAGCGCCACTGAGCGAGTTCGAGATTTTTCGCGGCGAGCGGGCGAACGGCTGCCACCACCTTTCAGCTCATCGAATCCGGCACTCCCGCCAGCAAACCGGTCAGCGTCTTCATGATCGCCTGCTGCCGGGCCCGGTCGGTCAGGTGCCGGGCCTCGGCGGCGGCGACATCGGCGTGGCAGTGCGGGCAGATCGATTCGTGCGGCTGGATGTATTGCAGGCAGTCGCGGCACAGGGCCAGTTGCGTCGGCAGGCGTCCTTCCTCGGGGGAGGACTGGCCCTGATTGATCCAGGCCAGTTTGATCACTTGCCCGCTGTCGCTGACGCTGCTGACTTTTTCACCGGTGTCGATGCGTTCGGTGATCAGGTCAAAGCGTCCGACCGCAAACGAGCGCTGGGCGGCGTCTTCGACTTTGACGATGCGCTCGCGCAAACCCTGTTTTTGCAATTCCAGTGTTCGGTAATGGCAGTAGGGATTGTTGCCGGGTTTGCCCAGCAGCGAATGCGACGTCCAGGTGCAACCGCCCCGGCAGACGTCATTGTAGTAGCAGCTTCGACAGTAGCCCCACAGGTCATCGACCGAGCGCAAGCGACCGAAGTGCATGCCTTCGCTGTAATGCCAGATGTCGTGCAGGCTCATGTTGCGCACGTTGCCGCCGGAAAAACCGACGGTCGCCAGTGACGGGCAACCTTTCACCGTGCCGTCTGCTTCCAGCGCCAGTACGGTCTGGCCGGCCGCGCAGCCGCTCCAGTGCACGCGCTCGTCACCGAAGCCGCGCCACAGATGTTCGTAAGGGCCGTAATAGCCGATGTTGTTGCCGACGTTCATCAGCAACCCGCGATCCAGCCCCTCGCGGTACAACCGGGCGAGCAGCGGCATCACTTCCAGCAGCTTATACGGCTGGAGCAGCAGTTCCGGATGATCGACAGCGTTGCCCATGGCCACCGTGATCTGGATCTGCCAATGGGTGGCGCCGAGCTCGATGATGGTGTCCATCAGTTCCGGCAGGTCCGGCAACGTGGCCGCGCCGATCTGGGTGTTGACGCTCACCGCCAGCCCCGACGCCTTGGCCCGGCGCAGGGTGTCGACGGCCTTGTCGAACGAACCGGGCACGTTGCGCACTTTGTCGTGCAGCGGCGCGAGTCCGTCCAGGGAAATGCCGACCCCGTTGAGCCCGGCATCGACCGCTGCCTGCATCTTCGCCGGGGTCAGATTGCGCCCGCCGGTCTGGATCGCGCAGTACATGCCGTGGTCGTGGATGGCGCGGATCAGTTGCGTCCAGTCCTTGCGCAAATAGGCTTCGCCGCCGATCAGGGTGATCTCGCGGGTGCCGAGAGCGGCGAGGGAATCGATCACGTCGAGGCATTCGCGGGTGTTGAGTTCATCGGGACGCCGATGCCCCGCGCGGGAGCCGCAATGCAGACACTTGAGGTCGCAGGCGAGGGTGATTTCCCAGACCACGTGCACCGGCACGTAGCGTTTGAGATCGGTGTCGCTGAGGTAGCGGGCAGGGCGGTTGTCTGTCATGGGAGATCCTTGCGCACGGGCCTGTGCGCGGCACAAGTGGACTGACCTCGATTGGCTGGAAGACCGGGCGCGGTCACCCATGACCGCGCCCGGGCCGTACCGCTTAGCGCGCTTCCAGTCGCGCGATTTCCGCATTCAACTGCGCAAGGGCACTGCGCAAGGCGTCCTCGTGGGCCAGCTGTTGTTCGCCCTGCTGCACGGCGACTTTCAACTGCGCCAGATCACCGCTGGCCTGAGCCGTTTGCACGGCCACCGCATACAGCGGATGGACATGATGCTCGGGCGGTAGAGGCTCAACACTCGGCGCCTGATGCACGGCAACGTGCCGCACGTCCTGCCACTGGCCGCCTTCGTTGTAGCGGTAATCGACAAAACCACTGGTCCAGTCGTTCAGAATGCCCTTGAGGCTGAACGTCTGGGCGATCTGGCTCAGCGGACCGCTCGGATTACCGCCGAGGGTGAGAATGATGTAGGTCTCGGTGGATGGCGTCAGCCTGGCCTCGGAATAGTCGCCCCAGACCCGGGCATGGAAATTAACCGGTGGCCAGGTGCTTTGAAACACGCTCGCGGTTCCGCTGACTTTTTTGCGGACGGTATCGACCACGATATCGAGGGTCAGAACCGGTGCGCCCAGCAGTGAATTGCTGGCGATGAGGCGGGTGTGAAAAAGTCCGATCGACATGATGCTGCTCCCTTGTGAAAGTTATGGTTCCAGATTGCCGATCAGCGACTTTGCACGCGGCTGATTTCTTTGTTGGCGTCGTCCACTGCTTTGCGCAGTAGCGGCAGTTGCTCCAGCTGCTGTCTGGCCTGTGCGGACAGGCTTTTCATCTGGGCCAGGTCACCGCTGGCGATGGCGCCCTGAATCGGCGCGGCATACAGCGGCACAACCGGTCTGTGCTGCTCGATCACCGGGCCGGGATTGAACGGCTGAAGGACATTCGAAGGCACCTCCACCAGATGCGCCGGCACGTTGTTCAGTTCGTGCCAACGCTGGCCGTCGAAGTACTCGTAGTTGGCCACGCCTTCGCGCCAGTCGGTGCCGACCACCAGATGGATCTTGAAGTTGATGATGGAGTTGGAGCCGGGGCCGCCATGGTTGCCCTGGGCGGTGATCAGGATCTTGCTGACACCGGGCTTCATTACCGTCATGTAGGTGTATTCGCCCCAGACGTCCGAGTCGATGTCGAGCGGCGGATTGGTTGCCTGAGTCACCGCGGCGTTGCCGGTGACATGCTGCTGTGGCGTGGACACCAGCAGGTTCAGTGCAAGACTCTGCGCCCCCGGCTGACCCGTACCGATCCGGTAGCTCACCGGGAACAAGCCGACATTTTGCTGAGTTGCTGACATGTTGATTGCCTCCATTGCAATGTGGGAAATGGCCTTAGGGTTTTTCCAGTCGAGAAACTTCTTTGGCCAGTTTTTCGTACGCGGTTTGTAGCTCCTTCGCTTCCGGCTTCGTTGAATCGCGCTGCTTCAACAAAGTCTTCATCTGCTGCAGATCGCCGCCGGTGATCGCGCTCTGGATAGCGACGCCGTAGGGCGGGATGTTGTGGTTTGAACCGGTCATATCGAGGCCTTCCTCGTGGGTGTGTGCCGCTCGACCCCTTGCGCAGAAGGGGCGCTTTTCCTGACAGGCAGGCGTACGACATCGGCCAGAATTCCGGCAACCGGGATTCTCGGCGACGTGACAGCCTGATCCGTCGGGATCTGATCAATCAGCAAATCGGTTCGCGCAGGGGCGACGCCGCAGCGCCGGCTCACGCGCAAGCGTCGTCAGCCAAAACCGTCGGGCCTGGCCTCGGGCGTCAATGAAGGGGGTTGCCGCTGGGGCAAACGGGGAAATCTCGCCTGTACGTTGTTCATCTTTCTGTCCTTGATAGAAAGCAACGAAACACAGGGATAGGTCGTTCACTCTTCAAGAGTGCAATACCCGCGCAAGCACAAAAACCATCCCTGATTTTTCTTCCAGTGCCGCTGATGGCGCTCGTCGAGCGACGTTTGCCAAGTGGCCATCATTTTGCCAGCCACGCAACCCTAGACCCGTTTGTGCAGGGCTGCCAGAAAAAGCGCCGAACGGTCATGGCCGCTGTTAATCTGCACGGATTGCGACATTGGAAACGGAAGAATCGGCCTATGAACACGAGTCGTGAATCATTCCCCTTGCCCGAAGACCTCAAGGTGTTCCTCACCGTCATCCGCAAGAACAGCTTTGCCAGCGCCGCCGACGAGTTGGGCTATTCGCCGGCCTACGTCAGCAAACGCATCGCGGTGCTGGAAACCACGCTGGCGACCAAGCTGCTGCACCGCACCACCCGGCGCATCGCGCTGACCGACGATGGCGAGCGGGTGCGGATCTGGGCGGAGAAGCTGCTCGGGGATTTCGATCAGTTTCTCGGCGAGATTTCCCAGGCCCGGCACCAGCCGGCGGGGTCGCTGCACATTTGCAGCAGCTTCGGTTTCGGCCGCAATCATGTGGCGCCGGCCATCAGCCAGTTGTCCCGGGCTTGCCCGAAACTCGACATCCGGCTGGACGTGTTCGACCGGGTGGTCGATCTGGTAGGCGAGGGTTTCGATCTGGAAATCCTCGTCGGCGATGACCTGCCGGGTCAGCACCTGGCGCGCAAACTGGTGAGCAACCGGCGCGTGCTGTGCGCCACGCCGGAATACCTCGAGCGCCGGGGCACGCCGCAATCCCTTGAAGACCTGAAAGATCACGATTGTCTGGTGCTCAAGGAGCGCAACAACGCGTTCGGCATCTGGACCCTGAGCAAGGACGGACAGGAAGAAACGGTGCGAGTGAATGGCCCGTTGTCCTCCAACAGCGGCGAGATCGTGCTGGAGTGGGCCTTGAGCGGCGGCGGAATCCTGTTGCGCTCGATGTGGGACGTCAAACCGATGCTCGAGCAGGGCAGGCTGGTGCAGGTGCTGGACGGCTATACCCAGAGCGCCAACGTCTGGGCGGTCTACCCGACGCGGCTCAGCGAGTCGGCGAAATTGCGGGTGTGCGTGGAGTTTCTGGAAGAGTACTTCCGCGATTTGTCTGTGGAATGAAAACGGGCGGTTCAATGAGCCGCCCGTTTTTTTGCCATCAACCCAGCCAGGGACTGTCCGCCAGATGCCGCGCTTCAAAGGCGCGGATCTGCTCGGTGCGTTGCAACGTGGTGCCGATGGCGTCCAGTCCCAGCAGCAACGACTGTTTGCGCAACTGATCGATCTCGAAGCCGATCAGCGTGCCGTCCGCCAGCTCGAGGGTCTGCTGCGCCAGGTTTACGCTGATCCGCGCGGTCGCCGGGACGCTGATTGCCTCGGCCACACGCTTGAACTGCGCGTCGTCCAGCTGAATCGCCAACACACCATTACGCTGGCAGTTGTCGTAGAAAATCCCGGCGAACGTGGTGCCGATCAAGGCCCGGATCCCCACTTGCTTCAAGCCCCACACCGCGTGTTCGCGGCTGGAACCGCAGCCGAAGTTGGGGCCGGTCACCAGAAACGCCGCGTCCTGCCAGGCCGGTTGGTTGAGCACGAATTCCGGGTTGGGTTCGCCTGAAGCAAGAAAGCGCAGATCGAAGAACAGTCCGCGATCCAGCCCCTGACGATCGATGCCCTTGAGAAACTGCTTGGGCATGATCACGTCGGTGTCGATGTTGGACGCGAGAAACGGCGCGGCACTGCCGCTGACGGTGTCGAAAGGTTGCATGGTTCAAGCCTCCAGCGCGACGGTGCGCACGTCAGTCAAATGGCCGGTGATAGCCGCCGCCGCGACCATCGCCGGGCTCATCAGGTGGGTGCGCGCACCGGCGCCCTGACGGCCTTCGAAGTTGCGATTGGTGCTCGACGCACAGCGATCACCCGGCGCGAGCACGTCGTCGTTCATCGCCAGGCACATCGAGCAACCCGATTGCCGCCACTCGAAACCGGCGTCGAGAAAGATCTGCGCCAGGCCTTCTTCCTCGGCCTGATTGCGCACCAGCGTCGAGCCGGGAACGATCATCGCCCGCACGTGGGTCGCCACACGCTTGCCGCGCACCACGCGGGCGACGTCACGCAAGTCTTCGATCCGCGCATTGGTGCAGGAACCGATGAAGGCATGGCTGATCGTCACTTCGTTCAGCGGCATGCCGGGTGTCAGGCCCATGTAGTCGAGGGCGCGCTGCAGGCCCTGACGCAGGATCGGATCGGGCTGGGCGGCCGGGTCCGGCACGTGCCCTTTGATCGGCGCAGCCTGATCGGGGCTGGTGCCCCAGGTCACCATCGGCTCCAGCGCGGCGACGTCGAGGATGACTTCACGATCGAACACCGCGCCCTCGTCGCTGTGCAGGGTTTTCCAGCGCTCGACGGCTTGTTCCCAGATCTTGCCCTTGGGCGCACGCGGCTTGAGTTGCAGGTAAGCGAACACCTTGTCGTCCGGCGCCATGAACGCACCCCGGGCGCCGGCTTCGACGGCCATGTTGCAGATGGTCATGCGCGCCTCGACGCTGAGGGCGCTGATGGCCGGGCCGGTGAATTCGATGGCGTAACCGGTGGCGCCGGAAGCGCCGATCCTTTCGATCAGCGCCATGATGATGTCCTTGGAGGTGACCCCTGCGCCCAACTCGCCGTTGACCGTCACCCGCAAGGTTTTCAGGCGCTTGTAGACCAGCGTCTGGGTTGCCAGCAGGTGCTCGATTTCCGAAGTGCCGATGCCGAAACCGAAGGCGCCCAATGCACCGTAAGTGGTGGTGTGGCTGTCACCGGCCGCGACCACCATGCCCGGCAAAATGAAACCCTGTTCTGGCGCAACGACATGTTCGATGCCCTGGCGTTTGTCCAGTACATCGAACAGCTCGATGCCGAAGTCGCGGCAGTTTTCTTCGAAGTACGACACCTGACGCGCGCCCCCGGCATCGGGCATGGTCGCGATGCGTTTCGGTGCGGTGGGGTTCACGTGATCGACCACCGCCAGCGTCGCTGCGGGCCGCCACACCTTGCGCCCGGCATCGCGCAGACCGCTGAAGGCTTGCGGGCTGGTGTATTCGTTGGCGACCTGGCGGTCGATGTAAAGCAGCACGTGGCCCTGATTGTCGAGGGTGCAGACGGTGTGACTGTCGATGTGCTTCTGGTACAGCGTTCTCGGGCTGGGCATGGCTTGCGCTCTTTTCTGTCCGGGGCAAAAACAACATGACGACAGAATATTGATCGCACAAATGGCATCAATAGCGCTTTGGTGAAGCGGTTAAACACGAACCGTGAGCAATGGTCTCAGGCCTTTGCACGCATTCCGCGCAGCGGATCGTCCAGCAATTCGAACTGCTCGGCCATGAAGTCGATCAGCATTCGAAGCGACGGCAGCATGCCCTGACGGCTGGCGAACACCGCGTAGATCATCTCCGTGCGCGGCGCCCAGTCGGGCAGCACCACCGCCAGTTGCCCGCGTTCGATGAAGTCATGCACCAGCGACATCGGCATCTGCGCAACACCCACGCTGTCGATGGCCGCGCAGCGCAGCATCGGCAGGCCTTTGGTGATCAATTGCGGGCGATGCTGCAGGGTGAACTCGGAACCGTCCTGATGGAACAGCGTCCAGCTATAAACCTGCTGCGGGCTGCCGTGGTGAGCGCTGGGGAACCGCGACAGGTCTTCCGGCTCGCGGGGTTTGCCCAGCCGGCTCAAGAGTGCCGGGCTGGCGACCAGACATTGCGGTCGCTGCGACAACACCCGGCTGACCAGCTCGGAATCCTGCAAGGGTGGCGGTCGCACCCGCAACGCCAGGTCGACGCCTTCGGCCACCACGTCGACCTGTCGGTCGCTGGCCTCCAGATGCACCTCGACACGCGGGTGCATGGCCATGAACCGCGTAATGATCCCGCCGACGCATTCCTCCAGCAGCGTCGTCGGACAGGTCACGCGCAACACGCCGCCCGGTTCGGCGCGGGTCATGGCAATCGCGGCTTCGGCGGCCTCGGCCTGTTTCAGCATCGCCCGGCAATGGTCGTAGTAGGTCTGGCCCAGCTCCGTCACCGAGAAGTGCCGGGTGTTGCGGATGATCAGGCGCACGCCCAGGCGCTCTTCAAGCAAGGCAATGCGCCGGCTCAGGTTGGATTTGGGAATGCCCAGCGCCCGCGCCGTCGGCGCAAAGCCACCGTGGTCCACCACCATCACGAAATACTGCAGGTCATTGAGGTCTAGCACGGGGCGGGATTCGCTGGAAAAGGGACGCCAACTATACAAGCCCGATTGTCCATTGTGTGGGAAGCAGCGGCCCGTTTTTCGGGACTGGTGGAGCGGGCGTCTCTCGCCGAGTCTGTGGGCGCGGCTGCCCGTTGCGGCAGGCCTTTACCTCACGCGACAAACAATAAGGAAGTGACATGACGGTCCATGACAAGGTGTTCGACTTTGTGATTCTGGGCGGCGGTTCTGCCGGCGCCGTGCTGGCGGCAAGACTGTCCGAAGAAGCGCAGTTCGATGTGCTGCTGGTCGAGGCGGGGCGGGCGTTCGACCCGGACGAATACCCTGAAGAGAGTTACAACGCCAACATCATCGCTGCCAATGGCGATGCCCGTTATGAGTGGGGCTACTTTGCCCGTCCGGTCGGGCAACCCCAGGCGGTCTATGCGCCACGGGGCAAAGTGCTGGGCGGCAGCTCCGCAATCAATGGCGCGGTGGCTTGTCGTGCGCTGCCTTTCGACTTCGAGCGGTTCACCGCCAAAGGCTTGCAGGGTTGGCGCTTCGAAGACGTCCTGCCGTACTACCGGAAAATGGAGAGCGCACCCCACGGCGAAGAGCAATGGCACGGCCGCAACGGCCCCTTGCCGATTCACCAGATGTCGCTGGAATTCATCACGCCCGTGCAGCGGGCGATGCTCGAAGCGGCCTGGGCCTGTGGCGCCCACAAGGTCGATGACTTCAACAACCCTGAGGCCAACAACGGCGCCGGCCCCAACCCGATGAACGTGGTCAATGGCGTGCGGGTGAATACCGCGATGGCCTATCTGACCCACGAAATTCGGGCACGGCCCAATCTGACCATTCTGGATCGCAGCCTCGTCGACAAAGTGCTTGTCGAGCAGGGCAAGGTGCAGTCGGTACGCCTGGCGGATGGCCGAAAGCTGCGGGGCAAAGAGGTCATCCTCAGCGCAGGTGCCTATGGCTCGGCCGCGATTCTGCTGCGCTCGGGCATCGGTCCGAAAGCGGACCTGCAAGCGCTGGATATCCCGTTGGTCAGGGACGCACCGGTCGGCACGCGACTGCTCGATCACGCGTTCTACTGGATGAATTTCAGCGGTCTGGAAACCCTGAAAGGCCAGGAACATCCGGTGGTGGGCGCGCAACTCTGGACTCACTCGTCCTTTGCCGGTTCTGACAAGGAGCTGGACATCGGTATTTCGCCCTCGCACCTGCTCGACCCGGCGATCAGTCGCACCGGTGTCGCGTTCTCGCTGGGTCTTGAACTGATGCACTGCACGTCCACCGGGCGCATTCGCCTGAACAGCCGCGACCCGGCCGATGCGCCGGTCATCGAACTGAATCATCTGACAACCGAAGACGACATGAACCGGATGGTCGAGTGCTTCCGCCTGGCACGCAAACTGGCCAATACCGAGCCGCTCAAAAGCCTCATCGTGGAAGAGCTTTACCCCGGCCCGTCGGTGGATGACAGCGACGAACAGATCCGTGCGGCACTGGCCAAAGGCGTAGGCACATTGCAGCACCCGTGCTCGACCGCGCCGATGGGTTTGCCGACCGATCCTGTCGCCGTGGTGGATGAACAGGGCAGGGTGTATGGCGTACAAGGGTTGCGCGTGATTGATGCGTCGATTTTCCCCGAGATTCCCCTGATCAACCTCAACCCGACCGTCATCATGATGGCGGAGAAGTTGTCGGACACCCTCAAGAAATCTCCTCTCTCAGAATAAAAACAATCACAGGCGCACGGCCGACGGTGGTCGTGCGCCTGGCATGCACTGGATGTAGAACTTGAATAAGCTTTGCGAGATGCAATCGTTCGTCATGGTGGTCGACACCGGCAGTATCACCGAGGCGGCCCGGCAATTGGGTACCGCCAAATCCATGGTCAGCCAGCGGATTGCGCAACTGGAAAAACGTCTCGGCAGCATCGTCCTCGAACGTGGGCGGCAAGCCCGGCTGACCGAGGCCGGGGAGGTGTTTTATCGTTATTGCGTACGGATTCTGTCGGAGGTCGAGGAGGCCGAAGACGCGGTGCTGGCCTTTCAATCAAGCCTGCGCGGCAGCCTGCGACTGGCGGCGCCGATGGCGTTCAGCATTCGTTACCTGACGCCGATCCTGTCGTCCTTCGCGGTGCGCTATCCCGAGTTGCGCCTGGACATCGAATTCGACGACCGCCACGTCAACCTGCACGAAGAACGCTACGACGCGGCGATCCGCATCGGCGAGTTACCGGACTCCTCGCTGGTGGCGAAAACCATCACCGCCAACCGCCACATCATCTGCGCCAGTCCCGACTATCTGGCCGCCCATGGCACGCCGCAAACCCCGCAGGAGCTCTCCGAACATTTCGCCATGCTCTACGTGAACCGTGAACCCCACGGCATGTGGACGCTACCGGTGAACAATGGGCTGGAATCGTTTCGCGTGCGCTGCCGGATGCGCACCAACAACGGCCATCAGCTGATGGAAGCGGCGAAGGCCGGCATGGGGCTGGCGATCCTGCCGACGTTTCTGGCGGCGCAAGCTATCGTGGACGGCGAACTGCAGGAGGTGCTGGCGCCTTACGCGCCCCGGGGCGGGAATATTTCGGCGGTGTACCGGCGCTCCCAGCGGGCCTCGCCCAAGTTGCAGGCGCTGACCGATTTTCTCTGCGAACAGATCGGCAGTCCGCCGGTGTGGGAGCAATTGCTCGCAGCCCATTCGGCCGGTTGAGCCGTTCGGGAAAAGCGAAACCGCGATTCGTTTTTCCCCGGCTTATGAGCCCTCGAACCCTTCAATAAGCTCTTCCTCAACAGGCGCGCTTTGACGCCTGACAGGGAAGAAACCGATGAACGATACCCTTGTAGATTCTGCGCGGCGTGCCCCGCTCGATGTGATCGTGGTGGGCGGCGGTTCAGCCGGCGCGGTGCTGGCCCGTCGCTTGAGTGAAAACGTCCGGCGCCAGGTGCTGTTGCTAGAGGCGGGCCAGAGTTTTGCCCCGGGCAAGTACCCCGAAATCGTCGCCAGCAGCGACGTGGTCGGTGCCAATGGCAATCGCCAGTTCGAGTGGGGTTACACCTCCCGGCCAGGCTACGTCGAACACCCGATCGGCGCGTTGCGCGGCAAAGTGCTGGGCGGCAGTTCGGCCATCAACGGCGCGGTAGCGATCCGCGCCCGTGCCACGGACTTCCAGCGCTGGAATCTGCCGGGCTGGAGCTACGAAGAATTGCTGCCCTCGTTCAAGAAACTGGAAAACCACAGCGGCGGCGCCAGCGCACTGCATGGTCACGACGGACCGTTGCCGGTGCGTCAACTCGGCAGCTCCGACGTCACGCCGATGCAGAAAGCCTTTATCTACGCCACGGTCGCCAACGGTTACCGGATGATCGACGACTTCGACGGCGCGAATGCCAACGGCGTCGGCCCGTACCCGATGAACATCGTCGACGGCGTGCGAGTGAACACCGGCATGGCTTACCTCACGGACGAGGTGCGGGCTCGCGACAATTTGCAGATTCGAGCCGACAGCCTGGTGGACAAGGTGCTGTTCGACGGCAAACGTGCAGTGGGTGTGCAACTGGCGAATGGCGAGCAACTACGCGCCAGTGAAGTGATTCTTTCGGCCGGCAGTTATGGCAGCGCGGCGATCCTGCTGCGCTCCGGCATCGGCCCCGGCGACGATCTGCGCGCGCTGGACATTGCCCAGGTCGCCGAGCTGCCGGTCGGGCAAAACCTGGCGGATCACCCGTTTTACTACAACGCCTACGCCGCCAAACCCGACCTGATCAGTCGCCAGTCACCGGCCATCGGCGCCAAGCTCTGGACCCACAGCCGCAGCGCCGAGCAGGGTGATCTGGACATTCACATCACCGCGACCCACCTGTTCCCCCATGACCAGAGCCCGACCCAGGTCGGCTTCGTGCTCGCGGTGGCGCTGACCCGGCCGTTGTCCCGGGGCAAGGTCACGCTGGCCAGCCGCGATCCGTCGGTGGCGCCGAACATCGATCTGAATTTCCTCGCCGAACCCATGGATCGCCAGCGTCTGCTGGACGGTATTCGTCTGGCGCGGCGGATCGGGGCGACGGCGCCACTCAAGGGCTTGATCCATTCCGAACTGAATCCGGGGCAGGGCAATGATTCCGACGACGCCTTGCTGGCGAGCGTCAAAGCCACGCTCGACACCTATCACCACCCGACCTCGACCGCACCGATGGGCCGGCCGGGCGATGCCATGGCCGTGGTCGACCTCGAAGCCCGAGTGATCGGGGTGCAAGGTCTGCGGGTGGTCGACGCCTCGATCTTCCCGGATGTGCCGTCGGTTGCCACCAACCTCACCGTGATCGCCACCGCCGAAAAAATCGCCGGCCTCTACGCCTGAATCCAAGGAAGTTTTCGTCATGAACAACACCAAGGTTTTGAACTGGATCGACGGCCTGTGGCTGGATTCCGGTGACTACAAAGATTCCATCAACCCGGCGACTTATGAGCTGATCGGTCGCTACGCCGAAGGCGGACTGGTTGAAGCGCAGCAAGGCATCGACGCCGCGCAACGGGCCTTCACGCAGACCCCATGGAAAGACGACAGTCAACTGCGCGCGCAGGTGCTGCTGGAACTGGCGGACGTCTTCGAACTCAACGCCGCAGAGCTGATCGACACCCTGGCGCTGGAGAACGGCAAGATCCGTCCCGAGGCCGCCTTCGAAGTCGGCATGGTGCCGTCCAAATTGCGCTATTACGCGGCGCTGGCCCGCACTGAATATGGCCGTGCCGCGCAACCCCGGCCCGGCAAGATCTCTCTGGTGATCCGTCAGGCCGTCGGTGTCGCGGGCATCATCGTGCCGTGGAATTCGCCGGTGGTGCTGATGATCCGCTCGCTGGCGCCGGCCCTGGCCGCCGGTTGCACCACGGTCATCAAGATGCCGGGGCAGACCGCGCAGACCAACGCGCTGGTGGCGCGGATCATGAGTGAAGCGCCGTCGCTGCCGCGTGGCGTGATCAATCTGTTCAGCGAGCAGGGCGCGGCCGGTTCGATCCATCTGGTGGAGTCGCCGAAGGTGCCGGTCATCAGCTTCACCGGCAGCACCGGCACCGGTCGGGCGATCTCGGCGGCGGGGGCGCAACACCTCAAGCGCTTCGGCCTGGAACTGGGCGGCAAGACGCCGATGCTGGTGTTCAACGACGCCGACCTCGACGCGGTGGTGCCGACGCTGGTCAAGGCGCTCACGGTGTTTTCCGGTCAGTTCTGCATGACCGGTTCGCGCCTGCTGGTACAGCGCGACATCGCTCACGTGTTGACTGAACGCCTGGCCGCTCGACTTGAAGCGGTGCGGGTCGGGCCGGCGGCGGATCCGGCCAGCGACATGGGGCCGCTGATCGACAAGCCCAACGTGCAGCGGGTCAATCAGGTGGTGGAAGAGGCGATTGCTGCCGGCGCGCAAGTCATCGTGCGCGGTGGGCCGGTGACTGACGGGCCGCTGGCCAAAGGCGCGTTCTATCGGCCGACGCTGCTGCGAGTCAGCGATCCGGAGATGGCCATCGTCCAGCGCGAAACCTTCGGCCCGGTGCTGACCCTGCAGGTGTTCGACAGCGAATCCGAGGCCATCGAACTGGCCAACAACAGCGAGTTTGGTCTGGCGGCCAGCGTCTGGACCCGCGACATCGACCGCTCGCTGCGAGTCGCCCGTGAACTTGAAGCCGGCACGGTGTGGGTCAACGACTGGGCGGTGGTCTACGACGAATTCGAGGAGGGCGGCTTCAAACAGTCGGGGCAGGGGCGTCTGAACGGCGTGGCGGCGATGGATGATTTTGTCGAGTACAAACACATCGCGCTCAACCCCGGTCGGCGTCAGGAGTGACCCCGATGCGATTATCCCGACCGTGGATCGTCGCGCTGCTGGCGGGGGCGCTGAGCGCGTCCCCGGCCTATGCCGCTGGCGAACAACCGCTGACTTTCACAAGGACTGATCCGGTGTCACAGGACAAACTCTACGACGCGCTGCTGGATGCGCTGTATGCCACGTTCGGCAAGCATCCAGGCTTTCGCGCGACCCATGCCAAAGGTCTGTTGGTGAACGGGACTTTCACCGCTTCACCGGCGGCGGCAACCCTCAGCCGCGCCGCTCATTTGCAGGGAAAACCGGTGCCAGTGGTGCTGCGGTTCTCCAACTTCAGTGGCGTGCCGGCCACGCTGGACGGCGATCCGATGGCCAGTCCGCGTGGGCTCGCGGTGCGCTTCAAACTGCCGAACGGCGAGTTCACCGACATTGTCGGCCACTCGTTCGACGGTTTTCCAGTGGCCACGCCCCTGGAATTTCTCGGCTTCCTGAAAGGCATCGCTGCAACGGTCGCCACGCCGCCGGATCCGCAGCCGTTGCAGGCTTTTCTGGCAGAGCATCCGAGGGCCAGGCACTTTCTGGAAACGCCGAAACCGGCGCCGTTGAGCTACACCAGCATCGAATACTTCGGCGTGAACGCGCTGGTTTTCAGCAACCATGAAAACCAGGAGCAGATCGTTCGCTACCGCATAGAACCGTTAACCGGCCAATTGCTGCTCAGCGACCAGCAAGCCGCCCGCATGCCAGCCGACTACTTGCAGGACGAACTGACGGCACGACTGGCGAAGGGCCCAGCGCAGATGCGCTTGATCGCGCAACTGGCAGCGCCGGGCGATGTGATTGAAGACGGCTCGATCCCGTGGCCAAGAAACCGCCACGAAGTCGAACTGGGCATTTTCACCCTCGATTCGCGGGTGCCCGCCGAAGACCAGCAAACCGCCCAGCAACGCCTCGACTTCAGCCCCGGCCGACTGCTCGACGGCATCGCCCTGAGCCGCGACCCGATGACCCTGGCCCGCGATCGCATCTACCAGCGCGCCGTGCTGCGGCGCCAGCAACCATGACCACCGAAACCGGCGCCCGCTGGAAGCAATGGCTGGTGTCATGGCTGGTGGTGTGGCCGCTGTCGGTGTCCATGCCGTGGGCACTGGCGGCGCTGCTGGAACTGGCGGACCTGCGATTGCCGGGGTGGTTGTTCAAGATGCTGGTGGCTGGGCTGATCTCGTTCAACATGGTGTATTGGCTGATGCCGCAGAGTTCGCGGTTAATGGCGCAGTGGTTGGTGCGTTAAGCGGTCCGGGCCTTACTCGGTGGCGTCAAAAGCCTTGTGGTAGCTGACGACACCGACCGGCATCTCACCGCCAAACGCCAGCGCCTGAAAGTACTCCGCCGGAATCCCCGGCAACTCCAGACCGGCATGGGCCTTGAAGCCAAAACGCCCGTAGTAGCCCGGATCGCCAAGCACCACGCAGCCAACCCCGCCAATGCGCTGCAACTCCGCCAGCGAAGCTTTCATCAACGCCGAGCCTATGCCTTGCTGCTGGCGGGTCGGGCACACGGAGATCGGGCCGAGGCCGTACCAGCCCTGAGCACCGGAGGAAATCGTCACGGGGGAAATGGCCACATGGCCGGCCACCGTGTCGTTGTCCACCGCCACCAGCGACACGCTGAGCTGGCCGGCGCGGCGCAGGGCGTTGACGATGAATTGTTCGGTGTGGCTGGAGTGTTCTTCGTGCTGGAACGCGGCCTCGGTGATTCGGGCGATTGTGTCGATGTCTTCGGGGCGTTCGTTGCGGATGGTGATGTTTGTGTTCATGCGTTCTCGGGTATCCCGGTCGATCAGGGTTCGAAGGGTTTCGAACAGCGGATCGGCATTGGTGTATTGCTTGCCGTAGGCCAGGTTGAAGCCATAGTCGAAGTCTGGCGGATTCTTCCCTTGAGTGTGTTGTAAAAGTGTTTCCAGCTTGTCGAGGGCCTTCACGGCCTTGGCTTCGGGGGAACTGGCGTTTTCGTAGTCGTCCCAGAGCGCGAGGATTTCGTTTCTCAGTGCGTCGTCCAGTGAGCGGGTGAGCAGCAGCAAGTCATTGCGCTCCTTTTCGCCCTTGTCGGGAAAACCGGCTTGATCGACCGCCGGGATGTCACCGTTGATGGCTTCGCCGAGGTCGTGGATGACGCACATCTTCAAGACCTTCAGCACGTCGAGCCCGGCCAGGTCGTCGGCGAATACGATCGCCATCAGGCACAGGCGCCAGCTGTGTTCGGCGGTGCTTTCGCTGCGTCCGGAGGAGGTGTGGGCGCTTCTGAGGACGTCCTTGAGCCGCTCCGCTTCGCGCAGGAAGTCGAGGCGTCCCTTGATTTTTTCGAGGTTCATACAGTGGCCGGCATAAAGAGAGCAGAGCTCAAAGCCTAGGCCCGGCCTCGATCATCGTCCACGCATAAAATATGCGGTGCGCGGCCTACAGCGTTTCCACCAGCCGTGCGGCGGTGCCGTCCGACAGCGCGATCCGCGTCCAGCGGCACAGGCTTTCGCGGATGGGGACGAGGGTTGAGTCATTGTGGCCGGTGACGAATTCCAGTGCCGGCGGCGCCGGGACTTCTCGCCAACCGGTGTCATCCAGCAAGGACTCCTTGTGCTGGATTTGCGCCGTCGCAAAGCGCCACAGCGACTGCCCCAGCAGATCGCTCAGCGGACTGCTGAACTGCGCGGCGCGGGCCGGGGAGCAGGCCAGCAGGCGATGGGTCAGGTCGCAGACGAGATGAACCGGGCGGGCGCTGTCCGTGACCAGTCGCGCGAGGGCCTGATCGGCGGCGCTGTCGAGTCGCGCCGCGAGCAGCTGTTCGAGCTGAAGATGCGCCTCCGGATCCATCGCCTGCACGCCGCTTTCCCAGCGGGAAATCGTCGACTGGGTGACCTTGAACAACTCGGCGGCATGGCTCTGCTTGACGCGGTGCAGCACGCGCCAGCGGCGCAGGGCGATGCCGGGCAGGCTGGGCTTCAACAAAGTGTCGGACATGGCGATGGATCGCAAAAGGAATGCGGGCCGACAGTCTGAAGACTGTCGGCCCGTGCTGCAAATCGACGCGATATCAGGTCATTCCGGCAGTTTGGCAATCACCTTGATCTCGAACTGAAAGCCATACAGCCAGGTCACGCCAACCGCTGTAATCGTCGGATGCGGCGCCTCGCCCCAGAATTCGGGCACCACTTCCCAGATGGTTTCGAAGGTCGATTGCGGATCAACCATGAACACCGTCACGTCCATCACGTCGTCGAAGCTGGCGCCGGCCGCGCCGAGGATCGCATTGAGATTGGTGAAGGCCAGTCGCACCTGTTGCTTGAGATCCGGCTCCGGCGAGCCGTCCTCAAGGCTGCCGACCTGGCCTGAGACAAACAGAAAACCGTTGGAACGTACCGCTGGCGAATACCGGTTGCGCTCGTAAAGCGCATGGCGTCCGGGCGGGAAAACCACGTCGCGTTTTGGCTGGGCACGGGTCATGGGTGTCTCCTTCAATGGGTTGAAAACCGGTGATGGAGAAACTCTAGGGGCTTGCCTCGGCGTGATAAACGCGCAACCTTGGCGATCACTGTTTGCAAATCCCAAACAATCGAGCCGCTATCAGAGGTGGGGTATGGACCGTTTTGACGCGATGCAAGCCTTCGCCCGAGTGGTGGAGGCGGGCAGTTTCACCAAGGCCGCCGAGACCCTGCACATGAGCAAGACCACCGTGACCCAGCTCATTCAGCAACTGGAGGCGCGGCTGCGGGTCAAGTTGCTCAATCGCACCACGCGTAAGGTCAACGTCACGGCGGACGGCGCGGCCTATTACGAGCGGGTGATCAAGTTGCTGGCGGACATGGACGATGCCGAGACAAGTCTTCCCGGCGCCGCGGCGCAGCCCAAGGGACGCTTGCGGGTCGATGTACCCAGCCCCCTGGCCAATCTGATCCTGGTGCCGGCGCTGCCCGGGTTTTACGCGCGTTACCCGGAGATCCAGATCGACATGGGCGTCAGTGACCGGATCGTCGACATCATCGATGAAAACGTCGACTGCGTGATCCGCGGCGGGGAGCTGCGGGATCAGTCGCTGATGGCCCGGCGGGTCGCCGATCTTGAACTCGGCGTATACGCCGCGCCGAGTTATCTGGCCCGGGCCGGCACCCCAACGCATCCCGGTGAGCTGGAAGACAGCCATCACCGGGTGGTCGGTTTCCTCTGGGCGCGCACCGGCAAACCGGTGCCTTACGCCTTGCGCAATGCACAGGAAAATCTGCTGATCAAGGGCCGGCATGCCCTGGCGGTCGATGATGGCAACGCCTATCTGGCGGCAGGCCTGGCGGGTCTGGGTGTGCTCTGGCTGCCTCGCTATATGTCGGCGGAGCATGAGGCCCGGGGTGAGTTGGTGGCGCTGTTCGAGGGCTGGGAGCTTGATCCGATGCCGCTGTACGTCGCCTACCCGCCGAACCGGCATATCAGCCGAAAGTTGCGGGTATTTATCGATTGGGTCGTGGAATTGATGGCCGAGCGTGCCAATGGCCCGAAATTTGCTGCTCGCGTTCCGGGACTGTCAAATAAATAGCGAATAACAGCGATCTCGAACGTCGGCAGGTCTGGTTGCACCGCTATTCAATCAAGGATTACTCGTAATGAATATGTACATCGATATTGTCGGCGCGTGCAATTTGAGCTGCCCTTCGTGTCCGATGGGTAACTCGGAAAACGCCAATTTCAAGAAAGCCATGCAACTCGACATGTTCAGGAAGATCGTCGAGAAGGCCCAAAGCGAAGGGGTCGAGTCGATATTTCTGTACAACTGGACCGAGCCGTTGATCCACCCGCGCATCGGCGAATTTGTCGAAATCATCAACGCGGCCGGTTTGCGCAGCGGTATCAGTTCCAATCTGAATCTGGCAAAAAACATGGAGACGGCGATGCTCGCCAATCCATGGTTCTTCCGCATCTCGCTGTCCGGCTTTTATCAGCACACGTACGAACAAGGGCACGTGGGCGGTGACATTGAAGTCGTCAAGGCCAACATGATCAAACTGCATGAGCTCAAGCAGAAACATGGCTTGACCACGCGGATCGAGGTCTATTACCACCGCTACCTGGACAACATCGAAGAAGAAGCGCTGATGCACGAATTCAGCCAGGCCTTGGGCTTCGAGTTCTCGAGCGGCTTTTCAGTGATGATGCCGCTGGAGAAGACGCTGGCGCTGATCGAGCGCGACCCGTCGGTGACCGATACCGATCGCAAGACCCTGCAGCGACTCGCGCTGCCGCCTTATGACGACCTGGTCAATCTGGTCCGCCAGTATCCCAAGCAGGCATGCACGCTCAAGGATGACTGGCTGGTGCTGGACTGTAATGGCAATACCGTCTTGTGTTGTTCCATTTTCAATCAGACCGAATATCAGGTCGGCAAATACCTCGACATGCCGCTGGCGCAACTGACCGAACGCAAGTCCACTCAGCCGAACTGCGCCGAGATGTGCGATCGCTGCGCGAACAACGGATTGCACATCTACGCTATGTCCCCCAACTCGGGATCGTTGAAAAGTCACGCCATCAACCGGATTGTCGACTTCCACCAGCGCACGATCAACGGCTTGCCGGTCGACAGCGACAGGCTTGGGCGCAATGGCGAAGTCAGTGCCGAGAACTTCGACGAAGCGCAATACCTGCATATGAATCAGGACGTCAAGAATGCGGTTTCCACCGGTGCTTTCACCAGCGGTTATCAGCACTACGTATTGTTCGGTCGGCTGGAAGGCCGGCTCGGCGCAGGTCAATACTCAGTGGTCTGAGCCGGCGGTTCGGGTTCTGCCAGTTGAGTTGACAGCCATTGACTGAAGCATCGCGCCATCGGGTCGTTCTCGCTGTCGCGATGCGTCAGCATCGCCCAGTTCGGGCCGCGAATGGTTTGCTCCACCAGTGGCTGCAACAGCCCGTTTTGTTGCGCCTGACGGCTGAGCAACTGACTGACCAGCGCGATCCCCAGACCTGAACACGCCGCGTCCAGCAACAGGCCCGGATCAGAGAAATTCAACCCCTGATCCTGCTGGCCGACATCGATCCCCGATTCCACCGCCCAATGGCTCCAGTCCATTTCCCGCTCGCCGTGCAGCGTTGTCCGCTGCGCGCTCGGCACGCTCAGCAGGCTCGGGTGACACGCCGGATACAGGCGGTCAGCGTGCAGAACCTTGAAGCTGCATTCAGCCTGCGAACTGATGTCGTCGCGCACCGCCAGATCGATGGTCTGGGTCGCCATGTCCGGCACTTCATCGGTGCTGAAAATCCACAGATCCACGTTCGGATGCTGACGGCGGAAATCCCCCAGCCTTGGCAGCAGCCAGTGCCGGGCAAACGCCGGCGTGGTGTTGAGCACCAGTTGATTGGGCTTCTGGTATTGCCCCAGCCGCCGGATACCCACCGACAGTTGCTGCAGCATGGCCTGAGTGGTGCTGAGCAGATCGTGGCCGGCGTCGGTCAGGGCGACGCTGCGGCCGCTGCGGAAAAACAGTGGTTGTTCCAAATACGCCTCAAGGCTGCGGATCTGCTGGCTGATGGCCGACTGCGTGAGGCTCAGTTCCTCGGCGGCCTTGTGAAAACTGCCCAGCCTTGCAGCGGCTTCGAAGCCGCGCAACGAGCTGAGGGGTGGCCAGTGTTTCAGCATGATCGATAAGTTCCTCTAATCAGTTTTCCGCTAAATCCATCGTTTGTTTGCCCTTCAGGCCGCCATTAGCATGCACGTCAACGCCGCCAAGGCTGTTTTCATTGAACACAATGGCTTAACTCAAAGGGCTTTTTACCATGCAGCAGAACAAAAACAACAACAGCGGTTGGATGATGCCGGCAGAGTGGGTGACGCACGCGGCGACCTGGATGGTCTGGCCACACAATCAGGCCCTGTGGGAGTCGGGCTGGGGCGTGACCTTGCCGTTGGTGCAGGAAGATTTCGCCCGCGTCGCCAATGCCATCGCCCGGTTCGAACCGGTGAAAATGGTCGTTGATCCGTCGGCCATCGCCAGCGCCAAAGCCTTGTGCGGGCCGAACATCGAACTGATTCCGCTGGCGGTCAACGACAGCTGGTGCCGCGACTCCGGCCCGAGCTTCGTCGTTCACCCGGAGCAAGGTCTGGCTGGTGTGAGCTGGCGCTTCAACGCCTGGGGCGGCAAGTCGGCCCATGACCTGGACGAAAGCCTGGCCCGCCGCGTGCTCAATCGTTTGGGCGGCGAGTGCTTCGGCACGGCGCTGAGCAACGAGGGCGGCGCGATCCATGTAGACGGCGAGGGCACGTTGATCACCACCGAATCGGTGCTGCTCAACCCCAATCGCAACCCAGGCGTGAGCAAGGCCGAGATGGAAGAAATCTTCAGTCGCCTGCTCGGCGTGAAGAAAACCATCTGGCTGCCGGGCGATCCGGATTACGTCACCGGCGACATGACCGACGGCCACGTCGATGGCGTCTGCGCCTTCGCTCGCCCTGGAGTGTTGCTGGTGGACGCGACTCACGATCGCAGCTCGGTGTATGCCGAAGTCGTGCGGGAAAACCGTCGCGCACTGGAACTGGCCACCGACGCCCAGGGCCGCAAGTTCGAGCTGATCGAACTGTACGAAGCCACCGATGCGGTGGACACCGAAGCCGAAGTGTTCTGCGCCTCGTACACCAACTTCTACATCGCCAACGGCGCGATCATCATGCCGGCGTACGGCATCGAGGCCGACCATGTGGCGGCAGAAACCCTGGCCAAGGCGTTCCCCGGCCGTGAAGTGGTGCCGGTGCAGATCAATCACCTGGCCCATGGCGGCGGCGGTGTGCACTGCATCACCCAGCAACAGCCATCCTGGCCGGTGGAGGGTTGATCGATGACGCTGCTCAAAGTCGCCACCACCCAGATGCCGTGCACCTGGGATCTGAAAAGCAACCTGGATCGCGCCGAGCAGTTGGTGCGTGAAGCGGCGGCGCAGGGCGCGCAGGTGATCCTGTTGCAGGAGCTGTTCGCCACGCCGTATTTCTGCATCGAACAGAGCCACCACCATATGGCGCTGGCCGAGGAGTACCGCGACAGTCAGGTGCTGTCGCGTTTCGCCGCGCTGGCCCGGGAACTGGGCGTGGTGCTGCCGCTGAGCTGGTACGAGAAGGCCGGCAACGCCTATTTCAATTCGCTGAGCGTGGCGGATGCCGACGGGCGTTTGCTGGGCGTGTACCGCAAGACCCACATTCCCAACGCCATCGGCTATCAGGAGAAGGAGTATTTCAGCCCCGGCGACACTGGTTTCAAAGTCTGGGACACCGCGTTCGGTCGCCTCGGCGTGGGCATCTGCTGGGATCAGTGGTTCCCGGAAACCGCGCGCTGCCTGGCGCTGATGGGTGCTGAAGTGCTGCTGTTCCCGACGGCTATCGGCTCGGAACCGGGCTGCGCGGATCTGGATTCACGCGACCACTGGCAGATGACCATGCGTGGCCACGCGGCTGCCAATCTACTGCCGGTGATCGCTTCCAACCGGGTTGGCCGTGAAGTGGCGGGCACCGATGCGACGCTGCAAATGAATTTCTACGGTTCGTCGTTCATCTGCAACCACAAGGGAAAAATGCTCGCCGAAGCCGACCGCGCCAGCACCGGTGTTTTGGTGCAAAGCCTGGATCTGGCAGCCATGCGTGAAGATCGCCTGAGCTGGGGCATCTACCGCGACCGCCGCCCGGAAATGTACGGCGCATTGTTGAGCCAGGACGGCCGTCACCTAAACGCCCGCTGGAATCCTCAAGGAGTCTGATATGCCTGTTTCACACAAGTGGTTGCTGGGCGCTCTAAGCCTGGCGCTGGCCGGTTTGATGCCCGCCGTGCACGCAGAAGACAAGACCTTGCGGCTGTACAACTGGGCGGATTATTTTGCTGAAGACACGTTGAGCAAATTCACCGCCGAAACCGGGATCAAGGTGATCTACGACGTGATGGACGGCAGCGAAACCCTGGAAGCCAAGATGCTCTCCGGTGGCAGCGGCTACGACCTGATCTTCCCCGGCGACACCGTGGCGGAGCGCTTGGTGCGTGCCGGCAGCCTGTTGCCGCTGGATCCTTCGAAGGTCACGGCGATGAACGACATCGAACCGGGTCTGCAGAAGCTGCGCAGCCATTACGAGCATTCGAACAAAGCCACAGTGCCGTACACCTGGGGCACCATCGGCCTGACCTACAACGCCGAGCAGATCAAGCAGCGCATGGCCGACGCGCCGGTCAACAGCCTCGACATGCTGTTCAAACCGGAACTGGCGGCCAAATTCGCCGATTGCGGGATTTCGATGATCGACTCGCCGGACGAAGTGCTGGCCGTGGTGCTCAACTATCTGGGCCGCGACCCGCGCAGCGCCAAGCCTGCGGATCTGGCAGCGGCCAGTGATCTGCTGATGAAGCTGCGGCCGTACATCCGCAAGTTCCAGTCGCAGCCGGTGACCGATCTGGTCAACGGCAACCTGTGCCTGTCCCTCGGCTACAGCGGCGACATGACCCAGGCCCAGCGCACCTCGGACAGCGCCGGCAAGCAGACCCGCTTCCAGTACCGCGTGCCGCGCGAGGGCACCACAGTGTGGATGGACACCATGGCCATTCCGGTGGATGCCAAACACCCGGAATACGCCTACGAATTCATCAACTTCGTGATGCGCCCGGAGAACATGGCCGCGATCAGCAATTTCACCGGTTACCCGACCTCCAACGCCAAGGCCCGGCCAAACGTGGATGAGGCGATGCGCAACAACCCGGACATCTACCTCGACGAAGCGACCTATGCTCGTCTGATACCGGGCAAGGATATTCCCCAGGCCGACATGCGCGCCCGCATGCGCACCTGGACCAAGTTCAAGACCGCCACTGCAAAGTGATTTTTCCGGGCTGCTTCGGCAGCCCCTTACACATCAGGAAGTTACACATGCCCACTCGTCGCGAGTTTATCAAACAGGTTTCAGTCGCCGCCGGCGTAGGCGCTGCCGTCATGGGCCTCGGCCTGTCACCGGCGCGGGTACTGGCGGCCAGCGAAGGTCGCTGGTTCATGCCCGACGAGGGCGACAAACACGAACGCGCCTACATGGCGTTCGGCGCGCAGGACGCGATCTGGGAAGACTTTACCGAAGACGTACAGGAAGCGCTGGGCCGGATCGCCCGCGCCATCGCTCGCTACGAACCGCTGACCATCTACTGCCGCAGCGGCGAACGCAGCTTGGCCGAAGAGATTTGCGGCACGTCCAACATCACCTACCAGATCGCCAACCTCGACGACATCTGGATGCGTGACATCAGCGCCAACTTCGTCATCGATGACAAGAACGGCCTGGGCGCGGTGGACTTCAACTTCAGCGGCTGGGGCAACAAGCAACAGCACTCGAAAGACGCGAAGATCGCCAAGCGCGTGGCGGCCGATGCGCAGGCGACCTACCAGCGCAGCGAACTGGTGGGCGAGGGCGGCGGCATCGAAGTCGACGGCCACGGCACCGCGATCATGACTGAAAGCTGCTGGGTCAACGAAAACCGCAACCCCGGCTGGAGCAAGGCCGATGTTGAGGCCGAGTTGAAAGCACGTTTGGGCCTGCGCAAAATCATCTGGCTGCCGGGCATCAAGGGCAAGGACATCACCGATGCCCACGTCGATTTCTACGCGCGCTTCGTCACGCCCGGCGTGGTGATCGCCAACCTCGACACCGACCCGCGCTCCTATGACAACAAGGTCACCCTGGCGCACCTGGAAATCCTGAAAAAGGCCACCGACGCCGACGGTCGCCCTTTGCAGATCCACACCGTTTCGCCACCGCTGAAACCGCGCAAGACCAAGTTCAACAGGGATAACGACGATTTCGCGGCCGGTTACATCAACTATTTCGTGATCAACGGCGCGGTGATCGCTCCGGAGTTTGGCGACAAGGAGGCGGACAAGAAGGCCTTCGACCTGCTGAAAAAGCTCTATCCGAACCGCGACGTGGTGCAGATCAACATCGACGCCATCGCGGCCGGTGGTGGCGGGATTCACTGCGTGACCAGTCACCAGCCAGCGTAAGGCCGAGCCTCAGCGGAAACGTTGGGGCAGGGCCTCGGCAAAGGGATAGTAGTCGAACCACGGTTTGGCTTCTTCGATGACTTGGCTGAATGAAGGGCGCTGCACCAGCCGTTCGAAGTAGGCGTTCAGGCGCGGTTGTTCGGCGGCAAACGGCACCAGCGTGCTGGCGTAGAACAGAGCCGGCGCGGCGGAGCAATCGGCCAGGCTGAAATCTGCGCTGGCGATCCATTCGCGGTCGGCCAGTTGCTGTTCGAGCATGCCGTACGCCGTGGCCAGCAGCGCCCGCTGACTGCTCAGATCGCCATTGGCGGACTGGATGCGGTCGGCGACGATCTGCTGCATCGGCGTCATCACGTAGTGGTCGAAGAACCGGTCCCACAGACGCACGTCCAGCGCGGTCTCCCAGTCTTCGGGAATCAGTCGCGTCGACTGCCCCGGTTGATGATCCAGGTACTCGATGATCACGCTCGATTCCGGCACCGTGCGCTGGCGCACGTGATCGCGCAGTACCGGGAATTTGACCAGCGGCCACAGCGCCTGAAGCTCGGCCCGTTCGGCTTCGCTGGACAGGTCGATCAAGCGTTTCTCGAAGGCAACGCCGTGTTCGTAGAGGGCGATCAGCGCTTTGTGGCAGTAGGACGACAACGGGTGGTAATAGAGGGTCAAGTCCATCGTTCAACACCTCGATGAGGGGGAGTGGCGTTACTCAGGTATAGCGCGCCTGCGCACCGCCACGCATTTGATTTCCACCAGCAAACCCGGGTGAGCCAGTTCGCTGACGCCGATGCAGGTCCAGGCGCAGAAGCCTTTGGGGAATACGCGGTTTTTCACGTCACGAAACACCGGCATGTGCCGGCTCATGTCGACGTGATAGGTGGTCATCTCCACCACATCGTCGAAGCTGCAACCGCCGGCCTTCAGCACTTCGTCGAGGTTTTCCCAGGCGCGGATGAATTGTTGCTCGGGGTCTTCGATGACCTTCAAATCAGCTGTCCGGCCCACCTGACCGGCGCAGTAAAGCGTGTCGCCGACCAGAACCGCCGGGGCGTAGCCGGCGCGTTCGACGATGGGTTTCATGGATTCGGGGATGATGATTTCGCGATCGGGCATCGTGTCTTCCTTCAGTGATGGATTTCAGCGACCGTGCGCGGCCGCCGCCAACTGCTCGGTATCCACTCGCACAAACACCGAATCACCCACCGCCGTCAGCACATCCCCGGCGTAGACCTCGCAGATCACCCGGGTCTTGCGCCCGACTTCACCGTCGACTCTGGCCTTCAGCGTCAACGGCACGCCCATCGGCGTCGGTTTGATGAACTTGATGCCGAGGTTGCCGGTGACGCAGTTGATGCGCGGCAGGCTTTCGGCTTCGCGGTTTTCCGCCCGGTAGTGATAAGCCATCGCCGTCCAGTTGGAATGGCAGTCCACCAGCATCGCGATCAAACCGCCGTAGACCAGCTCCGGCCAGCCGCAGTATTTGGTTTCGGGCACGTGCTCGGCCATGACGTGCACGCCGTCCTCGTGCCAGAAACTCTTGATGTGCAAACCGTGCGGGTTGCTGCTGCCGCAGCCGAAGCAGACGCCCTCGGGGGCGGCGGTGTCTTGCAGGGAGGTGTCGTGGGTGGACATAGCGGGGTCATCCTTAAACTGTTAGCCGAACCGGGCGGATTCTAACCCTGAATAAAGGACGAAGCTCGAGCGATGCGATTGTTCGTTCAGGCGATGCGGGACTGGGCAAGCCAGGGGGGGCGCAGCTTTACGTCAGATCCTCAACCCCAGCGTAACGCGGTGCATCAGCCACGTTGCGCCAGGTTGCGTTGAAACTCTTCGAAACTGCAGGGCAGCGTCGTGGCTTTGCGTTTTTTCGACTTTTCGCGCTCGTCCGGCAGTTGATCGCTCAATTCCCAGACCTCGAGCATCTTTGCGTATTCGAAGGCATGGCGCGGGTCGATCTGAATCCACTGCTGGAACGCCTGGCGTTCGTCGGGCGTGCAGGTTTTGTCTTGCAGGCGCAGGCACCAGTGCGCCGCTTGCGTCAGGATTTCATCATCTGCGTCGTTCATTGACGGGTTCCAGAAGGGGCGAAGACTGCAGTTTACGTGGGTGCTTGCAAAAAAAACGTCAAAGCACGGAACGGATTTAGTCGGCAACCACGGACAGAACGCGCGCGCGCCGGACAGATCGCGCCGCCATTTACGGTTTTCGAGGTTTTGCCATATTCAGTCACATTCCATTGTAGATAGTGGGCAGCCCAACCGGTTCCCAATGAGGCTGCATCGTGTTTCCACGTCTTCTGTGTTCGCTGTCCGTGTTGAGTCTGTCCATCGCCGCCGCCCACGCGGCCGAGCTTGATACCCCGCGCTTGAATGGCATCGACAATTTTCGCGATGTCGCCGGTATCACCACCGCTTATTCCACGGCCCATGACGGCACCATGCGCGCCGGCGTGTTCTATCGCTCCAACGCGCTGACGCCGACGGCGTCGGACCTCGCGACCCTCAACGGTCTGGGCATCAAGGCCGTTTACGACTTGCGTACCCCCAGCGAAATCGCCGGCACCCCGGACACGATGATCAGCGGCGCGACTTACCAGAACATCGACATCATCGGCGCCACCACATCGGGGGCGAACATCACCACGGTCTCTTTCAAAAGCGCGGCCGATGCGACTGCGATGATGCAAGAGACTAACCGCGCGTTCGTCAGCGACGCCGGCATGCGCGGGCAACTGGGTGTGCTATTCAACGAACTGGCCGGTGTCGATGGCGCCGCGCTGTTCCATTGCACTGCCGGCAAGGATCGCACCGGCTGGACGGCCGCGGTGCTGCAAAGCATCGCCGGGGTCGACAACGCGACGATCATGAGCAACTACCTGGCGACCAACGACTACACCGCCGACCGCGTGGCCAAGACCCTGGCGATGATGCCGCCGAGCATGGCGGCGATCTACGCGCCGCTGCTGGGCGTCGAGGCCAGTTATCTGCAAGCGGGCCTGGATCAGGTGACCGCGCAATACGGCAGCATGGACAACTACCTCAAGCAGGGGCTGGGCCTGTCCCAGGAAACCATCTATGTACTGCGCGGCAAAATGGTCGAGTACAACAGCCTGCCCGGTCAGGCAGGGCTGATCGGCAACGCCGCCGCTGGCGCGCAACTGTTGCAGGAGTTGCAGAACAGCAAACTCTCAGGCACCTACAGCGCCTACAACTACTACCTGCAATCGGCCATCGACGCCGGCACTCTGGGCGGTGTCGAGTCCACGGTCGGCGGTCAGGTGCACGCCGATGCCGCCAGTTATCTGCTGCGTCAGAACGCGATGATCGAACAGGCCTCCGCGCCATTCGCCAGCGGCACTGACCTCAAAGTCGGTCAATACCGGTTGTGGAGCACCGCGCTCGCCGGTTACCTCGGCACCGACGGCTCCGCCCATGCCCAAAGCAGCAACGAACACAGTCAGGGCCTGATGGTTGGCATCACGCAGCGTTTCTCCGAACAATTCAGCGCTCGCGGCGGCATCGGTTACAGCAAAGGCTCGGTGGGCGGCGCAGGCGGCGAGGCTGACACCGATTTCACCTTCCTCGACCTTGGCGCCCGTTATGGCTTCACCAGTCTGGAACGTGGCCTGTTTGTCGATGCCAACGTCAGCGCCGGTTACGTCGACTACGACAGCAAACGCGATCTCGGCGGTGGCCTCGGTTCGGCGAAGGGCGACACCCACGGCAATCTCAGTGGCGCGACGCTGGCGCTGGGGTATCGCATGCCGCTGAACACTGTGATTCTGGAGCCGAGCCTTGGCGTGCGGGTCAGCCGTCTGGACCTGTCGGGCTTTCAGGAGAAGGGCAGCGAGCTGGCTCTCAATGTCGATGACATTCAAGAAACCCGTCGCAGTGCGGTGGCCAATCTCGACGTCTCGTTCGCCCCGCTGCCGATGGGCGCGTGGCAACTGGTGCCGGGCGTGCGGGTCGGTTACGAGCATGTGCTCGGCGATCATCAGGTCGACAGCGAAGGGCAGCTGCTGGGGCTGGATATCGAACAGCGCGCGGCGTTCGACAACCGCGATCAGTTCAGCGGCGGCGTCAACCTGATGGCCAACCTCGGCGCCCTGAGCCTGGGCGCCGAAGTCGGTGCCAGCGGTGGCGGCGACAGCCACGGTTTCAGTGGCGGGCTCAAGGCCAGTTATCAGTTCTGATCAACTGAAAGTGAAGAAAAAGGACTGCCTCAGCGCAGTCCTTTTCGCATTTCAGCGGGGCTCACGCCGTAGGCATCCTGAAAGTACTGGCAGAACCGGCCGACATTGCTGAACCCGAATTGCAGGGCCACATCGGTCACCGATGACGATTGGCCTTGCTTCAATGCATCACAGGCGCGCTCCAGCCTGACCTGTCGTTGGTACGCGACAATCGAGGTGCCGACGAACCGCCGGAACCCTTCCTGCAACGCCCGCAGGCTGACGTTCACCAGCCCGGCCAGATCCGTTCCGCTGACCAGTTGCTCGGGATGCGCTTGAATGTATTCGATGGCCTGTTTCACATGCCGTGGCGCGATCTGCGCTTCGGGGCGGCGCAAGGCTTCGCTGAAGTTGTGCGGCCAGGCTTCGAGCACCGCGTCCACCAGCATTTCCCGCAGGCGTGACGGCATCAGCGAACCGGCGTTCAGCAGCAGATCGAACTCGGTGCCGGTGGCCAGATCGATCAGCGCACGAATGCCCTGAAACGCCGGGCTGTTCAGATCCACCCTCGGCTCGAAATGCAGCTTGTGCACGATCGGTCGGCCCAACAGCGATGACAATCGTTCGGTGAGCGCTGCGCGGCTGATCGACATGCCGTGCTGGGCGTGATTATCGACAAAACGCATCGAGCGCAGATCCGCCTTGTCGATGGCCAGCCCGATGTGCGGCAGGCCCAGGGATTCGGCCGAGTCATTGAAGATGATCCGGCCGGCGGTGGGAATCACGAAGGTGATTTCGTCGTAGGGCTCGGGGAACGCCACGGTGAAATCGCCCCGGTAGTGCATGCGCCGAAAACTGACCCCGTCATGCCGCCCGTAGACGCCGCCGATGATGATGTCCTTGGGCGGCGGCGGTGTGTCGCCATAACGATTGCCGAACATGCGGGAAAACAAAGCGCCGAAGTCATCGCAGGACATATCGGCGGATCTGAGGATGATGGTCTGGCGCGTCGGGCTTGAGTACACCGGGAAGGTCACCTTGGCAGTCGGGGCAAAGAGGCGCGAGGACGTTAGCAACCAAGAATGACAGTGACATGACACAAACGGATTACGTCGGGTGCCAGTGCGCCTTCAGAAACGAAGTGAGGCGTGCGTCGCCCGCTTCCTTGCAGAAGCGGGCAGCGCTCAATCCTCAGGTGTGATGGATATCCCGATCCTTGGTTTCCGGCATGAAGAAGATCCCGAGAATCGCCGTCATCACCGCAATCACGATCGGGTACCACAAGCCGTAGTAGATATCCCCGGTAGCCGCGACCATCGCGAACGCCACCGTCGGCAGGAACCCGCCGAACCAGCCGTTGCCGATGTGGTACGGCAGCGACATCGAGGTGTAGCGGATGCGCGCCGGGAACAGCTCGACCAGCCATGCCGCAATCGGGCCGTAGACCATGGTCACGTAGATCACGAGGATGGTCAGCAGCAGCAAGACCATCGGGTAATTGGTCTTGGCCGGGTCGGCTTTTTCCGGGTAACCGGCTTCTTTCAGCGCGGTCGTGAGGCCGGCAGTGAAGGCGTCGTTGCGGGTCTTGAAGTCGGCGGCCGGCAGGGTCGTGCCTTCGAAGCTTTCGATGACCTTGTCGCCGATGCGCACCTGGGCCACGGTGCCCGGTTCCGCCACCACGTTTTCGTACGGGATCGCCCGTTTGGCCAGGATGGTCTTCGCCAGGTCGCAGGAACTGGTGAATTTGGCCTTGCCCACCGGATCGAACTGGAACGAGCACTGGTCGGGGTTGGCGATCACCTTGACCGGGTTCTTCTCCTGGGCGATGAACACGTCGGGGTTACCGTACTGCGTCAGCGCGTGGAAGATCGGGAAGTAGGTCACCGCCGCCAGAATGCACCCGGCCATGATGATGCCCTTGCGCCCGATGCGGTCGGACAGGCTGCCGAAGATCACGAAGAACGGCGTACCGATCAGCAGCGAACCGGCAATCAGCAGGTTGGCGGTCTGCGGGTCGATCTTCAGGGTTTGCAGCAGGAAAAACAGCGCGTAGAACTGCCCGGTGTACCAGACCACCGCTTGGCCGGCGGTGCCGCCAAGCAGGGCCATGATCACGATTTTCAGGTTGTCCCAACGGGCGAAGGACTCGGTCAGCGGCGCTTTCGACGCCTTGCCTTCGGCCTTCATTTTCATGAACACCGGCGACTCGCTCAGTTGCAGGCGGATGTACACCGACACCGCCAGCAGCAGGATCGACAGCAGAAACGGAATCCGCCAGCCCCAGGCCTCGAACGCCTCGGTGCCCAGCGCCGTGCGGCAGGCCAGAATCACCAGCAGCGACAGAAACAGCCCCAGTGTCGCGGTGGTCTGAATCCACGAGGTGAAGAACCCGCGTTTGCCCTTCGGCGCATGCTCGGCCACATACGTCGCCGCACCGCCGTACTCACCACCCAGCGCCAGGCCTTGCAGCAGTCGCAGGGTAATCAGAATGATCGGCGCCGCGACCCCGATGGTCGCGTACCCGGGCAGGAACCCCACAATGGCCGTCGACACACCCATGATCACAATCGTGATCAGAAACGTGTGCTTGCGCCCGATCATGTCACCCAGCCGCCCGAACACAATCGCCCCGAACGGCCGCACCGCAAAGCCTGCGGCGAAGGCGAGCAGGGCGAAGATGAACGCCGTGGTCTCGTTCACCCCGGCAAAGAAGTGCTTGGCGATGATCGCGGCGAGTGAGCCGTAAAGGTAGAAGTCATACCACTCGAACACCGTGCCGAGGGACGACGCAAAAATCACCTTGCGCTCCTCGCGGCTGATGCTGTGGTTGGTGGGCGGCGCGCTGCCGGTGGACATGCTGTCGAGTACTGCCATGGGTGTTCTCCGTCGTGCTTGTTTTTGTAGGCCGGAGCACTTCATCAACGTCGCGTACCCGAGGCCTGTGGCGGATGCCGGATCAGGTGTTTCGTGGAGCGTGCACAGAATCACTGCCCCGCGCGGGAGGGCGGGGTTTTATTGAGCATAATTGGGATTGGGGGGATATCCAGTGGCGGGGATTGATCGACTGATGCAGGGGCGGCAGGAGAGACCTGCCGCCAAGGGTTTATTCCGTCGGCACGACGTTATCCAGCACCTGATTCACCGCCAGCTCCGCCAGCATCACGATCTGCGCGATGCCTTGTGCGGTCTTGCGGTGGGGGCCTTCGAGGAGGTCGACGAAGTTGTTGAGCATGACGTTGGCTGAGCCCAGGGTTTCGACGGCGTCGGCGAGCAGGGATTCGTTGTTGCTGGCCGGGTTGGCCTGGTAGAGGCGGTTGGGGTAGTAGGGCGCGGCCATCATGTGGGCTGAGATCGGGCCGAGGTGGTAGTCGAGGGCGCGGTTGGCGGCTTCGTTGAATCTTTTCGAATCAGGGCATTCGTAGGGGGAGGTTGGGTCGGTGATGCTGGCCGGTTCGGTGACCGGAGGATTCGGCGTGACTTTGAACATATTCATTCTTTTCCTGTTTTGAAGCCGCCAGACCCGAGCTACTAAACAGGGGTGGAGGCAGCTGTGCGCAGGTTAGTAGACCGGGGAAAAGAAGAAAGCCGGCGTGCCCGGGGGCACCCTACGCACAGCCACCATCAAATCCAGGTATGGGAATACCTGACTGACAGACACCTGTGCACTCTTCAAATACCAACGGGCTACTAAACCCGATCACTGGAAATCAGTGACCCGATCCAAGTTACCGGCCGACCCCAAGGCGCACAAGCCGGCGGATTCTGGCGTAGCGGTAGGCTCTGGCGCAAGGATTTGTAGGCATCCGGACGTATTCCGACATGTCTTTAAACGGCGCGATCCAAACCTGTTTATCGACCATCACCCAATGAGGAGAAGCCTGACGCTTTACGCGTCCAGGCCATTCGTCGCCAGCCTCGCACTCATCACGCCGACGCTCGCTCAAAAGCTGCATGACCAAAACCATCAGCGCCGAAGACTTGCATATCCGCCTCCACCCGTTGAGCGAATCAGCCCTGTTCAAATGGCTGCTCGCCAGTTTCCTGATGGGCAAACGAATCCAGGCCGAGATTGCCGCCGAAGCCTATCGAGTGATCGTTGAACGACACCAACGCGATACGCCGCGCAAACTCGGCCATTGCACCCATCGCGAACTGGTGCGGATGCTCGGCCAGGCGCATTACGTGCGTTACGACGAAACCACCGCCGAGCGACTGCTGGCGCTGGCTGCCAAATTGAATGAAGAGTATGCCGGGCGCGTAATGAACATGGTCGAGGCGAGCGCCGACCGTCAGGACTTCGAAAAGCGTTTGCAAGCCTTCGACGGCATCGGCCCGAAAACCGTGGAAATCTTCATGCGCGAAGCGGGCAAGGTGCTGTTTTGAGTGCGTCGGCGATCTTCATCGGCTGCGCGGGTTGGAGCCTGCCCCGCGAATACTGGCCGTCATTCCCGGAGCAGGGCACTCACCTGCAACGCTATGCCGCACACCTCAATGGCGTGGAAATCAACAGTTCCTTTTACCGTCCGCACCAACGCCAAACCTACGCCCGTTGGGCCGAGTCGGTGCCGGACGGATTTCGCTTTTGCGTGAAAATGCCCAAGTTGATCAGCCATGAGCGGCGCCTGCGGGACTGCGAACAGGAGTTCGATGCATTTCTTGAACAGTGCTCGGGGCTAAGCGATCGCCTGGGTTGTCTGCTGCTGCAGTTGCCGCCGTCGCTGGCGTTCGACGAAGCGCTTGCTGAGGCCTTTTTCGTCGAGTTGCGCCAGCGTTATTCCGGAGCTGTGGTGCTTGAACCGCGTCACGAGTCCTGGGCCGCCGCCGAACTGCTGTTGATGGCGTATCGCATCGCGCAAGCGGTGGTCGATCCCTCGCGGATCAGCACCGATGCGGCTCCGCATGGCTGGCCCAGCGTGCGTTATTGGCGGCTGCACGGTTCGCCGCGCATTTATTACAGCCCCTATGACTCGGCCTATCTGGAAAGGCTCGCCGGCGATTTATGGGTGGCGGCTATTGATGGCGTCGACACCTGGTGCATCTTCGACAACACCGCCAACGGCGCGGCAATCGGCAATGCGCTGGAACTGCGGCGGATACTGGCGCACAGCTGACACTCGATGTCCGGTCTTCCAACCGGCGAGTGTGTCTGTAAACTGGCCGCCCGAAACGGCGCGCGATGGCGCCGTCCTCACTGCCAGCGAAGGACTTTCCCATGGCCAACCAAGACATCACCTACACCCCGGATCCGGATGCAGACTCGATCTCTTCGGACGTCACCGAATTCAACGGCATCCTGATGTCGACCCAGATTCCGACCCGTGCCGACGGCAACCTGGAACTGGGCGACGTCACCGCGCAAAGCGAATGCACGTTGCAGGCGCTGAAAGTGGCGCTGGAAAAGGCCGGCAGTTCGATGGACCGTGTGTTGCACCTGACTATTTACCTGACCGACATGGCTGATCGCGCTGCGTTCAACGAGGTGTACAAGCGTTTCTTCGCCAAGCCCTGGCCGGTGCGTGCGGCGGTTGGCGTGGCGGCGCTGGCGGTTGAAGGGATGAAGGTGGAAGTGACTGCGATGGCCGCCAAGGCCTGATTCAGCCCCGTGACACTTCTTCCTGTGGGAGCGAGCTTGCTCGCGATAGCAGACTGTCAGTTGATGAAGATGTTGACTGATCCACCGCTATCGCGAGCAAGCTCGCTCCCACAGGTTTTTTGGGCGTTTCCGGGATCTGTGGCAAGCCAGCTCCAGGGATTGCGATGCTCCCGGAATTGTCGGCAGCTGCCACCCGGCAGCACAGGCGTGCCGCCCACGCGTTTCGCGGCTACAATGCGCGCCTCGACCGTGACAGCCTGACTAAAAAAACATATGTCCTTGCCCAAACATCACCTGGAACTGCTCAGCCCCGCCCGTGACGTGGCCATCGCCCGCGAGGCCATCTTGCATGGCGCCGACGCGGTGTACATCGGCGGCCCGAGCTTCGGTGCGCGCCACAACGCGTGCAACGAGGTGAGCGAAATCGCCGAACTGGTGGAATTTGCCCGTCGCTATCACGCGCGCATTTTCACCACCATCAACACCATCCTGCACGACAACGAACTGGAGCCGGCGCGCAAGCTGATCCATCAGTTGTACGACGCCGGCGTCGATGCGCTGATCGTCCAGGACCTGGGCGTGATGGAGCTGGACATTCCACCCATCGAGCTGCACGCCAGCACCCAGACCGACATCCGCACCCTTGAGCGGGCCAAGTTCCTCGATCAGGCCGGTTTCTCGCAACTGGTACTGGCCCGTGAACTGAACCTCAAGGAAATCCGCGCGATCGCCGATGAAACCGATGCCGCTATCGAGTTCTTCATCCACGGCGCGTTGTGCGTGGCGTTTTCCGGTCAGTGCAACATTTCCCACGCGCAGACCGGGCGCAGCGCCAACCGGGGCGACTGCTCCCAGGCCTGCCGTCTGCCGTACACCCTGAAAGACGAAAAGGGCGGCGTGATCGCCTACGAAAAACACCTGCTGTCGATGAAGGACAACAACCAGAGCGCCAACATCCGCGCGCTGGTCGAGGCCGGTGTGCGTTCGTTCAAGATCGAAGGTCGCTACAAGGACATGGGTTATGTGAAGAACATCACCGCCTATTACCGCCAGCGCCTCGACGACGTGCTCAACGACCGTCCCGACCTGGCCCGCGCCTCCAGCGGCCGCACCGCGCACTTCTTCATGCCGGACCCGGAAAAGACCTTCCACCGTGGCAGCACCGACTACTTCGTCAGCGAGCGCAAGATCGACATCGGCGCCTTCGATTCGCCGACCTTCACCGGTCTGGCAGTGGGCACGGTCGAGAAAGTCGGCAAGCGTGACATGCAGGTGATCACCCACGAGCCGCTGTCGAACGGCGACGGCCTCAACGTGCTGGTCAAGCGCGAAGTGGTGGGTTTCCGCGCCAACATCGCCGAAGCCAAGGGCGAGTTCGAGGAAGAAGGCGAGAAGCGCTACCGCTACCGCGTCGAGCCGAACGAAATGCTGGAAGGCCTGTACAAGCTGCGCCCGAACCACCCGCTGAACCGCAACCTCGACCACAACTGGCAGCAGGCCTTGCTCAAGACCTCCGCCGAGCGTCGGATCGGCGTGAGCTGGCTGGCGAAGTTGCGTGAAGAGCGTCTGGAACTGACCGTGACCAGCGAAGAGGGCATCAGCGCCAGCGTCGCGCTGGACGGCCCGTTCGGCGTCGCCAACAAACCGGAACAGGCGCTGGACACCTTGCACGACCTGCTCGGTCAGCTCGGCACCACCGAGTACCACGCGACCTCGATCAAACTGGATGCGCCGCAGGCGTTCTTCATCCCGAACTCGCAGCTCAAGTCGTTGCGCCGTGAAGTGATCGAAGCGCTGACCGCCGCCCGTGTTGCCGCCCACCCGCGCGGTTCGCGCAAGGCCGAGACCACGCCACCGCCGGTGTACCCGGAGGCGCATCTGTCGTTCCTGGCCAACGTCTACAACCAGAAGGCCCGCGACTTCTACCACCGTCATGGCGTGAAGCTGATCGACGCGGCGTACGAAGCCCACGAAGAGGCGGGCGAAGTGCCGGTGATGATCACCAAGCACTGCCTGCGGTTCTCCTTCAACCTTTGCCCGAAACAGGCCAAAGGCGTGACCGGCGTGAAAACCAAAGTCGCGCCGATGCAGCTGATTCACGGCGATGAAGTGCTGACCCTGAAGTTCGACTGCAAACCGTGCGAGATGCACGTGATCGGCAAGATGAAGGGCCACATCCTGAATCTGCCGCAGCCGGGCAGTGTGGTGGGGCATATCAGCCCTGAGGATCTGATGAAAACGATCCCGCGCGCGCCGCACTGATTAGCAGGCAATAAAAAACCGGTGACGAAAGTCGCCGGTTTTTTTATGCCCGCCAGAAACTCAACTGGCTTCGTAGCGCGATCCCGTTTGCGGCGCCGCTTCGCCACTCAACGCATCAACCATCGGAGGATGCTCCTGCGCCGCCTGACGCAGATCCTCGGTCACCCGCAGCTCGGCGCCAGTTGGCGAGAACGTCGCTGCCGCCGCAAACGGCGCCGGGTTGGCCGGCACCGGACGCTTGCCGCGACGCCAGAAGAAGAACGTCACCATGGCCAGGTTGACCAGCGCAAAGGCCCAGAACAGGCCGGTTTCGCCGTGGGCGTTCATCGCCGGCGAGATCAGCAGCGGGCTCATCGCCGAGCCCAGCGAATTGATCAGCAACATGCCCTGAATCATCGGCACCAGGGTTTCGACCGGCGCACGGTCGGCAGCGTGGCTGACCGCAACCGGATACAGCGCGAACACGCCGCCGCCCAACAGGAACAACATCGCCGCGAGCAGGGCCGAGGACAGCGGCACCAGCACGATCACCAGCGACAGCACGGTGCACGCGGCGCACAGCTCGGTCAGCACTTGCAGGCGATCCTTGCGGTCGGACCAGCGCCCGACCGGGTATTGCAGCAGCATTGCGCCGAGGATCGTCCAGGCCATCATGCTGCCGACTTCGCCGACGTTCAGGCCGATGCGTTGCAGGTACAGCGGCAGCAGGGTGTAGATCGCCGCGATGGTGACGCCGGAGCCGAAACAGCCGACCAGCCCGGTGGGCGACACGCCCAGCAGCGCTCGAGGCTTGAGCGGTTCGACCTGTTCCAGCAACGGCGAAACGCGCGGCAGGATTACGATCGGCAGCACCGACAACGTCGCGAGCATACCGGCGACCATGAACGGCGCGGTGTCGCCCAGACCGGTGATTTTCCCCAAAAACGCCTGACCCAGCACGCCGGCGCCGTAGAGGACGATCATGTACAGCGCCAGCAGACGGCCGCGAATCTTCGCGTCACCGGCCAGCAGCAGCCAGCTCTCGATCACCAGAAACACGCCGACCGTGGCCCAGCCGTTGATCAGGCGCAGCACGACCCAGCCCCAGGTGTCATAAAACAGGCCTTGCAGCAGGATGGTCGCGGCGATCAGCGAGGCGAAGCTGCTGTAGGCGCGGATGTGGCCGATGCGCAGGATCAGCCGATCGTTGAAGATCGCGCCCAGGGTCAGGCCGGCGAAATAGGCCGAGGACACGATGCCGATCATCGTCGCCGATTCGCCGGCAGCGCCCAGGCGCAGGGTGGTCAAAGAAGACAGAAAGCCGTTGCCCAGGGCAACGATGAATAGCCCGAGCAGGGGCGCCAGCGCCATGGCCAGCAAACGCGGTGTCATAAAAACCTCAAGTGATCGAACAGCGGAACGTGCGCCTCTGCGCATGCGAGTGCCAAGCCGAAGTGTGTTGAAGACAAACGACCGCCGAACGGGCAGGACGATTGAGCCAGGCTGACTTCGTGAAGTGGCCGGCTGTTCAAACCTGAGGGTTGTCATGGCTGCGGGCAGGCGCCGTTCGGGCGACTGCAAGAGGAGGCGCGATTTTAAGCCTTGTGTGGCGTTTGCCAAGATGCCGGGCCTGCGACGTTGGGACGCAGGCCGGATCGATAACGGCAGCGCATTCATTGCCCGGATGAAAAGTCGCTGTATCGATCCGGTTTCCCTCGTTAGCCTGTGCGGTCGAATCGCGATGTTGATCCAGAGGCAATGATGCAAATAAGAGGCGAGCGCGCCGCCACGGCGTGCGGGCTGTTGGCGATTGTGTTGTGGAGCACCGCCGCCGGGTTGATCAGGGGCGTCAGTGAACATTTCGGCCCTCTGGGCGGGGCCGCGATGATTTACACCCTGGGGGCAATCCTGCTGGTGATGTTTCTCGGGCGACCGCGCCTTCGTTCCACGTCAACACTCTATCTCCTGCTCGGCAGTGGGTTGTTCGTTGCGTATGAGGTGTGCCTGTCTTTGGCGCTGGGGTTTGCCAGTGACCGGCAACAGGCGATCGAACTGGGCGTGGTCAATTACCTGTGGCCGTGCCTGACGGTGGTGCTGGCGATCTTCATGAACGGGCAGAAAACCCGCTGGTTCATTGTTCCCGGCAGTGCGCTCGCGCTGTTCGGCATCCTCTGGGTGGTCAGCGGTCAGGGCCTGTCGCTGCCGGGGATCATCGCCAACGTCAATTCCAACCCGCTGAGTTACAGCCTGGCGCTGGCCTGTGCGATCACGTTTGCGCTGTATTGCAATGTCACGCGCCGCTATGCCAACGGGCAGAGTCTGGTGGTGCTGTTTTTCCTGCTGACGGCCATTGTTCTGTGGGTGAAGTGGGGCTTCAGCAGTGAACGGATTTCTGCCTTCACGCTGGGCAACTCCCTCGAACTGATCGCTACCGGCATCGCCATGGCCGGTGGTTATGCGTTGTGGAACATCGGCATCCTGCGCGGCAACCTGACCTTGCTGGCGACCGCATCCTACGGCGCGCCGGTTTTGTCGTCGGCGTTCGCCGCGCTGTGGCTGGGGGTCAGTCTGCAGATGCAGTTCTGGCAGGGCGCGGTGCTGGTGACCGCCGGATCGCTGCTTTGCTGGTACGCGACCCGGCAACGGACGACTACCCCGGCGCAGGTCATTGAACCTTCAGTAAACGACCGGCATAGCTGACAAACAGCAACAGAACCACCAACCCGCTCAAAGCAACGGTCAGGGTGCTGAGGTGAGCAACCATGCCAATGAAGGCCGGCCCCATCAGAATGCCCGCGTAACCCATGGAGATGATGGCCGGAATGGCTGCCCGCTGGGGCATGTGTTGCTGGCGACCGGCGGCGGTGAACAACACCGGGACGATGTTCGAGCATCCTGCCCCGACCAGCGCATAGCCGAGCAAGGACGCTTGCCAGCTGTCAAATCCCAACGAAATCGCCATGCCCGCTGCCGCGCAAACACCGCCGAGTGCCAGCACTCGCACGCCGCCCAAGCGACGCACGATCGCATCGCCGGTCAGGCGCCCGATGGTCATGGTCGTTGCAAAACACGCGTATCCCAATCCGCCGTAGCTGGGCTCCATGCCTCGATGAGACGCGAGAAACACCGCGCTCCAGTCCAGCATTGCGCCTTCAGTCAGAAAAACGATGAAGCAGAGGCTGCCCAACAGCAGCACGATTCCCCGTGGAACCGCGAACAAAGGCCCATCTCTTTCGGTGCCATAGGGCAGCAAGCTCGGCGCGGCCTTGTACAGGGCCGCGAGAATGATGGCGACCAGGCACAGAACACAGAGCAATGGCGCCAGGCCCAGGCTGAGCATCGCGGTCATCGCCACCGCACCCGCGATACCGCCCACGCTGTAGAGCCCATGAAAACCGGATTGCAGGGTTTCGCCGCTGTTCTTTTCAACGATGATCGACTGAATGTTGATGGCGCAATCGAGCATGCCCATGCTCGCGCCGAACAGCAGAACGGCAAGTGCAAGCCCGGGCAGCCAGGCCAGATGACTCAGGATCGGCAGCACAGCGCACAAGGCAAGGGTCGAACAGATGATCACCGGGCGGCAGCCGAAGCGCGCCGTCAGATACCCGGCAAAGGGCATCGCCACGATTGAGCCGATGCCGAAGCCCAACAGCAGCAATCCCAGGCCGCCATCGTCCAGGCCAGTGCGCGCTTTCACCAACGGCACAAGCGGCGCCCACGCCGACATGACGATACCGGTGATCAAAAACGTGATGCGGGTAGAAAGGCGTTCGCCGTCATTGGCGTTGATTGCCAAGGCGGGCGTAGAGGCAGACATGGAGGCTGACATCCTTATCGATGGGGTTGTGGTTCAGAAAACGTCGGCTCTTGCGTTGCAGGAGCCGACGTTGCAACGAGGAGCTGTCAGCCCACGGACTTCAACGGAATCGGCCCCTTTAACCGGTCCAGCATCGTGGCGCAGTACCAGTCATCGAACTGGCAGACGCCGGTTTCCGCCGTTTCCGAGTACGGCCCCGGCTCATAGGACGGGGACGTCACGCCACGCTGGGTGCCTTCGACCAGTGTGCGGTCCTGATCGTTGGTGGCGATCCAGACTTTGGTCAGGCGTTCGAGGTCGTAGTCCACGCCTTCCACCGCCGTGTCGGGCACCAGCCATTTGGTGGTGACCATGGTTTGCGTGGCGCTGATCGGCAACACGCGGAAGCTCAGTGCATGGTCGCCGAGGAAGTGGTTCCAGGTGGACGGGTAATGGAAATAGAGCAGGGCGCCGATGTCCGGCTCGGTGGTTTTGTCCAGCCGCCCGTTCACCGCAGGCTTGCCGTCCATGGTGTAGCTGACAGCACCCGACGACAGCGGGATGCGGGTCATGCGGTACTGACCGTTGATGTCCATCACCAGACGGCTTGGCAGTCCGGCTTTTTCGCAGGTGTTCCAGTAGGCCGTCAGGTGCGGATCATCCTCGCCGCCAGCGCCGCCCACGGACGGATTGTCGACGTAAGACTTCAGCAGTTCGGGATGGGAGCCGTCGCAGTGGTAGCACTCGCGGTTGTTCTCGAACACCAGTTTCCAGTTGCCTTGTTCGATGATGGTCGACTCGAACGCCACTTTGCAGTTATCGAGGTAATGCGGGGCAATGAACGGGCTGACGGCCTTGCGAAAGCCTTCGAAGTCCGGCGCCTTGGCGGCGACGCAGACATAGATGTAGCTGTGCACGATCTCGCAATGCACGGACTTGAGGTTGTATTGGGTCTTGTCGAAATTCTGGCCCATGTTGCCGGCGTACAGCAGGTTGCCGTCCAGCTCGTAGGTCCACTTGTGATAGGGACAGACCATTTTCGCGACCTTGCCGTGCTCGTGTTCGCAGATCTTGGCGCCGCGATGGCGGCAGGCGTTGTGAAACGCCCGGACTTCGCCATCCTTGCCGCGCACCACGGCGACCGGGTAATCACCGATCTGTAGAGTGAAGTACTGGCCGGGTCTGGAAATTTCGAAGGTGTGCCCGGCGAAAATCCAGTCCTTGTGCCAGATCTGCTCGAGATCCTGGCGATAGACGTTTTCATCCTTGTAGAGGGCGCCCGGCAGCGAATGCCAGGGTTTGCGCTGGGCGATCAGGTCAACCACGGTGTCTTTATTGTTCATTGTTATCCTCGTCATGCGCGTTATGGCCGGACCCGCTCGGGGGCGACGATAGTCAGCAGCCTAGCCGCGCCGGGAATGCCGTCACAAACGACATTTCCTGCGGGCAATCGATGCGTTGCGGTTATGGGTGAGGGCGTCCGAAGATCGGCTCAAGCGTGGCGATGGCCGACGGAGACTGGCCCAGATTGCGAATCGCCTGTTTCACCGCGAGGCTGCGTTCAAGGCCGAGGCTTGAGGCGAACAGGTCGAACTTCTGCTCCAGTTCTTCGCGGCTCAGGGCCGTTTCGGGATCGCCGCGTGCCGCCGTGATCGGGCTGACGAGTACGGTGCCGTTTTTCAGGGTGACGGTGACGCGCGAGAGGATTTCATTGGGGAATCGCGCGGAAATATCGGCGGCTTCGACGATCTCGATGCGTGTGCTCAAGGCTCGAATGTCGGCGGCGTGGATGGATTCGCCGGTGACTTCGTCCGGCCCGAGTTTGCCCCTGACGATCAGTGCCGCCAGCGGAAAGGCCAGGGCGTATTGCGCCTGATCGGCATCCGCCGGAGTGTGACCTTGCAGGCACATCGATTCATAGAAGGTCTCTACGCGGATTGTCTCGATCGCGTCAGCGTTGAGCCCGGCGTTCTCCTGTTGCAGTTGCAGCATCGCGGTCAGCGCCGGTTGCGCCCAACGGCACACCGGCCAGGGTTTGAAATACTGGCTGTCGATTTCCCAGCGCTGGCCGAGGTCAAGCCAGTGCTCGGCGACCGAGGCGTCCTCGACGGTTTCGGCCGGCGCGCCGGTCACGCCTTCCTTGGCCATCAGCAGCGCATTCAAACCGACAAACGCGCCGCTGCCGTGGGCGTCGCGCAACATGGTCGGAAAGGCGATCAGGCGCATCATCGGGCAACGGGCGCTGAAGTACTCGGCGATGCCCAAGGCATGGCGAAAGGTCGGCTCGTCAAAACCCAGTAAACGGGCGCCGGCGCAGACCACACCAATCGCCGAGAAACCGCCGGACGCGTGGTAGGTCGGGGAGGTCGCCATCAGCGCCGTTCCGGCGCGCAATCCGGTTTCATAACCGAGGCACAACGCGCTCAACAGTTCATGCCCGCTAATCTCGTTGCCTTGGTGATGCAGGGCATCGGCGAGGGCGAGCAGGGCCGGCACCACGGTCGCGCCGGCGTGCCCCTTGGATCGGAAGTGACCTTCGTGGGCATCGAGGCTGTCAGCGGAAAACCCGCCGGCCCAACCCGCGCCCAACAGGCTCACACGCTGACCGTCGAACAGCAGACGGCTGCCGCACTCGCCGGCGGGATAGTGGGAAACGGCGAAACGGCGCAGCGCCACACTCGTGTCGTTGGACGCGGCACCGGCCATGACGCCGACGATATCCAGCAGGCTGTTTTGCAGGATCTCCCGGGTCTTGGCCGGGGCCTGGAGGAAATCAAAGTCGCGGCAGAATTCGTAGAGTGACATTCAACAGTTCCTTCCTGTGAGGGGAACCGGCCAGATCCCGGCCGGCGCCGCTCCACAATGAGTCAGGAAGGTTGTGCGGCTCCAACGACATTTTCGTCGGGCAATTGATAACCAAATCGATGGTTAGCGGCGGGGAAACTTCGACAGGATCCACTCGCGAAACCGCCGTAGCGCGTCTTCGTTGTCGGCGTTTTCGCGGCAGCTCAGGTAATGCCAGCTGTTGCGCAGCTGCACTTCCTGCTCGATCGGACGCACCAGCAAACCGCGCTGCAACAGCGGCGCAACCAGATGATTCCAGCCCAGCGCGATGCCCTGATGGGTCAACACCATGCTGATCAGCAGGTTGTAGTCGTTGGCGTTGAAAATCTGCGGACTGGTCGCCGGGCGGTCGTCGATGTCGATGGACTGAAACGCCAGCCACACGCCCCAATCGACATGCTCAGCCACTTGCGAACGACCGTAAGGGCTGAGGTTGAGCAGGGCCGAATCGCGCACGCCTTCGATGGTGGCGATTTCCGGGTGCTGCTCCAGATACTGCGGCGTGCACACCGGATAGATCAGGTCATGGCACAGCGGGTAGCTGCGATAGCCTTCGCGGATGCGCGAAATCTTGGTGATGAACACATCGGGCTGAACGCCCGGTTCCATGGTCAGGAAGTTCTGGGTGGTGATCAGGTTCAGCTCGATGCCTTCGCTCTGGGCGAAAAACTCCGGCAAATGATTCGACAGCCACAGCGCAGAGAACGCCGGGGAGCAGCAGATGGTCAGCACCTTCTTGACCGACTGACTGCTGCGGATGCGCTCGGCGGCCTGGGCGATGTTGACGAACGACAGCTGCGCGGCATCGAAGAACAGCGCGCCCGCCGAAGTAAGCTCAACGGCCCGCCCGACGCGGGTGAACAACTGCGCCCCGAGGTAGCTTTCCAGCTCGCGGATCTGCCGGCTGATCGCGGCTTGCGAAACGCACAATGCTTCGGCGGCACGGGTGAAACTCTGGTACTTCGCGGCCGCGACAAATGCCTTTACGGCCCTCAAGGACGGCATCTTCAGCAAGATGGTGTCTGGGTCGACATGCTTGGTCATCTGTACGGCCTCCTCACGATACGGCTCCCGGGCGAAGCGCGACGAGGGTAGCCCAAGCCTGCGCGCAGGGATACGCCGGCGTCGCAGCAAGGATAGTCGCGGTCGCTGGCAGGCGATGGCTGCTTCAAACGGGGGAGAGCGGCGGAATCGATAACCCGACGTTATCAACATGTCCCTGTAAATGTCGTTGGATTAAGCAGGGGGATGCTAATAAATTTGAAATGTCCCTCGTTCCTGGGGTCCCAAAAATAATAAAAGGAAACCCGTCGTGACGACATATAACTATTACCGCTGCCGCTCAAAACCAGTTTCGCTCGATTGCATATTGTTTGAACCCGAATATGCACTACGCGATGGAGGCAAGGTATGACTCGCTCCGACGAAATAATTTGCGTAAAGAATGTTTATAAAGTCTTCGGTACTCAGCCAGCACTGGCCATGAAGTTGATCGAAGAAGGCGCATCGAAAGCGGAAGTATTCAAAAAGACCGGCCAGGCCATCGGTGTGTTCGATGCCAACTTCTCGGTCAAACGAGGCGAGATCTTTGTCATCATGGGTTTGTCGGGCTCCGGCAAATCGACCATGGTTCGACTGTTCAATCGCCTGATCGAACCGACCTCCGGCAGCATCTTTCTCAATGGCCGGGAAATCACCGGCCTGGGCGACAAGGACCTGCTGCAGGTGCGCCGCAAAGACATGGGCATGGTCTTCCAGTCGTTTGCCCTGATGCCGCACATGAGCGTCATCGACAACGTCAGCTTCGGCCTGGAAATCAGCGGTGTCAGCGAAAAGGAACGCTACTGCCGGGCCATGGGCGCCCTTGAGCAAGTCGGGCTTTCCGGGCAGGAAATGTGCTTTCCTCATCAGCTCTCCGGCGGCATGCAGCAGCGGGTCGGCCTGGCCCGGGCGCTGGCCAACGATCCGGCTATCCTGCTCATGGACGAAGCGTTCTCCGCGCTCGATCCGATGATCCGCAGCGAGATGCAGGGCGAGCTGATCAAGCTTCAGGCCGAGCAGGATCGCACCATCATTTTCATCTCCCACGACATTGAAGAAGCCGTTCGCATCGGTCACCGCATCGCGATCATGGAGGGCGGGCGCGTGGTGCAGATCGGCACGCCCCGTGAGCTGCTGTGCAACCCGGTGAACAAATATGTCCGGGACTTCTTCAACGGTTTCGACACCAGCCGGATATTGCGCGCAGGCGATATCGCACAAACCGATTCGGGCATTGTTTATGAGCCGGGTCGTCAAACTCCGATAAAGGCCGACGCTTCCTTGCGCGAGATTTTTCACCTTGTTGCGGCTTCATCTACACCAATGCCGGTAGTCGATGAAGGTGGACTTTATAAAGGGTCGATCTCGCAAGGGCATCTTTTAAGTTGCCTGGGTAATAACTGAGCTTCTGTTAAACAAGAATGATCACGCAGTAAGCAAGTGCGAGGTAGCGTCATGTCCGACTTTAACTTTCTGGATCCCTTCCAGAGTTTGAATATTCCGCTGGGATCGTGGGTTGAAACCGCCCTTAAATACCTGGTGCATAACTTTCGGGATGTGTTCCGCTCGATTCGCTGGCCGGTCGATCAGGTGCTCGACGGCGTCCAGTGGGGGCTGCTTTCGCTGCCGCCGACGGTGTTCATCATCATCGCCGGGCTGATCAGCTGGCAGATCGGCGGTAAACGCATCGCGATCTTCAGCGTGGCAACCCTGACCGGGCTCGGGCTGATCGGCGTGTGGAACGACGCCATGGTCACCCTGGCACTGGTGCTGACCTCGCTGTTGTTTTGCGCGGTGATCGGGATTCCGCTGGGCATTCTCTGCGCCCGCAGCGACCGCACGGAAATGGTCATCCGCCCGGTGCTCGACGCCATGCAGACCCTGCCGGCGTTCGTGTACCTGGTGCCGGTGGTGATGCTGTTCGGCATCGGCAACGTGCCCGGCGTGATTGTCACGATCATCTTCTCCGTCGCGCCGCTGGTGCGGCTGACCAACCTCGGCATCCGTCAGGTGCCGGCGGACAAGGTCGAGGCGGCGCGCGCCTTTGGCTGCACACCGATGCAGATGCTGATGAAGGTTCAATTACCGCTGGCCGCGCCAACCATGATGGCCGGGCTGAACCAGACCTTGATGCTGTCGCTGTCGATGGTGGTGGTCGCCTCGATGATTTCGGTCGGCGGGCTGGGGCTGATGGTGCTCAGCGGCATCGGTCGCCTCGACATGGGCCTGGCCAGTGTCGGCGGAGCAGGGCTGGTGTTGCTGGCGGTGTTCCTCGATCGCCTGACCCAGGCCATGGGTGAACGCAGCGCCGATCTGGCCACCGGGCAGCGCTGGTATGAAAGCGGACCGGTCGGCCTGGTCATGAAGTTGAAGAAAAAGAAGAACGTTGCTCGCGCGGTTATTAACTGAACCTTTCTGCTCACCGATTAAAACTCCAAAGCGTGGTGAAACATGAAACTGGCAAATCTCAAGAAAAGCGTCGTGGCAGGTGTGGTTGCTTCAGTCATGGGCACGATCCTGTGTTCGGCAGCGTTCGCGGCTGACGCCAACAAGCCCGGCGCCGGCGTGTCGATCACGCCGATTTTCCCGACCATCGCCGAAGAGCGCTTTCGCGGTGAAGTGGTCGTGGCCGGGCTCAAGGAACTGGGCTACGACGTCAAGCAGCCAAAGGAGACCGATTACCCGGCGATGTTCCTGGCGCTGTCCTACGGCGACGCGGATTTCACCGTGCATGAGTGGGAGCACCTGCACGAAGCGTTTTATGAAAAGGCTGGCGGCGATGACGTGATGGTCAAGGTCGGGCAGATCATGAAAGGCGTTTTGCAGGGTTACCTGATCGACAAGAAAACCGCAGACGCCTATCACATCAAGGATCTGTCGGATTTGAAGAAGCCGGAGATCGCCAAGCTGTTCGACAGCAACGGTGACGGCAAGGCCGACCTGACCGGTTGCAACCCGGGCTGGGGCTGCGAAGTCATGGTCGAGCACCACATGAAGGCCTACGGCCTGGAACCTACCGTCGTCGACAACCGCGGCTCGTACTTCGCGCTGATGGCCGACACCATCGCCCGCTACCAGCAAGGCAAACCGGTGCTGTTCTTCACCTGGGTGCCGCAGTGGATTTCCAGCGTGCTGGTCGAAGGACGCGACGTGGTCTGGCTGCCGGTGCCGTACACCGACCTGCCTGACGGCAAGGAAAGCAAGGACACCTTCTACGAAGGCAAGAACCTCGGCTTCCCGGTGGACACGGTCAACGTTGTCATGAACAAGGAATTCGCCGAGAAGAACCCGGTGGCCCGCAAGTTCCTCTCCGAAGTCAGCATCAGCACCGCCGACGAAAGTGCGCAAAACCTGAAGATGCAGCAGGGCGAGAAGTCCCTGGCCGACATCAAGCGCCACGCCGCCGAGTGGATCAAGGCCCACCAGCAAAGTTACGACAGCTGGCTGAGCGATGCGCGGGCGGCGGCCAAGTAAGCGGGTTGTTCGCTGGTTCGAGTGACGGTTATCCAGTGGCGCAAAACGCCGGGCGACAAGCCGTCATTCAAACCCATTCATTTACGCAACTTTGATGGCTGTTTTCATTCAACGCGATTCCGCGCGTTCGCTTCGTGTCGGGTTCGATTTGTCATTTCAACATTAAACGGTTCAACACTATGAAAGTCAGTTCGCTGCCCGCCGATGATGACAGCTGTGGCTGGTTCCACCTGAGCCGGCCGCGCAGCCCCGAGCCCGGCCATCGCGGACACCGTTCGGCGCGTTGGGTGGTCGTGGGTGCCGGCTTCACCGGGCTGGCGGCGGCACGCCAGCTCGCGCTGAACTTCCCGGACGATGAAGTGGTGCTGATCGAAGCGCAGGAAGTGGGGTTGGGGCCGTCCGGTCGCAACGCCGGTTTCGCGATTGATCTGCCCCACGACATCGGGGCCGAGGACTATATCGGTGATATCGATCTGGCCCGGATCAGTCTGAAGCTGAACCTGGAAGGTCAGTCGATCCTGCGCAATCTGGTCGATCAGTTCGGTATCGATTGCCAGATGAAAGCCTGCGGCAAGTATCAGGCCGCCGTGGAAGAACGCGGGATCGCGGTGCTGGAAGCTTATCGCCGGGGTCTCGACAAACTCGGTCAGCCGTATCAGATGATCGAGGCCGAAGAATTGCCCGAGCATCTGGGCACCCGTTTCTACCGCAAGGCGTTATTCACCCCCGGCGCGGTGCTGGTTCAGCCGTCGGCGCTGGTGAAGGGCCTGGCGGACAGTTTGCCGGCGAACGTCACCCTCTACGAGCGCACGCCGATTCTGGAAGTGGAATACGGCGCCAAGACCTTGCTCAAGCACGCTCACGGCAGCATCACCGCCGACAAACTGATCCTGGCCAACAACTCGTTCGGCATGCGCTTCGGTTTTCTGCAGGGCCGCATGTTGCCGATCTACACCTACGCCAGCATTACCCGCCCGCTGACCGAAGAGGAGCAAGCACGTCTGGGCGGCAAGCCGTTCTGGGGCGCGATCCCGGCCGACCCGTTCGGCACCACGGTACGGCGCACCCCCGACAACCGTTTGCTGATCCGCAACAGTTTCAGCTTCAACCCCGATGGCCGCAGCAACAGCAAATACAACGAGCGCTTCGTGCGCCGGCACCGCGCCTCGTTCGATCAGCGCTTCCCGATGCTGCCGGGGGTGAAGTTCGAATACACCTGGGGCGGGGCGCTGGCCATGTCGAGGAACCACAACGGCTTCTTCGGCGAACTGGCGCCGAACGTTTACGGCGCGCTTGGCTGCAATGGCCTGGGCGTCACCCGTGGCACGGTCACCGGCAAGTTGCTGGCCGACTGGCTGGCCGGGGAGCGCGACGGCTTGATCGATTTTCTGTTGCAGGCCCCGGGGCCGACGGGCAACCCGCCCGAACCGTTTCTGTCGCTGGGCGTGAACATGAACCTGAAGTGGGGGCAATACCGCGCCGGCCGCGAAAGTTGAACGCTCATCGCCCGCCCTGCGCGATGAACTGAAGTAGCGATGCACTGAATACAAGGACAAGAAATGAACAACGTTGCTGTATCAATCGAGGACGTACCGCTCAATGGTTTTCATCGTCTGCTGACGATCCGTTCGGCCGGTGGCTCCTTTGTCGACGGGTATGTTCTGAGCATCATCGGTGTGGCGCTGGTGCACATGTCCAGGTCTCTGGCACTGGACGATTTCTGGGAAGGCATGATTGCCGCCTCGGCACTGATCGGCATTTTCTTCGGCGGTTTTCTTGGCGGCTGGCTGACCGATGTGCTGGGGCGCAAGCGTCTGCTGTTTGTCGGGCCGACCCTGTTCATCGTGGCCTCGCTGGCGCAGCTGTGGGTCGATTCGGCGGCGGCGCTGTTCTTTCTGCGGCTGCTGCTGGGAGTGGCGGTCGGCATCGAGTACCCGGTGGCGACCTCGCTGCTGGTCGAGTTCATGCCGCGCAAGTATCGCGGCCCGCGTCTGGCGACGCTGACGATCATGTGGTTCGCCGGGGCTGCAACGGCGTATGTGGTGGGCGAGCTGATGTTCAAGCTGTGGGGCTCCGATGCCTGGCGGCTGGTGCTGGCCAGCGCGGCGATCATCGGCGCCATGCTGTTTCTGGTGCGCATCGGCACCCCCGAGTCGCCGCGCTGGCTGCTGAGCAAGGGCCGCGCCGCCGAAGCCGAGGCGATCATCAAACAGGTCTACGGCAACGATTTCTCCCTGGCCAATCTCCCCGAACATCGCGTGGGCGAGAAGCTGACGATCTTCAACCTGCTGCACTCCGGCTACGGCAAGCGCATGTTGTTTGTCGTGGTGTTCTGGACCTGCTCGGTGGTGCCGCTGTTCGCCGTGTATGCCTTTGCGCCGAAGGTGCTGGCCGCGCTGAATCTGCAGGGCGACTGGTCATCCCTGGGATCGGTGGCGATTACCTTGTTCTTTGTCATCGGCTGCGTGATTTCGACCCGGATCATCAACCGTGTCGGCCGACGCAATCTGCTGATCTACAGTTTTCTCTGCTCGGGCCTTGCGCTGCTCGGGCTGGCCGTCGGTCACGCCGGGCCCAATGCGCTGGTGCTCGCCTTCTTTGCCGTTTACGCCTTGTTCATCGGCGGCGCCCAGGTGCTGACGCTGGTGTACCCCAATGAACTGTTTCCCACGGAAATCCGCGCCTTCGCGGTCGGTGTCGGCACGTCACTGTCGCGCATCGGCGCGGCGGCGGGGACTTATCTGGTGCCCGTTTCCCTGAGCACGCTGGGCATCGCCCAGACCATGTACATCGCGGCGGCCGTCACGTTGGTCGGCCTGGTGCTGTCGTGGGTGCTCGCGCCGGAAACCCGCTCGCTCAACCTGCAACAGGCTGCCTCGCTGAATTGAACCTTGCCCGGGCCATACCGGCGTCGGGCAACCGCATTGAACACTGTAATCACTGGAGAAAAACCTATGAACTTTGACGGCATCTTTACCCCTGCCATTACGCCTTTGTCCGCCGATGGCCAGATCGATTATTCGGCCTTCGCCGAAGTGGTCGAATACCTGATCGAGTCGCGGGTTCACGGCATCGTCATCGGTGGTTCGACCGGCGAGTACTACGCCCACACTACTGCCGAGCGGCTGAAAGTGGCCGAGCGCGCCAAGGAAGTGATCAACGGCCGTATTCCGCTGGTGATCGGCACGGGCGGTATCCGCACCGAAGATGCGGTGGCTTTCGCCGAGCACGCCAAGTCGATTGAGGCCGACGCAATTCTGGTGGGCTCGCCGCCCTACGCCTTGCCGACGCAAAAGGAAATCGCTGCGCACGTGCTGGCCGTGGACAAGGCCGCCGGCCTGCCGATCATGCTCTACAACTATCCGGCGCGGATGGGCGTAGCGATGGGGCCCGAATTCTTCGAGGCGATTGCCGGCTGCAAGAACATCGTCGCGATAAAGGAAAGCTCCGGCGACACCGCCCAGTTGCATCGTCTGGCGCATTCGCATCCCTCGATCCAGCTGTCCTGCGGCTGGGACGACATGGCCCTGGAGTTCTTCGCCTGGGGCGCGCGCAGTTGGGTTTGCGCCGGTTCGAACTTCATTCCGGCCGAGCACATCGCGCTCTACGAAGCCTGCGTTCTGGAGAAGAACTTCGACAAGGGCCGGCGGATCATGTCGGCGTTGTTGCCGCTGATGGATGTGCTGGAAAGCGGCAAGTTCGTGCAGTCGATCAAGCACGGCAGCGAACTGGTCGGCCTGCGGGCCGGTGGCGTGCGCAAGCCGATGCAGACGCTGGAAGCGTCCGAGAAGGAAGTGCTGGAAAGCGTGATCAAAACCCTCAAACAGAATGTGGCGCGCATCGTCGCGGAGGTTTGAAATGGCCGATCTTCTGAGTCAAGCGCAATACCGCGAGTTGGCAGCGAAGCTTGAGTTTCGCAATCAGGCGTTCATCAACGGCGAATTTCGCAGCGCGCTGTCCGGCAAGACGTTCACCACGACCAACCCGGCCACTGAAGCGGTGTTGACCGAGATTACCGCCTGCGGTGCCCAGGACGTGGACGTCGCTGTCGCCGCCGCCAAGGAGGCGTTCGAGGACGGACGCTGGCAGGGCCTGGCACCGTCGGCGCGCAAATCGGTGTTGCTGCGGTTCGCCCAGTTGCTGGACGACCACTCCCATGAACTGGCGGTTCTGGAAAGCCTGGACAGCGGCAAACCGATCCGCGAATGCCAGAACATCGACGTGCCCGAGACGATTCATACCCTGCGCTGGCACGCCGAGCTGATCGACAAGATCTACGACTCGACCGCACCGACCGGTAACGGCGCGGTGACCATGGTCGTGCGCGAGCCGATCGGCGTGGTCGGCCTGGTGTTGCCGTGGAATTTCCCGCTGCTGATGCTCGCGTGGAAGATCGGTCCGTCGCTGGCCGCTGGCTGCTCGATTGTGGTCAAACCGGCCAAGGAAACTACCTTGAGCACCCTGCGTGTAGCCGAGCTGGCGCATCAGGCGGGGATTCCGGCCGGTGTGTTCAACGTGGTGCCCGGCGGCGGCAAGGAGGCGGGCGAACCGCTGGGCCGTCACCCGGACGTCGCCATGGTCAGCTTTACCGGTTCCACTGATACCGGGCGGTTGTTCCTCAAGTATTCCAGCGAATCCAACCTGAAACGCATCGTGCTGGAGTGCGGCGGCAAGAACCCGGCGGTGGTGATGAACGATGTCGAAGACGTCGATCTGGTTGCCCAGCACGTGGTCAACGGCGCGTTCTGGAACATGGGCGAAAACTGTTCGGCCTCGTCGCGGCTGATCGTGCATTCGGACATCAAGGACGAATTGCTCCAGCGCGTGCAGGTGCATCTGGCCGACTGGAAAATGGGCGATCCACTGGACCCGGAAAACCGTCTGGGCTCGATGATCAGCAAGGCGCATTTCGAGAAGGTCCGTTCATACCTCGACCATGCCCGGGACGAAAACCTGTCGGTGCTGGCGGGGGGCAACACGGCCGATAACATCTTCGTCGAGCCGACAATCGTCGATGGCGTCAGCCGTGACAGCCGTCTGTTCCAGGAGGAAATCTTCGGCCCGGTGCTGAGCGTGACCACGTTCACCTCCGTCGACGAAGCGATCAGCCTGGCCAACGACACGGCTTATGGCCTGGCCGCGTCGGCGTACACCGGCAGCTTGCGCCATGCGCTGAAACTCTCGCGGGGGATCCGCGCCGGCATCGTCACCGTGAACTGCTTCGGCGAAGGCGATGCGTCGACGCCTTTCGGCGGCTACAAGGAGTCGGGATTTGGTGGGCGTGACAAGTCGATCTGGGCCCATGACCAGTACACCGAGCTGAAAACCATCTGGATCGACGCGTCCTGATTCATCGCGGTTTTTCGCAGGTCACTTTCGCCCCGATCGGTACGCACGTACCGGTTGGGGCGAATTGCGTTCATTCCCGAGTATTTTGCCGCCCCGGCGGTTAGCATGGCGCTACAACAATGAAACCGATGGACCACACCTTGATCGAACGACGCCAATTCAGCGGTGGCATGAAGGGCAAGAACCTTCGCTACCTGAACGAGCCCGCCAGCGGGCCGGGACGCATGACCCGCACCGGGTTTGTGCTGCTGGAGCATTTTTCCCTGCCAGCGTTTACCCAGGCGCTGGACACCATCATTACTTCGAATCTGCTGCGCCCCGGTCTGTTTTCCACGCGAACCTTCGGCCTGAGCGATGGTGAGGTGATCAGCGATCTGGGTCTGGTCATTCGCCCGGATGCGCGACTGGAGACGGGAGCGATACAGGAACTGGATCTGCTGGTGATCTGCGGCGGTTACCGCACGGAATTGAAAGCGAGCGACGAGTTCATCAACCTGCTGAAAATGGCCTCCGAGGCCGGCGTGTTGCTGGCCGGGCTGTGGAACGGCGCGTGGTTCCTGGGCCGGGCAGGGGTGCTGGAAGGCTATCGCTGTGCGATTCACCCGGAGCATCGACCGGCGCTGGCGGAGATTTCCAAGGCGACTCAGGTCAGCAGCGAACCCTACGTGATCGACCGCGACCGGCTGACCGCGTCCAGTCCGTCCGGTGCATTCCACATGGCGCTGGACTGGATCAAGGGGCTGCACGACAAGGCGCTGGTCGAAGGCATCGAAGACATTCTGGCGTTCGAGGAATCGCGTTACCGGCGGATCAAGCCGACGGAGAACATCTGCGTCAGCGCGCCGTTGCGTGAAGTGGTGAAGCTGATGGACGCCAATCTGGAGGAACCGCTGGAGCTGGAACAACTGGCGGTGTACGCCGGTCGATCCCGGCGTCAACTGGAGCGGCTGTTCAAGGAACAATTGGGCACCACGCCGCAGCGTTATTACATGGAACTGCGCATCACTGAGGCCCGGCGTCTGCTGCAACACACCGAGCTGTCTCAGGTGGACGTGCTGGTGGCGTGCGGATTCGTGTCGCCGAGTCATTTCAGCAAGTGCTACAGCGCTTACTTCGGTTATCGCCCGTCCAAGGAAAAACGGCTCGTCAAATGATAAGAACAAGGCGCCTGTCGTGGGCGCCCGAAGTCGCAGCGCACACGCTGCCGGAGCTCTACCCGATACAGCTCAGAGACCGGCCCACCGCTGCGTGGGCGGTAAGCCGGCCATGTTGCACGGTTCAACGCTTGAGCAGATCCAGCGCGACGTCGACGATCATGTCTTCCTGCCCGCCGACCATGCGCCGCTTACCCAGCTCGACAAGAATGTCGAGGGTCTTGAGGCCATATTTGGCGGCGGCAATTTCGGCATGCCGCAAGAAGCTTGAATAGACGCCGGCATAACCCAGTGCCAACGTTTCACGGTCGACTCGTACCGGCCGATCCTGCAGCGGGCGGACGATGTCGTCAGCGGCGTCGAGCAGCCTGTAGAGGTCGGTGCCGTGGTTCCAGCCGAGACGTTCGGCGGCGGCAATAAAAACCTCCAGCGGCGCGTTGCCGGCGCCGGCACCCATACCGGCGAGACTTGCATCGATCCGGTCGCAGCCTTCCTCGACAGCGGTGATCGAGTTGGCGACGCCCAGCGAAAGGTTGTGGTGGGCGTGCATGCCGGTTTCGGTTTCCGGTTTCAGAACGGCTTTGAACGCCCGGAATCGCTCGCGAACGTCCTGCATGTTCATCGCGCCACCGGAGTCGGCCATGTACACGCAGGTCGCGCCATAGCTTTCCATCAGCCGGCCCTGGGCCGCCAGATGCTCAGGGGCGATCATGTGGCTCATCATCAGGAAACCGACGGTGTCCATGCCCAGTTCGCGAGCGTATTCGATGTGCTGTTTCGAAACGTCGGCCTCGGTACAGTGCGTGGCGATGCGCACCACCCGTGCGCCGGCGTCATAGGCGGCCTTGAGGTCGTGCACCGTGCCGATCCCCGGCAGCAGCAGGGTGGTGATTTTGGCGTGCTCGAGGACATCGGCCGCCGCTTCGATCCATTCCAGATCGGTATGGGCGGCAAAGCCATAGTTGAAGCTCGAACCCTGCAGGCCGTCGCCGTGGGCGATTTCGATCGAATCGACCCTGGCCTTGTCCAGTGCGCGCGCAATGTCTTGCACATTCTGCAGTGAGTACTGATGTCGGATGGCATGGCTGCCGTCGCGCAGGGTGACGTCGGAGATGTAGATTTTCTTGCCGGGATTGAATGTCATGTCGGGCCCCTCAGGCGTTGAGCATCGACTGCGCCATGCGCTCGGCAGTGGCCAAGGCAGCGGAGGTCATGATATCGAGATTGCCGGCGTAGGCTGGCAGGTAATGGGCGGCGCCTTCGACCTCGAGGAATACCGAAGTTTTGAGGCCGCTGAAGCGTCCCAGCCCCGGAATGTTCAGGGGGGCCGATTCGGCAATGACGTCGAACTGAACCTTCTGTTTCAAACGGTAGCCCGGCACATAGGCCTGGACTGCCGCCACCGTCTCCTCGACGCAAGCCTCGATCTGCGCCTGATCGGCGGTTTCGGACAGCACGAACACCGTGTCACGCATCATCAGCGGAGGTTCGGCGGGGTTCATGATGATGATCGCCTTGCCTCTGGAAGCCCCACCCACCATTTCGATAGCCCTGGAGGTGGTTTCCGTGAACTCGTCGATGTTGGCGCGGGTGCCGGGGCCGGCGGATTTGCTGGCGATCGAAGCGACGATTTCGGCGTAGTGAACCCGGGCAACACGGGATACGGCAGCGACCACTGGAATGGTCGCCTGACCACCACAGGTGACCATGTTGACGTTGAGTCGATTCAGGTTTTGCTCCAGGTTGACCACTGGAATGCAGTAAGGGCCGATAGCCGCCGGAGTGAGGTCGATCAGGCGGATACCCGGCTTGATCGAGCGCAGGAGCTTCTCGTTCTCCAGATGGGCACCCGCCGAGGTGGCGTCGAAGACGAAGTCGATGTCCTTGAACGTGTTCAGGCGGGTCAGGCCTTCAACGCCCTCGTGGGTGGTCGCAACGCCCATGCGTTCAGCACGGGCGAGACCGTCGGACGCAGGGTCGATCCCGACCATCACCGCCATTTCCAGGTGTCTGGCGTTGCGCAGAATCTTGATCATCAGGTCGGTGCCGATGTTGCCGGAACCGATGATGGCGACCTTGAGTTTGGTTTGACTCATGGGAGCAATCTCTCAGAAGGGCCAGGCCACGGCAGCCTGGCGCAGAAGGACGGGCAGGTCAGATGAAGCGGCAACTGATCTGGCCAAGTCGGGTCAGGTGCAAGTGCAGACTGTCCCCGGCCACGAGAGGCGTCATCGGCCCCAGGGCGCCGGAGAGCAACACGTCGCCGGCCTGCAAGGGACGGCCCATCCGGGCCATGGTGCGAGCCAGCCACAGGCAGGCGTCCACCGGATTGCCGAGACACGCGGCACCGACACCGATCGAGGCCGTGGCGGCATTCTTTTCCAGCAGCATGCCTTCCAGCCGAAGGTCCAGCGAGGCGAGTGGAGTCGGCTGTTTACCCAGCACATACAGCCCCGATGAAGCGTTGTCCGCCACCGTGTCCACCAGCGATATGTTCCAGTTCTCGATGGCCGAATCGACGATTTCCAACGCAGGCACCACGTACTCCACCGCCCGCAGCAGTTCCGCGAGGGTCGTATCTTCATATGGAAGATCGCGGCCCAGAACGAACGCAATCTCGCCTTCGGCCTTGGGCTGGATCAACTGACTGACCTGGATTTCAACGCCATCGGCGATTTCCATATCCGCGAACAGCATGCCGAAATCCGGTTGATCGACGCCCAGTTGCTGTTGCACGGCAGCCGAGGTCAGTCCGATTTTACGGCCGACCAGGCGTCGCCCCTGGGCCAGCGCCCGTTGGGTGTTGATCTCCTGTACGGCATAGGCGCCGGTCAACGAATCGATACCGAATGTGGACGAGATCCGTGCACAGGGTTCGCGTTGCTCCCGTGCTCTGGCCAGGGCTGCGGCGGCGTCTTGCAGAGGCTGCAAAGGGAACTGGCTCATGCGATTTTCCTCAGCAGCCGGGGTTCTTCCGCGACGACGTCAGAACCAGGGCTCCATTGCAGCTGGAACTTGAGTTCGTTGATCGCCCGATCCAGATCCGCGGCCTCGACCATGGCGAAGGTGAATTTGTCCGGGCGCACCACGGCGACGGCTCCGCTGGAGAACCCCGAGCGCTTGAACCACGCGACCATCTCACCCTGCACATCCTCCAGTTCGAGCAGTTCACTGGTATTGGAACGACCGGTATCGGCGCCCTGTGGACGGGTACCGAACGGGAAGAGGGTGGCGAAACGCGTGTGCTGGATATCCAGCAGTTTCCGCGACGCCTGACTCAGGTGGGCGCGTGGATCGACCTCAAGACCGATCAAGGCAAAACCGTCGCCCAACAGGTCGTCGAGCAATACGCGCTGGCCCTTGAAGGTGCGGACTTCGGGTTGCGGAATCATCCGGCCTTCCGGGGAGCGCCGATGGCGGCGTGGCATGCCCAGATAGCTGTCAGGGGCATAGGTCGGGGCCGGTTTGAAACGGCCTTCGCGAACATAGCGGCCAAGAAATGGTGTCGCCAGGACGGTCTTGACCAGCAGGTTACGCATCAGACTGGAAACGGGGCTGGACATCGAGACGAAGTCTTTCATCTGCACCGAAATATCAATCATCGCCTTGGCATGGTGGAAGCGTTCGCTGCCATAGGTATCAAGCAGCCGCTCACCGGCTTGCCCCTTGATCACGGCGTCGATTTTCCAGGCCAGGTTGTAGGCGTCACGCACACCGGAACTCATGCCCTGACCCATGAACTGCGGCGTCATGTGGGCAGCATCGCCGGCAATCAATACCCGGCCCTTGCGCCAATCCTTCGCCACCAGGGCGTTGAAGGTGTAGACCAGCTTGCGTTTGACCTCGAACTTGTCCGGGTCGACGTAACGGCTGATCAGGTTGCGCACCACGGTCGGGTCTTCCATCTGTTCGCGCGTCTGGCCGGGCATCAGCATGAATTCGAAGCGATGGAAACGACCGGGCTGAGGACAGCAGACTGTCGGGCAATCAGGGTCGCAGATGAAACTGAAATAGGGCAGATGACGCAAGGCATCCTCGCCTTCCTTCATCTCCAGGTCGACCACCAGCCAGGGTTCGGGAAAGTTCTTGCCGCTCATGCCGATGCCCAAGGCCTCGCGGACCGTACTGCGGCCGCCGTCCGCCCCCACCAGATAGCGCCCGCGAATAGTTTGCGGGTCCGGATCGACTTCACAGGCCTGACGGGCATCCGTCGCATCACTGAAACGAAAGGTGCTGGTGGCCTGATGGGTCACGGTCACCCCATGTTCATCCTGTGTGAACTGCGTGAGCTCGCGGCCACGGGCAACCCGCACATTGGGGTAACGCTCGAGCAGATCGCTCAGCGTGGTTTCCAGCCAGGGCTGGTAAAGGAAGTTGATGATCGGCCAGCCATAGGGGCGATCGAGGCGCCAGTACTGGCCGAGGATCTTGCCATTGGCCAGCACCCACTGAGCGGGGGTATCGACTTGCATGTTGGCTGAAAGCTCGGCGGCAACACCGGCCGCCTGCATGACGCGCATACACTCGTCGTCCGTGTAGACCGCCCGGGCGTTGCCATAAAACAGTGGCTCGCGCTCCAGCACAAGCACCGACAGACCACGCTTGCCGAGCAGATGCGCGAGCGTGGCGCCCGTCGGGCCAAGCCCGGAAATAATCACGTCGACGCTCGTTACAGACTCGTTTTTGTTATTCATGACGATATCTCTCTTACAGCGGTGAATATTCGGGCTTGAGCAACGAACGTGTGCCGCGGGCGAAGTTGGCCAGGTTGGTGGCCAACGTGTGCCAGGCACCGCTTTTCTCCGGGCGATGCCCCCACAGGCTGATGCCTTGATAGGAGGTTGTGCGCCAATGCGCCTCATCGACCACCCTGGCGTTGCAACCCAGTTCCAGCTCGAAACCGCTGGGGCTCATCACGTAGAACGATTGCTCACGGTCGTTGGGGTGCTCACCGATTTCGTGGGCCATTTCGAAACCGAGCGTGCGGCAGCGCAAATAGGCGTTGGTCAGTTCGCTGACCGAGGTGGTCAGCATGTTCATGTGTTGCACACGGGTACGAATCGGATCCATTGGCAGGCCACGCAAACGGGCGATGGCAATCGAGTGGTGACGTTCGTTGACCCGGAAGAAATCAATGTCCAGGGTCACTCCGGCAATCCGCTCGACGATGTGGTCGCTGGCTCTTGCATCAAATATTTCCTGCCAGAAACGTTGCATCTGCTGTGGTTTGCGCGAGGTGATCGCCAAGTGGCCCATCCCGGCGGAACCGGTGATGAAACCTGCACTGAGCATGTTCAGTGGCTTGTCGGTCAGCAGCGGCTCCCAGAACAGCTCGACGGCCATGCGTTTGGGGCCGAGCACCCGCCAGAACCTTTTCACGCCGCGTTGTGCGGCTTCTTCCGGTTGGCTGGGCTGCGCTTGGATACCGAGGCGTTGCAGGCGTTTGAGCACTTCATCGAGGGTTGACTGGTCGCGTAACTGCCAGCCGACGGCAAGAAAATCTTCCTGCGGACCTCGCTGGATGATGATCCGCCGCTGGTGCTGATCCATACGAAAAGCCAGGGTTTGCTCGTCCGAACTGGCCAGGTGCAGGCCGATGCCGTGCTGGAGCAGCTCACGCCAACGCGCCAGGTGGCGAGACTCGATCAACGCATAGCCCATGCTGCTGGCGCCGAAGATGTCCGGCGTTGTTCGACTGATCGTTGCTTGATTGTTCATGACGACAACTCAGCGCGCTGTGCGACTGGCGAGGAACGCCAGGGTCACGGAGTTGAATTCGTCCGCACGTTCCCACTGCACCCAATGACCGGTCCGGCTGAACAGGTAGAGGTTGCAATCCGGCATGCGGCTGCGCAGCGCCTCGCCGCCGCTGGGACGATTGACCTTGTCGTCCGCGCCCCAGAGCACCAGGGTCGGAACCTGGCAATGCTTGAGGCGCGAATCGCGGGTGAAATCCCAGCGCGAGAAGCTGGGAATACCGGTTGGCCGGCGCAGGGGAGGGGCCGCAATGACCTGCGGGTCGATACTCGCCTCGAAACGCTCGCGGATCATCTCGTCACTGACCTGGCTGCCGTCATACACCAGGTAGTCGCGGATAAAACGCGTGATCTTGGCCAGCGTCGGGCCTTCACCGTTGTAGTAGTCGAGCAACAGCTTGAGACCCGGTGTCGGCAGGCTGCGAGTGGTATTGACGCCACCGGGGCCCATCAGCACCAGAGCCGACACCCGGCCGGGTGCATCCAGCGCCATGCGCAAGGCACAGGCACCACCCAAAGAGTTGCCCACCACGTGAGCGCTGCTGATGTTCAGGGTGTCGAGCAGGCCGAGCATCGCCCCCGCGAGATCGCCGAAGGGGTCCTTGCGATCCACACCTTTGGTGGATCGGCCATAACCGGGCATGTCGACCACAATGACCCGGAACTGCTGGGCAAGCGATTCGATATTGCGCGAGTAGTTGGAAAGCCCCGAGGCTCCCGCTCCGCCACCGTGAAGCATCAGCAGAGGATGGCCGACGCCCGTTTCGCTGATGAAAATCTGCCGACGACCCACTTGCACCGTTCGTGAGGTCAGGGCAGGAAGAGGTTCTTTATTGTTCATTGTCAGTTCCTGGCGTGAGGCACTTCGACCCAGGCGATGGGTACGTGCTTTCGGCAGACTCTAACACTCAAGATTAGAATTGAACAACAGTGTTCAATTGTCTTTTTTGTGGACAATAAAAAAGCCAGACTCCCAAGGGATCTGGCTCAAGAAAAATCAGCGCAGGACATCAGGCGGCGAGAAGGGGCAGATCCTGAGTTGCGATGCTGCGCGCGTAATCGGCTGGCACGCCGAGCGCCCTGAGAACGAATTCGGCCATATCGGAACCCGCGTCGCGCCAGGTTTTGTGACCCTGAAGTACCAGCATCGTGGCCCCCAGCACGCCACCACCGATCATCGCCATCACCGAAGGCAGTTGCTCCTGTCGAAAGCTGTATTGCTCACTGCTCAGGCCGCTGAGCACATCGTGCATGGGCGGACCGCTCCACATCTGTTGCAGCGTCTCATTGCTGGCCCCGTAGCGCACGATAAACGCCCCCCAGTGCGGCTCTTCATGGGCGCGGCGGATATACAGGCGGATACCGGTGGCCAGGCGGACGGCGGGGGACGCATGGGGATCTGCACTGCGCGCGGCCCTGTCGTTCATTTCGGCACTGAGCTGGCTGGCGACATCTTCGAACAGCGTCTCCACCGAGTTGAGGTTGTTGTAGATCGTGCCGCGCGCTACCCCGGCGATCTGCGCCAGTTCGCTGACATTGACCTCTTCGACACGTTTCTCGACAAACAGCCGGATCGCAGCTTCATGGATGCGCTTCTGCACGGGACTGAGTTTCAAAGCAATGAGCTCCAACGGAGAAATTCCGGACATTGAACAAGCGCGTTCAAAATAAAGCAAATCAGCGTTTGTCGATCATTGACATAATTGAACACAAATGTTCAATATTGATCTCGAAAGTTGTACGCCCACCGAGCACAGTTCTTTACCCAGTGGCCGTAGGCGCTCGGTCGAAGCCCAAACAAGAGAGTCAGCATGTCAATCAAGCAAGGCCGTATCGATGTCCACCATCACATCATTCCACCTGCATTCGTCGATGCGATGAATGCCAGAGGGCTGCACTCCGTTGCGGGAGCGCCGCTGCCAGCCTGGACGCCGGAAAAATCCATTGAGGTGATGGATGCGAACGGCATCGAACGGGCAATCACCTCGCTGTCTGCGCCCGGCGTCCACTTCGGTGACGGGGTCCGACAAGCCAGCGAGCTGGCGCGACGCTGCAACGAGTTCGCCGCGCAGATGCGTACACGCTATCCGAGCCGTTTCGGCAACTTCGCGGTGCTGCCGATGCCGTTCACCGAGGCCGCCTGCCGTGAAGCCGTTCACGCGCTGGACGTGCTCAAGGCCGAGGGCATTGTTTTGCTGGGCAGCACCGACGGGGTGTTTCTGGGTGATCCGCGCTTCGACGAACTGATGGCCGAACTCGACCGCCGAAAAGCCGTGGTATTCATCCATCCCAACATGCACCAGACCAGCGAAAGCATCGGTCTGCAGACCCCGGGATTTCTCATTGAGTTTCTCTGCGACACCACGCGCGCGGCAGTCAATCTGATCCTTGGCGGGACCATGGAGCGCTATCCCGGCATTCGCTGGATTCTGTCCCACTCCGGCGGCTTCCTGCCGTTTGTGGCCTGGCGTGTCTCGCTGGCCAACATGTTGCCGGAATTTCAGCAGCACGCGCCGCAAGGGGTCATGACCTACATCCGTCGCTTTTACTTCGACACGGCGTTGTCACCGTCACCTTATTCCATGGCGGCGCTCAAGGAACTGGTGGAACCGTCACACATTCTTTTCGGCAGTGACTATCCCTTTGCCCCGGCTCCCGCCACGGCGCTGCAGTGCCGGACGCTGGAAAGCCTGGAGATGTGGTCGCCGGCGATCATGCACGGCATCAACCGGGCCCATGCACTCAGTCTTTTTCCGCAGTACCGCCAGCCGAATGAAGTGGTCACTCCGGCGCCGATCTATGAGGGCGAATCCTTCTCTCAACGCTTGCGACGCAGCATGACCCGACCGATCGGTGCGCTGGCAGAGCGGATGCGCAAACGCTGAATCAATCCGTCGCCAAGGATGGGCGGCGACGTTTCACATCATTGAATCCAGAGATCCACCCGCGTGCCTCGGGTGTTCGCGCCCGCCAAAAAAATAACAAGAGCCAAATCATGACAATAAGAAATCAGCTTTGCGTGCTGGGGCTTTGCCTCACCTCCACTCAACTCCTGGCCAACGGCCTGCAAATCAACGAACAAAGCATAAGCTCCGCAGGCAAGGCTTATTCCGGTCGGGCTTCTGATGTTCAGGACGCCTCCATCGTTTACGGCAACCCCGCCGGCATGTCCCGTCTGGCGGGTGAACACGTCAGTGGCGGTCTCAGTTTCATCGTTGTCAGTTCGCGCATCAGCAACGTCAATACCACGGTGTCGGGCACTTCACACGGCGATATGGTGCCTGATCCGATCGTCGTGCCATCGGGCTTCTACACGCTGCAACTCAACGATGACTGGCACGTGGGCTTCGGGGTTTACGCCCCTTTTGGCGGGAGCACAGACTATGAGAGCACCTTCCAGGGACGCTACCGCAGCTCGCAGACTCAGGTGAAGGTCGTTACCTTGCAGCCGACGGTCAGTTACCGGATCAATGATCGACTGTCCGTGGGTTTTGGGCCGACGATCAACCGTATCGACGGGCTGCTCGAAAGCAAGATCGCCAACAGCGCGGTGGGCGGGCAGGGCGACGGGACTGTCAAAGTCACCGGCGACGACACGGCCATGGGCTTCAGTCTGGGCATCCTGTTCGACCCGCTCGACGACCTGACCCTGGGGCTCACCTATCACTCCAGAGTCGATTACAACCTGAGCGGAAAGACCAAGGTCTCAGGTGCCAATGGATTGCTGGCACCGATCCCGGGGCTGGGGCTGCCGGGGCTCAACGGCAAATATGACGCGAGCCTGGATTTCACTTCACCGGAAACGGTCGATGCCTCGGCGACCTGGCGTATCAATGATCGACTGGATGTCTCCGCCGGCGCGTTGTGGAGTCGCTGGAGCCGCGTGCAGGAGTTGAGGGTGCTGAATTCCGGCGTGCCACAGGCCTATGGCCCTTTCGATACGATCCTCGAAACCCTGAAGTGGCGTGACACCTGGTCGTTCTCCACCGGCATGTCCTATCGCCTGAACAAGCAATGGAAGGTTCGTGGCGGGATCGCCTATGAACCGACGCCGATGCCCAATCAGTACACATCCACCCGTGCGCCAACGGGAGACCGGAAGATTTTCACGGTGGGCCTGAACTGGCAGATGACCGATCAGACCTCTCTGGATCTGGGTTACGGCTACATCCACGAAGACCCGGTGAAGGTTTCACAGGACACGACGCAGGGTGGCCTGCGCCCGGGTTATAGCGCCACCTACCAGAACACGGTCAATGGCGCTGGGCTGCAGTTGAATCACAGCTTCTGATCAGTCTTGCTCGACGACAAGAGGTGATCGGCGTCGATGATCGCTTGAGCGAAGGCTTTCGGGTCTTCCTGTGGCAGGTTGTGACCGATGCCGCCGTTGATCAGGCGGAACTGGTATTTGCCGGTGAAGCGCTTGGCGTAGTCCTCGGGCGCCGGGTGCGGCGCGCCGTTGGCATCGCCTTCCAGGGTGATAGTCGGCACGCTGATCGACGGTGCGGTGGTGAGTTTCTGTTCCAGTGCATCGTACTGGCTTTCACCCTGCACCAGGCCCAGACGCCAGCGGTAGTTGAACACGGTGATCGCGACGTGATCCGGGTTCTGCAAGGCCTTGGCGCTGCGGTCGAAGGTGGCGTCGTCGAAGGCCCATTTCGGTGACGCCAGTTGCCAGATCAGCTTGGCGAAATCATGGGTGTTCTTGGTGTAACCGGCCTCACCACGGTCGGTGGCGAAGTAGAACTGATACCACCACTGCAACTCGGCCTTGGGCGGCAGCGGATTCTTGCCGGCGGCCTGATTGCCGATCAGATAGCCGCTGACCGATACCAGCGCCTTCACCCGTTCAGGCCACAGCGCCGACACGATGTCCGCCGAACGCGCGCCCCAGTCGTAGCCGCCGAGCACGGCTTGTTTGATCTTCAGCGCATCCATGAAATCGATCACGTCACTGGCCAGCGCCGCCGGCTGGCCGTTGCGCACGGTCTTGTCGGACAGGAAATGCGTGTCGCCATAACCCCGGGCATACGGCATCAACACCCGATAACCCTTGGCCGCCAGCAGCGGCGCGACGTCGTCGTAGCTGTGAATGTCGTAGGGCCAGCCGTGCAGCAGAATTACCACCGGGCCATTGGCCGGGCCGGTTTCGGCGTAGGCCACGTCCAGCAGGCCGGCCTTCACGTGTTTCAGCGGGCCGAAGGGCAGGTCGGCTTTGACGCTGGCGGCCTCGGTCTTGATCGCCTCCGGTGCCGTGGTTTGTGCCTGGGCGAGCGCGCCGAACTGCAGCAGCGCGGTGGCGAGCAGCGACAGGCCCAGCAGGCGGCGACGGTTTTTCCCGGTAGCGACGGTGGCGTGTGGTGCGTGCTTCATGGCAAGTCTCCTTATGATCGGTGAGGGCCGGGTTCTGGCTGAACCCTTCGTATCTGGCGTTCATTAAAGACTGGCCACGTATCTGCGCTGTTTCCGTTTTCGTTGGCTGATGCGAGGGCATGTATCCGGGAGGCGTTCGTACACACTGCGATACAAACCTGCGGCCAACAAAAAGCCCCGAATGTTCGGGGCTCTTGCTTGCCTTCGGCTTCAGGCCTGAGTGACGTGCTTTGGCCCGGCCAGCGCCCAGGCGATCAGCCCGAACAGCGGCACAAACACGATCAATACAATCCAGACGCCTTTGTTGCTGGCTTTCCCCTCACTCTTGCGCACCCGGTTGATCGCCCACAATTCGATGAGCAAAAGAACGACGGCCAGTAAGATCCACGTGGTTTCAAGTTGCATGGGCTACCTCCTGATGGTCATTGGGTTAGGCGGGGCATGCCACTCAGGGTTCATTAAATTTGCTTGATGGTTTGCCTTGCGCACCTGCACAAATGTTCTAAACCCATCGGCAAAGTCGCGGTAACGTAGACGCCTTTGACGAACAACCACTGCCTTCGGAGCCTTGCGTGGACAAACGCAACTGGATCGAGCTGTCCCAGGATGCCGACACCGGGATCGAGTCGATTCGTGCCCATTTCCAGGGCCACGCCTACGATCCGCACTGGCACGACAGCTTTCTGGTGGGCGTCACCGAGCAGGGCGTGCAGCAGTTTCATTGCCGGCGGGTGCGGCATCTGAGTACGCCGGGCAAGATTTTCATGCTGGAACCGGGTGAGATCCACGACGGACACGCGCCGACGGAGGAGGGCTTCACCTATTCCATGCTCTACCTCGACCCGCACTGGCTGGAGCGCGAATTGCGCGTGCTGTTCGAGCATGCGCCGGACAACAGCCAGCTCGGATTCACCGATACCCTGAGCCAGGATTCGCGCCTGTCCACGGCCATCAATCAGGCCTTCAACGCCCTGCATCAAGGCGATTTGCGCATCGTGCGCCAGACCGCCATCGACACCTTGCTCGGTTCGTTGACGTCGCACCTCGACTGGCGCAAGCGTCAACTTTTCGATCCGCGTCTGCCACGAGTGGCCGAGGTGGCGCGGGACTATCTGCATGCGCACGCCTTCGAGGACATCGGGCTGGGCGATGTGGCCCAAGCCTGCGGGGTCGATCGCTTTCGACTGACCCGGGCGTTCAAGGCTGCTTTCGGCTTGGCGCCACACGCCTACCTGATTCAGTTGCGACTGGCCCGCGCCCGGCAGTTGCTGGCGCGCGGCGAAACACCCGCCACCGTCGCCAGCGCCCTCGGTTTCGCCGATCAGAGCCATCTCGGGCGCTGGTTTCGCCGTGCCTATCACCTGACGCCGGCGGACTACCGCAAGCGCTGCTCAATCCTTCCAGACTGAACCCCGCACAACCGCGACCATGGCCTCCTGTTCTGATTCGGGAGTCCTGTCATGGAATCGTTGTTGCCATTTCTGCTGTTTTCCTTCGTCGCCTCGATCACCCCGGGGCCGACCAATATTCTGGTGATGAGCTACAGCTCGCGACGCGGTCTGACGGCCACGGTGCCGATCATCTTCGGTGCCTGTGTGTCGGCGGCGCTGGTGGTGCTGGTGGTCGGGCTCGGCGTGGGGGAAACCTTGCTGCGCTATCCCCGTGTGCAGCAGGCGATGGCCTGGGGCGGCGTGCTCTGGCTGAGCTGGCTGGCGTGGCAGATCTTTCGCAGCACGCCGCCGTCGCTGGATTCGGCCACAACGGCAGATGGCGGCTTTAGCGTATTCGGCGCCGCCGGCCTGCAATTGATCAACCCCAAGGTATGGATGATGGCCGTGGCGGTGGTGAGCGTGTTTGCCGGTGGCAGCGAGGACACCGCCCGGATGGTGCTGTTGTCGCTGGCGTTTCTGCTGGTCAGTCTGCCGTGCATGACGGCGTGGGCACTGCTGGGCGTGGGCAGTGCGCGGTTCTTTGGCTCGCCACGGGCATTAAGGCGCATGAATGCCGGGCTGGCGTTTTTGTTGTTGCTGTCGGCCTGGTTGACGGTGTTGGTCTAAGCATCGGTACCTTCCGCATTCCTGACAGGAATGCACCGCATAAAATCAATGAATTTCTATTATCAGTCCTCGTGACGTAGGGTGATTCAACGACACGGAGAAACGCCCTTGAACGCTTCCTCTACTGAAAAGTTCGACACCTCCCGCGCCAATGAATATGGCAAGCAAAGCCGCATTGCGCTGGCGGGCTATGACGCTTGCCATGACCTTGCCGCGTGCATGTTGGCGGCCAGCCTCGGTAACGCCGGTTCGGCGCGTATTCTGGCGGTTGGCGCAGGCGGGACAGCCCGGGAAATCATCGCGATGGGAAGCCTGGAGCCAGGCTGGCGTTTCATGGCGGTTGACCCTTCCGAGCCGATGCTGGCGGCGGCGACCGAGCAGTTGCGGTCGCATGACTTGATGGCGCGAACGGATCTGCATCTCGGGCCTGTCGACGACTTGCCTGCCGATGAGTCATACGACGCGGCCACGGTGATCGGCGTTCTGCATCATCTGGAAGGCGATGAGGCCAAGCGAGCGCTTCTGCAATCCATTCGGGCGCGTTTGAAGCCGGGTGCTCCGCTGATCGTGGCCGGCAATCACTATGCGTATGCCAGCCAGCCGTTGCTGCTGGAAGCGTGGGGACAACGCTGGCGCCAGAACGGTGCCAGCGCCGATGAGGTGAAGGCCAAACTGGGGAAAATTCTTCAGGGCGCCGATCCTCCGCATTCCGAGGCGGCGGTTCAAAAGCTGTTGAATGAGGCCGGATTCGGCGAAGCCACCCGATTTTTCAGCAGTCTGTTCTGGGGAGCGTGGTTGACGCGTAGAACGGGTTGATTCGGGGCTGAGTGACGAATCCGACCACACGCATTTGAAATCCCCGCCGTTGCCCCCCAGAATCGCGCCCCGTTCCGGCCACCAGCGTCGGGCGTTCAGAGTGAAAGGGGTTGCGGTTGAACGAACAGACATTGTCCATGCGCCTGGAGCGGGTGGCGGCGCACGTGCCGGCCGGTGCGCGGCTGGCTGATATCGGCTCGGATCACGGCTACCTGCCGGTGGCCCTGATGCGCCGTGGCGCGATCGCGGCGGCGGTGGCGGGCGAGATGGCCGAGACGCCGTTCCGTTCGGCGCAACGCACCGTGCGCGAAAACGATCTTGAGCAGCAGATTACCGTGCGCCTGGCCAATGGCTTGATGGCCGTCGAGCCGGCGGACGGGATCACGGCAGTTACCGTGTGCGGCATGGGCGGCGAGACCATTCGCGACATTCTCGAAGCCGGCAAGGCGCGTCTGAGCGGCCGCGAATGCTTGATCCTGCAACCCAACGGCGGCGAACAACCGCTGCGCCAATGGCTGATGGACAACGACTACCGAATCCTCTGCGAGGAAGTCCTGCGAGAGAACCGCTTCGACTACGAAATCATCGTGGCCGAGCGAGGCGAGCCGGTGACGTATACCGCCGAGGAACTGTACTTCGGGCCGCTGCAGTTGCAGGCGCGCAGTCCGGCGTTTGTCACAAAGTGGCAGCATCGGCTGCGGCATAAGCAGCAGACGCTGGCTCATTTTGGACGGGCACGGCATGGGGTGTGCGAGCGGAAGGTGCAGGATCTGAAGCAGCAGGTGCAGTGGATCACTGACGTGCTGGGGTGAAGCAGGCCCAACGCTGATATCATTCAAAGACTTTAAAGCAGGCCAAAACACCATGAACCGTCAGAAAAAACTGCAACAGCTCTTCAAGGAAAAATCCAGAAAGGCCAACGCCAAACTGGCACCCAAGAACAACAAGCCGAAGTACATCAGCAAGGCGGATCGTTTGAAGCTGGCGGCTGAGGCTGCGCCCGAATCGATCGAATCCACTGAGGCCTGATCAAACAGGGGCGCAGTGACGCTGCTGTCACTTGAGCCTGCGTCATTATGTTGTAACGACTCCGGACTCACAGGCCGTTACGGGACTATTCGACACCTGACTCCCTTGATGCTGAAGAAGCGAAGATTGGTTGGCGAGGACCAGTGAAACTCGACCTGATAGTCGACGACGCCCGACTCCCACCAGTCGAGCAATTGATCGACCGGCCTGCCTTGTTTGATGTTGACGTTCCTTAATGGAAACAACGGACGATTCACTGGGGGCGCCACATCAACGGATATTGCCTCACTTCCACTATTCGTAAAGTAGACCTGTGGTGTTTCGACGCGCTGTTCGTGCGATATCGTGATGCTGAGGTCGTGTGATCGCCACTCGCTGTCATTCGAGAGGATGGCACGCCGGCCGATGAGGCCACTGTTGTTTGTGAAGTCGTGTTTCGTAAGCAGGAGTTTTGAGACGAGTTGCTCAATGGTAAGCGAGCTGGCAGTCAACGTGATGGGTTCGTTCTGATAAACATCGACTACCGCTTCGATTGACAGTGGATCCGCGTTCGACAGCTTTTCGCTGCTCATTCCGAACTCCGGAGCAAAAATGCGCCCTGGTGCAGCGTTGCCCGCAGTCATCGAGTTACGCGTCTGCAGGGCTTCGATCTGGTAACTGCGCCATACGGGTAGCTCCGCAAGGACAATCAGGATCAATCTGCGTGCGGCCGCGTCTGTGTCATTGCGCAGTAAATGGGCGGTGATCGCTCCCTCCTTGTGCGGCCATTCGTTGGGGACGATCTCAATTTCAATTGTGTTGCCTTCCGGTTCAGCCTTGAAATTGAGTGCGAGCCACTGCTTGCTTTTCTGTAGCGATGGAATTGTTGCAGGCAGAGCACTTTTACTCATTTGTATGAAGATGTCAGGCGATAGTGCGAGATTGAAATTGTCCCTGGATGTGTTGAAATCGATGGTGTCCGATAGCTGTTTGGCGAAATCGCTTTCGGCCTTCGGGGCCATTTTGGAGTTTTCAGGTTGATCTGGCATTACAACGTCGAGATTGATTCGCAGGGAATCGCCGTTCAGGCTTTCCACTAGCGTCTCTTCGTCGCCTTCGATCGTCATGATGAGTGCGACCATCGGATCGTCGAGTCGACTGCTCAGCGGGGTAGGGCGTGAGGAGCCGATCCAGCGGTACGCGTTGGTCTCATCCTTGTCCTTACCTTCCAGGCGGCCGTGTTTGAGCGCCGTAAGACCGTATAGTCTGATCCTGTCGAGATTGGTCCAGCCAGGCACCTCTTCTATCTTGATCGGCAGCACCGCCAGCAGTTGAGGCATCTCGACTCGTTTTCGCGATGCCAGGAAAATGGAAGGCTGTGTGGTTCCTCCCATGACCCCATTCGGAATCGTGCATTGCACGATGGGAATCGCAACGGTCGGTGAATCCTTATCAAATTGGCCGATCGACTTGTCGATAATGGCTTCGAAGGTTTGAAGCTCCGGTTCGGTCACTGTGAATTCATCGTCATAGCGGCGATCAGACAAAGGTTCGAGAAAGCCGAACTGCTCGTCGTTTGGGGAAAAGCTTTCTGACACAGAAAGTGTGACCTGATCCTCGACGGCTGCAGTAGGGCCACCCATTTTCGCAATCTGCCTGTAAGCCGACATCCGAAAGAAACTGGCGGGCAGTATCCTGTTAGCCGCTTGATCACCGGTGAGGCGGGAGTAGAGATAGGCTTTGGAGTCGAAAAATACGCTTGGATCGCGTTTGAAGTCCGTTGCGATACGCGTGACCAACTGTGCCCTGACCACACCTCCGGTCGCCGTCGCTCGCGCCAGATCGATAATGGCTGCTGGAAAAATCGGCTTGCCCTGAGGGTCGACGCAAGCCGGATCGTGCATGGGCCACGCCAGTGCGGCGAGATTATTCATCAGTGCTGAATAGCCGTTAGCATCCTGGCCGTAATCATAAAGCGTCTTGAAATAGTGCGACCATTCTGATGCGGTGTTGGCCTTCGCGAGTTCTGTATTGCTGCAGTTGATCAGGCAACCAATCCACTGCAGGTAACGACGGTACATCGTGTCGGTTTTCGCGCCAAAGAGGGGATGAAACTGGAGTGGCCGGAACCCGATCGGCATTAAGGTGACTTGTGCTTTACCGGGTGCCGGGTCGACCGGCCCCTCGGGCACGATCCAGTCGTCAACGTCTACAATATCGTGCGGCAAGCGCCTGGTATCGGCGCTACTCGCCGCGCTTCCGCCAAGCAGACTGCGAAAAACCCGTGTCTCGGCCGATTCCGAGCTGTCTGCATCGATGCCATCCGATCGCCTCCTGAGATCGCCAAGCCACTCTGCGAACCCAGCCTTGATCTGCGAATCATCCGGGTCCGTTGTATCGACGTTGCGCACCACGCGACCTTCATGATCGTAAGTGTCGTCCAACGGCAACGGCTCGCCGTCATCTTTCGTGGTCAGAAGACGCACCAGGCTCCAGGAAGACGGCTCCCCTGCGGGAGTCTTATCCGCCGGCCGCTCGATGTCGAGCCGGAACTCGATTGCGTTAGAAAGCTGGTAGATGCGGTTCGCGTCACCGCTACGACTCATTACCACCGGCAGTTCCAGGTCATCTTCCGGGATGGTGTCGTTGGGAATGTTGCAGAGCCTGGACAATTTGCTCTGCACCAATGTCTTGATGTCATGAACGAATTGGCCACGCGCCACCGGCTGGAGCGAATCTCCCAACCTGAACTTGCCATCACTGCCAAGACCGGAACGGAAATCGTAGCGGACGAGGTGGGGAGCGAGAAGAATCCTGTCCGCCGCGCAAAGCTCGGCCACCGCATTCCAGGCCTCGACAAACAGTGCTTGTCGATCAGTGTTCGTACCGACGTTATTCGCTTTCAGAAAGCGTTGTCTGAAAATCAGCGTGGCGACCTCGTCTTCCGTGTATGGCGCGGTTGCCGGGCCCGAGAATCTTACTGTGAGAAACTTGAGCAATTCTTGATTCGTGCCGCTTCCAACCTTGGTGCGGACTGTCGTGGCCATTTTGATGGGAAAGTCGAGCGGGCGTGCAACGTGGAGATCCGCAAGCGTGACTTGCGCCGCACCTGAGGTGTCGTTGTGTCCGTCCAGCTCCGGCCCATGTACGTGGGCAAGGCGCGGTGACAGGGTGTAGGCCGCAGGCTGCGATGATGCGCGGTCATACAGCGCCTTGAAATGTTCTGGAATTGAAGGGAGATCCAGTTTCTTTCCATCGGTGGTCATCGCTCTGGCCGCCGTCGAAAAGTGGTAGGTGTGCAATCGGCACTTAGCGGCCGCAAAGTCCTCCTGATAGACGGGATAGAGGTTTCCTCGTCCGGTCAGATCCTCAGACGGTTCGCTTGAGGCCTGGCCGGAAAGCCGCAAATTGACGAAGCTTATAAGATCGTCCTGGAACTCCTCGGACGGCGTGACCGTTTCTATCGCCTCGTTTTTGTCGTGGACGAGCGGGTAAGTAACCTGTGCTACGGCCTCTACTCGGCTTGACGATTGGGCGAACTGGAAAGTGATGTCCCCCGCCAATCCTATGGACGGAATCAAGTACTTCTGTTCGTCTTCCGGCACAGAAGTGACAAGTTTGAGACGATGAAACTCCTCCTTGTTATTCGATCCTTCGGGCGGTATCGGATATCGGGTTTCCCAATAGGGCGGATCAGCAGAACGCTGCTGTGCGGTCAGTCGTGTGGATCTGCCGATAAGTAGAGTGACCCCGTTGCCGTTCAGGTCGGCGTCCACTTCTGGTTTTACAAAGAACAGCAGTGTTGGCAATGCTCCGCTGTCGGCAGCATCCCAAGGCAGCTCTCCCCAGAAGACAAACTGGGGCTTTACGCTCAAGCGCCTGTCGTTCTCGTTCTCCCAGTCAACCTCATAGGTGAAAAACTGCTGTAGCGTCGTTTGTTGCGCGGCCCAATCCAGGCCTTGAATCACGCGATCCAGTTCCGCGAGGAAATCGGCACGATCCTCGGCATGAGGTATCAGGCGCATGAGCGCGAAACCGTTCGGGCCGGTTGCCTTGGGGAAACCACGATAGAGGCGCAGCCGACATTGCAGCGCAACAAATGGCCGAAACTCCAGCAGAGGCGGAATCAGCGAGAGACCGGACGCTTTTGATGACGTGCGGGCGCTCAACTGGTCTGGCAAACGGACATCGACCCTCAAACGTCGGACATCAGCCAGAAAAAGGTCATTCTCGGGCATGCCGGGCGCGGCTTCACGGCGGCGCACGAAGCATACTCCGGCGGCGCGAAAGGGAAACGTCGTCAGCCCGTCGTTTACGTAGATGCGCCTTGCAAGATCCGGCATCCAGTTCAGCTCCACCTTGCCGGGAAACTGCGTATCTAGAGCGGCGAAGAAGTTTGCGATGCTGTCCTGCCCTGGTGCAACGAGGGCTGAAAAACGGAACTCCTTCAATGCCACACCAGCACTCTCGAGTGTGATCTTAAGGTCGGTGACGGTTTTCAGTTTAGCGAGATCGGATCGTGACCCCAGGCGAAGTGTATGGCCAAGCAGGCTATGAAGGCTTGCGGCCGTGCCCCCTCTTTGTGGTGCCACAACCGGGATGATGGCTGTGTCTGTCGACACTCCTGCAATCATTGAATCAGTCGCGAGAAATGTCCGACCGAGTGTCTGAGCGCGCATCATCTCGTCAGCCAGGACCTCAAGTGGCGCATTCTCCCTCAGCGCATCGTTGAGACTCTCGATGTATCCATAGGCAAAAGGCTTCCCCTGCTTCGGAGGCCGAGCGGGTTCGGGCGTGATTTTGTTCTCGCCTTCACCGTCGACTCCAGGTTTATTCAACTCGTAAAGCTCGTTGGGGTCGACGACGCTCAGGCGCTGTGACCGCTGAACGATGTCGATTTCCGACCACGCTCCACCGTCGTATTGAATGGCAACTCTTATGTCCACATCGCTGGGGAACGTAACTGGCTGGAAGCGTGCGGAGTCTGGCACTACGACTTCCGAGACCATCTTGTAGTCGACGGTATTGCCGGTATGGCCGGCGACGATCCAGTCCTTGAAGTCTTCTTCGTAGGCATCGGGTTGGCTGGCGTCAGCGATGAGCACATGCGGCCGGAAAGTGAGCCACAATCCACCTCTGGCAAGGCTCCCCCAGTCGGCAAAGAAGAGGTCTGAGGCAATCAGAAGAAGTGGGCGGCTCATTGATTACCTCAAGACGAGACGATGCCTGAATGGCATCGAGATTGATGTGCTGATGCCACGGCAAACCTTGAACCAGCCTGAACCGATACAGGCACTCGCTGACGCGCGCGCGGAAAGCATGAAGTCCAGCTGCAAGGCGACATCGTTGACTCTGGGAAGGTTGACGTCTTCCGGATCCAATCCCCAGAGAAGAGTTGCGCGCGCTTCCGCCTGCGCAATCACGCTGACGTGCGCCGAGATGATCCACCAGCGTAGCGATCCATGACCTTCTACAAGAATGCCGACTGCGCCGACGAGTCGAAGTCCTTCGAGCGATTTGCTGTCAAGGTCGAGCACCACGGCGCCTTCGGCGATGACGTAAATCCCCGCTCTCACCCAGACCTCGAAAATCCCGCCGCCGAAGCTCGCCCCCAGACCCGCCTGCAGCGCGTAACCACCGGCGAAAATAAGATATCTGTCGGTGGTGTGGACGTCTGTTGTCTTGCGATATCGAACGTAGAGGCCGCCAGAACCCTGAAACGGCGTGCAGATAGCACCGAAGGTCCGGTTCCATGCACGTATTCCGTTGGGTGTCGTCCACGGGAAACCGACATCCAGTAAAAAGCTGCCATTCGCTGCGATCTCGACCGACACCACTCCGCCCATGAAACGAAAAGAGCCGGTCTGGACCGCTGGCACCGTAAAGGAAACGATGAAGCTGTCTTCCTCGGGTCGATCGCGCTTCACATAGAGGCAGGAAATCGCGAAGGAATAGCCGAACCATTCATTGAACAGCGTGCCGCGCAGCATCAGGCCGTAGAACGCCCGATCCTGGAACAGGAATTTGCCGTCCAGAAGACCTTTCAGTACCGAAAAGCCGGCGGCGAACAACCAAGGCTCCGCGTTCTGGTTGACGTCTAGCGGGAAGATACTTTCGTCTTGAATCGATTTCGCGATGCTGGTTCTGGTTTCGTCCGAAGAACTCCAGTCGCCGGTGTCGGTGTCAATGCAGATCAGATCCTTCGCGAGCGCTGTATTCAGCGTCAGATTGTTACCGACGAGTAACCAGGAGAAATCCAGGAAGTTGTTCCCCGGCGGCACAGTTTTCGGTTCTCCATTCAGTGGGTTGCCGAAGAAGCAGACAAATCCGCGGCGTCCGGTTTTCGGCACTGAGAAGAATGCAAGCGTGAGATCCGAGAGAATGGTTTTATCCAGAATTTTCAGTTCGACGCCTTCCATGATGATCCATGGCGTTTCGGTGCCGTCCTTATAGGTTTTCTTCTCCAGCGCCAGCTTCGTGATATGCAGTTCGAGGATACGGGCGAGATCAAGATGGAAATTGTCGAAGCCGGCGGCGCAGAGTCCGATTCTTAAAGCGTCGGCCGAGAAGCCGAAGTCGGTTCCTGACAGTACCTGTCCAAGACCGAGGGAGAAGTCGAGGTTCAATTTGTCGAAAAGCTTGCCAGCCAGTTCCGGCAAATCGGCGGCGGTAAGGCGAATGTCGATGAGGAAGATGCGCTTTGGGTCGGATGTCCAATCTTTCAGAACCAATGTCTTTTCCCACCCGAACTTATTCTCCCAATCGACTCCAATGCGACGGATCTTGAGGGCAAGCTGCGGCAGGTTGAACAACTGAAAATGCGGAACGTTGACGTCGAGCTTGATGGCGGGGTAGCTGATCCGTAGCCAACTCAGATCCAGGCTCACTGTATCGGGCAGGCCGATACCCAGCCTCTCAAATGAGATCCGGCCGTTGCCGTCCGAGCTGACGTTGAAGAAATCGTTGAACTTCGAATCAAGATCAAGCTTGCCCAGCTTGATGTCTCCATCGAAATCGATCCGCGCTCCTTTTTCCGAGTCGTAAACGACTTCCGCACCTTTAAACCATATTTGTTCAATGAGGCCCGGCGGGGTGCGTGGCTCAAGAATTGCGATCTCTTTTTCGATCTCACCCCTGAAACGGATACGCGGCTCCCCTTCGTTTTTTGGGGGGACTTCCAGGCGCCCACGCAGCTTGACACTCCTCCAGTCTTTGGGCTGATCCTTGACTTTTTGGTACTGCATACCGAAGACACTTTGAAAGGAAAGCGTTGCTCCGGCATCGAAGCGCACGAGCCGACTGTCGCGCCACAAGGCGTCGATATAATCGAACTTGTAGATCGTCTCATCGTCGTCGTGCTTCAGGGCAGGCAGTTTCGGATCCTCTTGGTTCTGGTACCAGACCCGTCCGTTAAGACTGGTGCCGCTCTCATCGGCTGACTTCGACGGAGTAAGGGCGAGATAGCGGAAGCGCAGAGTAGGGGGGATGCCTGGAGGAGGAGCGGGCAGTAACGATCGAATGACCGGATGCTCGGAAAAAACGAAATCCAGGTTGAAGAGGATCAGTCCGAGCCAGGCCTTGGCTTTGATGGGTTGATCGATCACGTCGTTCAGAAAGTCTGCTGAGCGCCCTTGAATATCAATATCGCGAACCGGTTTGAGACCGAGGCTTTCGCGTTCGAAAATCTCTTTTAGCGAATAGCGTTCACTGAGTTTCAACACGGCGAGTGGAAGATCGGTTTCGGGCTCGTCGTGAGTCACCGGCATTTCGACTTTCAACTCAGGGAACCGGAGCGAGTCAGGTGCAAGGGGTTTGGCGGGTGGATGGATTGTGAAGTCGCCAGCGCCCGATTTTCGCAGAATCAGGTAGTCGGGCGCTTTTCCCGCCGGAATCTTTACCTGAACCTGGAACAAGCCGTAGTCGCGAATGACCTCATAGGCTGCGGGCTGCAAACCGTCTGCCTGAATGCTTTTGGACGCAATCGCGATTGTGCCTGCGGATTGGGCTCCGGGAGCAAAGAGCTGCGTCAGCTTCATCGTCTGGTTGCCTGCCGGACTTTCGATCAGCGAGGTATCGTGCCTGGCGGAAAGCAACTGATGCGACAACGTGGCGGCGCGAGTATTCAGCTGGGCGTAGTGCTGTTGACGAACATCGGTTGATCTGGTTACTGCGTGACGAGCGAGATTGTCTGCAATCAACGCAAGGCCGATGTTGCCGTTTTCAAACTTCCAGACATCTACACATTCAGAACCTTCAGAAACCGCAGACCCGGCCGTGTAGGCATCACCCGCTTTGGGGTGCTCAAGAAGGGTATTGAACTCTATCCACGGCAACGTGACATCGGACAGCATCTGCGGATCGACAGGCGGAAATACGGCACCGGGAAACTTGAGGGGTTTTGTTTCATGCTCACAGCACAAGTGCGCAGTTCCCTGTGATTTCACGCGCGCCTTGGCGAGCAAACCGTGAACCGGCCCGGGCACCAAACTGACGCGTACACCCTTGTCGGCAGGAAGCGATGCCGCGACCAGCAATGAACCGATCTGCTTGTCTTGATGCAGCCTCGCCGACAATGAGAGCGGCTTGCTCAGTCCTATTTCTATTGGTTTGTTGTCTGCTGACAGCAGCCCGAAAAGTGTAATCACCGGGCCATCGGTTCCGTTGGGGCCGGCCAGTGTGACGGCCGACAATATCGTACCGTTGGCATCGCCCCTCAGTTCGGCAACCAACCGATAGTTATCTGCTCGAATCGGAATCGATACTGGATTGTCGGCAGACAAAGCGGTTGCCCGATCATGGACATCCGCATTGAGAGGCAACCCGAATTTCGCCGGTTGAGAGTCAAACTCGAGTTTCAGTGTTCCGATGGGTGCTGACAGATCGATACTTTTCGCGCGCGAGCTATGCCCGCGTTCATACAACCAGTCTCTTGTGCCGTTTGGTCGCCTGGCGAGGATTCCCGTCTGAGCAGCACAGAAACTCTCTTCCAACTCAATACGCATCGCACCGAGATCGAGCACGGCACGACCCATCTCCACACTTATTGCCAAGGGTAGTTCGCTGGGTTTCAGGATATGGGTGGCTGCTGAGCCAAAACTTTGCCCAATCCTGCCTTCCTTTACAGTGACGGCATTGTTTGCTGTTGCGTTGCCTGCGAGTTGCAGCGCAGCGACAAAGAGCGAAAGTGTCCCGCTGCCTTTGCCATTTTGCTCGATCGTCAGGCGACTGATTGCCTCCGGAACGCCGTCTGCTAGTCGCCAGTGTCCACCTGTTTTCACGACACGCAGTGTGGCGCGCATGATGATCTGTGTAGATGAGGTATCGACTTTGAGTTCGAGGTCGACTTTGAGTTTGTCATTGGCGATGTGTAAGGCCCATGTCTTCACTGTGAGACCGTGAACCGCAGGGGGATTGACTGTCCCGTCCGGTCTGACAGTAAGATCGAGACCGAGAAGTGAGATGCTGGACATGAAAACTCCTTTCCCGCCTGTGCGTTATTGAGCCCAGAAAGAACCAAGGATCTGTTTGCGATGACCTACAAGCAGTACGTCGCGGTGTGCCAGCAGAATGCGTTCCGGACAAGCGTCCATCTCTGAACAGAGACTGGTTGCGTCTACCAGCTTGCCGCCGGGCGCCGCCGTTGCACCTGATTGCAACTCGATTGAGTAATAACCTTCGGGGCTCACTGTCGACTTGTCGCTCCCGTGCAACGTGATGAGGCCGCTGGCGGTAGGGTCGTTCTCCTCGCCTTTCATCGCAAGGTTGGCCTGTTCTCGCCAGAGACCAACAATCTCTATTCCGAAGATGCGCTCCATGTCCGCGACCGTAGTGCACGGAGGGACATAACGGACTCCTTCCTCGCTGCTCAAACGAACGGCGATATTTAACTCAATGTTGTTGCGCGCGCGTGCAGGCGTCGATTGCGTATACACCATAAATTCGCTGCCCTGTTTTTCACCGATGAGGCCCGCTTGTTCGGCGTAAAACCAGCTGTCTGATCTGATGGCGATTGCACGCGAACCTTCTTTTCCAGGTGGGAGTGTCACATGCAGGGTCCGGCTCGCAAGGCTGTCTGGTATCTTCCGGTCTTGTTCATCCGCGGAGCAGAAAACGCGCTTTGCGAGCTGAGAAATCGTTCTCTTCGAGATATTGCTCTTTTCCACAAACTGATAGTCGACACGAATGTTTTCCAGAAAGGGTTTGAGGATATGGACGGGATAGGTTCCTGTTCCACTCTTCACCCGACTGGAATAGGTGTCGCTCTCTTCGCCATACATGAGCGGCCATGCGCCAGGTTTGTATCGATCCTGTTCGGACATCGAGAGCAGCGTTGTCATGAAGAAGGCATTTTCTCGCCCAAGCGCGAGGCCTTTGGCGATCGATCCATCTACATCAGGTACTGTATAGGTGTACGACGACGGGAGGGTTTGCTGCTCTGTTTTTTCGTTACCGTAGGGGAGGGCTATCGAGTCGAGGCGGATCCTCATCCCGGCTCCGACATCAAGATGACAGCTACGCGCTGATTCCGGATTGTCGGGGTTCCAACAGTTTTTGTCGTTCAAACCGAGATAGGCGATGCGTTGGTTCAATGCATCGACTCCACCAGTAAGTCTTGCTGTGCACCCAGACAAAACCACTGTCGTGATCACAACAAATAGAACTCCTTTTTTCATGATTGCCTCCGTTCCAGATCAGGAAATGTTCGCCACCATCGTTTCTCTAAACAGTAGGCAAACTTCAGTCAGGTTGTAATTGACGCCCGTGAAAACTGACCAAGAACGGCAGGTCTTTTTCTAGTGATGGAACATGGATGAAACTGCTCTTTCGTGTTGCTCCTTCCAGCAGTGCTCAATATTCAAAAGTGAGCAACGATACAAAGTGCACTTTAAAAACGATTCGAGAACTGCACATCTCAGATGTAACCAGAGCCTTGTTCGATCAACTGCCGGATGCCCGCCACCTAAACGACGCTTCGACTGGCGTAGGTCACGCTATCGCGAGAAGCCTGGTCCCACGCCCAGTTGACTGTTTTGTTGAACCCAGCATTTGCCGGGTCATTGAGCTTGCCCCAGTAGGCAAACGGGTACTTGCCATGTGCGAGAGGGGAGCCTGCGACAACAATCACAACGTGTCCGTTACCCGTTTCCCTGCGCGCTCCAATCACGAACTCGCCTCTTGCAGCTGCTGAAGCAGCCCTTTGTCCAGCCTGAGCATCCGATCCCAACTCTGTCCAGCCATTGGCCGAAGTCAACTGACCAACAATGTCATTGGCCTGTCCGGTCAATGTGATTGCAAACTCTTGAGCTACTGCCTTGGCGAAGCCTGAACAATCGGAGGCGTTTTCAGGGATTTTCAAAAGCTTTTCGCAGTTTTGTTTGATTCGGTCTGCGTTTGAGAGGGGAGCGGAAAACTCGGTAATGGATTGCAGGGCGCGCGGACTCACAGTCGAGGCAAATGATTGACCTCCCCACTTCGGTATTTGTGTGCGGACAAAACCTTCAATGAAATCGGTACCCGCGTAACCAATACCCACAACACCGAAGAACATCTCGGAAGAAATGTTGGCAGCTGCATTTGCCTGGAAACCAGCTATGGTGAGAATGCCGATCCCGCCAGCGATTGCCCCGATAAAAAGACTGAAGACTAAACGAGAGACGTCCAGTCCTTCGGAACGAAGTGTCGTTCCCTCAGCCGCTGCTCCATCGCTTGCCTTTTTGAGGCCGACGATAGCGCGCAGTCCTTGGCCAAATGCGCCTGCAATGACACCGATCATGATAAGTTGCAAAAGCTCATGTCCAGCCATGGCGGTTACCTTACATCCTTGATGTTTGGTAGAGGGTAGACGAACCTTGGAATTGGTCAAAAAAACCTGTCAGCGAAGTGTTCACATATTTGTGCAGACTTGATTCATTCGAAGGTTCATGAAAAGCGAGTTCGCTGAAACGCTCTGATAAGCGGTCTGATACTTCCCGTCTGGAGAGGAGGCAGCGGCTTTTCAATCCTTGAAGTCCTGAAGCGGCGTTCTTTCTCAACCACCAGGCTGCACCGGCTTCGCCAGCTCAATCCCCGCCGCCCCCAGCCGCTTGAGAATCTCGAACAGCAAATCACTCTTGGTCGTCCCGACAATCCTCGGGCTGGCGACATAACCGGTCACCGTCAACGTAATCCCGTCCGGCGTCAGTTTGCTGAAGCGCACGAACGGCGCCGGTTTTTCGAGGATGGTTTCGTGTTCCTTGTAGGTGTCGAAGAGCAGGTTCTGCACCTGTTCGGGATCGATATCCAGCGGGAACATCAGCTCCAGCGTCGCCACGCCCTGGGCGCTGCCGCCGAGGGTGACGTTGCGCAGGTTCTGCGAGATCAGTTGCGAGTTCGGCACGATCACGATCGAGCGGTCGCTGAGCTGGATTTCGGTGGCGCGCACGTTGATCCGGCGGATGTCGCCCTCGACGCCGCTGATACTGATCAGGTCGCCGACCTTGACCGGGCGTTCGGTGAGCAGGATCAGCCCGGAGACGAAGTTCTTCACGATCTCCTGCAAGCCGAAGCCGATGCCCACCGACAGGGCGCTGACGATCCACGCCAGGTTGGTCCATTGCACGCCCAGCGATGACAGGGTCAGCAGGATCACCACCGCATAACCGATGTTGGAGAACAGCGTGCTGAGCGAGGCGCACATGCCCGGATCCATGTCGGTCTTGGGCAGGAACTCGTTGTCGAGCCAGCGGCGCAGGGCCCGGATCAGGTAGATGCCGATCAGCAGGGCCAGCATCGCGTTGAGCAAATGGCCGGGGACGATGTTCAGTTTGCGCAGACCGGCGCCGCCGAGGATCGTGCCGATGTTGTTGGCCAGTTGGCCCAGGGTGGTGCCGATCCCGCCGACGAACAGCGTGATCACCGCCAACAGCAACAGCGCAGCCCGACCGAAGCCGGCCAGCAGGGTCGAGGCCTGTTCGAGACGCCGATCACCCACGCCGAGCAGTTGTTTCAGCGCCTTGCCGCTGGAATGGCGGGGCGAGAAGAAGTATTCGCAGCTGTCCTTGAGCAACTGCATCAGCAGGTAAAAGCCGGAAAACACGATAAACGCCCACACCAGTTCGTAGGTGATGAACCGCGCGAGCGACACATACCCCGTCAGCAGGGCGCCGAACGACAGCACCATCGCCAGGGTGGCCACGGTGTAAATCACCCCGGCAAAGGTGTTGCCCGCGACCTGCGTATCCCCGGCCGCCACCAAAACCTTGCGCACTCTGCCGACACGCATCAGCAACGTCGTGACGATGCCCAGCACCACGATCGCAATCACTCCGCGCCCGGCGATCACGATCTGGCTGCTCATGCCGGAGGCATTGCTGACCTGCACCGACGTCACCAGTACCAGCAGCGTCGCGGCCAGGATCCGCGCGAACGGTTGCAGCGTGTCTGCCACCTCGTCGGCCACCGCCGGCAGCCGCCATGACGGATGCTCGGTGGACAGCAAGGCGCGGCTCAGGCCGGTGATCAGCACGCAGGCGTAAACGACTTTTTCGAACTCATCGGAAAACGTCGCCACCATCGGCGGCAACGGCACGTGCCGGGTGCACGCGTAGTAAAACAATTCCAGGGCGATGGCGGTGGTCGCGAGTGTTGCCAGGGCCGAGGCAAACGCCAGTGAACTGCGACGCAGCCGACCCTCCGGCATGCGATGAATACACACCCAGGCCATCCAGCGGCCAGCGAGCCGCCGTCCAAACGTCCAGACGATGAACGCCAATATCACCAGCAGGGCGGTGTAAAAACGCTGGCCGGGTTGCCAGGCTTCGGCGCCGGTCTGTTGTACCTGTTCGACGAAAAACCGCAGGCGCTGGCGGTCATCCTCCGAAGGATTGAAAAGAGGCGTCCAGAAACCGGGATTCAGAATGCTGTGGGTGCTGAGCGTCAGTTCGCTTTCGAGCAACGTGCGGCGGATGCCGGCGATCTGGGTGATCAGGTCCGTGGCGCTTTGCTTGAGGGTGGCGAGGTTCTTCAGCGCGGTATCGACTTTGGTTTTCTGCTCGATCAGCGTCGCCCGTTGCGCGGCGATATCGGCTTGTTCGGCGGCAACCGCTTCGGCCGGCGCGGCACCGAGCACACCCAGTTGCACGGTCAGTTGCGCCTGTTGCGGCAACAGCGAGGCCGACAGCCGATCGATGTCCAGAATGAACGTCTGCACCCGGTCCTGCGGGCCTTCGAGTTGGTTGTAATTATTGGCGGACGAAATCTGCTGCTTGAGGCCGTCGAGGCGCAGTTGCAGGGCTTGCAGATCGCTTTGAGTGACGCCTGGGAGTGGGGCACCGGTGCTGACGTCCGGGGTGCCGGACAAGTCGGCGGCCGACACCGCCACGAGCCCCGAACCGAGCACGATCAGGGCGACGAACATCAATGACTTCAATGCATTACGCATGGGACTGGCCGATTCCGGTTGATCACACAAGCATTGAGGTTAGGTGATCGGGCGCCTGCTGCATCATTTTCTGCTGCTAATCCTGGCTTAATGCGTGTCCGGTGAGATCGCCGGGCAGCCGATTGTAGGCGCTCGTTTTCACGACTAGACTCCCGGCCATGAAACGCTATCTGCGGTTTTGTCTCGTTTTCCTGATCAGCCTGGCGCTTCCCCTCAGCGGGATGGCGGGCGTGCAGGCACCGACAGAACCGTGCCCGATGCAAACAATGGGCATGGCGATGATGGACGGCATGAACATGGATTGCTGCAAGGACATGAAGAGTCCTGTCGACCATGGTTCCCCCTGCAAACCCGGCCAGGAGTGCAAGACCGGCGGCCTGCTGCAAGTCGCGATCCTCAAGCCGCCCGTTACCGTGTTCAGTCCTGTCACGCATTCGTTCTTCAGTGATTCCCTGCCCGTAGCGGCCCCGTCCGGGGTCTGGCGACCGCCCCGCACCTGATTCCTGTCCCCCCTTGAAGCTCATTCCGCCCAGGCGGAGTGATTTGGCTGTGCGCGTGTTTTACGCCGCGCGCAGTGGACGATCACAGGAATCGTAAACATGACATTCAAGTGCAATTGCACGGGTTGGCCTCTGGTGGCCGGCCTTGCGGCAAGCGTGCTCGCGTGGCCGGGTTTGGCCGCCGCGCTGACGCTCGATCAAGCGCTGCGGCTGGCCGAAAACAATGCGCCGTCGCTGACCGCACAGGATCAGAAAATCCAGGTCGCCAGCAGCGCGGCCATTCCGGCGGGCGAATTACCCGATCCCAAACTGGTGCTCGGACTGCAGAACTACCCCGTGGGCGGCCCGGATCGCTGGAGCGTCGATCAGGACTTCATGACCATGCAAATGGTCGGTTACCGGCAGGAGATGCCCAACGCAGACAAGCGCAAGGCGCGTATCAAAGTTGCCGACGCAGCCGTTGAGCGCGCGGCGGCCGAGCGCAGGGTCGAGCGTTTGAAGGTGCGTCAGGCGACGGCGCTGGCTTGGATCAGCGGCTATTCGGTCGAGCGCAAAGAGGCGTTGTTCCAGGACTTGTTCAAGGAAAACCGTCTGCTGAGCGAGACCGTCCGGGCGCAGATTGCCGGTGGCCGCGCGCAACCTGCGGATGCGGTGACGCCGAAGCAGGAAGCGGCCCGACTCGCCGAGCAACAGGACAACCTGACCCTCGAGCGCACCCAGGCGCGAGCCGCGCTCAAACGCTGGATCGGCGCCGCCGCCAACGACAAGCCCGAAGGCGGTTTGCCCGTGTGGCCGGTCGATGCCTCAACTTTCAATCATCAACTGCAACACCACCCCGAGCTGGCCGCTTTCGCCCCCACGACCCGCGAAGCCCAGGCCAGGGTGCAAGAGGCGGTGTCGGAGAAAAAGTCCGACTGGAGCTGGGAAGTGGATTACCAGCACCGGGGTCGGGAGTTTGGCGACATGGTCAGCGTGCAGTTTTCCTGGGATCTGCCGCTGTTTCCCGAGACGCGGCAGAACCCGAAAATCGCCGCCAGACAGGCCGAACTCAGCCAGCTGCAAGCCGAGCGCGAAGCCCTGTCCCGCGAGCACACTGAGCAGCTTGAGAACCAGTTGGCCGACTACCAGCGCCTCGATCGGGCGGTGCTCCGCACTGAGCAAAGCCTGGTGCCGCTGGCCAGAGAGAAAGTCGATCTGAGCCTGGCCAGTTATCGCGCCGGCCAGGGCGATTTGAATGCGGTGGTCAGCGCCCGCCGCGAACTCATCGAGGCCCGCCTCAAACAGATCGACATGGAAGAACAGCGCGCGCTGACCGCTGCGCGCCTGCATTTCGCTTATGGGGAGACCAGCCTGTGAACCTTAAACAATGGAACGGTGTGTGGCTGGCCGGCCTCGCGCTGGCGGTGGGTGTGGGTGGCGGTTACGGATTGGCCTATCAACGAATGAATGGTGGAACGGCTGCAGCTCCGGCGCCGAGCACCGAGCCCAAGGCCTTGTACTGGTACGACCCGATGTACCCGCAGCAGAAGTTCGACAAGCCGGGCAAATCACCCTTCATGGACATGCAACTGGTGCCGCGATACGCCAGCGGCGGGGAGGGCAGTGCGACCGTCAGCATTGATCCAGGGTTGAGTCAGAACCTCGGTCTGCGTGTGGCGCCGGTCAGTCGCGGCGCCTTCACCTCGAGCCTCGATGTGAGCGGTGTGCTGGCGTTCAACGAGCGCGATGTCGCGGTGATCCAGGCGCGCACCAACGGGTTTGTCGAGCGGGTCTACGCCCGTGCGCCGGGGGATGTGCTCACGGCTGGCGCGGCGTTGGCTGACATTCTCGTGCCGGAATGGACGGCGGCCCAGAGCGAGTTTCTGGCGCTCAGGCGCAGCGGCGATGCCGACCTGATCGCGGCAGCGCGCCAGCGGTTGGGTCTGACCGGGATGCCAGCAAGCTTGATCGCTCAAGTGGAGCGAAGCGGCAAGGTGCAGCCCGAACTGACGGTCACCAGCCCTTTGGGTGGTGTACTGCAAGAACTCGACGTGCGGGCGGGCATGACCGTGGCGAGCGGTGAAACTCTGGCGCGGGTCAACGGGCTGAACAGTGTCTGGCTTGCCGTGGCGGTGCCGGAATCGGAGACCGGTTCAGTTGCCGTGGGGCATGCCGTTGAAGCGCGCCTGCCGGCCTTTCCCGGCAGAGTATTCAACGGAACGGTCAGCGCGATTCTGCCGGACACCAACCCGGACAGCCGCACCCTGCGCGTGCGGGTGGAGCTGGCGAATGCCGATGGCCGATTGCGGCCGGGGATGACGGCGCAAGTGCGGCTGAACCGATCGACCGGGCAAGACAATCTGTGGGTGCCGAGTGAAGCCGTCATCCGCACCGGCAAGCGCGCCTTGGTCATGCTCGCCGAAGACGCGGGGCACTATCGCCCGGTGGAGGTGCGGCTCGGCCAGGAAAGCGACGGCAGAACGGTGATCCTCCAAGGCCTGGCAGAAGGGCAGAACGTCGTGACCTCCGGCCAGTTTCTGCTCGATTCCGAGGCCAGTCTCAAGGGCATCGTCGCCGAGCCGCTTGAAACGGGCGGGAACGTTTCGGGGAGCCAGCCATGATCGCCGCGCTGATTCGCTGGTCCGTCGCCAACCGTTTTCTGGTGCTGCTGGCGACGTTGTTTGTCACGGGGTGGGGCATGTGGTCGGTGCAGAGCACGCCGATCGATGCGCTGCCGGATCTGTCCGATGTGCAGGTGATCATCCGCACGCCGTACCCCGGACAGGCGCCGCAGATTGTCGAGAATCAGGTGACCTATCCGCTGACCACCACCATGCTCTCGGTGCCGGGGGCGAAAACCGTACGCGGTTATTCGTTCTTCGGTGACAGCTTCGTTTACGTGCTGTTCGAGGACGGCACCGATCAATACTGGGCGCGCTCGCGGGTGCTGGAATACCTGAGTCAGATCCAGAGTCGCCTGCCGGCCAGTGCCAAACCGGCGTTGGGCCCGGATGCCACCGGCGTTGGCTGGATCTATCAATACGCGTTGGTGGATCGCAGCGGCGGGCATGATCTGGCGCAGCTTCGGGCGTTGCAGGACTGGTTCCTCAAGTTCGAACTCAAGACCCTGCCCAACGTCGCCGAGGTCGCTACCGTCGGCGGCATGGTCAAGCAGTATCAGGTGCAGCCCGATCCGGTGCGGCTGGCCAGCCTCGGCATCACCCTGGCGCAGGTGCGCGAAGCCATCGGCAAGACCAATCAGGAAACCGGTGGCGCCGTGCTGGAAATGGCCGAAACCGAATTCATCGTGCGTGCTTCCGGCTATTTGAAGACGCTTGATGATTTTCGGGCGATCCCGCTCAAACTCGGTGCTGGCGGGGTGCCGGTGACCCTGGGCGATGTCGCAACGGTTCAGACCGGGCCGGAAATGCGCCGGGGCATCACCGAGCTGGACGGCCAGGGCGAAACCGTCGGCGGCGTGGTGATCCTGCGCAGCGGCAAGAACGCCCGCGAGACCATTGCGGCGGTCAAGGCCAAACTCGATGACATGAAAAGCAGCCTGCCGCCCGGCGTGGAGATCGTCACCACCTACGATCGCAGCAAGCTGATCGATCGGGCCGTGGAAAACCTCAGCCACAAACTGCTGGAAGAGTTCATCGTCGTCGCGCTGGTCTGCGGGATCTTCCTCTGGCACTTGCGCTCTTCGCTGGTGGCGATCATTTCGCTGCCGGTGGGCGTGTTGATCGCCTTCATCGTGATGCGTTATCAGGGCTTGAACGCCAACATCATGTCGCTGGGCGGGATCGCCATCGCCATTGGTGCGATGGTCGATGCGGCGGTGGTGATGATCGAAAACGCCCACAAGAAAATCGAGGCGTGGCACGCGGCCAATCCGGGGCAGGCGCTCAAAGGCGAGCGTCATTGGCAGGTGGTGACCGACGCGGCGGCGGAGGTGGGGCCGGCGCTGTTTTTCTGCCTGCTGATCATCACGCTGTCGTTCATTCCGGTTTTTACCTTGCAGGCCCAGGAAGGGCGGCTGTTCGGCCCGCTGGCGTTTACCAAGACCTACGCCATGGCGGCGGCAGCGGGACTTTCGGTGACGCTGGTGCCGGTGCTGATGGGCTACTGGATCCGTGGGCAAATTCCGGATGAGCGACGCAATCCGCTCAACCGCTGGCTGATCCGGATCTACCAGCCGGCGCTGGATGCGGTGTTGCGCCGGCCGAAGTTCACTTTGCTGGTGGCACTGTTGGTGTTTGTCAGCGCGGCCTGGCCGATTTCGCGGCTCGGTGGTGAATTTCTCCCGTCGCTGGACGAGGGTGATCTGCTGTACATGCCTTCGGCCTTGCCGGGTTTGTCGGCGCAAAAGGCCGCGCAGCTGTTGCAGCAGACCGATCGGCTGATCAAGACCGTGCCCGAGGTCGAGCACGTGTTCGGCAAGGCTGGCCGCGCGGAAACCGCTACCGACCCGGCGCCGCTGGAGATGTTCGAAACCACCATCCAGTTCAAGCCCCACGATCAATGGCGCCCGGGCATGACCCCGGAAAAACTCGTGGAAGAACTGGATCGCGTGGTGCGGGTGCCGGGCCTGACCAACATTTGGATTCCGCCGATTCGCAACCGCATCGACATGCTCGCCACCGGGATCAAAAGCCCGATCGGCGTGAAGGCCGCCGGCAACGATCTGGCGCAGATCGACGCCGCGACCCAGGCTGTCGAGCGGGTGGCCAAAGGTGTGCCCGGCGTCAGTTCGGCATTGGCCGAGCGCCTGACCGGTGGCCGCTACATCGACGTGGATATCGACCGCAACGCCGCCGGCCGCTACGGGCTGAACATCAGCGATGTGCAATCCATCGTGGCCGGTGCCATTGGCGGGGAAAACGTCGGGGAAACCATCGAGGGGCTGGCGCGGTTTCCGATCAACATCCGTTATCCACGAGAGTGGCGTGATTCGCCCGGCGCGCTGGAGCAATTGCCGATCTACACGCCTTCCGGCAGCCAGATCACCCTTGGCATGCTGGCGAAGATCAAGGTCACGGACGGCCCGCCGATGCTCAAGAGCGAGAATGCCCGGCCGTCCGGTTGGGTGTACATCGACGTGCGGGGGCGGGATATCGCTTCGGTGGTGGCCGATCTGCGTCGCGCGGTCAGCGAACAGGTGAAGTTGCAGCCCGGCATGAGCCTGAGCTATTCGGGGCAGTTCGAGTTTCTGGAGCGGGCCAACGCGCGGCTGAAACTGGTAGTGCCGGCGACGTTGCTGATCATCTTCGTGCTGCTCTACCTGACGTTCGCTCGCTTCGACGAGGCGCTGCTGATCATGGCCACGTTGCCGTTCGCGTTGAGCGGCGGTGCGTGGTTCCTGTATCTGCTGGGCTACAACCTGTCGGTTGCGACCGGGGTCGGGTTCATTGCATTGGCGGGGGTTTCGGCCGAATTCGGCGTGATCATGCTGCTCTACCTGAAAAACGCCTGGGCCGAGCGCGAAGGCCTCGGCGACCACTCCGAACGCGGGCTGATCGCGGCGATTCGCGAAGGCGCCGTGCAACGTGTGCGCCCCAAGGCGATGACCGTAGCCGTGATCATCGCCGGCCTGTTGCCGATTCTGCTGGGCAGCGGCACCGGCAGCGAAGTCATGAGCCGCATCGCCGCGCCCATGGTGGGCGGCATGGTCACGGCGCCGCTGTTGTCCCTGTTTGTCATTCCGGCGGCGTATCGCCTGATGCGCCGTCGGCAGTTGCCCGCTGAAAACAAGTCACTTGAAAGCGATGGTGCTTCCATCCAGCCGTAACCCGGTGACGAAAAAAAACCGGTGCGAACGTTCGCACCGGTTTTTTTATTGTGGGGTTTGGTCATCAGATCGACCGCTGATTGACCCGCTGCATCAATTCCTCCGCCGACTCCTTGCGCTCGGAATAACGATCCACCAGGTCCGGGCGATCACGCAGCAACAGCGTGAATTTCACCAATTCTTCCATCACGTCCACCACCCGGTCATACAGCGCCGAGGGTTTCATGCGGTTGCCTTCGTCGAATTCCAGATAAGCCTTGGGCACCGACGACTGATTGGGGATGGTGAACATGCGCATCCAGCGGCCCAGCACGCGCAGTTGATTGACCACGTTGAAGGATTGCGAACCGCCACAGACCTGCATCACCGCCAGGGTTTTGCCCTGAGTGGGACGCACCGCGCCGAGGGCCAGCGGCACCCAGTCGATCTGCGCCTTGAACACCGCCGACATCGCGCCGTGACGTTCCGGTGAGCACCAGACCTGGCCTTCGGACCATTGCATCAGCTCGAGCAGTTCCTGGACTTTCGGGTGATCGCCCGGCGCATCGTCCGGCAGCGGCAGACCCGAAGGATTGAAGATTCGCGTCTCGGCACCGAAGTGCTCCAGCAACCGTGCGGCTTCTTCGACCAGCAAACGGCTGAAGGAGCGCGGACGGGGCGAGCCGTACAGCAACAGGATGCGCGGCTTGTGCGCGCCTTCGTCACGCGTGGTTGTTTGAACCAGTGAGGGATCGAGGTTGGGCAGGTCGGTCATGTTGGCTCCGGTTACAGCGTGCTGATGCGGTCGAGCTCGCGCTTGAGGGCATCACGGTCAAGTTGGGCGAAGGGCAGGGCGAGGAAGGCCCGGCAGCGGGTTTCGATTTGGGCGAGGGTGGCGTGGAAAGCTGCGTCGATGGTGCGTTCATCGCCGACCACGTCCGACGGGTCTTCCAGCCCCCAATGGGCTTTCAGCGCCGGGCCGAAATACACGGGACAGGCTTCACCGGCGGCCTTGTCGCACACGGTGATGACGATGTCCGGCGGGTTGTCTTCGAAGGCCTCGTTGCCCTTGCTGCTCAACCCGGCGATGGAAATACCGGCCGCCTGCAACGTGGTCAGGCTGCGCGGCAGCACCTGGCCCTTGGGGAAACTGCCGGCGCTGACTGCTTCGAAACCGGCCGGCGCCAGATGGTTGAACATCGCCTCCGACAGAATGCTTCGGCAGCTGTTGGCGGTGCACATGAATAGAACGCGCATGATGATTCCTCTTTCCAGACAGGCGTTAAACGCTCAGGCGCAGGGCCAGGGCAGACAAGGTGATGAACAGAATCGGCAAGGTCAGAACCACGCCGGTCTTGAAGTAATAACCCCAGGTGATGCGGATCCCCTTGCGCTCCAGCACGTGCAGCCAGAGCAGCGTCGCCAGACTGCCGATGGGGGTGATTTTCGGGCCCAGGTCGGAGCCGATGACGTTGGCGTAAATCATCGCCTCGCGTATCACGCCGACGGCATCACTGGCCTGGATCGACAACGCGCCCACCAACACCGTCGGCATGTTATTCATCGCGGACGACAGCAGGGCGGTCAGAAAACCCGTGCCCAGCGCCGCGCCCCAGAGCCCGGTGCCGGCCAGATAATTCAGTGCCGCCGCCAGATAGCCCGTCAGCCCGGCGTTCTTCAGCCCGTACACCACCAGGTACATGCCGAGCGAAAAAATCACGATCTGCCAAGGGGCTTCGCGCAGTACACGCCGGGTCGAAATCACATGACCCCGCGCCGCTACCGCGAACAGCAATGCGGCGCAGACTGCAGCAATCGCACTGATCGGAATGCCCAGCGGTTCTAGGGCGAACAGACCGATCAGGAGCAGCCCCAAGACGATCCAGCCGACACGGAAAGTCAGCTCGTCGCGGATGGCCAGTCGCGGATCCTGCAAGTCATCCAGTGAGTAATGTGTGGGTATGTCACGCCGGAAAAACCAGTACAGCACCCCCAGAGTGGAGGCCACAGCAACCGCGTTGACCGGCACCATCACCGAGGCGTATTCGCTGAAGCCCAGGCCGAAATAATCGGCGGAAACGATGTTGACCAGGTTGGACACCACCAGCGGCAGGCTTGCGGTATCGGCAATGAAGCCGGCCGCCATGACGAACGCCAAGGTGGAAGCCGCCGAGAAGCGCAGGGCGAGCAGTATCGAAATCACAATCGGCGTCAGAATCAGCGCCGCGCCATCGTTGGCAAACAGCGCAGAAACGGCCGCGCCCAACAACACCGTAAAGGCGAACAGACGCCGGCCATCGCCCTTTGCCCAACGGGCGACGTGCAACGCGGCCCACTGGAAAAAACCGGCTTCGTCGAGCAACAGGCTAATGATGATGACGGCAATGAACGTCGCGGTCGCGTTCCAGACAATGCCCCACACCGTGGGAATATCGCCCAGGGTCACAACCCCGCTCAGCAACGCCAGCACCGCGCCGAGCGTCGCACTCCAGCCGACACCCAGCCCCTTCGGCTGCCAGATGACCAGCACGATGGTGAACAGAAAAATGGCAAAAGAAAAAAACATGGGAATCCCGAAAGCCTGAGGCTTAGCAGCAAGCGGAGGTGTTGAGCGGGCGATCGCCCATGGCCGCCAGCCGCGCGCTGTTTTCTTCCAACCAGACGGTGTTGGCAGCGAGCGTGGTTTCAAGCAGCGTGCGAATCCATGCCGGCAAATCAGGGTTGAGCCGGTAATAAACCCACTGGCCCTGACGGCGATCCAGCAACAGCCCGCAGGTGCGCAGTTGCGCGAGATGGCGGGAGATTTTTGGCTGACTGTCGTCCAGCGCGCAGACCAGTTCACAGACACACAGCTCACCTTCACGGGTGATCAGCAGCGTGGCCCGGGCGCGGGTTTCGTCGGCGAGGCATTTGAAAACGGAGGCGGGGTTGAGCATGACGATGCCTTCAGTACATATGGTTGTCCGAATATACGGATATCCATATGTATTGGGCAAGTCTTCTTTTGATGAAGTGGCAGCTCTCGACCGAAGGTGTGTTTAGCGCAGGCGCCTCAACGCTTGCTGAACGCCAACCGCGCGGCAAACAACACGAAAATCATCCCGGTGGTGCGATCCATCCAGCGAATTACCTTCTCCCGGCGCAGAAAACTGGACAGCGGCTGCGTCGCGCCAATCAACACCAGCGACCAGATCAGCCCGAGCACCACGTGAATGCTCACCAGCCCGAATGTCCACGGCACCAGCGGCTGACCTTGCGGAATGAACTGCGGCAGAAACGACACGTAGAAAATCCCGATCTTCGGATTCAGCACATTCCCCAGCATTCCCTTGAAAAACCAGTTCGCCCCCGGCTTGCCGTCGGCCTCGGCCGGTGACAGCGAGCGGCGAGGGCGCAGCAGCATGTTCAACCCCAGCCACGACAGATACGCCGCGCCGCAATACTTCAACAGGTTGTAGGCCAGCTCCGACACCGCAATCAACGCCCCCAACCCAAACGCCACCGCCGCACCCCACAACAGGCAACCAGCATTGATCCCCAACGCCGCGCGCAAGGCCTGCTGCTTGCCTTCGACGGTGGCGGTGCGCAGCACCAGCGCGGTGTCGAGACCGGGCGTCAGAGTCAGCAACGTGGCGGCGAGGGTGAAGGCGAGAAGGTTGTCGGCGATGGACATGGCGCGTGGGTTCCCTGTTCTGGATGGAGGGAACGGTAGCGGTTTCAGGCGGGGGGATCCAGCAGGGAGATCAGGCGCGGTTCGATGCGATCGGGTTGTATATCGAGGATCGCCAGCGTGACCGGCAACTTGAAACGCCGAGGGCCGGCGCTGCCGGGGTTTACGTAGAGACGGTCACCGCGCCATTCGATGCGGGGTTTGTGGGAGTGACCGGTGATGATGAGCTTGATGCCCGGATCGAGATCGGCGGGGACGTCGGCGATGTCGTGGACGAGGAGGGTTGGCCAGCCGTTGAGGGTGAAGGTCAGGAGGTCGGGCAGGTTTTCGGCGCACGGGCTGTTGAGGTCGTTGTTGCCGCGCACGGCGTGGACGGGGGCAATTTTGGCCAGTTGGGCGAGGATGTCCGGATTGCCGATGTCGCCGGCGTGGATGATCTGATCACAGCCCTGGAGCGCGGCGAGGGCTTCGGGGCGGAGGAGGTTGTGGGTGTCGGAGATTAGGGCGGTTTTCATGGGGGGCTCACCGTTGGTGGTTCGGGTCGGAGCGGCTACTTTTGGCCAAAAGTGGCTGTTGCAGATGTCTCCAGGTTGCTCTTCAGTGCTCAGTAGCCAGCTCACTGGCATCCACTGTCACGGGGCAGGCCTATAGCGACTTTAGTCGCTGTCGAAAACGAAAATTAATGCAGGTAGTATGCAGTGGCCTTGTGCCATTTTTTTACTAAGGCTGCGCTATACCTCTACTTCTCCCCGCGACCCTGGAACGGTGACACGCAATGGATGCCAGCATTCAGAAGATTGAACTCTACGGCCACGCCCTCGAAACACCACAGAGCAAGCTTGATACAAACCTGGTCAGACAAGCATTCTCGACGATTGCCTCGACGTGGTCGCGGAAAATCAATGCCGGCTTCTACGACCTGTTTTCCAACCTGGATAGTCTCTATGAAGACGGCGACGATCTGGCACATGAGATCCGCTCCCAGGCGATAGGTCAAAGTATCAAACTCACCGTGGCCCACGGGATCTACGATATCGACGAAGAACGCTTCTATGACGCGTTCATGCAGCGCTACGATTCATGGGATGAAGACTTCGGCGTATTGGCCGAGCAATACGAGGCCATCGTCGAGCGCTCTGCCGAGCTGGATGCGCATCGCACCAATCGACGCCGTGGGCGCCGCCAATGGGTCGGCTACGGTACAGAGAAGGCGGTGTACGATGCCGACGCGAAAAACCTGATGTCCAACATTGGTCATGGTGTATTCAACCTGATGGCCAAAGGGGTCAGCGCACTCGGCGACTCGTTCAAGAAGGATGAGATTTTCAAGAGTCCGGCAACGGTCAAAGCTTTCGCGGACGGTGCCAGCAATATCGTCAATGCAGCCTATTTGGCGACGCTTGATGCAATCAATGCCGATTCGCCCGGAAAGTTGCATTCCTACTCGAAGGACGAGATCAGAAAGTCCCAGGCGATCACCGAAAATATTGAAAAAGGCCTGATCCCCGATGATGCCGTGCTTCCGTCGGCGATCAAGGCGATCAGTGCTTATCCCTACAACGAACGGATCTACCCGATCCTGCTGCGCAAGTTCGGCGGTGATCAAGGGCGGCTGGACGGTGTCGTGGAGTACTTCGGTATGGGCGGGCTGCTCAAGGAAAAACAAGCGCTGATCCAGGAACAATTGCGCCAGAGTGACCTCAGCACAGTTGAAAGTTTCAATGCCAGTCGCCCCGCTATCGAGCGCTATGCGCAATTCATCTGTTATGAACGTTTCGACGAACACTGTGAGCGAGTGATCGAGAAAATCGTGGCGCGCGAAACTCAGGCAAACTCGCCGTCTGGTGTTACAGCCGCACTACCAGACGCAGCAACGCACAGTATCAGCGGGTTGAACGTGGCGACCGCCACCCAAGGTTTCAGGTCCAATGCCGACCACAAGTTCTACGTGGCGCCGGACTTGCCGGCGAAGAAGATTTTGACATTTGAATCCAAAAACGCGTTGAACATTGCCAAGGACAAAGTGGCTTTCTACTTTGACGAAACCGTGTTCGGCTCTGGCGACAAGGGCGTACTGGTTGATCTTGAATACGTCTATGTGCACCTGCAATTCAAGGAGTCTCATCGCGTGGCACTTGCTGATATCGCCGACGTTAGCATCAGCGGTCTGATGAATAAAAAGCTGACGATAGCCAAACGTGACGGAACGAGGGTGGATGTGGTTCTGACCCAAAGCAACAAGGGCGCGACCAGCCTGAGCGAGGCAATTTTGGGGATGGTGCGGTTGAAAGGGGCGACGGGGAACTGATTTATCAGGTCGATAAACTTGTTGGTCTGATGTTTTTGACACTACGGAATAAATCAGTCCGCTTTTATTCGACAACTACCGCTATGGCAAAAGTATAGGCATAGGCAACTCTTATGAATAACAACCGCTCAGTCTCTGCTGCAATCGGTGAATACCTTGTTCTTGGAGAACTGTTGAAAAGGAACATTGAGGCCTATCTGGCTCATGGGGAAACTCAAAAGGGATGGGACCTCGTAGTCGTCACGAACGAAAGCACGAAGCGTGTTCAAGTCAAAACAATCGATTGGCCAAAACAACAAGCGGTCAACGGAAGTTTTGCAGGTGGATTCGATTACCTTGTCGTTGTTCTGCTTGACAGGCTAAATCCCCGAAGTCGGTTTTTCGTGTTTGAACATGAAGAGCTTGATGCTCTTCTTTCTGCACCAAATCAACAGAGAGTGGGAGGAAAACGAACTCTAACCATGAGTCAGAAATCGATGAATTTTAAGGTTAAAATTCACGAGGATAACTGGAAAGTCCTGCAGCCGGGGCCAACGGAGTCAAGGCAAGAAGTCGTCCATGTGGAGGCGGAAAGTGAGGCCTAGAAAAAAGAAAAAGGGACTGATTTATTTTCGAGAAATAAATCAGTCCCTTTTTTGATTCGATCTGTTAGCCGCTTTAGATACCCCCGAAACCGAAAAGCCAGAAAAGCAAAGCACTGCCTCTATGCCCCTCATACTTCGATTCACTATCTAGCTGTTTTCGACAATAAAACAAACTGATGATGGCTGGGATAAATAACAGAGTGAACAACCATTGAAACGCAATTGTTGATTTCAAGGTGATCGCCAAAAGTAAATTAATTAGAGTCGTGCCGATAATGAATAAGTTGTATCTGATATGTCGACGCTTCATTGAAGCAAAGCTTTCCCAATCATAAATCAGCCAGTCGTGGGAAAAATCGTCGCATTCAGGACACCTAAGGCTTTGGGGAAGCTTGTCTGCGATATGACCGCAGCTAGGGCATCGAACTTTCATGGCGCTATCCTGACACTCCTTCATTAGTTGACATGCCATATCGTGGTAAGCGCGAGATCTATCGAGGGATAACGCGATAGGGATGACGGCAAGCCCGACTACGATAAAGAGGGTAGCAGGACACAATCTATTTGCCCGTAGTCTGTCCACCGACTGCTTTTGGCCGAAAGCTGCCATTCACCATGGCAGCTTCGGCCAACGCTCATTCCCTCTGTCGTTCCGAACTAGCCGGTCACCAAAGAGGGCTAGGGTTTAGCTCTTCACCTCAACATGATCCAACGCCTGATTAACCGCCAATTCACTCAACATCACCAACTGCGCAATCCCGATCGCGGTCTTGCGATGGGCGGGCTCCAGCGTGGCAGCAAAGTTATTAAGCATTTCACTCGCCGATCCCAATGATTCGCTGGCGTTGGCCAATAAGGATTCGGTGTTGTAGGCCGGGTTAGCCAGATACATGGGGTCGTGTTTATGGTGGCTACCCATGATGCGTTGCTGTGGGGTGAGGTAGTGATCGAGAGCCCGTTCGGCGGCTTCGTTGAGGGTTCGGGAGTCGGGGAATTTGTAGGGGGAGACCGGGTCGGTTTCTGGTGGGTTGGGTGTTGGTTTGAACATGGATGAATCCTCTAGCGCGATTACCAAAAGGAACCATCACCCTTCGCTACCAAACGTTGGGTGGCGGCCATACGCGGGTTGGTAGACCGGTCGCACTAGAACCCGGCGCCCACGAATGAGCCCCACGCATGACCACCATGAAATCCGAGCCCTGAGAAAGGGCTGCACACGGTGACGCCATGAGTCTAGAACGAAGCGGGCTACCAAACCCCATCACTGTTTTTCAGTGACCCGGAAACGATAGAACCCGCGTCCCAGACGCACAAGCCGGCGGATTCTGGCGTAGTCGTAGGCAATGACGCAAGGCGTTGTAGCCTTGAGGAAGTAACGCTGCGTGTCTTTAAACAGCAAAGGCCAAAACCCTTAAACAACCTCCGATGGCTCCTTCAATAACCATCGTATTGGATCTTTCCACGGCGCTCTGCTGCCATAGACTGGCTGCATCCCCAAGCCCTCCGGAAAGGACACCACCACCGTGCACGACTTCAACTGGCAACCCGTTTTGTCCGGGAACACGTTAAAGCTCCGACCGCTGACCGACAATGATTTCGAGGGCATGTTTCTCGCCGCCAATGACCCAGGCATCTGGGCCGGTCATCCCGCCAGTGATCGGCATGAACGGCCCGTGTTCGAGGCGTATTTCGCCGCTCGATTGGCCACCGCCAAAGCGCTCACCATCACCGATAGCGAGTCCGGGCAGATTGTCGGGATGTCGAGCTTCTACGTGCCGCCCGACCTGCCGGAGAGTATCGCCATCGGCTACACCTTTCTGGTGCGGGCGAAGTGGGGCGGTGATGCCAATCGCGAGTTGAAGGATCTGATGCTGGCGCATGCCTTCAAGGCGTACGACACTGTGTATTTCCATATCGCGCCTACAAACATTCGCTCACAAAAAGCTGCGTTGAAGATCGGTGCGACGCACTTGTATGACGCCGAGTTGCAACTCTCTGCTGTGCCAGCCCTGTGTCAGTGCTACGGGCTCAAAAGAACTCAATGGGCTGGGTCAACCGATTGAATCCAAGGCAGCCATTTCGCCCATTCAGAAAAGAAGCAGAAAAGGGGACTGATTTATTTTCTGAGAAATATGAGAAGTAAATCGAGAAATAAATCAGTCCATTTTTTCCATTTTTTCCTCTATCCCCTTTTTCCGAATCGAAGTGGTGGATGCCCAAGGCAAGTAGAGCGATCCGCTCCGACGTTGTTGATGGCCTCAAAGCACATGGCTCACGGGTATTGCTGCGGGACGGCCATTGTTGCAACCTCATCGTTCATTTTTTGTATGGGACGAGGGCATGGACTGGAGTGACATGCGGGTCTTCCTGGCAATTGCCCGCAGCGGCTCGTTGGGAGGTGCCGCCAGGCATTTGGGGGGCAGTCACCCGACCGTCGGGCGACGCCTGCAGGTGCTTGAGCAAACCAGCGGGCAAGCCTTTTTCCTGCGGACGGCTCAAGGGCTGGTGCTCACGGATGTTGGCGAGAGGATTCTCAGTCTGGCGCAGGACATGGAACACAGCGCCCTGGCCATCGAGCGTCGTCTGGCAGGTCATGGCGATCAGCCGGAAGGCCTGTTGCGCATATCCTCGGCCGACTGGTTCGCCTGCCATGTGTTGGCGCCGATCCTGAGCGAACTGGTGCAACGGTATCCGTTGATCGTTCCCGAAGTCATCGCCGGGCATCGGCTGTTCGACCTCGCTCGCCGGGATGCCGACATCGCCTTCCGGATCGTGCCTTTCACCGAACCCGACATCGTCCACCGCAAGCTGACAACCCTGTCTTACGGACTCTACGCCGCTTTGCATGCTCCGGCGCCGCAGCCGGACGGTGAAGGCCTGGGGCTCATCCTCATGAACGTGGCCCAGGCTCATTACCCCGACGTGCAATGGTTGCAGCAGCGGTATCCGCGGGCCCGCACAGTGTTCACCAGCAGCAGCCGTACAGTCCAGGCGCAGATGTGCGCGAAGGGGCTTGGCGTTGCCGTATTGCCCCGCGTCCTCGGCGATTCCATATCAGGACTGCGACTGCTGGATGAGGACGAGCCACCGCCCGGGCGCGACATCTGGATGGGTTATCACCAGGACATGCGCCAGATGGACCGGTTGCGTGCGTTGGCCGACCTCGCTTCCAGCATGATCGGCGCGGGCTAGGCTCCTCAGGTCAAACGGACAGTCGATGCCTCCGGTATCTGCGCTGGCTGGCGCGCTAACGTCAGGCTTATCGCTGCCCCCACGGCCAGACAGACGGCGATGCACAGTACAGCGATAGTGAACGCGTAAGCGATGCTGACCGCCGTAGCCGGTTCCCCCAGCAAGGTATAAAAGACACCGCCAATCAGCGCGACGCTCAGCGATGTGCTGATTTGCAGCGTTGCGCTGGTGATGCCTGCGATCATTCCGGCATACGCCGGCGCGACCCGTCCCGTGACCATGCGCATCAACGTCGGCAGGCCCAGCCCTTGTCCCAGACCAATCAGGAACAGGATGGTCGTGAGTGATGTGAAGGACGGGGCGAGGGTGGTCGGCGTCACTGACACGAGCCAGCCCAGCCATAGCAATCCGAAAACCTCCAGTCCCATGCCTATGGGGTTCACGTAGCCCCCGAGGATGCGTCTGAGTAGAGGGACCGACAGGGGACCGAGCAGAAATCCCGCGCCGAACGGCAGGAAAATCAGCCCGGCATGCAGCGCAGTCATATGCAGCGCGCCTTGCAGGTACATCGAAAACATCAGAAAAAACACACCGATTGAATAGAAGCAAAGCGCGACCAGTAGCGCTCGCCCCAGGCCCGGCGCTTTCAGTACGGCCGGGGCGAGGATGGGAGTCCCTCCGGCTCGGTGCAATCGGTTCTCGTAGCGCCAGAACAACACCGCCAGCACAGGGCTGGCGGCCAATGAAAGCCATGCCCACAACGGCCATCCTGCCTCGCGACCTTCAATCAACGGCACGACCAGAGCGGTCAGGGTCAGCATCGACAACGCTGTGCCCACCAGATCCAGCTTGCTTGCCTGCTGCGCACGGGTTTCTTTAAGAACCGGGATGCCGAACGTAATTACCAACAATGCAATCGGCAGATTAACGAGAAAAATCGCCCGCCACCCCATGCCCAACACGTCGACTTCAATCAGAAAGCCGCCCAATGCCTGACCGATCACGGATGCCAACCCGAACACGGCTCCGTACAGGCTCAATGCCAATGGTCTTTCCGACGCAGGAAAAATCGCCTGCACCGATGCGAGCGCCTGAGGAGCCATTACGGCGGCGGTCACCCCCTGCAAGGCTCGGCCGAGGATGAGGGGCCACGGCGAACCTGCCAGGCCACACATCATTGACGCGGCGGCAAAACCCAGCAGGCCAAGGAAGAACATCCGCCCGCGACCGTACAGGTCGCCGAGTCGCCCGCCGGTAATCAGCGTCACGGCATAGAGCGTCGCATAAAAAGAAATCACCAGCTGCTCGGCAGAGGAACCTGTCCCCAAGTCGTCCTGTATCGAGGGCAGCGCGACGTTGACGATAAAAAAATCCAGGGGCGGTAGAAACGCACCGACGAGCAATATGGCAAACATCAACCAGCGCCGGGGTTCGGACACTTCGATTTCGATTCGAGACATGACAGGCATCCTGTAAGGAAACTCAGGTTTGACGACTAGTGAAAGGCAAGGCTTCGCGCCCGCTCGGACTAAGTCATGGGGTCCCAATTTAGGGAATCAGTCCTGCGTTTTCGCCTTACAAAACTGCACGATCAATGTTCATTCCTGTCAGTGCCGCTCTGCTCCGATGACGCTCACCATGAGCAAGGTCGTTTCAGACGACCCCCTTTATCAACGACCGAGGAGTCAGACATGTCAGGTAAATTCATCGATCAGGTTGCCGTCGTGACCGGCGGTTCCACGGGGATCGGATTTTCCATTGCGCAAGCCTTGATCGCCGAGGGCGCCAAACGCGTTTACATCACTGGACGGGCAGCGGGAACGCTGGAGGCGGCGGTTGCCAGACTCGGCGACAAAGCTGTCGCGGTGGTTTCCGATGTATCGCGTCAGGCTGATCTAGACGCGCTCAAAGCGACAATCCAGGCGCGGGACGACCGGCTTGACGCGGTGTTCGCGAATGCCGGGATCTGTGAGAAAAATCCGCTCGGAGAGACCAGCGAGGCTGCTTACTACGCCATGTTCGACGTGAACGTGAAAGGCGTTTTTTTCAGCGTTCAAACACTTCTTCCCTTGATGAAAGACGCTTCGTCCATCGTCTTGACCGCCTCGATCTGCTCCAGCAATGGTATGGAGGGTTTGAGTCTGTACAACGCGTCGAAGGCGGCGGTGCGATCATTTGCACGCACGTGGGCCAACGAACTCAAGGACCGCAAAATCCGCGCAAACGTGTTGAGCCCTGGCTTCACACGCACGCCGCTGATGGACAACGGGCTGAAAATGAGCGAGATCGACATCGCTGCACTACGCCAATACGTCGAGCAAATCACGCCACTGGGCTACATGGCACAACCTGAAGAAATTGCCAGCGCGGCACTGTTTCTGGCCTCGGTCGACGCCAGATATGTGAATGGCGTGGAGCTGATGGTCGACGGTGGTTTGTCGCAAATCTGAAGTCTATGTCGCTGCGAACGGCCGGCTCCACGACATAAAAAAGAGGGCGGACACTGAAGCTGGAGATTGGACCTGGTCACAATCGGCAACATTTGCTTTGGCCGACAGCTGCCATTCACCATGGCAGCTTCGGTCAACACTCATTCCTGTGGCGTCGAACTAGCCGGTCACCACAGGGGCAAACGCTTAGCCCTTCACCTCAACATGATCCAACGCCTGATTCACCGCCAATTCACTCAACATCACCAACTGCGCAATCCCGATCGCAGTCTTGCGGTGAGCAGGCTCCAGCGTGGCAGCAAAGTTGTTGAGCATTTCGCTCGCCGATCCCAATGATTCGCTGGCGTTGGCCAATAAGGATTCGGTGTTGTAGGCCGGGTTAGCTAGGTACATCGGGTCGTGCTTGTGGTGGCTACCCATGATCCGTTGCTGCGGAGTGAGGTAGTGATCGAGGGCGCGTTCGGCGGCTTCGTTGAGGGTTCGGGAATCGGGGAATTTGTAGGGGAAACCGGATCGGTTTCTGGTGGGTTGGGTGTTGGTTTGAACATGGATGAATCCTCTAGCGCGATTACCAAAAGGAACCATCACCCTTCGCTACCAAACGTTGGGTGGCGGCCATACGCGGGTTGGTAGACCGGTCGCACTAGAACCCGGCGCCCACGAATGAGCCCCACGCATGACCACCATGAAATCCGAGCCCCGAGAAAGGGCTGCACACGGTGACGCCATGAGTCTAGAACGAAGCGGGCTACCAAACCCCATCACTGTTTTTCAGTGACTGGGAAACGATAAAACCCGCGTCGTAGACGCACAAGCCGGCGGATTCTGGCGTAGTCGTAGGCAATGACGCAAGGCGTTGTAGCCTTGAGGAAGTAACGCTGAGTGTCTTTAAACACGGATGGAAGAAACCCTTAAACAACCTCCAAAGAAAATTAAATATGAGAATCATCCGACCGGCCTCCCACTTCACAGAGGTGGCGCAACATTCAAGGTGTGAACTTGGTTTTTTGCGCAGGAGGCCACAGACTCAATGGAGTGTTTCGCTTGGGCGACGCTGAGCCCACTCGGCAAGCACGCACCATTCTTGGCCGCAAGAATCTCGGCCATCACGCTAACGGCGATTTCTGCAGGCGTTTTGCTGCCGATGTAGAGGCCGATCGGCCCGTGCAGGCGCTCAAGCGACGTCTCGGTCTCGCCAAAATGTTCGATCAGGCGTTCGCGGCGCAGCTGGCTGTTGCGACGAGAGCCGATGGCGCCGATGTAAAACGCCGGGCTGTGGAGCGCTTCGAGCAGAGCCAGATCGTCGAGTTTGGGGTCATGACTCAAGGCGACAATGCAGGTGCGCAGATCGACCGCGAAATCGCGGACCACGTCGTCCGGCATGCCGACAATCCGCTCCACGCCATCCACCGCCCAGGTTTCGATGTACTCGGGACGCGGATCGCACACCGCCACCTTGAAACCGTTGAACAGCGCCATGGTGGCCAGATACTCGGCCAGCGCGCCGGCGCCGATCATCAGCATCCGATAGCCTGGCCCCAGGGTGTTGAGCATTTGCGTGCCATCGAAGTTGAATTGTTCCGGCGTCGCGGTTGGTTCGAGCATGACCTGACCGGACTCTAACTTCAGGCGACGACGGACCAGTTGCCCGGCGTCCAGTTGCACTAACAACGAGTCGAGTGACTGCCACGCCGGGTTGAACTCCAGGATCAGTTCAAGCGTGCCACCGCAGGGCAGGCCGAAGCGATGCGCCTCATCGGCGCTGACGCCATAGCGCACCACTTGCGGCGCGCAGTCGCTAAAAGCGCTGCCGCCATGGGCCGTGGTATAGCGATGGATCAAATCGTCTTCGATGCAGCCACCGGACACGCTGCCCACCACGCGACCATCGTCACGCAAAGCCATCATCGAACCCGTTGGCCGTGGTGATGAACCCCAGGTGCGCGCCACCGTGGCGAGCAACACACGCTCGCCGGCGGCAAGCCAGTCCCGCGCTGTGCGCAGAACCAGCAAGTCGATGCTCTCCATCAGGTTTTCCTCTAACGCATCTGCAGAATGATCGGGCTGCTGCTGGCCGGATCGGTGTGCTCACGAAGTTTGCCCACCGTCTGCGCGTCAACAGCACTGCTTTGATTACCCCAGATGCTGCGCATGAAAGTCAGCACTTCGGCGATCTGCTGATCCGACAATTGCTCACGGAAGGCCGGCATGCGATAGGCATCCGGCACGCCAGCCGCCACCACACGTTGCGCGCCATTGAGGGTGATGTTGATCGCCGAGGCGCTTTCCTTGGCCAGTGCAGACGTCGCGCCGGCCAGCGGTGGCATCCATTGCGCTTGACCCTTGCCGTCCAGACCGTGGCACGACGCACAGCGCGTCACGTAGGTATGAGCACCGGGCGAGTCCAGACGTTGCGCTGCCGAAACCGCTTGGTACTGCCACGGCGCGCCATCTCGTTCGCGATCCCCGGGAAGCGACTTCAGATAGTGGGCAATCGCGGTCAGATCTTCATCGCTCATGAATTGCGTGGAGTTGTTGAACGCCTCGGTCATCGAGCCGTAGACCACCGCATGTTGGTTGCGCCCGGTCTTGAGGAACTGCACGATTTCCGACTCGCTCCAACGGCCCAGCCCGGTGTTGTGATCATCACGCAGGCTCGGTGCGTACCAGCCATCGAGCAGGGCGCCGGCGAGGTATGGCTTGCCGGACTCATCCAGTGCCTTCTCGTTGAACGCCAGGCTGCGCGGCGTGTGGCAACTGCCACAGTGCCCGGCGCCCTGCACGAGATAAGCGCCGCGGTTCCATCGTTCATCCTGCGACGGTTTTGTCACGTAAGGTTCGGTGTCGACAAACACGCCGTTCCACAGTGCAATCGGCCAGCGCAGGTTCAGCGGGAACGGAATCGAACTCGGGATGTTCGCCTGTTTGACCGGCGCCACGCCTTTCATGAAGAACGCGTATAGCGCACGCACGTCATCGTCACTGAGCTTGGCATAGGACGGGTAGGGCATCGCCGGGTATAACCGGCGACTGTCGGGAGCTACGCCGTGGCGCACGGCACGGTCGAAGTCCGCCAGGCTGTAGTGGCCGATGCCGGTTTCCATATCCGGGGTGATATTGGTCGCATGGATCGCGCCCAGCGGTGTGGCCATTTCCAGCCCACCGGCGAACGGCGCGCCATCCGGCACGCTGTGACAGGCCACGCAATCGCTGAGTCTGGCAACGTATTCGCCACGCGAGACCAGTGCCGGGTCGATGTCGGCCACGGCGATCTGATGGTTTTCAAGGCGCGAAACAGGCTCGCGGGTGACATACCAGGCCAGCAGGCCTGCCGCAACCAGACACGGCACGGCCAGCCAGCCAGCGGTTCTTGCGAATCGGCTGTTATTCATGAACGCTCCGGCGCTGATCAGGTGAAGGAGTGTCGGCTCAGGGGCAGGCTGCGCACCCGCTGACCGGTTAGCGCTGCCACCGCGTTAGCGACAGCGGGCGCGACCGCAGGCAATGGCGGTTCACCGATGCCACCCATTTTTTCCCCGCTCTCGACCACACGCACATGAACCCGTGCCATCCGCGCAGGCGGCAGGATCGGATACAAGTCGTAGTTGCGCGCCCGGGGTTTGCCGTCCACCCAGACAGATTCCTCCACCAATGTTTGCGACAGTCCCAACGCCACGGCACCGTTCACCTGAGCCTCGACAATCGCCGGATTGACGATGCTGCCGGGGTCAATCGCCTGCCAGATGTCGTGCACCTTGACCTGGCCGTTTTCGATGGACACCTCGGCGATCACCGCAGTCTCCGTACCGAACGGCGAAGCCATGGCCACACCGCGCGCACGCCGGCTGCCATCCTCGGCGGTAAACGGACCGCGCTTCCAGCCACCCGACAACTCACCCACTGCTTGCAACAACGTGGTCAGCCGTTTGTTCTCACGCAGCAAATGCAGGCGCAAGTCGAACGGGTCTTTGCCGCCCTTGTCGGCCAGCTCATCAAGGAACGATTCATAGAAGAAGTCGTTGAGGGAGTTACCCACCGAACGCCAGTAACCGAGCATTGCCGGGCCTTTGACGTAGATCTGCGCGATGCGTTTGTTGGGGATCGCATAGGACTTGCCCGACAAGCCTTCAAGCGCCGTCGGGTCGAGCTTTTCACCTTGCTTGCCGGCGAGGGCTTCGGTCGGGCCTTCGGTGGCACTGATCGCTTCGATTGCCAGCGGCCAGCCGTCACTGTCCAGTGCCGCGCGGAAATTCACGGCGGCAACCGGGCGGAGCACATCACGCAGGAACTCTTCTTCGCGACTCCAGATCAGCTTGACCGGACGGCCAACTGCTTTCGACAGCGCGATCGCCTGCGGGTAGGGATTGGCGGAGTCGTAAAGGAAATGCCGGCCGAAGAAGCCTCCCAGCAGCGGCGAGTGCAAGGTGATGCGCGACGGATCCAGGCCTGTGCGTTTGGCGATGTCGGCACGGAACATGTCCGGCGCCTGATTCGGCAGCCAGACTTCCAGCGAACCGTCCGGATTGAATCGGGCCAGTGCTGACGGCGGCTCCAACTGCCCGTGGTTCAGGTATTGGTTGTGGTAAGTGGCGTCGATCCGGGTCTTGGACTCCTTGAGAATCGAAGCCACATCGCCTTCATGTTCATCATCCTTGGCGGGGCCTTTATCTTCAGCGAGGCGCGTGAGCCAGGCGTCGCTGGAAAAGTCGGCGGGCATTGGCCGCACTTTGCTGTCGGCGGTGGGTTCTTGCCAGTCGACCTGAATCGCCTCGACGGCACGTTTGGCGTGCCACCAGCGCTCGGCGACCACCGCCACAGCGCCCGGCAGACGATGCACGGAATGCACGCCTTTCATTGCCTTGACCTGGTCTTCGTTGCGCAGATTGCCCACCGTCATCCCCAGACGCGGGGCATGTTGAACGGCAGCATGGAGCATGTCGTCGATCTTCAGATCGATGCTGTACAGCGCCTTGCCAGTGGACTTGTCGTAGGCATCGAGGCGCTTCACCGGTTTGCCGATCCAGCGGAACTGACTCGGATCACGCAGTTTCACAGAGGCCGGATCGGGAACCGGCAGATCCATCGCACGCTCTGCCAGTTCACCGTAGGCCAACGAGCGCCCGGACTTGGCATGCACGACCTTGCCTGGCTCGGTGCTCAACTCGCTCACCGGCACGCCAAGTTGCTGAGCGCCCGCCTGTAACAGCATGGCGCGGGCAAGGGCACCGAGGCGGCGCATGACCGGGTAACTCATGCGCACCGACATACTGCCGCCGGTGATGCGCATGCCGTTTTCCATCACCACATAGGCTTCGCCGGGCGGCGCGGCCTCGACCAGAAAGGTCGCCGGGTCGGCATCCAGTTCTTCACCGACAATCTGCGCCATCGCAGTGAACGTGCCTTGTCCGCCTTCCATGAATGGGCAGAGCAGACGCACGTGGTTGTCCGGGCGGATCTCGAGAAACGCCGGGACCTGCGTGCCGCGATCGGCAGTTGCAGTTGCTGCAGCCGCTTGTACGCGCGTCACACCCAGCGGAAGGCCGAAGCCGAGGACCAGTGCGCCGACAGCGGTACCGGTGAGAAAACGTCTGCGCGAAACATTGATCGGTTCGTGCAGGTCCAGTGCTGAGGCTTGCAGTGAGGGGTCGATTCGAACGTTCATCACGCTTCTCCCTTGCCGGCAAGCTCATGCACGGCAGCATGAATGGCGTTGTAAGTACCGCAGCGGCAAAGATTGACCATCGCCGCCTCGATCTGCGCATCACTCGGTTTGGGGTTTTGCTTGAGCAGTGCGGTGGCGGCCATCACCTGCCCGGACTGGCAGTAGCCGCACTGGGCGACCTGCAGATCGACCCAGGTCGAGACCACCCGTTTGCCCACTTCATCGGTTTCGATGGCTTCAATGGTGGTGACCTCGCGGCCGACGACGCCGGCCACCGGCGTGACGCAGGAACGCACCACATTGCCGTCCACCAGCACCGAACAGGCGCCGCATTGCGCCAATCCACAGCCGTACTTGGTCCCGGTCATGCCCAGATCATCGCGGATCACCCACAGCAAGGGCGTATCGGCGTCGGCATCGACCTGATAGGTCTTCTGGTTGATTCGTAGTTCCATGGTTCACCCGCTGATCATCGGTTGACGTGCATTGTTATGAGCGATGACACGCGGCGAGGCGCATCACCGGTGAAGCTGGTTGTTCGATCAATTCGCTACGGTGCCGAGCGCTTCAGCCTCGAACGGTTGTCCGCGCAGAAGGGCGATGTCACGACTTGGAGCCGTGCCGAACAGCCGGCCGTATTCGCGGCTGAATTGCGAAGGACTTTCATAGCCGACCGCAAACGCCGCCCGCGACACATCGAAGCGCTCTACCAGCATCAGCCGCCGTGCCTCGTTGAGCCGCAGCCATTTCTGGTACTGCAGCGGACTCATACCGGTGAGCTGGCGGAAATGATGGTGAAAAGTAGGCGCGCTCATCTGCACCCGCGCGGCCAGATCGTCGATGCGCAGGGCATCGGTGTAGTTGACCTTGAGCCAGTCAATGGCCTTGGCGATGCGATAACCCTGGCCATCGACGGCAATGATCTGTCGCAGCCGTGGGCCTTGGTCGGTGTGGAGCAGCCGATAGTGGATCTCTCGGAGAACCAGCGGCGCCAGAATCGGGATCGCCTCGGGTTCATCGAGCAATGCCAGCAGGCGATCGAGCGCGTCCTCCAAAGCTGACGACAGGCTGCCAATCGCAGCCCCCGTACCCGTTGATGGCTGGCGTTTCGCGGGCAAGCCGCTCTTGGTAATGACCTCGGCGAGCATGCTGACATCCAGCTTCAGCACGAGGCCGACACAGGGCTGTCCGGGACTGGCGAGCATCACTTCGGAGTTGGCGGGCAGGTCCAGCGACGTGACCAGAAACCGCGACGGGTCATAGCTGTAACCCTCACCGCCCACCCACAAGCGCTTTTCGCCGCGGCCCACGAGAATCAGGCTGGGCTCGATCATGCACACAACGGGGGGCGCCGGCTGGTCGCGACGAAACAGAGACAGACCGGGTATCGGCGTGGCGAAGTCGCCCGGTGCGCGCACGTGCGGGTCGATGTGCACGGCCAAAGGCGATTCCTGGGGCGGAGGGGTAGGGATCATGTCGGGTCACTCCTGTTGACCGAACTCTAATGCGCGCGCGAGACGTTTCCTATCCATCGCCCTGCATCGCCAGAGGATCAGGCAAGCATTCAAGAGGAATGCGCTAGGGAAGGGCCGGATTGACCGGGAGAATGTGTCTATCTGTTACAGGGGCAGTGCCCGCATGGGCGAAGAACTACTTACCCCTGCGCATCAAATCCACACGTATTCCGCACCACAGGTTGTTCTCATGACGTTTGTTTCTACAGATCCTTCTAAAAGAACTGGCGGCTGGAGCGCCGTGCTGGCCATGTCGTTGGCGGCATTCGCCTTGGTCGCTTCAGAATTCATGCCGGTCAGCCTGCTGACGCCGATTGCAGCAGATCTGCACATCACCGAAGGTCAGGCCGGGCAGGGGATTTCCGTGTCCGGTGCCTTTGCATTGATCACCAGTCTGTTGATTGCCTCGGTCGCCGCTCGCATCGAACGGAAGAAATTGTTGTTGGGCCTGACCTTGCTGATGATCGTCTCCGGTACGGTCGTCGCGTTCGCCCCGGGCTACGCGTCATTCATGTTTGGACGCGCCTTGATCGGGATCGCGATTGGTGGTTTCTGGTCACTGTCGGCGGCGACCGCCATGCGCTTGGTGCAACCTGATCAGGTTTCCCGTGCGTTGGCCATCGTCAATGGTGGTAACGCCCTGGCGACGGTCATCGCCGCTCCGGCGGGGAGCTTTCTGGGCTCGTTGATCGGCTGGCGTGGCGCATTCTTCTGTGTGGTTCCGGTGGCAGCGTTGGCAGCCGTGTGGCTGCTGATCAGCCTGCCGTCCTTCAAGGCCGAGCGCCAGGCAAGTAGCGGCAACGTTCTGAGTCTGATGAAGCAGTTGCCAGTTGCTTTGGGCATGGTCGCCGTCAGCGTATTTTTCATGGGCCAATTCATGCTGTTCACCTACCTGCGGCCCTTCCTTGAAGGCGTGACTGGCGTCAGTGTCTCAACCTTGTCCTTCATGCTGCTGGGGCTTGGAGTGGCAGGTTTTATCGGCACCTTTCTGATCGAACGGTTTATGGGTCGCGGCCTCTACCGTACGTTGACCGTCATCCCGCTGATCATGGCGGCCATCGCGCTGGCGTTGGTCAGCTTCGGCAAGTCTGCGGTGCTGACCGCTGTGTTGCTCGGTCTGTGGGGACTGGTTGCCACGGCCGCGCCGGTTGGCTGGTGGACATGGCTGGCGCGAACGCTTCCGGATGATGCAGAGGCTGGAGGCGGCTTGCTGGTGGCCATTGTCCAACTGGCGATCGCCGCAGGCGCAATCATTGGCGGTCTGGCCTTTGATCTGAGCGGTTACAAAGCTACCTTCGAACTCAGCGCCGCCGTGTTGGTCTTCGCGTCTGTGCTGGCCTCGCTGGCGGGTCGCAGTGCCATTGAAGTTCATCCAACCGCATCAAACGCCACCGTCTGATGAAATAGAACCCATTGGTGAAAAGGGGACTGAAAAGGGGACTGATCTATTTTCCTGGGAGGCTTCACGTTTCGTCTTATGGAACAATTTCTAAGGATGTCAGCCATGGGGCTGTGTTTGGATCGCCCGTTTTCTGAAGAAGAACTGGCGAAAGCGACGAGCTCGATCTACGGAACATTTCAGCAAAAGTATGGCCGACGGTGCTCTCTGGATGTAAAGCGAAGGAGCTGTCCCTTTACAACCTCAAGCTTGCTTCGCTTGAGGGATCGAGCGGTTAACCCATACACGACGATTGACGCTGGAATGGGCAACAAAAATTGAATCGCTGGAACCTGTTTCCAGACTGAGTGGCCTGACGCATCTGGCAATTGGAAACTTCCCAAAGTTACGACGCCTTGACGGGCTTGAGAAGCTAAGTGAACTGACCGAGCTGCGTCTGTGCGGCAGCCTGGGTGGCGGGTCAGCTCTACGCCTTGAATCAATCGAACCTGTTAGTCGTATTTCCACGCTCACCCGATTTTCGCTGGCCAACGCGAAGTTCGAGGTCGATGACATCACGTTCCTCGCTCGCTGCACGCATCTGCGCCACTTGAGTTTGACGAACCAGTTTGATCGATCGCAGATCGCCTTTCTCGCCAGCCGATCGAATGACCAGCTCGTCGAGCCTCTGACTGCCTATGTGGAAACACATCTGCGTTGTACGAAGTGCAGTGGTCTGACGTCCATGTTCAGGGGGCGAAGAATGCCTTTCCTTTGCCCGGCATGTGATGCACCTCGATTCGAAAAGCTCACCCGCCAGTTCGAGCAGTTGGTGAACGATGCATGACAAATTAAAGAAAAGGGGCTGGAGAGAAGGGAGCTGATTTATTGACTGAAAAATAAATCAGTCCCCTTTTTGCTGTCCCCTTTTTGCTTTGCTTCGAAGAATTGAGCGGCAGAGGGCGATTTTTTCAAAACTAGCTAAGCAAGTTAGCTATATGCTACCTTCGCTCGCCACACACCGATCAGCTCCAAAATCCCCGGAAAACTCCTGCCCATGACGTCGCCATCATCTGCGCCAAACACAGCCGAAGACCCACGCACCCTGCAAATCGCCAGCGATCCCGTGGGCCAGCAGTTGCAACAGATCGCCATCCTGACCCGCGCAGCGGCCGGTCAGTTGGGTGTCGCACTGGGCATCAATCAGACCGACGTGGCGGCGCTGGAACATTTGATCACCGATGGGCCGTTGCCGCCGACCGAGCTTGCCTCGCGTCTGTCCGTGACCACGGCGGGCATCACCCAGGTTATCGACCGGCTGGAGCGCGCCGGACATGTGGTGCGCGAGCGACAGCTCAACGATAAGCGCCGGGTGCTGGTGTGCCCGGTGCCGGAATCGGTGGCGCAGGCCTATCGGCATATCGCGCCGATGCTCAATGGGCTGAGCGCGGTGCTGGGTGCGCTCGACGACCGGGATCGCGCAGTCATCGAGACCTTTCTCGGGCAGGTGATCGAGGTCTACCGCAACACGTTGCCGGGCAGCACGACCGCCACTTCTGAAGCGCAGGACTCAGAATGAAACCACAGAAAATACTCGTCACCGGTGCAAGCATCGCCGGCCCCGCGCTGGCGTATTGGCTGTCGCGTCAGGGTATGGACGTCACGGTGGTCGAGCGGGCGCCGGCGTTTCGCGATGGCGGGCAAACCATCGACGTGCGCGGCGCCGGGCGTGAAGTAGTGCGGCGCATGGGGCTGGAAGATCTGATTCGGGCGAACACGACTCACGAGCAGGGCATCGCTTTCGTTGACCGGGACAACCAGACCAAGGCGTTCATCGGGGTCGATGCGTTTGACGGTGACGGGCCAATTGCGGAACTGGAAATCCTGCGCGGTGAGCTCGCCAAGCTGTTGATCCAGCACAGTGAGGACCGGGTCACCTACCGGTTCGGCGACAGCATTGAAACCATCGAGGACGATGGCGAGCAGGTTCATGTGCGTTTCAAGCAGGGCGGGGAACAGGTTTACGACCTGGTGATCGTGGCCGAAGGCATCGGTTCGACGACCCGCAATCAAGTGTTCGGCGATGAAGTGAAGCGGCGCCCCCTCGATCTCTACACGGCCTATTTCACCGTGCCTCGACAGCCGAGCGACGGCCAGGTGATGCGCTGGCACAACCTGCCGGGCGGCCGTTGCGTCTGTTTACGTCCTGACAACCTCGGCACCACGCGTGCGTTTTTGTCTTTTCAGCAAGCGCCGAGCGGATACGAGAAGCTGGCGCAGGACGCACAGAAATCCTTGCTCAAAAAACTGTTTGCCGATGCCGGTTGGGAAACGCCTCGCGTGCTCGCCGCGCTGGATAACACCACCGATCTGTATCTGGAAGCTGTGGGTCAGGTCCGAATGCCCCGTTGGTCCAAGGGGCGCATCGCGCTGCTCGGGGACGCGGCCTATTGCGCGTCGCCCATCAGCGGCATGGGCACCAGCCTGGGACTGTGCGGCGCCTACGTATTGGCCGGAGAACTCGGGCGCCACGCCGATCACCGTCAGGCCTTCGCCGCCTATGAAGCGCTGATGCGTCCGTTCGTGGCCCAGGCGCAAAGCGTGCCGAAATTCGCCCCGAGACTGGCCTCGCCGCATTCGCGTCTGGGCATTGCACTCGGCCATGCCGTGCTGCGGATGGCCACTGCGCCGGGGCTCAAGAAACTGTTCGGCAAAATCCTTTCGCCGAAAGCTGACGCGATCGTCCTGCCTGACTACGACGACTCACCGCGAGCATAAACCTTACAACTCGATCGCCCAGGTCTGACTCACCAGCTCCTTGCCGAAGCTGTGAATCGGCTCTTCCTCGACCAACTCAAAACCTGCCCGCTGATACAACCGGCGGGCATCCACCAGATTGCTGGTGGTCCACAGAATCATCTTTTTGTAGCCGACATCCCGGGCAAACCGCAGGCATTCCTCGACCAGCCGATTGCCGATCCCCAGGCCCCGCGCACTGGCGTCCACATAGAGCATGCGCAGTTTGGCGGTGGTTTCATCGTGGCGGACAACGAACACCGAACCCACCACCTTGCCGTCCTTTTCCGCGATCCAGCAGCGCTCGCCCGTGGGGTCGAATTCGCGCAGGTACTTGGCGACGATCTCGGCCACCAGCGCTTCGAACTCCGAATTCCAGCCGTATTCGCGGCTGTAGATCGCCGTCTGCTGATGCACCACCAGCCCCATGTCGCCGGGTTGTGGATCGCGCAGCAGGTAGGTCGTCGGCTGGCCACCTTCGAGCAGGGTTTGAATCTGCTTCATGGAGGCGATCAGTTGCAGTTGCTGCGGTTCGGCGAGGCGTTCGAGCAGGATGATGACCTCTTGTCGCGAGGCTTGCTCCAGCGGCGCGAGGATCTCGCGGCCGAGGTCGGTGATGTGCAATTGACTGGCGCGGGCGTCGGTGACGGAGGGGACTTTCTGGATCAAGCCCTTTTTGTCGAAACCGCTGATGATCCGGCTCATATAACCCGCGTCGAGGCTGAGCATCTGGCGTAGGTCGGCGCTGGTCAGATCGCCGCCGGACGCGAGTTCGTAAAGGATGCGCAGCTCGGTCAGCGAGTAGTCGCTTTGCAGCAGATGCTCCTGCAACACGCCGATCTGATGGGTGTAGAAACGGTTGAATTGCCGGACGATGTCGGCGCGGTCGGTGATTGTGGACATGGCGTCATGCTCATATGTTTGCCTTGAGCAACTATATAGTTGCCTGAGGCAAACAAGTCAAATGAATGATTCCACGATCCCAAACGCAAAGTCCCCCGGATCGAACCGCTCGGACGTGTCCATCTGTATGTTTCGCAAGCTCACCGTTTCCAGGTGTGTGGCGAAGAGCAATTCGGAAAACCAGGTGATCAACAGGGTGCGCCGGCGTGCGCCGCTGGAGTTCAGGCTGCCAGCGTGGATCAGGTCGGCATCGAAGATCAGGATGTCGCCCGCGCTGCCCGTCAGTTGCACAGATCGGGACTCGTCAGTGAAGTCGAACGGAAGCTCGCCCGGTGCAGGGCGATGACTGCCGGGGACAATGCGGGTTGCACCGTTTTCCGGGCCGTAATCGTCGAGGTACACCAGCGTGTTGACGGTGTCGCCGGGGCGTTGCGCTGACAAGTCGCGGTGCAACTGCTGGTGGCCACCATTGGCGAGCGGTTCGCGGCCCTCGACCTGTGAGAGGAAGAAGCGTTCGCCGATCAACGCGCCCACCACCGCCAGCAATTGTGGCAATCGGCACACGGCCTGAACGACCGGGTCAGTGTCCAGCTGCGAATGGCGCCAGTCGCTGCCACGGGGCACGGGCCATTCGCTTGAAGGCTTCACGCCTGCATCGAAGACTGCGCGCAGAGTGTACAGCCATGCCGGCGCAATTGCCTGGCGCAGCAGCACGTAGCCGTTTCGGTGGAGTTGCTCGCGGTCAGCCACAGACGTCCTCCGTTTTGTTGGTTACCGCAGAGCGTAGACAAAAGCCTCAACGACGGCGCCGTCCTCCAGCGTCACCTTGGTCAACACCCGCTGATACTCAGCCCCTTCAAACTCATCCAGCGCGGCCCAGTGCAGGTGAAAGTTCTCGGAGGCGAACACGTAGCCTTCGATCACATCGCCATCCTCGGCAATCACCAGTCCAGGAAAACCCATCGCCGCGCCCCAGCCGGCCTGCGACAGGCGCCCCTTCAACGAAGCGGCCTGCCACGTGCCGCCGATGTTCAGCATTACATGCTCATTCGGGCGGCCAGGGCCCAGGGTTCCATAAACGAAGAGACGTTCCACGATTGCTCCTGCCAGTCAAAAAAGGGAGGGATCCTGACCTATGCGCGATGTGCAGGCAACAGCGCGATCAGTTCTGCGCCGACCGGCTCAGAAAACGGTCGATCAACGCCACCACCTGTTGCTGGATCACCTCACGCGAACGCGCGTCGCCGTCCGCGCAAATGATGCCGTCGCCTGGCGAATCTTCTTCCAGCAGCGCCACGGCGCCGGGCTTGCACAAGGACATGAAGCTGAAATGGCTGGCGTCGCTGATCTCGACATACTGCGAGGTAGCCGAAGGCAGGCGCGTGGCGAGATTCGCCGATTCCAGTTGGGCGGGAAGGTCTTCGGAGGGGACGCCCGCGCCGATCACCAGTGTCGGAACCGACAGCGCGGCGAGACTGGCGTCGGTCATCCCGCGTGACAGGCCCAGGTCCAGTGAAACGATGGCGCTGACGCGTTTGTCGCTCAAGTCTGCGCTTATCCGGTTCTTCGCTTCCGGCGTGTCGGCAACGTTGATCGTTTTGTAGACCGAGCAACTGGCGAGTTTTTGATGGACTGCGCAGTCCTCGGCAAAGCGCTCGGGATCGAAGCGTGTGCCGGCAATTTCCAGAGCGGTCCAGCCGCCAAGCGAATGGCCGGCGACTGCAATTCGGCCCTTCGAGACTGCACCAAATTGCTCCGGCTCAGCCGCGACAGCATCAATCACACGGCTTATGTCGGCAGGTCGTTGCCACAACTGTGCAGCGGCTTTCGGACTGCGATCATGAGTCGTAGTGCCGGGGTGATTGACTGCCGCGACGATGTAACCCTGACGGGCCAGCGCACTGGCGAGCCACGCCTGATTGCTCCAGTTGCCCCTGAAGCCGTGGGACAGCACCAGCAATGGATGATCACCCGCCGTTGGCGGCGCCTCGCGCACCGCCGAAGTCCCGACGAACACCGCGTCGTCGGCAATCAATTGAGCGGGGGCGGTGGTCTTGGCGGGATACCAGACGACCATGTCCAGCGGGCGTTCGTTGCGCGTGTCCGCCAGCGTGGCGGATCGGAAACCGATGGGGTTTTCGTCAGCGTTTGCGCTGGTCGAAAGGCAGATCAGAAGCAGGATACGGAATGCGTTTTTCATTGTTTTTATCTTCCTTGATCAAATCGGGCAAACAGGACGTTCGCCCAGACGTTCTACCAGTCTTACGAGATAACCGTCCGGATCCTGAACGAGAAATTCACGCTGGCCGACCTCGGCGTCATCAGCGCGATACCAGGTGTCTTTGCAGGTTTTATAGAGTGAGATCTGCGCGGTGCCCAGTCTTTCGATGATGGGAGCAACCGCCTCAACGTCAATCTGCAGATTGACGCCTCTTCCGAAAGGCTTGCTCAGTTCCGCCGTCAGCCACTGGCCTGCATCCGGATCAACCTGCTCGAGCATGACTTGAGCGCCATTCAGGTCGAGGTAGGCGAAGCCGTCTTCCGGGCGTTGATAAGCGATGGTGAAGCCCAGGCAGGAGACCCAGAAAGCGAGACTGGCCTGCAGATCCGTGACCATCAATTCTGGAACCAGTTTGTTTCGTTCAAACATGGGGTGAAATTCCTTTTCATTCGGTTCGATGATTTGATCACTTGAAGGCGTTGCGCAGTGCTTCAATCACCTCTTCAACAGAGTGGCCCTCGATGGCCGGCGGAGTGGGATTCTCACCAAATTCTCGCCAAACGAACAGCGTCAGCTCTGCGCCATCGGTTGATGACAAGGGATTCTCGGCGTAGGCGAAAGACTCGAGCAGGCGATAGCGGGAGTCTTTCCAGAACAGGTCTTCGACCCAGTCATAGACCGGTATGAAATGGAAGTGGAGGGGCAGGCCGGGTTCATGACCGAACCGACCGATATAAAGACGCTTGGGCTTCAGATGATGCTCGATGATTTGCTGGGTTTTGGCGAGCAGCCCTCCTAGCTCCGCCAGTGCCTCAGTCGACAGCTCGGCCAGTGAATTGGTTTTGATCCTGGTTCCCAGCATCAGATAGCCAGGAAGTGCACTGCCCAGATGGTGATTGACGATCCAGTGCTCGGTTTCATGAAGAATGAAGTGCGGGGCAATTTCCATGTGCCATAGGTCCTGGGGCAAGCGGTGCGCCAGCGTAGCAAAAGTGCAGGTCTTTCAGCCGAAGATAGAAAAATAGATCTGTCCCCATATGCACTTTTATATACAAGAAAGCCCGGCGGATAAGGCCGGGCTTTTGTCGAGTGCTGCGGTAAACCCTGCATTCAGACGTTACGACGTTCGATCAGACGGTCAGAACCACCTTCGGCAACCGCATCGCTGAACAGCGGATCGGTTTCGGTCGCGGCAACCGCATCGCTGAAGAGCGGATCAGTTTCAGTTGCGGCAACGGCATCGCTGAACAGTGGATCAGTCTGGGTCGCAGCAGCAACGGCGTCACTGAACAACGGATCGGTCTGAGTCGCAGCAGCGACCGCATCGCTGAACAGTGGGTCAGTCTCGGTCGCCGCAAAAGCATTCAGGGCGAAGAGCGAGAAGGCGATACCGAGGAGGGTTTGGCGTTTCATGGTTCTGTACTCCGTGTGCAGTGGGTTGGTATGGAGCAGATCCTACGCTTTGGATTCGATATGAGAACTTCATTGAATTAATGGTTGTTATTGATGCAGTCAATGATTGGGCTCGGTCGCCCGAAGTGCTCTGAACTGCTGCGCCAATCCCAGCGCCACGCGACCGCTGTCCACCGTGGGTAACAGATGGGTGAAGGGGATGTCGATCATCCGGTTCTGGCGCACTGCCCGCAGGGTCGACAGCACCGGATCCTGCGTCAGCAACCGACGCTTGCGGCTGGCCGGTGACCATTGCGCATCGGCCAACAGAATCACGTCCGGATCACTGGCGAGCAGGGTTTCGCGGCTCACGGTTACGCGATACTGATTGATGTCGGCGAACAGGTTGCGCGCGCCGGCAGCGGCCAGCAGCGGAGTGACGAAACCCCGTCGGCCCTCGCTGTCGAGGCCGTTGACCTCACTGTCCAGATAGAACACCGACAACGGTTTGCCGGAGCCGGCCAGCGCCCGGGCGCGGTTCAGATCAGCGTCCAGCGCATCGCTCAGTTCCCGGGCTCGCGGCTGTTTGTGCAGCAGCGCGCCGAGGGTCGAGAGGTCGTTGCGGATGTGTTCGAAGTAGTCCAGCGAATGCCCGTTGCACGCTGACTCCAGCAGATAGGACGCCACGCCGTTGCGCCCCAGCCCGCTGCGCGACGTCACGCCATTGCCGAAGGCCGAAGCGAACCCGCCGATCACCAGATCCGGCTTCTGCGCGTACAGCACTTCGCTCGACGGATAGCGCGGCGCAATCACCGGCACGCCGAAATACTCGGACTTCGGCGCACCGGTGTCATCCAGATAGGCGACACCTGCCAGCGCCGGGCCTGCACCCAGCGCCAGCACCAGATCGGCGGCGTGCTGATTGAGGGCGACGATCCGCGACGGTGGCAAGACCGGCGCATTCCAGGTCTTGCCGCAGTTGCGATAACTGTCGGCCCAAACGGGCAGCGCGCAGAGCAGGGCGCCCCAAAAAACGAGCCTTCTCATGAGCGCGCCCTGATCAGCAAATCCTCGACCACTTCACCGCCCACCAGATGCCCTTCGACCAGTCGTTGTGCATCCGCGTGACTGCGAACACCGTACCAGCACGTCTCCGGATACACCGTCACAATCGGCCCCAGGTTGCACGGGAACTGACAATGGGTGCGGGTCAGCAGAACGCCGCCGGGCGTTTCTATTCGGTCATGCGCCAGCAGATGCCGGCGCAGGGTTTTCCATAACTGCAAGGCGCCGCGCTGGGTGCAGCGCGGGCCGGTGCAGAGGAACACGTGGCGCGCATGCTCGGGCACATGCGACCAGTCCGGGTGCGAATCGACGCCGTCGGTGGTGATGATGTCAGCCATCAGAAGCGGTACGTGTAGCGGACTTCGGAGGTGAATGGCCGCCCGAGGTTGTCGACGTTGTTCGAGCGACTGGTGACGTAATCGCGGTCGAACAGGTTCTCCACCAGCAGGCTCACCCGGTGCTGATGGGCACCGTCGAGGTAGCGCCAGGCGTCGGCATCCACCACCGAGTAATGGCCGTACTCGACCTGTTTCGAGCTGATGACATCGCGGATATAACGGATCGCACCGCCAGCGCCCCACATCCGGTCGACCGACTCGTAGCCGACGCGTGAACGGGCGAAGAAGCTCGGCACATCGTTGAGCGTGACGCCGGCGCGCGACTCGGTGAGGTTGCGGGTCATGTCGGCCTGCAAGCTCCATTGTTCGTTGAGCGCCAGTCTGGCGTCCGCCTCGAACCCGCGCATCTGCACCCGGCCCTGGCCGTTGACCCACTGGATGTCATCGAGGGTGATCAGGTCGTCGATCTTGCGTTTGAACAGCGTGACGCTGGTGCTGAACTCGCGGTCGAGCAGCAGGCCTTTGTAATCCAGACCGAGCTCGGCATTGCGGCTTTTCTCCGGTTTTAGATTACGGTTGCCCAACTCATCACCGGGCTCGTTGACGAACAACTGCTCGGCGTTCGGCAGTTTGTAGGCCGTGCCGTACTGCCCGCGCACGGACCAGTTTTCGTTGAGGTCATACAGCGAGGTGAGCATGCCGACCGTGGCACTGTCGCCACCGCCCATGGCTTCGTGACGGATGCCGATGCTCGGGTGCCAGTCGGGCAGGGCGTCGATCTGCGGGCGCAGTTGAGTATAGAGCGCGTGGGCTTCGGCCTTGTCGTTGTCGATGATCAGCACATCGTCCTGGCCCTTGAACCACTGGTTGTCCGTACCGAACACCAGCACATGCCCGCCGGGCAATTCAGCCTTGCCTTCGGCCTGCACGCCCCAATCGGTGAAGCCCCAGTAGTCGTTGTGATTGATGGTTTTTGTGCCGCCGTTGGCGGTGTTGTTGATGCGCGTGTAGCGGGTGTCCCAGTCGTTGACATGACCTTTGACGAAATAGCTCAGGCGCTCGTTGAGCGTCTGTTCGAAGGTCGCCGTGGCGATCTGCTGGATGCGGTCGTTGGTGGTCTTGTGGTTGTCCACCGGGCGGGCGAAATCGAGGTTGGCGTCGGCGTATTGGTAGAACAGCTCCAGGCGTTTGTCATCGCCGAAGGACTGAATCGCCTTGCCGCCGAAGGTCGTGACTTCATAGGCGCGTTTCTTCTCGGTGACGTTTTTCAGATCGCGATTGCGAAACGGCTGGTAGCCGTCCGAGACGTTATGGCTGACGTAGGCCAGCAAGCCCAGATCGCCGAAACCGTTGCTGAAAATATTCTCGACCCGCGCATCACCGGTGGTGCCGCCGAAGGTGTCGAGGCCCATGTTCACTTCGCCGGACGCTTTGCGGCTCTGCGGGCTGCGGGTGACGATGTTGATCACGCCCGATACCGCTTGGGTGCCGAACAACAGGCTCTGCCCACCCTTGAGCACTTCGATGCGTTCGATGGCGTTGGCCGGCAGCGTGTCCAGGTACAAACCGCCGTACAGGCGATTGTTCAGGCGCACGCCGTCGAGCAGGATCAGCGTGTCGTCGTTGCGCCCACCCAGCAGGGAATAAGTGCCGTAGTCGAACGGGCCGTTTTTCGGCGCGACGTACAGGCCGGGAATGAACATCTGCATCACCCGGCTGACATCGGCGCTGGGGCCGGCGCGTTCGATCTGCTCGCGGGTGACGATCTCGACCTTGCTGCCGAACTGCGCCATCTCGGCAACGGTGGTGGACTCCACGGACGGCGCGGAAACGATTTGCTGATGGAGTTCGAGCGGCGTGTCATCCGCCAGCAACAGGGGGCTGAACAGACAGCCGAACAACAGGGATGGAGCCGGAGTGTTGAAAGGTTTGATCATTGTCTTCTCGAAAGGATCTTCGCAGAAGAGCATGCAGGAGAAGGCATCGCGCACACGCCGACACCGGCCCATGCCCGCCCACCGCAGGATTTTGCCAAACAGACATCTCAGGCCGGTCTCCGGGCTCGCGCGTATGGACGCTTTCACCTTCCCATGGCCGTCTGGCCACAGTGGTGTGTCGAAAGCATCACGCGCCTACCGTTGCGGGGGCAGCACCGGACTTGCTCGAAAAAGAACGTACCGGTTTCCCGTTTCACCCCATGCACGGCGGCATGGGACACCTGAAACAGGGCGGCATCTGAACATTCGGATGACCGTTCGTCAACAAAGTGTTCCTGGGGCTGCTCAATTCAGTGCTTGGGAAATTTCCTACAAATCGCAGAGACGAATCCTTCGTTTCAAGTGATGTGGAATTGTCAGAATTTCCACCACAAGTCATTGGCAGAGTAGTCGGCGAGATGTACGCACCCAGCGTTCTGGTTTTAGAAGATCAATCGTTTCAGCGTGGCGCGTTGGTGAAGGCTCTCCAGCATCTGGGCGTCAGCGACATTTTGCAGGCGGGTGACAGCGAGCGGGCGATGGCGCAGATAAGCCGGGCAGGGGGCGTTGATATCGTGCTCTGTGACCTGAGCAACAGTGCAGTCAACTGTCTGGATTTTCTGACCCGGGCCGGGGAAAGCGGTATGGCGCGTGCGGTTGCACTGTGCAGCGAGCTGACGCCGGAACTGCGCCGTGCGGTTGAAGAGATGACCTGTCTTTCTGGGTTGCAAATGCTCGGTGTCATGAGCCGACCCACGCAGCTGTACAGGTTGCAGGAAATCCTCAGTCGCTACGCTCGCCGACGGCTGGCACCGGACGTCGAGCCCTCAGCTCATTCCAGGCTCCCGGGTGAGGACGATGTGCGGCGAGGGCTGGCCCAAGGAGAGTTCAAGGCCTGGTTTCAGCCCAAATTCGAGTTGAACACCTTTGCGGTGGCTGGTGCGGAGGCGTTGGTGCGTTGGCAGCACCCGGTCAGGGGCCTGCTGCTGCCTCGGGATTTTCTGGCGGCGGTGCTGGCCTACGATCTGGTCGACGAAATGCTCAAGCAACTGCTGGAGCAAGGGATGGATGTGCTCAACGCCTTGCGCCGATCCGGCCAGGGCCTGGAGCTGGCGTTCAATCTTCACGCTTCGCAACTGGCTCGCAATGACCTGATCGAGCACATCGAGCAGTTGTTGAAGCGTCACGATTTCCCGGGACGAACGTTGTTGTTCGAAGTGGCGGAAAACGGCTTGCTGGATGTTCCCCGAACGACCCGGGACAACCTGCTGCGTCTGCGCATGATGGGCTGCGGTCTGTCGATCGATGATTTCGGCATGGGTTTTTCTTCGCTGACGTTGCTCTGCCAGCTGCCGTTCAACCAGCTCAAGCTCGACGGCCAACTCGTGCGCTGCATCGATGATCCACGCACCCAGGCAATGGTTACCAGCACCGTGGCACTGGCCCGCGCGCTGAACATGAACCTGGTGATCGAAGGTGTCGGCAGCCACGTTATCCGCGACGGCCTGGTGTCGATGGGGTGTTCATTCGGTCAGGGCTTCCACCTGGCGCGCCCGATGGAGGCCGAGCGGTTCCTGCGATGGCTGCAGGCGCCTGATTCAGTCAATTGAAGGCGCCAGTTCCGGTAGAGAAATAGATCGATATAACTGCCTGATTACCGAGTGATCCGGGCAGCATAAGCCAGCGACATGTTCCATACTTTTGTGATGCATGGTCCCTTTCGTCACTGGCAGTTCCTGTGCGTATAGCTGTGAGGTTCAAATGCATAAAGCGCTGGTTGTAGACGATCACCCCTTCATTCGGGCAGCGGTGAAAGTGTTGCTTGAACGTGAGCAATTCGAAGTCGTTGCCGAGGCTGACAATGGCGCTGACGCGGTGCAGATGGCTCGCGAGCATCAGCCACAACTGATTCTGCTGGATATCGCCATGCCCAGCCTCGACGGTCTGGAAGTCATCAACCGGATCAGCGCGCTGAAACTGTCGAGCAAGATCCTTGTGCTGACCTCGCAGTCCGCGGCGTTCTACGCCATGCGCTGCATGAAGGCGGGGGCTGCCGGTTATATCTCGAAAACCGATGAATTAAGCGAGCTGAGCAAGGCGATCAAGGCGCTGATGGCCGGTTATACCTTTTTCCCCAACCTTGCAGGAAACTCGGTACGGCGCAGCGATATCGACTCCACAGAAGTGGAGATGATTCGCGGCTTGTCCGATCGAGAACTGGTCATATTGCAGCAACTTGCCAAGGGACTGAGCAACAAGGAAATCGGTGATGCGATGCTGTTGAGTAACAAGACCGTCAGCACTTATAAAACCCGCCTCATTGAAAAGCTCAACGTGAAGTCAGTGGTGTATCTGGCTGACTTTGCCAAGCGCAATAATCTGATCTAGATGAACACTCTTTTGCGTTGCGTCGGGTTGGCCGTCTGTCTGTTGGGTCAGTTGGGAAGCGTTTCGCCGGTACAGGCAACGGTGCAGACCTTGAACCTCTTCGGTCGCTCGAATGGTGACCTGCCTTCGGTCGTTCTGGATGAAGAGGACTGGCGCTGGCTGCGTGACAAAGGATCACTGCGTCTGGGGGTGTCAGTGCCGGACAGTGCGCCTTTCGGCATGATCATCGGCGGTCAGGATTACGAGGGCATCACGGCCGATTACGCCGCGCTGCTGGCCGGCATGTTGCACACCCGAATCGAAGTGCTGCGTTATGACTCCCGGGCCGAGGCGATGCAGGCGCTCAGGGATGGCGAGCTGGACCTGGTCGGCAACGTCAACAGTTTCGACGGAACGGATTCCGAGCTGGCGCTCACCAGCCCCTACGTGCAGGCACCGTCGGTACTGGTGACTCGCAGTGGCGCCAGCAAGGTGCTGGCGCCCGACCTGGCGGGTAATCGTCTTGCCATCGTTGATCACGTTCAGCCGACGGAAGCGGTCACCGGGAGCTATCCCATGGCTGTGCTACAGCTGCACCCGTCGGCCCAGAGCGCGATCGGCGCCGTGGCATTCAATCAGGCGGATGCGTACCTGGGCGATGCCGTCAGTACCCATTATCTGGTCGGTAAATACTTCCTCAATGACGTCTACCTGACGATGTTGCCGGGCATGTTCAGCACGCATTTCTCGTTCGCCCTGAATCAGCGCAACAGTCAGCTGCTGCACATCATCAATGCCGCGCTGGAGGTGATCCCGGTCAGTGACCGCATGACGATCCTGCGTCGCTGGGGGGCAGGCGATCTCAACGTTGCCGGCCTTGACCTGCTCCAGTTCACCGAAGCCGAACAACGCTGGATGCAAAAGCACCCCCGCCTGACCGTAGCCGTCAACGACGGTCTGCCGCCGGTCTCCTTTTTTGACGGGCAGGGTGAATTCCGCGGCGTCGGTGCCGAAGTGCTGGCTAAAGTCAGCCAGCGCACCGGCCTGAAATTCGATGTCCTGCGCAGCAACTCAATGGAGAAACTGGTCGAGCAGGTCCGGGCCGGCAAAGCGGATCTGATCGCGGCCTTCACCCCCAGTACTGCCCGTGAGGGCGAACTGCGGTTCACCCGGCCTTATATGACCAGCCCGTTTGTGCTGATCACGCAGGACGGGGCGGGCAGACCGCAATCGCTGGAGGGCATGGTCGGCAAACGACTGGCGATGCGGCGTGGCAATGCGCTGAGCGATTACATTCGCGGGCAATTCCCGGGCATTCAGTTGATCGAGACAACGACCTCGGCAGAGGCACTGGCGCTGGTGGACAAAGGCGAAGCGGAGGGGGCGCTCAATTCGCTGATCAACGGGCGTTACATGATTCTGCGCGAATACCGCGACCGTCTGCGGGTGGCCGGCGTTGTCGGTCCTCTGTCGGCGCCGACCGGGTTCGCCACCGATCGTGGGGCGCTGGAGCTGTATTCGATTCTGGACAAGGCCCTGCAAAGCATCCCTCCGGAGGAACTGGACGAACTCACGAGCCGTTGGCGCCATGACGTGGTGATCGATAACGACAACTGGCTGCACCACCGCTCGGCGGTCATCCAGGGTTTTGTCATCTTCGGGTTGCTGTTGATGCTGGCGCTGGTGTGGATCGTTCATTTGCGCAAGCTGGTACTCACCCGCGAAAAAGCCCAGCGAGCACTCAACGATCAGATGGAGTTCATGCGCGCCTTGATCGATGGCACGCCCCACGCGATTTACGTGCGCGACCGTGAAGGGCGGCTGATCAGTTGCAACTCCGCCTACCTGGACGCGCTGGGTCTGCCGCGCGAAGCCGTGATGGGCAAGCGACTGACCGACAGTCCGGTGGTCGGTCGTTCCGATGCCGAGACATTCCAGGCCGAGTACATCAAGGTCATGGAGAGCGGCACGCGCTGGATCAAGGATCGCACCTACATCCACACCGATGGTGCGGTGCACACGGTGTATCACTGGATGCTGCCGTACAACACCAGCGAAGGTGTGGTGATGGGCATCATTGCCGGCTGGATCGACATCAGCGACCGTCAGCGTCTGATGGATCAACTGCAAAGCGCCAAGCAAAGCGCCGACGACGCCAACCGGGCGAAAACTACCTTTCTGGCGACCATGAGCCATGAAATCCGTACACCGATGAATGCGGTGATCGGCATGCTCGAACTGGCGATGAAGAAGGCCGATCAAGGCGTCATGGACCGCTTCGCCATCGAAGTGGCCTCGGGGGCGGCCCGAGGCTTGCTGGACCTGATCGGTGACATTCTCGACATCGCCCGCATTGAATCCGGACGCCTGTCCCTGACCCCGGAACGGGCCAGCCTGCGGGAGCTGGTCGAGTCGGTGGTGCGCATGTTCGAAGGCGTGGCGCGGCAGAAGGGCGTGCGGTTGTTGCTGGACTTCGACCTCAAGGCCAGTCGCGACGTCCTGATCGATCCGCTGCGTTTCAAACAGATTCTGTCCAACCTGCTGAGCAATGCGATCAAGTTCACCGACGAAGGCGAAGTGCGCTTGGGCGTTCAGGCGGTGCTCAGCGCGTGCGGTGAGCGCCTGGCGATTCATGTTCAGGTGAAGGACTCCGGCATCGGCATTTCGGCCGAGGATCAGGCGCTGTTGTTCAACCCGTTCGGCCAGGCCCGCAACAATCATCAGTCGGCGCGGGGTGGTTCGGGGCTGGGGCTGGTCATCAGCCGCACCCTGTGCGAAATGATGGACGGCCATTTGCACCTGACCAGCGTGCCGGGCAAGGGCACGCAGATCGATATCTGCCTCGACCTTCTGATCCTGCAACCGGTGCCCGCTGCCGAATTGCCGGCGGCAGCACTCACGGATCAGGCGGCTGTGCTGAACATTCTGGTGATCGACGATTACCCGGCCAACCGGTTGCTGCTGTCCCAGCAGTTGTCCTACCTGGGCCACAGCGTCAGCGACGCCGAGGACGGCGCCCATGGCCTGCGTGCCTGGCGCAATGGCCGCTTCGATGTGGTGATCACCGACTGCAACATGCCGGTCATGAACGGTTATGAATTGACGCGGGCCATCCGTGACGAAGAAAAATCCTCGGGGGCCGAACCTTGTCTGATCCTTGGCCTGACCGCCAATGCCCAGCCAGAGGAAAAAGACCGCTGTCTGGCTGAGGGAATGGACGACTGTCTGTTCAAACCGATCAGCCTGGGTGACCTGAGTGCCCGACTTTCCTCGGTGCAGTCAGGGGCGGAGCCTCCCGCGCAAGGCGCGGTGAACCCTATGGTCGAGGGCGATATCAATCTCGGCAGCCTGCAACAACTGACCCGTGGTGACCAGACCGCGATCAGGAAACTGCTGGGGGATCTGGCCAGCAGCAACGAAGAGGACATGCTGCGCCTCATCAAACTGTTCGGCGAACACGATCTGTCGGGACTTTCCGACCTGGCTCACCGGGTCAAGGGCGGGGCGCGGATCATCAAGGCGAGTGGTCTGATTCTGTGTTGCGAGCAGTTGGAAAACGTCTGTATGGGAGCTGACTCTGTCGCGCTGACAGAGGCGGTGGATGCGCTACAACAAGCGATGGAACGATTGGCGCAGACGCTGGAGCAGCATATGGCCGACCCGGAAGCGGTCGAGGACGGGGCCAGTGTTGCCGTCGATTAAATGCCTGTCGTGACTTTGGGAAAATTCCTACACCGACAAGGAAGTTTCCTAAAGATACCCGCAGGCCAGGCCCGGACAATGGGCTCATTCCTTTCAGAGTGAGCCGCTTCCATGCCCATGCTCCCGCTACGCATACTGGTTCTTGGCGACACGGCCTCCGGTGCCTCGAGGATGGCCAACCGGCTGCGACAGGCCGGCTGCCAGGAAGTCTCTGTCGCCACCGAGCGCGTGCAGGCCCTCGCGATCCTCGAACAGACCGGCCCGGTGGATATCACACTGTGCGACATGCCCATGGAAAGTGCGGATACTCAGGATCTTCTGCAGGGCATGGCCCGATCCGGGCGGGCAGGGTCGATCATCATCTGCCGTACGCTGTCAGCCGATTCACGCAGTGTGCTGGGGCAGCTGATTTCGTTGTTGGGCATGGCGCTGCTGGACGATGTCAGCAAGCCTTTGCAGCCGGGAGCATTGCAGTTGTTGCTGGCCAAGCACATGAACGAGCCCATCAATGAGTCAGGCGTGCTGCCTGTCGTACCGGCCACCGAAGACGAGGTACGACGGGCGCTGTCCCTCCATCAGCTGCACACCTACTTTCAGCCCAAGTTCAACCTGCAGACGGGCGATGTGTGCAGTATCGAAGCGCTGGCCCGCTGGCACCATCCGTTCAAAGGTGTCTTGCCGCCTTCGGTGTTCATGCCGGTTATCGAGCGCTGTGGATGGCTGGATGAGTTGCTGTTCCTGCAACTTGAGCAAGGTCTGAGGCTTCAGCGCCAGGCACTCAACCAAGGGTTTGCCCTGAATGTCGCGTTCAATCTGCACGCGGGGCAACTGGTCAATCCGCAGCTGCCGGGCCGGATTCAGACCCTGTTGGCGGCTCATGATCTGCCCGGTTCCGGCCTGACCTTCGAGCTGACGGAAACGGGCTTGCTCGAAGCCCCGGCGATTAGCCTGGAAAGTCTGGTGCGCTTGCGAATGATGGGTTGCAGCCTGTCCATCGATGACTTTGGCGCAGGTTTTTCTTCGTTGCAGCGGCTGTGTCAGTTGCCGTTCAACGAGATCAAACTCGATGGCGAGTTCGTACGCGGGCTCAGACATGAACCGCGCCGCCGCGCCGTGATCAGCAGCACGCTGGCACTGGGCGAGGCGTTGGGCATGTCGGTGGTGGTCGAAGGGATCGAAACCGAAGAACAGCGCAAAGTGCTGCTGGAACTGGGTTGCAAACAAGGACAGGGCTACTTGTGCGCGCGGCCGATGTCGGCGGCCAGTCTGTTGAACTGGCTGGATCTTCAGCGAGGAGAAGAGGCCACTTGTTAGGTGGCTTGTTCCAGTGCACAACGCGCGGGTCAATTCAGAAAAGGCATAACGCCAAAGACATTTATTACATGTTCTTTGGCGTTTTTTTATGGCCGTATTTTTGATGTTCGTTAGTTGGGAAATTTCCTACAAACAGCAGGAAATTTCCTAACTTAATCCGCAGGGGCAGTCGAGAAAATACGCTCACTTGATTCCATTGTGATGCCTGTTCGCTACGTCAAGCGAAGTTCGAATCTCGTTGTTTTCGCGAGGGATTCGATGTTTGTCGGCGAGGTTCTGTATCCGCAATCGAATTAAAGGCGGAAGTCATCAGGCCATTGATGACGCGTATCTCGGAGGCTGGCTCGCGCCAAGTTTGAAAATGAACAAAATCTACTCTGTGGTCTGGAACGCTTCGATGGGTTGCTGGACGGTGGCTTCCGAGCTTGCTGCGACCAAAGGCAAGGGATCGGGAGCCAAGTGCGCTGCCGGCGTGGGCATTGCGTCGGGGGAGTCGGCGTGGGGAACTTCCCTCGGTGACGTATTTTTGCTGAAAGGTTTGATGGCGGCGTTAGTCCTGGCGCTGCCTTTAACGGGACATGCCTCAACCATATATTCATCCGGCGGATCAAACTGCAGCAACACTACCCCATCTCAAGATTTTGTTGGCCCAGACACTACCACCCGCACTTCTATTTTGACGGATGGCAGCGGATATTATTCGACGATTGCCGGTTGTGGCGCCAACGGGAGTGCCAAGAATGCTGTAACCCTGTTTGGTTCTGGTTCGCAAGTGACTGGAAACTATGGCACCGCGCTTGGCTTTATGGGATCGGCAGGGATACAGGCTATCGCTGTCGGCGCACAAGCCACCGCATCCGACTACAGCATCGCCATTGGCACTTTGAGTAAATCTTCCGCCGCTGGCGCTATTGCGATCGGCGGATATCCTGCTGCGGGCGTTAAAGATGCTCTGGGCGCACAAGCGGCTGCGCAGGATGCAATTGCAGTCGGCAGCGCGTCATCCGTCGTGGCGGCTGGTACTTCAGGCATAGCCATTGGCCGTGGTGCCATTGTCAATGGTGCTTCCGGTATTGCGCAGGGTGACGGAAGTATCAGTGGCGCAACCGGCCAGAACGTTGCGATCGGTTCGTCCGGCACCACCGCCAATTCCAGCACCGCTGCCGGCGGTGCAGTGGCAATCGGGCGCGCCCAGAAAGCCACGGGCAACGGTGCAGTTGCGATCGGTGATCCGAACGTAGCGAACGGTACCGGCGCAGTGACGATGGGTGCGGACAATACGGCGGCCGGCAATCTGGCCGGTACGGTCGCGGCCAATGGCGCGGTTGCCATCGGTAATGCCAATAGCGCAATCGGCCAAGGTTCGGTGGCATTGGGAAATGCCAGCAATGCGGCTGCAGCAGGCGCCGTGGCGCTGGGCGATACCGCAGTGGCCAGCAGAACCAACGACGTGGCGCTTGGTTCGAAGTCAACGACAGCGGCTCCTCATACCGGTACTACTGCGCAATTTGGTGCTACTGCAGCGGGCGTGGAGGCAGCGGCTTCGACCAATGGCGTGGTGTCGGTGGGGGCGGTGGGTACCGAGCGCCAGATCCAGAACGTGGCGGCAGGCGTGATTTCTGCCACCAGCACCGACGCCATCAACGGCTCTCAGCTGAATTCGGTGGTCACCGGCGTCAACAACGTTGGCACGACAACCGCCAGCACGTTGGGCGGCGGCGCGACCTATAGTCCGGCGACCGGCAATATCAGCGGCTTCAGTCAGCCGATCACCAGTATCAGCGCGACCGGTGCAGTGACCGGGCCTACAGCACAAACGACCGTTGCAGCTGCCTTGACGGCGCTCAACACCAATGTCGGCAACACGGCCAACATCGCCGTCAAATACGATGCCGTCGGCGGCAACAGGATTACTTTGGGTGCGACGGGCGGCGCCGGAGCAGGCGCACCGGTGACGATCACCAACCTGGCCCCGGCGGCGCTGAATGGCACCAGTACAGATGCGGTTAACGGGTCGCAGCTGTTTACGAGCAGTCAGAACACGGCAGCGGCATTGGGCGGTGGCGCGGCGGTCAATGCAACAACCGGAGCCTGGACGGCCCCGAGTTATTCCACCAACAGCATCAGCGCGTCCGGTGCCAACACAGGCCCGTTGGTGAGCAACAACGTCGGCGCAGCGCTGACCAACCTCAATACCGGCCTGACCAACACCGCTGCCGTGGCGGTGAAGTACGACGATGCCGCGACTAAAACCCAGGTGACCTTCAACCCGGCGGGCGCCTCGGTCAAGTTGACCAATGTCGCGGCCGGTGCCTTGAACTCCACCAGCACCGACGTGGTGAACGGCTCGCAACTGTTCTCGACAAATCAGGCCGTCGACAACATCGTCAACAACGGTACCGGCATCAAGTACTTCCACAGCAATTCGGTTCTCGCCGACAGCACCGCGAGCGGCCAGGACAGTGTTGCCATCGGCCCGCTTGCGAGTGCGACCATTACCAATGGTGTGGCGCTGGGCGCCAATTCGTCCGCCACTGGCACGACTTTGGCCAATGCGGCTTACGGCGTAGGTGGCGCCGCGACGGGTGGCGAAGTGAATATCGCCAACGGCGCCAACGGCCGTCGCATCACCGGTCTTGCCGCCGGTTCCAACGCAACTGATGCAGTCAACGTCAGCCAATTGAACAAAGCAGGGCAGGACACCGCGACCGCTCTGGGCGGCGGCGCTGCGGTGGATGCAACAACCGGTGTTTGGACGGCCCCGAACTATTCCACCAACAGCA
>NZ_JBXAIV010000001.1:288673-1356205 GCF_058796615.1 Pseudomonas sp. GW823-FHT04A03
ACAGCATCAGCGCGACCGGCGCCAACACCGGCCCGTTGGTCAGCAACAACGTCGGCACTGCACTCACCAACCTCAATACCGGCCTGACCAACACCGCTGCGGTGGCCGTGAAATACGACGATGCCGCGACGAAAACCCAAGTGACTCTCAACCCGGCAGGCACAGCGGTGAAGTTGACCAATGTCGCTGTCGGTGCGTTGAACGCTGCCAGCACCGATGCCGTGACTGGTTCGCAGTTGTTCGCGAACAGCCAGAACACGGCGACGGCATTGGGCGGTGGCGCGACTGTCAATGCGACAACCGGTGTTTGGACGGCCCCGAACTATTCCACCAACAGCATCAGCGCGACCGGCGCCAACACCGGCCCGTTGGTCAGCAACAACGTCGGCACTGCACTCACCAACCTCAATACCGGTCTGACCAACACCGCTGCGGTGGCCGTGAAATACGACGATGCCACGACCAAAAATCAGGTGACCTTCAACCCTGCGGGCACCGCTGTGAAATTGACCAACGTCGCGGCTGGAACCTTGAACGCTACCAGTACCGACGCGGTGAACGGCTCGCAGTTGTTCTCGACCAATCAGGCCGTCGACAACATTGTCAACAACGGCACCGGCATCAAGTATTTCCACAGCAATTCGGTTCTCGCCGACAGCACCGCGAGCGGCCAGGACAGCGTAGCCATCGGCCCGCTTGCGAGCGCGACCGTTGCCAATGGTGTGGCGTTGGGCTCCAACTCGTCCGCCACTGGCACGACTTTGGCCAATGCGGCTTACGGCGTCGGCGGTGCTGCGACCGGAGGCGAAGTGAATATCGCCAACGGCGCCAACGGCCGTCGCATCACCGGTCTTGCCGCCGGTTCCAACGCAACTGATGCAGTCAACGTCAGCCAGTTGAATAAAGCAGGTCAGGACACGGCGGTCGCTCTGGGTGGCGGCGCTGCCGTGGATGCAACCACCGGTGTGTGGACAGCCCCGAGCTATTCCACCAACAGCATCAGCGCGACCGGTGCCAACACCGGCCCGTTGGTCAGCAACAACGTCGGCGCTGCACTGACCAATCTCAACACCAGCCTGACCAACACCGCTGCGGTGGCGGTGAAATACGACGATGCCACGACCAAAAATCAGGTGACCTTCAACCCGGCGGGCACCGCTGTGAAATTGGCCAACGTCGCGGCTGGAACCTTGAACACTACCAGCACCGACGCTGTTAACGGCTCGCAGTTGTTCTCGACCAATCAGGCCGTCGACAACATCGTCAACAACGGTACCGGCATCAAGTACTTCCACAGCAATTCGGTTCTCGCCGACAGCAGCGCGAGCGGCCAGGACAGTGTTGCCATCGGCCCGCTCGCGAGTGCGACCGTTGCCAATGGTGTGGCGCTGGGCGCCAACTCGTCCGCCACTGGCACGACTTTGGCCAATGCGGCTTACGGCGTCGGCAGTGCTGCGACGGGTGGTGAAGTGAACATCGCCAACGGCGCCAATGGCCGGCGCATCACTGGTTTGGCGGCTGGCAGTTTGGCGACAGACGCTGTGAACGTCAGCCAGTTGAACAAGGCAGGCCAGGACACCGCGACCGCTCTGGGTGGCGGTGCGGCACTCAATGCGACAACTGGTGCATGGACGGCGCCAAGCTATTCCACCAACAGCATCAGCGCAACCGGTGCCAACACCGGCCCGTTGCTCAGCAACAACGTCGGCGCCGCACTGACCAACCTCAACACCAGCCTGACCAACACCGCTGCGGTGGCCGTGAAATACGACGATGCCACGACCAAAAATCAGGTGACCTTCAACCCTGCGGGCACCGCTGTGAAATTGGCCAACGTCGCGGCTGGAACCTTGAACGCTACCAGCACCGACGCTGTTAACGGCTCGCAGTTGTTCTCGACCAATCAGGCCGTCGACAACATCGTCAACAACGGCACCGGCATCAAATATTTCCATAGCAACTCGACTCTCGCCGACAGCAGCGCAACCGGTCAGGACAGCGTCGCGATGGGTCCAGCTGCTGTTTCGGGCGGTGCCAATAGCGTTGCTCTGGGCAATGGCGCCTCGGCCAGCTTCAACAACAGCATTGCTGTGGGCTCCGGCTCATCCGCCACGGGTGCGACTTTGGCGAACGCAGCTTATGGCGTTGGTGGTGCCGCAACCAGCGAAGTAAACATCGCCAACGGCGCAGATGGCCGCCGCATCACAGGCCTCGCTGCCGGCTCCAGCGCAACTGATGCAGTCAACGTCAGCCAACTGAACAAAGCTGGGCAGGACACCGCGACCGCGCTGGGCGGCGGCGCGGCACTCAATACGGCAACCGGTGTCTGGACAGCCCCCAGCTATTCAACCGACAGCATCAGCGTGACCGGTGCCAACACCGGCCCGTTGCTCAGCAACAACGTCGGCGCCGCACTGACCAACCTCAACACCAGCCTGACCAACACCGCTGCCGTGGCCGTGAAATACGACGATGTCGCGACCAAAACCCAAGTGACCTTCAATCCGGCGGGCACTTCGGTCAAGTTGACCAATGTCGCGGCCGGAACCTTGAACGCCACCAGCACCGACGCCGTCAACGGCTCGCAACTGTTCGCGACCAACCAGACCGTCGACGGCCTCGTCAACAATGGCGCTGGCATCAAGTACTTCCATAGCAACTCGACCCTCGCCGACAGCAGTGCAACCGGTCAGGACAGCGTGGCAATGGGGCCGGCTGCCGTGTCCGCAGGCGTCAACAGCGTTGCGCTGGGCAATGGCGCCTCGGCCGGGTTCGCCAACAGTGTTGCGCTGGGCAATGGCTCATCCGCCACCGGCACGACTTTGGCCAACGCGGCGTATGGCGTCGGTGGTGTTGCAACCAGCGAAGTAAACATCGCCAACGGCGCAGATGGCCGCCGCATCACAGGCCTCACTGCCGGCTCCAGCGCAACTGATGCAGTCAACGTCAGCCAACTGAACAAGGCTGGGCAGGACACCGCGACAGCCTTGGGCGGCGGCGCGCAACTTGATCCCGCCACCGGCGTATGGACGGCGCCAAGCTATTCCACCAACAGCATCAGCGCGACCGGCGCCAACACCGGCCCGTTGGTCAGCAACAACGTCGGCGCCGCATTGACCAACCTGAACACCAGCCTGACCAACACCGCTGCGGTGGCCGTGAAATACGACGATGCCACGACCAAAACCCAGGTGACCTTCAATCCGGCGGGCACTTCGGTGAAGCTGACCAATGTCGCAGCTGGAACCCTTAGCGCCACCAGCACCGATGCGGTCAACGGCTCGCAACTGTTCGCCACCAACCAAACTGTCGACAACCTCGTCAACAACGGCACCGGCATCAAGTACTTCCACAGCAACTCCACCCTGGCCGATTCCCAAGCCACAGGTCTGGACAGCATTGCCGTAGGTCCCCAGTCCATTGCCGCTGGCGCCAACTCGTTCTCGGCCGGTTCGGGCGCCAATGCGACGGCAGATGGCAGCCTGGCGCTGGGTCGTTTGAGCCAGGCTCAGGTAGCGGGCGGCATCGCACTGGGCGAAGGCTCGGTTGCCGATCGTGTCCTGGCGCCCACCACCGGCACCATTCCAGCCGGTGGCGGGACGGTCATCTATGACACCTCGGACGCGACCTTGCTCGGCTCGGTTTCGGTGGGCAAGGCCGGTAGCTATCGGCAGATCACCAATGTGGCGGACGCCACCGATGCTCACGACGCCGTTACCCTGCGTCAATTGACCGGTGCGATGGGCTCGCTGAGCTCGACCGGCACGCTGTACTTCCACGCCAACTCGACCAACCCGGTGGACTCGCTCGCCAGCGGTGCGGAGTCGATCGCGGTTGGCCCGGCCACGGTGGTCAACGGTGACAACGGCATCGGGATCGGCAATCAGGCCAGCGTCGGTCAGGCCGCCGCCGGTGGCATCGCCATCGGTCGCAATACTCAGGTGCTGCTGGCGTCCGGCATCGCGGTGGGCAGCGCGGCTCAGGCAGCGGCGGAGCAGTCGGTTGCGCTGGGCGCCGGGGCCAATGCCAGCCATGCCATGAGCGTGGCACTGGGTTCGAGTTCGCTGACCACGGTCGGTGCCGAAACGGGTTACAGCGCCTATCGACTGGCCGCACCGCAGACGTCCGTCGGCGAGATCGGCATCGGAACCGCACTGGGTAGTCGCAAGCTCACCGGGCTGGCGGCCGGCACCCAGGACAACGACGCGGTCAACGTGGCGCAACTGAAAATGGTCGGCGATCAGGTCGATCAGAACACCACGGACATCACCAACCTGAACGGCCGCGTCGGCGGGCTCGAAACCCTGATCGGCTCGGGCGGCGGCATCAAGTACCTGCACGTCAACTCGACCAAGGCCGACTCCGTCGCCACCGGCACGGACGCGATGGCCCTGGGTTCCCAGGCCCTGGCGTCAGGCACCGGCTCGGTGGCGGTGGGCAATGGCGCCACGGCGACAGCCGATGGCAGCGTTGCGGTAGGCAGCGGCTCCAGCGACGACGGGCGCGGTGCAGAAACCTACAGCGGCAAATATTCGGGGGCGAACAACGTAACGTCGGGCACGGTATCGGTGGGCAACGCCACGACGGGTGAAACCCGGACGGTCAGCAACGTGGCCGACGGCAAGAACGCCAATGACGCAGTCAACGTGCGCCAGCTCGACGGCGCGGTCGCCGAATCCAAGCAATACACGGACGACTCGATTGCCAATCTGGGTGCCAATGCCGGTCAACAGGGCGCTCGCATCACCACCGTCGAGGGTGATGTCGCCAACATCAAGAACGGCACCGACGGCATGTTCCAGGTCAACAACAGCGGCGCCGCAGCCAAGCCGAAAGCCACGGGTGCCGACGCTATCGCGGGCGGCACGGGGGCGGTGGCGTCGGGCAAAAACAGCGCGGCGGTCGGCACCCGGTCGCAGGCCTCCGGGGAAAACTCGGTGGCGCTGGGCAACGGGGCCAAGGCATCGGCCAAGAATGCCACGGCGCTGGGCGCCAACGCGGTGGCCGATCGCGACAACAGTGTGTCGGTGGGCAGCGCCGGCAACGAGCGGCAGATCACCAACGTCGCGGCAGGCACTCGCGGCACGGATGCGGTGAACGTGGATCAGTTGAACAAAAGCGTTGCGGACATCACCAGCGGCGCCAATACCTACACCGACCAGCGTTACAGCGAGCTGAAAAATGATCTCAAGGAACAGGACGAAATTCTCAGCGCGGGGATCGCTGGCGCGATGGCCATGGCCAGCCTGCCGCAGTCGTACTCGCCGGGTTCCAGCATGACAACCGTCGCGGCAGGCACCTATCGCGGTCAATCGTCACTGGCCTTCGGCGTGTCGCACATGTCCGCCAACGGCCGGTGGGTGACCAAGTTGCAGGGCAGCACCGACACCCAGCGCAATGTCGGGGTGGCGGTAGGTGTGGGTTATCAGTGGTGACTCGCTGACGGCGCTGGTGCAGGTCTCAATCGAATTTTTCAGGCAACTCTTTCAGGTAAAAGTCTATGAACATGAAATCCATTTTCGTCGCCATCCTGATCCTGCTGGTGGCGCTGGCCGGTTACGACAAGTTTGTGGCCAACAAGCTGACAGATTCCCCACGCGTCTGGCTGCGCGTTCCGGCGTTGCCGGTGATTCAGGATGCGGTTTTTCAGCTCTCGCCCAGGTTCGACGAGCCGCGCAAGGCCTTGATGATGGCGCAGCTGTGCGCATTGGCACGAGGCGAGGTGAAGCAGGATCAGGTCAACGCCGTTCTCAAGCAGCAGGGGATCGACGCGCTGGCATTGCCCAAGCAAGGCAGTCCGTTCTCGTTGTTGGTCAATGGCGACAAGGCCGGTCAGGCCTCGGCCTGTGCGGCGTATCTGGCGACGACCGTGCTGTCGACGGTTAACGTCACCGAATTCATGCGTCCCGTAACCGTACCGGCCACCAATGGACAACCCGAAAAATCTACCCTGCAGATGGACAACACGCTGCTGACCTCGGCGCTGTCGGTAAAGCTGGCCGTGGCCCGGGCCAACGCTGATATTTTCGCCTTGATCGCCGTCGAGTTGCAGCGCAATCCGGGGCTGACGATCCCGCAATTTCGCGAACAGGCCACGCAGTTGTTTACCCGACTGGCCCCGACCTATCTGCAGCACATCAAAGAGCAACTGCCGCCGGCCAACACGCAGTACAAGCTGCTGCAAATGGACGACAGCCGCTTCGCTTTCAGCAGCTCCGTCGGCAGTGTTTTCGAGTTCGGACGCAACGGTCTGGTCCTGAGTCAGGGTGGTATTGTCTGGTACGGCAAGGGGCGGTTGATGGGGCAGGAATACCCGCTGCAGGTGGAGTGCTTTTCGGCGGACGTCAAACGCCTGCTGAAAGCGTCTGCGACGCCACTGACCACTTCAATTCAATGACGACGCGGTCGACCTTGAATTTGTCTAAGGAGGTGGGTGGTGGCTGAGCGCGTCGACAGATTTGTTCTTCGGTTACCTGACGGCTTGCGTCAAACGTTGAAACGCCTTGCGAAGAAGAACCGGCGCAGCCTGAATGCCGAAATCGTCGCGCGCATGGAGCGCTCATTGGCAGGGCTGCATAGCCGGGATCTCGATGATGAAAAAAGACAGGCGTTGATTCGCGAGTTTTTTGGTGTACAGGATCCGCAGGAAAAGGCCTCCTGCGGATCAGATTCGGCGGACACAGGTGCGCCGTAGCGTCACGGCGCGATAAACCCGCTAATCGCTTTGGTGGTTTCCACCGGCGCTTCCTCCATCAGCCAATGCCCCGCGCCGGCAATCACCACTTCGGTGACGTTGTCGGCGGCATTGCGCATCACGATGGCTTCGTTGTTGCCGAAGGACTTCTCGCCGCCAACCGCCAGCACCGGCATTTTCAGTTTGGTTTTCATCGACGCCTCGTTGTCCACCGCGTCCTGGCGGATCGCGCGGAACTGGGCGAACGCCGCGTGCATGGCGCCGGGCCGGGCGTAGAGTTTGGCGTAGTGCTGGCGGGTGGCTTCGTCGACTTTTTTCGGGTCGCCGGCGAACTCGTTCCAGAAGCGGTCGAGGTAAATGCGCTCACGCCCGGCCACCAGCCGTTCTGCATCCGGCCCGCCGAAATCGAAATGCCAGAGCATCGGCGAGCGGACGATTTCGTTCCACGGCGGGATCCCCGGAACGGGCGCGTCCATCACCACCAGGCGATCGGTCTGCTGCGGATACCGCGAGGCGTAGGCGAAAGCGACCATGGTGCCGATGTCATGACCGATCACCACCGAATGCTCGATGCCCAGCGTAGCCAGCACCGTGCGAATGTCACCGGCCTGGGTCTTCTTGTCGTAGCCATCGGGCGGGATCGACGACAGGCCCATGCCTCGCAAATCCGGCACCACCACGGTGTGATCCTTCGCCAGATTTGCCGCCAGAGGCGCCCACATATCCCCGGTGTCGCCAAAGCCATGCAACAGCACCACCGCCGGGCCTTTGCCGCCGATGCGCGTGTGGATTTTCGCGCCGTCCACGGCGATGTCCTGAGTGCGGAACGAGGCGGGGAAGGGCGTCACGTCGGCATGGGCCGGAACACTCAGGGCCAGCAGCAGGGAAGTGGTGAGCAGGGCGCGGATCATGGCGTTCACTCCAGAGGGGGTGGCTGGAGCGTAGACGGCTTTGTCCTGTCCCGACGTGCGTTTTCATCCGAGTTCCGGCGCCGCAGCTTGTTGAACGAAACGCTCGATCAACCAGCGTGCCGCGGGGCCCGGTGGCAGGTCCGAGCGGTAGATGATGCTGAAGGGGTATTTGCCGCTGGTGTACTCCGGCAGGTTCAGTGGCACGAGCCGGCCGCTGTCCAGATCTTCCTGGATCATCGGCGTCGGCATGTTGCCCCAGCCAATGCCTTCACGCAGCAGCATGTGCTTGGCGCCCAGATCCGCCAGCCGCCAGGTGCGGTTGCTGAGTACCGCGAACTCCTTGCCCTTGGTCAATTCCGAGCGATCGGACAACACCAGTTGTGTGAATTCGCGTCCGGCCCCCGGCGCATTCTGCTCGGCCAGGGCCAGCGGATGATTCGGCGCGGCGACGGGGATCAACTCGACGTTGCCGGCACCGACTCTTTCAATACCGTCGATACTTTCATTCATCGGGCCGCTCACGCCAATGACCGCGTTGCGGTTGATCACCCGCTCGGTCACGGCGCCGAGGGCCTCCATGTGCAAGTGCAGGGCGACCGTGGGGAATTCCTCCTGAAAGGCTTTGAGCGCGTCCACGATCCGTTCGGCGGGAAGCATCACGTCGAGTACCACATGAACCTCGGCTTCGAGCCCCTGAAGCAGGCCTTTGACCTTGGCGCGCAGGCCGTGCACGCCGTTGGCGATGGTCCGGGCTTCGGCCAGCACGGTGCGTCCGGCTTCAGTGAGTTGTGGTTTGCGGGTGGTCTGGCGATCAAAAAGCGTCACGCCCAGCTGCATTTCAAGGTTGGCGATCGAATAGCTGATCACCGAAGTGGCCCGGTGAAGCTTGCGGGCGGCCCCTGCAAAACTGCCGACTTCCACGACGGTGAGGAAAACGCGCAGTTGGTCGAGTGTCGGTGTGCCTGGGTCGGAGATCATGCCGGGTTCCTCGAAATTCGATTGAAGTCCTTCGTCTGAGGTGAACAGCTTATCTATTTTGTCGACACTAATGATCTAAATTAGTCGGCTATTCAGATGAGCAGGCCAGGCGCAACATTTCTTCACCCGGGCGGTTCAGGTCGAATCGCACCCTCATTGAAGGAAATGCCCTGATGACGTCTTCTGCAAACCTCACTACTTCCGCCGCTCACCAGAGCCGTTCCGACGTGAAACAGGCTTCGGCCGCACTGATCGGCCGTGTATTGCTCAGCGTGATTTTCATCCTCTCCGGTTTTTCCAAACTGGCCGCGCCCGCCATGATGATCGGCTACATCGGCTCGGTAGGGCTGCCGCTTCCACACGTGGCGCTGGCCGTGGCGATCATTGTCGAAATCGGTGGTGGCCTGGCACTGATCGCCGGATTCCGTACCCGCACCGTCGCTGCCGTCCTGGCGTTGTTCAGCGTGTTCACTGCGCTGGCCTTCCACAGTGCATTGGCCGATCAGAACCAGTTCATCCACTTCTTCAAGAACGTCGCCATGTCCGGTGGCCTGTTGCAGGTCGTGGCCTTCGGCGCGGGCCGCTTCAGCCTCGACGCTCGCCGCGGTTGATATCCGGGCGCGGTGAGAGGACAGGTTCCTTCACCGCGCTTCAGCCTTTTTGTTGACCGCACCCCGCAACAGAATCGAGTAATCATCATGACCGTCCAGCAACAACTCTCTGGCTACACCCGCGAACCCGATACCCTTCGCGCCATCCGCTACCGCACCAGCGGCAACGGGCATGGCTCGATTGTCCGGTTGATGAGCCCTTCGGATCTGGGCCAGTTGATCAAGCCGTTCGTGTTCCTCGATCTGTTTGAAGGTGAAGCCTCGTTCATCAACCGCATGCCCATGCACCCGCACTCCGGGATCGCCACCGTCACGCTGATTACCGAAGGCAACTTGCGTTTCGAGGATGCCGATTCCGGCAAGGGCATGATCGACTATGGCGGCGTCGAGTGGATGCGCGCGGGTGGCGGGGTCTGGCACGGCAAGGAAATGTCGGTCGGTACTTCGCAGCGGATCCAGGGCTTTCAACTGTGGGTGGCGCTGCCGCCAGCGCTGGAAAACGCCAGTGTCGACAGCCAGTACCTGGAGTCCGGCGCGATGCCCGAAGTGGGGCCGGCGCGGGTGATTCTCGGCCTGCACCAGGGTGTCCAGAGCCCGGTTCGGGCGCCGGCGGGAATGAATTATCTGTTGGTCACACTGGGCCTTGGCGAGACCTGGACTTACACGCCGCCCGAAGGCCACGAGTCGTTATGGCTGAGCGTCAGCCGTGGATTGCTCGCGGCGCCGGATCTAGTCAGCGCCGGTGAAATGGCGGTCTTCGAACCCGGCAACGGCGCCGTGACGCTGAAGGCTCTGCGCGAAGACACCGTGTTCGTGATCGGCTCGGCGCAGCCACATCCCTATGAACTGGCGCTGGGGAATTACTCCGTACACACCAATCCGCAAGCCCTGCGAGAGGGCGAGGCGAAGATTGCGGAGATCGGTGGGCGGTTGCGTGAGTATCTCCAGCAGTCGGATGAGTCGGTTGCCGTGCCGGTATTCAAATAACCCGGATCAGGCCTGAGCTGCGTTCAGGCCATGTACCCCTCGACTCCGTCCCACAACAGCTTTAACGCCGTGACCACCAGCAAGCCGTAGCACGCGCGGTACATCTGGCGTTGATCCAGTCGGGCGTGCAACCGCCAACCCAGCCAGACGCCGCTGGGTACGGCGAGCAAGCTGACGAGCATCAGCGTCAGCACATTGCCGGTGGGTTTGGCCAACAGAAGCCACGGTACGGCTTTAAGCAGATTGCCCACCGTGAAAAACATGCTGGTCGTCCCGGCATACATCTGTTTGCTCAAACCCAGCGGCAGCAGATAGATCGCCAGCGGCGGCCCACCGGAGTGTGCAACCATCGTCGTGATGCCCGAGGTAATACCGGCGGCCACCGCTTTGGGCGACGAACGCGGTTTCACATGAACTTCTCCGCCTGCCTTGAACCACAGACCGACGAACAACAGCGTGACCGCGGCCATGACGATGGCGATGGCGCGGTGGTCCAGCACCCGAAAAAGCAGGTAGCCAGCGCCGATGCCGACAATCAATCCCGGCACCAACAACTTCAGGTCCGGTTTTGACCAGGTGGAAGGCTTCCAGTAGCGCAGGCTGAACAGATCCATGGCAACGAACAACGGCGCGAGCAGCCCGCCAGCCGTGATCGGGTCCATCACCAGCGACAGCAGCGGAATTCCGACAATCGCAAAGCCGCCACCAAATGCGCCCTTCATGAAACAGATCAGGAACACACCGGCGAAGGTGACGAGGAGGGTGGTGACGGTCAGGTCCACGGCGTGTGCTCACTTCATTTCGGGCGGGGAGTGGCCTTAATTTCGCTCACGGTCTGCACGATGAACAGTTACAGTTTTGAGGTTGTTCCATGGACCAGTTGCCAATTGGATCTAATGTGGGTCTTGGGATAGGCGTGGTATGGGAAAAGAGGCGCACATGGGGCTTGAAGACATCCTGACCGAAGGCCTGTCCGTGGTGTTCTGCGGAATCAATCCGGGTTTATTGGCGGCAGAGCAGGGCCATCACTTCGCTGGACGCAGCAACCGCTTCTGGCGCACGCTGCACCTGGCCGGTTTCACGCCCCACGAAGTGCGTCCGGAAGACGACCGCTCGATCCTGCAATTCCACTGCGGCCTGACTGCCGTGGTCGAGCGGCCGACGGCGAGTGCGGATCAACTGTCGGCGGAGGAATTCACCGCCGCCGCCGTCAGCTTCGAGCGCAAGATCGCCCGTTACGCACCGCGCTTCGTGGCGTTTCTCGGCAAGGCGGCGTATGCCGGGTTATCCGGCAGGAAGTCGATTGAGTGGGGGCTGCAAGAGGATACGTTCGGCGGCGCTGAAGTCTGGATCCTTCCTAACCCCAGCGGTCGCAACCTGGCGTTCAATCAAGCGCAGTTGGTGACGGCGTATCAGCAACTTCAGCGGGCGTCGAGCGCCACCACATAAGCGCCGAACATGTCGGCCATCCCCTCGGCGCGATCCGTGATTTCCGCATCGGTGCGCGGGCTGAGTGAGAAATCCTTCCCCACCGAACTGAGCGTGGCCAGGATCAGATCGCAGGCCTGCGTGCGAACGGCCTCGCTGGCCTCAGGCAGCAACTCCACCATGAACGTTGCAAAGATCCGCTTGCCCGCCGCCCGCACTTCATGGGCCTCCGGCGCATCGCGATAAAGCGGTGCCGCATCACTCAATGCGCCACGCATCTGTGCCTCCTCGCACTCCGAACGAATGAACGCATGCACCAGCGTGCGCAGGCGCTCCAGCGGCGGCTCGTCATGATCTTCCAGAATCCGCTGCAGCATCCCGGTGGTCTGCAACCACTCATCACTCTGCAAACGAAACAGAATCGCCGCCTTGTTCGGGAAGTACTGATACAGCGAGCCGACACTCACGCCAGCCTTCTCCGCAACCCGCGCCGTGGTGAAACGCGCCGCGCCTTCCTTGGCCAAAACCTGAATAGCCGCCTGCAGAATCGCCGCCACCAACTCGGCGGAGCGTGCCTGCTGCGGCTGTTTGCGTGAGGAAATACGGGCGGTCTGGCGATCAGTCATGGGCGGCTCGGGCGTCGGGGCGGAATGCGAATAGCGAACAGGGCCATTCGCTCGCATCATTTAAATGCGACGAATCATTCGCATATTAGCTCTCAACCCACGGAAAACCATCATGACAACCCTGACCACCGAACCGCTGGCGACCCTGATCGAACGCCTCTACACCCAGGCCAGCGCTGCCACCAGCCCGGCGCTGAACAACGTGTCCGGCGAAGAGCGCGAACGCCTGATGCACAGCAAAACCGAATACCGCGAACTCTACGCCATGCTCAAAGACCTGTGGTTGCCGGTCTCCCGCGACACCGGCAAACTGCTGTACATGTTGGCGCGCAGCACAAAGGCCAAAGCCATCGTCGAATTCGGCACCTCGTTTGGCCTTTCCACCCTGCATCTGGCGGCCGCGCTGCGGGACAACGGTGGCGGTGTGCTGATTGGCAGCGAGTTTGAACCGTCGAAGATTGAACTGGCTCGGCATCATTTTGTTGAGGGCGGGGTGAGTGATTTGATTGAAATTCGCGAAGGGGATGCGCTTGTGACGCTGGCTCGCGATCTGCCATCGACTGTTGATCTGCTTCTGCTCGATGGTGCTAAAGCGCTGTATGGCGACGTGCTGAAAATCGTTGAGAAACACCTGCGGCCTGGCGCTCTGGTGGTAGCGGATAACACCGATTACTGCCCGGAGTATCTGGCGCATGTGCGCTCGCCGGGGAATGGTTACGTGAGCGTGCCGTTTGCGGATGATATTGAGGTGTCGATGCGGTTGGGGTGATAACCGTTGCTGTCCATGCTTCAAAAAAAGGGGACTGATCCATGGATTAATGGATCAGTCCCCATTTTTCGCTACGATCAAGTAATGAAGCGCAAGGAGCGGCCCTTGATGGATTACCTGATTCGAAACGCTACAAATGCAGATGCGCCAGCGATCAGTCGAACGATCCTCAGTGCTTTGCGCGAGTCCAACGTTCAGGACTACTCCGCCGAAATCATCGAGCAAGTGGCGCAAAGTTTTTCTCCCCCGGCGATCCTTCATCTGTTGGCTGAGCGTCAAGTCCTGGTGGCTACAGCCGGCAGCCATATCGTTGCAACCGCGAGTCTGGATCACGACATTGTCCGAAGTGTGTTTGTCGACCCGCGCCATCAAGGAAAGGGTATCGGAAGACATCTGATGGAGAGGATTCAATCACTTGCCATGAATGCAGATCTGAAACGGCTGCGTGTGCCTTCTTCAATCACCGCAGAAGGCTTCTATGCTTCGCTTGGGTTTGAAAAGGTACGAGACGAGTTTCACGGGGCGGAGCGCACGGTCATCATGGCGAAGGCATTGGAGCTGTAGCGCCCCGGAGTGCAGGGCTGCACGAGGCAAAAGAATGGATTACATCCTCGATATCTTGCTCAACCGGTTGGCTCATCGAATCGGTGTCTATGTGCTTGGCTTGCTGAGTGGCGGTCGATTCAAGGGTGAAAGTGGTTTTGCCTGGGGCTGGGCGGTCGCCGTTGGTGGGCTGGTGCTGTTGGCACCGTTCGTGGCGTTCATCGCGTTGCTCATCCAGTCTCCCAGCGGGTAAAAGCCACTGCTCATGGCTCGCCGCGTACGCTTTGCGCCTTCACTGTAAGAAGTAAGGCAGGTCTATTCTCACGCTTTGGATTGATAAATCTTTCCTTTTTTCTTCCGGAAAAGCAGATGATCACCCAGATGAGCTCAATGCTGAAGTCTCGCTCGATACTGTTTTAAGTGCGGGTTTGGGGCATGTTGAACGCAGTCCATCGATATGCTCCATCAAACTATCAGGAATGCTCTGCCACATCGGGTCGAGTATGAAATCAACACCTTCGCGCCGAGCCATCTTCGCCGCAGGTACAAAATCCGCATCACCTGCAATCAGGACGATTTGATCGACCTGTTGTTTGAAAGAAAGTGATGCGACATCGACACCAATTCTCATATCAACACCTTTTTGCCGGGTCTCGATGCTGACATCGGTTTCGGTGAGGTCGGCTATCTGGATTTTTCCCTTGAGTAGCTCGGCAATCCTCGAAGGTTTGATTGTCCATTTCACATCTTTGGAAAGGTGTCCCAGACGCAATGCCAGTTTTCGTTTGCTTCGCAACCGAATGTGCAGCTCTCTTCGAAACACGGCTTCTCTTGATTTGGAGAAATCGACGAGCCTTTTTGTGATGGGGTTGTGTTGCTTAGTGTCCAGAGGAGGGCAGTCGTAAAAGAATATTCTGTAAAGGTCTTTTCTGGAGGGCTGTTGCAGCCTTGAGGCTGGGCAATTTGGACGGGGCGGCATCCTGGCTGTCAGATGCGCCGTCGCCCATCGGTGGACGAGATCAGCGGCCCGTTCGGCATTGAATGCATTATGGGGCTCGATCCTTCGAAATCGCTTGATGAAGTAGGCGCCGTCAACCAGAACTGCTGTGGGCATGCGTTCTTCCTGAAAACAAAAACGCCCAAGGGTTTGGCACGTCCTGGATGATTAGGACGGCTTACTGCCTTGGGCGGGATGTGGGCAGATTAGGGAGCGATGACGATGGCGTCAACCGTTCACTCTTTGAGTCGATCAAGGGATAACCTTCGATCCTGAATGTCTTCTGCGTTCAGTCGATGGGCAGTGACGGAAAAAGGATACGACTTGGGGACGCGTCCTGAAAGCCGGCGCTTTCTGGCAGATTTGTAGGCACTTGCGCAAGGGTTTGTAGGCTCAAGTAGGAAGAATCAGACGTTTAAACGATCGCGTTTAAGTACCTGATGGGGACGGAGCTATTTTCATGTTCAGGATTAATAAGTCGATCCCCATTTTTTCTGATCTGATGCTGACGGCTCCCGATACGCTGCGAGGGTACGCCATGCTTCAGAACAGACCATCGAGGCATTTTTCGATTTGATCCTCCAAACATTCGACAGGATTCGTCTATCGTCTAAAAAATCATCACAGGGTCAAGATCAGGGAGCTGATCATGAATCGTCAGGAAGACCTGAACATCATCTGGAAGCGGATATTCTGGATTTTCATCGCCCTGTTGGTGCTGGCGATCATCGTCACCTACAGTCTGCCCGACTACAAAGTGCCCTTTATCGTTTGTATCGCCGGGAATATCGGGGGCTACGTTGGGTTTCACAGGCGACTGTCGATACTCACTGATCCGGAAATCGAAAACCTCTCCAGATCATGGTTCGCCTTGATCCTGCCTTCATTCATAGGCGGGATATTGGCGGGGCTTCTGTATCTTCTGTTTCTTTCCGGCGTTATCAAGGGCGATCTGTTTCCGGTGATCGTTCCAGACGACGATCCGCAGTGTTTGAGGCAAATCTTCAACGATATTTTTTGCCAGCATGCGGAGGGGTATGCGGCGTATGCCAAGTTGCTGTTCTGGTCATTTGTGGCGGGCTTCAATCAAGACTATGTCGTTGACCTGATCGAGAACATAAAGGGCTCCGACAAAAAGACGGGTTGAAGCAGTAGGGGGCTGTTGCCCCATTTTTAGTACCGCTAAATTCGAGGTCGTTTCAGATTGATCCACTCTTGTACTGTCGGGCGCTGCCATTGGCGCTGCGCGTAATCCTCCAGTTGAGCCGGCACCGTGTCCCCGTTGAGTATCAACCGGTTCAGCATCAAGGCGAGATCAACGTCGGCGATCGACCATTCGCCAAAAAGGTAGTCCGGATTGCCGGTCAACAGCCATTGAGCGACATCAATCAACTTTTGCCTGGCAGCGTCAGCCGACGCTGACAACGGTCCGTATTTCTGACCATAGAACACGACGAGGGTAGAGCGCTCCTGTCGGATCGGAAGCAAATCACTGCGTAGCCACGCTTGAACTTGCCTCGCCGCGGCGCGTTTCTGTGGGTGCCGGGGGTAAACAGCTGTCTGGGGGAACACCTCTTCCAGGTATTCCGTGATCGCCGATGACTCCGACAACGCAAAACCGCCATGCACGAGGGTGGGCACCCTCTGAGTCAGCGAAAGACGGGCGTAATCGCTGGTCTGGTTCTCCAGTTTTTCCAGGTCCAGGGTACTCATTTCGAACTCAATTCCCTTTTCTCGAAGGGTCACAAAGCAGGACATTGCATAGGGACTGGTGAATTGAGCATCGACGTAAAGGCGCAGGTTTGAGTCATTCATGGCGTCATCTCCATATGCAGAATGGACGACGCTAAAAGATTGGGCGCCTTAAATAAAATTCATGTTTTTTATGGGGGCATTCCTGTCAGGAATGCAGTATGGCCGCAGGCGAAAAATGGACGAAAAATGGGGACGGATCTATTTTCACACCACGGATAAACAGATCTGTCCCCATTTTTGATTCATTTTCGACGTACGTCGCGTACAGCTCGTTGATTTGATTTGTACAAGCCTTTGGTCTTTCCATCCAGCGATGAGCAGCGAACGGCAAAACCAAGGTCGAGGACCTTATGAATCATTGTCGCTTCATCAACTTCCTCGCCTGCCTCCAGCGTGTTTCCGTTAGCCCCCCCACGAGAAATTCGATAGGCGACAATTCCGGTACTCCTGCGCTTCATTTGCACTGGAAACAGTTCGGTGCCGTTGTTAAGAACAAAGCTGAACGCGCGTGAAAAACGATCCTGATCCGCAGCCATAGATGACAATCCTTGGAGATGGGTAAAGCAAACTGTAGTTGATCTATGTGCGCGCAGAGGGGGAGTCATTAGTTTGTAGATTCAACCGAGCTTTCGATTCATCGCCGTCATTGAGATTGCGGCAACAGATCCCGAATCTCATACCAGCACGCCTCGGACGCGACCTCGATATGGATTTCGTATTTGATGGCGCGGCAGAGACAACTGCCTTGAAATGTGTCGGCCATGGTGGATGCCGCCTGATCGTGAAAATGAGGCAAACCTGTTATCCCGTTACGGGCTAAAGATCTGCCTCATTCTTATTTGTTCGTATGGGAAATCACACCGCTCATATATTGATTCAAGTCGCGAAAATCGTTAACGCTCCAGGCGTGCGGCGGGATCTTCACGCCATTCTCGCGCAAGGTCTTTGGAATCAAATCCCCGTTGGGGCGAAGAATCACCGAAGACACGATAACGCCCGGGTAATCACTCAGTCGCTTCTTGAACGCAGCGGAGGTCAGGTCAGGTGTCGGGGGATTGCTTTTCCTGGCCAACGGCCCGGTGCCCTTGATATCGGCTCCGTGGCACACGGCGCATCGCTGTGAGTAGAGGTTTTTTCCATTGGCAGTATCCGCGAGGGATATGGCTGTTTGGGGGAGGGCATAGAGCCCTAGCAAGGCGACGAGTAATGTTTTGGCGCTCATGCGCCCCTGCTGGATACCGAGCTGAGCCGCGATGTTTCGACACCGGACGGACACGTCTGCACACGATGTCCCTGTCGCGTAAATCCGCACTTTATTCCTCCATGAATGCACGTCGATTTCGAGGCCGGCACGATATCCCATACCTGCCCGGCTCGCACTTTTTCCTGCAAAAAGTGCGACAGCTCACGCGAGTAGCGCGCTGGCTTTCCCTCATTTTGCGGGGCTGCGTATCGCCCCCTCAATCAACGTGGAAACAAGAACGTCACGGCTGCACGAAAGCCCCAGCCTTGAGGCCCGTCACCCGATCGATCCAGCCAGTACCTCGGGCCTGCCTGAATCGTCAGGGGATGGCCGCCGATCTTCAGCAGTTGGGTGACGTTCAGATTGATCGGCACCGACCACTCGCGCGCCTGCCAGTCGTATGTGGACTCGGTGTTGATGCCGTAAGTGGTGAGCGTTTTGGTGGTGTAGGACAGGAAGGGTTGCAGGAATGTCTGGTTGACCTTTTCCTTGTCGTCCGGCGGGCTGCCGTCCAGGCCCCAGATGTGGTTGGCGAGTATGCCGCGGGTCCAGCCATTGGATTGCTTGAGCGCCACGGCGGTCGGGCCCAGGCCCCATTGCTTGTTGCTCAGCAGGTCGTCACTGCCGGTTGGAATCAACAGGGCAGGGCCGGCCCCCAGAATCCAGCCACTGTCGGTGGGTTTGCGGGGGGAGAAGAAAAAGCTTTGTGTGATATCCCCGACACCCGATTTGTCTGCCGCACCATTGGGGGCCAGGCCGTGCTGGTCGATGACCGGCAGGATGGTGCGCGAAATGAGGTTCCAGTCCTCGTTCAATGTGAACGGCAGCACCGGCTGGATATTGGTCACGCTGTGCATGCCCTCGCCGGTAGGCCCCATCTTCTGATCCCAGTTGTACTGCACCGGCAGGCTGTACATGGCGGCGACCGGGTTGAGCGCTGCCTTGGCCAGTTCTGCGGAATCCTGAGCCTGTGCAATTGCGGCCTGCGTGGCGATCACCATGGCTGAAAAGTGTGCGAGATGAGCGCGTTGCATGGGCTTCCCCTGTTGGCGGGTCTCGAGTGCAAACGATAAAAAGTTGAACCCCTGTCAGCCATTGCCCTTCCTTGTGGGAGGGCAATTGCGAAAGTGCTGGCACTTTGTCTGGCGACAACTTGTAGCTTCTGATCAAGCCTTCACTTCACTTGGACGACCGCAGGGGGTGTCCACTGTCCATTGAGTACCTCTGCCTTTGGCCAGTAGGTGCGGATGGTGACTTCAAACTCGCTTTGCGGGGCCGGCAACCAATTGCTTTCCTTGTCCTTGCCGGGGGAGTTGTGTTGCACATAAAGAGTCAGCGAACCGTCATTGTTGAACTTCATGTTCTTCTCATTCTTGGTACCCAACGAGTAGCGCTTCATGGCGTTAGGGGCGAAGAAGTGTTGAGAGTCGTACAGGGTCAGCGACCAGAAGCCGTCCACAGGCGGTGTTTGCCCCTTGGCGAAGGTCAAGGTGTATTTGTGTTTTCCATCAAGTCGCTGACCACTTTGATCCACCTCCTGGAAGAAATAGCGAGTTTCTTCCGGTTGGTTGGTATACATGTTCGATTTGGAAGTGGCGGTGCGCGTCAAGTAGTCGTTACCCCAACGTGCAACGTTGGTCGGTGAGTTCCAGCCATCGGGCAGGCGCGAACCATTGGTGCGGAAGGAAAACAGCGGTGCGATCACGTCCTTCTCGGTTTGGACTGCGGCCTTGACCAAGACATCCTTGATCGCCGGATCCTTCGCAGCGGCATCAAGCAGTGCGCGCATCATCGCGTAGCGGCTTTCCTCACCCGCCAGCGGTGGCACCTTGTCGAGAACTTCCGGTAGCAGGTCAAAGAATGTGTTCGGGTCCACCCAGCGGGTTTCGGTGGACGAGTTCTGTGCGGCCGGGAAATGTGGCGTTTTGGTCCAGTCCTTGGTAACCGAGTTGCCGGTGTACTTGCTCAATGGATAAACCACGACCTGCTGGAGCAGCTTGACGACTGCCGCATGGTCTTCCTCGCTATCACCCATGAACACCCGTGGCCCCATGGCAACAAGCTCGGTAGGCGAATTGATCACTTCGGTGATGCCCTGAGGGACGGTGCCTTTCCAGTTCGGCCCCACCACCAGATAGTTGCCAGGCTTGGTTCCATATTGCTTGCCAAGTTTGGAGAACTCCTCGCTGCGTGCGTCGTACAACGCATAAACCCAGAATCGGTCGCCAAAGTCAGGCACTTGCAATACGACTGGATCGTCGTCAGTCGCACCGTAACCGAAGCCGTAAACCACGTCCTGATTCGGGTGAGCTACCCATCGTTGTTCCGGCGAGATGTATCCGCTGAGCATGCTCACATAGCCGGTCGGTGCCGCAGGCAGGATCCCGCCCATCAGCCCTGGCTCCGGCGCTTTGGAGAAAGAAGTACGGCGGTTGAACGCATTGACGAGAGGCCAGCCCCACAGATAAGTGTCTTGCGCGATGACCTTCGCACTCGACGGGGTGATCACCGTTCCAGCGGGAATGCCGGGAACCTCCGCAGCCGGTTTGCCAGAGGAGTTACCTCCCGCTTGAACACCACCAATCATTGCCGCGCTCAAAGCCAAAGCCAGCACGGTGTAACGGGAAGGCGACTTCATCATTTGAAAACTCCTGTTTCGAATGGCAATCGGTTGCGGTGTTGCGCTGGTGGAAGGGCGCTCATGGTTCGGTCAAGGCTTGACCACTTCCACGGCAGGGAACTTGTAGCCACCTGCCTGCACTTCCTTGCTCGGGCCGTACATCCTCAGAATTATGTAGACGTCTTTTTCCGGAATGGGCAGGTAGTTGGAATTGCTCGCATCGCCCTTGGCAGCGAGCTCGATTGTGTAGTTGCCCTCAGCGTCGGGTTTCAAGGTGCGGTCGCCACGGCTGTGGCGGTTCATGTCGTTGTGCGCCATGAACCGGTTGTCAGTGCCGTATACGGTGAAGGACCAGAACTCGCTGACGTCCGGTGCCTTGAAGTGCATGCGGTAGGTCTTGCCATTGGAGCCATTGATGTTCTTGCCATCGCTGCCTTTGACGGCTTGCAAGTAGATGGTTTCGTCCGGCGGCAGCCCCCATTGGCCCAGGTAAGTCCCTTCGGCAAACAGTTCGCGCGGATCGTCACTCAACTGCTTGCGGGTGCCCAACAACTTGCCGGCATCGGTCAGGGTCGGCGCCAGTTCCTTGATGCGTTTCATGCCCAGTTCTTCGCCTTTCTTCGCAGCGGCGAGCTGATCCGGGGTGAAGTCTTCCTTGCAAGGTTCAACGCCCACAGCCTTGTATTGGTCCAGCCATTTCTTGTCGGCCTTGCCCATGGTGCCGTCACACAGAACAAAGTTGACCCGTTGCAGCCAGTTGGTTTTCGCCGGGTCCAGATAGGTGCGCGTCTTGGCTTTGGGACCGGGTTCACCCAGGTAGGCGGAGAGCGTCCGCACGTTCCATTCATCCATGTAGTTGAGCGCGGTTTTCTGATCCTCGGGGCCCGTGGCCATGATCCGGCCCATCAGTTTCACCAGGTTGGAGTCGACGCGGATCACTTCGGTAACGCTGCCCGGCACTTCGCCCTTCCAGTCCTGTGCCGCAAACATGAAGTGACCACCCTTCGTCTCGCGCGTACGCGATCCGATCATGGTCACGGTGTAATGGCCCATGTCCATGGTGTGCAGGATCCAGTAACGGCCCTTGTCCATGTCCGGCACGCTGACGATCACCGGTTCGGCAGCCACATCGAGCCAACCCATCAGGTGCAGGGTGTCGTTGTTGATGGTCGGGTGATCGGTGTATTTGTCGTCGGCCAGATGGCGGATGTTCTGGAAGCGATTGAGCGGAGTGTCGGTCTTGACCGCCGTCTCGTAGAAGAACTTATAGGCTTCGTCGATGGAATAACCGTAGGTGTACGCGTCCTGGGCCAGTTTGTCGGAGATCTGGGCAAAGGCCGGAACGGCCAGTGAAAGCAGGGTTGCCGCAAGCGTCAGTCGTTTCATGAGCACTCCAATGAGGCAGGAAAAAAGTCAGGGATTGACCTGCTCGAAGTCAGGCATCTTGAAGCTCTTGTCGTTGAGCGCCTGGGTCGGCCCGTAGAAGCGCATGGTCGGCATCGGACGCTTGCCGGAAGTGGGAATCCAGTTGGATTCCTGTCCCTGCGGGGCATTTGGCCCGACGTAGAGCGTGACGCTGCCATCGGCATTCTTCTTCAATTTGTCGAGGTCGAACGACGACAGCGTGGTGCGGTTGCTGTCGCTGTAAATGAAGGAGAAGGTGGCGCGGTCGTAGACTGTCAGCGCCCAGAACTGCTTGACCGGCATCTGGGCCGGGACATCGACCTTGTAGGTTTTGCCGGCCTCGAGCAGATGCCCGTCCTTGTCAGCCAGCGCCACCATGTAGGCGGTGGCAGGGGAATCGCTGAGTACTTTGGGCATGTAGGTGCACCAGAAGTATTCCGCTGCACGTTCGATCAGATCGATTTTGTCGTCATAGGTGAATTTGAACTGGCGATTGGCATCGGTCTGCAACAGCGAGACGTAATGACGATCGGGCCAGTAGACGCGCTTGACCATTTCCTTGTCGAACCACTCCTGCAGAAAGAACCAGGCGTCGATGGCGGCCTGGTGCATGGCACGTTTGGCGGTTTCGTCCGGGGTGAAGGGTTTGCCTTTTTCGATGCCCAGGGACTTGAGCATGCCCATCATGACCTTGTCGTGCTCCCTGACGGGCTCCACGCTCATGATGTCGTACATGTCCTGAAAGTGCCGCTCATCGTAGAACGGCAGGGTCGGGTAGCGCTCATGGCTGGGGTCGATGAACTTCTGCTGCGGTGGATTCTTCGCCTCGGACAAGGCGTACATGCGCAGGCGCTTGGCGTACACGTAGGCGTCAGCAGCGGTCTTGCCGGCCGGCGGCACCGAGCGGAAAGCCAGGGCGATCCGATAGTTGGGCGAGCTGACGTGGAAGTAGCCCTTGGGAATCGCACCTTTGTAGTCAGGTGCGGTGAACAGGTATTTGCCGCCCTTGCCCTTGTCGATCCCGGCCGGCCCTACGTCGGCGATGGTGAACTGCCAGGCGTCCACCACCTGACCGTAGAGGCTGCCGTCGGCTCCGGCGGGCGGGACCTCCAGCACCACGGGGCCGTTGCGCAAGTCGGTGTAGGCACCGAGGTAAGGCGTGGAGCTGTTGGCGGTCAGGGCTTCGAGTAACGGTGTGGCGGTCGCCGAGTAGGCGATGATGTCGTTGTCCTTGTAACCCAGATCGCTGATGGCCGCGCGGCGGAAGGCGTAGATGGAGATTGCCGGCATGTTCCACAACACGGCCTCGAAGGCGCGCTGGTACTTGATCTGGTAGTCGAAGTCCTTGACCGACGGGCTGGACCCCGGCGGCGGCTGCCCACCCAGAGGGTCCGTGGCGGCCAGTACCGAAGCGGTGCCGCCCACGGTGAGCAACACCGTCAGCAGTCCGGGCAATAGCGCATTGGCAACGTTCGTTCTCGCGAGTGGCGGGGCCACACAGGTCATCAATCCTTTTACAACGCTCATGGTGGCTCCAGATTCGGGGGTGACAGGAGGCAACGCGTCGACAACAACAGCAGGGCAGACCGGATGGTTTCAAGGGCAGGAAACAGGCACCCGCGAAAGTGTAGTCGACCGTGACGACTGCGCTACCCGCGCCCGATCGCACCGGGCAAATCTGACAAGTAATGGGTGCTGGACTAGGCTGCGATCTGAACGCTCAGTCCTCACACCCGTGGCGCAAGGAACCCGGTTATGCGAAGCAGGTTGTTCGCCGTCCTGTTGGTCATTTGCGGTCTGTGCTGGTCTGCACTGTCATGGGCCGTGGACGAACCCAGGGCGGCTGATGATTTCGTCGAGCTGAAACTCGCCAACCGCAGCATCATGGTGTTCCGCGCCACGTTACTGGGCGAGGCACCGGCTTCGCGGGCGAAACGCGCCAGAACCGTTATCAGCGAAGCACTGGATGAGTCGGATGCTCCGACGGTGACTGTCGAGCCTCTTCAGGAAGACTATCTGGTGCTGCTGGGCAACCGGCGTGCATTTATCGTCGCCCCCAAGGACGTTGACGAACTCGAATACAGCTCTGTTCAGCAGGCTGCCCAAGGCGCGGCGGACAAGCTGCGACTTGTTGTGGCGGAAACCCGCGAAGCGCGCAGCTTGCACCTGATGTTGCGCTCGGCCGGTCTGGCCGCCGTCGCGACGGGCATCTACCTGGCGTTGCTGTGGAGCCTCGCCTGGTTGCGGCGCCGGCTGCTGCAGCGCTTGCCCGACCTGATGCATCGGCACACCCGCGCGCTGAAAGTGGGGCAGGTGCAGGTCATTGATGCCAACTACCTTTATCCGCTGGTGATACGCCTGTTCTGGCTGCTGCGCTGGCTGGTCATTCTGTTGCTGACGTATGAATGGCTGGGCTTTGTCCTTTCACGGTTTCCTTACACCCGACCGTGGGGTGAAAGCCTCAACAATTACCTGCTCGAAGTCGCCAGTTATTTGCTGCAAGCGATTGTCGGAGCGATCCCCGGTCTGGGTGTGGCACTGGCGATCTTTTTCATTGCCCGTGGCGCCTCGGCCTTCAGTCGCCGGGTGCTCAGGCGCATGGCGACGCCGGGCACCTTCAGCTGGCTGAATCACGAAACCTTGCAACCGACCCAGCGCCTCACTTCACTGGCGATCTGGCTGTTTGCGCTGGCGATGGCTTATCCGTATTTGCCGGGAGCCGGCACCGATGCATTCAAGGGCTTGTCGGTGCTGATCGGCCTGATGATTTCCTTGGGCGCCACCAGCGTGGTGGGGCAGGCGGCTGCCGGGCTGATCCTGACGTACACCCGCACCTTGCGCCCCGGTGAATTCGTGCGCATCGGCGAATACGAAGGCACCGTGACCGAACTGGGCATGTTCACCACCAGCATCCGCACGGGGCTGGGTGAAGTGCTGACCCTGCCCAATTCGATGATCACCGGCACCGTCACCAAAAACTATTCGCGCACCGTGCAAGGGGCGGGTTATGTGGTCGATACGGTCGTGACCATCGGCTACGACACCCCGTGGCGCCAGGTGGAAGCGATGTTGCTGGAGGCGGCCCGGCGCACGCCCGGTGTCCTGCAGGAGCCACCGGCGCAGGTGTTCCAGACCGCGCTGTCCGATTTCTACCCCGAATATCGTCTGGTGGCCCAGGCCATTCCCAGCCTGCCGCGACCGCGCGCGGAGCTGCTGAGCATGCTGCACGCGAACATTCAGGATGTGTTCAACGAGTACGGTGTGCAGATCATGTCGCCGCACTATCTGGGCGATCCCGAGCAAGAAAAACGAGTGCCCAAAGAAAACTGGTTCGCGGCTCCGGCCAAAGAACCGAAAGATAACTAGTCGGCGTTGAGCGGGAGTGCGTCAGATGCTCGAATTTTTCCTGAACGCCCTGCGCGCCGATCCTGAAATCGCCGTGTTCCTGGCCATTGCTTCCGGCGTGTTCATCGGTCGCCTGCACATCGGCAGCTTCCACCTCGGCTCTGTAGCAGGCGCATTGCTGATGGGCTTGCTGATCGGGCAGATCGGGGTGGAAGTCCCGGCGGGGTTGAAGTCGATCTTCTTCGTGCTGTTCATTTACGCCGTCGGGTTCAAGAGCGGGCCCGAGTTTTTCGGCAGCCTCAACCGAGGCACATTGAAACTGGTGGTGCTTTCCGTGGTGCTGTGCGCGACGGCATTGGGCTCGATCCTGTTGATGAACGCGATCTACGGCTTCGACGCCGGCTTCACCGCCGGGCTCGGCGCTGGCGCGCTCACCGACACCGCGATCATGGGCACCGCCACCAGCGCACTCAACCAACTGCCGATCGACAGCGCCGCCAAGGCCACGCTCAACAGCCACATGGCCATTGCGTATGCGATCACCTATCTGTTCGGCACCATTGGCCTGATTGTCTTCGTCGGCAGCATTGCGCCACGGTTGCTCGGGGTCGACCTCAAGGCCTCGGCACGGGAGTTGGAACTGGAGCTGGGGATCGAGAAAGACGAGGACGCGATCACCGTTTCCTACACACGCATTGTCGTGCGCGCCCATCAGGTGGCAGCGGTTGGCCAGGCCAGCGGACAGTCCATCGCCGATCTTGAAAAGCTGCATGACGCGCTCAGCATCGAGCGCGTGGTGAGGGGAGGAAAGATCATCGAGCGCGATGAAAGCTTCGTGCTCATGGAGGGCGATATCGTTGGCGTGTATGCGTTGCGTGAGGCGGTCGGCACGCTCAGCCACTGGATCGGCCCGGAAATCGATCATCCGCAGTCGTTGTCGTTTCCAACCCGCGAGGCGGACATCGTCCTGACCTCGAAAGAATTCGCCGGCAAGACCTTGCATGAAGTCCGGGCTCAACTGAGAAACACCCAGAGGCTGGGCTGTTTTCTCAACACCATCAGCCGGCAAGGCTACGAACTGCCGCTGCTGCCCAATACCGTCCTGCGCCGAGGCGACGTGATCCGCGTGACCGGGCGCACTGCCAGCGTCGAAGCGTTGGCGCAGCGCCTGGGGCGGATTCGCAAGCAGGGCTATAAAAGCGACATTGCGATGCACACCCTGGGCATGGTTCTGGGGGCATTGCTCGGGCTGCTGTCCACGCACATCGGCATGATTCCGGTGGAGTTGGGCATCGGCGGCGGGGTGCTGGTAGTGGCGTTGGCCATCGGTTGGTACAACTCACGCCACCCGGAAATCGGCGCGCTGCCACCGGCTGCGCAATGGGCTTTTTCCGAATTCGGCCTGACGGCCTTCGGTGCGGTCATCGGTTTGCTGGCAGGGCCCGCCGCGTTTGAGGCGATGAAGGAGCAAGGCGTGTCACTGCTGATCTCCGGCGCAGTGGTGACCATTCTGCCGCCGCTGGTGGCGTTGTATTTCGGCCGCTACATACTGCGCCTGCACCCGATGGTGCTGTTCGGCGGTCTGGCAGGCGCGCAGACCGAAGCCGCGTCGATGAACAAGATCATCGAGCAGTCCGGCAGCAATACGCCGGTGATCGGCTTCACGGTTTGTTATGCGGTGTCCAACGTGCTGTTGGCTGTTTGCGGCCCCATTATCATTTTCGTGGTGGCGGGTTAGGGGCTCGCCGATTCAGCGTTGTATCGGTGGAAGCGGCCCCACAAACATCACCTTCAGCCGGTCACGTCCGATGACACGCGCCAGCTCTGCGATCACGCAATACATGAATATCAGCGTGATGAGCAGGATTTGCACCGCCCAGAACCGGGGCCAGTTCATCGAAGACCACAGCAGGGCATTCGCATCCATGAAGCTCGGGGCTTCCTTCCAGTAGTCGTATAGCCGTTCCAGATAATGGACGATCAGCGCGACCAGGTTATACATGAGCGTTTTCCAGGTGACATTCCAGATCAGCGGCTTATCGGGAAAACGGTTGATGAAGGGCAGCATGTCCGCGACCAATACCGACTTTCCGAGTATGAGCGACGCGATCAGAACAGAGGCTGAAACCGGAAGATCGACCCCCGACCCTTTGATCATGAGCGCACGGATCAAAGCAACGATGTGCAAGATCACGAAAAAGAAGATCGTGGGTGGAAGCGCCTTCATGAACTCATGTTTGATTTTGTTTATCACCGGGCTCATATCGGCGTCCTTTGGAAGTCAGGAAATCGGTTAGCCGAGACAAAAGTGCTTCGGCATTGAAGGCTCAAAAACGCCACGTCGCGCCGCCACCGAGGATGTGCAGCGCGGCGTTTCGGTAGGTGCCGGACAGGGTTTCCCCGGAGCGGGACTTGGTCTGCTCGACGTCCATATCGCCGAGCCAGACAAGGGTGTAGGCCGCGTGGACATCCAGTCCTTCATCGATCTGGTAATTGACGCCTGTCGCCACACGCCAGGCCTCGCCCATGGGGTTGTCGACAGTCCGATCCTTGTCATCCACCGCCGAGCTGTCATACCCCAGCCCCATGCTCCAGCGCAGGCGTGGCGTCATCTGGTATTGCGCGCCCATCGAAGCGTGCCAGGTGTCCTTGTATTTTCGGTCGGCGGTGCGGGTGACGTCGGTCGCATTGGCGTCGACCTCCACGCCGATTTCGCCGAACTGGCTCCAGTCCTGCCAACCGAGACTGCCCAGCAATTTCCATTGCGGACTCAGGTCGTGGGCGACGCTGAGCAGAACGGTTTGCGGCACCGACATGTCCAGTTCCAGTGAGTCGACGTCCAGGCGCCGTAGCGCGGCATTGATGATCGGGTTGTCGACCTTGCGCACGCTCGGACTGTCCTTGAACTCCAGGTCGATCTTGCTCGTGTAGGCCAGGCCGATCTGCGTGCGTTCGCTCAAGCGATAAAGCAGGCCGAGATTGATGCCGGCGCCGACGTCGGTGTCCTTGTATTCGAGCTGGCCGTCGGGACTGTCGCGCAGCCCGAGCAGGTTGTTGTTGATTGCCGTTTCATTCCGGTAATAGGCGTACATGATGCGCGGGCCGATGCCGATCGACAGGTCATCGGTGAACTTGTGCGCCAGGGTCGGCTGAAAGGACACGCCAATGACCGCGGCCTCCTGATTGAAATATCGACCTGCCCAATCGTCGTCGTAATCCAGCGCCAGACCAAAGTTGCCATACATGCCAAAACCGATGGCCGAGCGTTCATCGATCTGGTGACTGACGAAGAAACTCGCACCAGGCAGATACTGCAAGGCATTGCCGCCTTCGTTGCCATCAAATTGATTGTTGCTGTCGCGGGAGAAGCGCATGTCACCCAGAATCAACTGCCCGTTGGCGCTGATTTGCGTGCCTTTGAGTTCGGTGAGCCCGGCGGGGTTGCTCATCAATACACTGGGATCGGTCGCCAGGGCAGCGGCCCCGGCATTGGCCAGGCCATTACCTTCCTGGCCTGCTTCATAGATAAGAATGCCGCCGGCCTGGGCATTGCTGCTCAGCAAACCCACGGCCAGGACAGAAACACTGAGTCGGCAAGCGTATCGGCTTACGGTCATGGCGCGTCCTCTGCGAAATCATCAACACATTGAATGTCTGAAAGGCGACTGCCGGTTTCTTCGAGGTTGTCTTGAAGTCAGATAAACACTAGTAGTGATTGGACGTTCCGGCAGAGAAACGACGAGTGGTAACTTTCGAGTAGCGATTTTGTGAGGTCAGTCGGGTTCTGGGGTTGTTCTTGAACGCCACGCCCGCCTGGAAAATGGGGTCTTGATCCCCGGTCCCCGGTGGCAAACCTCGGTCATCCTTCCACTTAAACGCAAACAGCCCGGGCCGACGCCCTTCGTAATTAACGAGGGTGTCGGCCCGGGCTGTTTTGCATTCCATTATCTCTTGAGTCGTGCTTTTTCCTGCAGCAGCGGGAGACTCAACAAGTCGCGCTGTAGAAGCCGCCGCGAACGGCTACTACAGCCATCGTCGCGTTACGCGACCTCGACGTGATCCAGCGCCTGATTCACCGCCAGCTCGGCAATCATCACCACCTGCGCAATACCGATCGCCGTCTTGCGATGCGACGGATCGAGCGTTGCTGCGAAATTGCTGAGCATCTCACTGGCCGCCCCAAGGTTTTCGCTGGCGTTGGCCAGCAAACATTCAGTGTTGTACTTCGGATTGGCCAGGTACATCCGCTCGGGCTCGTTCAAGGACGACATGATCCCGGCGGCGGGGAAGAGATAGTGATCCAGCGCGCGCTCGGCGGCGTCGTGGAGTTTTTTCGAGTTTGGGGATTCGTAGGGGGAGGTGGGGTCGGTTTCGGGTGGGTTGGGTGTTGGTTTGATCATGGTGAAACTCCTTGTGTCGTCATCAGGAGCCATCACCCACACGCTACCAAACGTTGGGTGGTGGCCATACGCAGGTTGGTAGACCGGGACACAAGGAGACCGGCGCGCCCGAAGACGCCCTGTGCATGGCCACCATAAAACCGGGGCGATTGACCGCCGCGATGGTGTGCTCTGCATCTTGTGTTTGTCTCGGGCTACCAAACCCCATCACTGTTTTTCAGTGACCGGGAAACGATAAGACCCGCGTCGTAGACGCACAAGCCGGCGGATTCTGGCGTAGTCGTAGGCAATGACGCAAGGCGTTGTAGCCTTGGGGAAGTTACGGCGGGTTGTTTTAAACGGAGCTGTTTAAGCGTTCAAAGCCTGGAGGAAATCTCCTTCCAGATGTAGCCATAGTTGTATTGCAGCCAGCGAACCAACGCCTTATCAAACTGCCTGCGAAACCAGCTGTTCTTCCTCGCTGCCAGCCTTTCCTCGATCATTACCCTGAGCGAGTCTGGATCAAAGCCAGTCCATACCGGAGGCACAGCAGCCACAAGGTTGGTAAAGCACACCGGCGCGACCTCTGAATAAAGGATTTCGTAGAGCACGTCAGGATCGATGCCTCTGACCTCCGCCGCTACGTAATCGTATTCGACCGGTAAATCGTTGAAAGGCCAGGAGAGTGCAGCTCTGACGTCGGTCAGTTGAGGCTCAGTCAGAATATGTCCCAAAACCAAAACTCCTTTAGATCGCCACTCAGTGGATGAGGACAAGGGACGGGGATATTTCTTGAGAGATAGTACTGGGCTTTATTGGCAGAAAGGGAATGGGGGATTTTCAGGATTTCGGAGAACGCGGGATTTATGCGAGCCATTCGAAGTGGGCGAGAGCGCTTGGCACGGAACCAAGCGCTGAGGGTAAGGCGGGACACTACGGCTCCACCCTGATGTTTCAGTTTTTGCTGGCGTTCAGCTTGCGCAGTTCTTCGTAGGTCGCCGACTGGACGAACCAGAAGCCGGAAATGATGCACCAGCATAGGGTGCCGGCCACGAAGATACCCAGCGCCGGGAGGAACCCACTGGTGAAAATCGCGACGATAGCGACCAGCCAGATGAATGCCAGGGAGAGGTAGAGGACGGTGTTGTTGACGCTGATGACGAAGTCTTTCACGGGGCGTATTCCTTGCAATATGAAAAAAGTTCCCACTCCGGGGCGCGCGCATGCTATCACATTGCCTTCATTCTTCAAGGAAGAGGGGGACTCATAGTCTGAAATAAATCAGTCTCCCTTAAGCCACAAAAGCAGAGTTGACTACATTCAGAAATAAATTCTATGCACTCAGTTGTGGTCGGCGTTGAATATGCTTCAATAAAACGGTTGTGATGGCAATAGGGCAGCAGAGTAGTGTTTTACTTAATTGATTAGGGATTAACATGGCAGAAACAGCTAATATCGCAAAAATGGCTGAAATTCTATCAAAAGGAATTTTTGGCGAATTTTTATGGAACAGGGTGGGTCCGCATGACAGAAATTGGACGTGTGAGGAAACTGAAAAACATAAAGTACCAACACATCCATCAGATGTGGTTTTTTGGTACGAAGAACCCTATTCACAAGCGCGGACTTATATAAATTGCGACTTAAAAAGTTATAAGAAAGAAACTATAACTAGCGAGAAGGTTAAAGGCGCGATAAAAAGTCTGGCAAATAGCTTGGAGTGTGCAGAGAAAAGTCAGTCTTGGCAGTCAGAATACACACATGAGCACGTTGCGCAAAATATATGCGGGCTTCTTTTTATTTACAATCATGATGGAAGATTCGATGCGGATTTTGCTAAAAGAATTGAAGGTGTTAGAAGTGAAGATCTGAATATCCCTAAAGGATCTAAACTTGTTGTGCTCAGTCCGGCTGATATATTTTGGCTTAATAACGTGAAAGATGAAATTCTTAGGATGCGAGGAGGGGAAGAATTACCCCCTCGTAGTCAATGTAAGTTTTTTTATCCTCACTTGTCAAAAAAGAAAAACGTTAAGTTGGAGAAAGCACCGGCCGCCACGCTTGAAATGTTAACTTCTTCGTGGATTATCATGCAATATTCCATGCTGCCGGATACACCAAAAAATGATTTCGTTATTTTTTATAGAAAGCGTGGGTATGAACAGGCCGAGTTTTTATATCTCATTGACTGCTTGATGCATTATCAAGTTCTGGTTAGCGGAAACAAAGTTATTATAAAAATTCTCGATCCCCATCAGTCAGCAAGCGCTAAATTCAAGTTGGCTGTTGATGAATATACAGAGCGCTGTGGCGGTGGGGAAATAGGGAGGATATTAAGTAATATAGAGTTTTCCCAGATGACAACTGTAACTCAAACATTCTCGGAAGTGGAAATAGGAATGCGTGATGAGTGATAAGAAAAATCCGCTCTACTATTGCGCTACAGATAAGGAAATCTTCGATGTCCTTAAATCAGCTAAGCAGCGACTGACAGAGCACGTTCTACTGGAGCTGACGAAAGATAAAGGGATTTTTTATTCTGCAGATGAGGATCGAGATGAACTGGCAGAGAAGATCTCACTTCTGCCTCATGATTATTATGATTTGAATGTGCTTCTCGCTAGGCGGGAGCAAAATAATAGAAGTGACAAAATAAAGAGTGAAACGCTTAATGTTAAGCTCACGCTGGAGGAAATTAAGGCGATCGCCAAAGAGTTTGAAGAGAATCCTGAAGAGGACGAGAAGGTGAAGGTGGTTCAAGATGGAAATAAATTAACTGTAAAGACCGAGTATTCGGATTTGAATTATGCCAAAAGCAGATTAATGCAGCGTATAAAGAAAGAGGCCGATGTTGAATTTGAAGTGAATGAAGATACTACTATTCTGAGGTTTCCTGCAAATAGCAAGGGTGAGTCTATAGCTAAAAAGCTGACTAATAGAATAGAGGAGAAAAGCAAGAGGGAGATACCGGTTCTTAAGATTGAACTCGTGGATGTTGCGGGGCATCTCGCAAAAACCGAATTTTTTACAAAACTAATTACCTCTCTTTCCGGATTTGTCTTAAGTAATGTGACAAACATAAGAGTTGAATCTAGCCATGAAAGTGGTGATTTAGAAGATGAAGATGATGGGGATGTTGCTGATGAAGCTAGAGATGAGATGCTGGGTGTTGTGAAAAATGCAGCGCTACGGGGAGAGAGTCTTTTAAGTTCTCGACAGTATCAGGATCTAAAGAGTGGTGGGTTTTACATAGCATCTATTGTGTGGCGGTCCGATAAAACCTCGGGTAAAAGAGAGCGTGTAGAATTTTTTGCGGGATTTGAAAAGCCTGAAACGGGCGAAGGGTTTAAATTTAGTGTCAAAGGATATTATAATTTTAATAATCTTGAATATGCAAAAAATATAAGGGCCTTCAAGGATGATGAAAGGCATGAGTATGTCGCACTAATTGAACAGGCGGCGCAGGCTGTTATCCAAGAGCTTAAATCGGAGCAGGCCCAAATAAAGGAGGGCGCTCATTATGATTAGGCTAAAATGGTATAGGTTTGTTTCAAGTCTAGATGCTGAAAGGCTATATGCGGAAATCAATAAAACAAAATTCACTCAAGGTGCCTCTGACGGGTTTCAAGTTTCAAGTTTTCGGAAGGACAAGATAGAGGCTAAATATATCGAAAGAATCGAGTATGATGAGGTCTTCGAAGATCCATTTGGAGATGTCGTTACTACTCGAAGGGTTGTCTATAAGGAAACAAAGTTTAAGATATTTTTTGATAGTGGGGTGTTGGAAGTAGTCAACCCTGGAAGAAGTTTGAGTGTTTTTATAATGAAGCTTGGCGCGATTAGTGGCTTCAGTTTTTCTATAGAGCCAATTGTTTTGGATGTAAAGAGTCTGACTGATAGTGGCGTGTTTTTGAGTTCGAATTTTCAGAATACAGCGATTAGCATATCCCAAGTAGATCTTGGGGGGGGGGCTTCTGCTAAAATTACAGCTGTTGGTGGTAAGAATTTAAAAGAGAGTGTTGAGACGTTTGTGGGGGGGAGGTCTTTTAATGTGTCGTCTTTAACATTTAAATCCACATCTAAAGATTTGGTTGCGAGTTTTGTTATAACAAGAGATGGAGGGCTAAAGGCAGTAGGAAGAGATAGTAACTTGATTGTGGATCTGGTAAGGGTGGAAGTTTTTGCTAATCAAATAAAACTCACGTGATAAGTTTTTTTGGTCAGGGTCGTATCGGTGTGCAGGAGATGTTTGTTCTTGTAAGTTCAAGAAAGGGATGGGTTTTTTATCTAAAAGAAATCCATCCCTTTCGTATATGTTAACAGGTGCTCAAGCTCAACAAATTGTCTGTCCAGACTCCATCGGCGTATGTTCGCAAATAAGGCGATCCTTGAGATGGACGGACAACTCCTACCTCAGCCCGTACTCCAAATGAGTTCTTTACATAAAACGTATCTATCTTTGCCTCTATTCGTTGCACCGCGTCTGCTGTAGTGAGATACCACGGTACTGACGCATTACCAACCCGTGTTATCCGGTCGTGAGACTTAGAGCCGGACAGTGTGATGCAGGTGATTTGACAGTCTCCCAATTTCTTTCTCCTTTATACGTGTGGCTTTCAAAAAATACTCATTGTCATATCAATGTAGCGGAGATTTCTTGTGTGCTACGAATTTTTTTAATATTAGAAAAGGGGGGCAGATTTATTTCTTTTTTGAAGAGTATGAAAAGATCAAATGTTTCTTGATTGATATTCGTGCTCAGGAGAGAAGGATGGAAAACAGGGGGCGGACTCACCTACTTTTCCGAGCGGTACTTAAAAATCAATCCGTATTTTTACTAATTTTTTTGATCTGATCGTTAATTATGAAGCTAGGCCGGATTGAATAAATAGCTTGCAGAGGTTCGTTGGCAGAATTGCACCGCCATCCATTCCGCCATTGTTTTTGCCCAAACCAGCATTCACGAACGCCAGCAATATGAACTCATCCATTTTTATCGACTCTTCAATAGTTATTTTAGAAAACTTCTCCAATTTGTCTATGTAAAAGTGTGGAACGCGCTCAAGTGCAAATAGAATGCGTTGAAGCTCTTCAAATGAAATGTCTCCTTTTGCGAACGCGGCAAAACATTTAGCAGCTAATTCGGGCTTTTTCTCACTTTCCATTCTGTCTAGAATTTCAATCACAGAAGCGCCAACTCTTCCAGAGAATTTCCCATCCTCATTCAAATTTTCCACCATCACAATTCGTTCTTTCTTTGATGTTTCAGATAGTTGGTGAAGAAAGCGGAGTAGTTTGGCGGTCAGAATTTGATCCCTGAAGGTGCCAGCCGCGCTAAATATGCTTACTAGGGTGTTTACAAGCGGAATATCTTTCAAAATTCCAGATTCAAGTGCGGCATCAACTCCCAGTTCCATAAGGTCTTTTCCTACGCTGGCTATTGAGTCGGATTTCAAAACGTTCACTACGGCGGAGCCGCGCTGAGTATCTTTTTTATTCATTTTGTATTCCATATTGAATGCTGCGTGGATGTGTTTATAAAGTAACGGGGGCTTTTTATAAAAGGCTAAGTCCTGTGAGTGTTTCTTCAAGCGATCCTAAGTGGATGGCGGAAAAGCGAGTTTCTATGATTAGCTGACTTTTGGTTTTTCTTTCAGAGCTGTCTGAATGAGTACTGGTGTGGCTAGCCCCAAGTGAATAGCCATAAGAGCGTTCAATTTGATCCCGATGTAGGAGTAAAGTGCGGCTGTGCATCCTCCCAGAAAGATCATGGCGAAAGTGATGAGCCAGTAAAAGTATGATTTAACCCAGCTTGGCTTATCGTTCAGCCAGCTGTGGCGAATGTTGTATAGTGCGTATACTTCTGGAAGTAGCCCCCCAGCCAGGCCGAATAAGAAAGTCTCAAGTGTCGTCATCGGAATTCTCGTACTTGTCTTTACTCATCTTTTTTACTGCCCACCAAACATCGGCTAACGCCGATTTTTGTCTTTTTAAGGCGTAAAGGCTTTCTCCCGTTTTGGTCTTCATTATAGATGACCTTATTTCGCTCTCTGATTCTTGAAGAACTGCGGTTACTACGGATTCTGGTAATTTCGTTTCGGTCGAAATTCCATGGATTGTTCGATAGTCCCATTTTTTATTTTTCATGGCATCAAAGACAAGATCTTTCGGCGTTTTTTTATTTTTGTACTTTTTTGGTGAGTTCATTATTGAACTCCTCTGAAGAATGTTTAAAGTTGCGTAAAATTTATAGCTGAAAATGTGCGAACGCCCCTTGTTTCTATGTGGGGTTTGATTTTGTAGCAACGCGACCGTAGCCAGTTGTTTCTAACTAACATGGTGAAATTATTCCTCTACTACAATGCACGAATTGAGCGAAAGGCTAGCTATGAACGGTCTAAGTTAAGCCTTAACCCACCGCCCCCGACCCCAACCACTCAACCAATCCACCCCCCACACCAAAATCAGCATAGCCAAAATCACCGTCCCCGCCTGCGCCTCCTGAAACAAACTCAAGCTCACATACAACATCTGCCCCAGCCCCCCAGCCCCGACAAAACCCAGCACGCTGGCCATCCGAATATTGTTCTCCCACCGATACAAACAATACGCCAGCAACTGCGGCGCCAGGTTCGGCAGCGTGCCGTAGCAGAACGCCAAAACCGGATTCCCCCCCTGTAACCGAATCGCATCCGCCGGTTCCGGTGGCGTGTTCTCCAGCGCCTCAGCAAACAACCGCCCCAACACGCCCGTGGTGTGCAGGGCGAGCGCAAGTGTCCCGGCATTCGGCCCAAGCCCAGCCGCAAGCACCATCAACGCAGCCCACACCAGTTCGGGAATGGCGCGCAGGGCATTGAGCAGCAGGCGGGCAGGACTTTGAAACAGCCAGCCAAACCGGCCAGCAGCAGGGAGCGCCAGTAACAGCCCCAGCACGGCGGCGAGCAGGGTGCCAAGCGCAGACATGGCCAACGTTTCCATCGACCCGCGCAGGATGGCAGCCAAGTAGTCAGCGCTGAGATCGGGGCTGAGAAAGCGAGCCACATACCGGCCCATCTGTTTCAGGCTGGTAGCGCTGCCGAGTTCTTCAAGGTCGAGACCCAGGTAGATGAACGAGGCAATGACGGCCGCAACAATGGCAAGAATCAGCAACGGATTGATCAGGCGTTTCATGCCAGCCTCCAGCGCAGCAGGCGGCTGAGTTGGTCGGCGCCGAGGACGAGCAGGAGGAAGGTGAGGAGCATGCTGGCGACTTCGCCGCCGGCGAACATGCGGATCGACAGGTCGATCTGCTGGCCGAGGCCGCCGGCGCCGACGAAGCCCATGACCACCGAGGCGCGGATGGCGCATTCCCAGCGGTAGACGGTGTAGGAGAGCAGTTCCGCCGCGACGTTGGGCAGTACGCCGTAGGCGAAACTGGCGAGGCGTCCGCTGCCGGCCTGGAGCAGGGCGTGGGCCGGGCGTTGGTCGGTGGATTCGTAGATTTCGGCGTAGACCTTGCCGAGCATGCCGCTGTAGGTGATCGCGATGGCCAGCACGCCCGCCGCCGGGCCGAGGCCGACGGCGCGCACGAACAGCAGCGCCCAGACGATTTCCGGCACGCTGCGCAGGAAGATCAGCAGCCCGCGCACCGGCCAGCGCAGCAGTCGGCCCAACAGGCTCGGGCGGCCGCCGCGGGAGGCGGCGGTCAGCGACAGGGCGCGGCTGGCGAGCAGGCTGGCCGGCACTGCCAACAGCAGCGCCAGGGCCATGCCGGCGGTGGCGATGGCCAGGGTTTGCAGGGTGGCTTTGAGGAGTAGTTGAAGAAACTCGCGATCATGCTCCGGTGGCCAGAACATCGACACGAAGCGGCCCATTTCACTCTGGCTGTCGGCGTGAAACAGCACGCCCAGATCCAGTTCGCTGAGCTGAATCCCCGGCCAGAGCAAGGCAATCGCCAGCCCGGTCAGCAGCAACCGTGGCAGTGCGGCGGGGTCGCGGGTGTCGGCGCTCAGCATCGGGGAATCTGCACAACCAGCGGCGCGACGGCGGGCGCCGGGGATTGCAGTTGTTCGTTGGCGTAGAGGGTGTCGAGCATCTCGCGGCTGACTTGCGCGGACGGGCAGTCGAACAGGATCTGCCCCTCGCGCAGACCGACGATGCGCGGGAAGTGCGACAGCGCCAGTTCCACCGCGTGCAGGCTCGCCACCAGCGTGACGTTGTGCTCCCGGGCATGGCGCGACAGGATCGACAGTGTGTGCCCGGCCAGCACCGGGTCCATCGCCGAGACCGGTTCGTCGGCCAGCAACACTTCCGGCGCCTGATACAGCACGCGGGCGATGCCGACGCGCTGCAATTGCCCGCCGGACAGTTGCTGGCATTGGCTGAAGAGTTTGTCCGCCAGATCCAGTCGTGCCAGTGCGGCGCGGGCGCCGGGCACGTCGAGCGGATGCAGCAGATTGATCAGGCTTTTGCCCAGGCTCCACTGGCCAAGTTTGCCGGCCAGCACCGCTGTCACCACCCGTTGCCGGGGCGGCAGGGGCGGCGCCTGATGCACCAGGCCGATGCGGGCGCGCAGGCGTTGCCGTTGGCGGGCGGACAAATGCCAGGCGCGCTCGCCCAGCACTTCGATGTCGCCGCTGCTGGGTCGAATGGCGGTTGCCAGCAAGTTCAGCAGGCTAGACTTGCCGGCGCCGGACGGGCCGATGATCGCCACCTGCTCGCCGGCCTCGATCTGCAAATCCACGCCGCGCAAGGCTTCCACACCATTGGTGTGGTGCAGAAAACCCTGTTTGAGGCGCAGCGTCATTTCAGCAAGTCGGCGGCGCGGGCGGCTTCCTCGATGCCTTTGTAATTGTCCGGGCTGGTTTCGATGAAGCGGCTGGCGGCTTGCAGGTCGAGGATTTTCTTGTGCTCAGGGTTGGCCGGGTCGAGGTCGAGGAAGGCTTTTTTGATCTTCGCCGCCAGCGCCGGGTCGAGGGTGCCGCGCACGGTCCAGTTGTAATCGAAGTAGGCCGGGGTGGTGGCGAAGACTTTGACCTTGTTGGTGTCGACCTTGCCGGCGTCCACCAGTTTTTGCCAGACGCTGGCGTTCAGCACACCGGCGTCGACCTTGCCGGCCTGCACCCAGGCGACGGTGGCGTCGTGGGCGCCGGAGTAGCCGACGCGGCTGAAATAGCTTTCCGGTTTGATGCCGTCCTTGAGCATGAAATAGCGCGGCATCAGGCTGCCGGAGGTGGACGACACGGAGCCGAAAGCGAAAGTCTTGCCCTTGAGATCGGCGAGGCTTTTGACGTTCGGGTCGGCGGTGATGAATTTGCTGGTGAACTGGGCGTCTTGCTCACGCTGCACCAGTGGAATGACCTTCGGATCACTTTTCAACTGCGCCTGGACGAAGGTGAAGCCACCGAGCCAGGCCAGATCGAGACGGTTGGTGGCCAACGCTTCGACCACCGCCGGGTAGTCGGCCACCGGCACAAACTCGACTTTCATGTTCAGTTGCTTCTCCAGATAAGACCCCAGTGGCTCGAACTTGCGCAGCAGCTCGGTCGGGGCTTCATCGGGAATCGCGCTGACCTTCAACACCTCCGCGGCTTGCGCCAGCACGGCGGACAGGGACAGGGCCAAACCAGCGGTCAGTGCCAGGGTTCGCTTGAGCATGGAATTCTCCGTTTCGTGGGCATCAAGATCAGTGCGCCGACGATGGGCAATCATCGTCGGGTGCAGAGTCAGGTTAGACGAAACGGCGCGTCTTGCCGGTAGGAATGAAGGTGTCTGGACCGACGTCTTCGCGGGCAAGCCCGCTCCCACAAGGACGGCGCAAACCCTGTGGGAGCGGGCTTGCCCGCGAAGACGTCAGCATGAACAAACCCGTTCCCGGGCGGATCCGAGGCTTAATCAACCTGCGCAAACCGCTCCACCAGCCAATCGATAAACACCCGCACCCGATTGCTCAAATGCCGGTTCGGCGGATACAGCACATGAAACGGATACGCCGGCGGGCGCCAGTCCTCAAGGATCGGCACCAGTTCGCCGCGCTCGATGGCCGTCCTGACCGTGTAGTTGAAGGTGTGGATGATCCCCAGCCCGGCGAGCCCGGCCGCCAGATGCGCGTTGCTCTCGTTGACGCTGATCAGGCCTTTGCCTTCGATCTGATGGCGTTCGCTGTTGCGCTGGAAGTTCGACGGCAGGATGCGTCCGGTGGAGGCCGAGCGGTAGGCGATCACCTGGTGGCTGGCCAGTTCGAGCGGGTGGCTCGGGGTGCCATGGCGTTGCAGATAATCGGGCGTGGCGCAGGTGGTCCAGGACACTTCGCCGAGGCGGCGCACGGCGAGGGTTTGTTCGGTCAGCGGGCCGCCGCGAATCACGCAGTCGACGCGCTCGCTGATCAGGTCCACCGGGCGATCGCTGACGCCCAGATCAACCTGGATGTCTGGATAGCGTTCGAAGAACTTCGGTAGCTCGGGGATCACCAGCATCGTCGCGGTCGAGCCGCCGATGTCCACGCGAATCCGGCCGCGCAGCAGGCCTTGGGCCTGGCTGAAACCTTGGTCGATGTCGTCCAGTTGATGCAGCAGTTGTTGGGTCAGTTGGTAATAGGAGGCGCCGTCGGCCGTGACGGTGAGGCGGCGGGTGGTGCGTTGCAGCAGGCGCACGCCGAGGTGGTTTTCCAGTTGGCCGATCAGCTTGCTGACGGTGGTTTTCGGCAGGTTCAGCGAGTCGGCGGCTTTGGTGAACGAACCGCTTTCCACGACGCGGGCGAAGGTGCGGATCGCCATTAACTGATTCATTGGCTCGGGCTCAGTGGATTGGACTGGGCTGAGTATTGTGCATGTCTGTGTACAAACAAAACCGATTTAGTGGATTTTTCAAATCAATCGATCGGCCTAAAGTCGCTTTCAACGGCTCACCTACGACCCGTCACCTTCCTCGAAACGGTTACTGGAGATTCATCATGAGCAACAGACTTGAAGGCAAAATCGCACTGATCACTGGCGGCACCACCGGCATCGGCCTGGCCTCGGCGCAGGAATTCGTCGCCCAGGGCGCCACGGTATTTATCACTGGCCGCCGTCAGGCCGAGCTGGACAAAGCGGTCGCCGCCATCGGCCCACGGGCCATCGGGATTCAGGGCGATGTGGCGAAGCTGGACGATCTGGATCGCATCTACAGCGAGATCGCCGCGAAGGCCGGGCACCTCGACATCCTGTTCGCCAACGCCGGCGGCGGGGATATGCTGCCGCTGGGCTCGATCACTGAAGAGCACTTCGACCGGATTTTCGGCGCCAACGTAAAGGGCACGCTGTTCACCGTGCAGAAGGCCTTGCCACTGCTGCGCGATGGCGCATCGATCCTGCTGACCTCATCGACCACTTCGGTGCAGGGCACGGAGAACTTCAGCGTCTACAGCGCGAGCAAAGCGGCGGTGCGCAACTTCGCGCGGTCGTGGCTGCTGGACCTGAAACCACGGCGCATCCGCGTCAACGCCATCAGCCCTGGCCCGGTGCGCACGCCTGGTCTGGCGGGGCTGGTGCCGGCGGAACACACGCAGGGGCTGTTCGATCAACTGGCGTCTATCGTGCCGATCGGGCGTCTGGGCGAGCCGAGCGAGATTGCCAAGGCTGCGTTGTTCCTGGCCTCGGATGACAGCAGCTTCGTCAATGGCATCGAGTTGTTCGTCGACGGCGGTACTGCGCAGATCTGATTTAAGTCGCTTGATGCCCCGGCACTTGATCAGTCGAGTGCCGGGGTTCTTCCGTTTCTTCGTCCGGCGCGTTATCCCAGATTACGCGCGGGTCGAAACTCATCGCCGACAACATCGTGAACACGACCACAAGGCCGAAAAACAGAATCCCCGGTCGCGGCTCGATATCCCCCAGCGCCTGGAATTTCACCAGCGCCGCCACCAGCGCGACCACCAGCACATCGAGCATCGACCAATAGCCGATCAGCTCGACGAAGCGGTACAGCTTCGAACGCTCCTTGCGCGCCCAATGACTGTCCCGTTGCACGGTGACCAGCAGCAGGGTCAGCGCAACAAATTTCACCCCCGGCACCGCGATGCTGGCGACGAAGATGATCAGGGCGATGTCCCACGCGCCGTGTTCCCAGAACTCCAGCACGCCGCTCATGATGGTGCTGTCGGCGCCGCTCCCGAGCAGGGTGGTGTTCATCACCGGCAGCAGATTCGCCGGCACGTAAAACGCCAGCGCGGCGAACATGTAGGCCCAGGTGCGGGTCAGCGAGTTGGTTTTACGCCGGTGCAGCGGGGCGTCGCAGCGTGGGCACTGGTGCGGCTCGCCGGTCATGTCGCAGGCCAGCCCGCAGCTGTGGCACAGGCAGAGATTGAGCTCGGTTGCCGTCGGTGGTCGTTTCATAGGATGTCCCACAGTTCGCGCACGTCGCGCCCGGCGATGCGAATCAGCAACAGGCTGAGCACGGCCAGCGCAAACAGGCCGATGCCGGGAATGACGTCGAGCATGCCCGCCAGTTTGAACACCGCGACCATCGCGCCGAGTAAACAAACCTCGAGCATGCTCCACGGCCGCAGCGTTTCCAGCCAGCGCATGCACAGCTTGAAACCCGGCGAACGGCGCGAGGCGAGGGCGAAGCTCAAGACCCAGATCAATAAAACCAACTGAAAGGCCGGGGCGATGATGATCGAGATCGCCGCGACCATCGCCATGAAGGTGATCGGCCCCTGACTCAGGGCCAGCACTGAATCCCACAGGGTCGCGCTGTTTTTCAGGCCCTTCATGCTGATGCTCATCACCGGGTAGAAATTGGCGAACAGCCACAGCATCGCCGCCGTGAAAGTCAGCGCCAGACGTTGCTCCACACTCAGGCCGTTGTAGCGCTGGAGCACACCGCCACAACGCACACAGAGGGTCTTCTGGTGTTTGGCCAGCGTGACTTTTTCGTACACGCAGTCGCAATGCTCGCAGATGATCAGTTGATCGGTGCTGGCCATGGGGCGCTCGACGGGAGGAGGGCTTGAACCCCTTCACTATAGAAGCGTTGGGGCATTCAACAACTGTCATATCCCGAAACGCACCTTTGGTCTGGCCAGCGGGCGCATCGGCAGAACCGCTCCATACTCCTGAGCGCCATTGGTAAATCGACCTTCATGAACAGCAGGAGAAACGCCATGAGTGAAAAGCCGACGATTGTGCTGGTGCACGGTTTCTGGGGCGGTGCCGCGCACTGGGGCAAGGTCATTGTGGAATTGTCGCGCAAGGGCTACGGCGCGATCCGGGCCGTGGAAATGCCCCTGACCTCGCTGGCCGACGACGCCGAACGCACCCGCAAAATGGTCGCCCAGGTGAACGGGCCGGTGCTGCTGGTCGGGCATTCCTATGGCGGCGCGGTCATCACGCAGGCCGGCAATCAGCCGAATGTGGTCGGTCTGGTCTACATCGCCGCGTTCGCCCCGGATCAAGGCGAAAGCCCAGGCGGCATCACCCAGGAACATTTGCCGGCCGCTGCGCCGAATCTGGCGCCGGACAGCGATGGTTTCCTGTGGCTTAAGGCCGACAAATTCCATGAAAGCTTTTGCCAGGACCTGCCGGCGGATGAAGCGCTGGTGATGGCGGTCACGCAGAAGGCGCCGCTGGCCAGCACCTTCGGCGATGAAATCAACAACCCGGCGTGGAAGAACAAACCGTCCTGGTATCAGATTTCCAGCGAGGATCGGATGATCCACCCGGACAACCAGAAGCGCATGTCGGCGCGGCTCAACGCGAAAAAGGTCATTACGCTGAATGCCGGCCATGCGTCGTTGGCTTCTCGCGCGGCGGAAGTGGCGGCGTTGATCGACGAAGCCGCCAAGGCCTGACGACGGCCGCGCAACCGGAGGTTTCACACCGGTTGCGTGGCATCCTCTTCCGCGATGGCAGCCCGCACGCTGGGCCGCTCGGCGATGCGTGTCATGTAGTTCGCCAGCGCTGGCCAGTCTTCGATGGCGATACTGAATGTCGGCAACCACTTCAGCACTGTGAACAGGTAGGCATCCGCTACGCCGAACACTTGCATCAGAAAGGGCTGTGTCGCGAGGATGCGGTTCAGGTAATCCAGTCGCTTGAACAGTTTGTGTTTGAAGATCGTTTTGGTGGTTTCCGGGATTTCGCTGCTGAACAACGGCGCGCTGCCGCCATGAATTTCCGAGCTGATGAAGTTCAGGTATTCCTGCAAGCGTGAGCGTTCCCAGGTGCCATTGGCCGGGGCCATCGAATGGCCGGGTACGAGGTCGGCGAGGTACTGCAGAATCGCCGGGCCTTCGGTCAGCACTTCACCGTTGTCCAGCATCAGCGCAGCCACGTAGCCCTTCGGATTGATCTGGCGAAAGTCCCGGCCGTCGGCGGTTTGCTTGGTCTGGTTGTTGACCCGGATCAGCTCGAACGGCAGCTCCAGCTCGCGCAGCACAATGTGCGGCGACAGCGAACAGGTCATGGGGGCGAAGTACAGTTTCATGGGATCTCCTTGCAGGTAGAGCCTCAGAATCCGCTATCGCTGCGCCGCTTCGCAAAGGACAAATGCAGTGCTAGCGTATGACAAAATCTCATGGACTGAAGAGGTCATATGCTCCCCCGACTGCCATCGCTCAACGGATTGCGAGCCTTCGAATGTGCGGCCCGGCACCTGAGCTTCACCCGCGCTGCCGAAGAACTGAACGTCACGCAAACCGCAATCAGCCATCAGATCCGTCGCCTCGAAGAGGAACTCGGCGTGCGACTGTTCTTGCGCTTGAAGGACGGGTTGGCGCTGACGGAGGAGGGCAGTGCTTATTTTCCCGGTGTGCGTTCGGCGTTTCAGGAATTGCGCCATTCGACCGAGCGTTTGCTGGAGGCGAACGACCACAGCGTCCTGACGATCAGCACGCTGGTGTCGGTGGCGTCCAAATGGTTGTTGCCGCGTCTGCCGTCGTTTCGCGAGGCGTATCCCGAGATCGATGTGCGGATCAGTGCCATGACCCGACTGGTCGACTTTCGTAAGGCCGGGATAGACGCGGCGATCCGCTACGGTAACGGCGAATGGCCTGGGCTGCGGGCTGACTGGCTGATGTCCGACGAGATCTTCCCGGTATGCAGCCCGCGACTGCTGACCGGCGACAAGCCTTTGAAGACACCATCGGATCTGGCCCATCACCCTTTGTTGCAGGTCAGCGGCCTGACCGCCGATGACTGGAACGACTGGCTGCACGCGGCAGGCCTGCCACCGCTCACGGCCAAAGGCCCGCGACTGACCTTCGATCTGGCAATGATGGCCGTGCAGACCGCCATTGACGGGCAGGGCGTGTGCATCGGTCGCTCGACCTACGTCGATGACGATTTGCGCGCCGGGAGACTGGTGGCGCCGTTTGATCTGCGGCTGAAGTCCACGTCGGGTTTCTACTTTGTCACGCCCCATGAAAACGCCGAGTCGAAAAAGATCGTGGCATTCAGGCAATGGCTGTCAGAAGTGCTGTGAGTTGTATGCGCGTGTATCCATCCCGCCGCCGTACACAATCAGGTAACAAACCCCGACCTCACGACACATCCCGCGTACATGCCTCGCCCAAAGTAGTCGCCGACACACCACTACTTCCAAGAGGGCAACACCATGCGCCGCACACTTCTGATGACCGCTGCCGCCGTACTCGTTTCGCTGACCGGCCTCGCCCACGCGGCTGACACCCCATCCGCCGCCCCGGCGAAAAGCTGGCAGCAGGGCCTGAGCCGCACCGATCTGGTCCGTCAGGATCTGGGCGCTGCGGATCGTGAAGTGATCCAGGCCCGCGTCGATTTCGAACCGGGCGTCACGTCGCCCAACCATGCGCATCCGGGTGTCGAAGTGGCTTACGTGATCAGCGGCACGTTTGAATACCGGCTTGAAGGCCAGGCGCCGGTGACGCTCAAGGCGGGGGATTCGCTTTTCATCCCGGCGGGTGTGGCGCATATCGCGAAGAATGTCGGCAACGAGAAGGGCTCGGAGCTGGCGACGTATATCGTCAAGAAGGGCGAGCCGCTGCTGATTCTCAAGCAGTAACGTTCCGCCAGAATGAAGAGGGCCTGCCGATGTGGCAGGCCTTTTTGCGTCTGATGCCCAGCGGCCTGCTCAGCCAGAACGCTGAGCGAGTGTCAGCAAAACCCCGAAGCTCACGAGCAACCCGCCAAACGCCCGGTCAATCCACTGCCGTGCAGCCATCAGTTTCTCCCGCACGCTCCCGGCGGAAAAACACAGCGCAACCAGACTGAACCACGCCACGTGCGCGCCTGCAATGAACAGTCCATAGGCGATTTGCGTCGTAAGGCCGGTGTCCGGTCGCACGACACCCATGAACAGACTGACGATGAAAATCGAGGTTTTCGGGTTCAGCGCATTGGTGAGAAACCCCGTGCGCAGCGCGGCCAGATCCGACAGGGCCGGTGGCGCTGCGTCCAGCGGTTGGGCGTCGGGCCGGGCGCGCAGCATCTTGATCCCCAGATAAATGAGATACGCAGCGCCCGCCAGCTTCAGCGCCGTGAACAGCCACGGCGTTTGTTGCAGAACCCATCCCAGCCCCAGCAGCGTATAGCAGACGTGAACCAGCCCCCCGAGACCAATGCCCACCGCCGTGAGAACGCCGGCACGTCGCGAGAGCAGCAAACCGTTGCGACAGACCATGGCGAAATCCGGCCCGGGGCTGATGCAGGCCAGCAGGGTGATGGTGATTACAGCTATCCATTCGCTCATGGTGGAACCTTGGGGTGGTTGGTGATAGAAAGCGATGTTTACAGATCCTGTGCGCTGGAACTAACGATGATTTCTGACGTAAATGGTGAATTTGACTCACTGTCTTCCGAGGCTCGGTTGCCGTCGCTGCTTGCGCTGCGCTGTTTCGAATCCGCCGGCCGATTCGAGAACTTCGCCCGTGCGGCGGATGAGTTGCATCTGACACCCGGCGCGATCAGCCGGGCCGTGCGCCTGCTGGAGGAGGATCTGGGCGTCGACCTGTTCGAGCGGCGCCAACGCAGGGTTTTCCTGACGGATGCAGGAAGGCGTCTGTTGAAAGCCGTGAGTGAAGGGCTCGGGGTGATGCACCAGGCGGTGCGCGAGATTCGCAGCGAAGCGCGCCGAACCCGGCGGCTGGTCCTGTCCTGCGAGCCGACGCTGCTGATGCGCTGGCTGATTCCGCGCTGGAACGACTTCCTGGCGCAACACCGCGGCCCGGACATTCATCTGGTGGCGGGCGGCGGACTCTTTTCATTCGAGCAGGGGATCGATCTGGCGATTCGGCGCGACGACTTTCCTCGTCCACCCGGTTATCACGCTGAAAGGTTATTTGCGGAGCAGGTCGGGCCCGTCTGCCGACCCGAAAGGGTTGCCCAGTGGTTTGACGGAAAACAGCTTAAGGCCTCGGCCCCGCTGCTTCAAACAACCAGCCGCCCCACAGCGTGGCAAGAGTGGGCAACCGCCAAAGGTCAGCCCGTTCCCGCGACGGAGATGCAGTCTTTCGAACATTTCTACTTCAGTATTCAAGCGGCTGTCGCGGGCTTGGGCGTGGCCATCGGTCCGTGGCACCTGGTTCGCGACGATATCCAGAGCGGCGTGCTGGCCGCGCCCTCCGGATTTGTTGAAGACGGCTCGCATTATTGCCTGCTGTCACCCGCACCTCCCAAGCCCGGCAGCCTTGAGATGGAGCTGCTTGAATGGTTGCGTTCGGTGGGTTGAGGAGGGTGAATGCCGCCGTCAATGCTCCATTCCCTTAACACCTTCGTTTGATTGCCGCGTGTCGGTTTTACTGCAAAGATTTTCGTTGGTTTTTCCCCCTGCATTTCTCTCAGCTACGGTTAGCAATGGTGCCGAACGGCATACAGGTAACGGTGCCCCATGATCCAGCGATTCCCAACGGCTGCGACGGCGATGAATGAAGGCATGCAGATTCTGTGGGACGACGGAGAACGCATTCTCCACCGGGGCAGACGTGCCTCTGGCAGCCGCGAGGTTGATGTCCTGATTGCCTCGCTCGCAGCGGGGCATGCTTCGGGCGCCAGCGTCGAGCGTCTTGCCCATGAGTTTTCCCTGAGAGACCAACTGGACGCCGACTGGGCGGCGCGTCCACTTGAGTTGTTGCATGACGATGGCAGGCTGCAACTGGTGCTCGAAGACCCGGGTGGTGTGCCGCTGGCCCGTTTGCTGACGGCCCCGCTGGACGTTGCGACGTTTCTGCCGCTGGCCATCAGCGTCGCGGTGGCGCTGGGCAAGTTGCATCGGCGCGGTCTGATTCACAAAGACATCAAGCCCGCTCACCTTCTGGTGAATTGCCCCGACGGCCACGCCCGACTCACCGGTTTCTGCCTGGCATCGCGCCTGCCTCGCGAACGCCACGCCGCTGAACCGCCCGAGACGTTGTCCGGGACCTTGGCCTATATGGCTCCGGAGCAGACGGGCCGGATGAACCGCTCGGTGGATTCGCGCAGCGACCTCTATGCCTTCGGCGTCACGCTTTATCAAATGCTCACCGGGTCGCTGCCGTTTACCGCCGCCGACCCGATGGAGTGGCTGCATTGCCATATCGCCCGCACGCCGATGCCGCCGAGTGCGCGGGTGGCGACCGTGCCTGAAATGCTGTCGCGGATCGTCATGAAGCTGCTGGCCAAGACCGCCGAGGAGCGTTATCAGTCTGCGCTTGGTGTCGAGCAGGATTTGCGCCGTTGTCTGGCAGGTTGGCACCAGCAGGATCTGAATGAGTTTGCGCTGGACGAGCAGGGGACATGCGACCGTTTGCTGATCCCCGAAAAACTCTACGGCCGAGAATCGGAAGTGCAGACGCTGATCGCCGCATTCGAACGGATCGTCGTCAGCCGTCGACCGGAACTGGTGCTGGTCTCCGGCTATTCGGGCATCGGTAAATCCTCGGTGGTCCACGAACTGCATCAAACCCTGGTGCCGGTGCGCGGATTCTTCGCCAGCGGCAAATTCGACCAGTACAAACGCGACGTGCCTTATTCGACCCTGGCCCAGGCGTTTCAGGGACTGGTGCGCACGCTTCTGGGCCAGAGCGATTCGCAAATGGCCGTCTGGCGCAACGCGCTGCAGCAAGCGCTGGGGACAGAGGCGCGGCTGGTGACCGACCTGATCCCGGAACTGAAACTGATCATCGGCGATACGCCGCCAGTGGCAGACCTGGAACCGCCACAGGCGCAGCGTCGGTTCCTGAAGGTCATGCGGCGGTTCATCGGCGTGTTTGCCCGTGCCGAACATCCGCTGGTGCTGTTTCTTGATGATTTGCAGTGGCTGGACGTGGCGACGCTCAATTGGCTGGAGGAACTGCTGACGCGCTCCGACTTGCAGCACTTGATGCTGATCGGCGCCTACCGCAGCAACGAGGTGGATGCCTCGCACCCGTTGACCACCCGGTTGAGCGCCATCAAAGCGGCGGGCGGCCGGGTGCAGGAGGTCACTTTGTTGCCACTGGCCGGATCGCATATCGCGCAATTGGTCGCCGAGTCGTCGCGCTCCCAGCAGTCGTACATCGCGCCGCTCGTACAACTGATTCTGGACAAGACCGCGGGCAATCCCTTCTTCGTCATTCAGTTTCTGCAAACCCTCGTCGAACAGGATCTGCTGACCTTCGACCATGAACGCCGGCAGTGGATCTGGGACGCACAACGCATTCATGCCAAGGGCTACACCGACAATGTGGTCGACCTGATGCTCGACAAGCTGGCGCGGTTGCCTGCTGAAACGCAGCAGGCGTTGCAGCAGCTGGCCTGCCTGGGCAACGTCGCCGATGTCGCTTCTTTGGCTACCGTTTTGGATTTGCCTGTCGCGCAGGTTCACGGGGTGTTGTGGCCGGCGGTTCGTCACGAGTTGATCACGCGTCAGGACAGCGTCTATGGCTTCGTTCACGACCGGGTCCAGGAAGCCGCGTATCTGCTGGTTGATGAGGCTTTCCGTGCGCAGCATCACCTGCGGATCGGGCGTTTGCTGGTGGAGAAGACGCCGGCAGACAAGCATGCAGAAAAGATTTTCGAGATGGTCGGCCAGCTCAATCGCGGCGCCGTGCTAATGGAGCGGCAACAGGAGCGCGAACACCTCGCGCAGCTGAATCTGCTGGCGGGCGAACGGGCCAGGGCATCGACGGCCTACGCCTCGGCGCTGACGTATTTCGCCCAGGGCGTAGCGTTGCTGGATGAGGGTGGCTGGGAGCATCAGCGTGAGTTGATGTTTGCGCTGGAGTCCGGCCGGGCCTTGTGCGAATTTCTCACCCGGCAGTTGGGGAGCGCCGAAGCCCGCCTGCGGCAATTGTCACGCCGCGCGCAGACGCTAACCGAACGCACCCATGTTGCCTGCCTGCAAGCGGATCTCTACCTGATTCTGAATCAGAGCGACAACGCGGTGACGGTGTGCCTGGCTTTCCTGCGTTATCTGGGGATCGAGTGGTCGCCTCATCCCGATGACGACGAGGTGCGTGACGAATATTTGCGGATCGGGCAACGGCTGGTCGAGCGCCCCATTGAGGCGTTGATCGACCTGCCGCCCATGGTGGATGAAACCGCGCTTGCCACCCTGGAAGCACTGACCAAGCTGATCGTCACGGCGGTCCACATGGACGGCAATCTTCCGGGCCTGGCCATGTGCCGGGCGATCAACCTGAGCATCGAATACGGCAACAGCGACGCTTCGTGCGTGGCTTATGCCAACGTGTCCCGGGTCGCCGGACGACGGTTCGCGGACTATCCGGCCGGCCTGGCATTCGCGGAGCTGGGCTGTCGGCTGGTCGAACGGCGCGATCTGGAACGCTACAAGGCGCGCACGCAACTGGCGTTCTGGCTGTTTGCCAAGCGCTGGGCTCAACCGATACGCACATGCCTTGAACCGTTGGCGCAGATATTTGAAGTGGCGAACCGCACCGGCGATCTGCCGATTGCCGCGTTTACCGGCAACAGCCGGGTTTCCAACCTGCTGGCCACTGGCGAGCCTTTAGCCGGGTTGCAGGAGGAGGCTGAACGCGGGCTGGCGTACGCCAGAAAAATCGGCTTCGGCGTGGTCATCGACTTTATCGAAACGCAGTTGGCGTTTATCCGGATGCTTCGGGGCCAGACGCCAATCTTCGGCGACATCGGCCCGGGAGCGTTTTCCGAGCGCCACCCCGAGGATCACCAGACTTCGCTGGTTGCCATTTGCTGGCACTGGATTCGCACCTTGCAGGCCGGCTATTTCGCCGGCCAGTACGAGGCAGCGGCAGAGGCCGGCGTAGCTGCTCGACAATTGCTTCGGTCATCGCACTCGTTCCTTGAAGAGGCAGAATATTGCTTCTACCAGGCCTTGACCGTCGCCGCCCTGTGCAGCGCCAAGCCTGCCGGAAAGCGGCACGAGCAACTTGAGGTCATTACCGCGCAATACCGGCAATTGCAGGTCTGGGCCGAACTCTGCCCGGACAATTTCGCCAGCCACGCCGCGTTGCTGGCGGGGGAAATTGCCCGACTTGAAGGTCGGCTGCTGGAGGCCGAGCACTGCTATGAGCAGGCGATCGAACGGGCGCAGCGCAGCGGTTTCCTGCAGATCGAAGCTCTGGCCAACGAGCTCGCCGCGCGCTTCTATCAACAACGTGGATTGCAAAAGATTGCCCGGGTCTATCTGCAGGATGCCCGCTATGGCTACCAGCGCTGGGGCGCCGAGGGAAAGGTTCGACAACTGGAGGCCGAACACCCGTTTCTGCGAGTCGAAAAACCGCTGTCCGGTCCCACCAGCACCATCGCGACACCGGTCGAGCATCTGGACTTGGCCACCGTGTTGAAGGTGTCTCAAGCGGCCTCCAGTGAAATCGTCCTCGAAAAGCTGATCGACATGATCATGCGCACCGCGATTGAGCAGGCCGGCGCGCAGCGCGGCGTGCTGATCCTGACGGAGCAGGGCGAGCAGCGGATCGTCGCTGAGGCGACCACCCGTGATGACACCACGCAGCTGGATCTGCACGATGCGCCGGTGGCGGCGAAGCTGCTGCCGGAGTCGGTCCTCAATCACGTGCTGCGTACCCAGGAAAATCTGGTGCTGGATGACGCGTTGGCCGAACCATCGTTCGCTGCCGATCCGTATGTTCGCCAGCATCGCACACGCTCGGTACTGTGCCTGCCGTTGCTCAATCAGGCGAAACTGATCGGCGCGCTTTACCTGGAAAACAACCTGACGTCACGGGTATTCAGCCCTTCGCGGATCGCCGCGCTCAGGCTGGTCGCTTCACAAGCGGCGATCTCGCTGGTCAATGCGCGCCTGTACCGCGATGTCGCCGAGCGCGAGGTCAAAAGCCGTGAGAGCGAGCAGCGTTATCGCGAGATACAGGCGGAGCTGGCCCATGCCTGCCGCGTTGCGACGATGGGACAGCTCGCGGCCTCGATTGCTCATGAGGTCAGCCAGCCGCTGGCCTCGACACTCGCCAGCGCCCAGGCCGCCCTGCGCTGGTCGGGTGCCGCGCCACCGAATCTCGAAGAGACACGCCTGTGCCTGGAACGCATCGTCAAGGATGCCCATCGAGGCAGTGAGGTGCTGGACCGCATTCGCGGGCTGATTCGCAAGGCGCCTCAGCCGAAGGAGCCGGTCAACCTCAACGAGGTGATTGGCGAGGTCATCGAGATCACCCAGAGTCAGGCGCAGAAGGGTGGAGTGCTGGTGGAGGCGCAGATGGCGTCAGGTCTGCCAAGGGTCGATGGCGATCGCGTCGAGCTGCAGCAAGTGGTGCTCAACCTGGTGATGAACGCGCTGGAAGCTATGAGCGGTGCAGGTGTCGTCAAGGGAGCATTGCGCATCTGCACGCAGACCAATGAGGCGGGGCAGGTGTGGGTTTGCGTCAGCGATTCGGGGCCGGGTTTCGGCGAGCATTCGATCGGGCAGTTGTTCACGCCGTTCTACACCACCAAACCCACGGGGCTGGGCATGGGACTGTCGATTTGCCGCTCGATCATCGAGACCCATGGCGGCCAATTGTGGATCGAGGCCAATCAGCCGTGCGGTGCGGTCGTCCAGTTTGTTCTGCCGGCGGATGCCGTTCTTCTTCCGTGACCAGAAAAAAAGGCGCCCGCCAAAATAACCGTGGCGGGCGCCTGGGAGTGCGCAGCAGAGGGGCAATCGTGAAGCGTCGGGGGATCAGGCCACCGGAATCAACGGGTCGGCAGCGGCCAGTGCGGTTGCACGATCGGCGGCTGGCGGGTAGATCCACACGGTGTTGATCTGGGTCTTGAGGTCTTTGGCTTCTTGCCCGACCAGTTTCAATTGACGGTCCCAGCCCTCGGTGAACACCGCGCCCCAGGCGCCGAGGTCAAGGCAGGTCACGTACTTGGGCTGGCTGTAGGTCATCGGTGCGACCCCAATCAAGTCAGCCGCCACGTTGTTGCCGGCATAACGGCCCAGGCAAATTGCATGCTGGCAGGACATCGCGGCGTAGTTTCCGAGGTCATCCGTGGCGGCATAAGCAACGTCGCCGGCAGCGAAGACATCCACGTGCCCCAGCACTTTCAGGTTGCCGTCGACATGCAGACGACCCTGCGGATCACGGCTGCCAGGCACTTGCTCGGTGAGCGGGCTGGCGCGGAAGCCAACGGTCCAGACGACGGTGCTGGACTCGATACGTTTGCCGTCGGCCAGGGTCACGCCGCCGGCATCGACCGAGGCGACCGAGGCGTCGAGCACCCATTCGATGCCCAATTCTTTGGACGCTTCGACAATGGACGGGCGAATACCGTCACCCATCGTTGCAGCGATTTGTGGGGCACGATCCACCACGATGACTCTGATCTGCGCATCGTCACCCAGGGCGGCACGCAGGCGGGCCGGCATTTCGGTGGCGGTTTCGATCCCGGTAAAACCGCCACCGGCGACCACCACGGTATTTCGCGCAGCGCTCGGCGGCTGGCTCTTCAAGGACTTGATATGGGCTTCGAGGCGAGCGGCTTCTTCGATCTGATCGACGTCGAAGGCGTGTTCGATCATGCCCTTGAGCGGTGGACGGATCACGCGGCTGCCGGCGGCCAATACCAGCCGGTCATAGTTCAGCGTACCTTGCGTGCCGAAGGCATCGCTGTAGGTCACTTGCTTGCTGGCGGTGTCGATGCTGTCGGCGATGCCTTTGACGAATTTCACGCCGACTGCATCGAACAGTTCACCCAGCGGCGCCTTCATGTTGTGGACATCCGGCTCGTAGAAGCGCGGACGGATGCGCAGTTCTGCCTGGGGCGCGAGGACGGTGATCTGCACGTCGTTACGATCATGCTGGTCCAGCAGACGTGCGGCGCTCAAGGCGCTCCAGACTCCACCAAACCCTGCGCCTATCACTAAAATGTGCTGTTTCATCGGATGACTCCTGAGGAAATTCTGATCGTTGAACGGCTTGTCTGTTCACGCGTGACCGTCTCCCGGTCTGCACGAAAATGGCTGTTGTGAACAACCGCAGAACCGGTTCGATTCGCTGGTGTTGATGCTATCGGGGAAGGCGCGCCGGGACACTTCTACATAGGGTCAGTGCCGACATGCTTAGGTGTGAGGTGGGGTATACACAGGTATAGGAAGAGGGCGGTCAAACGGGCCGATTGAACGCACTTTCGATGCAGGTGATGAGTTCGCCGCAAGGGAAAGGTTTGGGGAAGTAGGCGAGCGGCTCGGGAAATGCTGCGTCGACCTGGGGCGGTGGCCCCTGGTAGCCAGTGATGAAAATGATCGGGATGCGGATGCCTCGGGCACACAGCGCGTCGTACATCTGGATGCCGGACAGGCCGGGCATCTGGATGTCCGAGATGATGCAGCCGGGGCGGGGCGGCGCAGTCATCGCCAGAAAAGCCTCTGCGTTCGGGTACAGCTGCACGGTGTAGCCGTGGGAGCGCAACAGGCTGTCCAGCGCCATGCGCACGGATTCATCATCATCGACAACCGAAACAACAGCGGTGTGGGACATTGCTTTACCAGGGCTGATCTCGGGTAGCCCGTCAAGGACGCCCGCCATTCCCGCACGATACGCCGCTCGGTCCGGCGGCGTACTTATACGTGTGTATAGCGACAGTATTTGAACGTCGGCGGGCCCGATGCGATTGCGCCGTGTGGCGTCAGCGCGAGAACCGGCTGCGGTATTCCCGGGGCGAGACCGAGAGGTGACGGTAGAAGGTGTCGCGCATGCGTTCCTCGTCGCCAAACCCGCACAACAGAGCGATCTGGTCGATGTTGCGCTGAGAGTCTTCGAGCATCCGTCGCGCAGCTTCCAGGCGAAACAGCTCGAGCGCCTTCGCCGGCGTGCGACCAACCTTGCGTTTGTAGACGCGGGCGAAATTACGCGGGCTCATCTGCGCCTGCCGGGCCAGCGATTCCACGTTGAGGTGCGTGTCGCCGAGGTTTTCGCTGATCCACAGGTGCAATTCGTCAAAGCAGCCTCGGTCGTCGATCTGCGATTGCAGCAACTGGCTGAACTGCGCCTGACCGCCGGGACGCTTGAGAAAAACCACCAGCTCCCTTGCCACCTGCAATGCCACCGCACGGCCGCAATCGGCCTCGACCAGCGCCAGTGCCATGTCGATCCCGGTGGTGACCCCGGCGGAAGTCCAGACCTTGCCCTGCTGGATGTAGATCGCATCAAGGTCGACCTCGACACTCGGAAAACCACCCTTGAGCATGTCGCACATTCCCCAATGGGTGGTCGCGCGCAATCCTTCCAGCAGCCCGGCCTGGGCCAGCAGAAAAGTGCCGCTGCACACCGAGGCGGTGCGTCCGGCCTTGACCGACGCCGCGCGCAGCCAGTCCACCAGTGCAACATTGTCGACCATGGCCTGACGGATGTTCGGCGCACCGGGCACGATCAGCGTATCGATCACGGTGTCGTCAAAGGTGTGGAGGGGTAGGGTGTCGACCGACAGCCCTTCGGCGGTGGCAATCAATCCTCCGTCGAGGCTTGCGGTGTGCAACGCGTAGCCAGGCAAGCCGCGTTCAGCCCTGGCTTTGGACGCTGCCCAGAACACGGTCTGCGCGCCGGTCAGGTCCAGCAAGCCCATCTGGGGATACGCCAGGAACACCAGGGTGCGCGGTTGCGCGAGCAGACAGGTGAGCGGGGCGGGTTGGAGAAGAATCGAGTTCATGACTGCTTTGAAGGCTGGGTGATCGCCAGTTTTCGACGATTCGGTGTGGCGTAGTGTCCGCGTTTGCGGGCAGGAGCGCGAATATACATTGGTATGGGGCACAGTCTCTTCAGCGCCGGTCGTACTCGCTCAATCCGGCGCAAACCCTATACCCGCGTATGGTGTTGGTCGTCGTGGTCGCGATGCACACTCGATTTCAAGGAGCGCTATTTCGCTCTTGCGGCATTCCTCCGAGAAATCCTGACTCAGCCAAAAGGAAAGCGACCATGTCTACCTATCTGAATCACTCCCAACAAACCAGTACAGCGTCCAGCCTGCCATTCACCTCGAACTTCGGCCAGGCCCAGGAGCTGGTGCCTTCGCGCTACGCACTGCAGGTCGGCGACATCGACGTGGTGGTGATCAGCGATGGCGTGCTGCCGCTGCCGACCTCGACCATGTCGACCAATGCCGATCCGCAGGCTCGCGCCGCGTGGTTCAAGGACATGTACCTGGGGCCGGACGCGTTCGACTGGGCACTCAACGTGCTGGTGGTGCGCAGCGGCGAGCAGATCATTCTGGTCGACGCGGGACTGGGCGGGCAGTTCCCCGGGTTCCCCCGGGCCGGCCAGTTGCCGAAACGGCTGGAGGCGGCGGGCATCGATCTGGCCAGCGTGACCGACATCGTGATCACCCACATGCACATGGACCATGTCGGCGGCCTGCTGGTCGACGAAGTGAAGAGCCGGTTGCGTCCGGACGTGCGCATCCACGTCTCGGCGAAAGAGGTCGAGTTCTGGGAAACGCCGGACTTCACCCAGACCGTCATGCCGGCGCCGGTGCCTGACGTTCTGCGTGCGACGGCCAATCAGTTCATCAACGATTACCGCGGCCAGGTGCGCACCTTCGAGGATGAATACGAAGTGGCGCCGGGTGTGGTGGTGAAACTCACCGGCGGCCATACGCCGGGGCACAGTATTGTCTACGTCAACTCCGGCGGCGAACGCCTGACCTTTGCCGGCGACGCGTTGTTTCCGGTGGCCTTCGAGCACCCGGAGTGGCACAACGGTTTTGAGCATGATCCTGAAGAATCGGTGCGTGTCCGTGTGCGCCTGATGCGTGAGGCGGCGGCCAGCGGTGAGTGGTTCGTTGCTACCCATCTGCCGTTCCCGTCGGTGGGCCGCGTGGCGGTCGATGGTGATGCGTTCCGCTGGATCGCAGCGTTCTGGGATTACTGATTGGCTGTTGGCGACCCGGCTGCATTTTGCCGGGCTCCCATCAAGACACGGCCCCGCAAGTGATGAACTTGCGGGGCCTTTTTTTGTTTTGAGGTTTATCGGTCGGGCAGCGGTGCCAGCGCTGCCCAGGTGTTCAACGTCGACGCATCAGCGCCTGCTCGATGCAGGCCAGCAGAGCCTCGGTATGGAACGGTTTGGAGAAATAGCCTTCCGGCGTCTTCACACGGGCACTGAACTCGGGGGGCAGGCCTGGTTTGCCGGTGATGAAGATCGTCGGAATATGGATCTTCCTGGCCGCCAGCGCCTCGTACATTTCGACCCCGCACATGCCCGGCATCTGAATGTCCGAGATCAGACACCCGGTCTGCTCTGGCGCGCTGGATTCAAGAAATGCAAAAGCGCTGGTGAACGTCTTGACTGTATAACCGCAAGACCGCAACAAGCTGTCCAGTGAAACCAGAACAAGTTCGTCATCATCGACAACTGAAATAAGAGCTGAGTTGAACATGGGGGAAACCTTGCGTCTTTTGCGGGTGGCTGTAGCGCCCGCCATACTTGCAAGATACGCTTTCAAAAATTGTGGAATAGTATACGTGGGTATGTTTGAACGGTTTTTTGTTAGTTGCGACAGTTAATCAATTATTCAGGAAACAAGTGGTTGTTGATTAACGAAAGAAAATAACCGTTATGCCGCGTGCAGGCTTCAAAGAGTTGTCGGCTGGCGTAGTCGTTGTTGGCAATTGCGCTGGCGCGACAGTCGCGGAACAAGGCGTCGGCAGCCCGTAGCGTTCGGAGGGCGCGATCGATGCCTTTCAGGCAGTCGGCGAAACACAAAGGCTCTGCAGCGTCATTGAGGCGATAGAGAGCGTCACGCTGGGCATGGCCGCCCAGGTCGGTGATGCCGGTGACGAGAAAGTCGGCGTATCGGGTATTGGCATTCAACAGTCTGCGCAACAGTGTCTGCACCGGCAAAAAGCTGACGGTGCGCAATGTCTGCTGGCTGTGTCTGAGTCGCGCCAGAATGTTCAGCGTAGCGCCCAGGGTCTGCGTCAACGCGTCGATGATCTCCACGCGTTCAGCGGTGGACAAGGATGTGTGCGTGCCATAGCGACTGACGCAGGGCGGGTGACTGACAAGATAGAGTTTGTGCGGTGCGTTCATGACCACCGTCTCCGGCTAGCGCTCGGGCGCGATTGAATGTTGTGATTGCAGCAGCGGACTCCACTGTTCCTGGTTGTCCGGGCGTCGGTAGTACACGACCATGCGCCGGGCGACCTGCATGGCCAGATCGCGACCGTTGTCGGCCTCGACCAGCGCCAGTGCCAGATCGATTCCCGCGCTGACGCCGGCGGTCCACACCGAGGCCTGGCGGACGAAGATGGCTTCGCGATCCAGTTCGACCTTGGGGTACAGCCGCTCGAACATGTCAGCCATCAGCCAGTGTGTCGCCACGCGCAGGCCGTCGAGCAAACCAGCCTGGGCCAGGAAAAAAGCGCCGCTGCATACCGACGTCGTTCGGTCGGCCGTGGCTGCCGTGACGCGCAACCAGTCCACCAGCGGCGCGTTGTCGAGCATGGCCTGGCGAATGGACGCCGAGCCCGGAACGATCAGCGTATTGATCGGCTCATGGCTCAGCTCATCCAGCCGCCGGGTTTGAACCACCAGGCCTTCGCCGGTCCGCACCGGCCCGCCTTGCAGGCTCGCGGTGTGCAAGGCATAACCGGGCAACCCGAGTTGCGCCAGCCTGCAGGTCGCTGCCCAGAACACGGTCTGGGCACCGGTCAGATCCAGCAGGCCCATTTGCGGATACGCCACGAAAACGACGGTTCGGTCTCGTACCGGCATTTCGGGTCCAGCGCCAGGGTTTGTACTTTCGATAGACAATGCGGATCTCCATGTCACCGGCCGGCAACATCAGGGGTGGATGACGGTCATTGATCGTGTTCGAGCGCAGCCAATGGAATTGCAAACACAAACTGCGTTCCGACGCCCTCAGTGCTGTTGACCCAGATGCGCCCGCCGTGGAACTCAATGATCGAGCGGCAGATCGAGAGGCCCATGCCCAGGCCCGTTGGCTTGGTCGTGAAGAACGGATCGAACAGCGAAGGCAGGATGTCTTCGGCAATGCCGACGCCGGAGTCGGCGATTTCAAGCACGGCCTCGTTGTGCAGCATCGAGGTGTTGATCCGCAGTGTCCGGGCCCGGTCATGCACGTTGGCCATGGCCTGGCAGGCGTTGATGATCAGGTTGATGATGACTTGCTGCAGTTGCACCCGGTCGCCTTTGATCAGTGCGCCGCGGGTGCCCAGTTGGGCCTGCGGGCGAACCTCATGGAAGCAGATGTCGTGTTGCATCAGCGTCAGCGAGTCACTGACGATGTCGTCGAACACTTCGACATTGCGCTGCACCTCGCTGTGGCGCGACAAGGCCCGGATACAGGCGATGACATCGGAAACCCTGACGGAGTTTTGAATGATCCGGTCCAGCGAACGGCGCGCTTCTTCCAGGTTCGGCTCGGGACGGTTGATCCAGCGTTTGCAGGATTCACCGCTGGTGATGACCGCCGCCAGCGGCTGATTGATTTCGTGGGCAATCGACGCGGCCAGTTCGCCCATGGAGGTCAGGCGCGTGACGTGGGCGAGGGTGGCCTGGGAGTGAAACAGCGCCTCTTCGGACTGTTTGCTGGCGGTGACGTCCATCAGCGCCCCGGCGTATTCCGTGCGCCCGCGATGCCTGGGCAAGGGGCTGGCGATCATCTGTACATGCTTGATCCGGCCATCCGGCATGAGCAGCCGATGCTCTGCTTCGATCAGCTCCTGCCGGCGCGCGAACTGGTCCAGCACCTGATCGATCACCGGCAGATCATCGGGATGGGTGCGTGACTTGACCAAGGCGAGTGTCGGGGTGACGTTCGGCGGATACTCGAAAATGCGCGAGGATTCTTCCGACCAGGACAAGGACACGCTGACTTTTTTATCGATGATGAAACCGATACTGCCGGTGTGACTGAGCTTCTGTGCGCCGAGAAAGAACGCTTCTTTGCGCCGCAGCGTTTCAGTGGCGCGCTTGCTGCGCAGTGCCAGCAGAGAAATGGTCGTCAGCGCGATCACGCACCTGACGAATCCGGCGATGCCCCGGTGATCGCGATAACCTTCGTCGACCAGGAAGTCAGCGGTCAGCAGTGTGAGGCAACCCAGCGCGACGGCCAGGAATACCGGAACCGGGAAGATGTTCGCGGACATGAACACCAGCGTGATGTAGAACAACGTCGGCGCAACATCCAGATCAAGGTACGCGTTGGTGATATAGATCATGCTGCCGACCGCAATGGCGGCAAGCCAGGCGAAGGCGTCTGAGCAAAGAAGTTGTGCGCGACGTTTGATGATAGACATTTATTCTTCCAGATTTTTGCTATCGGACGGCAGGTCGTGTTCTCTCGATGAAGCAGGCAAACGCTATGAAAGGCGTATTAATGAAGAGGTTTAAAAGTCTGAAGTTGTTTTTCAGGCATGACGGTTGTTGGCGACTGTCGGTCATTCACCAATCGTTGTATTGAGTAATGTTTGTTTGAATAAAGATGTTATTCGAAGCGTTGTTTTCTGGCACCGCTGCATTGGGTCAATCGAAGTATGACTATGTATGAAAGGGATATACCTAAGTGTTAGTTGTGCCGGGTCTGTCGATGTCTTGTCTGATGGCGCAAGCATGCGCCATCCCGGCAATCCTGAGCCGTACCGTATCGGTTCATTCGGTTACCGATTGACAGGCTGCGCCGCGATGACCTCGGCCATGCGCACCAGGTCGGCAAAGGAGCGCGCGCCCATCTTGCGCATGGCCTGGCCCCGGTGGATCTTCACGGTGATTTCACTGAGGCCGATTTCCCCGGCGATCTGCTTGTTCATCAAGCCCGAGGCCGCCAGCGCCATGACCGTCTGCTCACGGGGTGTCAGCGTCCCATGGCGTGCACGCAGCTCATCGGCATGTCGCCCGGACTCGCGACGCTGCTTGTCCCGCGAATGAGCGGCACAGACGGCATCGATCAGGTCCTGCTCGCGAAACGGTTTGGTCAGGAAGTCCACCGCGCCGGCTTTCATGGCGCGCACCGTCATGGCGATATCGCCGTGTCCGGTGATGAACACGATCGGCACGTTGATGCCGGCGGCGGCCAGTTCACTCTGGAAATCCAGCCCGCTGCTGCCTTGCAGGCGCACGTCGAGCACCAGGCAACTCACGGTGTCCGGACGTTGATACTTCATGAACTCGGCGACCGACCCGAACAGTTCGACCTTAAGGCCAATGGAGCGCAACAGGCTGCCGAGGGATTCGCGCAGCGCTGCATCGTCGTCGACGATGAATACCACCGGCTCGCTGGGGCTGTTGCTGATGGGATTGTTGTTCATTGCTTTTTTTCCCAAGAGGTTGTGACGTTGTGGGTCTCGTCGTGGTATCGACGAGGACCCATCAAGAATATGCCAATCCCTCGGCATCGGTGCCTGTGTTTGCTCGTTCGAGTTTATGCCCGACCAAAGGCACGGTCATGCTGCGGGTGTGGGCGGGGGAGCAGATAAACGGTTCAGCATCGTAGTGGCGCGGCACTCCGTCAGCTAGGACAAAAAACCCGAAAAAACGGCCATCGCGGCGGTCTTTTCGCGGCCGGATACAGCCATCCGTATCAAACGGTTCATACGCAAGTATCAAAACTCTCACCTAACGCATGATCTCGCTGACCCCAAGTACCACAGACGCCCGGCAGGCTCGCCCTTAACCTTTACCTGCTCTCCGTCGATCTCAATGGCCGCGTGCCGGGTGGTGAACTTCATGAACAGAAATGATCTCCGTCGTGTCGACATCCATCTGCTGGTGGTCTTCGAGACGCTGATGCATGAGCGCAATGTCAGCCGGGTCGGCGAAAAGCTGTTTCTCGGCCAGCCGACCATCAGTGCGGCGCTGGGGCGCTTGCGCGTGCTTTTCGACGACCCGTTGTTCGTGCGCGCGGGGAGGGTGATGGAGCCGACGGCGCGGGCCGAAGAGATTTTCGCCAACCTGACGCCGGCGCTGGATGGCGTGGTCGCGGCGTTGAGCCGTTGCCAGCCGTTTGATCCGGGCACCAGCGAGGCAACCTTTCAGGTCGGCCTGTCCGACGATGTCGAATATGCGCTGCTCCCGCGACTGCTGCGCCAACTGCGTATCGAGGCGCCGAACATTGCCATGGTGGTGCTGCGTGTCGATCAGCAGCAGATGTCGCAGCGGCTGTTCAATGGCGAGATCTCTCTGGGGATCAGCCCTACGCTCGATCTGCCGGCCAACGCCCGACGCAGGAGTCTGCGGTCGATCCGGCCGATGCTTTTGCGCTCGGACATGCGCCCGGGACTGCTGGCGCTCGATGAATTCTGCGAGCGACCGCACGCCATCGTGTCATCCATGGGCAACGCCAAAGATGACACCGACCACGCACTGGACCTGCTCGGGCGTCGGCGCAAAGTGGTGCTGGCGGTGCCGCAGTTCAGTGCCTTGCCAAGGTTGTTGGCGCAGAGCGACATGCTGGTCATCGTCCCCGATTACGTGGCCAGGGCCATGGCCTCGGTGGAGGGCATCAGGGCCGAGCCGGCCCCTCTGTTGCTGCCATCGCGGGAGCTTTCCATGGTCTGGCGTGCCGCTGCGCACAACGATTGCGCTCAGCGTTGGCTGCGGTCGCGTTGCCAGGCGTTTTTCGGCACGCCGATCGAGTTGCAGGTAGTGCCCAAGCTGCGCCCGGCGTTGCCCGTCGATCAGGCATTGATGATGGCCCGGTAGATAACTGCAACGGCTGTGTCATTCGCCCAATAAAAAAGCTCCGACTTGATCGGAGCTTTTCTTTTTACGGGGTTTTACGCGGCTTGCCGTGGGGGCGCGGCCCCGGCACATCACGCATTGATGAACGCCAGAAGGTCCGCGTTGATGGTGTCGCCGTTCGTGGTGCACATGCCATGGGGCAGGCCGGGATAGGTTTTCAGCGTGCCGTGCTTGAGCAGTTTGATGGACAGATGAGCCGAATCCGCGATCGGCACGATCTGGTCATCTTCGCCGTGCAACACCAGGGTCGGCACATCGATGCTTTTCAGGTCATCGGTGAAGTCGGTTTCAGAGAACGCACTGATGCAGTCGTACTGCGCCTTGATCCCGCCGTTCATGCCCTGACGCCACCAGTTTTCGACGATCGCTTCAGACACTTTCGCGCCGGGGCGATTGAAGCCGTAAAACGGGCCGCTCGGGAAGTCACGATAAAACTGGCTGCGATTCTGCGCGAGTGCCTTGCGCAGTCCGTCAAACACTTCCATTGCAAGCCCGCCGGGATTTTTTGCGGTACGCAGCATGATCGGCGGCACGGCGCCGATCAGCACGGCCTTGGCCACCCGGCCGCGACCATGACGCGCGACATAGCGTGCCACTTCACCGCCGCCGGTGGAGTGGCCGATGTGCACGGCATTGCGGATGTTCAGGTGCGCCATCAACTCGGCAACGTCGGCGGCGTAAGTGTCCATTTCGTTGCCCGTGGCGGTCTGCGAAGAGCGACCATGGCCACGTCGATCATGGGCAATGACGCGAAAGCCCTTGCTGAGGAAAAACAGCATTTGCGCGTCCCAGTCATCGCTGGAAAGGGGCCAGCCATGATGGAAAACGATCGGCTGCCCTTGGCCCCAGTCCTTGTAGAAAATCTGCGTGCCATCCTTGACGGTGAGCATCCCCGAGCCACTGCCGTTGCCGGCGCTTTTGCTGACCCCTGACGCGGATGCCGGTGTCTGCTGCGTCGCCAGCGCCGGCAATGCCACCGCCAGGGTCGCGGCCATGGCCCCCGTCGTGATCAAGCCACGACGCGTGGTTCCGTTTTTCTCGTCAGTCATTTTGAACACCCATTGAGTTATTGAAGTCGCACAGGCGGCGCAAGGCTGCTGCCCTGGCCGAACGTAATCTTTGGGCAAAGGAGAACCGCTGAAAACCAGACATGGGTTTTCGAAATTAACGCTTTGGTATGTGGGGCGTGGCGGGAGGAATCCTGGCGGGGTTGGCGCGTCCCTGCGCCTGGACAAGTCAGAAGGTGTACTTGGCCGTGAGCATCATGTTGCGCGGTGTGCCATAACTGTCGCCGCCGTAGCTGACGGAGTTGGCGATGGTGGAGTAGTACTTGCGGTCGAAGATGTTGTTGGCGTTGAGTTGCAGATCGAGGTTCTCATTGACCCGGTAGCCGGCCATCAGGTCGGTCACGGCGTACGCGCCTTGCTTGAGGCGGTAGTTGCCGCCGTCCAGCAGTTCGATGTCGTTGTACATGCGGCTCTGCCAGGAGATGTTGCCGCCCACGCGCAGTTTTTCCAGCGGGCCCTGGAAGTTGTAGCGGGTGGTCAGTTTGAACAGGTGTTCCGGGGTGTCGGTGTCGAACTGCTTGTTCACGTTCTGCGGGTTCGCCTCGTCCTTGATGGTGTGCGTACGGGCGTAGGTGTAGCCGCCGCCGATCTGCCAGTTGTCGGTGAGCGCGCCTTGCAGTTCGAGGTCGATACCCTGGCTGCGGATCTCGCCGGAGGCCTCATAACAGGACGACTGCGGGCAGTTCGGCACGAACACTTGTACCGCGCGGTTTTCCTGATCGACACGGAACACAGCGAGGCTGGCATTCAGCGCGCCACCCAGGTATTCGCCCTTGATGCCGACCTCGTAGTTCTTGCCCACGATCGGTTTGACCGGACTGCCGGAGGTGTCCTTGCTGCTCTGCGGCGTGAAGATGTCGCTGTAGCTGGCGTACACCGAATGATGGTCGTCCAGCTCGTAGATCAGACCGGCATAACGGGTGACGTTGCGGGTGACCTTGTAGTCGCCGTCGCCATCACGGTTGTCGTAGTCGTACCAGTCCAGACGTCCGCCGAGGATCAGTTTCAGTGGGTCGGCGAGGCTCAGGCGGGTGGTCAGGTACACGCCGTCCTGAGTGGTGACTTCGCGCGTGTTGTTGGTGTGGACGAAGTCCGGTTTGCCGGCATTGATCGGCCAGTTGGTGTCGTAGGGCGAGTAGTTGTGAGTGGTCAGGTCGTAGATGCGTTTGCTGGCGCCGACCACCAGTTCATGGCTTCGCCCGAAGGCTTCGAACGGGCCGCTGAAAAATGCGTCGAGACCGGCCTGGTTTTCATCGGCCTTGGACTGGTAAACCGTGCGGGCGAGGGTGTTGTTGACCCAGCGCGACTGGTACGAACCGGAGAACAGCGCGTTCTGTTCGGAATAGTTGGCGTTGACCTGCAGCTTCCAGTCATTGGCCAGTTGCTGACGGATCTCGGCGAAGACGGTGTTGATCTCCTGATCCTTGTTCTCCCAATAGGTGCCGGGGTTGTAGGAGCGCGGCAGGTCGAGGTGATGACCGTCGAGGCCGATCATCGACGAGCCCCAGAAGTAGTTGGTCTTGTCCTTCTGGTTGGAGAAACCGACGGTCAGCGTGGTGTCATCGCTCAGGTCGGCTTCGGTGACGGCGTAGAACAGGTTGTGCCGCTCGCCCACGTCATCGATGAAACTGTTGGCGTCGCGGTAGGAAGTGACGACCCGGCCGCGCAGGGTGCCGCTGTCGTTGAGCGGACTGGAGGCATCGAGCTCGCCGCGATAGTTGTCCCAGGTCCCGGCGGCGCCGGTCAGCGTGACGCGCTGCTCGGCCAATGGCCGTTTGCGCACCAGGTTGATCGCCGCCGAAGGGTTGCCGGAACCGGTGACCAGACCGGTCGCCCCCCGCACTACTTCCACCCGATCGAACATCGCCAGATTCGGCTGGGACCCGACGTTCACGCCGTTGTAGCCGCTCGGAATGCCGTCGTACATCAGGTTGTCGATGTCAAAACCGCGGGCCTTGTAGGACTGTCGGCCGGGGCCGTTGGAGTAGTCGAGGAACAGACCCGGCGTGGCGTTGACCACGTCATTGATGCTGGTCATCGCCTGATCGTCCATGCGCTGGCGGGTGATGACGGTGACGGCTTGCGGTGTTTCGCGCAGGGTCAACGGCAGTTTGGTGGCGGTGGCCATGGTGCCGGTGGTGTAGGAATCGGAGCCTTCGGTGGTGCTGCCCAGTTGGGTGGACGTGATGGCGGTCGCGCCGAGTTCGAGGGTGGCGGGCGGGGCAGAGTCTTGCGCCTCGCGGGTTTCATCGGCCAGCGCCGGGGTCATGACGGCCATGCATATGGCCATGGACAGCAGGTTGCGTGACGGTTTGGAACTATGCAGCGAGGTAGGGCGCGACATGAAGGCTTCCTGATTTTTAAATAGCAAACAAAGAGCTGTTGAGAATCATTGCTAATAATTGTGTCAGGGTTTTTTACAGCGACAAAGCGATTCGTGAAAAAAATGTGAAATCGCGCAACGGGAGAGGGAGGTGGGCTTGATTCGTTACGGAACCGCTCAAGCACGGACGTTGCAGCGCAGACAGCTGAAAAGCCGTTTGTCAGTTTCCAATGCAAACCAACAGGTTGGCGTCTACTTTTGTGGCCGGGTCAGCCAAATGACAGGAGAAATTCTGAAGTCATTGAAGCGAATTCGGTTGGCCCCGTGACGTTGATTTCAGGATGGATCTTGAATGAGGCGCGGAGCGTCGCTCAGGCGATGCGTAACGGAAACCCGCGCCTTTGAACTCGTTAAGGAGAACGCAGATGGCAATCAGCCGAGTCACCGAAACAACCGATAAAACAGCACTCGTCCAAGCCGAGGTGTACCGCTGGTACAACCTCTTTTTCCCGTGGTCGCGTGGCGTGGCTTCCCAGTCGGAAGATGCGATAAAGCCTTTGTACGATGCCCTGGCGAACGATTTCCGCGTAGTGCTCACGGACGGTCAGATCATGGACCGGGAGAACTACTGGGAACGCCTTTGGGGCCTGCACGGCAAACGTGCCGGAAGCCCCGAATCGCACATCATCAATCTCTCGATCACGCCGCTTCCCGGTGACTTCTTCCTGACGGTTTTCGACCTGGTCAAGAACGGGATCACCAAGAAGAAAGTCGACTCGGCGCTCATGCGCCTCGACCCGGATTCACCGTCGGGAATCTCGTGGATTTACGTCCATGAAAGCGAGCATGAGACGTCGTTCGCGTAAGGTGTTCGATGGCTTTTCGGGTATGCCCGTTGCCAGGGTAATGGCTGGCGCGGCCGTATCCTGAAGGACGGAATTTTCAGAACGCCAGAAACGACAAAGCCCTGAATAATCAGGGCTTTGTCGTATCAAATATGGCGGAGGCGATGGGATTCGAACTCATGGACCTGTTACAGTCGACGGTTTTCAAGACCGTTGCCTTAAACCACTCGGCCACACCTCCGTTGCGTTGCGGGCGCCATAATACCTGAATGAAACACACTGTCAAACTCTGTGCATGGCTTGTTACAGAGCGTCTGTTATGATCTTTGCGACTGAACGTTTCAAACCAACAGGAGTGTCGCCATGCGCGAACAGGATTACGCAGTTCACAACAGCGTGCAGGCTGAGCAGCTAGAGGTTAGCCGCGTCCTGCGCAACACTTACGGTCTACTGGCGCTCACCCTCGCATTCAGCGGTGTGATGGCGTTCGTGGCGCAGCAGATGCGGGTCGGCTACCCGAATATTTTCGTGGTGCTGATCGGTTTCTACGGGCTGTTCTTCCTCACCAACAAGCTTCGTGATTCCGCCTGGGGCCTGGTGTCGGCGTTTGCCCTGACCGGTTTCATGGGTTTCCTGCTCGGCCCGATCCTCAACCGTTACCTGGGCATGCAGGGCGGTGCTGAAGTGGTCAGCTCCGCGTTCGCGATGACCGCACTGGTGTTCGGTGGTCTGTCGGCTTACGTGCTGATCACCCGCAAGGACATGAGCTTCCTCGGTGGCTTCATCACCGCCGGTTTCTTCGTCCTGCTGGGCGCGACGCTGGCAAGCATGTTCTTCCAGATCAGCGGCCTGCAACTGGCGATCAGCGCAGGTTTCGTACTGTTCTCGTCGGTCTGCATCCTGTTCCAGACCAGCGCCATCATCCACGGCGGCGAGCGCAACTACATCATGGCGACCATCAGCCTGTATGTATCGATCTACAACCTGTTCGTCAGCCTGTTGCAGATCTTCGGCATCATGAGCCGCGACGACTGATCGCTGCAGCGCAATAAACAAAAAACCCGCGAAAGCGGGTTTTTTGTTGCCTGCGAAAAGGAGAGCAGGCGATCAATTGATCACGATGCTGCCATCGGCCTGTTGCTTGTAGATCGTGTAAGGCAACAGCAACGTATCGAGCACTCCCGACACGGCCGCGTCCACCAGCAGACCCGGCGTCGCGTTCTTGTAGTTGAACGCATCGACGTCATCCGGCTTTTCGGCGTGCAGCATACAGAAGTCGTACGTCACGCCACTGTAAATACGCGGCACCGCGCCGCAGTAGCTTTTATTCGCTTTCAACTGCTCCGTGGAATGCTTGTCACTGAATGCCACGGTCTGCACCGTCCCGCACCCGGACAGCATCAATACCGTCAGCATCATTGCCTGAATTTTCATACCGCCAATCCTTCGCCGGAAAAACTCAATTTACGCCGCTCAGCCCATCGGCGGCAATCGACGTTTCACCGGGGTCTTCTTGACGATCGCAGTATTGGTTTCAGCCAACGTATTCAGCCGATCAAGCAGGGTATCGAGTTGCTCCATCGAACGCACATGCAGGCGGGCGATAAAGCAGTCCTCACCGGTGACCTTGTCGCACTCGGTGAACTCCGGAATCGACATAATCTGCCGCTCGACTTCCTGGAGCTGCCCCGGTAATGGCCGCACCCGGACAATCGCCTGCAACTGATAACCGAAACATTTCGGATCGATCTCCACGGTGTAGCCCTTGAGCACACCGCGTTCCTCCAGGCGGCGCAAACGCTCGGCCACGCTCGGCGAAGACAACCCGCTGATCTGCGCCAGCGCCTTGAGCGAGCGCCGCGAATCCTCCATCAAGGCTCCGATCAGGATCTGGTCGATATCGTCGGTCATACAAAAAACTCCCGCATTAGGCCAATGACGCAAACCACCCTTGATAAAAAAGGCAGAAAGCGAGTTTAGCCTGCTTTTTGCGCTGGAGAAGCCCCGGTTTCGCTTGGCATACTTTTGCCACGCTTTCGCCAAATGCTAGGGAGATTGATGATGGACAAAACAATCCGTCGCGGCTCATTCGAAATGACCGCCGCCATGTTGATATCCGGGACCATAGGCTGGTTCGTGCTGGTGTCCGGGCAACCGGTGCTGGATGTGGTGTTCTGGCGCTGCGTGTTCGGCGCCGGGACCTTGCTGCTGATCTGCGCCGCGTTCGGCTTCCTGCGGCCGGGCATCCTGACCCGCACCACCTTCCTGCTGGCGGTGCTCAGCGGGGTTGCAATTGTGGGCAACTGGGTGCTGCTGTTCGCCTCCTACTCACGGGCCTCGATCGCCATCGGCACGGCGGTGTACAACGTGCAGCCGTTCATGTTGGTGGGTTTGGCCGCGCTGTTTCTCGGCGAGAAGATCACCCTGCAGAAGCTGTTCTGGCTGGCGATTTCTTTCATGGGGATGCTGGCGATCGTCAGTGCTCACGGCGGGCAGGGCGAGGGCGGTAGTGATTACCTGACGGGGATCGCGTTGGCACTGGGGGCGGCGTTTCTGTACGCCATCGCCGCGTTGATCATCAAGCGCCTGACCGGCACGCCGCCGCACCTGATTGCGCTGATCCAGGTCTGCACCGGGGTGTTGTTGCTCGCGCCGTTCGCGCATTTTTCAGCGCTGCCGCAGGCGCCGAGTGCCTGGGCCAGCCTGGTGACGCTGGGCATCGTCCACACCGGTCTGATGTACGTGCTGCTCTACGGCGCGATCCAGAAACTGCCGACCGCATTGACCGGCGCTCTCTCGTTCATCTACCCGATTGCGGCGATTTTCGTTGACTGGTTTGCGTTCGGCCATCAACTGCAAACCCTGCAATGGATCGGCGTGGCGGCGATTCTGCTGGCCGCTGCTGGCATGCAACAGGGTTGGGGCCTGAAGGCGCGGCGCCTGGCCGCGCAGTAAACCTCAGATGTTCCAGCGCGGCGCAGTCTTCGCAAGGCGCTGGCGCATCTCGCCGACGTTGGCCGCCAGTTGCCGCGTCAGCAAACGGTAGCCGTCCAGCGGGCTATAGACCGGCGTATCGAGGCTGGCGTCCGGCAACTCCAGCGGACGTCCCAGTCGACCGGACGCACCGGTTTTCAACGCCCGGGCCATGCCGATCAATTGCACGCGAATGTGCCGGTGCTCAGCCTTGAGCGCTGCTTGCAGGTGCGCCATGGCGTCGGGGTCGCTGGCGTCCGGGCGGATGTTGCCGAGGATTTCCAAAGTGCTGATGCACATGCGCAGGTTGCGTTGGATCGCGTCCAGTTCGGTCATTGAGACTTTGACTTCCTTGGACACCGACGGCATCAGCGAACGCAATTGCACCATCGCCGCGTTCAGCCGGTTCATCAATTTCAAGTGTTCGTCGGCGGTCACCGGTTGGCCGCCGATGATCCGTCCGTACACCGTGGCGCAATCGCGCAGCGCGTCGGCCAGGTTGTAGCGCCACGAGTACACCGCGTACAGCGGCAGGGCGAAGGAAAAGGCCAGGGCCAAAGCGATACCGATCAGGATATCGACCCCGCGCCACAGCCCGTCGGTGATCGGGTTGTCGCCATGCCCGGCGACGATGAACACGGTGATGGCCGAGAGCAGGGCGGTATAGCCGCCCTTGCCGATGGCGTGATACGAGAAGAATCCGCACACCACCGCCATCGCAAAATAGGTCAGCCACGGCAGGCCCAGCCACGCCTGTTGCGCCACTATCAGCAAACCGACGCCAGCGCCGATCAAGGTGCCGGTGGCGCGTTCGGCGGCTTTTTTGCCGATGTTGCCGTGGTGCTGCAAGCCGCCGATCACCACCAGCATGGTCACCGACGCCCATTCGCCGTGGGGCAGATTGATGCCGGTGGTCAGCAGGATCGTCGCCAGCAACCCCAACGCGACCCGCACCGCGTGGATCGTTCGTGCATGGCGGTAACGTCGATACGGGTCGAGCAACGGCCGCAGGATCCGCCGCAACAGCGGCGGCCAGCGGTGGGGGCTGAAAGTGCTCAGCGCTGATTCCTCCTCAGAAGATGTAGTCGGTGGCGATGAAGTTCGAATCGCGTCCGCGAATGATTTCGCTGATCAGATCCTTGTTGGGTTCCTGGAACTTGGTTGCCACCAGCGTACGGATCGAAAACACCCGCAACGCATCGTGTACCGACAGCGTGCCCTCGGCGGAGTTCTTGCGCCCGTTGAACGGGTAAGTGTCCGGGCCGCGCTGGCACTGGGCGTTGAGGTTGATCCGCCCGACCTGGTTGGCGAAGGTGTCGACCAGACGGCCGACCGCCACCGGGTTGGTGCCGAAGATGCTCAGTTGCTGGCCGAAATCCGATTCCAGTACGTAATCAATCACGGTATCGAGGTGACGGTACGGCACGATCGGCACCACCGGGCCGAACTGCTCTTCCTGATACACGCGCATCTGCGGCGTCACCGGGTACAGCACCGCCGGGTAGAAGAACGAAGCCCGCGCTTCGCCGCCATTCGGGTTGACCACCTGGGCGCCTTTGCTCTGCGCGTCAGCTACCAGCCCGTGCAGATAATCGACCTTGCCAGACTCCGGCAGCGGCGTCAGCGCAACCCCGCTGTCCCACGGCATGCCCGGTTTGAGGCTGGCCAGCTTGGCGTTGAATTTCTCGATGAAGCTGTCCACCACATCTTCATGCACGAACAGGATTTTCAACGCAGTGCAGCGCTGGCCGTTGAACGACAGCGAACCGGTAACCGCTTCGTTGACCGCATTGTCCAGATCCACCTCGGGCAGGACGATGCCGGGGTTCTTCGCATCCAGCCCTAGTGCTGCGCGCAAGCGGTGTGGTTTCGGGTGCAGTTTCTTCAGGTCGCTGGCGGCCTTGTTGGTGCCGATGAAGGCGAAGATGTCGATCTTGCCGCTGGCCATCAGCGCGCTGACGGTCTCGCGGCCGCTGCCGTAGATCACGTTGATCACGCCGGTCGGGAAACTGTCGCGGAAGGCTTCAAGCAGCGGACGGATCAGCAGCACGCCGAGCTTGGCCGGTTTGAACACCACGGTGTTGCCCATGATCAGCGCCGGAATCAATGTGGTGAAGGTCTCGTTCAGCGGATAGTTGTAAGGCCCCATGCACAGCGCCACGCCGAGCGGGACGCGGCGGATCTGGCCGAGTGTGTCCTGTTCCAGCTCGAAACGGCTGGAGCGGCGGTCGAGTTCTTTCAGCGCATTGATGGTGTCGACGATGTAGTCGCAGGTGCGGTCGAACTCTTTTTCCGAATCCTTGAGGTTCTTGCCGATTTCCCACATCAGCAGTTTCACCACGGCGTCGCGCTGTTGGCGCATGCGTCCGAGGAAGGCCTCGACATGCTGGATACGTTCGGCCACGCGCATGGTCGGCCACAGGCCCTGGCCCCGGTCGTAGGCGCGGACGGCGGCGTCGAGGGCGGTGAGGGCGGTGTCGGCGTCCAGCAGCGGCGTGCTGCCGAGGATCACTTGTTCGTCGCCGTTGTCGCCGTGCAGATAGACCGGGCTGCGCACGGTGGCGAGCGGGCCGTCCCAGCGGCGCAACTCGCCATCGACCAGGTATTCGCGTTGCTCGACCTGACCGTCGAGGCGGTATTTTTCCGGGATGTCGCTGACAGAAGGGAACAGGTTGCCAAGGATGTTTGCTGTGGTCATGTCGCTACCCCGTAGAAGATGTCGGCGGGCCGATTGGAAAAGGCTTTACAGGTTATACGCCTGAATTCACTGAAATTTAAACCCGCAAATGTCACGGGAATGTCACGCAAAGGCGCAGAGCAGAGGGCTGGCAACATCAACCTCCACAAAGATTTGTATTTGCACCCGGTCCCAAACCGAATCCTGACTGTCCCCGGATGCCCCCTTCACTGGCCCGCAATGCCCTCAACCCGCCGCCGTCGCTGCCTTAAGGTGTGATCACAACAATAAGCGGCACCTCACGCGAGGATCTTTATGCGGGCATCCCGATTCACCTGGCTGCTGATGCTGGCCGTTGCACTGGCCGGTTGCGGCGAAGACGCCAGACCCCCGACTTCATCCGGCATCGCCCGTAGCGCCATGCCTTCCGACCCGGCGCTGGCGCAGATCTACGCCAACAGCTGTCAGCTCTGCCACGCCAACCCCGCCGCCAATGCGCCGCTCACCCGTGACCGCAAGGCCTGGGAACCGCGCATCCAGCAGGGCGCCGACACGCTGCTCGACCACGCCATCAACGGCTACAACGGCATGCCGCCGATGGGCCAGTGCGTCGAGTGCTCGGAAGAACAATTCCTTCAGCTGATCGGCTTCATGGCCGACCAGCCGCTCCCACAATAAGGATCCTGGCATGCCGATAGATCTGACACGCCGGCAGTTGTTGCACCGGGCAAGCATCGTCGGTGCGTTCAGCGCGCTGGCCTCCAATCCGGCGCTGGGCCAGTTGATGCGCGCGCCGCGACTGATTCCCTGGCGCAACTGGTCGGGCGGGCAGAGCTGCCTGCCGGCGGCGCGGGTGGCGCCGAAGAATCTGGATGAATTGACGACGATCATTCAGCAGGCTCCCGGCAAGATTCGCCCGGTCGGCTCGGCGCATTCCTTCAGCGCGCTGGTGCCCACCGACGGCACGTTGCTGTCGCTGAGCTACTTCAACGGTCTGCTCGACCACGACCCGAAAACCCTGCAAGCGGAATTCGCTGCCGGCACGCCGATGTCGCGCATGGGCGTGCCGCTCAAGGATGTCGGCCAGGCCCTGCAAAACATGGCCGACATCGATTACCAGACCCTTGCCGGGGCCATTTCCACCTCGACCCACGGCACCGGCAAAACCTTCCAGTCCTATTCCGCCCACGTCTGCGGGATGCAACTGGTGACCGCCAGCGGCGAGGTGCTGGACTGCGACAGCCAGCGTCATCCCGAAGTGTTCAACGCTGCCCGCGTATCCCTCGGCGCACTGGGCGTGGCCACCAAAATCCGCCTGCAAAACCGCCCGGCCTATCGCCTGCGGGAAACCCAATGGATCGCCAAGACCGAAGAGCTGCTCGAAGACCTGGACAAGAACACCCGCGAAAACCAGCACTGGGAAATGCTCGTCGTCACCCATTCCGACTACGCCTTGTCGATCGCCCTCAACGAAACCACCGATCCGCCCACGCCGCCGATCCCGCCCGAAGAGGAGGGTGGCAACGAGTTCGTGACCCTGATCGAGAAGATCGACAAGTACGGCAGCGATTTCCCGGGCCTGCGCAGCTCGCTGCTCAACAGCCTGCGGCATCTGGCGAGTTTCGATGACCGGGTGGGCGACTCGTTCGACATCTACGCCAACGTGCGCACCGTGCGTTTCAACGAAATGGAGTATTCGGTGCCCGCCGAACACGGCCCGGCGTGCCTGCGCGAGATTCTCAAGCTGATCCGCGACAAAGACCTGCGCACCTGGTTTCCCATCGAGTATCGCTACGTGAAGGCCGACGACATTCCCTTGAGCATGTTCGAAGGCCGCGACAGCTGCTCGATCTCGGTCCACCAGCACTACCAGATGGACCATCACAACTTCTTCGCCGCCGTCGAGCCGATCTTCTGGAAGTACAACGGTCGCCCGCACTGGGGCAAATTGCACACGCTCAACGCCCGCACGCTGCAAACGCTCTATCCGCGCTGGCAGGAATTCATTCAGGTACGCCAGGCGCTGGACCCCAGCGGCAAGTTTCTCAACGGGCATCTTTCGTCGATTCTGGGGGTGAGCTGATGGCGGTCAATCGACGTAATTTCGTGCTCGGGACTTTGGGTGTCGGCGCTTTGCTGGTGGGGGTTGGCGCGTGGCTGCGACCGGGGGATCGCGGCGGGCCTTACAGCGAATACTTCCGGACGCTGAACAACGAACTCAAGACCAAAGGCCCGATGCGCCCGGTGTTGCTGATCGATCTGGATCGCCTCGACCACAACATCGACGTGGTGATGCGCTCGGTCAAACGCGCGGGCAAGCAGTTGCGGCTGGTGGAGAAATCCCTGCCGTCACCGGGGCTGCTTAGCTACATCGGCCAAAGGGCCGGGACGCAGCGACTGATGTCGTTTCATCAGCCGTTTCTCAATCACGATGCAGTGACGTTTCCGCAGTCCGACATTCTGCTGGGCAAGCCCTTACCGGTGCGCTCGGCAGAGCTGTTCTACCAGACCCACAAAGGCCCCTTCGACCCGGCAAAGCAACTGCAATGGCTGATCGACAACCCCGAACGCTTGCAGCAATACCTCGCGCTGGCCCAGGGACTGGGCACGCGGATGCGGATCAACATCGAGCTGGACGTCGGCCTGCACCGTGGCGGTGTCAGTGACGTGAACGTGCTCGGGCAGATGCTCGCGCTGATCGCCGCCAACCCGCAGCACCTGGAGTTCGCCGGGTTTATGGGCTACGACCCGTTCGTGGGCATGGGCGTGCCGGGGATTCTCGGTTCGCCCGAGGAACTGTTCGCCAAGGTGATGGTGATTTATCAGCGCTGCGTCGACTTCACCCGGCAGCAGTATCCGGCGCTGTGGCATGACGGCTTGTGCCTGAACACCGCCGGCAGCCCGAGTTATCGTATGCATGAAAACGAACATCTGAGCAGTGAAGTGTCGGTGGGGACGGCGATGCTCAAGCCGACTCACTACGACTTGCCGTCGCTGGTTGAGCACGAACCTGCTACGTACATCGCCACGCCGGTGTTGAAAAGCACCGGGGCCGTGAACATCCCAGCGCTGGATGACAAGTCAAAACTGTTTTCGTGGTGGGACACCAACCAGCGGCAGACCTTTTTCATCTACGGCGGCAACTGGATGGCCGAGTTCGAATCACCGCCCGGATTGCAGAGCAATGGTGTTTACGGCCGCAGCTCGAATCAGGAGATGGTCAACGGTTCGAATGCCGTGGGATTGACCGTGGAAGACCAAGTCTTTCTGCGGCCGACCCAGACCGAGGCCGTCCTTTTGCAATTCGGTGATTTGCTGGCGGTGCGTGGCGGCAAGATCGTCGACACCTGGCCCGTCTACACCTGACCAAAAAGCTAAGCCGATCCTTGTGGGAGCGAGCTTGCTCGCGAAGGCGTCCTTTCAGTCACCTTCTATTTGGCTGACACATCGCTTTCGCGAGCAAGCTCGCTCCCACAGGGTTTTGTGTTGTCTGCCAAATCCCGATCAATTTCTGTAATTAAGCTTTTATGACAAAAGTTCGGTAGCACATCGCCAGTCCGGTCATGCCTATGTAACGCGCTTGAGGGGCCCTTTGGGCGCTTTTCACAAGCCGAGGCGGGACGCCGGGAGTGAGGCAATGGGGACTATGGAACGCTACTCGAAAGTGGGCATGCAGGAACTCGATCAACGCCTGTCGAAGATCGTCGAAGCCGCGCGCAAGAAGCCGGTTTCGGTGTATCGCTACGGCGCGCCGTGGGTCTGGATCGTGTCGCAGGATGACTGGCAGGGCGCCTTGAAAGAGGTCTCCAGCTACATTCCGCCGGGTCATTCGCTGGTGCTGCTGCGCCCGCAGATCGATGACCTGCTCGACGCCCACCGCGACCTCCTGCACGACCTCAATGCCCAACCCGGCATGCTGATCGCCCCGCAGACGGTCATGCACATCCTGCTGCTGCAATTGCTGTATTCGGTGCCCAGCGAGCAGCAGCTTTATGAACAGCTCAATTACAACCTGCTGTTCCGCTGGTTCGTCGGCCTGGGCCTGAACCAGAAAGTCTGGAGCTTCAACGTCCTCAGTCGCGACATCGCCACGCTGCTCAACGAGCCGCGTGCGGTGCAGCTCATCCAGAAAATCATCGGTGAAGTGTTCTGCGGCGCGCTGCTGCAAATGCCTGAGTTCTCGCTGAACTTCGCGCTGCTGCACACCTGGCTGGGCAAGCACACCGGGGCCTGCACTTCAGCAATCAAGAACGCCAGTAACTGACGCACACGCAAGGCGCGTAAACGCCAACAGGTCATCGCGAATTTCAGGGGGTAGTGTGGATCAGATTTTCACGTCACGGCTGGCGCTGTGGGGCTGGCTGCTGGTGACGGCCGGCGCGCAGCCGGCGTTCGCCGATGAGGCCGAAAACACAGCAGCGCAGCGTCTGGTGGATGTCAACGAATACTTCGTGCGCGGCAACACCGTGCTCGATGCGCGGGCGATTGAAGAAGCGGTCTACCCGTTCCTCGGTCCGCAAAAAGCCTTGAGCGACATCGAAGGCGCGCGGGATGCCTTGCAGAAGGCCTATCAGGAACGCGGCTACCAATCGGTGTTCGTCGAGCTGCCGGAGCAAGCGGTGGCCGACGGCATCGTCTACCTGCAAGTCAGCGAAACCAAGGTCGGCCGGGTGCGGGTGGTCGGCGCCAAACACTATTCGCCTCTGGATATCCGCGACAACGTCCCGGCGCTGAAGGAGGGCGAGGTGCCGGACTTCGCCAAGGTCCAGGGCGAACTGGCGCAACTCAACAAGACCCCGGGCCGGCAGGTGATGCCGCTGGTGCGCGAAGGTCAGCGCCCCGGCACCATGGACGTGGACTTGCAGGTCGAAGACCAGAACCCGTGGACTGCCAGCGTGGGGCTGAACAACGACTACAGCGCCGACACCGAAAAACTGCGCACCGTCACCAGCCTCGGCTACAACAACCTTTGGCAGTTGGGGCACAGCGTCAACCTGACGTTCTTTACCGCACCGCAGGAGACCGATAACGCCAAGGTCTGGTCCGGCTCCTACACCGCGCCGTTGACCGATCGCTGGAGCGTGCAGTTCTCCGGTTACCAGTCCGACAGCAACGTCGCCACCATCGGCGGCAGCAACGTGCTCGGCAAGGGCCATTCCTATGGCGTAGCGGCGATCTACACGATCCCGTCCAGCGGCAACTGGTCGAACTCGCTGTCGGCGGGCATCGACTTCAAGGACTTCGACGAGCGCCTGACCCTGTCCGGCGAGAGCGACAAGGTGCCGCTCAAATACGCGCCATTCACCTTCGCCTACAACGGCTATCGCTACAGCGAAAAGAGCCAGCTCGGCCTCGGCCTGAGCCTGGTCGCGGCCACTCGCAGCATCTTCGGCTACGGCAGCTCCGACGAAGACTTCGACTACAAACGCTACCGCGCCAACCCGAGTTTCGCCGTGCTCAAGGGCGATACCAACTTCACCTGGACCTTCGACAGCGACTGGCAGAGCGCGAGCAAAGCCGCGTTCCAACTGGCGTCCGGGCCGCTGGTTTCCAACGAACAATTCTCCGCCGGCGGCGCGACTTCGGTGCGCGGTTATCTGGCGGCCGAACGCACCGCCGATGACGGCTTCCTGTTGAGCGAAGAGCTGCGCACACCGTCGCTGGCCAAGTACGTCGGCGGCTGGATGCAGGACTGGCGCTTCTACGCCTTCGCCGAAGGCGCGCAACTCTATCTGCGCGACGAGCTGCCGGACCAGGACGCGAATTACGCCCTGGCCAGCGTCGGCCTCGGCACCCGCGCCAGCCTGAGCAAATGGCTGTCCGGCAGCCTCGACTGGGGCTACCCGCTACTCGAAGGGCCGAACACCTCGAAACAGGAATCGCGCCTGCACTTCAACCTTCAGGCCACTTTCTAACAAGGAGCACTTCCATGCAGCGCCTTTTCCTTTCGTTGTTGATCTGCCTGAGCTTCGTGCTCCCGGCCACGGCCCAGGCCTGGTGGCAGGACGACTGGCATTACCGCAAACAGATCGCCGTCGACACCACACCGCAAGGTGCCGGGATCAATCAGGCCCTCGGCCGCACCGCGCTGCTGGTGCGCCTGCACACCGGCAATTTCACCTTCGACGGCGTTAAAGAGGACGGCTCGGACCTGCGCTTCGTCGCCGCCGATGACAAGACCGTGCTCAACCACCAGATCGAAAGCTTTGATGCGCTGATGGGCATGGCGCTGATTTGGGTAGACGTGCCGAATGTCGAGGGCGGTCAGCGTCAGGACATCTGGATGTACTACGGCAACCAGAAGGCGCCGGCGACCGGCAACGGCCAACTGACGTTCGATCCGAATTACACCGCGCTCTATCACTTCGACGGCGCCACCGGCACCCCGGCCAAAGACACCACCGCGTACGGCAACACCGCACAGAGCGCGACCGGCGCCGCCATCGACGGCGTAGTAGGGCGGGCCTTGCAGTTCAGCGGTCAGCCGTTGCTGTTGCCGGCCAGTCCGTCGTTGCAGCACAACGCCGGCAGCGCGTTCACCTTCAGTGCCTGGCTGCGACTGGATCAGGCCAATGGCGAACAACTGATCCTGGCCCGCCGCGAAGGCGCCAACAGCCTGCTGGTTGGTGTGAATCAGGGCGTGCCGTTCGTGGAAATCGACGGCCAGCGTGCCATCGCTACGCAGCCACTGAATCCGGGTCAATGGCAGCACGTCGCACTGACCGCTGAAGGCGCGAAAGTGACGCTGTACATCAACGGTCGCGAAGGTGCGGCACTGACTCAGGCAATGCCGGCGTTCAATTCGGTCATGGCCATTGGTGCGGATCTGCACGAAGGTCCTTTCCAGCCGTTCGTAGGCGCCATCGACGAACTGCGCCTGTCGAAAGTCGCCCGCCCGGCGCCTCTGCTTTTGGCCGACGCCACCTCCCAGGGCGCCGAGTCGAAACTGGTGGCTTACGGCGTCGATGAAGAACAGTCCGGCTTCGGTTTCGGCAGCCTCGGCTTCCTGCTCAACGCGGTACCGGTGGACGCCTGGGTGATCATTGCGGTGCTGGTGCTGATGATGTTCCAGTCGTGGATCATCATGCTGCGCAAGAACCGCACCCTCAGTCGTGTCACCGCCGCCAACGAAGACTTCCGCGTGCAATTCGCCAAGGTCGGCACTCGCCTGGAAATGTTCGCCGACGACACCCAACTCGCCCAGCGTTTGCAGTACTCGCCGCTGTGGCGCCTGTATCAGGTTGCGGTGAAAGAGATCCGCACCCGCCGCGAGCAGGGCGCCGACACCTCATCGGTTTCCGCCGCAACCATCGAAGCCATCCGCTGCTCGATGGACGGCGTGCGCACCCGGGAAAACCAGCAGCTCAGCTCGAAACTCTCGACCCTGTCCAACGCCATCGCCGGCGGCCCGTACATCGGCCTGCTCGGCACCGTGCTGGGGATCATGGTGGTGTTCCTCGGCACAGCCATGGCCGGCGACGTCAACATCAACGCCATCGCGCCGGGCATGGCGGCCGCGTTGCTGGCCACGGCCATGGGCCTGTTCGTCGCGATCCCGGCGCTGTTTGGCTACAACCGCCTGATCACCCGCAACAAGGAAGTCAGCGCCGACATGCGTGTGTTCGTCGACGAGTTCATCACCCGTCTCGCGGAGATGCACGGCGAAGGCCAGTCCAGTGAAGCGGCGCATCAGCGCGGTCATCACGCCAACCACTCCGTACCGGCCTGAGGAGCACTGACATGGCGTCCGTAAATGCCTCCCACGACGATGACGAAGATGCCGCAGTGGACAGCATCAACATCACGCCACTGGTGGACGTGCTGATGGTGGTGCTGGTGATGTTCATCCTCACCGCCACCGCGCAGGTCTCCGGGATCCAGATCAACCTGCCCAAGGCCAGCGCCGCGGTGTCGCTGTCCGAGGCCAAGACCAAGGCGATTTCGGTCAACGACGGCGGCCAGGTGTTCCTCGACGCCTACCCGGTGACCTTGCCGGAGCTGGAAGAACGCCTGCGCATCGAGAAGGCGCAGAACCCGGACTTCCCGGTGATCGTGCGCGGCGATGCCACGGTGCAGTACCAGAAGGTCATCGAGGTGCTGGATCTGCTGCGCCGGCTCGAACTGTCCCAGGTCGGTCTGGTGACCGGCAAACCGACGCAGGGCTGAGTGATGACTGCACAACTGCCAATCGAGCCTTTGCCGGTCAAGAAGTCGCCACTGCGTTACGTGAAGTGGGGCGCCGGGCTGCTGCTGGGCGCCGTTGCGGCGTTCCTGTTGTGGCAGTGGGCCAACGACATGAGCGGCATCCGCCGGGAAGCGCCGAAGGTGCCGACGATCATTCCATTGCCGCCACCGCCACCTCCGCCGCCGGAAAAACCGCCAGAGCCGGAAACCCCGGTCGAGGAAAAAATCGTCGAGCCCGAGCCAACGCCCGAGCCGCAAGAGGTCAAGCCCGAGGAAGAAGCACCGCCATCGCCGGCGGACGACCTGGCCAACCCGATGCAGATGGACGGTGACGCCCAGAGCGGCAGCGATGCCTTCAACATCGGCGCGGGCAAGGGCGGCGGCATGGCGGGTTCCGGTGGTGGACGACTGGGTAACGGCACCTACAGCCAGTTCCTCGCGTTCACCTTTCAGAAGCTGCTGCGCGAGAACCCCGACCTGCGCAACCTCGCGTTTTCGCTGCAGGCCGATGTGTGGCTGAGCAGTGTCGGCGAGATCACCCGGGTCGAGCTGATCAAGTCCAGCGGCAACCCCGAGATCGACAGTCAGGTGCTGGCCGCCTTGCGTAACGCGCCTCACCTGAGCGAGCGGCCACCGGCCTCCATCACCTTGCCTGTGCGCATGTCCCTGCAAGGGCGGCGTCCGGGTTAACCGAATTCATAAAGCTGTATGAAAAGGAGTTGTGTGCAGATGATTTCCAACGTGAATCGATTGTCCCTGGCAGTCGGCATGGTCATCGCGACCCTGGTCGGTCAGGCCGCGGCAGCGCCTGCGCCCTCGGAGAACGCCACGATCAATCTGATCCGCTTGCTGGTCGAGCAGGGCATTCTGAAACAGGACAAGGCCGACGCGCTGATCGCCCAGGCCCAGAACGAAGCGGCCCAGGCCAAGCAAGCCGCGGCGTCTACCGCTGTGGCAGCCGGGCCGGTCGCCGCACCGGGCGATGTGCGGGTGCAATACGTGCCGGCGGCGGTGCGCGACCAGATCCGCGATCAGGTCAAGGCCGAAGTCATGGCCACCGCCAAGCAGGAAAACTGGGCCGCGCCCAACACCTTCCCGGACTGGGCTTCGCGCATCAGCTTCGACGGCGACATTCGTCTGCGTGACGAATCGCGCTACTACTCGGGCAGCAACAGCAACGAAATCGTCGACTTCGCCAAACTCAACAACAACGGCCCGTACGACGTGAACCCCAACAGCAGCACCGCGTTGCCGCCGTTGCTCAACACCCGCGAAGACCGCGAAAACCTGTTCCGCCTGCGCGCCCGCCTGGGCATGAAAGCAGTGATTTCGCCGGAATGGACCGCCGGCATCCGCATCGGCACCGGCTCGGACAACAACCCGGTATCGACTACCCAGAACCTCGGCGGCGGCTTCTCGAAAAAAGACATCTGGCTCGATCAGGGCTACCTGACCTGGAAGCCGTCGGATGAGTTGACCCTGACCGGTGGCCGGTTCGCCAACCCGTTCATGTCCACCGACATGCTGTATTCCAACGACCTGAACTTCGACGGCGTGGCGGCGATTTTCGATCACAAGCTCAGCCGCGACTGGGGCGTGTTCGGCACCATCGGCGCGTTCCCGGTGGACTACACCAACGACACCACCACCAGCAACGGCTTCGACAAGGAAGAAAGCGACAACAAATGGCTGTACGGTGCGCAGGTCGGCGCCAAATGGGCGATCAACAGCAACAACCGCTTGAAAGGTGCGCTGGCCTACTACCGCTTCGACGACATCGAAGGCCAGCGCTCCAGCCCCTGCGAACCGTGGGCCGGCGCGCCCGGCTGCGACAGCGACGGCACCCGCGCGGCATTCATGCAGAAGGGCAACAGCGTGTTCCTGCTGCGTGACATCACGCCGAACCCGCTCAACCCGACGACCACGCCGCAACCGCAATTCGTTGGCCTGGCGTCCGAATTCAACCTGCTGGACCTGAACGTGGTTTGGGACGCGGACCTGCCGGAAGACTTCAAACTGCGCAGCCAGGGCAACTACATCCACAACCTCGGTTACGACGAAGGCGACATGCGCAAGCGTTCGGCCGGGCAACTGGTCAACAACCTCGACAGCAACGGCAACATCGAAAGCGGCGCCAATGCGTGGATGGTCCAGTTCACCCTCGGCAACGCGCTGGAGCTGAAAAAGCAGGGCGACTGGAACCTGTTCGCCGGCTACAAGTACATCCAGCCGGATGCCTTGCCGGACGGCTTCAACGATTCGTCGTTCCACCTCGGCGGTACCAACGCCAAGGGCTACTTCCTGGGCGGCAACTACGGTCTGGCGAAGAACGTCTACGCCACCGGCCGCTGGTTGAGTTCGGAGGCGGTGTATGGCGCGCCGTTCGACATCGACGTCATGCAGCTTGAGATCAACACGCGCTTCTAAGCGCCGGGAGAGGGTTATGAAAATCCGCTTTTTATGGCTTGGGCTCGGGATGTTGATCGCCACCGGGGCGAGCGCCGAAGGCATGGAAGAACGCCTGCGCACCCAGTTGCGCAGCACCACCCAGCAGCTGCAAACCCTGCAAAGTCAGCAGGCCCAGGCCAGCGCCGCGCAACTGGCGGCGCAGAACGAAGCCAAGGCTGCGCAGGCGCAGATCAAGCAATTGACTGCGGAGCTGGCCAAGGCCAAAGGCCTCGCCGAGCAACTGGCCGGGCAGCAGCAAAGCCTGCACAGTCAGGCCCAGGCGCAAGTCGCGGCCAGCAACGAGCAGACCGGCAAGTTCAAGAAAGCCTATGACGAGTTGTTGGTCATGGCCCGTGCCAAAGAGGCAGAACGGTCTAAGCTTCAAGCGCAATTGACTGAACGTGACACACAAGTGCAGCAATGTTCGGTCAAGAATCAGCAGATGTACGGCGTGGCCAAGCAGATTCTCACCGCCTACGAAAACATCGATGTGGCCGAGGTGATGAAAATCCGCCAGCCCTTCGCCGGCAGCGCCAGGGTCAAGTTCGATGAACTGGCTCAGGGCTTCGGCGATGAACTGTACAAGACTCAATTCGATGCGCCGCAAGCCGCGATCGCGCACTGATTAAAAGACTCATGGACAAGGAAGAAGTAATGACTCAATTGATCTCCCACGTATCCCCGCAATCCCTGACCGACGTGCTGCAAGCCGCCGGATACCGCGTCAACCAGACCGAACAGAACGGTATCGTCCAGTTGCTCAGCGCCAGCCAGGGCATCGGTTATGCCGTGCGTTTCGGCAACCCGGCGGTGGCGGAGCAGGGCAGCTACGTCGACTTCACCTTCAGCTGCGCATTGCGCGTGCAGGGTGAGTTGCCGGCCGGTGTGGCCGAGCAGTGGAACGCAACCCGCCGGTTTGCCCGGTTGTCGTTGCAGGGCGAGTTTCTGGTGATGGAGATGGACGTGGTGGTGGCCGCTGGCGTCAGCAGCGATTACCTTCGCGGCAATCTGGAACTGTGGGATCGCCTGTTGCAGGAATTCATCGTGTATCTGCGTGATTTCACCCAGAACGCTGCTGCCGCCCAGGCTCCAAAGGTTGAGCAAGAGGAAGTCGCGCTGTGACGAAACCTGCCATGGTAATCAGCGCCGCTGCGGTGGCGCTGTTGGTGGTGGCCGTGGCGCTGGTGGTGCGGCCGGGTAATGACCCGGTCGCTGCCCAGCAACCGGCGCCGGTCATTACGGCGAACAGTGGGCCTGCGGTGGCGCGGTTGGGTAATCAACAGGTTTCGCCGGAAGAATTGCAGGCGTTGCTGGCCGCCGTCCCGCCACAGACCCGCGAGCAACTGCGCGGTAATCGTGAGGCGCTGGAGCGCTGGATTCGTTCACGTCTGGCCGAAAAAGCCGTGCTGGAACAGGCTGATGCTCAAGGCTGGGCGCAGCGTCCGGAGGTGGTTCGACAAACCCGTGCCGCCACCGAACAGATCGTGTTTCGCGACTATTTGCAGTCGGTGAGTCAGGTGCCGGCGGATTACCCGAGCGCTGCAGAGTTGCAGCAGGCGTATGACGCGGGCAAGGCCAACTGGCAGACGCCGGCGCTGTATCGGGTCAGTCAGATCTTCCTCGGGGTGAATGAGCCGCAGAATCTTGAGGCCGTGCGCAAGCAGGCTACGGATCTGAGCAAGAAAGCCCAGTCGGCCCCGGCGGACTTTGCAGCGCTGGCCAAGGAGTTTTCTCAGGATCGCCTCACTGCCGAACACGGCGGTGATACCGGCCTGCAACCGTTGCAGCAACTGGTGCCGGAAGTGCGTGGTGCGGTGGCGCGACTCAAGGTTGGTGCGGTTTCAGATCCCGTTCAAAGCAGCGCTGGTTTTCACGTGATCAAACTCACCGAACAACAACCAGCCCGCACCGCGACCCTCGAGGAGCTGCGCGATCAACTGACCCAGGCCTTGCGGGCACAGCGTCAGGAACAGATCGCCCAGGCTTATCTGGACGGCATGCTCAACACCGCGACGCTGAGCATCGACGGGGCGGAGCTCAACAAGGTGCTGGAGGAAAAACTGTAATTCAGATTCACCACTGAACTCTGTGGGAGCGAGCTTGCTCCGGGCGGCGTTCCGACGAAAGCGGTGTATCTGGCAATGAGATGTTGCGTGTGCCGATGCCTTCGCGAGCAAGCTCGCTCCCACAATGGATTTATGCAAAGGCAAACAACAAAGATCGACAGGGAGTCATCGATGTCATTCACCGAACCCGCAGCACGACAGAGCAGCGCCGATTTCCGCTGGCCCCAGGACAAGGACGAACCCTGGCTGGCGCAAGCGGCGACCCTCGACGGCGACGTCGCGCAATATTTTCTGGTCAGCGCCCGTTGCGGCTGCTTCATGCAGGCCGCCCGCAGCCTCAACGTGCGTTCGACCCTGCTGCGCAAACAACTGGCTCAGCTTGAACAGCAATTGCAATGCGCGCTGTTCAGTTTTCAGGGCAGCGCCCTCAGCCTCACCCGCGAAGGCCAGCAATTGCAGGCGCAACTGATCGCCCTGGCCCACGAACGCAAACTCCCGGTGATCGAGCAACCCCTGATCAGGCTGGCCGTTGCCGAATCAATCTTGCATGACATCCTCGGCCGCGACCTCATCGCACTGCTGCGCCGCAACGCCAGCGTGCGCCTGGAGATCATCGCCCTCGACAGCGAACTGGCGCTGCGCGCCGTCAGCGCCGACATCGTGCTGTGGCTCGCCCACGGCAACACCCCGCATCCCGGCCCGACCTTCGCCACCAGCGAACCGCAACGCCTCGCGCAACTGGAATATCAGCCGCACATCGCCAAACGCTATTCCCGCGTCACCGCCCGCCCGGAAAGCCCGGACGATCTCGCCGATTTCATGCTGGTGCAATGGCAGCATGATCGACAGATCGACAGCTTTCGGCCGTGGAATGAACTGGTCGAACAGCGTCTGGCCGGAGTGGTGCAGATGCAGTCGTATGAGCTGATGCTGGAGATGATCCGGTGCAGCGCGTGCATTGGTTTGCTGCCGATGTACATGAGCCGGTTTGACCGTGGGCTGGTGGCATTGCCGGGGTTGTTTGACGAGGCGATGCGGTTGCAGGCGTGGTTGGCGGTGAACTCTGCATCGCGGGAAGTGGCCGAAGTGCAGACGTTGGTTGAGTTGATTCAGCGAACTTTCAATGAGCGGCAGGAGTGGTTTGAGTAATTTTTCTTAGATCGTTTAGATCGTTCCCACGCTCCGCGTGGGAATGCAGCCCGGGACGCTCCGCGTCCCTTCCGGAGCTGGAACGCGGAGCGTCCCTTGAGGCATTCCCACGCGGAGCGTGGGAACGATCATCGAACTAAAGCGGCGCCTCGGCCTTCAACTCCAGATTATCCAGCGCCCGATTCACCGCCAGTTCCCCCAGCATGATCAGTTGTGCAATCCCCAGCAGCACATGCCGATGCGAGCCGTCCACCAGCCCGGCGAAGTCGGTGGCCATGGTTTTGGCCGAGGTCAGGGTTTCGCAGGCGTCGGCCAGCAGTTCTTCGCTGTCGACGCCGGGGGCGATGAGATAGCGGGTGTTCGGTTTGAGCAGCGGTTTTCTGGGGAGCAGGGGATTGAAGTAGTGGTCGAGGGCGCGTTCGGCGGCTTCGTGGAAGGTCTTTGAATCCACGGATTCGTAAGGCGAGGTGGTGTCGGTTTCGGGTGGGTTGGGTGTTGGTTTGATCATCATTGAAACTCCAGAGTCATGGAGCCGCCACGATTCGCTGCGATACGAAGAGGTGGCAGCTATACGCGGGTCGCAGACCGGGACTCTAGAACCGGCAGACCCAAGGGTCTCCCACGTACAGCCGCCATAAAACTGGAGGGTGTTGTGCGTCTAGAGATCGCGGGCTGCGAGACCCGATCGCTGATTCATCAGCGACCCGGAAACGATAGAGCCGGCCCTCAAGGCGCACAAGCCGGCGGATTCTGGCGGATGCGTAGGCAAAGGCGCAAGGAATTGTGGCTTGCCGGACGTTACGGTCAACGGCTTTAAACAGTCGTGGCGAATCCGTGAAGAAGCGGTTTACAGTGACCGGCCACGCACTGATCCAGGAGGGATCTTTCATGCCTGAGCACAACCCCGCCATTCACCTCGAACGCTTCAGCGAATCCCACGTCGAAGGCGTCACCGCGCTTTACAACGACCCGGCCGTGACCCGGCAGGTGTTGCAGATGCCGTTTCAGTCTGCCGAGATCTGGCGTCAACGACTGATGCCGGAAAACGAACGGATGGTGAAACTGGTGGCGTTGCATCAAGGTGCGGTGATCGGGCATCTCGGGCTGGAGGCTTTTTCGCGAATTCGCCGCAGTCACGCAGGCAGTGTCGGCATGGCCGTTGCGGTGGCGTGGCAGGGCAAGGGTGTTGGTTCGAAGCTGTTGGCCGCGGCGCTGGACATTGCCGACAACTGGATGAACCTGCACCGGGTCGAGCTTTCGGTGTACGCCGACAACGAGGCGGCCATCGGCCTCTATCGCAAGTTCGGCTTCGAAACCGAAGGGCTGTTCAAAGACTACGCCGTGCGTGACGGGCGATGGGTCGACACCCTGAGCATGGCGCGCCTGCGCAAACGCTGACCTTCTGTCCGTCAATGGTCGATGGGGCGACCGTGCAGGCAAATGACTTGCACGGTCGTGATCGGCATCTGCCATGCTCGAAGTCCGCAGCACTGCTTCCTCAAAGGAACACCGCAATGGACGACGTACAGCAGCTGGGCGAAATGCTTCGCCACTATGCCGATAGCGAAGCGCACAAGAAGCAAGTGTTCGAGACGCAATCGGCGACCTGGGCCACACGGATTACCGGGTTGTTCGGGCAGATTCAGCAATGGCTGGAACCGGTGCAGGCGCCGGGTTTGCTGGAAGTGAGTCGGGAGGCTTATGTGGCGTTCGGGCCGAGCACTCCGGTTGAGACCTCAACCTTCAAGACTGAAAAACTGAGCATCGTGATTGCCGGCAAACCGGTGGAGTTTGTGCCGGATGTGATGGGCAGTGGCGGGCAGATTTCGCTGGCGGTGGTGGGGTTGACGGCGGCGCGTTACGGGAGTGTTTCGTTGGTGGGGTTGCCCAATGGTGATTGGCAGTGGCGTAAGACTAATGGGTTGAAGGATCCCGACACCTTTGCCTTCGATGCGAATTTCCTCGCGCAGCAATTGCAGAGCCTCATCCCCCGCGACCGAGGTTGACACACTTGATCGTTCCCACGCTCTGCGTGGGAATGCAGCCGGGACGCTCCGCGTCCCTTCCGGAGCTGGAACGCGGAGCGTCCCTTGAGGCATTCCCACGCAGAGCGTGGGAACGATCAGCTAGGGGTGGCTCACATTTCGAGGTTGATCCAGCCCGGTTTGGCTATCTCCGGCGCCACCGCTTTCACGGTCTTACCGGTGGCCATCTCAACCCGCCGAGCCACCTCCGGATCATCCGCAAACGGCGTCAGACTCGCCTCATCCAGGCTCTCGGTCGTCTCGTGCCGCAAGCAGTACTCAACCGCCAGCCACAAAAACAGCACGCCCAAAACATTCAAAAAGATATCGAACATGACCAGCTCCCTTGATCAGGCGATCTGCGCTTCACGGTGGGCAATCGCAACATCCGCCACCCGCACCGTGCGCCACACGTTATAGGCCATCAGCAACATACCGCTGAGGAAGAACACCCCACCGGCAAACCGCACGACAAACCCCGGGTGACTGGCCTGCAACGCCTCGACGAACGAATAAGTCAGCGTGCCGTCCTCGTTGATCGCCCGCCACATCAGGCCCTGGGTAATCCCGTTGACCCACATCGAAGCGATGTACAACACCGTGCCAATGGTCGCCAGCCAGAAGTGCAGGTTGATCAGCGGCGTGCTGTGCATGCGCTCGCGGCCGAAGACCTTGGGCACCATGTGATAGGTCGCGCCGAAGGTGATCATCGCCACCCAGCCCAGCGCCCCGGCGTGTACGTGGCCGATAGTCCAGTCGGTGTAGTGGGAGAGGGCGTTGACGGTCTTGATCGCCATCATCGGGCCTTCGAAGGTCGACATGCCGTAGAACGCCAGCGACAAAACCAGGAAGCGCAGGATCGGGTCGGTACGCAATTGATGCCAGGCGCCCGAGAGGGTCATCATCCCGTTGATCATCCCGCCCCAGCTCGGCGCCAGCAGGATCAGCGACATCGCCATGCCCAGCGACTGCGCCCAGTCCGGCAGCGCGGTGTAGTGCAAATGGTGCGGGCCGGCCCAGATGTACAGGGTGATCAGCGCCCAGAAATGCACGATCGACAACCGGTACGAATACACCGGCCGATTCACTTGCTTGGGCACGAAGTAATACATCATCCCGAGGAACCCGGTGGTCAGGAAGAAACCCACCGCGTTGTGCCCGTACCACCACTGCACCATGGCGTCGGTGGCGCCGGAATACACCGGATAGGACTTGAACCAGTCCACCGGAATCGACAGGTGATTGACCACGTGCAGCATGGCGATCACCAGGATGAACGCGCCGAAGAACCAGTTGCCGACGTAGATGTGCTTGGTCTTGCGCTGCACCACCGTGGTGAAGAACACCACGGCATACGCGACCCAGACTATCGCCATCCAGACCGCGCCGGAGAATTCGATCTCGGCGTATTCCTTGGTGGTGGTGTAACCCATCGGCAGGGTGACCAGCATGATCACGATCACCGATTGCCAGCCCCAGAAGGTGAACGCTGCGAGCTTGTCCGAGTACAGCCGCACCTGGCAGGTGCGCTGTACGGCGTAGTAACTGGCGGCGAATTGCGCGCTGCCGGCAAAACCGAAAATCACCAGGCTGGTGTGCAACGGTCGCAAGCGGCCGAAGGTGGTCCACGGCAGGTCGAGATTCATGTCCGGCCATACCAGTTGCGAGGCGATCCATACCCCCATCGCCATGCCCACGACACCCCAGAAAACAGTCGCGATGACGAATTGGCGGACGACCTTGTAGTTATAAGCCTGTCCGATTGTTGCTGTGCTCATGGTCAGTTCTTCCACGGTTGCAAAGTCTTGCCAGGCCACCCGGTCTGGCACGAGCTGCACTGTAGAAACCCCACCGGAAACAAAACAGGCTCAGGAAATGTTCATTTATGCGGATCAGATCCAGGCGCTGCCTGCGGCCATCTGCCGCGCCCTGATACGGTTTTTATGCGTTCAGGTGAATCTGTAACAGGCTGCGCTGCAACGTCATAGTGCTTTTACAAAACTGTGGGAGCGAGCTTGCTCGCTCCCACAGGAAACTCTTGATGAGGTGGCAGTTGCATGTATCAGTACGACGATTACGACCGGGCGCTGGTGTTCGAGCGCGTTGCGCAGTTTCGCGATCAGGTCGAGCGCTTCATGGCCGGGGAGTTGAGCGAAGAAGAGTTCCTGCCGCTGCGCCTGCAGAACGGCCTGTACATGCAAAAGCACGCTTACATGCTGCGAGTGGCGATTCCCTACGGCACCTTGAGCGCCGAGCAAATGCGCACACTGGCGAGCATCGCCCGGGATTACGACCGTGGTTACGGCCACTTCACCACCCGGCAAAACATGCAGTTCAACTGGATCGAGCTGCACGAGGTGCCAGACATTCTCGAACGTCTGGCGCAGGTCAACATGCATGCGATCCAGACCTCGGGCAACTGCGTGCGCAACATCACCACCGAAGCCTTCGCCGGAGTCGCGGCGGACGAGTTGATCGACCCGCGCCCACTGGCGGAGATCCTGCGGCAATGGTCGACGATCAACCCGGAATTCCTGTTCCTGCCGCGCAAGTTCAAGATCGCCATCTGCTCGGCGAAGCAGGATCGTGCGGCGATCATGATGCACGACATCGGCCTCTACCTTTACCCCGGTCGCGACGGCCAGATGCTGCTGCGAGTGATCGTCGGCGGCGGTCTGGGGCGCACGCCGATTCTCGGTCTGCAGATCCGCGATGGCCTGCCGTGGCAGCACTTGCTGTCCTACGTCGAGGCGGTGCTGCGGGTCTACAACCGTCACGGCCGGCGGGACAACAAGTACAAGGCGCGGATCAAGATTCTGGTCAAGGCGCTGGGTATCGAAGCGTTCGCCAAGGAAGTCGAAGAGGAATGGCAACATCTCAAGGACGGCCCGGCGCAACTGACCGAGGATGAATACCAGCGAGTCGCCAGTGCTTTTGTGCCGCCGAGCTATCGCTCATTGGCAGGCACCGATCTGGATTTCGGCACGCACCTGGCCGACAACCCGGCGTTCGCCCGTTGGGTCGCGCGCAACGTGCAACCGCACAAGGTTCCGGGCTACACCAGCGTGGTGCTGTCGACCAAACCGGGCCTGGCCTCGCCGCCGGGGGACGTCACCGATGCGCAGATGCAGGCCGTGGCCGACTGGTCCGAGCGCTTCGGTTTCGGCGAAATCCGTATCGCCCACGAGCAGAATATCGTCCTGCCGGACGTTCCAAAATACGATCTGTTCGCGCTGTGGCAGCAGGCGAAAGAGCAGGGGCTGGGCGCCGCCAACGTCGGCCTGCTGACCGACATCATTGCCTGCCCCGGCGGTGATTTCTGTGCGCTGGCCAATGCAAAATCGATCCCGATTGCCCAGGCGATTCAGGCACGGTTCGACAACCTCGATTACCTGCACGATCTGGGTGACATCAGCCTGAACATCTCCGGCTGCATGAACGCCTGCGGCCATCATCACATCGGCAACATCGGGATTCTCGGCGTCGATAAGAACGGCAGCGAGTGGTATCAGATCACCCTCGGCGGCGCGCAGGGCAAGAACAGCGCACTGGGCAAAGTCATCGGCCCGTCGTTCAGCGCTGCTGAAGTGCCGCAGGTGATCGAACGGATCATCGGCACCTTCGTGCGTTATCGCGAAGCCGAAGAACTGTTCGTCGATACCGTGGCGCGCATCGGACTGGAGCCGTTCAAGGAGCGGGTTTACCCGAAAGCACTGGAGGCCTCGGTATGAACAATCTGCTGAGGATGGAGGCGAGCGGGGCGCGGCTCGTGCTCGACGATCCGTGGACTTTGATTCGCTCGCCTGAAACGGCTGACAGCACTGAAATGCTGATTCTGCCGCTGGCCCACTGGCTCGAATCGCCCTCGACCCACGCGGTCTGGCTCGGCCCGGACGACGGCGTCGAAAGCCTGTTGCCGTGGCTGACCTCGCTGCCACTGATCGCCCTCGACTTCCCGAGCTTTCGCGACGGCCGCGCCTACAGCCAGGCCTATCTGCTGCGCAGCCGTTTCGGCTGGAAAGGCGAGTTGCGTGCCATCGGCGATGTGCTGCGCGACCAGCTCAGCCACATGCGCCAGTGCGGTTTCGACAGCTTCGCCGTGCGCGAAGACAAATCCGCCGAGGACGCGCTCAAGGGCCTGGCCGGGATGAGCGTGTTGTACGGGCGCTCGGTGATCGAGCCGCGGCCGTTGTTCCGGCGCAGGTGATGCAGGGGAAACCCTTAGAACCCTGATGAATCGGGGATTTTTCCTTGGGTCGATGGTGGCCTTTTGGTAGAGTCCCCGTCGCCAGCGGGTTTTCGGCTGGACGACGGAACGAAGAAGGGAGTCTGATCAGTGAGTCCGGGCAAAAAAATTCTGGGCATCACCGCGTTGCTGCTGATGGTGACGCTGTGGGCCGGTTACATCTATGTGTTCAACGAAAACCGCGGTGGTCAGCTCGGTGGCGTCGGCGAAAGTACCGCGTGGTGCGGCACGCCGCCGAACACCGAAGCAGCGCTGCTGGGCAAGGATCAACTGACCCTGCGCATCACCAACAACCTGCGCGGCGAGTTCATGCTCAGCGGCGCGGTGGTGGTCTCCGAACGCACCTTCAACCGCTATGACCTGGGCCGCAACGAACTGCGTCTGCGCCTGGAACCGTTGCAGTGGTCGTTTGGCGTCACGCCGATCTTCCTCGAACAGGTGAAAGTCCTGCCCCTGAGCCGCAACCTCGCCTCGACCGACAAGAGTGCCTTCGCCGAACTCGAATCGCGGCCGATCAGCGTTCAGGGCCGGGTCACCGAATTTCCCTTCGACACCTACCGCTACGGCTACAAACCGGTGCTGTATTACCTCAAGGGCAGCGAGCGCATCGACCTGCGTTTCAAGAACATCACCACGCTGATGGAGATGTCCAACACCTTCACGCCTATCCAGAAGTACAACCGCGCCGACTACATCAACGAGAAAAACTCAATGATCCGCGACGAGGATTACAAGGCCTACGGCCCCCATGAATGCGCGTTCAGCGTCGAGCGCAAAGGCTCGTTCAAGGTTGTGGTGCTGTTGATGCTACTGGTGCTGTGCCTGCCGTTGCTACTGGTGTTCTACCGCGATGAGCCGGGGATCGACTTCCTTGCCACACTGGTGGGAATCGGCGTGGTGCGCACGGTGCTGGTGGGGCCGGTGCAGGATTTCCAGCTGTACAACATTGATTTTCTGTTCGGTGCGGCGATTTTGCTGGTGGGCACGGTGTCGCTGATCAAGGCGATGCGGGCGAACAGCCGGCGGGAGATGGCGTTGCGCAGCGGAGAGACTTCGAGCTGGTGACGCAATCAGGCGGGAGCAGCAGAGTGCTGCTCCCGCCTGTTTTCACTTCAAAGCCGGATCCCCCATATTCAGCTTCTTCCACCCCTGCAACACCACCTGCGCCTTCGGCTCCTGCCCGCTGTCGAGGTACCACTGAATCAGCGACAACCGCGCATTGCGGTTCGCCGGTTGGAGCTTGAGCAGTGCCTCCAGCTGCGCGCACGCCTCATCGACCTTGCCACTTTCGTGCAGCGCCACCGCCAGCACATAACCGTACTGCGCGTTCTGCGGTTCCAGTTGCGCGGCCTTGCGCAGAGGTGACATGGCGTCGGCCGGCTTGCCGGCGCGGATCAGCGACAGGCCTCGGGTGTGCTGCAACAGGGCGGCATCCGGATGTGCCTTGAGGTTTTCATCCAGCAGTTGCTGCGCCTCGGGGCCGCGACCGTTGGCCTCCAGCCATTGCACCAGCGTCACCAGCGCCGGGTAGAAATCCGGGTCGCGTTTCAGGGCTGTGCGCAACAGGCCTTCAACCTCCGAGCTGCGACCACTGGCCTGATAAAGCATCGCCAGATTCAGGTTCGCCTCGGCGCGTTCGGCCAGGCTTTTCTGCACCGCTTCGTACTCGGCAATCGCCGCTTCCCAATTGGCCTGCGCCGGGCCCAAACCATTGCGGGCCACACTCAGCAGATCCCGCGCCGCAGCGATTCTCACCGCTTTCACCGGATCGCCCAGTAACGGCGTCAACAGAGGCAAACGCTCCGGCGGCGGCAGAAACGCGCTGACCGCCCGCACGGCATTTTCGCGAACCTGTGGCGCCGGGTTCTTCAGGTCCGTCGTCGCCAGCGTCAGGGCTTGTTCACTCGGATAAAGCGGCAATTCCGCCAGCAACGTCGCCCGCTGGATCGCCGGCAGATTGCTGCGCTGCAACTGCTCATACAACGCTTGCGCAGCACCCGGTTGGCCGTTGCGAATCAGCCACAGGCTTTCGTCGTAACGCGGCGCTTGAGGCGTGGTCGAGGCATTCCACAATTCGAATTGCGCGGTCACTTTGTCGCCGGCCTTGCCCTGATGACATGTCAGGCAGGCGTCCGGCGTACCGAGTTTTTGCGCGCGCTCCGGGTTGGGGATGCTGAAACTGTGGTCATGCCGGAAGTCGTTGCCCATGTAGAACTTGCCGGGCATGTGACAATCCACGCATTGCGAACCGGGCTGGCCCAGGGTGTGGCGGGTGTGTTCGACGCTGTCGTAGTTCTTCGCTTGCAGCCCTTTGCCGTCGACGCCTTCGACCGAGGTCTTGCCGGCGGTGTTGTGGCATTGCAGGCACACCGCGTTGCCCGGTGCTTTCAGCTCGGTGCTGTGAGGGTTGTGGCAGTTGCTGCATCGCACGCCCTTGTCGAACATTTTGCTTTGGGCGAAGGAGCCGTGTTCGAACACTTCGTCCTTGATCTTGCCGTCCAGCGCATAGAGTTCGCGGGTGAGAACGCTGGGCAGGTAATCGTCCATCAGCCGATTGCCGACGGTGTAGCCATCGCCCAGCGGTGCGCGGCGGGCGTGGCAGCGGGCGCAGGTTTCGATTTCGACGGTGGCGTTCTTGTCCTTGAGATCGACGGCGAACCCGGCGTGGATCAGGTCGGTTTTCTTCGCCGTCCATTCCAGGTGATTTGACGCCGGGCCGTGACAGGCCTGGCAGCCGACGCCGAGGCTGTTCCACTGGCTGGCGAAGGTGTTGCTGGCCGCATCGAAGTTGCGTTTGTAGCCGGTGGTGTGGCACTCGACGCACATGAAATTGGCGTTCTGGCTCGGCTTGCTCCAGTGCAGCGGATTCTTGAAGTTCACGCCCTGGCCGGGGTAGAGGTGAAACCAGCGGTTCTTCTCGGTATCCCAGGCCACGCCGAGCGCCTGCAACCGACCTTCGCCGACCTCGATCAGGTATTGCTGCAGCGGGGCGATGCCGAAGGTGTAGGCGACTTTGAAGTCGGCGTTCTTGCCGTCGATGCCTGGTGTGTTGACCCAGAAATCATCGCCCTTGCGCGAGAATCGGGTGGTCTCGTTTTCGGCTTTGACAACGACGTTGTTGAAGTCGCCGAGCATGGTTTCAGCGTTTGCCGGTTGCATCGCCAACTGGTGATGGGAGCCTTGCCAGTCCTTGACCTGCTCGCTGTGACAGCCCTGGCATTGCTGCTCGTCGACCATGCTCGCAGGCGCCGCCGCCACGGTGGGTGCAGGTTTGGCCGGCGCCACAACCGGGGCGCTCACGGGCATCGGTTTGACCGGCACCGGCGCGGGGCTGAACAGAAACCAGCCGATCCCCGCCACGGCGGCCAGCAGCACACCGATGGAAACGGGAAACAGGTAACGTGAAAGCGAGGTCGGTGAAGCATCAGGCTGAAGCGGTGCAGCTTTATTTTTATGCTTGGGCATTGCGACTTCCGTAGTCCAGGTGCATTTGCCGTCTGGCGCGCGTTCAAGCTTGATGCAGCTTTGCCGCCGGACTTGCATCTGTCAAATGAGCGCAAGCCGCGTGGTGTGAATATTGTGTTTTGTGATCGCAAACTCCGCGGTTTTAGCTATACCTGTAACTCCCCAATGCAATAAATCCGGCCTTCCGACAGGAGTTACAGCATGAAGCTAGCCGTAATGATGAGCACCCTGTGCATTGCCACGCTGGGCGTGGTGGGCTGCTCCAGCAAAACCGTCGCACCCGACGAGTACTCAGGCTTCCTCAAGGACTACAGCCAGCTGAGGGAGGCCAAATCCCCGTCGGGGGCTGAAGTGATGCGCTGGATTGACCCGAAAATCGATATCAGCAAATTCACCAGCGTCTACGTCGAACCGACCCAGCTCTATCCCAAACCGCAACCCACCGTGAAGATTCCGCAGCAGACCCTCAACGGCATCACCAGCTACTACGATCAGGCGCTCAAGCGTGAGCTGGGCAAATCCCTGCCGCTGGCCTCAGGTCCCGGGCCGGGTGTGATCGTGGTGCGCGCGGCCATCACCGCCGTGAGCAGCAAGACCGAAGGCCTGCATGCCTATGAAGTGATTCCGATTGCTCTGGTCGCCGCAGCGGTCAGCACCGCCAGCGGCATTCGCGATCAGGAAACTACGCTGGCGACCGAGGCGGTGTTCCTCGATGGCGGCACCAACAAGGTGGCGGCGCAGGTGGTGCGCAAAGGCACCGGCAAACCGCTGGAAAACGATTCGCAGGTGATGAAGGCCGATGACGTGAAAAGCGTGATCGATGGCTGGGCGGCGGATCTGCATCAGTCCTACCTCAAGCTCAAGGCCAAGTAAGACCGGCTGCCGGATCGCTCATGGCGGGCGATCCGGCAGGCTGTCATCAGAACTCGGCTCTGGCGCGGCGGTTGTAATGGCTGAGCAGGCCGTCGTAGCTGCGGGTCACGGCATGGAAGTCATCGCTCAGGCGCTGCGGCTCTGCATGGTTCTGCCAGTCTTTGTGCAGGGTGTTCAACGCTTCGAGATATTCGGTTCCGGGTACGCCGATGTGCAGCCACAAATCTTGGGCGGCATCGGTCTTCGACTGAAAAGCGGTGTGGGGCGATCTCAGAAAGGGCTCCCGACGATCCCATGCCTGTTGCAGTTTCGCGGTGGTGTCGGCGAGCAATTGTGGGGTGAGCGTGCGGTTTCTCATGGCCAGGTCGAGCACGTCGACGGTTTCCCGCGCCTGGATCATGTAGGCCAGCAGATACCAATGGATGTCCTTGCCCAGTCGTGTTTCCAGCCGTTTCAGCTGTTCGGGGCGTTGTGCCGCGTCCAGCGGCAGCAGCGCCTGTCGAAGGGCCGTCGAGGCGCGGTTGTAGTCTTCCGATGCCCGCCTGATAGCTTCGCTTTCTTCCTTTGACGGTTGCTGCGACGCGGAAAAGAAGCTCGCTTCTCTGTCGTACCGAGAGGGCGGTATCACGGTCGTGACATATTCCAGCGTCCGGACATACTCATCGGCTTTTTGTGCCAGAACGGGTTGATGGTTCAGCAGCTCGAGTTTTCGGGTGATGCCTCGAAAGCAGGCATCCCGCTGTATGTCCCGCACATTGAACGCGTCGCTGTCGTCGAAAGCCTTGAGGCTGACGAACCATTGCGGGGTGCGTGGCTGAGGTGACTGCGGGTTCATGTAACGGTCGTAGGCCACCCGCCATTGCACATCGACCCGGTTGATGCAGTTGATGACCGGGCTCAGGGCATTGGCTTGCGCCGTGATCGGCGCGTCAAGCTCATCCAGCCAAAGGTCGATCTGGAGCAACGGTCGGGTCGCGCCCGTCAGACCCATCACGACGAGTGCGATCACCAGACCGAACGGAAACAGCATTTTCGCGTTCATGGTCGTTCCTCCTTGCTATACCACTGTTCAACGGTGGCCGGTGCGCTGCATTCGGTCGTGGTGATTGGCAGGCGACTGCACAAGCGTTCGGCCCACGGTTGCAACCCTTGGTTGCGATTGACCGTGCCCTGGCTGGCGATCTGGTTGAACACGCCAAGCACAATCGCCAGAGCCACAATGCCAAGTATCGACATGCAGACTTTCACAGGCGTGCGGGTGTTCTCCCAGGAGGTGTGTGGTTTGACCTGGCGTCGGCGTATCAGGCCGAAAATCGCCAAAGTCCCAGCGTACACGGCGCCGGCAATCGGACCGAGAAACCAACTGAGTCCGGCGACCATCAGCGCACAGGGGACAAGGTCGCGCAGCACCCCGAACGGTGGCGAATCCTTGAGGAAAGCCGGGCACAGGCTTGCGCTGAGCCAGTCGTCCAGCCACCACGCGCGATGGGCAAAGTCGTGCACCAGCCAATTCAGTCCGGCCACGACCACCCCGAACGCCACCGTTGTGAGCATGACAATGTTGATCAATCCGCTGAAGCGCACGCCCAGAGGAATGTAATGGGTGAACGCACCGATCAGGCAGGCCAGCACCACGCCCACATACGTCGGCCAGTCATTGAAGCTCAGTTCCCAGCTTTGCCAGAAAAATGCCGTGCCGCCGGGCATCTGCGCGCAGACATTTGGGTGATTGGCGTACAGCTCCGAACTCAACTTGCGGCACTGCGCCCAGTCTTCTTCGCTCAGGCGTCGGGCCAGTGCGCGGCGGGCACTGAACGAGCCGATGCCCAACAGCAGGCGGGCGGCGCGGTGTTCGGGGGTGGCGGGCGGTTCCAGAGCGAGCTGTTGCTGGCGCGCCAGGTAAAGCGGCGCATTTTTTCGAGCCAGCAGGCGTTGCCATTCACCGTCAGGGCAGGGATTGCCCGTGCTGCCGTGCCAGCCTTGATTGGCGCGCACCCGTTCGAAAACCTCGGGATACCAGACCGGCGCATCCAGCAGCAAATGGCTCAGGGTATGGTCGAACCATTTCTGATGTCGTTCGATTGTCAGCCATTTGAATTGTGCACAACGGGCATACGCCTGGAGGAATCCTTCAACGTCTTCCTGTTCGAGGGCATCTCGCATTGGTTGCGTGATACGCGTGCGCTGCCGTGCCAGCAACAGCTCGATCGATTCTTCATCCAGCTCCAGGCGTTGCCAGGCGCTGAACCAGAAAAAGGTCGGCACCGCCCAGTCCACCAGCGTGTCGGAGGACTCCGGGTGCTCGATGCAGTGATGCAGCAGCGTGTCCTCGAAGATGTGCGCGCAGCCTTGTTCGAGGGCGACGGTATGACGACGTTTCAGCTCTTCAACACTGAGCCCGTCCAGCGAACGGGTCGCCAGTTGCAGGGCATCGACCTCGACCACGGTCAGGCCGCTCAGATCCCAGGATTCTTCGATCTCCTGTTCCTGCTCTTCGTCCTGATTCTGCTCGTGATACTGCTGCCATTCCTTGTACGCCAGCGCCTGCTCATAGGCATCGCGCAGTCGCTGGAAACCCTCGGGGTCATCGTCGGGGCGGGTCTGTTTGAGCAGGACGGCATATTGGCGTTTGATAGTGCGCACATCGGCGTCGGCCGACAGGCCAAGGACGGTCCAGCAACTCATTGCGATGACAACTCCATAAAAACCGCGACGCGATCCAGTGATGGCATTCTGATGTTGCGCACCCTACCTGTTTCGCGTCGAAAAGTCCTCGTGTCTCGCTCAGTCGCCGACGAACCAGCGGAAATACGGATTGCCGCCATCTCCACGCATCACTTCGCGGATATCCCGTCCCCAGGCATCGCGGTCACCGTCGTAGGCATGCAGGCTGGCGCGGTAGAACTGCATCAGACGCTGGCGGTGGGCTTGCATGCGCTCGTCGAACCCGGCGTCGGCGTTGACCAGCGGCGGCGTGACGTACAGGTCCAGCAGGGCCGGCAGCACGCGGGTGATTTCCTTGGTGCGAACCCACGGCGCGTACTCGATGCGCGGCTGGTCGTCGGTCACTGCCGGTGCGTCGGCGGCAAAGCGTTCCAGCCCGGCGCGGTCGGTGACCCAGGTCGACAGCAGCGCTGCCGCCGAGCCGATGCCGACGTCCTGCAAGGCGCCGCGTACGCTGTCCTGTTGCAGGCGCTGGGTGATTTTTCCGGCGTCCAGTTCGATGGGCGTCAGTGAACCCACCAGCAGCATTTCGTGGAACTCGCTGGTCCACAGCGTCGCGTACGGGAACACGTCGAGGAAGCTGCGCACCAGCGAGCGCGAGTCGTCGATGTTCTGGGTCGGCAGCGGCAGCCATTGTGCGACCAGACCCTGTTTTTCCAGGCGGCTGGCGGCCAGTTGGTAGAAGTCGCGGGAATACAGATTGACCACGCCGGCGGCGGAGGGCGGCGGTGGTTCGAGGGTGATCAGGTCGTAAGTCTGCGGACTGCGCAGCAGTTCCTGACGGCCGTCGCGCAGGCGCACATCGACGCCGGGGTCACTGGCGGCGTTGAAGTTGCCCTTGAACAGCGGCGCCGCCTTGACCACCGCCGGCAGCAGCTCGGCAACCACCCGGTGTTCCAGCCCCGGATAACGCAGCAGCGCGCCGGCGGTGATGCCGGTGCCGAAACCGATCACCAGCGCCGAACGCGGTTCGCCGTTGTGGATCAACAGCGGCAGCAGCGCCTGAATGCGCATGTAGCGCAGCGACGGCATGGCATCGCCGGTGTTCGACACGCCTTGAATGTACAAACGCTGGAAGGCATTGCGGCCTGTGCCCTGGCTGACCACCGCCACCGTGCCGCCGCGTCCTTCCTCGTAGAACGCCAGCGTGCCGTTGCGCGCGCCGGGCAGCAGGCTGGCGAGTTTGTTCACGGGCGTCAGCACCGCCAGTGCAACCGACAACAACCCCAGCGCGACCACGGCCTGACGCCGACCCTTCTTCACGCCATGACCCTTGCGCACGGCGAACCAGCCGATGCCGGCGGCGATGATCGCCAGCAGGCCCAGCGTGCGCACCAGCCCCAGCAGCGGGATCAGCACGAAACCGCAGAGCATCACCCCGACAATCCCGCCCAGTGTGTTGAACGCCACCACCGCGCCGACATCGCGACCGATGCGCTCCTGCCCGACGCTCAAGCGCAGGGCCAGCGGAAAGGCCGCGCCCAGCAGCAGAGTCGGGACAAACACGATGGCCAGCGCCGCCACGGCGAAACGCGCGCTCATGCCGGCCAGTTCACTGGCGCCCTGGGTCAGCAGCCAGATTTCCGCCTGGCTCTGGGCGATCACCAGCCAGCGGCCGAGCACGGCGATTTCCAGCAGGGCAATCAATCCTGCGCCAGCGATCAACAGGCCGAACACGCCCCACGGATCACGAATCCGTTCAACCCGGCGGGCGAGCAGGGCGCTGCCCAGAAACAGCCCGGCCAGATACGTCGCCAGCACCACGGCGAAAGCGTAGGTGCGGGTACTCATGAATTGCACGATCGACTGCGACCACACCACTTCGTAGCCGAGGGCCACGCCGCCGGCGATGGAATACAGCCACAGGGCGGTGCGATCCGGCGCTTTTTCGATGTGATGTTTGACCGGCGCTTCGACCGGCATCGGACGCAGGCGCTGCCAGCCCAGCGCTCCGGCGGCGGCCAGCAGGTTGAGCATCGCGGCGGCCAGCGCACTGCCGCGCACGCCGAGGATAGCGATCAGCAGGAACGCCGCGAGCAGGGTGCCGGCAATCGCGCCCAGGGTGTTTGCTGCGTACAACTGACCGCCGGCCTTGCCCGGACTGGCCGCCAGCGAACGCACCAGCACCGGCAACGTGCCGCCCATCAACACCGCCGGAGCGCCCACCAGAAGGAACGGCAACAGCCACGCGAGCAGTCCGACATGATTCTGTAACCAGGCAAACGGGCTGGCCGCCACGCTCATGGCAAAGGTCGCGCCGACGCCCAGCACCGCCACCAGCACCTCCAGCCCGGCATACAGCAACACCGGCTGCTTCAGCCGATCCGCCCAGCGCCCGAACCACCAGCCACCGAGTGCGAGCCCGGCGAAGAAGGCGCTGATCCCGGTGGTGATCGCATAGACCTCGACCCCGACCACCAGCGACAGCTGCTTGATCCACAGCACTTGGTAAACCAGCGCCGCAGCACCGGAGATGCACAAGAGCAGGGCGGGGATCAGCAGCGCCGCGGTGGCGGTGTGCGGGACGGGGTGGGCCGGGGATTTGCTGGCGACACGTGAGGACATGCAGTTGGCCTTGTTCCGGTTCAAGAATGGCTGCGACTGTGCGGGTGTCATCGCGGGCAAGCTCGCTCCCACAGGAATCTCTTGTGAACACTAATGTTGTGTACGACTGAAAACCCTGTGGGAGCTGGCTTGCCAGCGATTGGGCCACCTCGGTCACAAGCCGAAAACAGTGCCGCTCGCCAATGACGGCGAGCGGCGGTCACGCAGGTTTACTTGGCTGCTTTCATTTTCTCGGCAATTTTCTTGTCCACTTCCTCGCGAACCTGGTCGATGCTGAAGCTCGCCGGACGTTGGCTTGGCGGGTAATCGACGAAGGTCTGCAGGAACTTGGCGGACCGGCTTATACCCTGGAAGATCAGGTAGTCGTTTTTCGCCAGCCAGTCGAAGTATTGGTCGGAGACCACGTCGGCGCGTTCGTACGGGTCCATGCGCAGATTGAAAATCTTCGGTACGCGCAGGCACGTGAACGGTTCGCTCCAGACCTTGAAGCCGCCCGGTGCACGCTGTTCGCAGAACACGAACTTCCAGTCGTTGTAACGCATGCTCACCAGTTCACCGTCATCGTTGAAGTAGTAGAACTCGTTACGCGCGCTCTTGTCGGTCTTGCCGGTCAGGTAGTCCAGCTGGTTGAAACCGTCCAGATGCACCTTGAAGTTCTTCCCGCCGACGTCCGCGCCCTTGAGCAGACGATCCTTGATGTCGAGATCGCCCACGGCCGCGAGCAAGGTCGGGAACCAGTCCAGACCGGAGAACATCTGCGTCGAGACTTCACCGGCCTTGACCTTGCCCGGCCAACGAATCATTGCCGGCACCCGATAGGCACCTTCCCAGTTGGAGTTTTTCTCGTTGCGGAACGGCGTGGTGGCTGCATCCGGCCAGGACCATTGGTTCGGGCCGTTGTCGGTGGTGTAGACCACGATCGTGTTGTCGGTGATCTTCAGGTCATCGAGGGTTTTGAGCAGTTTGCCCACGTCGCCGTCGTGTTCGAGCATGCCGTCTGCATACTCGTTGCCGGGCATGCCGCTCTGGCCCTGCATGGACTCACGCACATGCGTGAAGGCGTGCATGCGGGTGGTGTTCATCCAGACGAAGAACGGTTTGTCGGCCTTGGCCTGTTTCTCGATGAACGCCTGCGCGGCGGCGGTGGTTTCATCGTCGATGGTTTCCATGCGCTTTTTGTTCAAGGCGCCGGTGTCTTCGATCTTGCCGTCGGCAAAACTGTGGATCACGCCACGGGGAGACGCGGCCTTGACGAACTCGGCATCATCCTTGGGCCAGTAAGGGCGTTCCGGCTCTTCTTCAGCATTCAGGTGATAGAGATTGCCGAAAAATTCGTCGAAGCCATGGTTGGTGGGCAGGTATTCGTCTTTGTCGCCGAGGTGGTTCTTGCCGAACTGGCCGGTTGCATAACCGTGGGCCTTCAGCGCCTGGGCGATGGTGACGTCACGGGCCTGCAAGCCGACCGGTACGCCCGGCATCCCGACCTTGGACAGGCCGGTGCGCAGCGCTGTCTGGCCGGTGATGAAGGTGGAACGCCCAGCGGTGCAACTGTTCTCCGCATAGTAGTCGGTGAACATCATGCCTTCCTTGGCGATCCGGTCGATGTTCGGCGTCTTGTAGCCGACCACGCCCATCGAGTAGGCACTGATGTTGGTCTGGCCGATATCGTCGCCGAAGATCACCAGAATGTTGGGTTTATCGGCCGCTGAGGCAGTTGCCGACAGGGCCATGACTGAAGTCGCCACCAGGGCGAGCCTGGGTATCCACTTGCGTATGCGAGTCATATGACTTGCTCCTTTAGCGCGGGGGTGGGGTGCACGACAAACGTATTTCCTGTTACTTCACTTGCTCGGGTACGGGCGGATCGAACGGATAGATCCGGCGCCAGTCGCTCGCCATGTCCACCACGGTCCAGCCTCGGGAGTTCGCTTCGTCGAGGGCCTTGTCCAGGCGCCCGATATCGGATTGGCGGTCATAGGCCCATTCGCGCTTGGCGTCGGTGTGATGCACCAGGCCCATGAAGCGTTTTCCGGGACCGGCGGCGGTCCACTGCAGCATCTGCAGGTCGCCGTCGGAGTTGCCGAAGGCGAGGATCGGCCGACGACCGATCGCCGAATCGATGCTCACCGGTTTGCCCGGGCCATCGTCGTTGTGCGCCAATTTGGCGGTGCGCACGATCGAGGCTTTGCCGTCCTTGTATTCGAACGCGGTCACGAAGGTGGTGCCGATCACCTGTTCCGGCGGGATGCCATAGACCTTCTCGGCGAAGGCGCGCATGAAGCCGGTGTCGCCGCCGGAAACGATGTAGGTCTTGAAGTCCTGGCTGCGCAGGTAGTCGAGCATTTCCAGCATCGGCTGGAAGATCATTTCGGTGTACGGCTTGCCGGTTTTCGGATGGCGGGCCTGGGTCAGCCAGGTCTTGGCATAGTCATCGAACGCGTCGGTGGTCATGCCGGTGTGGGTGGCGGCGAAGATCTTCAGGATGCCGTCCATGCCGGCGGCGGCCAGCGCCTTGTGGTCGTTTTCGATCACCGCTTTGAACGGTTGCGTGGTCTTCCATTCCGGGTGCTGCGCGGCGTTGCGCTTGACCTCGTCGAAGGCGAACAGCAGCTCGAAATACGCCGGCTGCTCGCTCCACAACGTGCCGTCGTTGTCGAACACGGCGATGCGTTCGGCGGGTTTGACGAAGTCCTTGCCGGACTGATCGGTGACCGCCTCGACGAACTCGATGATGTGCTTTTTCGCCGGGCTGTCGTTCCACGACGGCAGCGGCTCGCTGGCCTGCGCCAGCAGCGGCAATGCGAGGCCGAACAACAGGGCCAGACCGAAACGTTGGCGGTGCAGCATCGGGTTCGTCATGGGAAATCCTTCTCGTGAACGGGGTTGAGCGGGCGCAGGGCCGGGGCCGGGCGGGCCTGCTGCTGTTCGGCCTGACTGTGAAGCGTAGACAACGATTGGCGCAGATGACCCAGTGCCTGCCCAGCGGCCGGATCGCGCCCGTAAAGGCTGCGCAACAGTCCTTGCAGGCGCGGCCCGGCGTGGGTCAGTTTCAGGCCCAGCCCACAGCGCCGCAGCCACAGGTACAGGGCCGTCAGCTGCGGCGGTTGCCCGGCCAGTTGCCCGGCGACCTGTTGCCACGCGAAGTCGGCCGATTGCTGCCGGGCCTGCTGCCGCGCGAGCTGGCGCTGCTGCCATTGACGGCGCGCACGGCTGAGCGCAGGCCGGCCGAGATAACCGAGCACGCCCAGTGCGACCAGCACGGCGAGCCAGATGAATCCCTGGGTGGAGAGGTGCAGGCGATGGTTCTGGCCGAGCTGGCGCAGGTCCTCGGTGATCGAGAACACCGGTTTGTAGGCGCTGTTGGCACTGGCCTCGAAGGTGACTGCGGGGACTTGTGCGGTGCGGATCTGTTGCGTGCGCGAATCCCACCATTTCACGTCGATGGCCGGCAGGCTGTAGGCCCCGGCGGTGTCGACGCGATAGCTGACGCTGTCGATGCGCTGACCGCCGAGAATATCGCCGCGCCCGTCATCGAGGCTGCTGACTTGTGGCGTCTTCACATAGCGGCTCAGGCCTTTGACTTCGCTCAGCGCAGGGATCGGCAGGGCCATGGCCAGTGCGCCGTCGGCTTGCAGGGTCAACTGGCGGGTGAGGCTGTCGCCGACTTTCAGCGGCGTGGCCGACCGGGTAACGGTTTGGCTGAAGCGCAGCCCGGTGGCCACCAACGGGATTTCTCCGGAGTTGAAACCGGGTGGCAGGGCGGCGCTGAATTGCAGCGGCTGGCTGCGGGCGCTGATTTCAGCGGTGGCCTGGCCGGGTGTGGCGCTTACGGTCAGCGCCGGAATGTCGAAGGTCCGTGCGGCATTGGGCGTGATCAGGTAGCTGTAGCGCAGACCGCTGAAGGCCTGGCCGTCGATGGTCTGGTTCAGGTGCTGGGCCTGACCGTCCGGTGGCATCACCAGCGCGCCATCGAGCTTCAGCTCGGGCAGGGTGGCGGCGCTGGTGAACCAGGTGTCGGTAAGCACGTCGAGTTGCAGCTCCACCAGACCGCCGACCTTGATGCCGTCGGCGGGTTGCAGGTGGGCCTGGACTTTGAGTTGGGGTTCAGCTGCAAAGGCATTTGTTGCGAGCAGGCAACTGGCGATCAATGCAATGAAAGTTGTGATGAGCGGGCTGGCCTCTTCGCGAGCAAGCTCGCTCCCACAATGAAATTTGCGAAGCTGCAGAACCTCTGTGGGAGCGAGCTTGCTCGCGATGGGCGCGACGCGGTTCATGGCCGGGCCTCCGCCTGATCCTGCAGGCTGAATTTCTGCCGGAGGAATTTCGCCGGTGAGGTGGTGAGGTTCTGCAGCCACAGCGCATCCGACGTCGCCTGTTCGGTGGTCACGGCTTTGCTCTGGCCCTTGCCCGGTGTCTTGTCGAACTTGACCTCGTCCGGTTTGGTTTCGGGGGCGTTCTGTTCGGCGCTTTCAGTGTCTTTTTGCAGGGCGATGGCCAGCGCCAGGTTGGCCGTGGCTTCGGGGAATTGTGGTTGCAGCTTCAACGCCTGCTGATAGGCCGCGATGGCCTGATCGAACTTGAAGCGGCGCACGTAAATGTTGCCCAGATAGAAATACGCTTGTGGGGTGTCGAGCCGGGCGAAGGTCGCCAGCGCCAGATCGAAGTCGGCGGCGTGATAGGCCGCGACGCCTTTCCAGTACGGATCGACAAACAGCGCCGCCGCTTGCGGGAAGTGCTCATGCTCGAAGGCCCAGCGCCCTTGCTGGTCGCGGGTGAAGAACGCGTCGGTCAGGGCATTGGCCTGCGCCGGTGCTGACGGCCAGCCGAGGCCCACGGCCACGGCCAGTGCCGGCATCCAGTTCACGCTCCAGCCCCTGCGCACAGTGAACAACGCCAACAGCAATAGCGGCCAGCACAGCCAGTAACCGGCGTCTTTCCAGTGCAATTCCTGCTGCTCGGCGCTGGCGCTCTGAAAGTGTTGTTGCGCGTGCAATTCGACCCAGTCCAGATCGTCGTTCGTCAGCGTCAGGCTGCCCAGCGGCGCATCGAGTGCCGAGGCCAGTTGCTTGATCGCCGCCGGGTCGAAGCTGCCCAGTACCGGGCGACCGTTGCTGTCGGTGCGCGGCTGGCCGCTCGCATCCTGAATCAACCCGCCGTCCTGATTGCCCACCGCGAGCACCAGCACTTGCAACCCGGTGCCCTGCAACTGTTTGCCCAGTCCATCGAGCTGCGCGGTGTCGGCGCCGTCAGTGATCAGCAGCAGGCTGCCCGGAGTTTTCTCGGCCTCCAGCAGACGTTTGGCTTGATCGATCACCGCACCGACATTCTTGCCCGGTTTGTCGATCAGCCCGGTGCCCAGGGCCTGAATGAAACTGTCGAGCAACGCCGGGTCATCGGTCGCCGGCAGCACCAGATGCGCGCTGCCGCCGTAGGCGATCAACGCGGTGCGCGCACCGGCGCGGCGCTGGATCAGGTCGTGCAGGGTGTGTTTGGCGGCTTCAAGCCGAGTGGGCGGTACGTCGCTGGCATCCATCGACGGCGACAGGTCGACGGCCACGATCAGTGGCGCGCGATTCTCCAGAAAGTCCGGCCGATCCTGCTCCCAGGTCGGCCCGGCTGCCGCCACGGCGCCCAGCATCAGCAACGCACACAGCAAATGCACCGGGCGCAGACGCTGGTGATCCTGCGGGGTGACCAGCAGGTGCGGCAGCAGATGCTCGGCGATGTTGCCGCGCAGGCGCCGCTGCAAGTCGCGACTGCGCCGCCAGATCAACGGCAGCAGCGCCGCGAACAGTGCGAGCAGCAACCACAGTGGACGCAGGAAGTGGAAGTCGCCGAGATTGATTTCCATCTCAGGCCTCCTGCCGCTGACGTGCAACTGCCAGCCTTGGGCGCAGCAGCGCGCCGAGGTGATACAGGGTCAGCAACACCAGCGCCGCGCCCAGCGGCCAGTAAAACAATTCGCGCTGGGGTTGATGGCTGAGGGTTTTGACTTGATGGGGCGTGAGCCGGTCGAGGGTGCTGTAGACCTGATCCAGCGCGGTGCGGTCTTCGGCGCGGAAGAACTGGCCGCCGGTGGCCTGGGCGATCTGTTGCAGGCTTTGCAGATTGACCTTGGCCTCACCGGAAGCAGTGGGGTCGCCGATGCCGATGGTATGAATCACCACGCCTTTGGCGGCGGCCATCTCGGCGGCATGGCCGGGGGTGATGGCGCTGCTGGTGTCGTTGCCGTCGGTGAGCAGGATCAGGACTTTTTCCTGTTCATGGGCCTTGTCCAGCAGCTTCAGGCTCAGGCCGATCGCATCGCCAATCGCGGTGTTCGGACCGGCCATGCCGATGCTGGTGTCCTCCAGCAACAGGGACAGGCTGGCGTGATCGAGGGTCAGTGGCGCCTGCGGATAGGCACCGCTGCCGAACACGATCAGGCCGAGGCGATCGTCCTTGCGCTTGTCGATGAAGCCTTGCACGACCTCTTTCACGGCGGCCAGGCGATTGATTTTCTGGCCGGCGGCGTTGGTGAAATCCTCGGTTTCCATCGACTGCGAAAGGTCGATGGCGAGCATCAGGTCGCGCACCGGTTGCTGGCGCTCGATGGGTTTTTCGACGAACACCGGGCGGGCAGCGGCGACCAGCAACAGGGTCCACACCAACACATTCAGCCAGAGCTGCCAAAGATTGCTGCGGGTGCCGGTACTGGCCGGTGTTTCGCCGACGGCGCGGCTCATGGCGCTGAAGAACGGCACCCGAACGGCGCTGCGCGCTTCCTGGTAGGCGGGCAGGTAACGGAAGGCCAGCCAGGGCAGCGGCAGCAGGAGCAACAGCCACGGGTAGTCAAGCTGCCACATGATGGCGCTCCACCCAGTGCTGGCAGGTATCGAACAACGCCAGGCGCTGCGGCGCGGGCAGTGCGCGCAACGCGTCGTCCGGGGCGTAGGCGAGTTGCGCCAGTTGCTCGCTCAAATCCGCCGGCAGCGGCTTTTTGCAGTGCCGCTGCAAGAAGGCTTGCCAATCCAGTCCCTCCAGCGCCGCAACCCCTTGTGGGAGCGAGCTTGCTCGCGATGAGGGCATTCCATCCAAAACATTCATTGACTGGCCTGACGCCTTCGCGAGCAAGCTCGCTCCCACAGGAGGCGGATTGCAGCTCTGCATCGAAAGCGCCACACGCTTGAGTAGTTCCGGCAATTCGCGCAAGGCATTCAAGTCATTACTGCGGCTGCGCAACTGCGCCAGACGCGCCAGGCCTTCGCGCCGATAAGCATCCCGTCGCCATTGCCGATAGCGCCGCACACCGATCAGCACCGCCGCCAGCACCAATACCGCCAGCAACACCCACCAGCCCCAGGTCTGCGGTGCGTAGCTCACCGGCGCAGGCAGGCCCAGCTCCTTGAGCTGTCCGATGTCCGGAACGTTCGGATTCATCGACTCGGACCGGTGGATTTACCGAGTTCGGCGCGTAATTGCTGATGCGCTTCTTCGGCGGTGCTGAACATCATCAGTGGCACCTGACTGCGGCGCAGCAGGGTGGCGACGTCCTTGAGCCGGCCACCGAGGAAATCCCCCAACGGCTGATGCACGCTGCGTTTCTCGACCGCCAGCTCTACCTGCAACTGGCCCTGGGTCACCAACAGCCGGCCGTCGCTCGGCAGCTTCATCGCCATCGGGTCATAGACTTGCAGGGCGATCACGTCGTTGTGCGCCGCCAGTTGCCGCATCAACTGCAAGGTGCGCTCGCCGGCCCCGGCGAAATCACTGACGATGCAGATCAGGTGGTCGTGCCCGGCCACCGCGAGGCAACGCTGCAAGGCCTTGTCCAGTTGATCCTCGTCTTCGGCGTCCGGGTTGCCGGCGTTCAGCGCCTGATTCTGCTGGGCGATGCGACTCAGCAGTGCCTCGACCCGTTTGCGGCTGCGCAACGGCGCGATGCTGTCGATGCGTTGATCGTTGAACACCAGCCCGCCGACCCGGTCGCCGGCATGGAACACCATCCATGCCGCCAGTGCGCCGAGTTCGGCGGCGACGGCGGATTTGAAGCTGCGTTTCGAGCCGAAGAACATCGACATGCGCTGGTCGACCACGATCAACGCCGGGCGGTCGCGCTCCTCGGTAAAGGTGCGCACCACCGGTTTGCCGGTGCGCAGCGAGGCGCGCCAGTCGAGGTGACGCAGGTCGTCACCCGGCTGATAACGGCGCAACTCATCGAAGTTCAAACCCCGGCCACGCAGGCGCGAGGCATGGTTACCAGCGAGGATGCTGCCCTGGGGCTGGCGGGCGAGAAAACTCAGGTCGCGGGCCTTGAACTCCAGCGCCATCAATTGCGCGAGAGAGACATAGACCAGCCCGTCGGTGCTTTCCATCTCTGACCTCAGGCCGGAATGGCCACTTTGTCGAGGATCCGGTCCAGCACCTGATCGGCGCTGACGCCATCGGCCACCGCGTCGTAGCTCAGTTGCAGGCGATGGCGCAGCACCGGGTGCACCACGGCGCGCACGTTGTCCGGCGAAACGAAATCCTGGCCCTGCAACCACGCATCGGCGCGGGCGCAGCGATCCAGGCCAATGCCACCGCGCGGGCTGGCGCCGATGGCGATCCAGCGGGCGAGATCTTCGTCGTAATCCGCCGGATGTCGGGTGGCGTTGATCAGGTCGATCAGATAGCGGTCGATGGCGGGGGAAACGTGCACCGCACTGACTTCCTTGCGCGCGGCAAAGATCACGTCCTGCGCCAGCTCGAAACCCTTGGTCGGCGCGGTGTTGGCGCCCTGGGCAAACTCCTCGGCGCGCAACAGTCGCAGCACCTGGCTTTCGTTGTCGGCGCTGGGGTAATCCAGCAGGACTTTCATCAGGAACCGGTCCATCTGCGCTTCGGGCAGCGGGTAGGTGCCTTCCTGCTCGATCGGGTTCTGAGTGGCGACCACAATGAACAGCTCCGGCAGCGCATGGCTGTTGCCGGCCACGGTGATCTGCCGTTCTTCCATGGCTTCGAGCAGTGCCGCCTGCACCTTGGCCGGCGCACGGTTGATCTCGTCGGCGAGGATCAGGTTGCCGAACAGCGGGCCGGGCTGGAAGCGGATTTCGTTCTTGCCCTCGACCTGATGCAGCACCTCGGCACCGGTGATGTCCGAGGGCAGCAGGTCGGGGGTGAACTGGATGCGGCTCATCTTCGCGTCCAGGTGTTTGGCCAGCGCCTTGACCGTGCGGGTCTTGGCCAGCCCCGGCAGGCTTTCCAGCAGCAGGTGCCCGTTGGCCAGCAGGCCAAGCAGGATCTGCCGGATCACCTGATCCTGGCCGAGCACCGCTTCGGCGATGCTGGCTTGCAGGGCGCTGAGGTCGGTCAGTGCAGTCATGTAGCTTCCCTTCTCGACACGTGAGGATCGAATGGCCGGCTATAAAGAATGCCGGTCGCGGTCTAGAAAAACGCCAGGGTCAGGTTGACGGCGACGCCGTTGCCTTCAGGCCGGTTCTTGGTATCGAACTCCGGGACCCAACGTGCGCTGATACTGGCCTGGGCATCGGCGAACTTGCCGCTCCAGCCGACGGTCGGGCCGGCGCCCACCGAGCGCCCGCGAAAGCCGTTCAGGGTGTCGGCGGTGTCGCCCTTGTCGTCGCTGATCTGCTGGACGTAACCGGCGACCAGCCCGGCGTTCCAGCCATTGCCGAAACCGTGGGTCCACAAGGCTTCGAGGGTGAAGATGTCGCCGGTGCGGTAATCGGTGGCCTTGTTCTCGGTGTAGAACTGCAGGTTGCCGGAGAGGGTGTATTCACCACCTTTGCCGTCCAGGTGAGAGAACGCCACGGTGGGCATGAACGTGTAGTTGTTCTGCCCAGCGTTGGCCAGCCGATTATCGTTATAGGCGCCGGTCGGCACGTAGATCGGCAGCGAAAACGCGATGTGGTTGAGCTCGTCGAAGTGGTAACCGGCGGCAATCGGCGTGATCAGCGCATCGGCAAACTGGGTGCCGGAGTCGCTGGTGCCCAAAGTGCGACCGCGCGGGCCGGTGACGGCGGCATCGATGTCGGTGTACTGGACGGGCACGCCAATGGCCGAGGCGTAATTCCATTGACCTTTGCCGGTGTCCCAGACGTGAGTGAGGTTGGCCATGGTGTAGGAGACTTTCATCTTGATCCCGGCACTGACCTCACCGGAAATCGGCGCGCCGCTGCTGCCCTTGATCTCGCCGTCGTACCAGATGCTGGTCACGGACATCACCCAGCCCGGCGCCGGCGGAATCACACCGGCATTGGAGAAAACCTGCTGGCCGGTGATCGGCCGGCCGACGCCACCTTCAGCCGCGTACACCAACGGACTGCCGATCATGCACAGCGCCAGCAACGGGCGGACAACGCAAGGCTTGACCATGAAGCACTCCGTTTATTGTTTTGAGTCGGATGGCGTCAGCAGCGGCATTTTCCACTCGCCGCTGGCCACTTCCGGTTTCGGCAGATACAGGCGCAACACGCCGTAGAACGGCCCGTTCGGCGCGGGCAGCCAGTTGGCCTGTTTGTCCTTGCCCGGATTCTTGTGCTGTACGTAGAGGGTCAGGCCGCCGTCGGTGTCGAGCTTGAGGTCCGGCAGCATGCGCGAGTTGATCAGGTAACGGTTGAGCGGGTTGGCCACCAGCAATTTGCTCTGGCCGTCGTACATCGTCAGCGACCAGAACGCGTCGGCCGGGGGCAGGGCGCCCTTGGCGAAATGCAGGGTGTAGTCGTGTTTCGAGGCATCCGCCGGCTGGCCGTCCTTGTCGACGAAATAACCGATGTAATCCGCTTCTTCGGCGGAGTTGCCGAAGATCCCCATGTTGGCCCCGGCGTAGCGGTACAGGTAATTGCCCTTGAGGTGATCGCGGGTGCCGAAGAAGTCGCCGCTGCTGACTTCATGGGTCTCCACCTTGTCTTTCTTGAAGGCGGCGAATTCGGCTTTTGCGTCAGCAATGCCGTCCTCCAGTGCTTTTCGGTGTTCGGGGCTGAGTGTCTTCAGGTCAAACGGCTTTCCGGCGCCAATGCCGATTTTGGCAAAGCGGTCGAGCAGGTCTTTCTCGACATCCTGCGGCGGGGTGAAGGCCAGCATGAAATTCAGGTAGCGAAACAGGTCCGGGGTTTCGCTCATGGTCGGCGTCGGTTTCGGCCAGTTGACCTTCGGTGCCGGCGGCGGGGCTTTCTGTTTCACGTAATGGCTCAGGGTTTCGACCTTGTAGCCTTTCTGGATCTGTTTGACCTTGGCCAGGTCCTTGTCGTCGAACAGCTGTGTGCGATACAGCGCGTAGGTGAGGTTGCTTTCGCTGCGCAGCAAACGGTCGATATTGAGCGGTTGCTGACCCTGCCAGTCCGGCCCGGCGATCATGAAGTGGCCGCCGTTGTTGCCGGTGCTGCGGGTGCCCAGGTAAGCGAAATTCTGCGTGTAGGCGTCGATCAGTTGCACCGAGTAATAACGGTGCTCCTCGATGGGCGGCAGGGTGAGGATCAGCGGCTCGGCGCGCAGGTCCATCCAGACAAATGAATAGGGCGTGTCGGCGTTCGGCGTGACGAAAGCAGTGTCCTTCGCGGTGAAGGCCTTGGCGGTGTTGCCGATCTTGTTCAGTGGCGCCTTGTAGTTCGGGCTCTTGGTGTCGATGGCCTGGGTGTAGAGAGTCTTGTACATCTCCACCACCGGAAAACCATACAGATAGGCTTCCTTGGCGATCGCCCGGGCTTCTTCGGGGCTGGCGGTGAAATCCTGAGCGCCGACGCCGCAACTGACGAACATGCTCATCACGCCGTAACCGGCGGCTTTGATCAGCGTTTTCGAACGGCCGCTGAAGACTGACGTCAGCACGCTCGCCGACCACAAGACGTTGATCCTGTTGTGCTTGGACATGATTCCCCGGTTCCCTGGTGGCTCAGTGGACGACTCGGCACTCTCTAGGCCGTTACGACGTAATCCCTTTCTTATCAAGCCTGTAGGACATGTCTGTTGACGCTAGCAGTTAATCGGGGGTTAGCCAGTCTAAGGGGTTAATTCTTTGGTTTTGTGCGCAGGATCACGTTGCTTTGTGCACGAAAGTGATCCTGCGCAAATTTTCGCTACTCAGTGTTTTTTGGCTTGTTCGCGGATGCGTTCTTCCTGCTCGCGCAGTTCCGGGGTGAACTCGGCGCCGAAATCTTCCGGGCTGAACACCTGACGAATCTCGATTTCCGATTCAGTGCCCGGCATGGGGTTCGGGCAGCGCTTGACCCATTCGATGGCCTCCTCTTTGGATTTCACGTCCCAGATCCAGTAACCGGCGATCAGCTCTTTGGTCTCGGCGAACGGGCCGTCGATCACGCTGCGGTTTTCACCGCTGAAGCGCACACGGGCGCCTTTGCTGCTGGGGTGCAGGCCGTCGGCGGACACCAGAATGCCGGCCTTGGCCAGTTGTTCGTTGTAGTTGCCCATGTCGGTCAACAGTTGCTCGCTGGGCATCACGCCGGCTTCGGAGTCGTGGCTGGCTTTGACAATGATCATGAAGCGCATGGTGTTTCTCCGCAGATAGGTGAGGGATTCATGGCTTAGTCGAACGGCCGGGGTCTGAATCGACAGGTCGTTAAAGAAAAGATGCAGACTCGCGTTTTAACAAGCATCACCTTCATTCGGAATGTGTCCGCCATGCCCACCCTGGAACTCACCACACTGATCCCCTGCCGCACCCCGAGCGAGGTGCTCGACTTCTGCCTGGAAGGGGTCAATTTCCCGAAGATCTTCCCCGAGCGCATCACGCCGCTGGGGGATATCGATCTGAGTAACCTGCGCATCGAAGCCGGGCGGCAATTCCGCTTCCGGCACTGGATGTTCAACCTGATTCCGTCGAACTGGACGGTGACGATCCGTGAAGTCAGCGACACGCATTTTGTCGATGAAATGCTCAAAGGGCCGTTGCGGGCTTTTCGTCATGAACATCGGGTGGCGGCGGGTGAGGGCGGTACGCTCTACACCGACCGCGTGACGTATTCGGCGATTGGCGGGGCGTTCAGCGAAGGGCTGCTGGTGAACGGTTACATGCGGCGGATCTTCGAGGCCCGGCATCGCAACATGCTGCAATTGCTGGGTTAGCGCTCAGGGTTGTATCCAATCTGGCGGGGTGGCACATGACAATTTCGGTTCAGGCATAGGTCGTCGGACAATTTCGTGGTTAACTTCCGCCTCTTGCATGCTTTCCCAACAACGTTAAGAAGGACTCCGTTCATGGCTCAAGTCACTCTCAAAGGCAACCCGGTTCAAGTCAACGGCCAACTGCCACAAGCCGGTTCCAAGGCGCCAGCCTTTTCCCTGGTAGCCGGCAATCTGTCCGACGTCACCCTGAAATACTTCGCCGGCAAGCGCAAAGTGCTGAACATCTTCCCAAGCGTCGACACCCCGACCTGCGCCACTTCCGTGCGCAAGTTCAATGCTCAAGCCAACGACATCAGCAACACTGTTGTTCTGTGCATCTCGGCTGACCTGCCGTTCGCCCAGGCTCGCTTCTGTGGCGCCGAAGGCCTGGAAAACGTACAGAACCTGTCGACCCTGCGCGGCGCCGAGTTCATCGAGAACTACGGTGTGGCCATCGCTGACGGCCCGCTGAAAGGCCTGACCGCCCGTGCGGTGGTTGTTCTGGACGAAAACGACAACGTCCTGCACAGCGAACTGGTCAAGGAAATTGCGGAAGAGCCTAACTACGAAGCGGCACTTGCTGTATTGAAATAAGTGTTCTGAAACAAGCGCTTTACAATTGTTAACGGCCTGGCCCTGTCCAGGCCGTTTTCATTTGTGTATCAGTGTTTTGCCTCACACCTTGAAACGTAAGTGGAAGGTAAATTGCCGGTAAAGCTGCTTTGCTAAATCCCTACCAGTGCTTATCGTTCAGCCTCCCGTAAAAGAAGCCCACGCGCCCAATGGTTAATCACTCCATGCAATCGTCTTCCCGAAACTCCCGTCGCTGGCTGTTGAGCCTGCTTGTCCTGCTTGTCCTGCTGGTCATTGCCGGTCTGTGCTGGAAATTCTGGCCCGCCGGTTCGACCCACAAGGAGGGCGGCGAGAAGGCGCAGGCCGGTCACACCGGCCGTTCGGGGATGATGCGTCCGGGCTTCGGCGGGGCGGCAGGGCCGATTCCGGTGCGTGTGGCGCCGGCGGTCACCGGGGACTTCCCGCTTTACTACAAGGCCTTGGGCACGGTGACGGCGCTCAACACCATCAATGTGCGCAGCCGGGTCGGCGGCGAGCTGGTGAAGATCTATTTCGAGGAAGGGCAGATGGTCAAGGCCGGCGACCTGCTGGCGGAGATCGACCCGCGCTCGTACCAGAACGCCTTGCTCCAGGCTGAAGGCACCTTGCTGCAGAACCAGGCGCAGTTGAAGAATGCGCAGGTCGATGTCGAGCGTTATCGCGGTCTTTACAAGGAAGACAGCATCGCCAAGCAGACCCTGGACACCGCTGAAGCGCTGGTCGGCCAATACCTCGGCACCGTGAAAACCAATCAGGCGGCGGTCAACGACGCCAAGCTCAATCTCGAATTCACCAAGATCCGCGCACCGATTGCCGGTCGCGTCGGCCTGCGTCAGCTCGACGTTGGCAACCTCGTGGCGGCCAACGACACCACGTTCCTCGCGGTGATCACTCAGACCCAACCAATCAGCGTCGCCTTCACCCTGCCGGAAAACAGCCTGGAAACCGTGCTCGCCCGCTACCGCAGCGGCGCCAAACTGCCGGCCGAGGCCTGGGATCGTGGCGACACCAAACTGCAGGCCACCGGCGTGCTGCAAAGCCTCGACAACCAGATCGACGTGACCACCGGCACCCTGAAATTCAAGGCGCGCTACGAGAACCGCGATCAGTCGCTGTTCCCCAACCAGTTCGTCAACGTTCATCTGCTGGCTGACACCCTGAAAGGTGTGGTGCTGGCTCCATCGGCTGCCATTCAGTTCGGCACCAACGGCACCTTTGTCTACGCGCTGGACGGCGACAAGAAAGTCACCATCCGCCAATTGAAGATCGGCGCCAGCGACGGTGAAAACACCGTGATCACCGAAGGCCTGGCCGCCGGCGATCGCGTAGTGCTGGAAGGCACTGACCGTCTGAAGGAAGGCAGCGAAGTGGAAGTGGTCAACGACAGCAAGGACGTGCCGACCACCCCGACCGAACACCTGCAAGGCAAGTCCGCCGCTACCGCGCCTGACGCCACCGTCACTGACAAGGCCAAGAAGGGCGCATGAACATTTCGCGTCTGTTCATCCTCCGCCCGGTCGCCACCACGCTGAGCATGCTGGCCATCGTGCTGGCCGGTCTGATCGCCTATCGCCTGCTGCCGGTCTCGGCCTTGCCGCAGGTCGATTACCCGACCATCCGGGTCATGACCCTGTATCCGGGCGCCAGTCCGGACGTGATGACCAGTGCCGTCACCGCGCCGCTGGAACGTCAGTTCGGGCAGATGCCGGGCCTGACGCAAATGGCCTCGACCAGTTCTGGCGGCGCGTCGGTGCTGACCCTGCGTTTCAGCCTCGACATCAACATGGACGTCGCCGAACAGCAGGTGCAGGCCGCGATCAACGCCGCGACCAACCTGTTGCCGACCGATTTGCCGGCGCCGCCGGTGTACAACAAGGTCAACCCGGCGGACACCCCGGTGCTGACCCTGGCCATCACCTCGAAAACCATGTTGCTGCCCAAACTCAATGACCTGGTCGATACTCGCATGGCGCAGAAGATCGCCCAGATCAGCGGCGTCGGCATGGTCAGCATTGCCGGCGGTCAGCGTCAGGCGGTGCGGATCAAGGTCAACCCTGAAGCGCTCGCGGCCAACGGCCTGAACCTGTCGGATGTGCGCACGCTGATCAGCGCATCCAACGTCAACCAGCCCAAGGGCAACTTCGACGGCCCGACCCGGGTGTCGATGCTCGACGCCAACGACCAGCTGACCTCGCCCAAGGATTACGCCAACCTGATCCTGGCTTACGCCAACGGCGCGCCGTTGCGGCTCAAGGATGTCGCTCAGATTGTCGACGGCGCCGAGAACGAGCGTCTGGCGGCGTGGGCCAACCAGAATCAGGCTGTTCTGCTGAACATCCAGCGTCAGCCGGGCGCCAACGTGATCGAAGTGGTCGACCGGATCAAGGCGCTGCTGCCGAGCATCACCGACAACCTGCCGGCCGGTCTCGACGTGGTCGTGCTGACCGACCGCACCCAGACCATCCGCGCCTCGGTCACCGACGTGCAACATGAACTGCTGATCGCCATCGCGCTGGTGGTGATGGTGACGTTCCTGTTCCTGCGGCGTGCCAGTGCGACGATCATTCCGTCGGTGGCCGTGCCGCTGTCGCTGATCGGTACGTTCGGCGTCATGTATTTGGCCGGCTTCTCGGTCAACAACCTGACATTGATGGCCCTGACCATCGCCACCGGTTTTGTGGTCGACGATGCGATCGTGATGCTGGAAAACATCGCGCGTTTCATCGAGGAGGGCGACAGCCCGATGCAGGCCGCGCTCAAGGGCGCGAAGCAGATCGGTTTCACCCTGATTTCCCTGACCCTGTCGCTGATCGCGGTACTGATTCCTTTGCTGTTCATGGCCGACGTGGTGGGGCGGTTGTTCCGCGAATTCGCCATCACCCTGGCAGTGGCGATCCTGATTTCCCTGGTGGTCTCGCTGACCCTGACGCCGATGATGTGCGCACGTCTGCTCAAGCGTGAACCAGAGCCACATGAACAGGGCCGTTTCTACCGCGCCAGTGGCGCGTTCATCGACTGGATGATCGCCGCGTACGGGCGCAAATTGCAGTGGGTACTCAAGCACCAGCCGCTGACCCTGCTGGTGGCCATCGGCACACTGGCCCTGACCGTGTTCCTTTATATGGTGGTGCCCAAGGGCTTCTTCCCGGTGCAGGACACCGGGGTGATCCAGGGCATTTCCGAAGCGCCGCAGTCGATTTCATTTGCCGCCATGGGCGAGCGTCAGCAGGCGCTGGCCAAGGTGATTCTCGAAGATCCGGCGGTCGAAAGCCTGTCGTCCTATATCGGTGTCGACGGTGACAACGCCACGCTCAACAGCGGTCGGCTGCTGATCAACCTCAAGCCCCATGGCCAGCGTGATCTGACGGCGACCGAAGTGATTGCCCGCCTGCAACCGCAGCTGGACAAGCTTGTCGGCATCCGTCTGTTCATGCAGCCGGTGCAGGACCTGACCATCGAAGACCGCGTCAGCCGCACGCAGTATCAGTTCAGCATGTCCTCGCCGGATTCCGAATTGCTCAGCCTGTGGAGCGGCCGTCTGGTCGAGGCCCTGGCCCAGCGTCCGGAACTGACCGACGTCGCCAGCGATTTGCAGGACAAAGGCTTGCAGGTGTTTCTGGTGATCGACCGCGACGCCGCTTCACGGCTGGGCGTGTCAGTGTCGAACATCACCGATGCGCTGTATGACGCGTTCGGCCAGCGGCAGATATCGACCATCTATACCCAGGCCAGCCAGTACCGCGTGGTGCTGCAGGCTCAGGCCGGAGAGAAGATCGGCCCGCAGGCGCTGGATCAGATTCACGTCAAGACCACCGATGGCGGGCAGGTGCGGTTGTCGAGCCTGGCCCACGTCGAAGAGCGGCAGGCGCAACTGGCGATCACCCACATCGGCCAGTTCCCGGCGGTGATGATGTCGTTCAACCTCGCACCCGGCGTGGCGCTGGGGCATGCGGTGGACATCATCGAGCAGGTGCAGAAGGACATCGGCATGCCGATCGGCGTGCAGACCCAGTTCCAGGGCGCGGCCGAAGCGTTCCAGGCATCGCTGTCGAGCACCTTGCTGCTGATTCTGGCGGCGGTGGTGACCATGTACATCGTGCTCGGCGTGCTTTACGAGAGCTACATTCACCCGATCACCATCCTCTCGACCTTGCCGTCGGCGGCGGTGGGGGCGTTGCTGGCGTTGCTGCTCAGCGGCAATGATCTGGGCATGATCGCGATCATCGGCATCATTCTGCTGATCGGTATCGTGAAGAAGAACGCGATCATGATGATCGACTTCGCCCTCGACGCCGAACGCACTCAGGGCATGGCGCCGGAGCAGGCGATCTATCAGGCGGCGCTGTTGCGCTTCCGGCCGATTCTGATGACCACGCTGGCTGCGCTGTTCGGCGCGGTGCCGTTGATGCTGGCTACCGGTTCCGGCGCTGAATTGCGTCAGCCGCTGGGTCTGGTGATGGTTGGCGGGTTGCTGGTGAGTCAGGTGCTGACGCTGTTCACCACCCCGGTGATCTACCTGTACTTCGATCGTCTCGGCCGGCGCTGGGGCCGTGCACCGTCGGCCGTGGAGCCGGTGGAACAGCCATGAACCTGTCCGGTCCTTTCATCAAGCGCCCGGTGGCGACCATGCTCCTGAGCCTGGCGATCATGCTGCTGGGCGGTGTGAGCTTCGGTCTGCTGCCGGTGTCGCCGCTGCCGCAAATGGACTTCCCGGTGATCGTGGTGCAGGCGAGCCTGCCCGGCGCCAGTCCGGAAGTCATGGCGTCCACCGTGGCCACGCCGCTGGAGCGCTCGTTCGGCGCCATCGCCGGCGTCAACACCATGAGCAGCCGCTCCAGCCAGGGTTCGACCCGGGTGATTCTGCAATTCGACCTCGACCGCGACATCAACGGCGCGGCGCGGGAAGTGCAGGCGGCGATCAACGCTTCGCGCAACCTGCTGCCGAGCGGGATGCGCAGCATGCCGACCTACAAGAAGGTCAACCCGTCGCAGGCACCGATCATGGTGTTGTCGCTGACCTCGGACGTGCTGGAAAAAGGCCAGCTCTATGACCTGGCCTCGACCATCCTGTCCCAGAGCCTGTCCCAGGTGCAGGGTGTTGGTGAAGTGCAGATCGGCGGCAGTTCCCTGCCGGCGGTGCGCATCGAACTCGAACCCCAGGCGCTGAACCAGTACGGCGTAGCGCTGGACGATGTGCGCAAGACGATCGCCGAAGCCAACGTGCGCCGGCCCAAGGGTTCGGTCGAGGACGACCAGCGCCTGTGGCAGATCCAGGCCAACGACCAGTTGGAGAAAGCCAAGGATTACGAGTCGCTGATCATCCACTACAACGGCGGCGCAGCCCTGCGCCTGAAAGACGTGGCCAAGGTCAGCGACGGCGTGGAAGACCGCTACAACAGCGGTTTCTTCAACGATGATGCGGCGGTGCTGCTGGTGATCAACCGCCAGGCCGGCGCCAACATCATTGAGACGGTCAACGAGATCAAGGCGCAGTTGCCGGCGTTGCAGGCGGTACTTCCGGCCAGCGTCAAACTGAACCTGGCGATGGACCGTTCGCCGGTGATCAAGGCTACCCTGCACGAAGCGGAAATGACCCTGCTGATCGCCGTGGCACTGGTGATCCTGGTGGTGTTCCTGTTTCTCGGTAACTTCCGCGCGTCCCTGATTCCGACGCTGGCGGTGCCGGTGTCGCTGGTCGGCACCTTTGCGGTGATGTACCTCTACGGATTCTCGCTGAACAATCTGTCGCTGATGGCGCTGATTCTCGCCACCGGGCTGGTGGTGGACGACGCCATCGTGGTGCTGGAGAACATTTCCCGGCACATCGACGAAGGCGTCAAACCGATGAAGGCCGCGTACCTTGGGGCCAAGGAAGTCGGGTTTACCTTGCTGTCGATGAACGTCTCGCTGGTGGCGGTGTTCCTGTCGATCCTGTTCATGGGCGGGATCATCGAAAGCCTGTTCCGCGAGTTTTCCATCACCCTGGCCGCAGCCATCGTGGTATCGCTGGTGGTTTCCCTGACGCTGACCCCGATGCTCTGCGCCCGCTGGCTCAAACCGCACACGCCGGGTGAGGAAAACCGCCTGCAACGCTGGAGCCGCCGCACCAACGACTGGATGGTCGGCAAGTACGCCACCAGCCTCGACTGGGTGTTGCGCCACCGTCGCCTGACGTTGCTGAGCCTGATCATCACCGTCGGGGTGAACGTCGCCCTCTATGTGGTGGTGCCGAAAACCTTCATGCCGCAGCAGGACACCGGCCAGTTGATCGGTTTTGTGCGCGGTGACGACGGCCTGTCGTTCAGCGTGATGCAGCCGAAAATGGAAGTCTTCCGCCGCGCCGTGCTCAAGGACGAGGCGGTCGAGAGCGTGGCCGGGTTCATCGGTGGCACCAACGGAACCAACAACGCTTTCATGCTGGTACGCCTGAAACCGATCAAGGAGCGCAATCTGTCGGCGCAGAAAGTCATCGAGCGCCTGCGCAAGGAAATGCCCAAGGTGGCCGGTGCGCAGTTGATGCTGATGGCCGACCAGGACCTGCAATTCGGCGGTGGTCGCGAGCAGACCACTTCGCAGTACAGCTACATCCTGCAAAGTGGTGATCTAGGCGCCTTGCGCGAGTGGTATCCGAAAGTGGTCACCGCGTTGCGAGCCTTGCCGGAACTGACTGCCATCGACGCCCGTGAAGGACGCGGTGCGCAGCAGGTGACGCTGATCGTCGACCGCGATCAGGCCAAGCGCCTGGGCGTGGACATGAACATGGTCACGGCCGTGCTCAACAACGCCTACAGTCAGCGGCAGATTTCCACGATCTACGACAGCCTCAACCAGTATCAGGTGGTGATGGAGGTCAATCCGAAATATGCCCAGGATCCGGTGACGCTCAAGCAGGTTCAGGTGATCACCGCCGACGGCGCACGGATTCCGCTGTCGACCTTCGCCCATTACGAAAACAGCCTGGAAGACGACCGGGTCAGCCATGAAGGCCAGTTTGCCTCCGAGAGCATTTCCTTCGACATGGCCGAAGGCGTGACGGTGGAGCAGGGCAGTGCCGCTATCGAGCGGGCGATTGCCAAGGTCGGCCTGCCCGAAGACGTGATCGCAAAAATGGCCGGCACAGCCGACGCTTTCGCCGCCACCCAGAAGAGCCAGCCGTTCATGATCCTCGGTGCGCTGCTGGCGGTGTATCTGGTGCTGGGCGTGCTGTATGAAAGTTACATTCACCCGCTGACGATTCTGTCGACGCTGCCGTCGGCCGGGGTCGGCGCGTTGCTGTCGATCTATGTGCTGGGCGGCGAGTTCAGCCTGATCTCGCTGCTCGGGCTGTTCCTGCTGATCGGCGTGGTGAAGAAAAACGCGATCCTGATGATCGACCTGGCGCTGCAACTGGAGCGTCATCAAGGCATGGCGCCGCTGGAGTCGATTCGCAGCGCCTGTCTGCGACGCTTGCGACCGATCCTGATGACCACGCTTGCGGCGATTCTCGGCGCCTTGCCGTTGCTGCTCGGCCGGGCCGAAGGCGCGGAAATGCGCCAGCCGCTGGGCCTTACGATTATCGGCGGGCTGGTCTTCAGCCAGGTGCTGACCCTTTACACCACGCCTGTGGTTTACCTCTATCTCGACAAGCTGCGCCACCGTTTCAACAAATGGCGTGGCGTGCGCACCGATGCCGCTCTGGAAACTCCGCTATGACTGACCGTTCGCTTATCAATCTGGCTACCGCTCGTGGCTCGCGCCTGCTGAGCCTGTCCCTGTGCGTGGCGATGCTCAGTGCCTGCGCCGTCGGCCCGGACTACCAGCGCCCGCAGACCGCCGAAATCGCCCAGTACAAGGAAGCCGAAGGCTGGCGTCAGGCCAACCCGAGCGATTCCCTGGCGCGCGGTGCCTGGTGGGAGCTGTATGGCGACCGTCAGCTCAACGAGCTGATCGAGAAACTCAACAGTTCCAACCAGACCGTCGCCCAATCCGAGGCCCAGTACCGTCAGGCCCAGGCCTTGGTGCGCAGCGCGCGCGGGGCGTTTTACCCGAGCGTTGATCTGAGCGCTGGCAAGACCCGCTCCAGCCAGGGCACCGGGAGCAGCAGTTCAAGCCTGAGCAGTTCCTCCAGCGGTATTCGTGACACCTACAACGCGCAACTGGGCGTGAGTTGGGAGGCGGATGTCTGGGGCAAGTTGCGCCGTGGCCTGGAAGCCAATGAAGCCAGCGCCCAGGCGAGCTACGCCGATCTGGCGGCGATGCGCTTGAGTCAGCAGTCGGAGCTGGTGCAGAACTACCTGCAACTGCGGGTGATCGATCAGCAGAAACGTTTGCTCGAATCGACAGTAGCGGCGTACGAACGCTCGCTGAAAATGACCATGAACCAGTACAACGCCGGGGTTTCCGGGCGTGATGCGGTGGCGCAGGCGCAGACCCAGCTGAAAACAACTCAGGGCGATCTGGTGGACCTGATCTGGCAACGGGCGCAGTTCGAAAACGCCATCGCGGTACTGACCGGCCAGCCGCCCGCCGAATTCAACATTGCCGAAACTCAGGACATTCCCAAGCTGCCGCAGATCCCGTTGAGCCTGCCGTCGCAATTGCTCGAGCGCCGCCCGGACATCGCCTCGGCCGAGCGCTCGGTGATCGCCGCCAACGCCAACATCGGCGTGGCCAAGGCTGCTTACTACCCGGACTTCAGCCTGAGCCTGAGCGGCGGCTACAGCAGCAGTACCTCGCAGAACCTCATCAGCCTGCCGAACCGCTTCTGGTCGGTGGGGCCGAAAATGACTTTGCCGCTGTTCGACGGCGGCATCCGTTCGGCCGAAGTCGACCGCACCGAAGCGGTATACGACCAGACCGTCGCCAAATACCGCCAGACCGTCCTCGACGGTTTCCGCGAAGTGGAAAACTATCTGGTGCAGTTGAAGGTGTACGAGGACGAAGCGGCCGTGCGCCAGGAAGCCCTCGACGCAGCACGGGATTCGTTGCGTCTGACCGAAAACCAGTACAAGGCCGGGGTGATTGCTTATCTGGATGTGGTGGTGGTTCAGGCGACGGCGCTGAGTAATGAGCGCACTGTCCTGAATATCCTGCAGAGCCGTTTGATTGCCAGTGTGCAGCTGATTGCGGCGCTGGGCGGTGGCTGGGACGGGCAGCTGGAAACCAGTCAGAACCCTTAAGGCTGCCTGATCGTTCCCACGCTCTGCGTGGGAATGCCTCTACGGACGCTCCGCGTTCGGCTTTGGAAGGGACGCGGAGCGTCCCGGGCCGCATTCCCACGCGGAGCGTGGGAACGATCTGCCGGCGAGGCGGACGATCTGCTCAAGACACCGAAATAGAGCCTTGTCAGACGATCAAACAAGCGTTTCATCGGGTTGATGGCCATTTGATTACTTTGTCAGTGCGTTCTTCTGTGCAATCAGTACAATCGGCGCATTTGGCCCCGCTGAGAACGGACGCAGTACGGCGGGGTGGTCACGAGAATTCTCATGCTCATCGGTAGCTATTCCTTCACGCTGGTTTTCATTTCGCTGTGTGTGGCGATCCTCGCTTCCTACACCGCGCTCGATCTCACCGGGCGCATTGCCACTGCCAAGGGCCGCGCCGTGCATTTATGGACGGCCGGCGGGGCATTCGCCATGGGCATCGGCGTCTGGTCGATGCACTTCATTGGCATGCTGGCGTTCAAGCTGCCGATCAGCCTCGGTTACGACATTTCAATCACGGCGCTCTCATTGCTGATCGCTGTGCTGTCCTGCGGTTTTGCCCTGTGGCTGGTCAGCCAGCCGAAACTGCCGGCCTGGCAACTGGCCTTTGGCGCGTTGATCATGGGTGCCGGTATCAGCGCCATGCATTACACCGGCATGGCCGCGATGCGCATGCAGCCGGGCATCGACTACGATCCGACACTGTTCGGCGCCTCGCTGTTGATCGCCGTCGGCGCTTCGGCGGCAGCGCTGTGGATCGCATTTCGTCTGCGTCAGCAGTCACCCTACGTTCGACTCTTTCGTGCGGGGGCGGCGATTGTCATGGGCGTGGCGATTGTCGGCATGCACTACACCGGCATGGCGGCGGCGCGGTTTCCCGACGGCAGTTTCTGTGGTGCGGCACTCAGCGGCCTGAACGGCAACGGCCTCGACAATCTGGTGCTGATCACCACGCTGGCGGTGCTGGCCATCGCGCTGCTGACCTCGATTCTCGACGCGCGTCTCGAAGCCCGCACCGCCGATCTGGCCCATTCGTTGACCGTGGCCAACCGCGAACTGACCCAACTGGCTCTGCACGACACCCTGACCGGTCTGCCCAACCGCATGCTGCTGGACGACCGGATCAATCAGGCGATGAAAAAGGTCAACGAGCAGGGCGGTTGTTTTGCGCTGATGTTCATCGATCTGGACGGCTTCAAACCGGTCAATGACGCGTTCGGTCACCACATGGGTGACCAGTTGCTGCGCGAAGTCGGGATACGTCTGCGTGAGGATTTGCGCAGTCTCGATACCTTGGCGCGGATAGGCGGTGATGAGTTTGTCCTGCTGGTGCGCCTGACCGAGCCCAACGATGCACTGGGCCTGGCGGCGCGTCAGGTCGGCCTGATCGCGCAGTCGTTCCGGGTCGCCGAACATGAGCTGCAGATTTCCGCCAGCGTCGGCATCGCCCTGTATCCGGGCAACGGCCAGAACGCCCAGGAACTGCTGATGAACGCCGACGCCGCGATGTACCACGCCAAGGGCGGCGGCAAAAACGGCTACAGCTTCTTCGACGCCTCAATGAACAGCAACGCGCGCAAGCAACTTCAACTGCTGCAGGACTTGCGGGCGGCACTGGAGCACGGCGAATTCAGCCTCCACTACCAACCCAAATTCCATGCGGCCGACGGTCGTCCAGTCGGTGCTGAGGCCTTGTTGCGCTGGGAACACCCGACCCACGGCATGCTGATGCCGGACAAGTTCATCGATCTGGCGGAGAAGACCGGGCTGATCATTCCGATTGGCGAGTGGGTGCTCAACGAAGCCTGCCGGCAGATGCGCGAATGGTACGTGCTGGGTTACACCGACTGGCGGATCGCCGTGAACCTGTCGGCGTTGCAGTTCTGCCATTCAGGGCTGGTGCGCAGCGTGGCCAAGGCGTTGGCCACCCACCATTTGCCGGCCAACAGCCTGACCCTGGAAATCACCGAAACCACCGCCATGAGCGACGCCGATGCGAGCATGACGGTGTTGCAGGAGCTGTCCGACATGGGCGTTGACCTGTCCATCGACGACTTCGGCACCGGTTATTCGAGCCTGATGTACCTCAAGCGTCTGCCGGCCAACGAGCTGAAGATCGACCGCGGTTTCGTCCGCGATCTGGAGCACGACAGCGATGACGCGGCCATCGTCTCGGCGATCGTCGCCCTCGGTCAGGCGCTGGGGCTGCGCATCGTGGCTGAAGGTGTGGAGACCGATTCGCAGCAGGATTTCCTCACGCAACTGGGCTGCGATTCGCTGCAAGGTTATCTGCTCGGTCACCCGATGCCGGCGGATCGCTTCCTGCAGGACATCGTGCGCGGCAAACCATTGGCGGTGAGCTGAGCCGCTAATCGCAGGTCATGCAAAACCCTGCAATGACGGTTATTCTTGCCCCGACTGTTACGTGTGCATCGGGGGAAAGGCCAGCATGGATAAAGTCATTGTGATCACCGGCGGCGGTCGTGGAATCGGCGCCGCCACTGCGTTGTTGGCTGCCGAGCAAGGCTACCGGATCTGCATCAATTACCAGACGGACGAACAGGCCGCTCACCACGTGCTCGACCAGGTGCGTGAGCGCGGCGCCACGGCCATCGCGGTGCGTGCCGACGTCAGTATCGAAGACGAAGTGGTCGCGCTGTTCAACCGGGTCGACAGCGAACTGGGCCGGGTCACCGCCCTGGTCAACAACGCCGGCACCGTGGGGCAAAAATCCCGGGTCGACGAAATGTCCGAATTCCGCATCCTCAAAATCATGAAAACCAACGTCCTGGCGCCGATCCTTTGCGCCAAGCACGCGATCCTGCGCATGTCGCCCAAACATGGCGGGCAGGGCGGCAGCATCGTCAACGTCTCATCGGTCGCCGCGCGGCTGGGCTCGCCCAACGAGTACGTCGATTACGCCGCCTCAAAAGGTGCGCTGGATACGTTTACCATCGGTCTGTCCAAGGAAGTGGCGGGCGAGGGGATTCGGGTGAATGCGGTGCGTCCGGGTTACATCTATACCGATTTCCACGCGTTGAGCGGCGACCCGGATCGGGTCAGCAAGCTGGAGTCGGCCATTCCGATGGCCCGGGGCGGGCGGCCGGATGAGGTGGCGGAGGCGATTGTGTGGTTGCTGTCGGACAAGGCTTCGTATGCGACCGGCACCTTCGTCGATCTTGGCGGCGGCCGCTAGACCGGACGAGGTGACAGCCTCCTGTTTTTTATCGTTGTCAACCTGTTGGTTCTGACAGTTTACGCTGCTTGCCGCTGCGCCTAGATTAGGCGCAGCGGACTTAGGCGACTCGATTCATGTATCGCGCTGTCCGTTTCTGGCGAAGCAGGAGCAGCGTGATGCAAATGATCAAAGGTGGGACCTTCGAACCGACTTCATCCATGATGGTGCCACGTGCGTTGCACACTGCGACCTTGCTTGCGAGCGGCAATGTGCTGGTTGCCGGTGGCCTTAACGCTGCCGCGGCATCTGGAGCGTACCCTCAGTCTGTACGCTTTGAGGCGCTGTTCCCTGGCGGGATGAACCTTGAACAGCAAACGTTCACATCAAGCGTTGAACGCTATGACCCGAATCAGCAAAAGTGGTCATCGGCCGCACCCCTTCATAGGGCACGTTCGTCTCACACTGCGGTTCTTCTTCGTTCCGGGCTGGTCATGGTCACAGGTGGCAGTGATGGAACAACCCTGCGAAGCAGCGAGTTATATGACGCGCCGAGCAATCAATGGATTGCATCCGCTGACCTGAAGATTCCGCGCTTTGCTCATACCGCCACGTTATTGCCTTCCGGCGAAGTTCTGGTGGTGGGTGGAAACAATCTGCAGTCGAGTGGTGGTGATGTGCTTGCCAGTGTCGAGAGGTTTGACCCGGCAACCGGCCAATGGGCTGATGTGCCTAGCCTGCCAGTCGCAAGAATGAATCACACGGCTACATTGCTCGATACAGGCGAGCTTCTGGTTGCTGGTGGTTACTCGGCAACCGACAACGCCGCATTGCGCAGCGCCTGTATTTTCGACCCCCAACGCCGCCTCTGGAGAGAAATCGAACCACTGCCGACGCCTCGAATGCTGCAAACCGCGACGCTGCTGGAAGATGGGCGCGTTCTGCTGGTCGGGGGGGCTGACGAACCTTTCGGCTTACCGTTGAACAGTGGCGTACTTTATTGTCCGAAAGACGAAACCTGGCAGCCGACGACTGCGCTGCAGGTTACTCGCAGTCGGCATACCGCGACCAGATTGAAGAGTGGTGAGGTGCTTGTGGCGGGGAGTACCGGGATTTTCGACACAGGAGATGCGTGGTCCGCCGAAATCTATAACCCTGCCTCCAATGAGTGGGCCCGAGTCGGTGACTTGAGCGACGGGCGTCATTCGCACAGCGCTACTCTGCTCGACTCTGGTGCAGTGCTGATTGCTGCAGGACAGATCCCGACACCCGACCCCGGATATACAAACAGTGCTGAACGGTTCAGCAACACGCCTTGAGTGACTGCTCAGAACGACCGCACAATCCGCCCCAGCGTCTCCATCGCCTTCTCCGAATCCTCGGTCCACGGGCTGCCGTAGTTCAAACGAATGCAATTCCTGAATCGTTGAGTCGGCGAAAAAATCGGCCCCGGCGCAATGCTGATGCCCTGCGCCAACGCCATCTGAAACAGCTTCAACGAGTCCATCTGCGGTGGCAGTTCCAGCCACAGGAAGTAGCCGCCCGCCGGTTGGCTCACGCGTGTCTGCGCCGGGAAGTAGCGGGCGATGGCGGCGAGCATCGCGCTTTGCTGTTCTTCCAGGGCGTAGCGCAGTTTGCGCAGGTGGCGGTCGTAGCCGCCGTGTTGCAGGTAGTCGGCGATGGCTGCTTGGGCCGGCATCGAGGCGCACAGCGAGGTCATCAGTTTCAGCCGTTCGATTTTCTGCGCGTAACGCCCGGCGGCGACCCAGCCGATGCGGTAGCCGGGGGCCAGGCTTTTGGCGAACGAGCCGCAATGCATCACCAGACCTTCAGTGTCGAAGGCCTTGGCCGGTTTCGGCGCTTGCTGGCCGTAATAAAGTTCGGCGTAGACGTCGTCTTCGATCAGCGGCACCTGATGCTGTTTCAGCAGTTCCACCAGTTCCTGTTTCTTGGCCTCGGGCATGGTCGCGCCCATCGGGTTCTGGAAACTGGTCATGCACCAGCAGGCCTTGATCGGGTGCCGCTCAAGTGTCTGGGCGAGTACGCCGAGGTCGATGCCATCGCGCGGGTGCACGGGGATTTCAACGGCTTTGAGTTTCAGGCGTTCCAGCACTTGCAGGCTGGCGTAAAACGCCGGGGCTTCGATGGCCACCAGGTCGCCGGGTTCGGTCACGGCTTGCAGGCACAGGTTCAGCGCTTCGAGGGCGCCGTTGGTGATCAACAGTTCTTCCATCGGCAGCATCAAGCCGCCGACCATGTAGCGCAGCGCGATCTGCCGACGCAGCTGCGGGTTGCCCGGTGACATGTCGGTGACCACCATGCGCGGGTCCATTTCCCGCGCGGCGCTGGCCAGTGAGCGGGACAGGCGTTGCAGCGGGAACAGGGTCGGGCTGGGGAACGCCGAGCCGAACGGTACGGTGCTCGGATCCTTGATCGACTCGAGAACCGAGAACACCAGTTCGCTGACGTCGACCTTGGTGGACTCGTTGACCTGGCTGCTGATCACCGGCTCCGAGAACGGACTCGGCGCGTGGGTGTTGACGAAGTAGCCGGAGCGGGGGCGGGCGCGGATCAGGCCTCGGCGTTCCAGCAAGTAATACGCCTGGAACACTGTGGACGGGCTGACGCCATAAGTCTGGCTTGCATAGCGCACCGACGGCACCCGCTGACCGGGGCCGAGGACGCCGGAGCGGATCAGTTCAGCGATGTCGTCGGCGAATTTTTCGTAGCGTTTCATCTTGGGTCCGGATTGATTTCATTCTGAAAGACCGTTTCGCCTTCATTCGCGAGCAAGCTCGCTCCCACAGTTGACCGCATTTCCCTGTGGGAGCGAGCTTGCTCGCGAATGGCTGCGCCGCAGTCTAAGGGATCAGCGATTCATCGGCGCAACAAACCGGCTCTTCGCCACGCTATAAACCTCAGGCTCATCACTGTCGGCAATCTTGAAGCTCAAGGTCTGCGAGCTGCTGGCCGCGCGTTCCGTGGTCATCGCCACCGACACCGGCACATCGACAATCTCGCCCGGTGCCAGGCTCAGTTCGGTCTTGCCTTGCAACTGGAAGCCTTCACCGTCGACCAACGTCAGGTTGTAGTCCTGGCGCTGCTGGGTCTTGTTGATGACCTTGAGGGTGTAGATGTTTTCGATCTGGCCCTGACCGTTTTCACGGAACAGGCCACGGTCCTTGGTCACGTCCAGCGACACCATCGGCCGTTCGACCAACGCGAGAGCGAGGGCGCCGATCATCACCACCAGCACCGCGACGTAGCCGATCAATCTCGGGCGCAACAAGTGCGTCTTGCCACCCTGCAACTCACGCTCGGAGGTATAGCGAATCAGACCACGGGCGTAATTCATCTTGTCCATGATCGAGTCGCAGGCATCGATGCACGCCGCGCAGCCGATGCATTCCATTTGCAGGCCGTCGCGGATGTCGATGCCGGTCGGGCAGACCTGCACGCACAGCTGGCAGTCGATGCAATCGCCGAGGCCGGCTTCGGCCGGTTTCACCTCGCGTTTGCGCGGGCCACGGTTTTCGCCACGGGCCACGTCGTAGGAAATCGCCAGGGTGTCCTTGTCGAACATCACACTCTGGAACCGCGCATACGGGCACATGTGCATGCACACCGCCTCACGCAGCCAGCCGGCATTGATGTAGGTGGCGGCGGTGAAGAACAGCACCCAGAACAGGCTGACGCCGCCGATCTGCAAGGTCAGCAGTTCTTCAGCCAATGGGCGGATCGGGGTGAAGTAACCGACAAAGGTCAGGCCGGTCAGCACGCTGATTGCCAGCCACAGCGTGTGCTTGGCCGCACGTCGTGCCAGTTTGTTCAGGCTCCAGGGCGCCGCTTGCAGCTTGATCCGCTGGTTGCGTTCGCCTTCGGTGATCTTCTCGCACCACATGAAGATCCATGTCCACGAACTCTGCGGACAGGTGTAACCACACCACACCCGGCCGGCGAACACGGTAATCGCGAACAGGCCGAATGCGGCGATGATCAGCAGCGCCGACAGCAGAATGAAATCCTGCGGCCAGAAGGTGGCGCCAAAGATGTGGAATTTGCTTTCGGAAAGGTCCCAGAGCACCGCCTGACGCCCGCCCCAGTTCAGCCACACCGTGCCGAAGAACAACAGGAACAGAAACCCCGCGCCACTCATGCGCAAGGTGCGAAACAGGCCGGTGAAGCTGCGGGTGAAAATCTGGTTGTCGCTGGTGGCGTGTTTCGCCTTCATTGGGCGCGCCGGTACTTTTTTTATCTGGGGAGATGCTTCTACGGTTCGGACGGGGATTCGTTCGCTCATGGTCGTTCGCTCATCAGCCTCCATCAGGCCAGGGAACTATGAGCGCCGATCTGTTTGCATAACAGACTCAGGTATTTCAATAAAAAGCGTATCAGATGGCTTTTTCAGCCACGCCTGCGACAACTTGAAGCAGCCCGCCGGCCAAGGCGCAGATGCCTATCCCAGACGCCTGCGCCGGTTGTTGATCGAGGTCAGTCAAATCACCGAATCACTATCGTCGGCCTTCAGGTGTTTGCGTCCATCCCGGGCGCCTGCGACGGTCAGTGCATCAGCTTCGGCTTCTGTGATGTAGATGCGCCGTCCTTCCACTTCGACGAACGACATGGATTTTTCGCTATCTGTTCTGACTTCCAGCGTGTCGCAGATCCGAATCTCTTCACCATTTTCCACGGTGAAAAAACAGACTTTCGATTCTGGATTGCTTTCATCGATACGAAGGGGCATGGGGCTGTCCTTTTTCACAGGGGATCTGAACAGTTAGGGTGCGCGGTTTTGCAGATCGTTCTACGCAACCGATTAATGGTCGCCGCTGTCCACCTTCTATAACCCCTTCACAAGGACTGCACGATGAACGCCTGGTGGCATGAAGTGTGGGAAACCCTGCAAGCGGAATTCGCCGACATCGGCGATGCATCGCAGCTGACGCGGATCACCGTGCGCCTGCTGATGGCAGCGATATTGGGCGGGATTCTCGGGTTCGAGCGCGAACACAAGGGCAAGGCAGCCGGGGTACGAACGCACATGCTGGTGGCCCTTGGTGCGGCGCTGTTTGTGCTGGTGCCGCAATTGTCCGGTTCCCAGGCCGATGCGATGAGCCGGGTGGTGCAGGGGGTGATTGCCGGGATCGGCTTTCTCGGCGCCGGCACCATCCTCAAGAACCACGAAGGTGACGAAGGCCACGTCAAAGGCCTGACCACCGCCGCCGGTTTGTGGATGACCGCCGCCATCGGCGTCGCGGCCGGTCTGGGCCGCGAAGCGACGGCAGTGCTCAGTACGTTGCTGGCGTTGGGGATTTTCAGCGTGATGCCGAGGATCGTGAAAATCTTTGAAAAAGATAATGACGATCCTCGCTGATCAGACGATCACCGGCGGCATGGTCGTCGGCGGTTCTTCCTTGGGCGGCGGCGTGGTGCCAGGCGGTTCCTGTTCGGGGATCGGCTGCGGTTCGGTCTCGGGCAGGACCGGTTTGTCGATGTTCGGATCAGGTGTTTCGGCCGGAATCGGAATAGTCATCGGGTGAACCTCCGTGTGGCACTTGGCGTGGGAAGTGCTTAAGTGGGTTGACCACTTCACTGCGAAATCGATCCGATTTTGTGGCGGGGCAAATCCCTGTGAACTTTTCCCGGCAACGGTCGCTCGGAACCTGAGAGAGTTCATCGCCGGGCGCAGGCCTGGCCGTGACCGCCAAACAGGCAAACGAGCGTCCTTGGGGCGTTAAGGAGAGATGCTCAATGACTGCTGAAAAACCCTCCGAACTGAGCTACAACCCGCACATGCCGCTGTCGCAGGCTCTGCTGCTGCCGCGCATCGTCATTGAAAACACCGTGCCGACCCTCGACGGCGGACAGTTTGCGGTCAAGGCAATTGCCGGCCGGGAGATCGTGGTCACCAGCAAGGTGTTCGCCGACGGTCACGACAAACTGGCGGTGCGTATCCGCTGGCGCGAAGAGGGCGATGAAACCTGGCAGACCGAGGTCATGAGCGATCAGGGCAACAACGGCTGGCGCGGTGTGTTTCAGCCGCAGCGCATGGGCCGCTATCTGTTCCTGATCGAAGCGTGGATCGACCAGTTCGCCAGTTTTCAGTACGAACTGGAGAAGAAACACACCGCCGCCGTCCCGGTCAGCCTCGAACTGCAAGAGGGGCGCACCATGGTGCAACAGGCCGCCGAACGCAGCGAAGGTCAACTGAGCGAGCAACTGGCTGGCCTGCACCACGAATTGTCCGGCCTGCTCGAAACCGAGCAGGTCGCGTTGTTTCTGCACTCGCGCAGTGCGCAACTGATGGCCGAGGCCGATCATCGCGCCTACCTGAGCCTAAGCCCGGAGTTTCCGGTGGACGTCGAGCGCGAACTGGCGGAATTCGCCAGTTGGTATGAACTGTTTCCCCGCTCGATCACCGACAATCCCGCCCGCCACGGCACTTTCAATGACGTGCACTCGCGCCTGCCGATGATTCAGGACATGGGCTTCGACGTGTTGTACTTCACGCCGATCCACCCGATTGGCCGCAGTCACCGCAAGGGCCGCAACAATTCCCTGACCGCCGGCCCGGACGATCCCGGCAGTCCGTATGCGATTGGCAGCGAGGAGGGCGGCCATGAAGCGATTCACTCGCAGCTCGGCACCCGCGAGGACTTCCGTCGGCTGGTGGCTGCCGCCGCTGACCATGGTCTGGAAATCGCCCTCGATTTCGCCATCCAGTGTTCCCAGGATCACCCGTGGCTCAAGCAGCATCCGGGCTGGTTCAACTGGCGGCCGGACGGCACGATCAAATACGCCGAGAACCCGCCGAAGAAATACCAGGACATCGTCAACGTCGACTTCTATGCGCCGGAAGCGATTCCGAGCCTGTGGGTCGAGCTGCGCGACATCGTGGTCGGCTGGGTGCAGGAGGGCGTGAAGATCTTTCGCGTCGACAACCCGCACACCAAACCGCTGCCGTTCTGGCAATGGCTGATCGCCGACGTGCGCACGCTTTACCCGGAAGTGATCTTCCTTGCCGAGGCCTTCACCACCCCGGCGATGATGGCGCGGCTGGGCAAGGTCGGTTACACCCAGAGCTACACCTATTTCACCTGGCGCAACACCAAGACCGAACTGGCGACCTATTTCAGCGAACTCAATGAATCGCCATGGCGTGAGTGCTACCGGCCGAATTTCTTCGTCAACACCCCGGACATCAACCCGGCGTTCCTGCATGAGTCGGGACGTCCCGGATTTCTCATCCGCGCGGCGCTGGCGACCATGGGTTCGGGCCTGTGGGGCATGTATTCGGGGTTCGAACTGTGCGAATCGGCGCCGGTGCCGGGCAAGGAGGAGTACCTCGATTCCGAGAAGTACGAGATCCGCGTCCGCGACTTCAACCAGCCCGGCAACATCATTGCCGAGATCGCCCAACTCAACCGCATCCGCCGCCAGAACCCGGCGCTGCACAGCCATCTGGGCCTGAAGATCTACAACGCCTGGAACGACAACATTCTGTATTTCGGCAAACGCAGCGCGGACGGCAGCAACTTCATTCTGGTCGCCGTCAGCCTCGATCCGCATAACGTTCAGGAAGCGAATTTCGAGTTGCCGCTGTGGGAAATGGGCCTGCCGGACGATGCCACCACCCACGGCGAAGACCTGATGAACGGCCATCGCTGGGACTGGCACGGCAAGTACCAGTTCATGCGGATCGACCCGGCTTACCAGCCCTTTGGAATCTGGCGCATTACTTCTTCCTGATCGTTCCCACGCTCTGCGTGGGAATGCCGTCATGGACGCTCTGCGTCCGCCTTTGGGACGCAGAGCGTCCCGGTATGCATTCCCACGCGGAGCGTGGGAACGATCAGTAGCAGGTTCGGCTTCAATGAATTGAACAGGAGTTTCACATGGCGAAGAAACCCAAGTCAGCCACCTTCATCAAGGATCCGCTCTGGTACAAGGACGCGGTTATCTATCAAGTTCACGTCAAATCCTTTTTCGACTCCAACAACGACGGGATCGGCGACTTTCCCGGCCTGATCGCCAAACTCGACTACATCGCCGAACTCGGCGTCAACACCATCTGGCTGTTGCCGTTCTACCCCTCGCCACGCCGCGACGACGGTTACGACATCGCCGAATACCGGGGCGTACACAGCGATTACGGGACGATGGCCGATGCCAAGCGGTTCATTGCCGAAGCGCACAAGCGCGGGCTGCGGGTGATCACCGAGCTGGTCATCAACCACACCTCCGATCAGCACCCGTGGTTCCAGCGTGCGCGCAAGGCCAAGCCCGGTTCGGCGGCGCGAGACTTTTATGTGTGGTCGGATGACGACCAGAAATACGACGGCACCCGGATCATTTTCCTCGACACCGAAAAGTCCAACTGGACCTGGGACCCGGTGGCCGGCCAGTACTTCTGGCACCGCTTCTATTCGCACCAGCCCGATCTGAATTTCGACAACCCGCAAGTCATGAAAGCCGTGCTGTCGGTGATGCGTTACTGGCTGGACATGGGCATCGACGGCCTGCGCCTGGACGCGATTCCGTATCTGATCGAACGCGACGGCACCAACAACGAAAACCTTCCGGAAACCCACGACGTCCTCAAGCAGATCCGCGCCGAAATCGATGCCAACTACCCGGATCGCATGTTGCTGGCCGAAGCCAATCAATGGCCGGAAGACACCCAGCTGTATTTCGGTGACACCGACGCCGAGGGCGTGAATGGCGATGAATGCCACATGGCGTTCCACTTCCCACTGATGCCGCGCATGTACATGGCGCTAGCCCAGGAAGATCGCTTCCCGATCACCGATATCCTGCGTCAAACCCCGGAGATCCCGGCCAATTGCCAATGGGCGATTTTTCTGCGCAACCACGATGAGCTGACGCTGGAGATGGTCACCGACAAGGAGCGCGACTACCTCTGGAACTACTACGCCGCTGACCGCCGCGCGCGGATCAACCTTGGCATTCGCCGGCGGCTGGCACCGTTGATGGAACGCGATCGCCGTCGTATCGAGCTGCTAAACAGCTTGCTGCTGTCGATGCCCGGCACGCCGACCCTGTATTACGGCGATGAAATCGGGATGGGCGACAACATCTATCTGGGCGACCGCGATGGCGTGCGTACACCGATGCAATGGTCGATCGACCGCAACGGCGGATTTTCCCGCGCCGATCCGGCCAGTCTGGTGCTGCCGCCGATCATGGACCCACAATACGGCTATCAGTCGGTCAACGTAGAAACCCAGGCCGGCGATCCGCATTCGCTGCTGAACTGGACCCGACGCCTGCTGACCGTGCGCAAGCAGTCAAAGGCATTCGGTCGCGGCACCTTGAAGATGTTGTCGCCGGCCAACCGTCGCGTGCTGGCCTACACCCGCGAATACACCGGCCCGGACGGCAAGCACGAAACCATTCTGTGCGTGGCCAACGTGTCGCGCAGCGCCCAGGCCGTGGAGCTCGACCTGTCGGCCTACGTCGGCATGGTGCCGGTGGAGATGCTCGGCGGTAACGCGTTCCCGCCCATCGGCCAGTTGAGTTTCCTGCTGACCTTGCCGCCCTACGGTTTCTACTGGTTCGGCCTGGCGGCGGAAAACCAGATGCCGAGCTGGCACGTTGAGCCGGCGCAGAGCCTGCCGGACTTCACTACGCTGGTGCTGAAAAAGCGCATGGAGGAACTGCTCGAAGCGCCGTCCCGCGCCACCCTCGAACAGACCATCCTGCCGAACTGGCTGCAGAACCGCCGCTGGTTCGCCGGCAAGGACGCTGCGATTGACCAGGTGAAACTGGCCTACGGCGTGCGCTTCGGCGACGCGCAGCATCCGGTGCTGTTCAGTGAAATCGAAGTGCAGAGCGGCGGACAGACCAGTCGTTATCAATTGCCATTCGGCTTCATTGCCGAAGATCAGGTCGGGCCGGCGTTGCCGCAGCAACTGGCCTTGGCCCGAGTGCGTCGGGTGCGTCAGGTCGGGTTGATTACCGATGCGTTCAGTCTTGAAGCGTTTATTCGCGCGGTGCTCGAAGGCATGCAGGGCGGGACGGTGCTGGAATCCAGTGAGGGTGAAATCCGATTCGAGGCAACGTCGCAACTGGAAAAACTCGGCCTCGGTGCGGAGTCCGAAGTGCGCTATCTGTCCGCCGAGCAATCCAACAGTTCGGTGGTGATCGGCAACAGTCTGGTGCTCAAGCTGATCCGCAAAGTCGCTTCCGGCGTACACCCGGAACTGGAGATGAGCGCTTATCTGACCGCTGCCGGATTTGCCAATATCTCTCCGCTGCTCGGTTCGGTGATTCGCCGGGACGGGAAGGGCGAAGACAACCTGCTGATGATCGCGCAGGGTTATCTGAGCAATCAGGGCGACGCCTGGGAATGGACGCAGAACAACCTCGAACGGGCGCTGCGCGACGAACTGGCCGACGCTGTCTCCGAACAGGCGCAGCACTACAACGCCCTGGGTGAACTGAAGGATTTCGCCGGCATGCTCGGCCAGCGTCTTGGGGAAATGCATCAGGTGCTGGCAACGCCGAGCGACAACAAGGACTTCGCGCCACAGGTCAGTTCGGCCAAGGATGTGCAAGCGTCCGGCAAGGACGTCGGGGCTCAGGTCGAGCATGCGTTGAAGCTGCTCAAGCAGCATCAGGGCGAACTCGATGCGGCGGATCAGAAGCTTGTCAGTCGGTTGCTCGACAACAAGAAAACCATCCTTGCCCATGTGCAGGAACTGGCGAAGCAATCCGCTGGCGGCTTGCGGATCCGCGTGCACGGCGACCTGCATTTGGGGCAGGTGTTGGTGATCAAGGGCGACGCGTACCTGATCGACTTCGAAGGCGAACCGGCGCGGCCACTGGCCGAACGCCGAGGCAAGCACAGTCCGTACAAGGACGTCAGTGGCGTGCTGCGTTCCTTCGACTATGCCGCGGCCATGGCCCTGAATGTGCACAACGTCGACAACAGCCCCGAGGCCGAAGCCGCGCGTCGGCGGGTCACGGAGCGTTACCTGCGTGAAGCCCGGGAAGCATTTCTCCAGGCATATCGCCAAGCGGCAGCTAGTCTTGATCATGCTTGGCAAGATCCTGAAGGTGCCAACGCCGCACTGGCGTTGTTCGGTCTGGAGAAAGCGGCCTACGAAGTGGCCTATGAAGCCGAAAATCGCCCCACCTGGCTGCCCGTGCCGCTGCACGGTCTGTATGGGTTATTGACGGGGCTCAAACCCTTTTCCGATCTTGGTGGAGAGTAGTCATGAGTTTCTCGAACAAGGAACAGGGTCACGTTAACGAACGATTGCTGCCCAGGGCGAAGGACATCGATGCCCTGGTGCGCGCGGAACACCACGACCCGTTTTCCATTCTCGGCCCCCACGGCGATGGCGCCGGCGGGCAGTTCATCCGGGCGTATTTGCCCGGCGCGTTGAGCGTCTCGGTACTCGACCGGCACAGCGGCGAAGAGCGCGGTCCGCTGGAAGCCACCGAAACGCCGGGGCTGTTTGTCGGCCATTTCGACGACGCGCGGCCGTACCTGCTGCGTACCCGTTGGGCGGGTGGCGAACAGGTCGCGGAAGATCCCTACAGCTTTGGTCAGCTGCTCGGGGAAATGGACTTGTATCTGTTCGCCGAAGGCAATCACCGCGACCTCAGCAGTTGCCTCGGCGCGCAGCTGAAAACCGTCGATGGCGTCGACGGTGTGCGCTTTGCCGTGTGGGCACCGAATGCCCGGCGGGTGTCGGTGGTCGGCGATTTCAACGTCTGGGACGGCCGGCGGCATCCGATGCGCTTGCGACATCCGTCCGGCGTCTGGGAGCTGTTCATTCCGCGCTTGCAGGCGGGCGAGTTGTACAAATACGAAATCCTCGGCGCCCACGGCATCCTGCCGCTGAAGGCCGATCCGATGGCGCTGGCCACCAGCCTGCCGCCGGACACCGCGTCGAAAGTCGCCTCGCCGTTGCAGATCGACTGGCAGGATCAGGACTGGATGAGCGGCCGTCGCGAGCGCCAGCAACACAATGCGCCGCTGTCGATCTATGAATTGCACGCCGGTTCCTGGCAATGCGAACTCGACGATCTCGGCGAAGTGTCCCGCCAGTACACCTGGCCGGAGCTGGCCGAGCGCTTGATTCCGTATGTGAAGGAGCTGGGTTTCACCCACATCGAACTGATGCCGATCATGGAGCACCCGTTCGGCGGTTCCTGGGGTTATCAGTTGCTGTCGCAGTTCGCCCCGAGCGCTCGTTACGGCACGCCGGATGAATTTGCGGCGTTCATCAACGCCTGCCACCAGGCCGATATCGGGGTGATTCTCGACTGGGTCCCGGCGCATTTTCCGACCGATACCCACGGTCTGGCGCAGTTCGACGGCACGGCGCTGTACGAGTACGGCAATCCGCTGGAAGGCTTCCATCAGGATTGGGACACGCTGATCTACAACCTCGGCCGCACCGAAGTGCACGGCTACATGCTGGCGTCGGCGTTGCACTGGCTGAAGCATTTCCATGTAGACGGGCTGCGGGTCGATGCAGTGGCTTCGATGCTGTATCGCGACTATTCGCGCAAGGCCGGCGAGTGGGTGCCCAATCGTCATGGCGGTCGCGAAAACCTGGAAGCCATCGACTTCCTTCGCCACTTGAACGATGTGGTGGCGCTGGAAGCACCGGGGGCGCTGGTGATCGCCGAGGAATCCACGGCGTGGCCAGGCGTCAGCCAGAGCACCCAGCAGGGCGGTCTGGGGTTTGCCTACAAATGGAACATGGGCTGGATGCACGATTCGCTGCATTACATCCAGCAGGATCCGGTGTACCGCGCCCATCACCACAACGAGTTGAGTTTCGGTCTGGTCTACGCCTGGTCCGAGCGTTTCATCTTGCCGATTTCCCACGACGAAGTGGTGCACGGCAAGCATTCGCTGATCGACAAGATGCCCGGTGATCGCTGGCAGAAATTCGCCAACCTGCGCGCCTATCTGAGTTTCATGTGGACCCATCCGGGCAAGAAGCTGCTGTTCATGGGCTGCGAGTTCGGCCAGTGGCGCGAGTGGAATCACGACCAGCAGCTGGACTGGTATTTGCTGCAGTATTCGGAACACAAAGGCGTGCAGAAACTGGTCGGCGACCTCAACCGGCTCTACCGCGAAGAGCCGGCGCTGCACGAGCAGGACGATGCGCCGCAAGGCTTTCAGTGGTTGATCGGCGACGATGCGATCAACAGCGTTTACGCATGGCTGCGCTGGAGCAAGGACGGAACGCCGGTGCTGGTGGTGGCCAACTTCACCCCGGTGCCGCGCCAGTCGTATCGCGTCGGTGTGCCGTTTGCTGGACGCTGGAAGGAATTGCTCAACAGTGACGCCGACACGTATGCCGGTTCCAATTATGGCAACGGCGGCGGGGCGTTCACCGAAGAGGTCGCCAGCCATGGGCAGGCGTTGTCGCTGGAATTGAATTTGCCGCCGCTGGCGGTGTTGATCCTCAAACCTGAGGGCCCGAGCGCGTAACTCGACCCCACGCGCAATACTGATCATTCCCACGCTTCGCGTGGGAATGCCTCAAGGGACGCTCCGCGTTCCAGCTCTGGAAGGGACGCGGAGCGTCCCGGGCTGCATTCCCACGCAGAGCGTGGGAACGATCATCTGAGGCTCATCTTCACCACCGCATCCGGATCCCCAGACTGCCAATCAACCCGTTCAGGTCATTGTCATCCACGTCGCTGCTGTAATCGGCGCTGACGTACAGGCTGACCGTCGGCGTCATTCTGGCCACCAGCCCCAGTCCGACTTCAACGGTCGAGGATTTGCGGCTGCTGCTGATCTTGTCCACCTGATCCAGCGTCACCGTGTTGCCGGTATAAACCGTGTGCCACAAGTTCGTGCGCACGTAAGGTTCGACCGGCAGACCGTTCAGATCGTAGCTGCCTTTCAAGCGTGCACCGACCCGGCCGCTCCACGATGAAATGTCGCTGGAAGACGCATTGCCCGAGCCCGCATAGGGCGTGTCCAGGGTGATGCGCTGGTTGATCAATTGCGCCTGCGGTTCAACCACCCAGTTTTCCCCCAGACCGATCGGGAATCCGCCTTCCACCGACAGCGTCATCGCGCTGCCTTCGGTAGCCAGGCGTGCGCCTTGCTCGTTACGGCTGAAACCGCTGACCCGGCCGCCACTGGCCGACAGATCGACGTGCCAGCCCTGCGGGCCGATCAGGCTGTAGTAAGCGCCCAGGCTCTGGCCTTGCAGGTTGAGGGTGTCGGTGGTCGGGTCGGCGAGGGCGCGGCTGGTGATCAGGCCGTTGCTGTTGCCCTGAATCTGACTGACCCCGCCGATCAGGCCGACCTGCTGGGTGTGGCCGCTGCTGCTTTTCAGGGTCAGCACGGCGGGGCCCTTGAAGTCGCCAGTGCCGGGCATCGCGAAGCCCGGGCTGAGGACATCGGTTTGTGCCTGGCGGGAGGTCGCTCCGTAAAGCTGATCCCAGGCCGAGGGGGCGAGGTCTTCGGTAATCAGGTTTGTCCCGCGCAGATCCGGCTGTGGGCTCAGACGTTGCGGGCCCGGGGTCACGACCGTGGCGGGCAGGGTCATGACGGGAATGTCCTGGCGATACCAGGGCGTCGCCTCGTCCGCCACAGGACCCGCCTGCGCCTCCATGGACGAGCACAGCAAGATAGAACTTGAAACAGTGCAAAACGTTATTTTGATCTCTTGTGAGGTGAGTGAAGTTTTCATGGAGGTCTACCTTGCTAGCGCACGCGGTATCTCGCCTTGGCGTCTCTCCTACCCCGAACGAGGGGCGACCGAATGGAGCGTGGCGAACCCGTGGCCGCCCGTTTTGACGAGTGACCCGGGGTTCGCCCCGAGTAGTATTTCCGGGGGTAGTAAGGTAGAGCTAAGAAGACCCGAGCCCTTGCGTCAAGAAATTGGACGATGAGCGGTATGGCTAATTTAGAGGTCGCAAGCGTTTGTTTTTCTGCACATATCTAAGTTGTTGTTTGCAGGGAAAAACACGCTTCGAGCCGCGAAACAGAGCGCTTGCTTAGCCTGCTATCGGCCTACCAACTGATGCGAATCCCCAGATTTCCTGCCAGACCCCGCAGGTCGTTACTGTCAATATTGCTGCTGTAGTCGGTGCTCGCGTAGACGCTCACGGCGCGGTCAAGGGTCAGCACGACGCCGAGACCGACATCCGCGGTCGACGATTTCTGTTCACTGTCGATGGTCGTGGTGCCGTCGAATGTCACCGAATCGGTGCCGGAAAAGGTGTGCCACAGATTGGCCAGCAGGTACGGCTCCAACGGCAATCCGTTGAGCTGATAACGCCCCTTGAGCCGTGCGCCGAGGCGTCCGGTCCATGCACTGTCGGAATCGAACGATACCCGTGAGATGCCGTCGTCCTGGCTGTCGAGCGAGATTTTCTGGTGGATCACCTGCGCTTGGGGCTCGATCACCCAGGTGTCATTCAGGGCGAACGGGTAACCGGTTTCGGCGGAGAGCGTCAGGGCGTGGCCGCGGTTGTCCAGTTTCAGCCCTCGGTCGGAACGGCTGTCGCCGTCGAAACGCGTGCCCATCACCACCGTATCGACGTACCCGCCGTGCGGATCGGTCAGCGTCCAGTACAGGCCATAACTGTCGCCTTCCAGTTTGATCTTGCCTGCGCTGTTGTGTTCGAAGCCTTCGTTGAAGCCGTCCACATCGCCGCGAATCCGGCTATGGCCGACGAACAGGCCGATGCGTTGGGTTTGACCACCCGAGGTCTGTGAACTGTACAGATCGTTGCCGACCTGAAACCCGTTGAGTGAGCCGTCCAGCCTTGGCGTGACGGTGCCGGCCCAGGTCTGGTCGAGGTTCTTGCCGTAGACCCGGCCCCAACCGGCGCTGAACGCACCCGTTTCGCTGAGCAGGCGTTGTTCGCCCTGACGGTCATGGAAAGTACCGAGAGCGCTGAGGGTCAATTGGGCAGCCGCGGGTGGCAGGACTGACCAGGTGGGGACCTCGGGACGATAGATCGGAATCGGCGCCTCGCCTGCCACGGCAACCGGAAGCACCGGCAGAGCGGTCAGTGACAGATCCGGTTGCCCGGATTCCGAAATGATCGCGGCCGCCACCGGCACAGGCACTACCGGCACCAGAAGCGGAGGCTGTGTCGGATCGGAATTGGGCACGCTCACCACCTGAGGCGCGACGACAGCGGAGCGCAAATACCAGCTGTTTTCGGTGCCCGCGGTGACCCCGCCCTTGAACAGGTAGTAATCGTAGGCACCCTTTGAGACCGGGCCGTTGAGGACGAAGGCGGAATTGTTGCTCACCGCAGTACCCTGGGCCTGCACCAGTTGAATACCGTTTTCCAGCGTCAGCCCACCCGGCCCGCCGAGGTTGCTCACGGTGATGGCGGTCGTGCCGCTCAGGCTGCCGTTGTTGACCACCAGTTTGTCACTGGGGGCGCCGTCGCCGTCGAGTACGCTTTGCAGCAACAACTGTCCGCCATTGCCGACGTAGTTGCCGTTGATCGTCAATGTGTCGTCGGTGCGGCTGTTGTTGCGGGTCAGATCGATCACGCCCGCGTTGTTGAAGGTCGCCGCTTGCCCGGCCACGGCGGGTGATACCGCGCCCTGAGTCGAAAACACGCTGCTGCTGGCGTCGACGTTCAGCACCCCGGTGCCGCTGACGCTATCGCCGAGCATTAAGGTGCCCGAGCCCAGGTCCAGTTGCGAGGCGTTGTTCAGGTTCACGGTTTCCCAATTACTGAAGCGCGCCGGCAACGCAGTGCGGGTGTTGTCGAAGGTCAGCACGTCGTTGCCTGCGCCACCATCCACGTTCGGCGTCAGTGTCAGCACACTGTCATCCAGATTGCGCAGCGTGGCGCTGTCGTTGCCGTCGCCCATCACAATCGCCGAGCGGATGATCCCGCCGCTCCAGAGCAGCGTGTCGTTACCGGCGCTGGCGAGGATCGAGCCGGCAATTTCGCCGCCGGTCACGGTGATGCTGTCGTTGCCGCCGCTGACGCTGATGTTGCCGCCGATGCGCCCGCCGGAAACGATGATGGTGTCGGTTCCGAACGCGGTGACCAGATTGCCGAGGATCTGTCCGCCGGACAGGTCGAAAATATTGTTGTCGAGTTTCATGTCGACCCGGCCTATGGTGCCGCCGGTCATGCGGGCTACATCGCCGTCTTCGAAGGCACCGACGATGGTGCCACCGGTCATCAGAAAGGTATCGCGGCCGTCGCCCTGATTGACAGCACCGGTAATGACCCCGGAGTTGATTTCGGTCCGATCGGTGCCGGCGCCAAAAGTCACGTTGCCGTTGATTTGGCCCGTGCCGTTGGCGGGGAGGGTCAGGCTGTTGTTACCCGAAAGATCGGTGAGCGAACCGCTGTTGCCGCTGTCGCAGGTGAAGGCATCGTTGCCAGGGCCTGGGACCAGCGAACAGGCGGCGAAAGTCGTTGGGCTGTTGAGCAGCAGAAGGGAGGCAGGCACCAGTAAAGCCTGCGGCAGTGCCCACAGGTATCTTGAGTCGCGCATCATGACGATTGCCTTCGGCTGAATTCGCGAAATTCATCCTTGAGCGAGCCATGCGCGGACCTCTGGTGCAACTAAGGCATTACGTGAAGTCCGTGCTCTAACGACTTGTCTGCGCGATCCTTGAGCTGTCTTAGGTGTAGAAGATTCTGCTCGCCGATCAAACGCAACTGACCAACGGCCATGTCAGATTCGCCACTACAAATGCACTTCAACCGCCAGCGGCAAGTGATCCGAGAGATGCGTCCACGGTTTGTTGCCGAGGATCTGCGGGTCGTGGCTGCTGGCATTGCGCAGATAAATCCGATCCAGTCGCAGCAACGGGAACCGCGCGGGGTAGGTCTTGGCCGGGCGGCCGTGATGACGTTCGAAGGCTTCGTGCAGGTAGTCGCGGCGGGCGAGGGCGACGTTGCCCTGCAACTGCCAGTCATTGAAGTCGCCGGCGATGATCACCGGCGCATCGTCGGGCAGCGATTCGAGCAACTGGCAGAGCAGCTGCAACTGCAATTGCCGATGGCTTTCGAGCAGGCTCAGGTGCACGCAGATGGCATGCACTTCGGCATGCCCCGGCACATCCAGTACGCAATGCAACAACCCGCGCCGTTCAGGGCCGGTAATGGAGACGTCGAGGTTGCGGTATTCGCGGATCGGGTATTTCGACAACAGGGCGTTGCCGTGATGGCCATCGGGATAGACCGCATTGCGGCCGTAGGCAAAATCGCTCCACATGCTGTCGGCGAGGAATTCGTATTGCGAGGTCTGCGGCCATTCGTTGTAGCGGCTGGAATGCCGCTCGTGTTCGCCCACCACTTCCTGCAGAAACACCAGATCGGCCGAGGTGCTGCGCACCGCTTCACGCAGTTCCGGAAGGATGAAACGTCGATTGAGCGCGGTGAAACCCTTGTGTGTATTGACCGTCAGCACCCGCAGGCGATGGATGGCGGACGGGGTCGAGGTCTGCGCGTCGACGGCATGACGCTTGGGATCGCTGGACACGTTCACTCCTCTGAATCATGGCTGCCTGTTCATGCGACTGATCCGGGCGCGGGCAGTTCACTTTGAGTGGCTGCCCGCGCCCGGCGGATCGTCAATCGACGAAGACGATTTCGTAGGGCAGGCGCATGCGCTCCAGAATCGACTTGGGCAGCAGCGGCGCGATACCGATCGCCGGTTCGCCATTGAGCTGGCTGGCGTAGGCGTGGGTGGCGTGGCTCTTGCGCGCGACGGTCCAGGTGTCGAGGCGCAGCTTGCGTGCGCGATGCCACGGGATCTGCGCCTGATCCCGTTCCGGCCAGTGCCAGGCCCAGACCGGCACATCGTGATAAGTGGCGCCGACCTGTTGTGCTGCTTTGGCACTCGCCCGGCCGACCACTTCATGATCGGCGGTCCCGTCTTCGCGCCAGGTGCTGAACACCACATCACCGGGGCGCAGGTAGCGAGCGATGAAATCGGTCAGTTGGGTTTCCTGGTCGAGCAGGGCGTTGTCGGTGAAACCGCCGCGCACCCATTTCAGGCTGTGCATCGGCAACCCCAGACGGCGCAGGGCTTCGACGCTTTCCTGTGGGCGGAACACGCTCAGGCGTTTCTCCGACCATTGGCGCGAGCCCGGATGACTGGCGCTGCCATCGGTGATCGACAGCAGTTGCAAGGGATGTCCGAGGCTGGAAAGCAGTTGCAGCAGGCCGCCGCAGGTCACCACTTCATCGCCGGGGTGCGGGGCGATGACCACGGCGCGGGCACCCGGTGGCACCAAAGTATGGGTATTGATAACGGGAATATTGTCGAGCTGCGGGGCGCTGTTCCAGATCTGCGCCGGCAGGCCGCTCTCGCTGAGGGATAACGGTTTCATGAGTGATACGTCCTTGTTGTGTCTCGCCCTCAGTCGCCCAAACGCTGGTGATACCAGGCGTGTGCGACCCGTGAAGGCTGGTGGATAGCCCTGCAGCGCTCCGAACCCTGGATTGCTGCGCAGCAGAGTATTGCTCAAGACGGGCGGTTCGTCGCGTCACAGATCAACCTGATCCGCTTTTTTTTATTCAGTCTGTGCCAACTGTCGCAGATAGGCGCCAAAACCGCCGCGTGCGCGGCTGTCCAGACGGGCGCTGGTGATGACTTGCGGGCGATGGCTCCAGGCGATGCTGGCCCCGGAACGCTCGAGTTGACGCACCAGTTGCACGTCTTCATCGCAGGGCAATGGCTCGAAGCCGCCGGCGCGGACGTAGGCTTGCGCACTGACACCCAGATTGGCGCCATGGATGTGCCGGTGACCTTCGCAGGCCCGGTAATCACGGTGATAGCGAATCTGCGCCGCTTCATCGAACCCGTCCTGCCACCGGTCAACGGTCACCGTGCCGCAGACGGCATCGGTGCCCAGCCCCAGTTGTGCCACCAGCCAGTCTTCGGCGACCCGACTGTCGGCGTCGGAGCAGGAAATCCAGCGCGCACCGCGCTCAAGCAATTGTTGCGCACCGATGGCCCGCGCCTGGCCGACATTGCGCGCTTCGATGCTCAAAGCTTGCACCGGATACTGGCTGACGATGTGCGCCGAACGATCGGTGCAACTGTCCAGCACCACCAGAATTTCCACCGGTTCACCCGCCAGCATGGGATGCCCGCCAGCTCGCAAAGCAGCGTGCAGGCAGTCATCAAGCCATTCTTCTTCGTTGTGCGCAGGAATCAGGATGCCAATCATCGCAACCCCTCCAGCGCGGCCACCGAGCGGGGTTCGCGGCTCCAGACTTCCAGCAGGAAATCCGCTTCCTGATGCAGGACCAATCGCGGCAGGTGCAACTGTTCGTGAATCAGGTCGTGAACCTGTCGCGCATTGAGCGGGCAGCCTTCGATGGGCGGGCGCCAGTGACAGGCCAGCAATTGCCCGTCCGCCGTTAATGAATCGCTGATGCGCCGGATGACCTCTGTCAGATCCTGTCGATCAAGGTAGTAGCCGATTTCGCTGAATACGATCAGGTCGAATTTTTCCTCAGGCCAGTCGCCCGGCAAGCGACCGTGCCGCACCTCGGCGTGGTCGAACAGGCTCAGCCGGGTACGCGCCAGATTGGCTGCGGCGGCGCTGGTGTCGCAGCACAACAAACGATCGCAGCGTTCGGCCAGTGCCGCACTCAGTTCACCGTTGGCACAGCCCGGCTCGAAGATGGCCCGGTAGTGCGGGCGGGGCAGGGCCGCCAGGGTCACGAGGCGTTTGCGTTGTTCGTACCAGCGCTGGCGAAATCCCCACGGGTCGTTATTGCCCGCGAACAGGCCTTCGAAGTAGCGATCCTCGACACTCATAGAAAGACCACCTCGAACGGTTGCAGCAGTCGATCGATGACATAGGGTTTGAGCACTGGAGCCAGGCCGGCGTCGGGATCGCCTTCCAGCTGGCTGGCGAAGGCGTGCACCGCATGACGCTTGCGAGCAACCTGCGCCGGGCTGAGCAGGATTTTGCGCGCCCGTTCCCAGGGCACAATGGCGTCTTCGGGCGTTGCCCAGTGCCAGGTCCAGACCGGCAGTTCGTGGCAAATCGCGCCTACGCGGCGCGCCGCTTCGACGCTGGCGCGGCCGACGGCTTCGTGGTCGCTGTGGCCGTCTTCGCGCCAGGTGGTGAAGATCACGTCGTCGGGTTGCAGATAGCGGGTCAGGTATTCGCACAGCATCGACTCGCGCGCGGCGACCTGGGTGTCGGGGAAGCCGCCGCGCAGCCACTGCAACTGGTGCATGGGCAGGCCGAGGCGGCGCAGGGCTTCGGCGGATTCCTGCGGGCGCACCACACTTAGACGCTCCACCGACCAGCGGTCCGAGCCCGGATGACTGGCGCTGCCATCGGTGACCGAGATCAATTGCAGGGTGCGTCCCGCCTCAGCGAGTCGTTGCAGCAGCCCGCCGCAACCGAGCACTTCATCGTCCGGGTGCGGAGCGATCACCACGGCTCGCGATCCCGGCGGGACCAGATCAAGAATGTCGATGCTGTCCACCGCCGCCAGATGCCGTGAGCCCTGCCATTCCTGCAGTGAAGTTCCCTCGCCGACGATCGGATTGCGCTTCATAGCGACCAACTCGCGCGCGGTTGCTGCGCAATCAGTTGGCCCAGTGCTGCCAGATCCCGTTCGGCATGGCTCTGGCGCAGATAAACCGGCAAGTCGGCCGCCAGGCGGGCAAAGTGCGGATCCTTGCAGAACGGCCCGGCGCCGAGGGCCCGACCGGTCTCGCGGATCACCAGTTCAGCGGCATCCTCGACCACGGCGCGAACACGGCGGGCCAGCAACTCGGCGTTGGCGTGGGGATTGCTGTCGATTTCCAGAGCGCTGACGCGCAGCGCTTGAGCGGCGCCGTGCAAGGCGCTGTCGATGGCGCCCAGACTGGCTAGCGCATAGGGTTCTTCACGCCGCGCACATTGCTGGCGCAAGCGCTCGCCGATCTCCCTCGCGGCGCCGTACCAGCACGCAGCGATCCCGATCCCGCCGTGCCAGAAACCCGGACGTTGCAGGTAGTCGCCAGGGTCGCCGATTGCCTGGGCCTCCACATCATCGAACAGCACCTCGACGCTGCCGGTGGCCGCCATGCCGACCGCTTGCCAGCCCTGATCGGTCACGCTCACCCCCGGTTGATCGAGGGCCACGGCCACCAGTTGTTGACGATCATCCTCATCCCAAGCCGTAAGCAGGGCATGACTGAGCACCGTCGCGCCGGAGCACCAGGCCTTGCGCCCGTTCAACCGCACCAGTTGCCCCGAACGGCTGACCCGAACCCGCGCCTGCGGTGGTTCGGCCGCCCACATGCCCCACGTGCTGCCGGGCGTCGGCGAGCCACCGAGTTGCTCGATGATCGCCAACGCATCGGTATGGCCTTCATAGAGTTTGCACAGCCCCAGATCATGCCCGCCGACCTCGGACAGCCGTTGCCAGCGCTCCAGCGTATGACCGCTGCCGGGCAGTGGCAGACGGTCGAGGCCGGCCTCGACCATTTCCCGCAGACACGTGCCGAGGGCAGCCGTGTCGCGGAAATCCGGGGTGTGCCGTGAGAGATAGCCGGGCAAGTCCATGTCAGTCCTCTTCGTCACGTTGCAGTTCGAACAGCAGCAGCGAACGCCCGGTGACCGAGTACTCGTGACCGAACGTGAAGCGCTCCTGACCCCGGATCGATGGCTGGTTGGTGTCGATCATGCAGGTCCAGAAACTGCCTTCCGGCACTTCCGGCAAGGTGAAGTTGACGATGTCGTGATGGGCGTTGACCACCAACAGCAACGTGGCGTCGGCACCCTTGCGGCGAATCCCGGTTTCCTGGGCGCGGCCGTCGAGCAACATGCCCATGCAGCGGTTGTGCGCGTCATGCCAGTGTTCGGTGGTCATCTCGGTGGCGTCCGGCGCAAGCCAGGTCACGTCCTTGACCCCGATGTCCTCGTTGTATTCGCCGACCAGAAAACGCCCGCGTCGCAGGATCGGGTAAGCCAGGCGCAATTTGATCAGGCGTTTGACGAATTTCAGCAGGGCCTTGCCGTCCTCGCTCAGGTCCCAGTTGACCCAGCCGATTTCGCTGTCCTGGCAATAGGCGTTGTTGTTGCCGTCCTGGGTGCGGGCGAATTCGTCGCCGGCTACCAGCATCGGCGTGCCTTGGGACAAGAGCAGGGTGGCGAAGAAATTGCGCATCTGCCGGTGGCGCAGCGCATTGATTTCCGGGTCGTCGGTGGGGCCTTCGACGCCGTGGTTCCAGGACAGGTTGTTGTTGCTGCCATCCTGATTGTTTTCGTCGTTGGCCTCGTTGTGCTTGTCGTTGTAGGACACCAGATCGTTGAGGGTGAAACCGTCGTGGGCAGTGACGAAGTTCACCGACGAATACGGCCGACGACCACGCTGGTTGAACATTTCCCCGGAGGCGGTCATGCGGCTGGCGAAATCGGCGAGCTGGCCGTCGTCGCCTTTCCAGAAGGCGCGCACGGTGTCGCGGAACTTGTCGTTCCACTCGACCCAGCCCGGCGGGAAGTTGCCGACCTGATAACCGCCGGGGCCGCAGTCCCAAGGCTCGGCGATCATTTTCACCTGACGCAGCACCGGGTCCTGGCGGCAGGCCACAAGGAAACTGTGGCGTTCATCGAAACCGTCGTGATAGCGGCCGAGAATGGTCGCCAGATCGAAACGGAAGCCGTCGACGTGCATCTCGCTGGCCCAGTAGCGCAGCGAGTCGGTGACCATTTGCAGCACGCACGGGTGGCTCAGGTCGAGGGTGTTGCCGGTGCCGGAATCGTTGATGTAGAAGCGCTTGTCGTCCGGCATCAAGCGGTAGTACGAAGCGTTGTCGATCCCGCGCATCGACAGGGTCGGGCCTTGCTCGTTGCCTTCGGCAGTGTGGTTGTAGACCACGTCGAGAATCACTTCCAGGTTGGCCTCGTGCAGGTGCGCGACCATTTCCTTGAACTCGGCAATCTTGCCGCTGGCCAGGTAGCGCGGGTCCGGGGCGAAGAACGCGATGCTGTTATAGCCCCAGTAATTGGTCATGCCCTTGTGCAGCAGGTGCTGGTCGTTGACGAATGCATGGATCGGCAGCAATTCAACAGTCGACACGCCGAGTTTGCGGATATGTTCGAGCACATCGTCGACCATCAAGCCGGCAAACGTCCCGCGCACGTTCTCCGGCACGGAAGGGTGGCGCATGCTGATGCCGCGCACGTGGGTCTCGTAAATGATGGTTTTGTCCCACGGCACGCTGACGCGATGGTCGTGGCCCCAGGTGTGCGCCGGGTCGATGACTTTGCACTTGGGGACGAAGGGCGCGCTGTCGCGCTCGTCGAAGCTGAGGTCGGCGTCCGGGTGGCCGATGGTGTAGCCGAACAGCGCCTCGGACCATTTCAACTGGCCGACCAGTTGTTTGGCGTACGGGTCGATCAGCAACTTGTTGTGGTTGAAGCGGTGGCCGTTGGCCGGGTCGTACGGGCCGTAGACCCGGTAGCCGTAAATAAGGCCCGGATGCGCATCGGGCAGGTAGCCGTGGTAGATCTCGTCGGTGTATTCCGGCAGCTCGATGCGTTCGAGTTCGACTTCGCCGGCATCGTCGAAAATGCACAGCTCGACCCGGGTGGCGTTGGCGGAAAACAGCGCGAAGTTCACCCCCAGACCATCCCAGGTCGCACCGAGCGGGAAGGGCAGGCCTTCACGGATGCGCGAGGGTTCGGCGTGCGCGGCGGGCTCGGCTTTCTTTGGACGGGTCATAGGTGCTCCTGCAAAAAATCGGGGTGGGCATTTTTCGAGGACGAGTGCGCCCTCGGTGGCGGGCTAACCCGCCACACGGTCGTTCAGTTCAACGGTTCGGGACGCGTCAAACCGCTGGCGGCTTGCGCGGCGCGCGGGGCTTTTTCTCGGCGGCTTTTTCGCCCGGGGGAATGACCTTGGCGGCACTGGCGGGCTTGGCCTTGGCGGTCGTGGCCTTGGGTTTGGCTACGGGCGCCTTGCCATCGACGGCTTTGCCGGTGGCGGTCTTGCCGGCGGTTTTACTGCCGGCAGCCTTGGGCGATTTTTTCGGTGCCAGCGCCTCGGACTCGGCCAGTTTGCGCGCCATCTCCCAGTGGCGGGCTTCCTGGCCCTCGGGTTTACCTTCGGATTCCCAGATCTGATAGGCGAATTCGCGAATGCGTTTATCGTCGGTACTCATCGCAATGCTCCTGAACTGAACTCATGCTGCTAGACGTGTTGGATAAGCAGATTGACCGGGAAATCCCCCAGCGCGGCGCTGACGTGCAGCTCCCTGTTTTTTGTGACTGCGCTGCTTGAAAAAAGTCCCTTCAGATTTTCGTCAGAGGCGTCGAACGGTAAAACCACCCGCGTATCGCCCCAGCGCAGCGCATCGACCATGGGTAGGGCACTGTTTTCCAGCAGTGTTGCGCAACGGATCGGCACGATCACGATGACCCGTTGCTCCCCATGCTCGCGGGCAAACGCGAGCACGTTGTGCGCCTGGCTGCCCAGCACCTCGAGGGCCTGGTACGAACCGCGGCGGAACAATTCGCTGTGTTCGGTGCGCATCTGCAGCACCTGGGCGATCAAGGCCTGCTTGATTCGCCCGTCCCGCCAACCCGACAACAGTTCCTCTGCGGGCGTCGCCGTCAGGGTCTGTTCGCGCAGGCCGTAGTCCACCGGCCGGCGGTTGTCCGGATCGACCAGACTGAAATCCCAATACTCGTTGCCCTGATACAGATCCGGCACGCCCGGCACGGTCATGCGCAGCAAGGTTTGCGCCAGACCGTTGAGGGCGCCGGCCGCAGCGATGCTGTTGACGGTCTTGGCCAGCGCCCCGCGCAGCAGTTCGCCTTCGGGGGCCAGCAGCAATTGTTCGGTGAACGCTTGAGCTGCGTTTTCGTAAGCCTCGTTCGGCGCGCTCCAGCTGCTTTGCAGCTTGGCTTCGCGCAGGGCTTTCTGCTGCCACTGCCAGACACGTTTGGCGTAGTCGGCGAAAGCGGCCTGATCGTCGTCGCGCAGGTCCAGCGGCCAGCTGCCGAGCAGCGCCTGATAGAGGATCAATTCGTCCGCCGACGACGGCAGTTGATCGTCATGGCGCAGCGGCCGGGCGAGGGCGCGCCACAACTCGATCTGCTCGGCGTACCAGTGACTGCGTTCGCTGAGCACGGCCAGCCGCGCGCGGGTGTCTTCGCCGCGTTTGTGGTCGTGGGTGGCGGTGGCCAGCAGGTTGTCCGGGAAGCTCGCCAGACGTTGCTGGTTCACCGCGTGAAAGTCGCTGACCGGCGCGCTGAACTGCTCGGTGTTGTAGCCGACGTCATTGCGCGACAGCAGCACCGCCGAGCGATACAGCGCGGTGTCCTCCATCGCTTTGGCGGCAGCCGGTGAAGTGAGTTGCTGAAAGCGCACGCAGGCATGCTTCAGGATCTTGCGCGAACGGCCACGGGGTTTGCGCCGCCACGGCTGGCCGCCAAGCCAACCGGCTACGGAGTCGAGCACTGGCCAATCGGCTTCGCTCAATGTCTGTCGCGCACCGTCCATGGCCTGCTGGAAAAACACCTCGTCCCGCGCCGAGCGGCCCATCGGGGTGATGTAGGTGCGATAGACCGGGAAGTGCACGATCAGCGCCTGCAGCACCCGGCGGATCGAGCCGAGTGTGAGGTCGCGGGTCATCAAGTCATCGCGCGCCACTTGCAGCAGGGCCTGGGCGACGCTTTCGCAATCGCTGGCCAGCGAGCCGTTGAGGATTTGTTGGCGCGCCAGTTGCGCTTCTTCGATAAACGCCGAGGGGCGTTCGGTGCGGCGTTTCCACAAATCGCCGAGTACATGTTCGCCGTCCGGATCGTGTTGCAGCAGCGACAGCTGGTTCATGAATTCATAACCGGTGCTGCCGTCCACGGACCAGTCGGTGGGCAGGGTTTCGCCGTCGCCGAGGATCTTCTCGACATAGATCGGCAGGTGCCGACCCGGTGCCAGGTGGTCGAGGCGGCGGCGCAGTTTGCGGCAGTAACTGCGCGGGTCGGCGAGGCCGTCGATGTGGTCGATGCGCAGGCCGTCGATCAGACCTTCGCCGATCAACTGGAAAATCTTGCCGTGGGTGGCCTCGAACACCGCTGGGCGCTCGACGCGTAAACCGCCGAGTTCGTTGATGTCGAAGAAGCGCCGCCAGTTGATGTCATCCGCCGCCGTGCGCCAGCTCGCCAGGCGATAGCTTTGCCGCTCCAGCAATTGATGCAGGCGCTGAAAACCTTCTTCGGTCTTCGAATCGTAGTGGGTCAGGTTGCGCTGGATGGCCTGGAGGATTTGCGGGTCGCTGGCCAGTTGCTGGAGTTCTTCCTTGAGCGGGATGGCCAGCGAGCGGGCGTCGGTCTGATAACTGAGCGCACTGAAGCGGTCGGCGAGGGCCTTGAGCGCTTCGTTCGGGGCGTCATCGGATTTGAGCAATTCGCCGTAATCGCCGGGGCAGATCGGGAAGTGATGTTCGTAATGCTCGACGTGGAAGGTTCCGCTCTCGGCGTTGAACACCAGCGGCAGGGCCGCGTCCTGTAGCGCGACGCCGTAATCGCTGCCGAGAAACGGCAGCAGCAACTGGCCTTCCATCAACGGGTCGGGCGAGTGCCACTGAATGTCGAAGAATTCGCCGTAGGGGCTGAGCCGGCCCCATTCAAGCAGGTCGAGCCACCACGGGTTGTCGCCGCCACCAACCGCCATGTGATTGGAGACGATGTCGAGGATCAGCCCCATCCCGTGCTCGCGCAGGCTGGCGACCAGGCGGCGCAAGGCCGGCTCGCCGCCGAGTTCCGGATTGACCCGGGTCGGGTCGACGACGTCGTAGCCATGCATCGAGCCCGCGCGGGCGGCGAGCAGCGGCGAGGCATAAATGTGGCTGATACCGAGTCGGGCGAAGTACGGCACCAGCGGCACCGCCTGATCGAGGGTAAAACCGCGATGAAATTGCAGGCGAACCGTGGCGCGCAGTGTCTGGATAGGCAGTGCACTCATCGGTCACGCTCGGCTGCCTGAAGACGCGCGCAAGCCAGCAGTTCCAGGCGTCGTGCTGCGTCGACGCCGTCGAGCAGCGCCTCGCTGGTGCCCGGCAAACGGCGTGACCAGTTCGGGTGGGTGTCGATGGTGCCGGGCAGGTTGGCCTGTTCGTCGAGCCCCAGCGCATCTTCCAGCGGCAACAGCACCAGCGGCGCGCGGGTGTGGCCGAGGAAACGCACCGCGGCGTCGACCACCTGATCGGCCTCGTGGGATTCCTCGCGAAAATTCTGCGGGTCCTGACTCAACGCGCCGCGCAGGCCTTCACGCTCGCGCTCGCGGTAACGGCGCCAGTCGATTTCGCCGTTGGCGTCGATCAGCCCGAGTCGCGCATTCCAGTCGATGTCGCGGCCATGCCACCAGCCGTTGAGGGTCGGCAGATCGTGGGTGCTGGTGGTGGCCAGCGCATTGTCTGGCCAGTCGAGGATCGGTTTGAAATGAGTATTGTCCTGTTCGAACAACAGCACGCGCATGCCGAGCATGGCCCGGGCGATGAGTTTTTCCCGCAGGCCGTCGGGCACGGTGCCGAGGTCTTCGCCGAGCACGATCGCTTGATGGCGATGGGATTCGAGGGTCAGCAGACGCAACAGGTCATCGACCGGGTAATACAGGTAGGCGCCGTCCGCCGGGAGTGCGCCGTTGGGGATTACCCACAGCCGTTGCAGGCCCATGACATGGTCGATGCGCAGCCCGCCGGCGTGGGCGAAGTTGGCGCGCAGCATGTCGATGAACGCGCGAAAGCCGTTGCGCACCAGACCTTCAGGCGAGAATGCAGAAATGCCCCAGCCCTGACCCGAGCGATTGAGGATGTCCGGTGGCGCGCCGACGGTCAGCGAGGCCAAAAGTTCGTCCTGAAAACTCCAGGCCTGACTGCCGGCCCCGTCGGCCCCCACCGCCAGGTCGGCGATCAGGCCGATGCCCATGCCGGCGCTGCGGGCGGCGGTCTGGGCGCGCTCCAGGCAGCGGTGTATCAGCCATTGGCAGAATGCGAAGTAACTGATGCGCTCGGCGTATTCCTCGGCAAACGCACCGAGGGCGGCGCCGCGCGGGTCGTGCCAGTGTTCCGGCCATTGGCGCCAGTCGAGGTTTTCGCCACGGGCGGCGCGCATTTCCTGAATGGCTTCGAAGCGGCAGTGGTTTTCCAACGCTTCGCCGCCGGCATCGCGGAAACTGGAGAAGTCGGCGTGCAACGGGTGCTCGCCGCTGATGAAACCGTCGTACAAGGCTTGCAGCAGTTTCAGTTTGGCCTCGGCGGCTTTCGGCCAGTCGATCAGTTTCAGGTTTTCCAGTTGCTCGAACTGATCGGTCAGGCCGGCCGCGTCAATCGCATCGCGCAGCGCACGCTCGCCGAGGATTGTGCCGGGTGCGGCATACAACGAATTGAGAAACAGCCGACTGGATGGCGAGTAGGGGCTGTAGCGCCCGGTGTCGGCGCTGAACATCGCGTGCAGCGGGCTGATCGCCAGTGCATCGGCGCCGCGCTCGCCGGCCACCCGGGCCAGCTCTTCCAGGGCTTGGGTGTCGCCGAAACCGCCATCGCCGGGGCGGCGCAAGCCATATAGCTGCACGCTCAGACCCCACACGCGGGGGATCGGGCTGTCCACCGCGTCACCCACGCTGAAGCAGCGTTCCGGTGCCACGGCCAGAGTGAATTGCTGATCGGCGATGTGCACTTGCTGATAGCCGACCGGAATTTCGCCGGGCAACACGGCCTCGGCATCCAGTTTCAGGCTCAGGCGCGAGCCGTCTTCAAGGTGAATCTCGCAAGGGGTTTCGGGTTCGAAATAACGGGCCAGATCCAGCCCCACGCCGGCGTCGGCGGTGAGCAGCGGCGGCAAATGGCGATTTTCCTGCACCTGTTGCAGTTCGAGCAGGCTGGCGTCGATTTCCTGGGCCGTTCCAGCCGGGTGACCGAGGCCGGTCAGCACGTTGCGCAGCACCGCCGGGGCGACTTTTTGCGGGCGACCATTGGCGTCGATCCAGTCGACGGCAAGGCCGGCTCGGCTGGCGAGAATTTCCAGTTGCGCATCGCTCATAGGCGCTCTCCATCCAGGGGTGGCAAAGGGGTTGCGGCCGTGAGGCTGACGAGCGCGCAATACGGGGGCAGTTGCCCCTCATCCGACAGGCCGGCGGTGGAGGGCTGGCGAAACAGCCACACCGATTCGGTCTGTGGAAGGTTGACCACTGGCGTGTCGCCGAGGTTCAGGTCGATTCGCAGCTCGCTGCCATCGCCCAGCCGCCAGCGCGCACTGACGGCGCCGGGGCCCAGCACCTGGGCGCCAAGCGCTTGTGTGCCGGACAGGTTGGGAATGATGTATTGATGGCGCAATTGCAGAAGCTGGCGATAAAGCGCCAGTGTCGCCCGTTGCCGGGGTGTGCCGCTGCCGACCAGTCGCGGTTGTGAAGCGTGAAAGGTTTGCTCGGCGTTCGGGTCGGGAATCTGCTCGCGCTTGTGCGGATCGGAAAAGGCACTGAATGCCGCAAACTCGTTCCGCCGGCCTTCGCGCACCAGCTTCGCCAGTTCGCCATGGTGGCTGGTGAAGAACAGGAACGGTTGTTCGGCGGCGTATTCGTCGCCCATGAACATCAGCGGAATCATCGGTGACAACAGCAACAGCGCTGTCGCAGCCTCCACCGCGCGCGGGTCGGCCAATTGATGCAGGCGCTCGCCGAAGGCGCGGTTGCCGATCTGGTCGTGATTCTGCAGGAACAGCACGAACGCCGTGGAGGGCAGATGCTCGCTCGGCTCTCCACGGGGTTCGCCGTGGCGGGTGATATGACCCTGAAACACGAAACCCTGGCTCAGGCAGCGGGCCAGTTGCTCGGTGGGTTGCAGCGCGTAGTCCGCGTAATAGGCGTCCGTTTCACCGGTGAGCAGCACGTGCAGGGCATTGTGGCCGTCGTCGTTCCACTGCGCGTCGTAGTTTTCCTCCAGCAGGCTGGACTGGTTGAGTTCATTTTCGATGGTCAGCCACACATGGCGGGCAGGGTCGATCTGCTGACGGATGCGATGTGCCAGTTCAGGCAGAAAGTCGGGGCTTTGTATGGCGTGCACCGCGTCCAGGCGCAGGCCGTCGAAGCGATATTCCAGCAGCCACATCAAGGCGTTTTCGACGAAGAAGTCCCGCACTTCGCGACGGCGAAAGTCGATGGCCGCGCCCCACGGCGTGTGTTTGTCTTCGCGGAAAAATCCCTTGGCGTAGCGATGCAGGTAATTGCCGTCGGGGCCGAAGTGGTTGTAGACCACGTCGAGAATCACCGCCAGGCCATAACCGTGGGCGCTGTCGATCAGGTGTTTGAGTTGTTCCGGCGTGCCGTAACTGGCCTGCGGCGCAAAGTGCAGAACGCCGTCGTAGCCCCAGTTGCGATCACCGGGAAACTGCGCGATCGGCATCAGTTCGATAGCGGTGATGCCCAGCCCGGCCAGACGCGCCAAATGCTGCTCGACTTCGGCAAACCCGCCGAGCGCACCGACATGCAGTTCATAGATGACCGCTTCATTCCATGGCCGACCGTGCCACGCAGTGTTCCGCCAGCCATAGGCATGCGGATCGACCACCACACTGTGGCGGTCGAGATCGCCGTCCTGCGCCCTGGAGGCCGGGTCGGGCACCTCCAGTTCGCCATCGATGTTGAAACGGTAGCGGCTGCCGGCGGGGCAGCGGGTTTTGATCACAAACCAGCCATCGCCCTGCGGCAGCATCGGCAGGGACTGGCCGTTGTCCAGCTCGACGCTGACGTAAAACGCATCCGGCGCCCACAACGCGAATTGCGTGTGGTCGGCATCCAGCATGATCGCGCCGTGGGGCCAGCTTTCAGGTGTCCGTGACGGCATCGTTGAAAACCTCCCTGGTTATTTGTGGTGCGTTTTACCCAGCGCCTTGGCCACCAGTTGTTCGTAGAGTTCGGCGTAGGGTTCGACCGCCTTGCACCAGTTGAACGGCGCGGCCATCGCCCGGCAACGCATGGCGTGCAGCAGGTCGGGGAAAGCAAACACCTTGAACGCGCGGCTCAGGGCTTCGCGGTAGCTGTCGGCGGTCGATTCGTTGAACAGGAAACCGGTGACACCGTTTTCAATGGTGTCGGCCAGCCCGCCGGTGTTGCGTGCCACCGGCAGCGAGCCGAAACGCTGGGCGTACATCTGGCTCAGACCGCAGGGTTCATAACGCGATGGCATCAGCAGGAAATCGCTGCCGGCGAACATGCGTCGGGCGTCGGTTTCATTGAAGCCGATGCGCACGCCGATCTGGCCGGGGAAGCGCAGCGCCAGTTCGCGCATGGCCTGTTCTTCTTCCGGCTCGCCACGACCGATGATCGCGATCTGGCCACCGTTCTGCACGATGTATTCCGAGACCGCTTCGGTCAGGTCGAGGCCTTTTTGATAGACCAGACGCGAGACCACGGCAAACAGCGGGCCTTCGGAATCCTGCAGACCGAACAGTTCGCGCACATGGGCGGCGTTGACCGCTTTGCCTTCCCAGTCGCCGATCGCGAACGGTGCGAACAGGTGCGGGTCGGTGGCGGCGTCCCAGCTTTCATCGATGCCGTTGGGGATGCCACTCAGCAAACCTTGCTGGGTCTTCGCGGCGAGAAAACCGTCGAGACCGCAGCCGAAATCCGGGGTGGTGATTTCCTGCGCGTAGGTGGCGCTGACCGTGGTGATGTGGCTCGAATAGGCCATGCCGGCCTTGAGGAACGACATCTTGCCGTAGAACTCCATGCCTTCCTGTTGCAGCGCATGGGCGGGAATCCCGAGTTCCGGGCACGAACCGAGGCTGGTCACGCCTTGATAGGCGAGGTTGTGAATGGTGAACAGGGTCGGCGTGCGTTGCCCGCGCCAGTGCATATACGCAGGTGCCAGCCCGGCCGGCCAGTCGTGGGCGTGCACCAGATCCGGGCACCAGTGGATTTGTGCGAGGTTGGCGGCGATATCGGCAGCGGCCAGACCCAGGCGGGCGAAGCGGATGTGGTTGTCCGGCCAGTCGCGACCGTTGTTGGCGCCATACGGGCCGCCGTCACGGGCGTAGAGTTCAGGGCAGATCAACACATAGATGACCAGGCCGTCAGGCATGTCCATGCGCCCGATCTTGCAGGGCGGCAGCGCGGCGTGGCCACCCAGTTCGCCGATGATGTGGATCGGATTCTCGCTGTTCATCACTTGCGGGTAACCGGGGATCAACACCCGGACGTCATGCAGGTGCGCCATGGCGCGGGGCAGGGCGGCAGAAACGTCTCCCAGACCGCCGGTCTTCACCAGATCGGCGATTTCCGAGGTCACGAACAACACTTTCTTCTTGTTGGGGTTCTGACTGGCCACCGGGGTCAGCGTCTTGGTGCCCGGGACGTTGATCGACCGGCTGCCGGGAACGTTCACGGTGCTCGACTCGCCGACCGGCTGGTGAGCACGCTCTCCCTGAATATCCAATGCCGCACTGATCATATGAATCTCCCGTCTTTTTTGATCTGATTCTTGTGTTAAACAAGCGATGTCCATGGCCAAGTCCTGTGGCCGGGCGCAAACGCGCCACGCATCGGTGAGCAAACGCTACCCAACACGCGCAAGCAGAATGGGTGAGGGGACCATTGCAAGACTTGAACCAGTCGCTTTGGCCCTGCCTATCAGATGACACGTCGCGATCAGCAAAAGTTTCGACAAAATTTCCGCTTTGTGACCGGCCGGTTTTACCCCGCGAAAACCAGTCTAGGCCAGATCCTAGAGCGGGCCAGGCCAATCGGATGAATTGTTCGACAATCTGTTGCAGGCTCACGAAATCCGTGGCTTCGGGAGGGGGTACGCCCCGACGAAGTGCATGTCTGGCGGGGTCGATGGTGCAAAATGGTGACCGGCCGGTCACGATTTCGGGCGCCGGGAAAGTGCGGGCGCACTGTTGCGGTGCGGACAGTTGTGTTGGCGGGCGAACAGCGGGTGCTGCTTCGCGGGCAGGGATTGCCCGCGAGGGCGAGGCGGCTCAATTGAGCAGGCGGACGGGTTCCCCGGCTGACCAGGCTTGAATGTCTTCGATCATCTGCGAAAAGAACAGCTCATAGTTCTGGCGGCTGACGTAACCGACATGCGGTGTGGCCAGCACGTTGTCGAGGGTGCGAAACGGGTGCAGCGCAGGCAGCGGTTCCTGATCGAACACGTCGAGGGCCGCACCGCCGAGGCGCTGTTTCTGCAAGGCCTTGATCAGCGCGGTTTCGTCGACAATCGGTCCGCGCGCGGTGTTGACCAGCAGCGCGGTCGGCTTCATCCAGTCCAGTGCCTGGGTATCGACCAGGCCCCGGCTGCGGTCGCTGAGCACCAGATGCACCGACAGTACGTCAGCCTGTTCGAACAACTGTTGCTTGCTGACATAAGTGACGCCGGCCTGTTCGGCACGCTCGGTGGTGAGGTTTTCGCTCCAGGCGATGACGCGCATGCCGAACACCTGACCGAACTGCGCCACCCGCTGGCCGATGCTGCCGAGCCCGAGAATGCCCAAGGTCTTGCCGTGCAGGTCGCCGCCCAGACCTTGCTGCCATTGGCCGGCGCGCAAGGCATTGGCTTCGGTCACCAGATTGCGGGTGGCGGCCATGATCAGCGCCCAGGTCAGTTCCGGCGCCGCGTGTTTGTAGCTGTCGGTGCCGCAGACCTTGATCCCGAGGCGAGCAGCGGCCGGCATGTCCAGCGCCGCGTTGCGCATGCCACCGGTGACCAGCAGCTTCAGGTTCGGCAGGCGTTTGAGCAGGTCTTCATCGAAACGCGTGCGTTCGCGCATCACGCAAATCACTTCGAACCGGCCCAGACGTTCGGCCAGCGTGGCGTTGTCCGCCGGGTACTCATGGACGAAGGTGACTTCGCCGAGACTGTCGAGCACCGACCAGTCGACCACGTCGCGGGCCACGTCCTGCCAGTCATCGATCACCGCAATCTGCACCGCCATCAGCGTTACCTCTTCAACGAACGGGATTGGTTTTGTCCAGCCAGCCCAGCAGTGCCTCATGGAATTTCGCCGGCTCTTCCATCTGCGGGGCGTGGCCCATGCCGGGGAATTCAACCAGCGTGGACTGAGGAATCAGTTTTGCCACCTGCTTGCCGAGCACTTCGTAGTGACCGATTTTCGCCTTCACTTCCGGCGGCGCAATGTCCTTGCCGATGGCGGTGGTGTCGGAGGTGCCGATCAGCAGCAGGGTCGGCATCTTCAGGTCCTTGAACTCGTAGTACACCGGCTGGGTGAAGATCATGTCGTAGATCAGCGCCGAGTTCCATGCGACCTGAGTCTTGCCCGGGCCATTGCTCAGGCCGGCGAGCATGTCCACCCAACGGTCGAATTCGGGTTTCCAGCGGCCGTCGTAATAGGTCGTGCGTTCATAGTCGCGAATGCCCTGGGCGGTGACTTTCAATTCGCGCTGATACCACTGATCGACGCTGCGATACGGCACGCCGAGGGCTTTCCAGTCTTCCAGGCCGATCGGGTTGACCAGCGCCAGTTGCTCGACCTGATCCGGGTATTGCAGCGCGTAACGGGTGGCGAGCATGCCGCCGGTGGAGTGGCCGAGCAGGGTAGCCTTCTGTATGCCCAGTGCCTTGAGCAGTTTCTGGGTGTTGGCTGCCAATTGCTGGAAGGTGTACTGGTAGTGATCGGGTTTGCTGGAGGTGCAGAAACCGATCTGGTCCGGGGCGACCACCCGGTAACCGGCCTCGCTAAGGGCTTTGATCGAACTGTCCCAGGTCGCGCCGCAAAAGTTCTTGCCGTGCATCAGCACCACGGTGCGTCCGTTGGCCTTGCCATCAGCGGCGACGTCCATGTAACCCATCTGCAGCGATTTGCCCTGGGATTGAAAGGCAAAGTGCTTGAGGGTGTAGGGATAATCGAAGCCTTGCAGCTCCGGGCCGTATTGCGGGCCTTCGGCGTGTGCAAGCAAGGGCAGGGCGGCGGTCAGCAACAGGCCGGGCAGCCAGCGGGTCAGCGACACAGACATAGGACAACTCCACAAGAAATCGGCCGATGCTGGAACGGCCGGATTAGGGCGACGTTAAACACAGGCAATGCCTGCGCCCGATCGTTCAACCGAGCCAGCCCAGGGTGAGCATCGCCAGCACCCCGTAGCGGGCGCCTTTGGCGAGAGTGACGATCAACAGAAAACGCCCGAGGGGTTCGCGCATGACGCCGGCGATCAACGTCAACGGATCGCCGATCACCGGCAACCAGCTAAGTAGCAGCGACCAGTGACCATAACGCTGATAGTGAACTCGGGCGCGCTCCATATGCCTGGGGCTGACCGGAAACCAGCGCCGGTCCTGAAAGCGTTCCAGCCCGCGCCCCAGCCACCAGTTCACCAGCGAACCCAGGACGTTGCCCAGCGTGGCTACGGCCAGCAGCCCCCACAACCAATAACGGTCGCTGACCAGCAGCCCGACCAGCACGGCCTCCGATTGAAGTGGCAATAACGTCGCCGCACCGAATGCGGCCAGGAACAGCCCGAGATAACCCGCCGTCATCAATGGGCCGGGTAATCCGCCACCACCACATCGGCGCCGTCTTTCTTCAGGCCGATCACTTGATACGCATCGCTCATGCCGTCCATTTCCATGCCCGGCGAGCCCATCGGCATGCCCGGTGCGGCAACGCCCAGCAGGTCGTCACGTTTGCTCAGGGCCAGCACCTGTTCCGCCGGCACATGGCCTTCGACGAATTTGCCGTTGATGATCGCGGTGTGGCAGGACGCCAGACGTGGCGGAACGCCGTGTTGCTGCTTGAAGCTGCTCATGTCGCTTTCGACGTGGTCTTCGACTTTGAAGCCATTGGCTTCCAGGTGGCTGATCCACTTTTTGCAGCAGCCGCAATTGGCGTCGCGGTGGACTTCGATCGGAATAAGGTCGGCGGCTTGCGCCAGGGAGGAGATGAACAGGGCGCTCAGGGCGGCCAGACGCAGGTGGTTTCGCATGGAGGGCTCTCGGCTCGAAGGAGGAACGGTCAAAAAAGGAAGGCATTTTGACCGGTTTTTCCTGCCGGGCATCAACGGAGTGTTTCCAAGTGATACGAGGCAGGCCTGCCAACATGATCGTAGATCAAAGCTGACAGGCCACTGAGCGCAAGATGACAAAACTGTCAGCGAACCTTGAAGCGCCCCATGATCGCGCTCACCCGGCTGTTGGCTTCCAGCAGCTGGCGGGTGTTGAGTTCGCTGGCCTGACCGCTTTCCACCAGCTCATCAACCATGTGGCGGATCTGCACCATGCTGCGGTTGATCTCTTCGGTGACCGCGCTTTGCTGCTCGGCGGCGGTGGCGATCTGGGTGCTGAGGCTGTTGATGTGGCTGACCGAACCGGCCATCTCGTCGAGGCCACTGTTGACTCGCGCAGTGGCATCCGCGGCCGACTGGCAACTGGCCTGGGTGTTTTCCATGGCGCTGACCGACGAGCTCACGCCTTGGGTCAGACGGCTCAACATTTCGTTGATTTCCGAGGTGCTGGCCTGGGTGCGGGCGGCGAGGGCACGCACTTCGTCCGCCACCACCGCAAACCCACGGCCCTGTTCACCGGCCCGCGCCGCTTCAATTGCCGCGTTGAGCGCCAGCAGGTTGGTCTGGCCGGCAATGGCGCCGATAACACCGAGGATTTCGGTGATGCGCTGAGCGTCCTGCTGCATGCTTTCAACCTTGTGGGTGGCGCTGGCCACTTCGTCGATCAGCGCGACCACGCTGCTTGAGGCTTCGCCTACCACCACCCGCGAGCGGTCGGCGTTTTCGTTGGCGCGCTGGGTGAACGCGGCGGTTTCGGCAGCATTTTGCGCGACGCTTTCGGCGGTCGAGCTCATCTCGTTGATTGCGGTAACGGTCTGATCGGTTTCCGAAGCGTGACGCAGCAGAATCTGGCTGGTGTGCGCCGAGGTGCGTTGCAGGTTGTCGAGGCTCGAAGCCATGGCGCCGGTGGCCTGGGTGACTTCACCGATCATGTTCTGCAGGTAGGCGATGAAGGTGTTGACCGAATGCCCGATGGCGCCGAGTTCATCTTCAGCGCGGATGGTGATGCGCCGGGTCAGGTCGGCATCGCCGCTGGACAACGAATCGATGTTGGCTTTCAGCGCTTTCATCCGCGAAACCAGTTGGCGGATCGCATAGACCTGCAACAGCACCAGCAGGATCACCAGCGGAATCTGCAACAGGCTCAGGCTGCTGAGCACATCGTCACGTTGCGCGGTGAGCATTTTGGTCGGCAGCGCGGTGGCGAGGAACCACGGGGTTCCTTCGATCGGGCGCATGAAGAAGGTGCTGGCTTCACCGTGGTTGTCGAATTCGACGCGTTGCGCCTGCTCGCGGTTTTGCAGCCCGGCCTTGACCTGGCTGGCGAAGGTCGAGCCACCGGCCAGTTCGCTGATGTTCTTCAGCACGATCGGCCCGCTGATGCGCGAGCTGTTGCTGATGATCTTGCCGTCGGCCTCGACGATCAGCATTTCGGCGTTGAGGTCCTTTTCCTTGCGCGCCACCAGATCGTTGAAGAAACCGAGAGTCACGTCGATGGTCGAGACGCCCCAGGCGCTGCCGTTTTTCTGGATGGCCATGGCGCAGTTGGTGCGCGGTTCGGCGCTGGCGTCATCTTTATAGGCTGCGGCCCAGGCGCACTGGCCGCGCGGGGTCTGCATGCCGCCCTTGTACCAGCTCTGGTCGTAATAGTTGGGGGCCGCGTCGCTGTTCCAGAAGGTGTTCACCGCCAGTTTGCCGGAGGCATCGCGGTGCCAGAACGTACTGAACTTGTTGCGCCCGGCCTCACGCTGACCGGGCAGCGGCCAGATGCCGCCGCCGAAGACTTTCAGCTCGCCGTATTGGTCCACCAGCCCGGGCAACACCGTGTCGATGGCCGCGCTGTCGAGCAGCGCAATGGTCTGGGTGATGCTGCGCTGCTGCGCCTGGACCTTGTTCAATTCGCCCTGGATCTGCTCGGCCACTTCAGCAATGCGGTTGAGCACGACTTGTTCTTCGGTATGGCGCAGCTTGGGCGCGACCAGCTGGCTGATGCCAACCACGGTCAGCACCGACAACAACAGAATGAACAGAACCAGAAACAGCGTGTAACGAGCCTGAATGGTGCGGAATGCGGGCATGGAAACCGGTCCTTGAGCAGGGATTCTTATTGTGGGCAGGGAAAAAACAGCGCGGGTTTCCTAACGTATCGTCGGGTCTTCGGGAAGCTTTAGGTACTTTCGTCCTAAAAGAGGCGATCCTGACCAAAGGAACGTATCCAGCCTGATACATAAGAACTAACCGTCCCGAACATTAGGGCAATAAACCCACTTTCATCCCATAATCATGAACGCTCTAGTCCCGTATTTCCGGGGCTGTTACCGGTTTGTATCGTGAATGTACAAAAATTGTAAAAAGGTGCAGAAAGGGGTTGGTGTCATTAGTTTGCCGGCCGATACTCCGGGCAACTCAAAAGTGGTTCAACAAGGAATTTTTCATGTTTTCCTCGCAAGGAGCTTGCTCATGACCATCGGATATACCGGTGCCTGGCAACCCAAGACAGGTTTGCTGGTTCGAGATACAGGAAGCTCGAGCAAACCGGTTTCTCAAAGCGTGAAGGTCAAGCAGATGCTGGCCCTGGTGGGTAACGATCCCACCGCGATCAATACGGCGGAGATGGACAAGCAGGGGCTGCACAAGAACATCAAGGGTTTCGATCCCACCAATGTTTCGGCCAAGCAGCTGGGCAGTCTGAGTGCGATGTTGCGCAGCCGGGGCCTGATTTCCGAGATCACGTCCATGACCCTGCTCAACGCCGGCGACAAGTTTGATCGCTTCGGCGTACAGAAGGATCCGGATGCCAAGTTCAATGCGCTGGAGTATTTCGCGACGCAGCTGGATACCATCCAGAACAACAATCTCAAGGGCAACAAGTACGCGAATACGTTGATCCCCGAGTTCAAGAAAGCCATCTATGTCCTGCAGAACCTGCAGACTTACGGTCAGGGCGGGGAGCGCAAGCTTCCTACCGATCAAGGTGTCAAAGCGAAGGCGTGACACACAGGGCCCGCCCCGGCAACGGGGCGGGCTCTTTCGTTCATGGGGGGCTGTCGAAAATCTGAAGTTCCACCAGCGGACCGGTCTGTCGCTGCATATCGTCATGCAATCGCTGCATTTTCGGGCAATGCAATGTCAGGGCTCTGGGCTGGAATCCGCGATGAAACAGCGCCAGCCATCCTGCACCTTTGTCATCAGGCGCCAGTCCGCTGAACACGAACCCCATCATCGATAACCGGCGCCAGGCATGGTCGAAACCCTGCGCCAGCCTGAGCCTTATCGATATCAGCCAATGAGCGGGCAGTTGCTGCAACTGTTTGAGCAGGCTGTCATCCACTTCGTTGAAAACCCCGTCGTATCGGCCCCAACGCTGTTCCAGTTGCGCCGGCGCGCCCATCCAGGGCGACACGTTCAACCGCGTTCCGAACACGTCGCACATGTGTTGCATGAATTCGCGGCATTCATCCGGCCAGGTCAAGGTCGGTAGCGGGCGCTGGTAGCCGTCGACAGGGGCGTAACCCAATACGAGCGATTCCGGGTCCGAGCCGCCAAAGGGCGACGGTGCATGATCGGGCAACAGGCCGGTGTTGTGAAAACCAAGGCTGGCGGCCATTTTCTGGGTGTAGGGGTGATGGGTCATTTGTCTGATCGTGACACCCTGATAACCAAGCGCCTGCGCGTGGATCAGCAGGTGTCGGCCCAGTTGCGTGGCGACTTGTTGCCCACGGATTTGCGGATCGACCACGCTCAGGGCCAGTTCGGCGAGGGATGATCCTTTGTCGAGAATCAACGCGGAGTGCCCAGCCACTTGGTCGTCCGCCACCGCCACCAACGAGTGCCAGCGGCCATCGGCATGGTTCTGACTGATCATCCGGGGCAGATAGACATGCGGCTGAGCGTAATGGTCGCCATAGATCTTTCTGAACAGGCGACTGACGGCCGGGGCGTCGCTGGTGCGATAACTTCTCAGTGTGATGGATTCCATCAGCAACGCTCCTGGGCAGAGCCGTTGTAAACGCGCCGATCCAGCACGCACTGACGTTTGCCGGAGCGGGGATGGCGTTCCAGCTCCTGAACCGTGCAGCAACGAATTCGTAGCGCCAGCAGGCGATCGGCGCTCAGTTGCTCGATCAACGGATAGTCTTCGATCAAAGCTCTGTGCAGCGTCCGGTCGGCGTCATCGATTGCCGAAGACCGGGCATCCGGTACCCAGTGCAGGCTCAGGATATCCATGACGCCGTCCTGCTCGATCACCAGTTGCCAATCGTCGCTGCCGGTGATGCGCCGCACGGTCTCGCCGATCGATTGTGGCAGCAGGGTGAGGATGCCCACCCGCACGCGCTGGCTGTCGGCGCAGCGTCCCATCAGCGCGAACTTGCGCCGGAACGTTCCGGGTGGCTCGCGCCAGCAGGCACGGTCGCCGACCGGGTAGCGGATCAACGGCATCAATCGGCGCGTGAGGTTGGTCATCACCAGGCGTCCGACACGGTCGCAGTCTTTGATCACTTCACCGGTTTGCTCGTCGAGGATTTCCAGCACACTGTGGCCTTCGGGAACCCGATGTTCGCCCAGCTCGCAGTCACGATGGCTGGCACCGATAAAACCGGCGTCGACGCTGGCGTAGCCGATGGAGGCCACACGTGCATTGGGAAACACCCGCGCCAGCCTTTGCAACTGTGCGTCAAACAGACTTTCACCGGCGTAGAGCAAGGTGGTGACGCCCTCAAGGAACCGATCATGTTGCTCCAGCCACGCCGCAAAACTCAGCAGATGGGCCGGCAGCCCCGCCAGCACGTTGATCCGGTGCCGGGCAATTGCATCGGCCAGGAGGCTCGAGTCGACATGACCGGTGAAGGGAAACTCGACGATCCCGGTTTCAACCTGCGCCAGCGCGTCGTGGGTAAAGATGAAACTGGCATACAGGTCGCCGGCAAAGAACAGGTTGGCGATTCGGTCCCCGGCGCTCAACTGCGCGTCGAGACTGCGACCGAAGTCCGTCACCAGCGTTTGCCATTCCTCACGCCGGAACAGTGAAAACTTGCCGGCGCTGGTGGTGCCCCCGGTCTTGAAAACCAGTGCGTCATTCATCGGCGCCGTCAGGACAGGCCAATGATCGAGGTCATGACTGCCTTTCCAGTATTCCACAGGGTCAATCACCGGCAGTTGTTCCAGCGATGAGATGAGCAGGGGAATGTCGGCGAAGTGACGCGCATAAAAACCGGATTGCTGTCGCGCAAACGTGACCAGTTCTTGCAGTTCAAACCGTGTGTTCATGTTTGGCTCCTCGCCTGTCTGCACAGGGACGAACGCCCCGATTGTCGATCAGCAGCGGCGTCTTGCCGCTGTGCCTGTTGCGCGTGAAGCGGTCGCTGCCGCAAACCTCAACCTCAACGGTCAGCAGGCCTGTCTGGATGAGTGTGGCCAGGGTCGGATAGTCCAGCAGGCGTCGCTGAACATCATCAGGTTGCCGTGGACTGCGAAACCGCATGCGCTCCAGGCCGTCCGGAGCGTGTTCGAGTGTCAGCTGGAACTCGGTCTGCAGATGCTCGGCCAATTGCGACAGGCAGATGAAGTCCGTGCCGATGCGCATCAATCTGCCGTGACGTTGCAGCAGCTCGAAGCGCGGCGTGGGCAGCCCGCAGTCACACGCACCGGGAATCCAGCGACCGCTGTCGCCGACGTCGTAGCGCTGAACGTCCTGACCTTCGCGCTCGATGGAGGTGAACACCAGGCGCCCGGTTTCACTGCCTGTCACCGCTCGATCAGTCTCGAATTCGACGATTTCCAGGTGTTGGATATCGCTCATCAGATGGAACACGCCATCGCCGGTGGCCGGGCAGGCATGGCCGAGCGGGCCGGCGTCGACACTGCCGTAAACGGCCGAGCGGATCAGCCTGACGCCGCAGTCGCGCATCAGCGCAAGGCTTTGTTCGCCGGGATGTTCGCCGCCGAGGAAGACCTTTTCGATCCCGCCATACTCGCGTAGCCGTGTCTGCTCGTTGAGGAACAAGCGGTGCAGGGTGCTGGGCATACCGACCAGCACGGTGACGCGCTGATCGATGATTATCTGCGCGATCTCGCGGTAATCGTCATCGGCCGGCGCACCCATCGGCAGGTGCGCGGCCCCCAGCAGCTCAAGCACTTTGGAAAAGCTGAAGAAACCGCCATACAGCCCGCCGCTGAAAAACAGGTTCATCACCCGGTCGTGGTTCGGGTCGAGGCCCGCCGCGAACAAGCCATCGGCACTGGCGCGCATCTGCCGATCGAAATCGCGGTAGCTGTAGCCGGCCAACGCCGGGGTGCCGCTGCTGCCGCCGGAGCGGAAATACAACCGCGCCGCCGGATGGATCGGGCGGGCGACAAAGGTGTCCTTGCTCATGATCGGCAGATTGGCCACGCAGGATGGCGTCGGCAGCGGATCGAGCGTGACACGTGTGGCCAGCTCTGTAGCCGGCAGACTGACCGACACCCGTCGGCTCAAGCGCTGCAAGGCATACACACCGTCGTGGGGTTCGCCCTCATAGCCCTCGTGAATCGCCTGCACCGGGGTGACCCGCGTGACGCCTGCAGCGATCAGGGTTTGAGCCAGTTCGGCCATTTCGTGTTCGGCACACATCAACCCGGCGCTTTGCAGCACGTTTCGCCAGGGCAGCAGCGCCTCGGTGATCCGTGCGCGCGGCATAGGTTTGAGCAAAAGGCTGCGAAACAGCGGCGAGGGGCCGAGTGTCTGGTCGTGGCTCCAGATGACGCGCCAGTCCGGGGTTTGCCAGACCTGACCGCTGACACCGGCAAAGCTGTGAGCCAGTCGCGCCATCGCCGTGCGGGTGGTGATTTCCGAGGTCTCCTGAATCGACGGCAACAGGGCTGGCCAGTGTCGGGCGCGGCGCTCGAACGCCTCGGCCAGTCCCTCGCCGATTGAACGCAAAGTGTTTTCATCGTCACTGTCCACCAGCAGCCATTGCGGGCTGGAGCAGGCCTGCTGATCGAGGCGACAGACTTCATCGGCCACGGCGTCCAACGAGTCTGGCGTGACCGCTACCGGTGTCAGGTAGATGAAGCTGATGCGGTGGCCCCAGTCGATCCAGCGACATCCGGGCGCCAGTTGCTGGCGGATGGCTTGCAGCGCCGACTCACCGCCCCACGCCGATACGCCGTTGGCTTGTTGGCACAGCTGACCGATCCGGGCCGTGCTGGCCGGAACGACGGCGACATGCCCGGCGATCTGGCCGCTCGCATCGCACTGCGCCAGTCCATGAAGCAATTGAGCGGTCACCCCCTGATCGCTGCTGCTGGGGCGCAACCAGTTGACGTTGCCGGCCAACAGGCCTTCGATCACCGCGCAGAAGGCCAGCAGCGGCGCATTGCCGGGGGTGATGTGAACCACGAGACCCAGCGGGCTCCAGCGTTCGAAGCGCGGCTGGCGATAATCGATGCGGCGCAGGCTGCCCGGTTGTTCGCCGAGTTCACGCTCAAGCTTGCGCCGCAGGGCAGCGGGTTGGCAGAACTCGATCAGTGACTGGCGTTGCTCGGGATCGATGGGCAATGCCGTGTCCGGATCCTGCAGACGTTTGGCAAAAGCGGCTGCTGCGCCCAGCACGGTCGCTGTTTCGAGTGTTTTGGCCAATCGTTCCGACAACTCCAGGTAAAGCTGTTGCAGTGCGCCGTCGAGGGTGAAGTCGTCGTGAAGCTGTCCGTTGATCAAGTACATATCAGTGCTTCCCCAGCAGTTCAGAGGCGGCCATGGCGCAGCTTCGGCCAGCCGTGGTGGCGGCGCGGCCATGCAGTTCGAACCAGTCGCCAGGCAGCCCGCAGCCACAGCTGGCGCCGGGGTACAGAGTGGCGAGATCGCTCATGACCACCGCGTGCGCGGGGCTCGATGAAATGTACGGCGAGACAAAACTCAGCAAGCCCTGACGACCGTAAGGCTGCACCGTAAAGTCAGCGGGATGACGCACGAAAACCTTCGAATAGACCGGCACATGGAAATGATGGTGAGCACACTCGAGGTAAGGCACCGCATGCTCGACCGCGCCATAACCATCCCGGCAGCGGGACATCTCGATGCCCAATTGGCGGTGAATGCGCTCGTACAGTTGCTGGCGGGGAATCTCTTGCGCCGCGTGGGTTTTCCAGCCGCCGCCAAACAGCGTCAACGAGCCTTCTGCCAGTTGCAGGTCCGCCACCCCGGTGGCCTGCATGCGTTGCAGTGTCTGCCAGAGAAACGCCGGGAAGCCGAAAATCCGTACCGGCAAACCTTCTTCGGCGAAGGACTGCAAGGCTGCGATCACGCCAAAGCCGTCGAACTCATGACCGCCGCCCGTACGGCGCAGTGCGTAGGCCACGCGATTGACGGGAGCAAACCGGCACAGGAACTGATCGGTAAAGGACGTTCCCAGGCTGATGCTGCCCTCGGGCTCATAGCTCAGCAGCAGGTAGTTGCACGGGGAGTGCGGGGTGTTCCAGTCGTAGTGTTGGAAGATTCGTTCGACCATGTTCTGGGCCGCCCCCAAACTACGTTCGTCGTAACGCATGCGGCTTTTCTCGCCGCTGGTGCCGGAGGAAGTAAGTTCCAGTGCGTCCGTTGCGGTGGAGCTGAGCAAGGACTGGCGCTTGAAATAACTGGCGAAAACGGGCGGGAGCCGTGACCAGTCATCAAGGTGATCCAGGTCACCTACTGTCAGGCCATTGGCGTTCAGCCAGTGTTCGTAGCCGGGAGTGTGCTGGCAGTGAAATCGACTGATCTCGGCCATGGCCTGGTCGAACAGGCCGTCCGGCACTGAATCCGGACAATAGGGTTGCGTCAACGCGCAAAGCGCGTCGCTGTGGGGGAAGTGGTTCATCAGGCGTCCTTGTTGTTATGTGGAAGTGGCGGAGTCTGTCGGGATGTGTGGCAGAAACCGGTACAGCAGGGGCAGGCTGAGCAGACCGCCCAGCGCCGCCAAGATGGCGAAGGATTCAAGACGGGTGCCGCCACCGATAGCCGCGATCAGCGAACCACCGATACCCATCACGGCAATCGAGATCATGCCGATCGCGGCGGAGACCAGACCTTTGCTGTCATCGCTGGAAAACAGTGCCAGTCGGTACAGGGCGGCGTTGCTCATGCCCAGCCCCACGGCATACAGCGCAAGGCCGGTCATCAACCCTGCAAGGGACATACTGGTCAGTGCGATGACGATCAAGGTCAGCAAACCCAGGCAGAACGGCCAGAGCGCCAGACGAATCAGTTGCGGCAGATCCCGTGACGCGAGCAGTCGATCGAGGATCAGATTGCCGACGATGACCGCCGAAAAAACCGGAATCTGCCACAGCGCATATTCGCGCGTGGTCAGTCCCAGCAACTGGACGAGCAGCAGCGGCGCCAGTCCGATCCAGGCAATCAGCGGCAGGCTCATCAGACCCAGTGCCAGGCAGATGCCGACGAACCGCTGGTTGCGCAGCAGCGCCAGATAACGGCTGCTGATCTGGCGAAAGGAGAAGGGGATCGGCGCTTGCTGACCGCCGTCGTGACGGACAACGCCGATCGTCTCCGGCATACAGGCATACAGTCCGATCCAGGTCAGCGTCGCGATCAGGCCCAGACCGAGGAACAGCTCGCGCCAGCTCAGCCATTCCAGCAGCAGACTGCCGAGCAACGGGCCGAGCAGGGGCGAAAGCAGGGCGACATTGCCCAGCAGCGCCATGAGGCGCACCGCATCCGCCTCGCAGAAGACTTCCTGAAGCGCGGGGTAACTGACGGCCACGACAAACCCCAGGCCCATGCCTTGCAACAGGCGCAGGGCGTTGAACACTTCGATGCCGGGCGTGGCGACAGCTGCCGCGCAGGTCACGCCGAACAGTGCGCAACCGCCCAGCAGCAACGGGCGCCGGCCGAACCGATCGGACAGCGGCCCGATCAGCCATTGCAGGCAGATGCCACCGATCAGATACAGATTGAACGCGTTGGGGATGTGAGCGGCCTCGGCTTTCAGATCACGGGTGACGGTCAGCATGGCCGGCATGACCATGTCGCTGGCCATGTAAGTCAGCCATTCGAACAGCGTGATCGCCAGACAGAAGCCGAGCGCTTGGCGTGGCGGGAGGTTGATAAGAGTTTTTTGCATGCGCTTTCACGATCGTCGAGAGGGAGCGCAAAGGGTAGGGAGGAGAAGGGATTGATCCTACGTCGTTGGTGTGACGGCCTGTGACGCGGTTATGCGTGATGTTGCGGAGGGCGACATTCCCGCTCGACCAGGCGAAATTCCCTACATCAGTAATCGCCGAGCCATAAAAAATGCCCACATTCCTGTGGGCATTTTTCCTGACGCTAAAATCCGTTGTTGCATTTGAACGGACGGATACGGGCATCCTTTCCGTGAGATGACTTAACGATGGTAGTAGTAGCCCGGGCCAGGCCCATAGTGACGATGATCGCCATGCCAGCCGCCGTGGGGAAAGATGATGCAGCCGCTCAGGGTGAGCAGTGCAAGGACAGGAATCAGCCAGGTGATTCGACGCAGCATTTCAAGGATCCTCATGGTTAACGCCGTTTGAAGCCAAAGCTCTTCATCGGCTGTAACATGAGACCCCGTTTACTGCGGCGCATCCCCGTCAAAGGGTATGCGCATGGCATCAACGCCGATACAAACCCGATACATTCCAACGGTTCAGGAACCTGTAATGACCCATAAGCAACGCTTGATATATTCGATTCTGATCGCCGTCGCCGTACTGCTGATCATGCTTGGCCTGTCCTGGCTGCAAAACGCCGGCAAGCTCAGCGAACAAACCTTCCAGTACATCGCCATCGGCGTGGCAGTGGTGGTCGTGGTGATCAACGGCGTGATGCGCCGCAAGGTCAAGCCCTGACGGCGTCTGCCGGGCGCGTCAGTCGTTGTTGAGCACCGCGGCAGCCTGGGGATGGAGGCTGTAGCTCTTGTCATCGTTGAACGTGATCACGCCTTCGGCGCACAGGCGCTTGAGTACTTCGCGCACGCTGAGGAAGGACAACGGAATGTCAAGATCCAGCAACTGACTGTGGACACCACGCACACCCAGACGACGGTCGTCCTCGGCGGCGACCAGCAGGGTGTCGATGACCTTGAGGCGAATCAGGCTGGTGCGCAGGCCGAAGCTTTTGAGCAGCAAGCGGATGCGTTCATTGCCGTGACGCTCGACCCGTTGCCCGAATACGTCAGCGTGTGAACCCATGTGCGCTCCTTGTGGGGTCTGGCTACCTTCCGATGGTAGGGGTGGGTTGTACATGCGATTACTCCTTTCAGAGCCTGATCAGGAAAGGTTTTTTGTGCTCTCTCTAAACAAGACGTTTCAGCTCGACAAATCATGAAGCGAAAAATGTAGAAAATTTGTCGCCGTTTTGTCTTTTCCCCGTGATTACGGTGCGAGAGGGCTGTGTGACCGACTAAATTTTTTTTCCGCGGCTTCGTTTTCTGGACAGGCTCATTGCGCGTGACGCGTGGGTGATTTCAGAGCGAGCCGGGCCCGACGTGTTCACGGTGGCGGGCGGTTCGCTCTTCGGCATTTCGATCAGGAGCGAGCGTGACTATTTCCAGGCAATTCACCGGACTGACCCTTGCCGGCCTGTTTCTCGGGCTGAGTCTGTCGGCGCAGGCGTTCAGCCCTTCCGGCCAGACCGGCGCCGACATCCGCCGCACAGGCTTTGGCGTACCGCACATTCGTGCGGAAAACGAACGTGGTCTCGGGTTCGGCATCGGTTATGCCTATGCGCAGGACAACCTGTGCCTGCTGGCCAACGAGATCGTGACGGTCAACGGCGAGCGGTCGCGGTACTTCGGGCCTGAGCAATTGACGGTCGAAGAGCGCGAGAACCGCGTCAGTGACGTGTTCTTCCAGTGGCTCAATACCCCACAGGCGGTGAATGCCTTTTGGCAGGCGCAGCCAGTCGAAGTGCGTGATCTGGTGGAAGGTTACGCCGCCGGCTACAACCGCTACCTGGCCGAGCGTCGCCAGCAGGGATTGCCGCAACAGTGCCAGGGCGAATGGGTGCGCGATATCGCCGCCGAAGACCTGGTGAAGCTGACCCGTCGTCTGTTGGTCGAGGGCGGTGTCGGCCAGTTTGCCGAAGCGCTGGCAGGGGCTACACCGCCGCAGGCCACTGCACAGATTAAAAACGATGCGCGGGCTTACCAACTGGCGGACACGCGCCTGCAACGCTTCGCGCTTGACCGTGGCAGCAACGCAGTCGCGGTGGGCAGCGAGCGCTCGTTCAATGGCCGCGGCATGCTGCTGGCCAACCCGCATTTCCCGTGGGTCGGCGGTATGCGCTTCTATCAGATGCACCTGACCATTCCGGGCAAACTGGATGTGATGGGCGCGGCGCTGCCGGGTCTGCCGATGATCAATATCGGTTTCAACCAACACCTGGCCTGGACCCACACCGTCGACTCGTCCAAGCATTTCACCTTGTATCGCCTGCAACTCGATCCGAAGGATCCGACCCGTTACCTGCTCGACGGCCAGTCCCTGCCGATGAACAAGCAGACCGTCACGGTGCAGGTCAAACAGGCGGACGGCCAGGTCGTGCCGGTCCAGCGGGATGTCTACAGTTCGCAGTTCGGCCCGATCGTGCAGTGGCCCGGCAAGCTCGACTGGGACAACCACTACGCCTATAGCCTGCGCGATGCCAACCTCGACAACGACCGGGTGCTGAAACAGTGGTACGCCATGAACCGCGCCGGCAATCTCAAGGATCTGCAGGATTCGGTGCATACGATCCAGGGCATCCCGTGGGTCAATACCCTGGCCGTGGATGACAAGGGCCAGACGCTGTACATGAACCTGTCGGTGGTGCCGAACGTCAGTGCCGACAAACTGGCCAGGTGCAGCGACCCGCGCATCGGCCTGCAAATGATCGTGCTCGACGGCTCCAACAGCGCCTGCGCGTGGGACATCGACCCGCAAGCAGCACAGAAGGGCATTTACGCCTCCAGCCAGTTGCCGCAGCTGTTGCGCAAGGACTTCGTCCAGCACTCCAACGACTCGGCGTGGCTGGCCAACCCGGCGCAACCGCTGACCGGTTTCTCGCCGTTGATCAGCCAGGACGGCCAGCCACTGGGCCTGCGTTCGCGCTTTGCGCTGGATCGCCTGACGACGCTGAGCAAGAAAGGCCCGGTGTCGGTGCAGGACCTGCAACACATGGTGATGGACGATCAGGTATTCCTGGCGACTCAGGTGGTGCCGGATCTGTTGAAGTTCTGTGCGTCGCAGCCTGAGGCAGCGTTGAAACCGGTGTGCAGCAGCCTGAAAGCATGGGACGGCCGGGCGAATCTGGAGTCAGGCATCGGTCTGGTGCATTTCCAGACCATCATGCAAGCGATGCAGGAATTGCCGCAGGCCTGGCGTGTGGCGTTCGATCCGAAGGATGCGCAGCACACCCCACGCGGGCTGGCCATTGAAAAGCCGGAAGTGGCCAAGGTTCTGCGCGAGGCGATGCTGGCGTCGGCCGAGTCGGCTGCCAAAATGGGCCTGACCGAGAAAACACGCTGGGGCGATGTCCAGGTGGTCAGCAGTGGTGGCCAGCAAACGCCGATTCACGGTGGCCCGGGTACGCTTGGCATCTACAACGCCATTCAGAGCGTGCCCCGTGAAGACGGCAAGCTGGAAGTGGTCAGTGGCACCAGTTATCTGCAAGTCGTGACGTTCGACGACAAGGGCCCGCATGCCCAAGGGCTGCTGGCATTCTCGTTGTCCAGCGATCCGGCGTCGAAATATTCCCGCGATCAGACCGAGGCTTTCTCGAAGAAACAGTGGAGCGTGTTGCCGTTCACCGAGCAGCAGATCAAGGCCGATCCGCAGTATCAGGTGCAGACCGTGCGCGATGATCTGGAAAAGGCGGGGAAGGTCGCGGCGCAATAATCAACGTTGAAAGACGCTGACAGGCACGAAAGCAGAAGGCCGCTCCCTCACGGGAACGGCCTTCAGTTTTTTGGCGGTTGCTGCGGCATCGGATTGATGACTGGGTTACCGTCCTTGTTGCGGGTCAGGAAGACCGGCAATACTTTGGGCAGGGAGCTGGCGAAGCTGTTCAATTCCTTGATGTTGTAGATCCCGCCGATCCGGATCGAGCCGGTCGAGTTGTCGGCGAGCATCAGAGGCTTGTCCAGGTAACGGTTGATCTGCGGCAGCGCTTCGTTCAGCGACAGGTTGTCGAGTACCAGTTTGCCGCTGCGCCAGGCCAGCGAAGTGTCGCTGGCATAGGTCTGGCTGATTTGCGGCATGAAGTCGCCGTGTCGGTAGCGAGCCTGCATCGAAGGGCCGAGGCGCAAGCCATCGCCTGACAGCTGAGTGTTGCTGGTGACCAGCACCGAACCCTCGATCAGGTTCACCTTTACCTGATCTTCGTACATCCATACGTTGAAGCGGGTGCCTGTGACGCGAATCTTGCCCTCTGCAGCCCTGACGACAAACGGATGGCTCAGGTCATGGCTGACTTCGAAGAAGGCCTCACCCTTTTTCAGGGTGACGCGACGCTCGTCCTTGTAATTGCTGTAGGTCAGTTCGCTGTTGAGATTCAGCTCGACCTGGCTGCCATCACCCAAAGTGACATGGCGCACATTGTCGGTGGCGGCGAAGTGTTGATAGCTGTTGGGCAGCCACCCCAGATTCCATCCGGTCCAGGCCGCCAGCGGCAGCGCCAGCGCGCAAACGGAGGCGGCTACCGCGTATTGGCGCCACGTCCTGGCGGGCGGAGTGATCGGTATGACGACCGCAGGTTCCGGGCGTGGCAAATGTTCGGCGACATCCCAGATCTCCAGCATGGCCTCGTATTCGAACGCGTGCAGTGGATGCGCGTTGCGCCACTGTTCGAACGCCAGCCGCTCCTCAACGGTGCAGTCGACGGCGTGCAGACGCATGCACCAATGCGCGGCGGCATCGGTGATCGCATCGTATTCGGCTTCCGAGAGGGTGTTCTGGGTCATTGACTCGTCCTGATTTCCCGCATTCTAACCTTTGGGGGGAGGTGCCGAGAACAACCGTCATGGCAATTACCCATCAAACGTGGAACTTTTTTTCGCTCAAACGCCCCAAAAACCAGGACGTATCGAGAACATTAACCATAAATGGAGTGAAAAAATGATCAAAAGAACTTTGGCCGCTTTCGTTGCGACAGCCAGTCTGCTGAGTGCCGGCGCGGCATTGGCCGACCGGCCGGGGGCTGGATGGATCACCATCGAAAAAGCCATCGAAATCGTCAAGACCAAGGCCGGTTATGTCGAGGTCTACGAGATCGAGGCCGACAATGACGGCTACTGGAAAGGGGAAGGGCGCAAGGCTGACGGTGTGGTGTACGAGTTCCGCATCGACGGTGCATCGGGCAACGTCCTGCGTGACCAGAAGGACTGAGTCCACGGTTGTCGAGCAATGCGCAGGTGTCGAGCCTGCGCATTTTTTTGCGAGTCAAATGGTCGGGACAGGATCCAGTTGCCGGCCGACTTCGCAGATCAGCAGGGCGATCGAGTCGGCGTTGTGCAGGATGACACCGACCCGGGCATCCGATGACTGCTGATCCATGAACGCATTGCGCGCCTCGTTCATTGTCGTACTGTTCGTTTGCTTGAAAATCTCCGCAGCCGTGGTCTCTTTTTCGGGAACCCTGTCAAAGTCGATCCAGATCGCGCGATCCGGGTTCCATTCCGCAAACAGTTGTGCCCGGGGAGTGGCCAGTGACAGTGCCATTCTCCGTTCGTCCTGCAATGACTGGAGCAACTTCGCGCCGTCGGGTGTCACGGACGATATCAGGTCACAGAAAGGCTCTCGCCCGCGTACGGTTGCGATATCCCAGGCGTTGCTCAGTTGATGGGCGAGTTCGTGGATCAGGGTCTCGGCTTGCGCATGACCGTCAATATCAAACCCTTGCGCAACGACGGGGACGTAGTCCCCCAGGTCCTGGTCAAAAAAGTGCTGGGTGAAATGGACCTTGTTCTGCTGATCGCCATCCAGGACAAACGCAATCACGTCGTGAAACCACCGGGTCGAGCCGACGATGAACCGGTCGGTGTTGAGCAAATCATCAGCGGGATCCACCAGGGCGTTGCAGATCGGCAAAATCGCCGTTTTTATCCTGGACAGGATCTGCGTTGTGATGCGCGGGACATCAAAAAACTCCATGAGAAACCGGTTGACCCGCCCACCGGGCACAGCGTTGATGTCCAGAATCGCCAGGTTGTGCAGGCAATTGAACGCATAATCCCGGGCCAGCCCGACTGCATGCCCGATAACCCGGGCTTTTTCGGGGTAGCGTCGAGTGATTTCTTCCATGCCGTGGGCTTCGATGTTGAGCATCGTGCGGCGAAGGCGTGTGTATTTGTTGTGCTCCAGCATTTTTGAGAACGCTTTGCCGTAATGAACGGTCTGGCCGTGAGCGATCTGCACCATCCGCGAACCGCTTTTTAACAGCAACGGTCCGCGTTCCTGATCTTTGGCCAATTGCCAAGTCGAACCATTCTTGACGACCTGATAGACCTTGCCATCAACCGCCGCATAGCTGCGGTTGTTCGCGGCCTTCTGATAGACGCCCTGCGCGGTGCTGTACGTGAGGTCCTTGAGCGCTACATCCGTCGCCTCGAAACGCTGCAGGCGTGTGCGTTGTGGCGAGGTGGTTTCGATCTCGGCCAAGGTCGGTGCAATCAGGTTTTCGACTTTTCCGGTACCGGTTGCGAGCGCCTGCTCGCCGACCTCGGCGCTCACTGCGCTTTCTGCCGACATCTCCGGCATTAGACCGACGAGCACCATCTGCTCTGCGCCGTCGATAAAAGACTTCAGTGCTCTTTTCCAGTGATGATTCTGCAGGGCTTCGGCCGAGTCCTTGAAGTCGTCGTAGGCTTGCCAGAGAAAGCGCCCATAGGCGAGTTTGCCTTGCAGCATGTCCGTGACCTGTTTGATCTCGTCACTGAACAGGACTTTGGCGTTGTCCCAGTCGGATTGCCCGTCGCTGTCTTTCTGCGACCCGAGCATCTGCTTCAACAAATCGAGGTTGTCCCGGAACAGCCGTTCCAGCAGGTTGCCCCCGATCGGGCGGTAATCGAGCGTTATTTCACTGGTCTGGCCGAAGGTGTCGGCGAACAGGCTGCGAAATGTTGCGCGTTGTGTTGGTGGCAGGCGACGGAGCAACAGATTCTGCAGCAGCCCCGGAATATTCAGGGCGGCAATCAGACCCTGTTCATCGGGGAATTCGTGAAAGGCCTGCTCGGCATACGGGGTATAAAGCACCAACGGGCCTTTGTGCCCGGTACCGGGAGCCAACACATACAGTCCACATGTTTCGACGGCGCTGGCCTTTTCCGTCTTGATCAATGACAGCGGGCACACGATGGCGTGTGTCCCGGCGACGGCGGCGCGGGCGATGGCATCCGGCATGTCCAGTACCTGGCGGATGTAACTGAAGGCCGTCTCGGACAAATGCTGCTGAAGTTTCAGGGCATGAGCGTGTTGCAGCAATTGCCAGGGCACCTGGCGGGAAAAAACCTGTTGCCGGGCCAGACCCGCCACCGATGTCGTCGATAGCGCCTCACGGACCTTGTCGCTGTAGGTGGTCGGTATCGCCAGGGACAGCAGCAGCTGTGTCACAGCGCTTTGGTTCAGCCCGTCCGGAAGGGGCTGGGTGGTTCTCGAGCTGACCTTGAAGCCAGTGCCCTGAGCGATATTGATGTGATTGAGGGCAAACTCGACCAGGTTTCTGGCAGGCCCGGCCAGCGCCAGATTGGGCGTTATCTGAATGTGCCTGGGATTGAGCACGCTCTTGGGGAATCGACTGTCGAGCAGTGATTTCAAGGTCTGCTCGACATGGCTGACCAGTGTCGGCACGCCTGTCAGGTAGTCCTTGTCGTCGACGACACTCTGGCGCCACTGCTCCATGAGTTCGACGTGCAGTTTCTGCTGCGCGTTCGCTGCCATGCCCAGCCACGCCGGGTAGGTCTGTTGTGTGGCAATGGCCCGGGCATGGGCCGTCGCCAGTTTGAGGTTGGTGTGAAAAGCCTGATTGCGCAGTTTCGTCAGAGCATTGTTGCGTCTGACGGGATCTTTCACGCCGGTGCGCACCTGCTCGCAGCGCCCGAGAAAATGCTCGATGGCCGATTGCATGCGATTGTGCAGCACGTTGTGTTCGATGATTTGAAATGCCCCAAGGGTGTAGCGCTGATGTGGCTGAAACTGCGCGGGCAGCAGGTTCTCCAGTAACGACAGACGTTGCACGCTGTGCAGCAGCCGCTGATCGAGCATGCGCCGTGCAGCGGCGACAGTGTCGAACACTTCAAGACCCAGCTCGGGTGTCCAGATCACTGCCCGTCCGGAGTGACTGACGTCGAGGCCGCCGCGTTCGGTCATCAGCAGGCAATGGGCGAGCGGCAGCAGATTCTGCTGACCTGAAGACTCAAGGCTGAGCGTATAGGCATCGGGGCGAAAGCCCTCGAGGGAGTGCCGCAACGCACGGGTCGGCTGATCAGCGTTGATCACGGTGTTGACAATTGCCTGTACGGAGGCCGAAAGGCTGTCACCCAGCACCCGCAACCGGGCTTCGCCGGTGACACCGATAGACCATGCATGAGCAAGCATCGACTTCAGGCTTTCGAGAACCGGCCGTTGGGCCTCCTGATGCGCCATGGGTTGGGTCTCGAGCATTGTGACAAGCGGGCCCTCGACGCTGCTGAATGTCTTGATCGCCGCACGCGCCTTGTCTGCCAGTACCTGAGAGGGTTGCTGGTTGCCTGCAAGCACCGGATGCGTGCTCCATCGACCTGCACTGTCCAGCGCCAGCAAACGCTCATGAATCATCGAGCGGATGTCCAGGCTCTTGTCGAACAGGGCGTGCAGATTTACCGCGCCATCGCTGTGGCGAAACACTTGCAAGGCGTATTCGATGTTTTGCCGCTGCTTGGTGATGATCAATTCGAAGAGGATCTTGAAGATTTCTCCGATGATCCGGTCTCCCGATACCTGCGGCTGGTCGAAACCGAGAAATCGGTTGCGCTCTTCCAGGCTGAGCAGGCCGTAGAGCTCGTCTTCATGGCCCTTGGCAATGAACTTGCTCTGCAACGTCTGTTTCAGGTCTTTGTAGTCGGTGAGAACTTGCAGGCCCTGCACCGGCGTGTAAAGAAATGCCTGACTGGCGCTTATCATCAGCGACCCCGCCAGTTCGACGTAGTTGGCTTCGTGCTCCCATAGCCGCACGGTTTCGGTGAGAGGGCGTTGCGGGCCTTGTGCATCGTGCGTTATCAGCTGATGCAGTGCGTTGAACTGCGTTGCATCGAGAATGCCGTTTTCGCGTTTGATCATCCATTCGCTGCGTGCCTGGTCTTGCAGCACGTCGGCGAAGAACGTGCGGCGCGGCGACCCGTCGGCAGATGCCGCATTCCAAAAGTGTTCCAGTTGCCGGAACAGCAGCGCCGGCAACATTCCGGACGCGCCTTTGACAGCCTCTTCCCATTGCGTTTGATCGCCTTTGGTGACTGATCTGCCTGGGTTGCTGAACTCCCGCAGCGCGGCGGTCGGCCACTGTTGATGCCGGTAATGCAACAGCACCGCATCGCTCAGGCTCATGGAGTCGAGCCAATGTCTGGTTGGCATCGCGGCATCGGCGCCGGTGGCATCGTCCAGGGTGTAGAAGCCGACACGAGTACGGTTTTGCTGCAAGCTGCCGAAATGCGGCTTGAGCAATTCATCCAGAATGCTTTCCAGCAGGCGATTGAGTGTCGGCAGCTGCTCCAGCTCCGCACGCATGGCTTGCGCATTCAGAACTTGCCCCTGTTGGATGGCCGCGGTGTTTTCATCGAATACATCACCTTCGATGAGGCTGAACGACACCGTTATGTTTTCGGCGTCGAACAGCCGCTTGCGTTGCGGCAACGACAGGAACGCAAACAGATTGGCCTGGTTATCGGCATTGTTCAGTCGTCGCTCCAGCTGTTGTTTCAAGTCGGCGCGGTCATGGAATTTCTTGATGCCGTCATAGGCGGTGTAAAGGATCAGGGCCTTGCTGACGGGCGCTTCACCGAGAACAAAAGCGCCCGCCAGCGCCACGGGGATTTCACTGCCAACGTTAAGCAGAACCTGTTCGGCGCGCATGGCCGGGGTCTGCTGGCTGCGCAAGGCATGGGTGGACAGCTTTGCATGAGCGAGCCATCTGAATTCGTGCTCCGACAGGCCATGGGCCTTGCCCAGATCGGTCCAGAGTCCGGGGGAATCGAAGACTTCGGGGAACAACAAGGGTTTGATGGGGGCAGACATTGTCGAGTCTCTCGGGAGCGTGCGCTGGCGCACACGGGTGGGTCGAGACGCAAGGCTAGGGCGGCTGAAGAGGGCGAAGGTGGTAGATAAATATTGCGGGGTTGACAGGCAACCGGCCGGCCATGGTTAATCCTCGGGCGGGTTGTTCGTTCGCTGTTGTTCCCTCCAATAATTACTCTGGAGCTTCAGATGTCTGCGCCACACGATCATGCGGTCTCGTCCACGGTGTCCCTGGACGAGCTGACTCAATTGCTGGAAAGGATTTTCACCCGTCACGGCACCTCGGCCGAAGTCGCCCGAACGCTGGCCGCCAATTGCGCCAACGCCGAGCGGGACGGTGCGCACAGTCACGGCGTATTCCGGATCCCCGGTTATGTCTCGACGCTCAACAGCGGCTGGGTCAATGGTCAGGCCGTGCCGAAGGTCGAGGACGTGGCGTCAGGATTCGTCAGCGTCGATGCCGGCAACGGTTTTGCTCAACCTGCGCTGGCGGCGGCACGTCCACTGCTGGTGGAAAAGGCCCGCAGTGCCGGGATCGCGGTGTTGGCGATCCGTAATTCCCATCACTTCGCCGCGCTGTGGCCGGACGTCGAGCCTTTCGCCGACGAAGGCCTGGTGGCGCTGAGCGTGGTCAACAGCATGACCTGCGTGGTGCCTCACGGCGCCGACCGGCCATTGTTCGGCACCAACCCGATCGCCTTCGCCGCGCCCCGGGCCGACGGTGCGCCAATCGTGTTTGACCTGGCCACCAGCGCCATCGCCCATGGCGACGTGCAGATCGCCGCGCGCAAGGGCGAGAAACTGCCGGCAGGCATGGGCGTCGACAGTCTCGGCCAGCCGACCTGTGACCCGAAGGCGATTCTGGAAGGCGGCGCATTGCTGCCGTTTGGCGGGCACAAAGGCTCGGCGCTGTCGATGATGGTCGAGCTGCTGGCCGCCGCGCTGACCGGTGGCAACTTTTCGTTCGAATTCGACTGGAAGAACCATCCGGGGGCCAAGACCCCGTGGACCGGTCAGTTGCTGATCGTGATCGACCCGAGCAAGTCCGCCGGGCAAAGCTTCGCCGAACGCAGTCAGGAACTGGTGCGGCAGATGCACGGGGTCGGGCTCAAGCGTTTGCCGGGGGATCGGCGGCATTTGCAGCGGGCCAAGTCATTGGCCAGGGGTATCGAACTGGATCAACAGACCCTGTCGCAACTGCGTGAACTGGCCGGCGAATGAGTTTTTGCCGGACATGAAAAAGGCGAGCCCGAGGGCTCGCCTTTTTTTGTTCGCGCTCAGCGGCGACCGAGCAGCAATCCGACCACCAGACCGAACCCGGCGGAGATCGCCACGGTCTGCCACGGGTGCCCGCCGATGTAGCTCTCGGTGGCGTCCACCGCCGGTTTGGTGCGGTCGCGTACGCTGGTGACCGAATCCAGCGCCTGCTGCAGTTTCTGGGCGATTTGCCCGCGCAGGGTCTCCGCTTCCTCGCCGACCAGCGAGGCACTGCTCTTGAGCAGTTTTTCCGACTCTTCGATCAGCGCCTGAAGTTCGCTGAAGGCCTGGTCCTTGATTTGGTCTTCGGCGGCTTGAACGGCGGTTTTCCGGGCCATTGGGTGACTCCTTGCAGGTGAATGGACAGTGAACAATGGAGTGCGGCGCGACTTGAAAAGTTGCAGCGATTTTCCATCCGGATCAAAAACCAGCGTCAGAGGTTTCCGTCCAGCGTGTAAGATGTCGCCATTTCATGCAGCAGGTAATTCCCGATGAGTTTCAATCTGGCCGACAAATCCCTCGCAGAGCGCGCCGCGCTGGAAGATGAAAAATCCCGACTGTTCGAACTCTGGCAGAACAATCTGGGCAAAGCCAAGGGCGAAGCCGCGCGGTTGTTCGGCGAGCGCTCCAAGCGTAAGGGTAAATGGGCGGAATTCGTGCGCGCCGAACTGGACGGCATGTCGCCGCCGGAATTCGCCAACATGGTACGCAGTGAAGTCAATCGCCTGATGGCGGCCAACAAGTAATCACTCGGCCCTGAAACTGGCGCCAATCGCTTCGCGCACCGTCAGCACCACCGGATCGATCTGGGTGCTGGTGCGCCAGCCCAGTTCGATCGGGTAACGCGGCAGCGCCAGCGGGCAGGGCAGCAGCGCCAGCCCGCTCATTGCGGCAATGGCCTGCGCGGCGTGGGTCGGAATGGTCGCCACCGCATCGCTGCCCTTGAGCAGATGCGGCAACGCCGCGAAATGCGTGGTCGAGGCGCAGACCCGGCGACTGCGGCCCAGTGCCGCCAGCCCTTCATCGGTGATCCCGATAAAACCGCCCGACGACACCAGCAGGTGCTCACGGGTGACGAATTCTTCCAGATCGATCTGCTGCTGGCCCGGCGCCAGGCTCGCCGGATCCACCAGACACGCATAGCCCCCTTCACCCAACACCTGACGGCTGAGCAACCGCTCGGCGAACCCGCCAGCGGTGATCGCCAGATCGATGCTGCGCTCCATTAACGCCCGGGCGACGATCTGGCTGTGGGTCTGGCGGAAGATCAGCCGCAGTTTCGGTGCGCGGCGGGCGATTTCCTCGATCAGCCGGCGGCCATAAGCAATCTCGAAATCGTCCGAAAGGCCCACGGTGACCGAGCGTCCTTCGTAGTGATTGGCGGTCGGGTCGACCATGGCCAGGCTTTGTCGGCATTTGTTCAGGGCATCGCTGACCACCGGTTTCAACTGGTTGGCCTTGAGCGTCGGCGCCAGCCCCCGGCCGGTGCGCACGAACAATTGATCGCCATACAACTCGCGCAACCGCCGCAAAGCCGCGCTGACCGCCGACTGGGTCACGCCCAGACGCAACGCCGCGCGGCTGGCGCTGGACTCTTCATGCAGGGCTTCGAAGACTTTCAGCAGGTTGAGGTCGACGGTCGCGATATTCATCTGGCTCATATCATTCAGCAGTGGGTCGGTCTTTATTCATGATCCCGTGGCGCCGGAGAATGAGCAACACCTGAACTTCACGGAGTGACCGCCATGCCCAAATCAATCGTTGCCGCCCTGCAGATCGGAGCCTTGCCCGGTGGCAAGGCTGAAACCCTGGAACAGATCCTGAGCTGGGAAACCGCGATCATCGAGTCCGGCGCCGCGCTGGTGGTGATGCCCGAAGCGTTGCTCGGCGGTTATCCGAAAGGCGAGGGCTTCGGCACGCAGCTGGGTTATCGCTTGCCGGAAGGCCGCGAGGCCTACGCCCGTTACTTCGCCAACGCCATCGATGTGCCGGGCGCAGAAACCGAAGCACTGGCCGGGCTGTCGGCGCGCACTGGCGCAAATCTGGTAATCGGCGTGATCGAGCGGGCCGGCAGCACCTTGCATTGCACCGCGCTGTATTTCGACCCGCAGGCAGGCCTGGTGGCCAAACACCGCAAGTTGATGCCGACCGGCACCGAACGGCTGATCTGGGGCAAGGGCGACGGTTCGACGCTGCCAGTGCTCGACACTCAGGTCGGCAAACTCGGCGCGGTGATCTGCTGGGAAAACATGATGCCGCTGCTGCGCACCGCGATGTACGCCAAGGGCATCGAGGTCTGGTGCGCCCCGACCGTGGACGAGCGCGAGATGTGGCAAGTCAGCATGCGCCACATCGCCCATGAAGGGCGCTGCTTTGTGGTCAGCGCCTGTCAGGTGCAGGCCTCGCCGAATGAACTGGGTGTGGAGATCGCCAACTGGCCGGGGGATCGACCGCTGATCGCCGGTGGCAGCGTGATCGTCGGGCCGATGGGCGATGTGCTGGCCGGGCCGTTGCGCGGCGAAACCGGGCTGCTCACCGCCGAGATCGACACCGAAGAACTGGTGCGCGCCCGCTACGACTATGACGTGGTCGGCCACTATGCGCGGCCGGATGTGTTCGAGTTGAGCGTGGACGAGCGGGCCAAGCCAGGTGTGCGGTTCACGGTTTGACGGTTCGTCGGCGCCGCCATTCTTCGCGGGTGATTTCCCAGATTTCCCGTGGGAATCGGCCGCCGACGAAGTTGTCCTCATCGGTGCGGATCAAGCGCATGCCAGTGCGCTCCGAGAGCTTTCGCGAGCCAAGGTTCGGTGCGGCTTTCGGCACGCGCATCAACGGTTGATCGAGGGTTTCGAACCAGTACCGGTTCACGGCTTCGCTGGCTTCGGTCATCAAGCCCTGACCCTGCCAGGCCGGGGCGAGCCAGAACCCACGGTGGTTGTCCGGCTCGTCCATCAGGCTGATGTTGCCGATCAATTGCTCCGGTGCCGACTTTAGGCGAATCGTCCAGTGCCACTCTTTGCCCGCTGCAATGGCAGGCAGCGCAATGTCACGCAGGTAGGTGAGGGCGCCGTCGTCCGGATAAGGCCAGGGCACGAAGGCGTTCAGATATCGCACCACTTCCCAGTGGGGAAATTGCTGCTGGATGGCCTCGGCATCCGCCAGCTCAAGCGGACGCAATATCAGCCGTTCGGTGTACAGCGTGGGAGTGTCTTCCATAAACCACGGCTTCCATGTTCTGACAGTGGGCCGTGCAGGCTACCGCATCTTTACCAGGTTGCGGCACTGGCCCTCGGCAGACTCAGCTTGCCGGTATCGACAAAACGCATCGTGCCGAACAAACCGCCCGCCAGTTTGCCGCGCAGCACATAGGGCAGGTTGTCGAGGGTTTGGGTCTGGCTCAGGCCGAGGGTCTGGCGCAGCACCGAGAACGCGGAAATGCTCACCGGGACGCTGACGATGGTTTCGGAGAACCGTGGAATCGAGCCGCTTTGATCGCTCACACCCGACGCCAGCGAGTGACCGTTGACCTCCAGATCCAGCGCGATGCCGTTGTAGTCGATGGGCGTTTCGTTGGGATTCTGCACCCGCAGCTTGATCGCGAAACGTACTTCCAGATCCTGGCTCGGCAGCGGTTCCAGGCCGACCACGTTGATGTTCACCGGGTCGCGGTTGGGGAACAGCGCACAAGCGCTGAGGGAGAGCAGAAGCAGGGACAGGATGACGGCTTGGAGACGGCGCATTGATGCTCTCTCATTGAAAAAGGGCTGAACCGTCGTCGGTATCAGCCCTTTTTTCATGGAGCGGACAGGATCAACGGTTCAACTGTGCGACAGCGGGCTTGGTTGCGGGTTCAGCTTTGGCCGGCAGGTCGGGGTTTTCCATGACTTGAAGGATAGAGGCTTCCGGGTCGAAATCATCTTCTTCCAGTTCGATGAATTCTTCCGGCAGGAAGATATTCAGCACGATGGCACACAGTGCGCCAACGGTGATCGGCGATTCGAAGATGTTGCGCAGCGCCTGCGGCAGTTCGCGCAGCACTTCCGGCACGGCGGCGATGCCCAGGCCCATGCCGACGGAAATCGCCACGATCAGCATGTTGCGCCGATGCAGGCCGGCCTCGGCGAGGATCTTGATTCCGGCCACGGCCACGGTGCCGAACATCACCAGCTCTGCGCCGCCGAGCACCGGTTTCGGCATCAGTTGCAGCACCGCGCCGATCATCGGGAACAGCCCCAGCAACACCAGCAGGCCGGCGATGAAGAACGCCACGTAACGGCTGGCCACGCCGGTGAGCTGAATCACCCCGTTGTTCTGGGCGAAAGTCACCATCGGCATGCTGTTGAATACCGCCGCCATTGCCGAGTTGAGGCCATCGGCGAGCAGCCCGGACTTGATCCGGCGGATGTACAGCGGGCCTTTGACCGGCTGACGGGAAATCATCGAGTTGGCTGTCAGGTCCCCGGCGGCTTCCAGCGGCGACACCAGGAAAATCACCGCCACCGGCACGAACGCCACCCAGTCGAAGTTGAAACCGTACTTGAACGGCACCGGTACGCTGACCACCGGCACTTCGGGCAGGTTGGCGAAATCCACGGTGCCCATCAGCCACGCCACCACGTAGCCGAGGGTCAGGCCGATGACGATCGCGCCCAAGCGCAGGAACGGCACATCAACCCGGTTCAACACCACGATGGTGCCCAGCACCAGCGCCGCCAGGAACACATGACTGGCCGCGCCCAGATTCGCCGCGCCGAAGCCGCCGGCAATGTCGGTCATCGCCACTTTGATCAGCGACAGGCCCATCAACGTGATGATGGTGCCGGTCACCACCGGGGTGATCAGCATGCGCAACTTGCCGATGAACTGGCTCAGCACCACTTCGATGAAAGCGGCGAAGAAGCACACGCCGAAGATCGTCGACAGGATTTCATCGGTGCCGCCGCCCCGGGCCTTGACCATGAAACCGGCGCTGAGGATCACGCTGATAAAGGAAAAACTGGTGCCTTGCAGGCACAGCAGCCCCGAACCGACCGGGCCGAAGCGCTTGGCCTGAACGAAGGTGCCGAGGCCCGAGACGAACAGCGCCATGCTGATCAGGTACGGGATTTCGCTTTGCAGGCCGAGGGCGCCGCCCATGATCAGGGTCGGGGTGATGATGCCGACGAAGCTCGCCAGCACGTGTTGCAGCGCGGCAAACACCGTTGCGGTGAAGTGCGGACGGTCGTTGAGGCCGTAGATCAGATCGTTGTTGCGCGGGGCTTTTTCAGAGACGGTCATGGTGGTTTGCGTGCCGCAATGCGGGGCCGGGTCGGAAAATGGGTGCGCAGGATGCCGTAAGCGGGAGGCGAGGGCAACGCATTAAAACTGCCCAAAAGGTCAGGTTCGACCAAAGGCGCAGAGCAAATCGTGCTCAAAGGCTTTCTGTGCATCTCCAGGCACCTGCGCCCGATGGCGGGCCAGATGGAACGCCACGTCAAAGCTCAATTCGCCTTCGCGCACCGGTCGCAACAGGCCCTTGTCCTGCCATTGGCGCGCGTAATGGTTGGGCAGATAACCGACGTGTTTGCCGGACAGAATGAAGGCGAGGGTGCCTTCCACCTGTTCCGAGCGCGCCGAGCAGACCTTGCCCTGAAACGGCTCGTCACTGCGCAGGAATCGATAAGGGTGATCGACCCGGTCGCAAGCCTGCAACGCGGCGTCATCGGGAGCATCGTTGGTGAACAGAGGATGGCCGGGCGCGCAGTACAGATGCTGGGTCTCGCTGAACAGTTCGCGGTAGTCGAACGCGCTCTGCACCTGGGAGAAATAACCGATGGCCAGGTCCAGCCGCTGTTGCAGCAACAGACGCTCCATTTCGCCGGGCATGGCGCTGATCAGCTCGATGCGCACCGATTCGTCCCGTTCGCGAAAACGCCGGATCGCCTCGGCCACCCGTTGCAGCACCGATTGATCGACCGCCTCCGACAGACCCAGGCGCACCTCGCCGATCAGGCGCCCGGCGACGCCGTTGGATTGATGGCGGAAGGTTTCGATCGAGTCGAACAGCGCCCGCGCGGCAATCAACAGTTGCTCGCCCTTGGGCGTCAGGCTGAAACCGCCCTTGCCACGGTTGCATACCCGATAGCCGAGACGCGTCTCAAGCTTGGCCATTTGCTGGCTGATGCTCGACTGGCTCAGCCCCAGTTCACCCTGCGCGGCGCTGAAACCGTTGGATTCGACCACGCCGAGAAACAGCCGCAGAAGCTGAAGATCGACATCGTGGAGCTGACCGAGCATTACATTGCTCCTGGATAAAGTCAGGTTAACAAACTTGATATTTCTCGAATGTATCCGACGGCGCATCCTGCCACCACTTCCTTCGGTCAGGTGTTCGTCATGGCTCCCGTCTTCAAGCTGTGTTTGCCCGCTTTGTTGCTTACCGTCTCCATCGCCGCCCAGGCCGAAGAGAAAACCCTCAATCTTTACAGCTGGGCCGATTACGTGGCGCCTGAAACCTTGCAGCGCTTCGAAAAGGAAACCGGCATCCACGTGCGCTACGACACCTTCGATACGTCAGAGGTGCTGGAAACCAAACTGCTCACCGGCGGCAGCGGTTATGACGTGGTGGTGCCTTCGTCCAGCGTGCTGGCCCGTGGCCTGGCCGCCGGCGCGTTAAAGGAAATCCCTCACGAAGGGCTCAAGGGTTACGCCAATCTCGATCCGGATCTGCTGGAAAAACTGGCGGCGGTTGATCCCGGCAACCGCTACGGCGTGCCGTACACCTGGGGCACGCTGGGGCTGGGCATGAACGTCGAAGCCGTCAAACAACGGCTGCCGGATGTGCCGCTCAACAGCCTCGATCTGCTGTTCAAGCCGGAATACGCCAGCAAGCTCAAGGATTGCGGGATCGCCATTCTTGACTCACCGCAGGAAGTGATCGGCCTCGCGCTGCACTATCTCGGTAAAGATCCCTACAGCACCGACAAGACCGATCTGGCCGCCGCCGAGGTCTTGTTGCAGAAGTTGCAACCCTCGGTGCTGTACGTCGCCACTGGCCGGCAGATCAGCGATCTGGCCAACGGCAGCGTCTGTCTGGCGTTGACTTACAACGGTGACGCGAGCATGGCCGCCGATCAGGCGCGCAAGGCCAACAAGCCGTTTGAAGTGGCCTACCGGATCCCCAAGGAAGGCACGCTGGTGTGGCAGGACAACCTCGCCATCCCGAAAGACGCGCCGCACCCGGAAGCCGCACGCGCCTTCATCGAGTTCATGTTGCGCCCCGAATCCGTGGCGGCGCTGACCAATACGCTGTTCTTCGCCACCGCCAACCAGGCCGCCACGCCGCTGGTGGATGAAGCAGTGCGCAACGATCCGGACATTTTTCCCCAGCCAGAAGTGCGCGAGCGGCTGTACGCCGACCACAGCATGAGCCTCAAGGACATGCGTCAGCGCACGCGCTTGTGGACCACTTTCCGTAGCCGTCAATAGCCCTTCATAACAACAGGAACACACCGATGGACGTGCCCATGCAAAACGATCAGGCCCTGACCCGTGACAGCCTTTTCGGCACCGCCGCCGAAAGCACCTACGCCGGGATCACCAGTTTCATGCGCCGGCGCTACAGCCGTGACCTGCGCGGCGTGGACGTGGCGGTCAGCGGTGTGCCGTTCGACACCGCGACCAGCAACCGTCCGGGCGCGCGTTTCGGGCCGCGCGGGATTCGCGCGGCGTCCACCGGGATTGCCTGGGAACGGCACTGGCCATGGGCGTTCGACCCGTTCGATCATCTGGCGGTGATCGATTACGGCGACTGCGACTTCGATTACGGCTCGCCGCACACCATCCCGGAAAGCATTGAGGCCCACGCCGAGCACATCCTCAGCTCTGGCAGCGCGATGCTCACCTTTGGCGGCGATCACTTCATCAGCTATCCGCTGCTCAAGGCCCATGCGCGCAAGCACGGCACGCTGTCGCTGATCCACTTCGACGCCCACAGCGACACCTGGCCGGACGAGGGTGGCAAGCGGGTCGATCACGGCACCATGTTCTGGCACGCCGCGCGAGAAGGGCTGGTGGATCCGGCGCGTTCGGTGCAGATCGGCTTGCGCACCACCAACGACGATCATCAGGGCTTTCAGGTGCTGGACGCCCGGCAGGTGCATCGCCGTGGCTGCGAAGCGATCGTCGAGGCCATTCGCGCCCGAGTCGGCGATAACCCGGTGTACCTGACGTTCGACATCGATTGCCTCGATCCGGCCTTTGCACCCGGCACCGGCACTCCGGTGTGCGGCGGGTTGAGCACGGTGCAGGCGCTGGAGATCCTGGGCGGCCTGCGCGGGATCAATCTGGTGGGCATGGACGTGGTGGAAGTGGCCCCGGCCTATGACCACGCGGACGTGACGTCGCTGGCGGCGGCGACCCTGGCCATGGAGATGCTTTGCCTGTACGCGGCCCGGCACAAAGTCGACGCGTGACCCCCTCCGAGCCTGGTGAACGCTCCTGACAATTTCTGACACCAGGCTCTGCTAAGCTCCGGCAAGTTTTTGCCCGGAGCCTCACACCGTGTCGCGAACCACTCGTCTGTTGACCCTGCTGCAAGTGCTGCGCGGCAAGAAACGCCCGGTCACCGCGGCGACGCTGGCCTCCGAGCTGGAAATCTCCGAACGCACCCTCTATCGCGACATCGCCGAACTGACCGCACTCGGGGCGCCGATCCATGGCGAGGCGGGCATCGGTTATGTGCTGCGCAGCGGTCTGTTTCTACCGCCGCTGATGCTCAACGCCGACGAGACCGAAGCCATCGTGCTGGGCCTGCGTTATGTCGATCAGCGTGGTGACGAAGTCCTGAGCAAGGCTGCGGCGGATGCGCTGGCGAAAATCGCTGCGGTGCTGGACCCGCAGGCCCAGGAAGCGCTGCGCAATCCGACCGTCATGCCCGGGCCGTCGGGTTACGGCTTTCCGCAAAACGCGGTGCCCTTGAACGTTTTCCGTCACGCGATCCGCGATCAGTCCAAGCTGCACATCGATTACGCCGATGCGCAGCAGGTGCAGAGCCAGCGTTTGATCTGGCCGCTGGCGCTGGGCTTTCTCAACGAGGTGCGGATCATCGTCGCGTGGTGTGAATTGCGCGGCGCCTATCGCACCTTTCGCACCGACCGGATTGCCGCCGCCAGCGTGCAGGGTGAGCGCTATCCGGGGCGTCGCAGCGACCTGTTGCGCACCTGGCAACGGCAGATGCAACTGGACGAAAACGGCCGTTTCACTCCTGACAGGAACTGACGCAGGGCTGTTCTAGGATGGCGACAGAACCCGAAAAAAGGAGCTGTAACCATGTTCCATCCCACCTCGATCCTCGCCCCGGCCATCGTTGAGTACATCAACGCCGCCAATGCTCGCGATACGTCCCGGGTCGGCAGTTTTTTTGCCGAGGATGCCCACGTGTTCGATGAAGGCCATCATCAGGTCGGCCCGCAGGCCATCGCCAACTGGATGCAAGACACCGCCAAGCGCTATCAGCCTCGGGTCGAAGTGCTCGGAGTCCAGCAGCGCACCGGTAAAGTGCTGGTGCAGGGACTGATCTCCGGAACGTTTCCCGGCAGCCCGCTGGAGTTGCGCTACACGTTCCGGCTCAACGAACAGGGCAAAATCGCTCGGCTGGATATTTCCCTGTAGCCATCGTGGCATACTGCCGCGCATGACTTTCGACTCCCCCCTGAGCGCCTGGCAATACGCCGTCGACCACAAGGGCTTCATCCAGGATGAAGCCCAGGAACACGCGGTCTGGGCCTTGCAAAAATGCCATGAAGCCCTGCACGCCGGTGCCCGTTCGGTCACCGGCGTTTACCTGTGGGGCCCGGTCGGGCGCGGCAAGACCTGGCTGATGGATCAATTCCACCAAAGCCTGCGGGTGCCGGCGCGGCGGCAGCACTTTCATCACTTCATGGGCTGGGTGCACCAGCGTTCCTTTCAGTTGACCGGGATCGCCGATCCATTGCGGGCGTTGGCTCGTGAATTGGCGGCCGAGGTGCGGGTGCTGTGTTTCGATGAGCTGTTCGTCAATGACATCGGTGACGCGATCATTCTCGGGCGCCTGTTTCAGGTGATGTTCGACGAAGGCGTGGTGGTGGTCTGTACCTCCAACCTGCCGCCGGATCAGCTGTATGCCGACGGCTTCAACCGCGACCGCTTTTTGCCGGCGATCACCGCGATCAAGCAGCACATGCAAGTGGTCGCGGTGAACGGCGCTGAAGATCACCGCCTGCATCCCGGCGCCATCGAGCAGCGTTACTGGGTCGCTCTGCCGGAGCAGCAGAGCGCGCTAAGTCAGGTGTTCGACGCATTGGCCGCCGGGCAGACCGTCAGTGCCGAGCCGGTGCCGGTCGGTTACCGCGCCCTGAACGTGGTGCAGGCCAGCGATTCGGTGCTGTGGTGCCGTTATGCCGACCTGTGCGAGCAACCGTTCGCGGCCATGGATTTCATCGCGCTGTGCGACACCTACCGGGCTATCCTGTTGAGCGAGGTGCCGAACCTCAGTGCTAAAAAGCGCGAAGGGCGGATCGCCCGTGGTACCGAGGATGGCGCGGAGCGGGTGGTAGCCGGCGATCGTGAATTGCCGCAGTTGTCGGTGCACGACGACGGCGTGCGCCGCTTCATCGCGCTGGTCGACGAGTGCTACGACCGCAAGGTGCCGCTGTACATCGAGGCCGAAGTACCGATGGACGCGCTGTACACCGAGGGCTACCTGGAGTTCCCGTTCCGCCGGACCCTCAGCCGCTTGCAGGAGATGCAGTTGCAACGCTTCGCCGAGACTTGAAACACGGAGGGCGCGACATGACTCAGCCACTGTCCCACCATTTGCTGACCATGGCCTACCAGAACGCCTGGGCCAACCACCGACTGGCCAAGGCCTGGAGCCAGCTCGACGACGCGCAGCTGGCAGCGCCACGGGTGAGTTTCTTCCCGAGCATCCGCCTGACCCTCAACCACATCCTCACCTGCGACTGGTTCTACGTCGACGCGCTGGAACGCGAGTTGCGCGGTGACGAGCCGCATCCCGATTGCTACGTGTTCTTCAACGCTGACGAGCCCTTTACCGAGGCGCAGGCCTTGCGCCGTGAACAGGCGCATGTCGACCGCCGCTTGATCGCCTACTGCGAGCAACTGCGCGATGCCGATCTGGGGCGCATCGTGACCATCGCCCGCGACACGCCGCAGCACGACAGTCGTCTGCGGATGATTTCGCATCTGTTCGAACACCAGATTCACCACCGTGGCCAGGTCCACGCGATGCTCAGCGGCACCTCGGTGAAACCGCCACAACTGGACGAGTTTTTCTGTGCCGGCGAGTCCGGTTTGCGAGCCGAGGATTTCACCGAACTGGGCTGGACCGAAGAACTTATCTGGGGGCACTGAAAACGCCGGGTTGTCGCCGGGACCTGCCTCGCGCTAAGGTCGACGAGCCTATCAGTGCGTATCAAGCGCGCCGGGGCTCCGTGCGATCGAGGAAGGAAATGGATTCCGCAGAAATTCTTGTGCTTCAAGCCAGTTACACCAACCCGGTGCATGCCGAGGCCATCGGTGTGGTGCTTAATCATTACGCCGAAGACCCGATGGGCGGCGGCCATCCGATTGCCCCCGAACTGTTGCAGCAACTGCCCGCCGAACTGGCCAAGCGGCCCCACGCGTTCAGCGTCCTGGCGTTTGTCGGTGGCGAGCCGGCAGGGCTGGTGAACTGTTTTGAAGGGTTTTCCACGTTTGCCTGCAAACCGCTGGTCAATGTGCATGACGTGTCGGTGGTGACGAAGTTTCGAGGTTTGGGGCTGAGTCAGAAAATGCTGCGCAAGGTCGAGGACATCGCTCGTCAGCGCGGGTGCTGCAAGATCACCCTGGAAGTACTTGAAGGCAACGCCGTGGCGCAAAATTCCTACGCCAAATTCGGCTTCGCGCCGGGCATGTTCGACCCCAGTCACGGGCGCATGCTGTTCTGGATCAAGGATCTGCAGGCATAAAAAAAGGCGCCCGGAAAGGGCGCCCAACTGTCATCTGCGGGGCCAGAGCGGAGCCATCGCAGGTCCATCGGTAAAACGTTCGCTCAAGGGCGATAGGACTCGGTGACCTGGGCAGTCTGGTCGTCCGGAACCTTGAGTTCATTGGTCTTCGCCTCAGCCTGCTGACTTTGTGCGGAATGAACCGGGAAATTGGCCCAGTAATGTCTCATGCGCTCGGCACCGCCTTCGGCGAATGCGCTGGCGGATGCCAGGGTGAGTAGACCGGCAAGGATTGCAGTCGTGGTTTTCATGGTGCCTCCTACGAAAAATGTCGGAGCCGTTCGTCCATGAATCTGGTCCTCGGGGCGCAGTGTCCGTCGAGGGCATTAACGAGAGGTTAACGCTCGTTCAGTGTAGGTTTTACCGGGTGTTTCCACGGCGTATCGGACGAACGCTGCACGCGTCAATGACGCGTGCAGGTCGCAAGGGAAGGGTGTCAGAGTTTCCAGTCGAGGCTCAGCGTCACGGTACGAGGATCGCCCCAGAACACGCCGTTGTAGAAGCCGACGTTGTCGTAATACTTCTTGTCGAACAGGTTGTCGACGTTGAGGGATGCCGACAGGTGTTTGTCGAACTCGTAGCGCGACATTAGCTTGACCACGGTGTACGCCTCCTGACGAATGCGCGCAGGTTCTGTGATGATCCGGCCGTTGGCGCCACGCCCGATCGGCCGTTTGGAATTGCCGTACACATCGCTCTGCCAGTTCACGGCACCGCCGACGGTTAGCGCATGCCAGTTGCCCGGCAGGCGATAGGCCGTGGACAGGCGGAACAGGTTCAGCGGCTGATTGGTGTTGCTGCGCTGCTTCTCACCGTTGAGCGAGTGGGTGTAGGTGTAGCCGGCGGTCATGTTCCAGCCGTCGAGGATTTCGCCCGAGACTTCGGCTTCGAAGCCGTTGACCTTATTGCCCTTGCCGCCGGATTTGTAGAACTGCTCGCCGGTGTTCGGATCGGGCAACACAGACTCATCGAGCTCGGCGACGTTGTCCTGCTTGCTCCAGAACACGGCGGTGGACACGTTCAGGCGCTCCTCAAGCAAGCTGCCTTTGAGCCCCACTTCGTAGTTGCTGCCAACCACCGGATCGATGTATTTGCGGCTGGCATCCCGCACGCCCTGTGGTTTGAAAATGTCGGTGTAGCTGACGTACGCGGTGTATTCCGGCGTCAGGTCGTAGAGCAGGCCGGCGTACGGCGTCCACATGTCGTTGTGTTTCTGGCTGCTGGCATCGACGCCAGTCAGTTGCAGGTTCTGATCGTAGGCGTAGGTCTTGCTCGAGGCTTCCCAGCTACCGTAGCGACTGCCCAGCACGGCGTGCAATTCATCGGTCAGGCTCAGGCGCGTGGCAAGGTAGCCTGCCTTTTGCCGAGTGCTGTCCTTGAAGCTCGGCAGGTTGGTGGTGGTGTCGGGGTACTTGTTGATGCCGCCCATGTATTTCCAGTCGCGCACGCTTTCGTAATCGGAAGCGCGCGGGCCATCAACGTTGTACGGATCGTTCGAGCGACGCTCGGCTTCACCGTAGCCGAACATCAATTCGTGTTCACGGCCAAACAGCGAATAAGGGCCGGCCAGATTGAGGTCGTAAGCGCGCATGCTCTGGTCGCCGATCATGTGGCCGATGGTCGCGGTCATGCCGCTGCGGTCGGGCTCCGGGTAACCGGAGCCGGCGTAGTAGACCTTGCCGTCACCGTCGCTCTTGCGGTGGGTGTAGGCCGCCTTCAAATGCCAGCCAGCCGCCAGTTGCTGATCGAGGGTGGCGAACGCGGTCTTGTCGCGCAACGGCCAGGAGCTCCACGAAGTCGCCATGTTGGTCGAGCGACCGAGGCCGGCCTTGCTGCCGTCGGCATTCCAGTACGGCGTGGTGCCCCATGAGGTGCCCTGCACCTGCTTGTCCTGATAGTCGTAACCGACGGCCAGCACGGTGGAGTCGGTCAGATCCGCTTCGAGGATGCCGTAGCCGACTTCCCGTTGCAGGGCATACTTGTCGCGAAACGAACCGCTGTCGCGATAGGCCAGCACACTGCGCCCGCGCAGGCGTCCGTCGAACGCCAGCGGACCGCCGACATCGACGTAGCTGTAGTAATCGTCATAGCTGCCGCCACTGACGCCGGCCTGAGCCTGCCATTGTGCGGTGGGACGTTTGCGCACCATGTTGATGGTGGCAGAGGGGTCGCCTGCGCCGGTCGTCAGGCCGGTGGCGCCGCGAACCACTTCGATACGATCGTAGATGATGGTGTCGGCATCGCTCTTCATGTAGCTGAAGGTGTTCAGCATCCCGTCGATCTGGAAATTGTTGATCGAGTAACCGCGGGACGAATAGCTGACCCGATCCGAATCGTTGTGCTGCACCACGATGCCGGTGGTCTGGCTCATGGCTTCGGACAATGTACCGAGCTTGAAATCATCCATCTGCTGGCGGGTGACCACGGACACCGATTGCGGGGTTTCCTTGATCGACAGGTTCAGCTTTGTCGCGGTGCTCATCGCGCCGGTGGTGTAGGAATCGGTGTTTTCGGTGTTGCTGCCCAGGCCTTGGGCAGTGACGCTGGTCGAGGCCAGTTCGAGTGCCGTAGAGGCGGGCTCCGGCGGCTTTTCGGCGGCGGTTTCAGCCAGCAGATCCGGGCTCAGTGCAACACTGCACAGACCGAGGGTGAGGGTCATGGAACGGGTGATGGGCGCGAACATCGCAGCCGACTCCTTGTCTTCGAGGGAAAAAATTCCGTTTGCTCAAAGACGAAGACGAGCGGTGCGATTTAGTATCAAACGAGAAATATTGTTATTTGAGGATGTTTCAATTACATGAAAAAAGGGCCGTTTCCGGCCCTTTTTTTGTTACTGCTGCAGAACCACTTCTGTGGTCGTGGTCGCGGGTTTCTTCGGTTTCATCAGGCTGAAATCGATCAGGGCCCGCTGTTCGCGTTCGTAAGGGTTGCCGATCAACAGCGGACGCGGCTTGAAGCTGTCGCTGACCAGGCTTTTGGTGCGGTCGAGTTCATCGAAACTCAAACCGGCCAGATCCGCCCAGGTGTGGATCAGGTGCGAGCTGCTGTACGGCCGGCTCAGATCCCCGGCGAAACTCCAGTCGTGGTTTTCACGCCATTTTGGCGAGGCCCAGGCCATGAACGGAATGGTGTACATCGGCGCCGTCGGCTTGTTTTCGTTGCGGCCCAGGGTGCTGTGGCCCACGGAGTCGAATACGTCTTCACCGTGGTCGGAGAGGTACAGCAAAAAGCCGTTCGGATCGGATTTGGCGTAGTCCTTGATCAGGCTCGAGACCACGAAATCGTTGTACAGCACCGCGTTGTCGTAGCTGTTGTAGGTCGGCACCTGATCGTCACGCACGCCGGCCGGAACGCCGTTGCGGTCCTGGAACTTGTCGAAGCTCGGCGGATACCGGTACTGGTAGCTCATGTGCGTCCCGAGCAGATGCACGACGATCAGTTTGCGCGGTGCCGCGTCGGCCAGGGCCTTGTTGAACGGCTCGATCACGTCGCCGTCGTACTGGGCGGCGTTCTGGTTGCGGTTGTTGTTCAGGTACACCTGCTCGTCGGCCTGTTCGGAGAAGGTCGTGAGCATGGTGTTGCGCTTGGTCATGGTCTGCTGGTTGGTGATCCAGAAGGTCTTGTAGCCGGCCTGTTTCATCATGCTGACCAGCGACGGCGTGGACAGGTACAGGTCCGGGTTTTCTTCGTCGGCGAAGGTCAGCACCTGTTGCAGCGCTTCGATGGTGTACGGGCGCGGGGTGATGACGTTGTCGAAGACCGACAGCTGATCCTTGAGCTTGTCCAGTTCCGGCGTGGTTTTGCGCGGGTAGCCGTAGAGGCTCATGCGCTGGCGGTTGGTGGATTCGCCGATCACCAGCACCAGGGTCGCCGGCTGGTTGGCGCCCGAGTCCTTGAGGTTTTTCAGCGGCGGAATCTTGCTCGCGCTGTGCAGCATGCCCTGCATGTCGGCCAGGGTGTCCTGATAGCGGTGATAAGCCACGGCCATCTGCCACGGCACGGCCGGCTCGATGCGGGTCTCGAATTTCTCGAAACCGCCAGCAAAGCTGCCCGTGCGCATTGTCTGCTTGACCAGCGGATAACCGATCACGGCAACCAGAATCGCCATGGCGGCGACGAGTGCCCGGCCACGGGGCAGGTACACCGGACGCAGGCGGGTCCACAGGAAGTACGCGAACGCAGTGTGTGCGAGGAACGCCGGAACCATCCACCAGGCGAAGTACTGGGTCATGTACTCGCCGGCTTCGGACACGTTCGACTCGAACATGATGAAGATGACGCTCTGGGAAAACTCTTGCTGATAGATGAAGAAGTAACCCAGGCTGGCCATCGAGCAGGCCCACAGCACCACGCCGATCAGCGCGGCGAGCAGACGGGTGCGTTTGGGGAACAGCAGCATCGGCGCGAGCCACACGGCGCTCATCACGAAGGCCTGGCGAAACCCGGTGAACCCTGAGGTGCCCGTCAACTGGATCAGCAGTTGGGTGATACCGGAGAAGTACCAGAAGAACACGAACAGCCAGATAAAACCGGCCCAGTCAAAACCAGTCGCAGGCGTATTGCTGCGTTTGAACACCGCCATTCAGCACTCCAGCTCAGTCGTCACATCCAGTGCCGGGCGCCTCATGCAACCGGCGCATGAACCCGACGAACGGAGGCCATGCGCACACACGCACGGCCAGAATGCGCCGGAGTATCAACAAGCGAATGTGAAAACTTTGTTAGTTGCCGTAAAAGGCCAGAGGTGCAGCATGTCGGGAACGGCAATGGCCGCTCCCGAAGCGGGCGGGGAGATCAGGCGTGGGGCGAGCGCTGTACGCGCGGCAAGGGCTGTGGCTCGGCGCCCTGGGTCAGCAGGCGCAATTGCGCGAGTTCCTGCTTGAGCTGATCGCGTTCATCTTTCAACTGTCGCAATTCATCGCGACGGATGGTGACGTACAGGGTTTGTGGCGGCATTGCTGTGTGTACTGTGCCCATTGCTCACCTCGCAAATGGCGTGTCTCAACTGCAGATCAGCCCCGGTTTCGGGCCTTGACCTGCTATCGGCGCCGATTTTGATTTCTTTTGCTCGTGATTGGAACTTTTTTATTTTTCATGGTCGTTGTGTCTTCGGCACGTTTCCAGACGTTATCAGTCTGGATCGGGCACAATGCACGGAAACTTCAACCCGACGCTCTGGACTAACCTCCATTAGTCGCGTTGGGCTATACCTTTGACACACTTTTATTTGTAGTAAGGAGCATCAGCACATGCAACTCGGGATTATTGGACTGGGCCGCATGGGCGGCAATATTGCGCGACGTCTGATGCTCAACGGTCACACCACCGTTGTTTACGACCGCAATACCGCCTTTGTCGACACCCTGGCCGCCGAGGGCTCTACCGGCGTCGCCGACCTGCCTGCACTGGTCGCAGGCCTGGCCAAGCCGCGTGCGGTGTGGGTCATGCTGCCGGCCGGCGCACCGACTGAAGACACCATCGAAACCCTGAGCAACCTGCTCGAGGCGGGCGACACCATCATCGATGGCGGCAACACCAACTACAAGGACGACATCCGCCGGGCCAAAAACCTGGCCGAGAAAGGCCTGCACTACATCGACGTCGGCACCTCCGGCGGCGTCTGGGGCCTGGAACGCGGCTACTGCATGATGATCGGCGGCGATGCCGAGACCGTTAAGCGTCTCGACCCACTGTTCGCCGCGCTGGCGCCAGGCATGGGCGACATCCCGCGCACCAAGGACCGCAAGTCCGATGACCACCGTGCCGAGCACGGCTACATCCACGCAGGTCCCGCCGGTGCCGGTCACTTTGTGAAGATGATCCACAACGGGATCGAGTACGGGATGATGGCGGCCTTCGCCGAAGGCTTCGACATCCTCAAGACCAAGTCCAGCGAGCTTCTGCCGCAAGACCAGCGTTTTGACCTGAACGTGGCCGACATCGCCGAAGTCTGGCGTCGTGGCAGCGTGGTGTCGTCGTGGCTGCTCGACCTGACCGCCGATGCCCTGGCGGTCGACCCGAAACTCGACGGTTTCTCCGGCTCCGTGGCCGACAGCGGCGAAGGTCAATGGACCATCGAAGCGGCAATGGAACAAAAGGTGCCGGTACCGGTGCTGTCCAACTCGCTGTTCTCGCGCTACCGCTCGCGCGGTCAGGGCACTTTCGGCGACAAGATTCTTTCGGCCCAGCGCTTCGGCTTCGGCGGCCATGTGGAGACTCCGAAGAAATGACCCATACGATCCGCAGGAAATCCAAGGCAGAACCCGCACCACCGACCACGCTGTTTTTGTTCGGCGCCCACGGTGATCTGGTCAAGCGCCTGCTTATGCCGGCGCTGTACAACCTGAGTCGCGACGGCCTGCTGGATGATGGCCTGCGGATCGTCGGCGTTGACCACAACGCCATCACCGATGAAGCCTTCGCGCAAAAGCTCGAAGACTTCATCCGCACCGAAGTGGCAGCGAAAGTCGGCAAGGGCGATCAGATGCTTGATCCGGCCTTGTGGGCCAAGCTCGCCAAAGGCATCAGCTACGTCCAGGGCGACTTCCTGGACGACAGCACCTATTCAGCCCTGGCGGCGAAAATCGCCGACAGCGGCACTGGCAATGCGGTTTTCTATCTGGCCACCGCGCCACGTTTCTTCAGCGAAGTGGTGCGCCGTCTCGGCAGCGCCGGGTTGCTCGAAGAAACCCCGGAAGCGTTCCGAAGGGTGGTAATCGAAAAACCGTTCGGCTCCGACCTTCAGACCGCCGAGGCGTTGAACGCCTGCCTGCTCAAGGTCATGTCGGAAAAGCAGATCTACCGGATCGATCATTATCTGGGCAAGGAAACCGTGCAGAACATTCTGGTCAGCCGGTTCTCCAACAGCCTGTTCGAAGCGTTCTGGAACAATCACTACATCGACCACGTGCAGATCACCGCCGCCGAAACCGTCGGCGTCGAAACCCGTGGCAGTTTTTACGAACACACCGGCGCCCTGCGGGACATGGTGCCCAATCACCTGTTTCAGTTGCTGGCCATGGTCGCGATGGAGCCGCCGGCTGCGTTCGGCGCCGATGCGGTGCGGGGCGAGAAGGCCAAGGTAGTCGGTGCGATCCGGCCGTGGACTACCGAAGAAGCACGGGAAAACTCGGTGCGCGGCCAATACGGCGCCGGTGAAGTCGCCGGCAAACCGGTGGCCGGTTATCGCGACGAGAACAACGTCGCCCCCGAAAGCACCACGGAAACCTACGTGGCGCTCAAAGTGATGATCGACAACTGGCGCTGGGTCGGCGTGCCGTTCTACCTGCGCACCGGCAAACGCATGAGCGTGCGCGACACCGAGATCGTCATCTGCTTCAAACCGGCGCCGTATGCGCAGTTCCGCGATACCGAGGTCGACGAATTGCAGCCGACCTACCTGCGTATCCAGATCCAGCCCAACGAAGGCATGTGGTTCGACCTGCTGGCCAAACGGCCGGGGCCGGCGCTGAACATGGCCAACATCGAGCTGGGCTTCGCCTACAAGGATTTCTTCGAGATGCAGCCGTCCACCGGCTACGAAACCCTGATCTACGACTGCCTGACCGGTGACCAGACGCTGTTCCAGCGCGCTGACAACATCGAGAACGGCTGGCGCGCGGTGCAGCCGTTCCTCGACGCCTGGCAACAGGACGCGAGTGTGCAGAGCTATGCCGCCGGCGAAGACGGGCCGAAAGCTGCCGATGACCTGCTGACTCGCGATGGTCGCGTCTGGCATGGTCTCGGATGAACGAGCCGATCCGTTTTCTGTTGAGTGACATGGACGGCACGCTGTTGCTGCCCGATCACAGCCTGAGCCAGCGCACGATTGATGCGGTTCGTTCACTGCGCGAGGCGGGCGTGTTGTTCAGCCTGGCCACCGGGCGTCCGCCCAAGGCCATGCTGCAACAGATCGAAGCCCTTGGCGTCGATCTGCCGACGGCGGCGTTCAATGGCGGCACGATCGTCAATCCGGATGGCAGCATTCTGGTTGCTCATTACCTGCCCGCGACCGCAGCGCTGACCGCACTGGCGCTGTTCACCGATCAGCCGGATGTAGAGATCTGGGTGTTCAGCGGCGGCGACTGGCTGCTCAAGGATCCGCACGGGCCGATGGTGCCGCGCGAGCAGCACGGGCTCGGTTATCCGCCGGTGGTGGTGGATAGCTTCGAGCCGTATCTCGAGCGTATCGACAAGATCGTCGCGACCAGCAACAACACGGATCTGCTGATCGAACTGGAGGCGCAGTTGCTGCCGAAGGTCGAGGGCATGGCGCAGGTGTCGCGCTCGCAACCGGTGTATCTGGATGTGACGGCGGTCGAGGCCAACAAAGGCTCAGCGCTGGTCACGCTAGCTGAACACCTGGGCGTGCCGCTGGCGCAGACCGCTGCGATTGGCGATGGCGGCAATGATCCGGCGATGTTCCATGTTGCCGGTTTGTCGATTGCCATGGGGCAGGCCGAGGATGCGGTGAAGCGTCAAGCCGACGTGGTGACCGGGCCGAACACCGAGGATGGCGTGTCGCAGGCGATCGAAAAGTACATCCTGCCGCGTTGATCGAGGCATAAAAAAACGGGAGCCCCAGGGCTCCCGTTGTTGTTTCTACAACCAGTAACTCACGGCATACCAGCCGAGCAATCCCATCACCACGGTGTAAGGCAACGCCATCCACACCATCCGCCCGTAGGACAGGCGCACCAGCGGTGCAATCGCCGACGTCAGCAGAAACAGAAACGCCGCCTGACCATTGGGCGTCGCCACGCTCGGCAGGTTGGTGCCGGTATTGATCGCAATTGCCAGTGTCTCGAAATGCTCACGGCTCATGTGGCCGGACAGGAATGCCTGCTTCACTTCAGTGATGTAGATCGTTGCAACGAACACGTTGTCACTGATCGCCGACAGCAAGCCGTTGGCGATGAACAGCATCCCCGGCTGTTGATCGGCCGGCAATGCCAGCACCCATTGAATCAGCGGCGCGAACAGTTGCTGGTCGTGGATCACCGCAACCACAGCAAAGAACACCACCAGCAGCGCGGTGAACGGCATGGCGTCCTTGAAGGCGCTGCCCAGTCGGTGCTCGTCGGTGATGCCAGTGAAAGCCGTGATCAGCACGATCACCATCAGGCCGATCAAGCCGACTTCCGCAATATGGAACGCCAGCCCGGCAATCAGGATCAGCGCAGCGCAGCCTTGCACCAACAGGGCGGCACGTTGGCGCGGGGTGCGCTCGGCGTTGTCTTCAGCGGCGTAGTTGGCCAGCACGGCGCGTACGTTGTCCGGCAGCAGCGTGCCGTAACCGAACCAGCGCAGTTTCTCCAGCAAGATGCAGGTCACCAGGCCCGCGACCATAACCGGCAGGGAAACCGGTGCGACTTTTTGGAAAAATTCGGCAAAGTGCCAACCCATCTCGTGGCCGATCAGCAGGTTTTGCGGCTCGCCAACCAGGGTGCAGACGCCGCCCAATGCGGTGCCGACGGCGCCGTGCATCAACAGGCTGCGCAGGAAGGCGCGAAACTGCTCCAGGTCCTCGTGATGCAGTTGAGGCAAATGCTGGTCATCGCTGAATTCGCTGTCCTGTCGAGGATCGTTGCCGGAGGCCACCCGGTGGTAGACCGAATAGAAGCCCACGGCGGCACTGATGATCACTGCGGTCACGGTCAACGCATCGAGAAACGCCGAAAGAAACGCCGACAAAAAGCAGAACATCAGGGCCAGCAGCGCCTTCGAACGTACGCCCAGCAAAAGGCGCGAGAACAGGAACAGCAGCAGGTCTTTCATGAAGTAGATGCCGGCGACCATGAACATCAGCAGCAGAATCACCGGGAAATTGTGCTGCAGCTCTTCATACAGCGCCTGGGGCGTGGTCATTTTCAGCAGCAGCGCTTCGATCAGCAGCAAGCCGCCAGGCATCAGCGGGTAGCACTTGAGCGCCATGGCCAGGGTGAAAATGAACTCGATCACCAACAACCAGCCGGCCGCGACCGGGCCTACGGTCCACAGCACCAGCGCGTTGAGAATCAGAAACCCGACGACGCACGCCTTGTACCAGCGGGGCGAATGCCCGAGAAAATTGTGCGCGAACGCCTGGGCCATCGAACCGGACATCGGTTGCTCCTTGTTTTAAGAAGCGCGCAAGTTGCCGTAAGCGATGGGCAAGATCAAGTGTGGGAAGGATCGCATCAGTGATTCAGATAACGCGCGACCACTGCACGGTAGTTGCCATCCAGCGAATAACCGCCCACCAGAATTTCGCCACCCGGCTGGATCGCCACTGATGTAGCGGTATCGAGGCTGCGCCCCAGTCGCGTGCGCAACCAGCCGTTACCCGACCCGAAGCTTCGGTCAAGGCTGCCGTTGACCAGATAACGGGCGACAATGAAATCGGCTTCAACTCCGCCGATCGTCGCGCCGACCGCAATGATGCGACCGTCCGGCATCACTTGCGCTGCACTCCACTGACAGCCGCTGGGGCCGATTTCCAGCAGGTGCGGCTGACCGCCGTTGCAGTGCAGGTCGGGGCGACCGTTGCCATGGACCGACTGGGCCATGCATCGAATCGGATCGCGACTGCTGCCAAAACAATGCAAATGTTCTGCGGATTCGATGACTTGATTGACCAGCGCACTGCGTCCCTGGACTTTGAAGGCCATGAAACCGTCTACCGCGAAACGTTCGTCGAGTCGCCCGTCCGGCAGGTAGCGGGCGAGCAGGCCTTCCTGTGGGAAATCGATGGAGCCGGCCACCACGATTCTTCCGTCTTCTTGCAACAGCAGGCCGCCGAGCCAGGTATTGAGCAGCAAGTGGCGAACCATGACGAAACCGCGACCGTTGAAGGAGGGATCCAGGCAGCCGTCGGGTTTGAGGCGGATCAGCATGCCGACGTGATCGGCGAGGGCGCGGTGGTGATTGGCAATCAGCAGGATATGCCCGTCCGGCTGTACTGCGAAATCACAGGCTTCGGCGCCCGGAACACCCGGCGGCAACCAGGCGTCACGGGTGCCCATGGAAAGGTCGCCGGGCAGATGGACGATTTTCTGACCGTTGTCACCGAAATCCGGGTCAGGTCGACCCTGTGCATCGAACATCGCCAGCGCGGGCAGAGTGCAATGTTCTGATTCATAGTGCAGACCCGCCAGCAGAATCCGCCCGTCGGGCAAGACTTGAACCTTGCTGCCCGTGGCTTCAAAACCGGCGGCGAACCGGCCGATGACGCTTCCTTGAAAACCGAACCCCAGATCTGCCGAGCCGTCTTCGAGCAGACGTGCCAGGCCGAAACGACTGCCTTGCGCAGTGCCCACCTTGGCAGCGACCAGAGTTCGACCTTGCGCATCGAGCGCCACGCTCTGGGTAAGGCTGGATGTACTGCCGGCGAAGTAAACCTGCGCCACACCGTTGCTGGAAAACGTCTTGTCGAGTTGTCCGGGGTTATTCGCTAGCGTCGGCAGCGCTATGGCGATCTGGGATGACATGCATGCTTCTCCTTGCGAGTCGACCGATTTCCGGGAGGCGGATCGGGTAACTGCATGAGCGAAACATTCAATCCCTGAATACGCGCAAGTACAACTGACATAACTAACAGGTGGAGGGTCGCACTGTGCCAGAACAGTGTCTTTTTGAACCAGTCGCAAGCCTGCCAAGCATTCAGGCGCGAAAGTATTGAGGAAAGTTGTACAAAAAAGACTGAAGTTGGAAAAAGATCCGAAACTAACAGAAGAGGGCGGATGACTTGAGCGTCATCCGCATTGCCCGCAGTTATCAGTGTGGCATCGACCAGGATTGCAACGCGTAGCCTTCTTCGCTCAGTTCGGCGCGAGCCTGTTGCAGCAGGTGTTCAAGTTGCGCCGGATCGGAGTAGGCGCTGCTTGGGATTTGGGTGCGACCGATGTGAGAGTTGGTACGGTCGATAACGGTCAGGCTCAGTTCGCCATTGCCGTCTTGTGGGGCCCAGGCGACGCATTGAAAAGGTTTAAATGCGCGGTTGGCAATCAAAAGAGCTTCGTTGATACGGAGCGGGGCGGTCATGGGGTCTTCTCTCTATTAGTGCCCAATCAAGTGATGTGCCGTCGGTTGGGCTTACCGTTCGGCGAGTTACTTGTACTGATGCACGCAACCCGCTGGCGGGTCACACAGAATCTGAAGAAATTTCGACTTTCTTTCATACACTCAATATTCAGACAGGTTTTGAAAGCCTGGCGAAAGAATCAAGTCGATAGCTAACTAATAAAGCAGTTTCTTATAACTGGTTCACTTGTACACCTATAAGCAATCGATACAAGACGCCGTCAAATTCTTGCTAATGTAACAGTCAGGTTTGCCAAATGACTGTTTTTACGATCATTTCCTAAAATTTGGCGCCAAGGAACAGTCATGAGCGAAGCGCCTGCATTAAGACGTTTATTGGTCGTCGACCCGTGCGACGACTGTCACCGATTGCTCCCGGGTTTACGTGCCGTGGGTTGGGACGTCGACAGTTGTAGCCTGGAAAATGCCGCCGACCGAAGTTGCGATGTCGGCCTGTTGCGTTTACAGCCTTTTCACCTGGAACGTCCCGAGGCAGTCAAAGAGCTGATCAGTCGCAGCGGCACTGAGTGGATCGCCGTGTTGAATCAGGAGGTGCTGCGCTTGCAGAACGTTGGCGATTTCGTCTGCGAGTGGTTCTTCGATTTCCATACTTTGCCGTTCGACGTGTCACGGGTGCAGGTCACCCTCGGACGCGCGTTCGGCATGGCGCGCCTGCGCGGTCAGGGCACGATTCACGTCGATCAGCCGGAACATGAGTTGCTCGGCGACAGCAAGCCGATCCGCGAGCTGCGCAAGCTGCTGAGCAAACTGGCGCCCACCGAGTCGCCGGTGTTGATCCGCGGCGAAAGCGGTACCGGCAAGGAGCTCGTCGCCCGTACCCTGCACCGGCAGTCGCAACGGCACAGCAAACCGTTTGTGGCGATCAACTGCGGGGCGATTCCCGAGCATTTGATCCAGTCCGAGCTGTTCGGTCATGAAAAAGGCGCGTTCACCGGCGCTCATCAGCGCAAGGTCGGGCGTATTGAAGCGGCCAATGGCGGCACCTTGTTTCTCGATGAAATCGGCGATCTGCCACTGGAATTGCAAGCCAATCTGCTGCGCTTTCTTCAGGAAAAACACATTGAACGGGTCGGCGGAAGTCAACCGATCCCGGTGGATGTGCGGGTGTTGGCGGCAACGCACGTCGACCTTGAGGCGGCGATCGAGAAAAAGCGCTTCCGCGAAGACTTGTACTACCGTCTGAACGTTTTGCAGGTGGTGACCGCGCCGTTACGCGAGCGCCACGGCGACCTGTCGATGCTGGCCAACCATTTTTCCCATTTCTACAGCCACGAAACCGGCCGTCGTCCGCGCAGTTTCAGTGAAGACGCGCTGATCGCCATGGGCAAGCACGACTGGCCGGGCAATGTCCGCGAGCTGGCCAACCGCGTGCGCCGGGGCCTGGTGCTGGCCGAAGGGCGGCAGATCGAGGCCCGTGACCTGGGGCTGATCAGCCAGCAGTCGATCGCGACACCCATGGGTACGCTTGAAGACTACAAGACCCGTGCCGAACGCCAAGCGTTGTGCGATGTGTTGAACCGGCACAGCGACAATCTCAGCGTTGCTGCCAAGGTGCTGGGGGTTTCCCGGCCGACTTTCTACCGTTTGCTGCACAAGCACCAGATCCGCTAGGGCGCGGCGCTTCCTGAAGACAGGAAGCTGAAAAGGCCCGCTGCGATGCAAGTCGCAGCGGGCCTTTTTATGATGTTGCGGTTTAGAAGTAGTACGGGAATTTCAGGCTGAAGGAGAAATCCGGGGCATCGTCCGTCATGCCGATGGACAGGTTGGGCACGATGGTCAGGTTGTCGGTGGCCGCAATGGTCATGCCGACGTTGAAGTAACCGGCGTTGGCGTCGCTGGACACCACCGATTCCCAATCCCCGCCATCCTGTTTCAGCTTGCTCTTGCGTTGCACCAGGTCGGATACGGAGAACGACATACTCATCTTCTCGTTCAGCGCGAAGGCAACACCTGCGCCAATCTGGAAGCTGTCGCCGATGCGTACCTTGCCCGGGTTTTTCTGGTTGACGGTCGAGCTGATGTCGTCAAACGATTCCTCGAAGTTATGGGTGTAGGACAAGCTGCCGAACAGCACGGCCGGGTCAAACGTCTTGACCAGCGAGATGCCCGGGGTGATCGACCAGACGCCGTTGCCGGTGGGCAGGGTGTCAGGCACGAACAGGTTCGAGTTGGCATCGGTCTGGCGCAGCTTGATCCCGAACGGATCCTTGCCCGTAGGCGCCTTGACCCGCAAGGAAACCACGGCATCCGGGGTGTTGACCGACTCGTCCAGGAACTTGTAGGCAATGCCGAAGTTGACGTCACCGATGGTCGGATCGCGGCTGACGTCCTGTTCGGTGGTGACGTTGGATGCGCCGCCGTTGCCGCCGCCCGATTGATAAGTCGATTCGCGATACACGACAGGCACGTTCAGGTCGAACTGCCAGCGGTTGTCAAAGTTGTAGCGTCCCGTCAGGTCGAGGGTCCAGGTATCGGCCTTGATCCGGTCGAGGTTGATGTTGCCCAGGAAGATCGAGTCCAGTGCGAGGAAGCCGTTGAGGATCAGCTGGCGGGTGTCGTAGCGTGAATAGGTCACGCCGGTTTCAAAGCTGAACTTGCCGCCGCCAAAGAAGCCGCTGGCTTCGTCGTACAGGTTGGAAACGCTCTGCGCCGGTTGCGAATCGTCGGCCAGCGACTGGCCATAGGATGCACCACTACCCCCGGCAGCGCCCCCCGACGCTGCTGCAGCCCCGGTGCCGGTGGCGACCCGGTTGCCTTTCATGTCCGAAGGCGATTTGGCCAGGCGTTTTGGGGGTGGGGAGGCGGGTTGTTCTTCGACCTGGCGGACCCGTTGTTCGAGCACCGCCAAGGCTTTTTGTTGTACTTCGTATCGTTGCTTAAGCTCCAGAAGTTCCTGTTTCAGGGCTTCTACATCTGCGTCAGGTGCTGCTTGCAGCATCGCCGCGGGTAGAAGAGTACTCAAACATACAGCGGCACGCAGTGATACTGATCGATACATGAATAAGCCGTCCCTTTAAGCCCAATGATCGAGACTCAGCGTAGTTCAATATCCGATGTTGCGTAGTGCCCTGAGTTGAGTCAGGTTGCAGTCCAGTGCGCCGGCACTCATGCCGTTATTGTTAAGGACAACGTTGAGTTGTGTCAGGTTGTTGACTACGTTCGCGTTACCCAGCAAACGGGTGTTTTGCAGCAGTCCGCCCTGGGCGACCTGTTGCAAGGCTGTACCCTGATTGCCGGAGGCCTGAATGGCCATTTGTACACCGCCGCCTGTGGCCGAAACCGCGACGCTGCCGGCGCCGTTGCTGCCGGAAATGGTCTGGCCGGACATCAAGGCCTGGCCTTGGGTGGGCACGAGGGCAGGGGCCTGACTGGCTTCTTTGACGTTGATCGCAACGTTGTTGTAGGCGGCGTTGCCGTCGCCAGCGGCGCGCACACTCTGCGTCACGCCCTGGCTGGAGTTGAGTCCCGCGCCACCCACGACCGAGCCAGTCCCCAGTTCCGGGGTGCTGCCATTGCCGTGTTCCTTGATGGTCGAGACATAGAATTCGGGTTTTACCGAAGCTGCCTGCAATTGCATCGTGGCCGAGGCCCCGATCAGATCTCCACTGGCGTTGCGCCAGGTACTGCTCATGACGACACCGAAGCTGATGATCCGGCCCGGCATGACATAGCGACCGCGTAGCTCAGCGAGCTCCTGGTCCTTGATTTCGATGGGTTTGAATCCTGCATTGGCATAGCCTGACGCGCTCGCTGCCAGGCAGGCGGCGGCCAGCCAGTATGAGGTTTTCATCTGCTGCTCCCGGGACATCCAGCCCCACTCTTGTAATCGGCGATTAAAAGAAGTCGCTCTGTATGAACCCGAAGTCCATCAATTCAGCATCTTTGACCGGGTTGAAGGCATCCAGCTTGTTTTTGGCCGTCACCGGTACCGGAGGGCTGCGCAAGGCATTGGCCTTGTCGTATCCGGGGCCGACGATGGCAAAGACAATGCCGTTCCAACCTTTGACAAAGTCATCATGGGAGTAGCGTTTGTGTCCTAAAACCGGGTCTCCGATGTAAACCCAATCCTTGTCCGCCCGCTGCATCACCACGAAATGCTTGTAGCCGCGAATTTCCATCAGTACCACCACCGGGATCGTGACTGCGTCGAGTTTTTCCGGCGGAATCTTGTAGCCTCTGGCGCGCATGCCGATGCTTTCTATGTAGCGCTTCATGTCCAGCATGGAGAAACCTTGAGTACGAACAAGGTCCTGGTCAGCGTTGACCAGCATGCCTTTGATGATGTGCTCCTCATCGACGTCGAGCCAATAAGCCTGGCGCAATACCGTCGCCAGCGCGGCGGCGCCGCAGCTGAAGTCGGTTTTCTGTTCGACGATGTCGGCAAACTTGCGCTCACGAATGCTTTGCACGTTCTTGTAGACAAGCGTGCCGCCAGGCAAGGCGGCAACGGGCATCTGGGCAGCCTGGGTCAGGCCACAGAAGCAAAGCAGAGCGAGGAGGGCAGTCTTACGCATGATCGATACGCCTTTGCGGACTGAGGAAAAGCCCCGTTTCCGGGGCTTTCGTTTCGATCGCGATTACATGCAGGCTTTGCAACCTGCGGCGATGGACAGCGAGTTGCTTTGTTGGTTGCCAACACCAGCAGCGTTGTTGTAACCAGCGTTACCCGAGAAGTTGTTACCAACGTTGGAGATAGAAGCGTTGTTGGTCACAGGGTTTTTCCAGCCATCAGGAGTCATCACTTGTTGAGTGGTCACACCTGCCAGGCCGAAGACGCCCACAGCTTCGAAGGTGGCTTTTTGATCTTTGCCGCCGCCGTTTCCGCCGTGGCCACGATCGTTGTTGCCATAACCGCCACCGCCGTGACCGTGATCGTCATCTTTGATGGTAGCTTCACCCACGGCGCCGAACACGCCGACGGCGGCAACAGTGCCAGTGAGGGTGTCTTTTTTCCAGGTTTGAGTGCCGTTGTTGGCGACAGTCAGGCCAGTGGAGCTTTGGTTCGCAGCAGCAGCGGCGTTAGCTACACGACCACCCGATACAGCAATTGCCAGGTTGTTTTTCTGTTGGTTGAAGTTACCGGCACTGTTGTTCACGCCAATGTTGCCGGAACCGCCGTTACCCACGTTGTTGAGGTTGGCGTTGTTGGTGGTGGAGTAGTTCGCAACAGCGTTGTTGTTGTTGACCTGAGTAGCGCTGGACACAGACACCGCAGAGCCGAAGATGAAGCTTTCGTCGGCAGTTGCCAGAGCAGCAGCGTTGTCTTGCTGGTTGCCATCGCCGGCGGTGTTGTTCATGCCAACGTTGCCGTTGGTGCCGTTGGCCGAGTCGCGAACCGAGGCATCATTTTTGGTGCCTTGGTTGCCAACCAGGTTGCCATCGCTGTTTTGAGTGTCGAGCACTGCTGCGCCGGCGCCAGCGCCGATTTGCAGCAGTTGTTCCAGGGTTGGGCCTTTTGGTTCATGGTTGCCATGACCATTGCCGTGCCCGTTACCATGACCGTGATTGTCATCATCACGACCGCCTGCCTGTGCTGCGATTGCCATCACTGCTGCGAGTGCGAAAACCAGTGGTTTGAGGGCCATTGTAGGTTTCATGGTGTTTCTCCGTGCTTATTAGTTGGTTAAGTGTTGGTACTTTCTAATTGCACTGCTTTTTGTTTGGGTCAGTCTGCGACCCGGATGCTCAGGGTGTTAGCCATTCGGTTCCCCACCCCGGCACTCTGGTTCACCTGGATTACCCCTCGGCTGCCGGTGAAGGCCTGGTCACTTGTCGTGACCTGGCGACTGCCGGGTGAGGTACCAGTTGCTCCTGAGCTCGGTAACAACGCCACGTTCTGTTGGGAAAGGGCGCTATCGTCAACGCTCTGCGGGGCAGCACTGATGCTGACGCGCGTAACGTTGGCCATCTGGTTATTGGCCCCGGCGCCCTGGTTCACGCCCAGGATCCCGTTGCCATTGGTGAAAGAGTTGCCGCCAATGGTGGCGCTGGCATTGCCAGTGCGGTCGGCAGGCGTGTTGATGTGCTGGATGACGCTGGTGGTCGCGCTGGCATTGGTGCCAATGGCGATCGCTTTGGTGTTGGTCTGTTGCATCTGGTCGCCGGCCGCCTGGTTGACGTTGTAGTTGCCGCGATACTGGATGCCGGTTTCCTGAATGCTTGCGTTGTTCACAGAGCTTGGGTCGGCCATGACGCTGGTGCAGCCGAGGAGGGCGAGCAGGAGCAGAGAGCGATTCATTTATTGGCCTCCAGCCATGCGGGTCAGAGGAGCAAGGCCGGAGCTCATGGCTCGGTTGACGGTATTGGAGATCGAGCCGCCGGCACCGCCGCCGTGACCGCCTCCCATGCCAGGCAGACCATTCGGGTTGGTCACGGTGTTCATGCCGGGAATGTTTGAGGTCGGGGTGGTGATGCTGCCGCGAATCGAGGAGCCGCTGGCTACACTGGCAAATTCACCGTCGTTGAGTTCGGTGCTGGTCATCGCTTGATCGATTCGGCCCGAAGGGTTGGCATTGACGGTGGTCGGATAGGGGTCTTTGCCGCCGCTGCGGCCGATCGGGATCGGCTGGACGTCACGATTGAGCACGATCACGCCATTGCCTTCGGCCTGAACGTTGAAACTGAGAAACGGGCTGGCGGCTGATCCGATCAGCAGAAGGCAGGTAAAGGCTTTATTGATATTCCCCACGGCGGCAATTCCTTCTTCAGTGGGCTGGGCCTGGTCAGCGTTGTGAAGGAGAGAGCGAAAGCTGTGCCGCTTTTTAAATATCGTTGTATTTCAGCGAGTTGAACTGGATTAGCGCAGAGCTGATACAAATACTGTTTCAACGTTGAAACAAGCCAGGGGCTTCCCAGCCCCCCAAAGCCATTGCAAAGCTCTGGAACAAGGGTTTGCGCGCAGGTGTTTCAACTTCGTAACAAGTCGCGTGACAAAGAGATGAAGGGGCCTGAGACGGGCACTTTGCACTCGCGGGAGTGTTTCAGGAATGGACACTTTGGCCCCAAAACAGGGGGATCTGCGGGTCAAGCGCCCCGAAAGCCGGGTCAGTCCGCAAGCAGCGCTCGAACCGCTTCGAAGGCTTGATGCTGGCGTTCGGCCCAGTTGCCCTGAATGATCTGCAAGGGTTGATGATGGGTTTGCAGCCAGGTCCGAGTGGCCTGATAGAACGCGAGTCGTTGATTCAAGTCGGGCTGGCAGCGCTGACCATCGTCCGTCCATTCGATCTGCTCGGGGGAGAGCAGCAGGTGCAGGTCGTAATGACGCGCCAGCAGCTCGGTTTCCAGCCAGGCCGGGCAGTCGCCGAACAAGGTCTGGCTCCACAGGATGTTGCTCAACAGATGCGTATCGAGTATCAGCAATCGCGGTTGCTGCGCGCGTGCTTCATCTTCCCATCGCAACTGGCCGCGAGCGATCTCGGGAATATCGGCCAGGCACGTATCCCGCGGGTTCTGCTCAATGAACCAACGCACATACTCGTCGACCCGCAGACCGCCGAACCGTTGTTGAATTCCGGCTGCCAGCCAGCTCTTGCCCGTGGACTCGGGACCGGTCAGAACGATTACTTTCATCGTTGCAACGCCGGATCGGCACGCCATTCGCGCCACCCTTGCACCGCGATCAGGGTGAACAAGGCATACAGCGCCGCCGTCAGGTACAGCCCTTTATAGAGGAACAGCCCGACGAAGATCACATCCAGCACGAACCACAGCGCCCAGCATTGCAGGCGTTTGTGGGCCATCCAGAATTGCGCGACCAGGCTGAAACCGGTCAGCGCCGCGTCGAGCCACGGTTGTGCCGCGTCGGTCCAATGGGCCATCGCAGCGCCCAGCAGCAGACTGCCCACCGCGCCGATGGCCAAGCCCTGCGCAATCGAGCGATTGTCTAGCCGGGTGACCTCGCGCCCGTCATGCATCGTCCCGGCCCGCGTCCATTGCCACCAGCCATAGACTTGCAGCCCGGCATAAACCACCTGCAGCAGCATGTCCGAATACAGCTTCACTTCGAAGAAGACCCAGGTGTAGAGCGACACCATGACCAGCCCGATCGGCCAACACCACGGATTCTGTTTGACCGTGAGCCACACGGCGATCACACCGAGAGCGGCGGCAAACAGTTCAAGCCCGGACATGCAGGATCCTTGGGGGGAATAGAAGAGGGAGCGGATTGTACCGAAAAACAGGTGGGAAACGCGTTCCCACCTGCAAGGGCTATCAGACGCGGAACTGACGCAGCAAACCGTTCAACTGCTCGCTGAGCTCGCCCAGGTGCACACTGGCCAGGCTCGACTGTTCGGCCGCCAGCGCGGTGCTGTGGGACAAACCCGCCGCCTGGGTGACGTTCTGATTGATGTCTTCGACCACGTGCGCCTGTTGCAGCGTTGCGCTGGCAATCGAGGCGTTCAGGCCATTGAGGTTGCGCAGTGCCTGGCCGATGGCGTTCAGGCTCGCGCTGGCCAGACCGGCCTGCTCGATGGTCAGTTGCGAGGCCTTGCTGCTGTCGCCGATCACTTTCACGGCGGCTTCGGAATGATTTTGCAGGCGCTCGATCATCGTCTGGATTTCCGCCGTGGACTTCTGCGTGCGCTGTGCCAGCAAACGCACTTCGTCAGCTACTACGGCAAAACCGCGACCCTGTTCACCGGCGCGGGCTGCTTCAATCGCGGCGTTGAGGGCGAGCAGGTTGGTCTGCTCGGCAATCGAGCGAATCACCTCCAGCACACTGCCGATCTGCGTGCTTTCGGTCGCCAGAGTGCGGATGACTTCGACGGCCTGATCGATGGTGCCGGACAGCTTGTCGATCTGTTGCAGGCTGCTGTCGATATTCACCTGGCCTTGCTGGGCCTGGGCCTCGGCGTCACGCATTTCGCTGGCGGCATGTTCGGCGTTCTTCGCCACGTCCTGCACGCCGTAGGTCACTTCGTTGACTGCAGTGGCCACCAGTTCCATCTGCTGCGACTGCTGCTGGCTGCGTTGCTGGGCCTGCGCCGCATCATTGCCCAGTTCGCTGGACGACTGGCCCAAGGCACTGGCGGACACCTGCAAGTCAGCGATCACCCGGCGCAGCTTGGTGGTGAAGGCATTGAAGTGATGGGCCAACTGGGTGACTTCATCCTGGCCATGCGTGTCGAGGCTGCGGGTCAGATCGCTCTCGCCGCTGGCGATGTTGGCCATGGCGTTCACGGTCTCCTGCAACGGACGGACGATGCTGCGGGCAATCAGGATCACCAGCAGGGCCATGATCACCGCGATGACCAGCCCGACCACCGACGCCTTGATCACCTGACCCTGAAACTCGGCCTGCACATCGTCGACGTACACGCCCGAACCAATCACCCAGCCCCACGGCTCGAACAGTTTCACATAGGAAGTCTTGGCCACCGGTTCACTGGCGCCGGGCTTGGGCCAGCGATAATCCACCATGCCGGCGCCCTTGGCCTTGGCGATGGCGACCATTTCGTTGAACACCGCAAAGCCGTCCGGGTCGCGGATCGCCGAAAGGTTCTGGCCTTCAAGCTTCGGATTGGTCGGGTGCATGACCATCACGGGCGTGAGGTCGTTGATCCAGAAGTAATCATTCTGGTCATAACGCAGGCCACGAATCGCGGTCAGCGCCTGTTTCTGCGCCACATCGCGGGTCAGGGTTCCTGCTGCTTCGAGGCCTTGGTAGTAGGTCAGCAAACCGCTGGCGGTCTGCACGACATGCTGGGTTTTCTGGGCCTTGGCGTGGTAAAGGTCATCGTGGATCTGCTTGAGCATCAACACGCCCAATGTCAGCAGCATGACTACCGCCACAATCAAGATGAGCCACAAGCGTCGGCTGATCGACACACTGCGCAAGCTGTTCATAACGCTGTCACTCCGGATTCTTTTTCTTGTAATAAACCACCGCCAGCATCCAACCACGTTTCAGTGATCGGGCATACGCGACCCAAGTCGTAGAACGCGGCAGCGCTATTACGGCTTGTCTGTTAAGATTTCGGCTCCGCGCGTGAAAACCTGAATCCGAATTGATTTTTCACGGAATTTTGACTGTTTCGTGTGGATCCTGCGCGTGCGGAATCGGTACAGCTACAACTAGCTACGCTGAACGAAGTGAACGTAAAAAAATACTATCGGAGCATGCCACTGAGCATCGCTCTCTGGGGGATTGATGGATCTTTGGACGGCCTTGCAGGCACTAATTCTTGGAGTTGTAGAGGGGCTGACGGAGTTTTTGCCCATTTCCAGTACCGGACACCAGATCATTGTTGCCGACTTGCTCGATTTCGGAGGCGAGCGGGCCATGGCGTTCAACATCATCATTCAGCTCGGCGCGATTCTCGCGGTGGTCTGGGAGTTTCGGCGCAAGATTCTCGACGTGGTCATCGGCTTGCCGACCCAGCCGAGTGCGCGGCGCTTCACCGTCAACCTGCTGATCGCTTTCATGCCCGCCGTGGTGTTGGGCGTGATCTTCGCCGACCTGATCCACCATTACCTGTTCAACCCGATCACAGTTGCCGCTGCGCTGGTGGTAGGCGGCATCGTGATGTTGTGGGCCGAGCAGCGTCAGCATGAAGTTCACGCCGAAACGGTCGACGAGATTCGCTGGACGGATGCACTGAAGATCGGCTTCGCCCAGTGCCTGGCGATGATCCCCGGCACCTCGCGTTCCGGCTCGACCATCATCGGTGGCCTGTTGTTCGGCCTGTCGCGCAAGACGGCCACCGAGTTTTCGTTCTTCCTGGCGATGCCGACCATGGTCGGTGCGGCGGTGTATTCGGGCTACAAGTATCGCGACCTTTTCGTTCCGGCAGACTTCCCGGTGTTCGCCATTGGTTTTGTCACGGCCTTCATCTTCGCCATGATCGCGGTGCGCGGCCTGCTCAAGTTCATCGGCAGCCACAGCTACGCGGCGTTCGCCTGGTATCGGATCATCTTCGGTCTGGTGATTCTGGCGACCTGGCAGTTCGGCTGGGTCGACTGGACAGCAGCCAAGGCATGAGTGATTCCCGCGCACGCCGCCCGGATCGCGGTTCTTCCGGTGGCAATATCCAGCATCTGAAATTGAAGCTGGTGGTGCTGCTGATCGTCTGCGCGTTGCCGTTGTCCGGCTCGCTGTCGATGTGGCTGCGCGGGATTTCTTTGGTACCGCTGACCGCTTACGGGCTGGTCAGCGTGCTGGCGTTTTTCCTGTACTGGGCCGACAAGCGCAAGGCGCGCGCTGATGCCTGGCGCACTCCGGAAAACATCCTGCACGCAGTGGAACTGGCGGGTGGCTGGCCGGGCGCATTGATCGCCCAGCAGGTCTTCCGGCACAAGACGCGCAAGGTGTCGTTTCAGGTGTTGTTCTGGATGATCGTGGCGTTGCACCAGGTGTTCTGGATCGACCAGTTGTTCCTCGGTTCGAACCTGCTGGCGCTGTTCTAGAGCAACAGCCCGACCTGCACGCGCTTGGGCAACTTGCTCACCACCAGTTGATGGGAGCGCTGCAGCAATCCTTGCAACTCCTCGGCGCCCAGCGGGTAGGGCGGGTGCATGATGATCCATTGCGCCCGGGCCAGATACGGCGCCGGGTGAATGCCCGGACGGTCGCAATGACCGAGAAACAGATCCTTGTCGACCTTGAACGCCAGCGAATCGCCACGCAGCCCCTGCAAGGCGAACATCTTGTTGCCGGCGATCGAAAATACCCGCACGCCACCCCATTTGTAGTCTTCCCGGGCACCGGGCAGGGCCAGGCAGAACTCCGCGACATCCTGCTCGCTCATCTTTCCTTGTTTCATAACAGCCGTTCTCCACAGGCATTGAACGATTCGACCAGATGATCGATCCACGCGCGCACCGCCGGCATCACCCCGCGTCGATGCGGATACACCGCTTGCAGCCAGCCGCCGGGCAGTGACCAGCCCGGCAGCAATTGCACCAGCGTGCCGTTGTTCAACTCCGCTTCGCAATACATCATCGGCAACAGAGTGAAACCCTGGCCGGCCAGCACACACGCCTTGCGCACAATGAAATCGTCGATCCCCAGCCGGGCTTCCAGCGCCAGATCGCAACTCTTGCCGTGCTGATCGAGCAGGCGCACATGCACCATGCGATCGGCCTCCAGAGCGCCCAGCACCGGCAGGTTCTTCAAGTCCTGCGGATGGTTGATTTCCACGCCCTGTATAAAGGAAGGGCTCGCTACCACCACCATTTGCGCTTGCCGCAGTCGGCGGGTCACCAGCATCGGTTCTTCGTCGCCGTGCTCACGCACGCGCAGGGCGACGTCGATGCCTTCGGTAATCAGGTCGACCCGGCGATTGATCAGAGTGACTTCCAACTGCACCTGGGGGTATTTGCCAAGGAAATTGCTGATCACCACCGGCAGCATTTCATGGGCCAGTCCCGTGGGGCTTGAGACCCGCAGGCGTCCACGAGGTTCGCTGGACATGCTGGCGACCGTTTCATCGGCCATTTCCGCTTCCAGCAGCATGGCCTGACAGTGACGCAAATAGCGTTCGCCGACCGCCGTCAGCTTCAGTTGGCGAGTGGTGCGTTGCAGCAAACGTGCGCCCAGGCGTTCTTCCAGCTCGGCGATGCGCCGCGAGAGGCGTGACTTGGGAATGCCCAGCAAGCGGCCGGCGGCGGCGAATCCGCCGGCCTCGACCACTTTGGCGAAATAGTAGAGATCGTTGAGGTCTTGCATGGGGAAATCCGACTGTTCTATCAGTGGGACGAACTATCGCATTGTTGCCGTCTAATCAGCTATTGGTTTCGTCGGTAGGATTGTCTCCATTCCGTCGCCACCGGCGATTCATTCCAGGAGATTCCACATGAAACTGCTGCACATCGATTCGAGCATTCTGGGCGACAACTCCGCTTCCCGTCAGCTGAGCAGTCAAGTGACTCAAGCCTGGCAAGCCGCCGAGCCAAGCGCTGTCGTGACCTACCGCGACCTGGCCGCCGACGCCATCAGCCACTTCTCGTCGACCACTCTGGTTGCCGCCGGCACCACCGCTGAACTGCGCAACGCCGCACAACAGCACGAAGCCGAACTGAGCGCCACCACCCTGGCCGAATTCATCGCCGCCGACGCCATCGTCGTCGCTGCACCGATGTACAACTTCACCGTACCAACCCAGCTCAAAGCCTGGATCGACCGAATCGCCGTTGCCGGCCAGACTTTTCGTTACACCGAAGCCGGCCCTGAAGGCCTGTGCGGTGGCAAGAAAGTGGTGATCGTGTCCACCGCTGGCGGCATCCACGCCGGTCAGGCTTCGGGCGTGGCTCACGAAGACTACCTGAAACTGGTCTTCGGCTTCCTCGGCATCACCGACATCGAAGTCGTCCGTGCCGAAGGCCTGGCCTATGGCGAAGAAGTGCGCAATAACGCCATGAGCGCTGCCCAAGCGAAGATCAGCGAGCAACTGTTCGCCGCCGCGTAAGGCTTGCGTAAAGAACAGCTGCTGTTCAGGCAATCTCAAAAAAACTCTGTATTCTGGTTCTGCAAGGGCCAGATACGGAGTTTTTTGTTTCTGACTGTTACATAATCTGGCCCGGGTTATGCAGTCCGATGATCAACGTCTGAGTGCAACGCCGCGCCGGATCACCGAACCTCGGAATTTCGGGCGTCGAACACAACGGATCTTTCGATTGAGTAACAACAGGGTGGGGCATCCCATGATGCGTCTTTGTGCAGCGTTACTGATTTGCCTGCTCGGCAGCCTGAATTCAGTGCACGCTGCGCCCGGGCAACACCCGCGCTGGAGCGTCGGCTATCACGAGATGACGTTCCTTGACCCGCTCGACCTGCAACCGATGCGCGCCATCGCGTTCTACCCCTCCAGCGACCGCGAACACATGAGCCTGCTCGAAGGCTATTCGGTCGAGGCCGGCGAAGACACCAAAGTCGCCATCGGCCGCTTCCCGATGCTGATGCTGTCCCACGGCAACACCGGCACGCCACTGGCGCTGCATGACCTGGCCACGTCACTGGCACGCAAGGGTTTTGTGGTGGTGGCGGTGATTCACCCCGGCGACAACTCCAAGGATCACAGCCGCCTCGGCACACTGAGCAACCTTTATGGCCGGCCGATCCAGATTTCCGAAGCCATTACCGCCACGTTGGGCGACCGTATGCTCGCGCCTTATGTGAACGCTGAACAGGTTGGCGTGATCGGCTATTCGGCAGGGGGCGAGACCGCGTTGATTCTGTCCGGCGCACAGCCGGATCTGGATCGTCTGCGCCGTTACTGCCAGGAGCGCCCGGACGATCGCGACGCCTGCAATACCCAGGGAGAGTTGATTGTCGATCGCGACGATCTGCAACCGGTGGCCGATCCGCGCGTGCATGCGTTGCTGCTGATGGCGCCGTTGAGTCTTAAATTCGGCCGCCACACCCTGGCCGATGTGCATGTGCCGGTGCTGCTCTACAGCGGCGACGGCGACAAACTGGTGGCCTTCGACAAAAATGCTGCAGCCCTGGCGCGTAAACTGCCGACTGCGCCGGACTTCAAGTTGCTGGCCGGCGCAGGGCACTTCGTATTCATGGCACCGTGCACCGAAGAACAGATCCTCGCCATGCCTGCGCTGTGCACCGATGCCGATGGCGTGGATCGCGAAGACATCCACCGCAACCTGATATCCGAGGCCGGGCGGTTCTTCTCCCATGCCTTGGGCAGGCCGACCCGCGCGGGGATGCAGACGGCGGATCAGTGAGTGTTCACGCCATGGCCCGGCGCTTGAGCCACAACGTCAACGCCAGTCCGGTCACGGACAGCAGTGCTGCGATCAGGAAAATCCACGAATACCCCAGATTCAACGCCACCGCGCCCATCAACGGGCCGGCAATCGCCAGTGCCAGATCGAAAAACACCGCATAAGCACCCAGCCCGGCACCACGGCTGGAGTTGGGCACCTGCTTGATCGCTTCAACGCCGAGCGCCGGGTATACCAGCGACAGACCGAATCCGGCCAGACCAGCGCCGATCAAGGCGTACGCGGTCGAGGGTGCGAGCCACAGCAGCAACAGGCCGACGGTCTCGATGGCCATGCAGGCGATGGCGGACGCAAAACCGCCAAAACGTGCGATGGCTGAAATGAACAGCAGTCGCGACAGGATGAAGCACACACCGAACACCGTCAGGCAGTACGCCGCGCCGGTCCAGCCGCGATTGAGGTAATACAGGGTGATGAAGGTGGTCAGGGTGCCGTAACCGATCGAAGCCAGGCTCAGACTGGCGCCGAACGGTGCAATGCGTCCGAATACATTCCAGAACGGCAGGCGTTCGCCGCGCACCACCGGCACCGAAGGCTTGTTGCGGATCAGTAACAGGGCGCCAGCGGCCAATACCGAGAGCGCGATCCCGAGGCTGGTAAAGCCGTAGTCGGCCACCATCAGCACACCCAACGGCGCGCCGATGGCGATGGCGCCATAAGAGGCAATGCCGTTCCAGCCGATGGAGCGGGCGGTATGTTCCGCCCCTACCTGACCCATGCACCAACTGATGGTGCCGACGCCGATCAACCCTTGCGCGATACCGAGCAGCAAGCGCCCGGCGATCAGGATGATCAGGCTCGTCAGCGGGAAGTCCTGCAGCATCGTAGAGACAAGCGTCAACAAGCCGCTGAGTACGATCCCCGACAAGCCGTAAACAATCGCCCGTTTGGTCCCGACGGTATCCGACATGCGCCCGGCCATGGGCCGGCTGAGCAGGGTGGCCAGGTATTGCGAACCGATCACCAGCCCCGCGATCACGGCACTGAAACCCAGTTGTTCGTGCACGTAACCGGGCAGCACCGCAATCGGCAGGCCGATGCAGAGGAAGGCGACAAAGGTATAGAAAACGATGGAGACGATCTGCAGGGTGATCGCCATGGAGCTTTGCGGTGGCTGTTGCTGCGCAGACATGAGGACTCGTTCGCGGGGGCGGTGGGAGAGTCCGCATCATGGCGTGGCGCTGGAGTAAAAGGAAGCAGGCTAACGATCTTTTCCTCGACGAAAAAAAAGCCCTGTCACAAGGACAGGGCTTTCTGTTTACCGCTCGATTCGACTCAGAACACTACGCCTTGGCTGCGCAGGTAATCGTCGTAGGTGCCGCTGAAGTCGGTCACGCCGTTCGGGCTCAGCTCGATGATGCGGGTGGCCAGGGACGATACGAACTCACGGTCGTGGCTGACGAAGATCAGCGTGCCCGGGTAGTTTTCCAGCGCCAGGTTAAGCGCCTCGATCGACTCCATGTCCAGGTGGTTGGTCGGTTCGTCCATTACCAGAACGTTCGGCTTTTGCAGGATCAGCTTGCCGAACAGCATGCGACCCTGCTCACCACCGGAAATCACCTTCACCGACTTGAGGATCTCGTCGTTGGAGAACAGCATGCGACCGAGGGTGCCACGGATCACTTGCTCGCCCTGAGTCCACTGACCCATCCAGTCGAACAGGCTGACGTCGTCTTCGAAGTCGTGAGCGTGGTCCTGAGCGTAGTAGCCCAGCTCCGCGCTTTCAGTCCACTTCACCGTGCCTGCGTCCGGGGTCAGTTCGCCCATCAGCGTGCGCAGCAGGGTGGTCTTGCCGATACCGTTCGGGCCGATGATCGCTACGCGCTCGCCGGCTTCAACGGTGAAGCTGAAGTTCTTGAACAGGGTCTTGCCGTCGAAGCCCTTGGACATCTGCTCGATGGTCACGGCCTGGCGGTGCAGTTTCTTGGTCTGTTCGAAACGGATGAACGGGCTCACGCGGCTCGATGGCTTGACCTCGGCCAGCTGGATCTTGTCGATCTGCTTGGCGCGGGAAGTGGCCTGCTTGGCTTTCGAGGCGTTGGCCGAGAAGCGGCTGACGAACGTTTGCAGTTCGGCGATCTGGGCTTTCTTCTTGGCGTTGTCCGACAGCAGTTGCTCGCGGGACTGGGTCGCCGCGGTCATGTACTCGTCGTAGTTGCCCGGGAACAGACGCAGCTCGCCGTAGTCCAGGTCGGCCATGTGGGTGCAGACGCTGTTCAGGAAGTGACGGTCGTGGGAAATGATGATCATGGTGCTGTTACGCGCCGTCAAAATCGTTTCCAGCCAGCGGATGGTGTTGATGTCCAGGTGGTTGGTCGGTTCGTCGAGCAACAGCACTTCCGGATCGGAGAACAGTGCCTGAGCCAACAGAACACGCAGTTTCCAGCCCGGCGCGACTTCGGTCATCGGGCCGAAATGCTGTTCCAGCGGAATGCCCAGACCCAGCAGCAGTTCACCGGCGCGGGATTCGGCGGTGTAACCGTCCATCTCGGCGAACTCGGTTTCCAGCTCGGCCACGGCCATGCCGTCTTCTTCGCTCATTTCCGGCAGCGAGTAGATGCGATCGCGCTCGGCCTTGACCTTCCACAGCTCTTCGTGACCCATGATCACGGTGTCGATCACGGTGAATTCTTCGTAGGCGAACTGATCCTGGCGCAATTTACCCAGGCGTACGTTCGGCTCCAGCATGACCTGGCCACCGGACGGCTCGAGGTCGCCGCCGAGGATTTTCATGAAGGTCGACTTGCCGCAACCGTTGGCGCCGATCAGGCCGTAGCGGTTGCCGCCGTTGAATTTGACCGAAACGTTTTCAAACAGCGGCTTGGCGCCGAACTGCATGGTGATGTTAGCTGTAGAAATCAAAGGTTTTTCCTGCGAAGCGTGCTGAGTAGCGAGGGTGCAGCCGGAGCGCTTGGCCCGAGTCGAAGTGCGCTGAGGCGGGACAATCCCGTCATCAACCAAGGGGGGCGCGTAAAGTTTGGCGGCGATTGTACTGGTCTGGCTCTTTAAACGATAGGGCAGTGACATCCCGATTGCCGTTTGGCGCTATCGCGGGACAGTTTTTCACAGATGAAGGTTCACTATTGCTTACAAACTGTGGCTAAAATGCCATCCATTCACCCAATGCCTTGTCCGGCATGGGCTCAAGGATGCGCCATCGGGACGTTTTTTTGATTTCAGACACTGCCACAGACCTTGGGCCACAGCCCTAAAGGCGCGCAGTTTGTTCACTTCTGACGTGTGACGATTTCCGTGAAACTCATCATTGCCGCTGTATATGTCATTTCCATTGCATACGTTCACCTGCGCGGTCGCGTGCGCCACAAAATCGGTCGTCAACTGAGCGATCACTCTTCGTTTCTGGCACCGATCAACTGCTTCCTTTATCTGTTCTCGAAAAAGCCCAACACCCCGTACCTCGATCCGAAGGACTTTCCCGATCTGAGCCCGTTGCAGGCGCACTGGGAAGAAATCCGTGAAGAAGGTCGCAATCTGCTGCGCGCCGGCGAAATCAAGCGCTCGAACCAGTACGATGACGTCGGTTTCAACTCGTTCTTCAAGACGGGCTGGAAGCGTTTCTACCTGAAGTGGTACGGCGACAGCCACCCGTCGGCGCTGCAACTGTGTCCGCGCACCACTGAACTGGTGCAGAGCATCGGCTCGATCAAGGCTGCGATGTTTGCAGAATTGCCGCCGGGCTCGAAACTGGTGCGCCACCGTGACCCATACGCTGGTTCGTACCGCTATCACCTGGGCCTGGAAACGCCGAACGACGCCGGTTGCTACATCAACGTCGACGGCGAGAACTATCACTGGCGTGATGGCGAAGCGGTGATGTTCGACGAGACCTTCATTCATTACGCGGAAAACACCACCGACCAGAACCGCATCATCCTGTTCTGCGACGTCGAGCGTCCGATGAAGTATCGCTGGGCAGCGGCGTTCAACGGCTGGTTCAGCCGTACCGTGATGTCGGCGGCCGGTGCGCCGAACGACGCGGGTGATCGCACCGGTGGCATCAACCGCTTGTTTACCAAGATCTACAAGATCCGCCTGCGCGGCAAAGAACTGAAGAAGCGCAATCGCAAACTCTACTACATGGAAAAGTGGGCGATCTTCGGCGGTCTGCTGGCGATCTTCATTCTGATCTGACAAATCGGGCGACTGTTGAGAGACAGTCGCCCGATTTCATTTTCACGATGCTTTTTTGGTCTTCTTCGCCGCTGTGGTCTTGCTGGCAGTCTTCTTCGCCGGTTTGGCCGGGGATTTCCCGCCGAGGCTGCGCTTGAGCAGTTCGGTCAGGTCGATAACGTCGGCCGATTTGCGCTCTTCTTCACCGGAAACCGTCTCAACGTCTTCGATCTTGCCTTCATGGGCCTTTTTGTCCACCAGCGCCATGATCTTGTTTTCGAACTCGTCGTTGTAGTCCTCGGGCGTCCAGTCCGCCGTCATGTCTTCCACCAGTCGTTTGGCCATGTCCAGTTCGCCCTTGGCCAGCTGTGGTTTAGTCACTTCGCTGCCCAGTGCCAGCTCATCAAGGCTGCGCACTTCCTGAGGCCAGCGCAGTTTCACCAGCACCAGTGCCGACTCGAGGGGCATCAACGCGGCCAGATACTGACGCGTGTGTAAAACCACACGGGCGAGGGCGACCTTTTGGGTTTTGCTCAGGGTTTCACGCAACAAGGCGTAGACCTTGCCACCGCGCTTGTCCGGGGCCAGGTAATAGGGCGTGTCGATGTTCTGCAACGGAATTTGCTCGCTGTCGACGAAGGCGAAGATGTCGATGGTCTGGGTCGACACCGGGTGCGCCGAACGGATCTCTTCCTCGCTGAGCACCACATAGCGGCCTTTTTCGAACTGCACGCCTTTGACGATGTGCTCCTTGGTGACTTCCTTGCCGGTGACCTTGTTGACCCGTTTATAGCCGACCGGATCCATGCTGCGGCTGTCGAGCCAGTCAAAGTCAACGCCTTGGGATGAGGTCGCCGAGACCAGCGCCACGGGGATGTGCACCAGACCGAAACTGATTGCGCCTTTCCAGATTGCCCGAGCCATGGTGCTGTTCTCCGAGTGATGTTCGGGTGACCCGTGGCCCGGCGTAAAAGTTTCCGTTGTTTGCGGGGGCGGTGGTAAACGGCAGGTCAAGCCGTGTTACATCTTGTTTAGCTGTGATGGGTTAACAAATCCGAACCCTGGGCGTAGCGTGGACTCGAAGGCTCTAATCCACGCGCATCAAAACAGCGCATCAAGAGAGGCCGCTCATGAACCGTTTCCTGCTTGGCATTGCGTTGCTGGCCCTCAGTGGCGGGCTGGTTCACGCCGAGGGCGCCAACACGCATTCATCGCTGTTGCTGGCACAAAGTCCGACCGGCAAAAGCAACAATCCTTACAACAGCCCGATCCGCCGGGCGAACCCCAACAGCATGCAGGGCACCCAGCCCAGCGCTCCGCCTGTTCGCGGGCCGAATACGGTGCCTGTGCCACGGCCGCCGACTCTGGAAAACCGTGGTATCGGCAATGGCCAGCCGCTGCGCTCCGTCCCGAGCACGTCACCCACCTTCATTCCCAATCCTCCAGCCCGTGACAGCGGGAGCAACCGTTGAATGGCAGAACCGTTTCTGTCAGCCCTTCAAACGAACAAAAGGAATCGTGCATGTTGCGTAAAACCCTTCTGGCCGGCCTGTGTGCCAGTGCGCTGATCGCCGCCCCGGCGTTCGCTGCCGCTCCCAAAGAGCTGCAAAGCGAGCAGGGCACCCTTGAAGTCACAACGATTACCCAAGGGCTCGAGCATCCATGGGCCTTGGCTTTCCTTCCGGATCGTCAGGGCATGCTGGTGACCGAACGCCCCGGCAACCTGCGCGTGGTGGGCGCCGACGGCAAGCTGTCCGCGCCGATCACCGGTGTACCGGACGTCTGGGCCAAGGGGCAGGGCGGATTGCTCGATGTGGTGCTGTCACCGGATTTCAAACAGGATCGCCTCGTGTACCTGTCCTACGCCGAGGGCGGCGGAGCGGGTGACAAGGCCGGCACGGCGGTAGGGCGCGGGCGTCTGTCGGATGACCTGAAAACCCTGAAGGACTTCATCGTGATTTTCCGTCAGGAACCGAAACTGTCGGTCGGCAATCACTTCGGCTCGCGGCTGGTGTTCGACCGGGACGGTTATCTGTTCATCACCCTGGGCGAAAACAACGACCGTCCGACCGCGCAGGATCTGGACAAGCTGCAAGGCAAGGTCGTGCGGATCTACCCCGACGGCAAGGTGCCCGATGACAATCCCTTTGTCGGCCAGTCCGGGGTACGCCCGGAGATCTGGTCCTACGGCCATCGCAATCCCCAGGGCGCCGCGCTCAATCCGTGGACCGGCACCTTGTGGGAAAACGAGCACGGCCCGCGCGGCGGCGACGAGGTGAACATCATCGAACGCGGCAAGAATTACGGCTGGCCGCTGGCGACCCACGGCATCAATTACTCCATGCAGCCGATCCCGGAAGCCAAGGGCAAGACCGCCGAAGGCACGGTTGGGCCGCACCATGTCTGGGAAAAATCCCCGGGCGTCACTGGTATGGCTTTCTACGATGCCGATCGCTTCAAACCCTGGCAGCACAACGTGTTCATCGGTGCGCTGGTGACGCAGGAGCTGATCCGCCTGCAGTTCGACGGCGACAAGGTAGTGCATGAAGAGCGCTTGCTGGGCGAACTGAAACAGCGGATCCGTGATGTGCGCCAGGGGCCGGATGGTTACCTGTATGTGCTGACGGATGAGTCCGATGGCTCGCTGTACAAGGTCGGACTCAAATAAATGCGTCATGCGGGTCAGCGGGCGTAGAGCACCACCGCCGCCCGCAACTTGCCTCGACCGAAGCGGCACATTTTCTCGAACTCCCCATGGCTGACCGGCACGTGCTGGCAGTCCATGGGCTGGCGATGCTGGCTGTGATCGACATCCGGGTCGTGCAGGTAGACAAAGTCTTCATCGCAGTCGGTGACGATCACCCAGTGCGGCGACTTGGAGCGGGTCAGGCGATAGCTGCTGATGAGCACCAGAGGCTGGCCACCGTTGGCCAGTAGCGCGGGTAAGTCCATCGTTACGCCAATGGATTGATCGACATCGGTGTCGTTCAGTTGCGCCATGAACTCGTCATGGACCAGACGCATGACGTCTTTTTTATGCGCATCACGCACGCCGTCGAGAAACAGCGGCCCGATCATGCTCAGTTGCAAACGCACTTTAAAACCTCGGCGCCACGCCGCCAGTGCCAGGCCCTGCGGGCTGCAACCGCCATGGCCGGCCGTCATGAACACCGTGGTTGCCTCGCGCCACAGCTGCAATTCCTCGCGCCGCTCCAATAAGCGATCGACCTGCAACGCCCCCATGGCCATCAGCAGGCAGGCCGGGCCGCAGGTGAAATCGGTGGTTTGTCGGTAATAGGGAACCTTGATGTTGCGCGAATCGCGGTGCTGGAGAATGCGTTTCTCCAGACGCAGCGCGTCGGCGTGATCCTCGTAGTAGTCATGGATCAGCGCAAAGCGCCGGTAACCGTTGCGCTCGTACAGGGCGATGGCGGCGGGATTGTCGGTGCGCACTTCCAGCCGCAGGTAGGCGCAGTCGTGCTCGAGCGCGCAGGCCTCAATCCGTTGCAGCAATTGCTTGCCCAGACCGCCGCCGCGCGCCTCGGGAGCAATCGCAATCGAATACAGCCGGGCCAGCGAGGTGCCGCGATGAAACAGCACCAGCGCATACCCGGCCAGTTGGCCCTCACGTTCGGCCACCCACAATTGCCCGTGGGCCCGGGTGATCATCCATTGGAAACTGCGGCGGGTGAGCCGGTCCGTGGTGAAACAGTGCATCTCCAGCGTGAGCAATGCTGGCAAATCCTCAACGACCGCCAGGCGAAAAACAGCATTCATATGACCACCGTAAAAGTTGCGTAACGAAACGGGACTTTCGAAAAACTTCGTGCTTAATAGAAAAGGTCTTGTTCTCCAACGGATCAATTTCTATGTCAGCGGTACAGGGTCATTGGCGCGAAGTATCCAGTCAAAGTTTGCCACCGGCAACTTATTTAAAACCGCAGATCAGAACTTCCAGTCAAGTGTTGATCATCGTCGAACGCAAGGAAGACTGGGCCTCGTACTTTCCCAGCGAAGACATCCTGACGGCCCAGGAATACCTCGAACAGCCCCCCGACAGCGAGCCGGGAAAACGGGTACAGGTGATCAATCTGTGCCGCAGCTACAAGTACCTGGGCCACGGCTACTACTGCTCGCTGCTGGCTGAAGCGCGGGGGCACAAGGTAATTCCGTCTGTACGCACCATCAGCGAACTGACGCGAAAATCCCTTTACGGCCTGGCGCTGGACGACCTGGATAAAACCCTGGAAAAAGCCCTCAGCCATCATCTCTACAGCGACACCGAAGGTTTTACGCTGACACTTTATTTCGGTAGAACCCATATCGAGCCGTTGCAGGATCTGGCCCGGCAATTGTTTGAAGTGTTTCCGTGCCCGATTCTGTTAGTTGAATTCCGTCGAACTAATGGCTGGCACATCGAAGGTATCAAGTCCGGCGCCTTGCACAAGTTGCGTGACGATCAGGAAGATCAGTTCGCCAATGCGCTGGACGGCTTCAGTCGCAAGGTCTGGCGTGTTCCGCGTTCGCCGCAAGTGGCGCGTTATGACCTGGCGATCCTGCATGATCCGCAGGAGGCGTTGCCGCCATCCAATGCCCGCGCGCTGGAAAACTTTGTGCGGGTCGGCAAAGGCATGGGCATCGATGTCGAGCTGATCGAACGCAAGGACTACGCAAGGCTGGCCGAGTACGACGGCCTGCTGATCCGCGAGACCACCAGCGTCGACAACCACACTTACCGCTTCGCCAAGAAGGCCGAAAGTGAAGGTCTGGTGGTGATGGACGACCCGACCTCGATCCTGCGCTGCACCAACAAGGTCTACCTCACCGACCTGCTCAACAGCCATCAACTGGGCATGCCCGCCACGGAAATCCTGTACAAGGAGCGACCCGAAGACTTCGAACGGGTCGGCGAGCGCCTCGGTTTTCCGCTGGTACTGAAGATCCCCGACGGATGTTTCTCCCGTGGCGTGATCAAGGTTGAGAGCCAAGAGGCTTTGCTGGAGGCCACCGCCGAGCTGTTCGAACATTCGGTGCTGTTGCTGGCCCAGGAATTCTTCTACACCGAGTACGACTGGCGCATCGGCGTGCTTAACCGCAAACCGATCTTTGCCTGCCAGTACTTCATGTCTAAGGGCCATTGGCAGATCTACAACCACAAGGCCAAAGGCCAGGACGTCAACGGCGAATGCCGCACGCTGGCGATTCACGAAGCGCCGCGCGCGGTGGTGGAGCTGGCGGTGAAGACCGCCAACCTGATCGGCGACGGCTTGTACGGAGTTGACCTGAAACAGGCCGGCGACAAGGTGGTGGTGATCGAGGTCAACGACAACCCGAACCTCGACGCCGGCATCGAAGACGCTTATTTGCAGGACGATCTGTATTCGCTGGTACTGGAAGAATTCGTGCGGCGCCTCGAACTCAAGCGCCGCGGTCAGGCCTGGTGACCGGTCGATGATCAACAGCTTTGCACTCAATCACGGCGTTTTGCAGCGGGTCGAGCGGCTGGACGCCGAGGTGATGCTGTTCAGCGATCCCGATGCTGCCGAGCGCGACTTGCTGCACAGTCACTTCAAACTTGATGAACACGCGCTGGCCTCGGCGCTCGACCCGGACGAAGTTTCACGGATCGAGTTTCACCCCGATCACTTGTTTCTGATCTGGAAACGCCCGGAAAACTATTCCGGCGGCGGCAGCCTGGCGTTCGAGGTGTCGTCCTGCGGTTTGCTGTTCTCACCGGGCCAGTTGCTGGTCATCGCCACGGACGACACGCCGCTGCACGGTGTCGGCACACGTCAACCACTGAACACGCCGCTGGATGTGTTGCTGGACCTGCTGTTCAACAACATCCATCACTACCTCGGGCACTTGAAGGTGATCAAACTGGTCGCCCGGGAGTTGCAGCAGAAATTCAACGCCTCGATGCAAAACCAGCATCTGGTGCAGATGTTCAACCTCAGCGAAAGCCTGATCTATTACATCAACGCCCTGCACAGTAACGGCGCGGTGCTCACGCGGTTGCGCAATCACGCGGAAAAACAGCATTTCGGCAGCGAAGCGATCGGCCTGATCGACGACCTGATCATCGAAAACAACCAGTGCTACAAACAGGCGGAAATCTACTCGACGGTGTTCTCCGGGCTGATCGACGCCCGGGGCAACCTGATGAACAACAGCATGAACAACCTGCTGCGCAAACTGACGCTGATCAACGTGGTGTTCCTGCCGCTCAACCTGATTGCGAGCATCGGCGGCATGTCGGAATTCAGCATGATGACCGCCGGCACGCCGTGGTGGGTGTCGTACCCGTTGTTTCTGGCGGCGATGCTGCTGGGGGCGGGCGGGATGCTGTTCGGGCTCAGGCGTCTGGCGAAATGACCGGGGCCGAACGCTTGCGATCCTGCAGGCCGCGGACCACCAGGTACAAAAGCGGCCCGACTGAAACAAACACCGCCGTCAGCAACAGATAAGGCACTACCGACCAGCCCGACTGCCCACGCTTGCGCGCGTCCTTGTACATCCAGACGCCGGCCAGGGTTGCCAGCAGATAGAGATCAATCACCACTTGCGCTGTGTCGGGCCGCGACATCAGGCTGATGCCGAAGTCGATCAGCGATTGCTCGGCTTGCAGCATCACGGAAACGGTATAGCCGCTGAAGGCGATCAACGCGGTGAGGGGCAGGGCGATGGACATCAGGTATTCCTTCCTTGGGCAGATGAGCGAAAGGCCAGCCTACAGATCCGCCACAAAATTCGCCATTGACTTGCCAGCAGCGCCCGGGCTAATTTCGGGGCCATGATTTCCACCGTACTGCGCTGCCAGCCAAGCATTATTACCGCCATTCCTCATTTGGCGGGCTAGCTCACGACTGCAGCACCCAACCCGCCCTAGAGGCGGGTTTTCATTTTCTGTCTCCGGGGTTCTGAATCAAACGTCAGGAGACGACCATGCGCTACAGCCCCGCCCAGCAAGCCCTGCTTGAGCAGTACGTGAAAAAGATCCTCGCAGCGCCGGTGTATGAACTGGCGGTGCGCACGCCGCTGCAACCGGCGCCGGCGCTGTCCGAAGCGCTGGACAACCGGATCCTGCTTAAGCGCGAAGACCTGCAACCGACCTTCTCCTTCAAGATCCGCGGTGCCTACAACAAACTGGTGCAACTGAGTGATGGGCAGAAGGCGCGCGGGGTGATCACGGCGTCGGCGGGCAATCATGCGCAAGGCGTAGCGCTGGCGGCGCGGGAACTGGGCATTGCCGCGACCATTGTGATGCCGGCAACCACCCCGGAGCTGAAAGTGCTGGGTGTCAGTAGTCGCGGAGCCGAAGCGCTGCTGCATGGCGAAAGCTTTCCCTTTGCTCTGGCCCACGCGCTGCAGCTGGCTGAGCAGACCGGCCGAACCTTCGTCTCACCATTCGACGATCCCGATGTGATCGCTGGCCAGGGCACGGTGGCGATGGAAATCCTGCGCGAGCACCAAGGCGCACTGGATGCGATCTTCGTCCCGGTGGGTGGTGGCGGGTTGATCGCCGGCATCGCGGCGTATGTGAAATACCTGCGACCGGAGGTGCGGATCATCGGCGTCGAGTCGGAGCACTCGGCCTGTCTGAAAGCTGCCATGCAAGCGGATGAGCGAGTGGTGCTGCCCAATGTGGGCACATTCGCCGACGGCGTGGCGGTCGCGCAGATCGGCGCCTACGGGTTCGAGGTTTGCCGCTTCTGCGTGGATGAGGTCATCACCGTCAGCAACGACGAACTCTGCGCAGCGATCAAGAACATCTACGACGATACCCGCTCGATCACCGAGCCTTCCGGTGCTTTGGCGGTCGCGGGCATAAAACAGTACGTGGCGCTAACCGGCGCACGGAATCAGACGTTCATCGCCATCGATTCCGGCGCCAATATCAACTTCGACAGCCTGCGTCATGTCGCCGAGCGAGCGGCGGCGTGCGGCGTAGTGGCTTGAAGTTACTCGGGAATGGCCACGCCAATCTTGTCCGAGGCCGACCAGACGCGGAAGCGCACTTCGACGTCCTGCGGTGCGTAAATCACGATCGGCAGCTTGCTGTTGTAGCGCACGGTGAAACCGTCACCGATCACCGGCACGAACGCGCGCTTTTTCTGGGTGCCGGGTGGGCAAGCCATCAGCGTGCTCATCGGGCCGCTGACCTTTTCCAGGCGGTAGAACGGATAGCCCCAGCCTTCGAGGTTTTTCTCTTCGAGGGTGCCGCCCAGGCGCTGGCGGTTGCAGTCGACTTCGAGGGTCTTGCCGGCGAGGATTTCGACTTTGAAGTTTTCTTCCTGGGCCTGTTGCGGCAGATGGATGACCTGGCGCGTGAAGCCCGCTTCGGCCTTCGGATAGGGCGCGGTGTCTTCAAGTTTGGCGGCGTGGGTGAGGGTGGACAGGCTGGCGAGCATCAGGCCGGCGGTTGCGTAAGCAGTGAAATTTCCCATTGAAGCCTCCTGGCGGGTGTACGTTGGTTGACGGGCATTCTCACTGTCACAGGCGATGAATGCAAACCGCCAGCCGCATGCAAATTGCAGTGTCTGCACGATCGAATCTTGCATTTTGCAACTGGCCAGTGGCCTGCCTTTTTCTCAAGCCATTGATTTGCAAGGAGGTGAAAGCGACCCGATGAAAGGCACGTTTTATGCGTTGATTTGGTGCGGCGCACCGAGTTTGGGCGCCTACACTCCAATGGGCATTTCGCAGTACAGCCGCTTGTCACACCCAGGGATTCAGCGGGGATACACCCGTGGGAAGCCGTGGCAACGGTCGACGTGAATACTTGATTGGCAGTCTCACAGTAAGGAGAGGTTTCGCCATGTTTCTGTCTGCCTTGGAACTCCGCAACATCATAGAAAGCAGCTTTCTACCAAAACGCTGCCAGTGCACGCTGTCCCCGGATCTGTCGATGACCGTCAAAGTGTATGGCGATCACCAGACCGATCAGGTTGAGCTGCTGGTGAGTGGCATCGATGCCAGTCACTTGAACAGCTGTCGCGAAATCAACGGCCTGATCGCCGAGTTGCGCTCGGATCTTGCGCAACACGCAGCAACTCATTCAGTGCCGCGATCCCGAGTCGTCTAACCGACTGTTTCACCCAGTTCGACCGTCACGCGCCGGGCCTGCAAGAAGCCAAGGCCCAGCGCGAACTCGACCAGCACCGCGAGCAGAATCCCGGGGCCGGCGTGGCCGTTGAGCCATTCAGCAAACCCCAGCACCGCCAGGCCAAAACAGCCGACGATAAAGCCGTTGCTCAGCGCATTGCGCGCGATCGACACCGGCGCGTTGCGCACCAGATAAAACATCACCCCCAAAGCCGCAAACAGCACCGCGCTGCGCCGAGCGACGAATCCGGCTGCTTCCGAATACTCGATGCTCCAGATCGCCAGCAACACCTGTGGCGCCAGGCCCCATGCAAGAGAAAGCAGAAAACACAGGCAGAAGGTGAGGGTCGACAACGTGCGAAACGACAACTGCATGGCGAATCCTTGCGGCAGTGAGGAGGGCCCCGAGCATACCCTTCGAGACCCGTGCTCGCCTACCGCGAAGCCGCAAATCAGAGCTTTCTGTCAGTTCTGGAAGTTGCAGGCGTCAGACATTTTCCGGTAACTGATTTCCTCGGGTTTACCAGCGTTGTCGAGGTACTTCATGTCGGCGGTAATGACCTTGCATTGCTGCGTCTGCGGCTCGGTCATCGAGATCACTTTGCTGACGTGCAGCGGCATGCCGTATTCGTAAGGCACGGCCTTCGCGTTGGCGGACGTGTCATTGGCCTGGGCCAGCCCGGCAAACGCGGTGCAGGCGAGGGCGGTGGTGAGCAGGAACGGACGAATGTTCATGATGGACTCCGGTGCGACGGAAATTGAGTTCGGCATGTTGCGAGCCAAACCTGCCGCACTGGGCGTCAGCCAGGGGCTGAGGGTGTGCGGTTCAGTAGAGTTTTTGACCGCGGCGTTAAGCGATGGTTAACCGGGCTGAACGCCGGCTGTCTGGGCGGGGATTGTTTCGTGGGGGAGTCTCGGCGGATTCCTACAAGGGTGGATGCCTTGTCTGCTTTCGGGGGCTGGAGTGGGGCGGTTATGGTTTGGCGTCGCTGCAAAATCAGCGGCTTAGGTTTGGTCACCTAAAATAACAGCCCTCACAAGTGTGCCATTATTCGCTCCCTGGACATCTATGTCCTCGAAGTGCATTGCAGTGGCGGCTGTGTGCAGGGTCGCCTTCGGGCGTGCTGAGTTGGGTTGTTCTCGGTTGACCAAGCCTGCGCACAGTCCGCCTCCCCATCGTTTGGTCACGGTGTCGGCGGTTACTTACAACCTAATCGAGTAACTCCAATGCCAATCCTGAAATTAAGCTCCGCCCGCTATCTCCCGCTCAACAGCGGCGTCACCGACAGCGCACCGCTGGTCATCGACACCCAAGCCAACCCGAAAGATCTCTTCGAAGCCGCCGTGCAACGCATCCGCGCCGCAGCCGATCTGCTCGAAACCCTGCACTGCCTGTGCTTCAAACACGCCGACGTCCAGGACATTCCCCACATCACCCATGCGCTGTACCTGCTGACGCAGGATGGCAGTGATTTGCTTCAGGTTGCGCAGCAGAAAATGTTGAACTGGCAGGCGCCGGTTTGATGCTGTAACTAAAAAGCGGAAGGAGTGAGGCATTAATGCATTTCACTCGTTCCGCTTTTTCTATACGTTAATTTCCGTATTCCATGGGACAGCTTCGACTTAGAATCTAGGCCTGCCCGCATAGGAAAGTGTTGGATGGTTCCTACGCTTTCGTGCTTGCTGTCACAAGATTTTTTTCAAGGGTTTATCGGCTTAACTTGTCAGGAAAGAACGACAGGGGAGGATGGCTCGATTCCCACTTTTTGGATAGTTCATTCGCTTCTGAAATTTGCGAGCTGGTCAGCTTTGTCGCAATTATTGGAAGCTTGTACTCGACGTTAACTTGCATTCCGCCCCCTCCATCCAAGATGCGAAGCAAGGACACAAGCGAATATCCCTTCACAGGGTCGTAAGGGAAACCATATGTATCAGGTTCGTGCGCAAGATATGACCCATAGTTATAAACAGACTCTGCATAACTCACTAAGGCAGCTTGCTCATTCCAATGTCGAAACCCACCAAGATCACCTTTTTCGTAAAGAATGGCCGCGTATTCCAGCATCGACTTAGGATTTCCATTCTCAGCTGATAATTTGAACCATTTTTCGACTTCTTGAGAGCGCTTCCAAGGCAAGAAAAAACCATCGCCTTGTTTGTAACTGACCGCAATTAAATATTGAGCCTGCGCTTCGCCTGCAGTTGCGGATTTGAGCAGCCATGACTCGTCGAGAGTAATTTCATACATAATGAACATTGCTTCAGCGTCGCCGGTGTCAGCACTTTTTTGAGCTATTTCTTTCGCTTGATTCAGCCATTCTATCGGCTTTTTTTTTGGGGGCTCGCAGTCGTTAGTTACAACGCATAAGTCATTTTCGATGCGGCCCAGCTGTATCATTGCATATAGATCCCCTTGCTCTGCAGAAGCCTCGTACCACTTCCTTGCTTCAGGATCCATATAGTGATTCTTTTTTCGTAATGCTTCCGCGAGAAAATACTGCGCTTCGTGATCGCCTGCTTCAGAAGCGGTTGTTAAAAAGGGAATGGCGGAGTCATATTTTAGTTGGTTGTATAGAATGATTCCGGCAGAAGGTCGCTGTTCCATTTTTTCTGCCAGGCAGGTTTTACTGAGGATTAAAAGTGAAACGACAAAAAGGCATTTAAAAACTTTCATTGAAATTAGCGGCTCAGCTTGTCCGGGAAGAAGGAGAGTGGTGGGTGGGTGGCTTTCCACTCCCTTGCCACGGCTGTTGACCGTTCAATCTGTTCGGCAGTCATCTTGCCTCCAATCTCTTCGAGTGTATCCTCGACGAATTCTTGAATGGCACCGCCACCATCCAACTCTTTCAGTAGACTGATTAGTGCATAACCCTTGACTTGATCCAGTGGGTAACCAACCTGGTCAGGTGCATGGGCAATGTAAGAGCCGTAGCTGCTGATCGCTTTTTGATCCCCAGTTTCAGCTGCGGCTTGAAGCCAGTATCGGACACCTTCAAGATCATTTTTCTTATAAAGAATCTCAATGTATTCCAACATTGCTTTTGAGTTTCCACCCTCCGAAGCCATTTTCAACCACTGATTGACGGCCTCTTCACGTTTTCCCGGTATAAGAAAAAATCCCTCACCTTGCCGGTCGCCGATAGCCATCCAGTACTGTGCAAGCGCATAACCGGCACGCGCGGACTTTTCTAACCATTCGCGATCCAGTGTCACTTCGTACATTAAATACAAAGACTCGGGATCACCTTCATTGGCTTTTCTAAATGTTAAGCCTTTGGCTTTATCAAGCCACTCAGCCGGACTTTTCTCGCTCGAGGGGCAATTTTTCATTTGTTGACAGAGGTCGTGGCTACTTCGGCCCAGCTGGATCATCGCGTAAATGTTGCCGTTATTCGCAGCTGTTTCATACCAGTGTTGCGCTTCGGAAGACATGTAGCGATTGCGCTTCCTTAGAGCCTCACCCAAGTAATATTGTGATTCCACGTTTCCAGATTGTGCTTCCTTTTCCAGCTCGGAGATGGCTGAGCTAATTTTAAGCTGGTTGTACAAACTCACGCCTAAAGTTGGCTCACTTCCTTGTGGCGTTGCTAAGCCGGTCGCAGTATAGGTGGCAATGGTTAATGCCAAAACAAGGTGGCGTAGCAGCAGCACTGGTGTTAGTTACCTAGTTTGTCAGGAAAGAAAGAGAGTGGTGGGTGAGTGGCTTTCCACTGCTCTGCCACAACTTTTGATTGCTCAATTTGTTCTGGTGTCATCTTTTCAGCAATGCTGTCAAGTTTCTTCTCGACGAACCTTTTTATTCCACCACCTCCATCAAGTTCTTTCAGTAGAGAATAAAGCGCATAACCTTTGACAATATCCATTGGATAGCCAACTTTGTCCGGTGTGTGCGAGATATAAGCGCCGTAACTACTTACGGCTGCTTGGTAACCTGTTTCAGCCGCCAACTCAAGCCAATGACGAATGCTCTCTGTATCGCCTTCTGTATGTAGTATTTCCAGATAATCCATCATTGCTTTGGGGTAGCCGCCTTCAGAAGAAAGCAAAAGCCAGTTTTTAACAGAGGAGTCACGTCTTCCTGGGATAAAAAAGAAACCCTCACCTTGTCGTTCACTTACCGCCATCCAGTATTGGGCGAGGGCATATCCTGCACTTGCAGACTTTTCGAGCCAAACGCGATCAAATGTTATTTCATACATTAGATACAACGACTCAGGATCACCGTTGTTGGCTTTTGCCAGCAGCAACTCTTTGGCATGTGTGAGCCACTCAACAGGAGATTTGGCGCTGGCAGGACAGTTATCCATGCTCTTGCATAAATCTTCATTTTTGCGGCCTAACTGGATCATTGCATATATGGAACCATTCACTGCCGCTGTTTCATACCAGTGCTGTGCTTCTGGTGTCATATAACGATTGCGTTTTCGCAGAGCCTCCCCTAAGTAGTACTGAGACTCGACGCTTCCAGATTGTGCCTCTTTTTCTAACGCGGAGAGGGCATCTCTGAATTTTAACTGATTGAATAAGATGATGCCCGAAGAGACTTTGTGCGTCGGTTCCGAGAAGCAGAAAGGTGTGAAGCATGCAAAGGCAGTCACGACTAAAAAATATTGAAGCAGCCTCACTGGTGTTAGTATCCTAGCTTGTCTGGATAAAATGAGAGCGGCGGATGGCTGGACTTCCAGGTTGTTGCAAGTTTTCTTGCCTCTGCTATCTGATCTTTCGACATGTTTTTTTCAACTTCTGGCAGTATATCCTTTACGTAATTTATCATGTTCCCACCCCCGTCAAGCTCTAATAGATTTGACAGTAAGGCATATGATTTAACTAGGTCTGGCGCGAATCCGTATTTTGGCTCTACTTTACCAATGTAGGATGCATACCCAAAAACTCCAGAGACATAGCTTCTATTCGCAGCTTTTTCGTTCCAATCTCTGAAAGAGGATAGGTCTTTTTTTTCAATAGTAACTGCTGCCATGCCCATCATTGCTGGAGGGTAGCCATTCTCAGCTGATGCCTTCATCCAACGCTCGATTGCATCTTTACGCCTTGAAGGTAGTAAAAAAGTTCCACCTCCTTCTCGGTACTTTGTCGCAAGGCGGAATTGTGCAAGGGCAAATTTATTCTCTGCAGATTTTTCTAACCAGTCATCGTTCCCGGTTATTTCCCACATTAGATACATTGCTTCAGCATTACCTTGTGAAGCCTGTTCAGTTGCTTGTTTCTTAGCTTCGGTAAGCCATTCTGCGGAGGATCGCTCAGCGTCAGAACAATTGTTCATTGTCGCGCATAAATCGTCACCTGCTCCGGCAAGTCGAATCATTGAATAAATGTTGCCTTTTTTTGCGGACTCCTCGTATGCTTTTTGTGCTTCTTGAGTCATATATCGATTGTTTTTTCTTATCGCTTCGCCCAAATAGTAAAGAGCTTCGTCATCGCCTCCCGTGGCGGCTACCTTTAAAAAATCAATTGCTGATATGGCTTTGTATTGGTTGTAAAGCTCAATGCCTTTTTGCTTTGCTGATTCTTGTTGGGGAGTAAGCGCGGCATTCGAACTGTTGCACATTAAAAAGGAAATGGCGCAAAGGGATGCAGTGATTAAATTTGTAATTTTCAATTTGGCTTGCTCGCTGGTGCTATATATCTTACGGATGGTTTTGGAATATAGCTGTTTTCATGCATGATAATTTTGCAGGTTCCGTCAAAAGGTCCTCCTAGTATTGCGGAGTTTTTCTTATAAAGTTCTCTAGCATTGTTGCCGGCAGGTTCTGAATAAGCAAGTACTGGCTCGCTCATAAAATTGTTAAGAAGGAAGCGGTTCTCGCAGTATTTTTGGCCTTTATCAACAGGTTCTACTCCGAACTGGTTCATGCAAGCACAAGCTAACTCAAATTGTTTTTGAGCTTCGACAAGATTTCCTCTTTCTTTTGCGTTGGTGGCGATGTGGCTTATTATTATTTCGATCGCCATTTGTTGTGCTAGATACGAGCTTTCCTTGGTGTACTTTTTCTGTCCTTCTTTTGAAAAGGAGGAACCATTTTGTCTTGTTGTTGCTATGGCGAATTCTTGAGGATTAGACGTTAGTGTCATTAAAATTGGACCTAACGCTGCTGGAGTAGCTTCTATCACCCATCGCTTTAATTCGTCGGGATTTTGATATTCGACAATCGCATGAGCAATCGGACCACCTTTTCCGCCTCTGGTCATCGTTTCATACAAGCTCATGACCATGTCCCAGCCCATGAGATAAGCCATCTCCACATTAAGCCCGGCTGCTCCTAAAACGTTAAGAGCTGATGCATACTTTCCTGCTTCAGGCTCCATCCACTCAATCTTTCTACCTTTCGCCTTGTAAAGTTCTTTTCGATACAAGTTGATGATGTCAACCACCGCCTCATAACCAATCTCGAACTTAAAACTGCCGTTAGCACCAGGCCCCAGTACCACTGCCGCTTTCAGGTTGAGAATAAAGCGCCCGTTATCGAGTGATATCTGCGCGGTTCCCTGGAATCCCGCACCCAGCGCAACCCCTACAGACCCACTCAGCTTGGCGAGCGTAAGCCATGGGTTGTTTTTTTTCGCGTCTTTGTCGCTGCCGATACCCATAGTGGGTGCAGTGCGCAGTGCGACGAGGTCTTTGGGTGGGGCCCAGTTCAGTGCGCCGGTGAGTTCGATAGCCGCTTGCAGACCTCCGAAAACGTTGAAGGTGGCCTTTGCCCCGTTTTCAATTTGCACATTGGCTTTTTTGCCGGTGAGTACCTGGTCTGTGCTTTTGGTATCGACATAGGTACCGGACGTTGATTTGTGTTCAAGGTCGGGAGTAGGGCTGTTGTCACCGCTGTCGGCCTTGGCCTTCTTGGCCGCATCGTGATCTGCACGTTCTTCTTTGGCCGAGGCGTCTTCGCGCTGTGCGCGTTTGACGGGGCTGAGGGATGCTCCGTATTTGACGTTGCCGAGGATAGGGTTCAACTCGACGGTACCGGCCAGCAACAGCGACGCGCCAGCGTAGCCCCAGGCCTTTACACCAAAGTGAAAGGAGAATCGGCCAAAACTCATCTGCTGGGCTTTGCCGTCCAGTAGGTAATCCAGTGTGATGTCTTTGGCGCTTTCCTTGGCGGGCATGTCGACTTTCATCAACTGCACTTCGCCGCGGGCCAGGTCGAGGCTCAAACCCATGTTGGCCGACATCTGAAAGCCTTCGGCGGCGCTCATTTTTGGACCTTCCAGCTTCACTTCACCGTGAATGCTCGGCTGAGGAGGGGTCAGGCAGCGGACAAATTGAGCCTGAGGGCTGTTATCGAACAGTCGGATTTTGCCGCGCACACTTTTCTTGAAGACCAGTTGCTGCAGGTGTTTACCCCAACTGGTCAATGTTGCACTGTTCTCCAGCTCAGTGACCTTGTAGCCCTGCTTTTTCAGATAAGCGTAAAAGTCATTGGCCTTGAACCAGCCTTTTTCATCAAAACAGTCACCTGTCTGATCGCTGAACTTCATCGCGCCCTGCGCGATAAGCCACTGGCGGAACGAACTGGTTTCGCTGTTTTTATCCGAGTCTTCCGTGGCATCGGTCGGTAAGCTTTCGCCCATCTTTTTGTAGGAGCGACCGGCTTTTTGTGCATCCTCCGCCATGATTTTCTTGAAGTCTTTCAGGTTCGTCATGCTGAACCAGCCCAGAGGCGTGCCCTTGGCATCCGAGAGGCTGACTTCACGCAAAGGAAAACCGGGTTTAACCATGCGGTCGACGGGTTTGGGCTGGAACTCTTCTGGCTCCCAGATCAGATGGCGTCCCGGTTTGGCCGCGATCACATTCTGCTGGGCTGTTGCCTGCAGGTCGTCCTTGATTTTCTGCAGGCGATCCCACTCGGCTCGCTCGACGTCAACAAGGCCCGCCGGTGCTTGGGCATTTTGTCCGGTGGCTTCGATCCAGCGTTTGTATTTTTCCTGGAGCTGTGCAGTTATTTCCGCCTGTTTCTTCTCGGTGTCCATGTACAACTTGAATTGCGCAATGCCCGATGGCAGGCCATCACTGATCAGCGCGAACTCTGGAAGCGCGATACCGTATTCTGAAACTCTGATAATGGATTCGGTGTAATCGTGGTAATTCAGCGCGTCGGCGTTCTTGTGCAACGTGTAAACGTAAGCGAAGAGGTCGGCTGTGCAGTCGGTCATGCCGGTGCAGATGTTCTCGTAACTTTTTTTCTTTTCAGCAAGGGCCTTGGCGACGTCTTCGAGTGACACCTGCTTGAAGTCTTTATTGGCGAATAGCTTTTTCCGGGCCTCGAGATACGCTTGCACGCGGGCGCGGGCTTCAATTGCATCCTTGGAGTACAACGTCCCGCTTTCGTAGGAGTAGCCTTCAAGCTTTGCAGCCGCTACAGCCTCTTTTTTCAGCGCACGCCACTCAGCCCGCCGCTTGTGAAAGTCGATGATTTCTTTGTGGACACCTTGCTGTACGGCGTTGTCCGCATTCAAACGATCCATGCGGGACTGGAGAGTGTCTTCCTGTGGAGGTTGTGCAGGCGCGGCCGCGGGTTTGTTTCGGTTGGCTTCGTTCTGTCTCTTTTTGGCGGTGGCGGGATCGATTTCGATCTCATCGCCCATCGCTTCGAACTCTTCCATGCGGGCACGTTTTTCGCCTTCGAGGAAGTTGCTCAACTTGGGTTCGAGGAAATACTCAAGCAGACCTGACTCTTGCAGCCCGTTGAGGCGCGCATCGCGGGCCTTGTTCGGCGCAATCATTTTCTCCAGGGCGAACATCGATTCTTTAATGGCAGACACTGCACGCTCAGGCAGCAGCCAGAACTCTTGTTCCTCAGTTGCATAAATGGCGCTGGCATACGTTTTATCGCACGCACGGGCAAAGGGTTTGTAGGTTTTTGAGGACCCCTCTGGAGCGTCCTTGACAGGGTCCAGTTCAACCAAGTCCTCAGCCGTACACTGAGCTGGCGCATTAGCGGTTGCCTGTGCGGGCGCTTGAGACGCAGCAGGTGCCTGAGCAACCGGTTTGGCTGACGCGGCTTGCGCGCTTTTCGGTACGCTCAGATTCCATCCGACTTTGACGTTGTCCGGATTGGTAATGAAGGGGTTGAGTTGGCGCAGTTGCGCCACGGTGCTGTTGTAGCGCGAGGCAATCTGGGCAAGGGTTTCGCCGGGCATGACGGCGTGATTCGTGATTTCCATGGTGATTCCGTTCTGTTGTCGCGTCGCCGTTAACGTTGGGCGACGGCGGCTGATTCCAGGAGCCGATCTACTTTGATAAACGACTCATCCTTTGATTGCAGGATCGCCATGATCTCAGGCTGCGTTTCAAACAGAGGACCGTTTACGACATGACCCAGCTTGAGCAGGTGGTCTCCGTCATAAATATTGCTGTTGAGTAGCAGGTCGAGATTGTCAGCGATATCGTTCAAACGATCCTCGCCGGGCTCGCCAAACGCCTCGTACTCTTCATCCACCCAATACACCCATCCGAGGCGCGCCTGAACTTGCGCGGCCGCCATCGGAAGGTTGAATGCCGACTGGTCACCCGACCATGTCGATTCCGCGTTAGCCACCCAGGCTAACCATGGACCACGTTGCTGGCCAAAGTTTCCTGGCGCGGGGGCGTAAACGGCCGACCAGCAACCCAACAACTGATCGAAGGTCTTTTCGGCGGTGTAGGCCAGTGCTGCCCACAGGCTCGGCTTGTGGTAACTCAGTAAACTTTGCCCTCCGGAACCGTCGTTGGCTTTGAGCAGCCAGCGTGCATGAGCCAGGGCTTTTTCCGGGTCAGGTGTCGAGATCGCAATTCCCGAAAAGTGTTCTTCACAGAGTTTTGCAGCCTCTGCAGCCAGTTTGCTGCCTCGGGGGGCGACCAGCCACAAGGGGCCATCGGGTATCTCGACGAACTCCGTCCGGAAAAACAGCCCTTCGCAAACTACGGGCTCACCCACCCGGTAGAGCCGGCTCATGGCTTGTGGCTGAAGCCCCTGGTCGATGATGAAACACAGCGATGGGTTCGCTGCCGGCAGGTCCGAGAAGTTGTAGCGAGGCTCTTCCAGCAAAGCACTCAGCGCTTTTACATGCATGTGCAATCCTTACGGCTGCAAGCGCCGTTACTCTGTTTTCCGCACAGCGGCGTGATGCCTGATTCGTTCAGGCGGGCGGGCAGCGGTGCTTTCCCAGCCTTATCCGCATCCACCACCTTCATCGGCCCCGGCAACAACGGCGCTGCCGGTGTACCCACGCCCGGTGCGCCGCCGGTGTTGATCTTCACTTCGGCGCCGCTGATGGTCACGCCGCCGGCATCGGCTTTGACGAAGCTGCCGCCGGCCTTGGCGGTCAGTTCCATTGCGCCTTCGATCACGACTTTCTGGCCGGCGTAGTAGTGGATCTCGGTTCCCGCTTCGACCAGTTGCGCCGTGCCGACCTTGAGGTGCTGGGTCACGGCGACGGTCAGGTGATCGTTGGCGCGCATTTCACTGATGCGATTCAGGTGAGTGATGCGGTGTTCTTCGACCTTGAACTCGCTGTAGGTATTGGCTTCGACCGTGTCATGCCGTTCGTTGCCGACACGGATTTTCTGGTCGTGCTCGATGTTTTCATCCCAGTCGCGCTGGGCGTGGATGTAGATCTGTTCCGCGCCTTTCTTGTCTTCGATGCGGAACTCGTTGTAGCCCTTGCCGCCCGGTGAACTCAGGGTCTTGAAGGTGCTGCGGGTCTTGTTCGCCGGCAGGGCGTAGGGGACGACGTTTTCCTTGTGGTACAGGCAACCGGTCACCAGTGGCTGGTCGGGGTCGCCTTCAAGGAAGGTCACCAGCACTTCCATGCCGATCCGTGGAATGGCGATGCCGCCGTAGGCAGCGCCGGCCCAGCCGCTGGCGACGCGTAGCCAGCAAGTAGTCTTGTCGTCGGCCTGGCCGTCGCGGTCCCAGTGGAATTGCACTTTCACGCGGCCGTACTGGTCGCAGTGAATTTCTTCGCCGGCAGGGCCGGTGACGATGGCGGTCTGGCTGCCGAGGACTTTCGGTTTCGGGTGTTCGAGGGCAGGGCGGTAATGGGCGTCCCACGGGGTGGCCACGAATGAGTTGCGGTAGCCCTGGTGGAAATCGCTCTTGTTGTCGGTGACGTCGCTGGTGACGTTTTCGCCCAGCACTTGCGGCTGTTTGCCTTCGTGGAAGACTTCCAGCAGCAGCCACAGATCGTTCCATTCGGCGCGCGGGTGTTCGGCCAGGGTCATGAAGTGGCCGCTGGTCAGGGTCGGTTCGTCACCTTTGCCTTCGGCGAGTTTGTAGTCGCTGCGATGGCGCTCCAGCGCTCGCGTCGAGAGGAACTTGCCGCGCTCGCGCGTGGTGAAGCGGCCGGGGTAGTCGTAGTCTTCCAGGTCCGGCATGAACTCGGATTTGGCGGCGCCTTCGGGCAGGATCTTTGGTTTCTCGAAATCGTAGTCGCGGCGGCTTACGCGGCTGGTACGGGTTTCCAGACGCAGGTTGAAACGCTTGATCACCGGTTTGTCGGCGGTCATGCCGGAGTCTTGCTGGTAGTTGACCGGTTTCAGTTTGCGGAACACGGTCTGGTCGTCGCCGAACACCAGTTTGTGGCCGCTGCTGCTGTGCTGGAAGTGGAAGTGAATGCCTTCCTCTTCGCACAGGCGCTGGATGAAATGCAGGTCGGATTCGTCGTACTGCACGCAGTAGTCGCGTTCCGGGTATTCGGCGCCGAGCTGGAAGCTGTAGGCGTTGCCCAGAATCCCGCGCTCTTCCAGCACCTGGGCAATGATCTTCGGCACGGTGAGGTTCTGGAAAATCTGCTGGTCATGGTTGTGCCGCAGGTAGGCCAGTTGCGGCACCAGGCTCAGGCTGTAACGGGTCAGGGTCTTGCCGGAATCGCCTTGCTCGATGCGATACACCAGGCCATGAATCGTGCCCTCGCCAGTGGCGCCGAAGGTCAGGCAGCCAGGCTTGTGCAGGAGTTCTTCAAGATTGAGGTCGGGACGGGCGCTGACCAGTTCGAGGTCGAAACGGAACGGTTCGTTGAGGGCTTCGCGACCGGTGAAGCTGAGGACTTGCAGGTCGGCGGAAGCGCCTTCGAGCGTGAGGGTTATGTGGGTAGCATTGGCGTCCAGCATGCCTTGTTTTCCGTCCTTTGGATTAGCGTGGGCGGATGGTGCAGGATTAAACCGCCTCGTTCAAGGCGCAAATGCCGTAGAGGCGGTGGTCCGGCGGCATAGGGAAAACCCTTAGAACCGCAGTTTTGCCCAGTAAAACCGGCACTTACGGCTGACAGATATTCGACCGTTATCGAATTTGCCGCTGGAGAACAGCCAGTCAGTTTCAGACTAAAGTCGCCTTCAGCACATCAAAGCCATCTGCCATCATTGCCGTTCACCCCCCGCGTATTCACTTCCTCACGGTGCTTCAATGTTCCGGGACGGGAGCTGTTTTCTGGTTGTTTGCGCCTCTGCGCAATCGTTGTTCTGTTGGAGTTTTCAATGCGTCCCCCATTTCCCCTCATCACCCCGCGCCAGTCGCTTGGCTTCGGAGCCTTTGTGCTGTGCGCCGGTTTTACCGCGCAGGTTCAGGCCAGCGGCTTTTTCGAAGACACCACGGCGAAGATCGAGTCGCGCACGGTGTACTTCAACCGCGATTTCCGTGACGGGCACACCTCCAGTGATCAGGGCGCGTCCAAGCGCGAAGAATCGGCGCAGGGCTTCATTCTCAATCTGCAATCGGGCTACACCGAAGGCACTGTCGGTTTCGGGATCGATGCGCTGGGCATGGCGGGTTTCCAGCTCGATTCCAGCCCGGATCGCAGCAACAGCGGCCTGCTGCCGTCCAGCGGCGACAACCCGCGTGCTTCGAAAGGTCAGTACGCAAAAATGGGCCTGACCGCCAAGGTGAAAGTCTCGGACACGGTGCTGAAATACGGCGCGCTGCTGCCGGATCTACCGTTGCTCAAGTACAACGACGGCCGTCTGCTGCCGACCATGTTCAACGGCGCAATGCTGACCTCGAAAGAGGTGAAGGATCTGACCTTCATGGCCGCGCGTCTGGACAAATACACCGCGCGGGATTCGACCGATTCGCAAGACATCCGCGTGCACTGCAAGAACAAGCGCTACGCCTGCAACACCACCGCCGATCATTTCGACATGTACGGCTTCGACTACAAGATCAACGATCGTCTGACCGCGCAGTACCACTACGCCGAGCTGGAAGACATCTATCGCCAGCATTTCGTGGGTCTGCTGGCCAACCAGCCGCTGGGTGACGGTGTGCTGAAAGCCGATCTGCGTTTGCTGAAAAGCGCCGACAGCGGTGATGCGAAAGCCGGCTCCATCGACAACCGCGCCTTGAGCGGCATGCTGTCCTACGGCATCAGCGGTCACACCTTTAGCGCTGGCTGGCAGCGTATGAACGGTGACAACTCGATGCCGTATCTGGATGGCAGCAATCCGTATCTGGTGAACTACGTGCAGGTCAACGACTTCGCCGCCGCGCAGGAACGTTCCTGGCAGCTGCGTTATGACTATGACTTCAAGGCGATCGGCATCAATGGCTTGAGTTTCCTGACCCGTTACGTGAACGGTGACCACATCAAGGTGCCGGGCAGCGATCAGGAAGGCAAAGAGTGGGAACGCGACAGCGAGTTGAAATACGTGATTCAGACCGGGACGTTCAAGGACGTCAGCCTGCGTTTGCGAAATGCGACTTACCGCACCAACTACGAGAAGTTCGCCCGGGATGTGGATGAGACCCGGTTGATCGTGAGTTACAACTTTTCGGTGTTGTAACCCATAGGTCGGTGGTGTCTGGACTGACGCCATCGCGAGCAAGCTCGCTCCCACAGGTTTCCCCGGGTGCTCACTAAATTGTGGTCACCCTAAATCCCTGTGGGAGCGAGCTTGCTCGCGAATGCGTCCGTAAGAGCACTGAGGGTCAGAGCCAATGCCAGAACCGGCTCCAGAACCCGCGATTCAGATCATCCTTGCACGCCGCATATTGCTGACCGTACATGTCCGAGCGGTTCTGCACCTTGCGCGCCACCGGCGGCAGCCACGCCTTGCTGGCGTAGGTCTTCTGGCGAAAGCCGCCCCAGCCTTCGTGGTAGTTGAGGTACTGGTTGTAGGCGTCGTATTTGTACACGCCGTTGATCGAGGTGGTCTTGTCCATGTACCAGCCGACAAAGTCGATGGCGTCATCGAAGTCTTCGCGATCGGCGCCATATCGACCGGTGCTTTTCTGGTAGTCGGACCAGACTTCATCCTTGGCTTGCGCATAACCCGAGGCCGTCGAAACCCGGCCCCACGGGATCACCCACAACAGGTATTTGCGCGGCGTCTTGGCGTCGTAGCGGTAGCCGGACTCCTGATACATGATCGCGAACGGCACCTGGATCGGTACGCCCCAGCGCTTTTGCGTGACTTGCGCCGCGTCGTACCAATCACTCTTTTCGCGGAAAATCTCGCAGAGGTTTTCCGGCGAACGCGGCGGCGATGTTCCGCAACCGGTCAGCAGTGCCGCCAATACCAACAGTCCAACCGTGCGCCCCGAATTCAAAAGCCGTCATCCCGTCGTGCAAAAAAGGGCGCCAGTCTACGCGGTCAGGTCAACTGGTGGCGATAAGGCAAATCCGGACCTGTTTTACTGCATGTAAGGGCGGCGGCCTGTACGGCAAACCTGAGCATGCCGTCGATCTGTTCGCGGCTCAGGTGCTGCACGCCTTCCACCGAATCCAGTTCATGCTCGGTCAGCCAGGTGATCAACGCGGCCTGGAAGGTATCGCCGGCGCCGACGGTGTCGGCGATCTTCACCGAACTTGCCGGCACCGACCATGAACCGTGGGCACGGCTGAACACGGTCGCGCCTTCACCGCCACGGGTCAGGAACACCACCTGGCAACGATGCTGCAACCAGCCTTCGATGACGCGCGCCGGATCCTGCTCGGGGTACAGCAGATTCAAGTCTTCGTCGCTGACTTTGATCAGGTCCGCCAACGGCACCAGCGTAGCGATTCGTTCGCGCCACAGGTCGATGTTCGGCTCGGGGTTGAGGCGCACGTTCGGGTCGAGGCTGATCAGGCGTTTGCCGCTTTCACGCTGCACCAGCGCAAGCAAGGTATCGGCGATCGGCTGCACCACCAGCGAGAAGGAACCGAAGTGCAAGCCACGCACTTCAGGGCCCAACGTTGGCAGATGCGCCAGGCTCAACTGGCGATCAGCGCAGCCTTCGCCACGGAAGCTGTAATGCGGCGAGCCATTGGCGCCCACCGCGACCATCGCCAGGGTGGTCGGCGCGGCGAAATCCACCAGATAGTCCGGGCGTACGCCTTCATCCTGCAGCACTTGCTGCAAACGCCGGCCGAGGTAGTCGGTGGACAACCCGCCAAACAGCGCCGAATCCACGCCCAGTCGGCGCAAGCCCACCGCCACGTTGAACGGCGAGCCACCGGCAATCGCCTTGAAATTGACTTTCGATGCCTGTCCGCCGGCATCGTCTTCGCTGAAGAAATCGAACAGCGCTTCGCCACACACCAGGTACATAGTTGTTTGCTCTTTATAAGGTTGCGACATGCAGTCGATAGCGTTCATAGGCCTGCTGGAACGCCGCGACATTCGCGGCAACCGGCAGGGTTTCACTGTTCAGGTCGAGCTTCACGCAGCGTTCGCACAAATCGGCCAGGGTGTCTTCGTGGCCATTCGACCACGACTTGCACCACGCCGCCTGAATCGCCGCGCCCAGCGCTGCGGCTTCGCTCTGCTCGGTGCAGATCACCGGGGTGTTCATTATGTCGGCGACGATCTGCCGCCACACCGCGCTTTTCGAGCCGCCGCCGATCAGGCAAATGCTGCGGCTTTGTAAACCATTCTGGCGTAGCAGATCCAGTCCGAAACGCAGGCCGAAGGTGGTGCCCTCGACGGCGGCGCGGCACAGATTGGCTGGCGTCAGGTTATCGATCGTCAGGCCATGCAGGCTGCCGGTGGCGTGGGGCAGGGGAGGCACGCGTTCGCCGTTGAGGAACGGCAACATGCTTACGCCCTCGGCGCCGATCGGGGCTTGGGCCACCAAGGCGTTGAAGGCGTCGAGATCGAGGTCGAACAGTTCGCGGATCGCGCCGGTGGCATTGGTCAGGTTCATGGTGCAGATCAGCGGCAGCCAGCCGCCGCTCGACGAACAGAAGGTCGCGACCGATGCGTCCGGGCTGACCTTCGGCGCTTCGGCGTAGGCGTACACCGTGCCGGAAGAACCGAGGCTCATGGTGATCGCGCCCGGCTGAATATTGCCGGTGCCGATGGCGCCCATCATGTTGTCGCCGCCACCGCTGGACACCAGTGCATTGGGGTTGATGCCCAGTTGTTCGGCGATTGCGGGCAGGATCGTGCCGACCGCTTGATGGGCGTCGATCAGCTCTGGCAGCGCGGATTGCAGACGGCCACTGGCGTCGATGTCACGCAGCAACTGCAAATCCCATTGGCGGGTGCGTACGTTGAAATAGCCGGTGCCGGATGCGTCACCATATTCGCTGCACGCACGGCCGGTGAGCCAGAAATTCAGGTAGTCGTGGGGTAGCAGGATTCGTGCGATGCGGGCGAACGCATCCGGATGCTGTTCCTTGGTCCACAACAGTTTGGAGACGGTGTAGCCCGGCGCGATGACCACGCCGAGGCGTTCAAGCGAACCTGCTTCGCCGCCCAAGTGAGTCAGCAGGCGGTCGTTTTCAGGCGTGGTTTCGGTGTCACACCAAAGCTTGGCCGGGCGCAGGGCCTGGCCTTGATCGTCGAGCAGCACCAGGCCGTGTTGCTGGCCGGAAACGCCGATGCCGAGGATCGACTGGCCGTCGACATTTGCCGCCAATAAAGCGCGGCGGGTGGCGAGGGCGAAGGCTTCCAGCCACTGCGCGGTGTCTTGCTCGCGACGACCGTTGGCGCCGCTGATCATCGTGTGGGCGGCGGCGCCCTGGCCCAACACCTGACCGCTGGTGGCGTCGAGGATGATGGCTTTGGTGCCTTGGGTGCCGCAGTCGATGCCGAGGAACAGTTGTTGGGTTGTCATGTGCGCTCCAGATCGTTCCCACGCTCTGCGTGGGAATGCCGCAATGGACGCTCTGCGTCCGCTGTTGAGGGGGACGCGGAGCGTCCCGGGCTGCATTCCCACGCGGACGGTTCGACGCCTCGACGTGGGAACGATCAGGCGGCGAGAATCTGTTCCAGAGTCCGAGTGACGCCGTCTTCGCGCAAGCTGTTCAGGCACCACTCAAACGCCGCAACAAACTCTGGCGAACGCGGTATCGCCGTACCGAAGATTTCTTCAACCCCCAACAACCGCTCAGTAATCAGCGCATCCTCCGCCACCAACGCCTGACAAAACGCCGCCCGAGGATCCGGAATCGAATAAGTGTCGCCATTCTCATCCACACCCTTCAAGTAAAGCGCCCAGGCCGCCACCACCAACGCCGCGCGCTTGGTCTCACGCCCATCGGCAATCAACCGATTGATCGTCGGAATGGTGAACTTGGGAAACTTCGACGAACCATCCGAGCAAACCCGCTCAAGCTGGTCGGCAATCGCCTGATTGGAAAACCGCGCCACCAGCGTGTTCTTGTACTCGGTCAGGCCGATCCCCGGCACTGGCGCCAGTTGCGGAGTCACGTCCAGGTCCATGTAGGCGCGCATGTAGCGCACGAACAGCGGGTCGTTCATCGTCTCGTGAACGAAGCGGTAACCCTTCAAAAAGCCCAGATAAGTCAGGGCCAGATGACTGCCGTTGAGCAGTTTGATCTTCATCTCTTCGTAGGGCGAAACATCGTCGGTGAACTGTACGCCGACCTTTTCCCAGGCCGGGCGGCCGTTGACGAACTTGTCTTCCAGCACCCATTGCACAAACGGTTCGCAGACCACCGGCCAGGCGTCATCGACGGCGTGCTTGTCCGCCAGTTGCAGGCGATGGGCGATGCTGGTCATCGGCGTGATGCGGTCGACCATGGCGTTGGGGAAGCTGACGTTGGCGTCGATCCAGTCGCGCAGGTCCGGATCGAGCAACGCTGTGAAGGCCAGCAGCGCTTTGCGGGTAACTGCGCCGTTGTGTGGCAGGTTATCGCAGGACATCACGGTGAATGCCGGGATGCCCGCCGCACGGCGTCGGGCCAGTGCGGCACAGAGGAAACCGAACACGGTTTTCGGCTGTTGCGGGTACGTCAGGTCGTGCTGAATCTGCGGCAGGTGCGCCATGAACTCACCGTTGCTGTCGTCGATGCAATAACCGCCCTCGGTGATGGTCAGCGAGACGATGCGGATCTGCGGATCCGCGATCTTGTCGATCAGCACCTGAGCGCTATCCTCGGCCAGCAGCATGTCGCGGATCGCGCCGATGACGCGGACTTCGGTGTCGTCGCTGTCGCCGAGTTCAAACAGGGTGAACAGGTAGTCCTGCTCCTTGAGATCGTCGCGGGCGCGGCGGTCTTCAGTGCGCAGGCCAACGCCGCAAATCGCCCAGTCCAGCGCTTCGCCGGTGTTCATCAGCGCATCGGTGTAATACGCCTGATGCGCGCGGTGGAAACCGCCGACGCCAATGTGGGCGATGCCCTGGCGTGTGTCGCTGAGGCTGTAGGCCGGCAGTTTCACTTCGGTGGCCAGGCGGTTGAGGTTTTGCTTGTTCAGTTTCATCGGGTCAGTCTCGAAATCAGGCGGCCGCGCGCAACGGGCGGGTCAGTGCCACGCCGTCGGCATCGAACAGATGGCAGTGGGCAGCGTCCAGGTGCAGGTTCAGTTGTTCGCCGTAACGGCTCGCCAGATCACCGCGCACACGCATGGTCAGGACTTCGCCGGCGTTGGTCTTGACGTGGCAGAAGGTGTCGCTGCCCAGCCGCTCGCTGACGTCAGCGGTGACTTGCAGGGTGCAGTCGCCCGCTTGCGCCAGTTCCAGATGTTCCGGACGAATGCCGAGGGTCACGGCGCTGCCGACGCTCAGGTTCGCCGCATTGAACGGCAGGGTGATGCGGGTGCCGGCGTCCAGCGAGACTTCGCAGCTCGCGCCATCGATTCGCGTGATCTGGCCCTTGAGGAAGCCCATTTTCGGCGTGCCCAGGAAACCGGCGACGAACAGGTTGGCGGGGTTGTGATACAGCTCCAGCGGCGAGCCGACCTGTTCGATCTTGCCGCCATTGAGCACCACGACCTTGTCGGCCATGGTCATGGCTTCGACCTGATCGTGGGTCACGTAGATCATCGTGGCTTTCAGATCTTTGTGCAGGCGCAGCAGTTCCAGGCGCATCTGTACCCGCAGGGCGGCGTCGAGGTTGGACAGCGGCTCGTCGAACAGGAAGATTTTCGGGTTGCGCACGATCGCCCGGCCGATGGCCACACGCTGACGCTGGCCGCCGGACAGTTGCTTCGGCTTGCGCTCGAGCATCGGGCCCAGTTCCAGAATGCGCGCCGCTTCGCCGACTTTCTTCTCGACTTCAGCCTTCGGTACGCCGGCGAGGTCGAGGGCGAACGACATGTTTTTCTTCACGGTCATGTGCGGGTACAGCGCGTAGGTCTGGAACACCATCGCCAGATCTCGCTTGGCCGGGCTGACTTCGGTGATGTCGCGTCCGTCCAGTTCGATGGTGCCGCCGCTGACTTCCTCAAGGCCGGCGATCAGTCGCAGCAGGGTGGATTTGCCGCAGCCCGACGGGCCGACGAACACCACGAATTCCTTGTCGTTCACCTCAAGGTCGATGCCCTTGATGATGGAAAAGCCTTCGAAGCCTTTTTGCAGATTCTTGATTTTCAGGTTGGCCATGGTGGCGCTCCTCATGCGAATTCTTATTTGACGGCGCCGAACGACAGGCCGCGCACCAGTTGTTTCTGGCTGATCCAGCCAAAGATCAGGATCGGCGCGCAGGCCAGGGTCGAGACGGCCGACAACTTGGCCCAGAACAATCCTTCAGGGCTTGAGTAGGAGGCGATCAGCGCGGTCAGCGGCGCGGCTTTGGACGAGGTCAGGTTCAGCGACCAGAACGCCTCGTTCCAGCACAGGATCAGCGACAGCAACACGGTCGACGCGAGGCCGCCCTTGGCGATCGGCAGCAGCACGCGGAGCATTTCCTGGGCGAGGGTTGCGCCGTCGAGGCGGGCGGCTTCGAGGATGTCTTTGGGGATGTCCTTGAAGTAGGTGTAAACCATCCAGACCACGATCGGCAGGTTGATCAGCGTGTAGATCACGATCAGCGCAATGCGTGTGTCGAGCAGGCCGAAACTCTTGGCCAGCAGGTAGATCGGCATCAGCACGCCCACCGGCGGCAGCATCTTGGTGGAGAGCATCCACAGCAGCGTGCCTTTGGTGCGTTGGGTTTCGTAGAACGCCATCGAGTAGGCTGCCGGCACCGCGATCAGCAGGCAAAGAGCCGTGGCGCTGAAGGAAATCACCACCGAGTTCCAGGCAAAGCTGAAGTAATCGCTGCGCTCATTGATGTGCAGGTAGTTCTCCAGCGTCGGCGTGAAGATGAACTGCGGCGGCGTGGCGAAGGCGTCGATTTCGGTCTTGAAACTGGTCAGCACCATCCAGAAGATCGGGAAGAAAATGATGATCGCTATGGCCCAGGCCAGCGTGCCGAGCAGCAGGCTTTGCAGCCGGCGGGATTGTTGAAGAGTCATGGCAGGCCTCAGGCTTTGTCAGTCAGGTTTTTGCCGATCATCCGCACCAGAATGATCGCGGCGATGTTGGCGATGACCACGGCAATCAGGCCGCCGGCCGAGGCCATGCCGACGTCGAACTGCACCAGCGCCTGGTTGTAGATCAGGTAGGCGAGGTTGGTCGACGCGTAGCCGGGGCCGCCGTTGGTGGTGGTGAAGATTTCGGCGAACACAGACAGCAGGAAGATGGTTTCAATCATCACGACTACCGCAATCGGGCGTGCCAGGTGCGGCAGGGTCAGGTGCCAGAAGATCGCGATCGGGCCGGCACCGTCGAGGCGGGCGGCTTCTTTCTGTTCCTGGTCGAGGGACTGCATGGCGGTCATCAGGATCAGGATCGCGAAGGGCAGCCATTGCCACGAGACAATGATGATGATCGACAGCAGCGGGTAGTGAGCGAGCCAGTCCACCGGTTGCGCGCCGAACAGTTTCCAGATGTAGGCGAGGATCCCGGACACCGGGTGGAAGATCAGGTTCTTCCAGATCAAAGCGCCGACCGTGGGCATGATGAAGAACGGCGAAATCAGCATCACCCGCACGATCCCGCGACCGAAGAACTCGCTGGCCTCAAGCAGCGCGCTGATCAATACGCCGAACACCACGCTGATCAGCAGCACGCTGCCTACCAGCAGCAAGGTGTTGGTGGCGCCGGGCATGAAGCCGGAGTCGGTCAGGAAGTAGGTGAAGTTTTCCAGCCCGACGAACTCGTTGGTGCCCGGGTCGAGCAGGTTGTAGCGGATCATCGAGAAATAGACGGTCATGCCCAGCGGCACGATCATCCACAGCAGCAACAGGGCCACCGAAGGGCTGACCAGAAACCAGCCGGGATTGGCCACACGGCTTTTGCGCCGGGGCTGCGACAGGTCGATGTGGGCTTTGGCAGTTGAAGTATTCATGGTGATCACAACCGAGTCATACAGACCTATGGAGATCCCGTGCGGGAGCGAGCAATCTCGCTCCCACAGGAGGCAGGAGCAGCTTTTCGCAGGATTACTTCGGATAACCCGCGCGCTTCATCTCGCGTTCGGTGGTTTGCTGCGCGGCAGTCAACGCCTGGTCGACCGTGGTCTGGCCGATCAGCGCGGCCGAGAACAGCTTGCCGACCTGAGTGCCCACGCCCTGGAATTCAGGAATGGTCACCAGCTGGATGCCGATGTAAGGCACAGGCTTGAGGGTCGGTTTGCTCGGGTCGGCCGCTTTCAGCGATTCCAGCGTGACCTTGGCAAACGGCGCGGCGCTCATGTAAGCGTCGCTGTAGGTCGAGGCGCGGGTGCCCGGCGGAACATTGGCGATGCCGTCGGTCTTGGCGACCAGTTCGCCGTATTCCTTGGAAGTGGCCCAGGCGCTGAACTCTTTGGCGGCGTCCTTGGCCTTGGAACTGGTCGGAATCGCCAGCGCCCACGAGTACAGCCACGCCGAGCCTTTGTCGGTGACCTGATGCGGCGCGTAGGTGAAACCGACGTGATCGGCGACCTTGCTTTGAGTCTTGTCGGTGACGAACGAGCCGGCGACGCTGGCATCGACCCACATCGCGCACTTGCCGCTGTTGAACAGGGCAAGGTTTTCGTTGAAGCCGTTGCTGGATGCACCCGGCGGGCCGGACTTTTTCATGGTGTCGACGTAGAAGTTCAGCGCGTTTTTCCATTCCGGACCGTTGAATTCCGGTTTCCACTGCTCATCGAACCAGCGCGCACCGTAGGCGTTGGCCACGGTGGTGATCAGCGCGATGTTTTCACCCCAGCCGGCCTTGCCGCGCAGGCAGATGCCGTACTGTTCCTTGTCCTTGTTGGTGAGTTTTTCGGCGAAGCCGGCGATCTGTTCCCAGGTCGGGCGCTCCGGCATGGTCAGGCCGGCGTCCTTGAACAGGTCGGTGCGGTAATAGGTGATCGAGCTTTCGGCGTAGAACGGCAGGGCGTACAGCGAACCCTTGACCGACAGGCCTTCACGCACCGACGGGAACACGTCGTCGAGGGCGTAGCTGGCCGGCAGATCCTTCATCGGTTCGAGCCAGCCTTTTGCACCCCAGAGTGCGGCTTCGTACATGCCGATGGTCAACACATCGAACTGACCGCCCTGAGTGGCGATGTCGGTGGTCAGGCGCTGGCGCAGGACGTTTTCTTCCAGCACCACCCAATTGAGCTTGATGTCCGGATGCTCGGTCTCGAAGGTTTTCGAGAGCTTTTGCATGCGGATCATGTCGCTGTTGTTGACGGTGGCGATGGTCAGGGTCTGGGCGCCAAGGCTGACGCTGCTGAGGGTCATGCAGGTGAGGGCCAGCAGAGCTTTTGCAGTGGGTTGCATCGTGCACTCCTTTTCTGCACCCGGCGGGGGCAGAAGGACAGTTATTGTTTTTGTGTTCTTCCGGCGGGGAAGAATGTGCACTGATTACAGCCTTCTAACGCAGGGCTGACAAATCATCCCTAGCACTTGAATCGATACTTTTTTGCACTCGGGATTGGCGCGATAAACGCAGGGAAGGGCGTTTCAGCAGGGCGGCAGGCAAGAATCCGTACAGGTTTTACCCGGTCAGCCGTGGTTTTGCTCTGTCAGGCGCTGCACCACCAGCCGCCGATAATGCGAAGGCGTCATGCCTTTGAGCTGCTGAAAGCGCCGATTGAAATTGGAAATATTGTTGAAGCCCGACTCGAAACACACCTCGGTCACCGGTTTGTCGCCGTCGGCCAGCAGTTCGCAGGATTTGCTGATGCGCAGACGATTGACGAATTCGATGAAATTGCGCCCGGTGGCCTGTTTGAACACGCGGCTGAAATACGTCGGCTTCATGCCCAGATGCTCGGCGACTTCCTCCAGCGGCAGTTCGCGGGCGTAGTGGGCGAAGATGTAATCCACCGCGCGGTTGGTGCGGTCGATGTTGTGCTCGTCCGCCAGTTGCGGGGTGGTGGCGCCGGACAGCAACTGGTAGTCGTCGCAGGCGGCCAGCAACTCCATCAGGATGAAAAAGTGCCCGAGCCGAGTGATGCCGTTTGAATCGGCGATGCGTTGCATCAAGGTCATGGCCTGACGAATTGTCTGCGGGGAGCGGAACTCGATGCCGTACTGCGCACGATCGAGCAGCGGCGCCAGGGTCTTGAGTTCGGCGAACACCTGATGACCGCTTTCGAACAGCTCATCGGTGAAGTTGACCAGCATGTCGCGTTTTTCGACCACTTCGTCTTCGGCCACCTGGCTGATCCAGTTGTGCGGCAGATTGGGGCCGGTCAGGAATAGCGTCTGCGGGTAGAAGTTGCCGATGTAGTCACCAATGAACACCTTGCCCGAACTGGCGACGATCAGGTGCAGCTCGTATTCCTTGTGAAAATGCCAGCGCACCAGCGGGCAGGGGAAACCATGCTGGCGATAGATGATGGACAACCCGTTGTGGTCGTCCATCAGTTCATAGGAAGGGTCGGTGACGCGGGCTGTTCGGGTCATGGCTGAGTGCTTTTCTTGTTATCGCCCGGTGATCATGCCTCTTTGCGCGTCGGTTACGCCAGCTTGCGCTCAGCGGTTGCGTCGATGCGTGCCTTGGTTTGATTGACGGTACGGCAGAACGACACGATGCGGGACTCTTCAATGAAGTCGACGTTGATGATGTTGCACTTCATCGCCCAGTCACTGTTGTTCGGGTCGAACCACTCGTTCAATTCTTTATGAATATCAACCGGCCCGCCCAGCGCAGTGAAGCTGGTGGCGGACAACGACCAGGGTTTCCAGGAGCCCGGTGGCGATTTCAAGACATTGCCAATGAACTGTTTCAATTCCGCCGTTCCGGTCAGATCGTTACCCGACCATTGATGGTTGATGTAATCGATGAATATGCTGCGATCGAGTTGCCAGTGCGAACGGGCGGCAACAAATACACGTTGTTCATTGTTGATCTGTTTAAGCTGGCCAAGGCTGGCACTCAGATTTCGGCTCGGAATCAAACGGTGGCCGAGTAAGTGAATCATCACTTTATTGAAATATTCATAGTCAAAGTCGTTACCGTCGAGACTATGGAGGTCCAGAATAATGAATTCATCCGGGTTCTGCGTCAGGAAGTTTTCTACGTCGGTGATCAAGTTGCCCAATGTCCGGGAGTTGCGGTGCCCGCCATGGTGAACGCGGAACTTGCCGACGCCGTCTGCCTTGGGCTCGTAGACCAGGCGAACGTCCAGCACTCTTGCGCCATGGTGCAGTTGAGCATGGAATGAGTCATGCTGACAGGCGAGCCAGTGACGGGGTGGGCCGAATACCGGATAAGTGGCGCGCCAGTCGCTGCCGGCGTTGTGGGTTCCTGGTAGCGTCAGGTCAGAGATCGATAGAGTGTCGATGGACGGTGTCGCCGCCATCCAGCCATGGGTGGCGAATTCGTTGAGATCGGTCATTTATGCATCCTGCATTAGTTGAATGATTGCGCCACTTTCAAATGACAAGAGTGGTGCAGGCAGGATGTTTATAGTGTTTAATTTATTGATTGGCTATCTGTCGATTGATGCAAGTTATTGGTTCTTGTGTTTATACATTTCGAGGGTGATTTACTTGTTTGAGTTCTTTGCTTCAATCCACTGGGCCATGTATTGCGTGCTCTTGTGTGAATGATGTCGCAGCATGCTGCCGGTGAAATTATTCCTTCTTAGTTGGGCAAGATTTTTGCGGCAGTCCAACAGTCTATTGATTAATGCCGGGCCATGTATCGTTTGCTGATACACGTCCTCGAGTAGAGCTTGTCCATGGGATTGGGCTGTTTGCCAAGCGATGTCGTCGCTATAAAGCTTCACTGCGGCATTGGCCAGGTCCTGCGCCGTGCGGCAGATTGCCCCTGGCCATGACTGATCGGTATGCATGCCTTCAGCCCCGATGGGCGTGGTGACACTCGGTGTGCCGCAAAGCATGGCATCGATCAATTTGCCCTTGATGCCCGCCCCAAAACGCAAGGGCGCCAGGCAGATGCGCGCATCGGACATTACCTGCAACGCATCCTCGGCCCAGTTCATGATGTGAAAACCCTGGGCGGCGTTGTGCAAGGCCGCCGCCTTGGGCGGCGTGTAGGCGCCGTATAGGTGCAATTGGGCTTTGGGCAGTTGTTCGCGGATCAGCGGCCAGACGGTGGACTTCATCCACAACACCGCGTCCCAGTTCGGCGCGTGACGGAAGTTGCCGATACTGAGGAAATGCGCGCGCTCCTCGAAGGGTTTCGCTGGTGTGCTCGGTGGCTCGACCATCAAGGGGCACCAGTGCAACAGCTCCGGTGGCAATTTGAATTGCTGTACCAGCAACTCGATTTCCACCTGCGAGATCATCAGGTTCAGGTCGCAGCGATACAGCGCGGCAATCTCGCGCTTGGCCAGATCGGTGTCCGCCATCAGCTCGAACTCTTCAGCCAGCGCCGGTGCAAACAGCTCAGCGAAGTCGTTGGCGTCATCGCTGTGCTTGAGTCGATCCTTCAATCGCTGGTGCCGTGCATGCCGCAGGCTTTGCAGATCCGAGGTTTCCAGGACCCGCAGGGCGTCGGGACAATGCTTCTCCACCCGCCAGCCGAATTGCTCTTCGATCATGAACTGGTCGAACAGCACGATATCCGGCGCCAGTTCACTGATGAACACGTCGAAACTGCTGTTGTTGAGTTCGATCGGGACTTCGCGGATGCCCAGCGCGGTCAGGTCGGCGCGATGTTCACCAGTGCCGGCCGGGCTGGCAAAGGTGATTTGCCAGCCCTGTTGCAGGAACGTCTCGAGAATCTGCATCACATGCCCGCTCGCAGCGGAGGAGCGGGGTTCCGGCCAGACGTAACCAATGACGAGGACTTTGGTTGCGGGCTGACTCATGAGAAACGGTTCCTGGGACGAATTGACGGAAAAAAGGCGCGCGGATTAGACCATAACCCACGTGTCGAGTGATCCGTTTTTATCGGGTGTACGTCGGGCAAGACCGAGCAAGAAGACCACCGGCAGGGCGCGTGACAGCTTACTCAGGCACTGACGTCTCGTGCTCAGGATTTCTCCAGAACGGATTTGACCTTGTCGCGCAATTGATCAATGGAAAACGGCTTGCCGATCACATGCATGTCCGCCGGCACTTCAATGGTCTCGGCGTAACCGCTGGCAAACAGAATCGGCAGGGCCGGGCGAATGTTGCGGGCTTCGGTGGCCAGTTGACGGCCATCCATGATCGGCAGGCCGACGTCGGTCATCATCAGGTCTATGTGCTGATTCACATCCTTGAGGATTTCCAGCGCTTGCTCGCTGCCATCCGCTTCCAGAACCTTGAACTCCAATTCCTCCAGTACATCGACGATCAGCATGCGCACGATGGCGTCGTCTTCTACTACAAGGATGGTGGACGCAGGGCTGGACATAGTGGCGGCTCTCAAGAATGGGTGATGGGGCGCCGGTCGATCAAAAATGCCGGGCTCTTGCATGAGTAAGTGGCGCATAGCCACAAGTTCCCGAATGGATACAAAAAAGAATAGGCGCAAACGGGTGGGCAAGGATAACCGTTGGCCTGGGATTCGGCGCAGGCAATTGTGGGAAAACAGTACTAAAACTGTGAGAAAAATGGATCCATGCCGCCGTTTTGGGGCAAACTCCCTGGTTTTCAACAGTTCGACAAGGCTGCCACATGTCCTCTCCGTCTTCGGTTGATGAGCAACGGTTTCGCAAACTCCTGAGCCGCAACGTCAGTTTGCCGTTGGGCGTCGGCGTCGTCAGTGCCGTGTTCTTCGTTTCGCTGATCACTTATCTGTTGTCCGTGATCCAGTGGGTGGAGCACACCGACCGGGTGATCAATAACGCCAACGAAGCGGTGAAACTCACCGTGGATCTGGAAACCGGCATGCGCGGGTTTCTGCTCAGCGGCGACGAGCATTTCCTCGACCCGTACGAGACGGCCAAGCCGCGCATTGCCGTGGCACTGAGCACCTTGCTTGAGCTGACTGCCGACAATCCGGTGCAGACCGATCGCCTGCGCCGTCTTCAGGCGCTGCAAGCCGAGTGGGCAACCTATGCGCAAACTATGATCGACCTGCAACGCACCAGCGGTGACTACAAGGCCGCGGTCAAGGCAGGGAAGGGCAAGCGCCTGACCGATGAAGTGCGCAAGCAGTTTGACGATGTGATTGAAACCGAGCAGTTGCTGCGCGCCTCACGCAATGAAGACGTGCGGCGCACCACGATCTGGAGCATCAGCCTTTATCTGCTGTTCGTGGCCGGCATCAGCGGTCTGCTGGCCTATGTCGGCCGGCGCGATCTGCTCAACCTCTCGCAAAGCTATGGCGCGACCCTGGCCGCACAGGAAGCCAGCGCCCACCGTCTGGAGCAACAGGCATGGCTGCGCAACGGCCAGACTCAGCTCGCCGAGCAGGTCTTGGGGCAACTGACGCTCAATCTGCTGGGGCGCAACATTCTGCAGTTCTGCGCCCAGTACCTTGGCACCGCCGTGGCCGCGCTGTATGTGCGCGAAGAACACGGCGGCCTGAAACGCGTGGCGACTTATGGTTTCTCCCGCGAGCAGGAGCAACAGGATCATTCGATCTACAGCGATGAAGGCCTTGTCGGCCAGTCTGCCCAACAAGCGCGACTGATTCGTCTCGATTCGGTGCCTTCCGACTATTTCAAGGTCAGCTCCGGTCTGGGCGAAGGTCTTCCGCACAGTGTGCTGGTGGTGCCGACCAGCGATGACGACCGGGTCAACGGCGTGATCGAACTGGGTTTCCTGCGGCCGCTCACCGACCGCGATGTTGCACTGCTGGAGCTGATCGCCGGCAACATCGGCACCTCCATCGAAGCGGCGCGTTATCGCCAGCGTTTGCAGGAAGTGCTGGCCGAGACCCAGCAGCTCAACGAAGAGTTGCAGGTGCAGCAGGAAGAGCTGAAAACCGCTAACGAAGAACTGGAAGAACAGTCGCGGATTCTCAAGGAGTCCCAGGCGCATCTGGAAACCCAGCAAGTCGAGCTGGAACAGACCAACGAGCAACTGGCCGAACAGGCCCAGACCCTGGCCGAGCAGCGCGACGCCATGGATCAGAAGAACACCGAGCTCAATCAGGCCCAGGTGCAGCTCGAAGAACGCGCCGAAGAGTTGCAGCGTTCGAGCAAGTACAAATCCGAATTCCTCGCCAACATGTCCCACGAGCTGCGCACGCCGCTGAACAGTTCGCTGATCCTGGCCAAGCTGCTGGCGGAAAACCCGCAGGAAAATCTCAGCGCCGAGCAGGTCAAGTTTGCCGAGTCGATCTACTCCGCCGGCAACGATCTGCTCAACCTGATCAACGACATTCTCGACATTTCGAAGGTAGAAGCCGGCAAACTCGAAGTGATGCCGGAAAACACCAGTGTCGCGCGCCTGGCCGACGGCTTGCGCAGCGTGTTCGAACCGTTGGCGGCGGACAAGAAGCTGACGTTCACCGTCGAGCTGCAGCCTGATGCGCCAATCACTCTGTTCACCGACCGCCAGCGTCTGGAGCAGGTGATCAAGAATCTGCTTTCCAACGCGGTGAAATTCACAGAACAGGGCACCGTCAGCCTGACCATCGCCGGCCAGCCGGACGATCGCATCGCCTTCATCGTGCGCGACTCGGGTATCGGCATCGCGCAGGATCAGCAGGAAAGTATTTTCGAAGCCTTCCGTCAGGCCGACGGCACCACCAACCGCAAATACGGCGGCACCGGATTGGGCCTGTCGATCTCCCGGGATCTGGCAACGTTGCTGGGCGGTTCGATCAGCGTCAGCAGCGCTCCGGGGCAGGGCAGTGCCTTCACCCTGGTGTTGCCGCAGCAATACAGCGAGCCGGGTGACACGCCGGTTGTGCCGTTGACCTTCAGCCCGCCGGCCTCTACGCCGATTATCGCGTCTGTCCCGGCGGTTTCGCCTCTGGCGCCCGTCGACATCCCGCGCTTCAACGATGACCGCAACAAGGCACCGTTCACTACCCGCTGCATCCTCGTGGTGGAAGACGAGCCGAATTTCGCCCACATCCTCTACGACCTGGCCCATGAACTGGGTTATCAGTGTCTGGTCGCCCACGGCGCCGATGAAGGCTATGACCTGGCGAAAGAGTTCGTACCGGACGCGATCCTGCTGGACATGCGTCTTCCGGACCATTCGGGCCTGACCGTTCTGCAACGCCTGAAAGAACACGCCGAAACCCGGCACATCCCGGTGCACGTGATTTCTGTGGAAGACCGCGTCGAAGCGGCGATGCACATGGGCGCCATCGGTTACGCGGTCAAGCCGACCACCCGCGAAGAGCTCAAGGACGTGTTCGCCCGTCTCGAAGCCAAGCTGACCCAGAAGGTCAAACGCGTGCTGCTGGTCGAGGACGACGATCTGCAACGGGAAAGCATCGCCCGCCTGATCGGCGACGACGACATCGAAATCACCGCTGTCGGCTTGGCGCAAGACGCGCTGGAGCTGCTGCGCACAACGATCTTCGATTGCATGGTCATCGATCTGAAGCTGCCGGACATGCTCGGCAACGATCTGCTCAAGCGCATGTCCACCGAGGACATCTGCTCGTTCCCGCCGGTGATCGTCTACACCGGACGCAACCTGACCCGCGATGAAGAGGCCGATCTGCGCAAGTATTCGCGCTCGATCATCATCAAGGGTGCGCGCTCGCCGGAGCGTTTGCTGGACGAGGTCACACTCTTTCTGCACAAAGTCGAATCGCAGTTGTCCCATGAACGGCAGAAGATGCTCAAGACCGCGCGCAGTCGCGACAAGGTCTTCGAAGGTCGCAAAGTGCTGCTGGTGGACGACGATGTGCGCAACATTTTCGCCCTGACCAGCGCGCTGGAAACCAAGGGTGCAGTCGTGGTGATCGGCCGTAACGGCCGTGAAGCGATTGAAAAACTGAATGAAGTCGAGGACATCGACCTGGTGCTGATGGACGTGATGATGCCGGAAATGGATGGTTTTGAAGCCACCATGGAAATCCGCAAGGATCCGCGCTGGCGCAAGCTGCCGATCATCGCGGTGACGGCCAAGGCCATGAAGGACGATCAGGAACGCTGCCTGCAGGCGGGCGCCAATGATTACCTGGCCAAGCCCATTGACCTGGATCGCCTGTTCTCGCTGATTCGCGTGTGGCTACCGAAGATGGAACGCATTTAGTGGAACGTAGTAATCACGTTGAACGAAACAGTGAAATCGAGCTGCGGTTGCTGATCGAGGCGATTTATCTCAAGTACAGCTATGACTTTCGCGATTACTCCGGCGCTTCGATCAAGCGCCGGGTGCAACACGCGCTGAGCCAGTTCGAGTGCGCGACCATCTCGGCCTTGCAGGAGAAAGTCCTGCATGATCCGACGGCGTTCATGCAGTTGCTGCAATTGCTGACGATCCCGGTCAGCGAGATGTTCCGCGATCCGTCGCACTTCCTGGCGATCCGTCAGGAGGTGGTGCCGCTGCTCAAGACCTATCCGTCGATCAAGATCTGGATCGCCGGCTGCAGCACCGGCGAGGAGGTCTACTCGATGGCGATCCTGCTGCGCGAAGAAGGTCTGCTCGACCGCACGATCATCTACGCCACCGACATCAACCCGCGCTCGCTGGACAAGGCCAAGCAGGGGATCTTTTCGATGGAGAACGTGCGCGCCTACACCGCCAACTATCAGCAGGCCGGCGGTCAGCGCTCGTTCGCCGACTACTACACTGCAGCCTATGGCTACGCGATTTTCGACAAGAGCCTGTGCGAGAACGTGACCTTCGCCGATCACAGCCTGGCGACCGATAGTGTATTCTCCGAAACTCAATTAATTTCGTGTCGTAACGTATTGATTTACTTCAATAAAAAACTTCAGGATCGAGCGTTCGGGTTGTTCCATGAGTCGTTGTGTCATCGTGGATTCCTGGTGTTGGGCAGCAAGGAAACTCTGGATTTCTCCGGCTACTCCAACCAGTTCGAACCGCTGGTGAAACAAGAACGGATCTACCGCAAATCATGAACAGTGCAGCGGATTTGCCTCGGGTCGGGGCGATTGTGGTCGGAGCTTCCGCCGGTGGCGTCGAGGCGTTGCTGACCATGCTTGGTTCACTGCGTGCCGGGTTCGGGCTGCCGATCATCATCGTCCTGCACTTGCCGGAAGAGCGCCGCAGTCAGCTCGCCGAGGTGTTTGCCCGGCGAGTGGCGCTACCGGTGGCAGAAGCCATTGACAAACAGGACATCACCCCCGGCACCGTGTACTTCGCGACGCCGGGTTATCACCTGTCGGTGGAGCAGGACCTCAGCCTGTCGCTGAGCCTTGAAGACCGTCTGCATCATTCGCGGCCTTCGATCGATTTTCTGTTCGAATCCGCCGCCGATGCCTACGGACCGGCACTGGCCGCCGTGTTGCTGACCGGCGCCAACCACGATGGCGCGCGGGGCTTGGCGCAAGTCAAACGCCAGGGCGGGCTGACCATCGTGCAGGACCCGGACGAAGCGCAGGTCGCGACCATGCCCCGCGCGGCGCTGAAGACACATGAACCGGATTACATTCTTCCCATCCACGGCATCGGCCGTCTGCTTGTCGAGCTGGAACGAATCGCATGCTGAGTAATATCCAGGCAAAACTGCTGATCGTCGACGATCTGCCCGAGAACCTGCTGGCCCTCGAAGCGCTGATCAAACGCGAAGACCGCACCGTCTATAAAGCGCTGTCGGCGGACGAAGCGCTGTCGCTGCTGCTGCAACACGAATTCGCCATGGCCATTCTCGACGTGCAGATGCCGGGCATGAACGGCTTCGAACTGGCCGAGCTGATGCGTGGCACCGAGAAAACCAAGAACATCCCGATCATCTTTGTCAGCGCCGCCGGCCGTGAACTCAATTACGCGTTCAAGGGTTATGAAAGCGGCGCGGTGGACTTCCTGCACAAACCGCTGGATATCCATGCGGTGAAGAGCAAGGTCAACGTCTTTGTCGACCTGTACCGCCAGAGCAAGGCGATGAAGCAACAGGTTGAAGCGCTGGAGCAGAGCCGTCGCGAACAGGAAGCGCTGTTGCAGCAACTGCAAAGCACCCAGGGCGAACTGGAGCAGGCAGTGCGCATGCGTGACGATTTCATGTCGATCGTCGCCCACGAAGTGCGCACGCCGCTCAACGGCCTTATCCTCGAAACCCAACTGCGCAAGATGCACCTGGCCCGGGACAACGCCGCCGCGTTCACCCTCGACAAGATGCACGCCATGGTCGATCGCGACGAGCGCCAGATCAAAAGCCTGATCCGCCTGATCGAGGACATGCTCGACGTGTCGCGGATCCGCACCGGCAAGCTGTCGATCCGACCGAGTCGCTTCGATCTCGCGCAGTTGGTCGGCACTCTGCTGGAGAATTTCGCCCAGCAGATCGAAGCCGCCGAGACTGAAGTCAGCTTCACCGCGGCCGAGCCGGTGGAAGGGCAGTGGGACGAATTCCGTATCGAGCAGGTGGTGTCGAACCTGCTGACCAACGCCTTGCGTTACGGTGGCAAGAGTCCGATCCAGGTGCGGGTTTATCGCGAAGGTAATGAAGCCCGGGTCGAAGTTCAGGACCAGGGCATCGGCATCAGCGAGGAGAACCAGAAGCGCATTTTTCAACAGTTCGAACGGGTTTCCGCCAAGACGGTGGTGGCCGGCCTCGGGCTGGGTCTGTTCATTTCCGAGCAGATCGTCGCCGCCCATGGCGGCTCCATCGTCGTCGAAAGCAAGATCAACGAGGGCGCCCTGTTTCGCGTTTGTCTGCCGCTCCAGGAAAACGGCAAAACAAACGCAACCTCTGAGTGACCACACGGTCGTATCAGCAGCTATTGACCGAACAAAGGCTTCCCATGAGCGTAGATGCACAAGATGTAGTACTCGTCGTCGAGGACGAACCGGTGATCCTGATGGTCCTGACCGATTATTTGTCAGGCCAGGGCTATCGCGTATTGCAGGCCGAAAACGGCGAGCAGGCGTTCGAGATTCTGGCGAGCAAGCCGCATCTGGACATGTTGATTACTGATTTCCGCCTGCCTGGCGGGATCTCCGGCGTGCAGATCGCCGAACCTGCCGTCAAATTGCGTCCCGATCTGAAGGTGATCTTCATCAGCGGCTATCCGCAGGAAATCCGCGAGACCGGCAGCCCCATCACCCGTCGGGCGCCGATCCTGGAAAAACCGTTCGATCTGGATGTGTTGCAGGAGAAGATTCAGGAACTGCTGGCCTGAGGCGTTACCCGCCTCAGCTCTTGATCATTTCCCGCACCTTCGCCGTCAGCAGATCGAAGGTGAACGGCTTGGTGATCATCTGCATGCCCGGGTCGAGGAATCCGCCGCGCACCGCCGCGTGCTCGGCATAACCTGTGATGAACAGAACCTTCAAGTCTGGCCGGTATTGCCGGCCGATTTCCGCCAGTTGCCGACCGTTCATGCCGGGCAGACCGACGTCGCTGATCAGCAGATCGATGCGTTGCTCCGAATCCAGAATCGGCATGGCACCGTCAGCATCGCCGGCTTCGACAAATCCGTAACCCAATTCACTCAATACCGCACTGACCAGCACGCGCACGGCCGGGTCGTCTTCGACGATCAACACGGTTTCGCCTTCCACGGCGTTCGGCGCCTGCTCCGCGTCAGCGGGGGCGTGAGGCAGTGATTCGCCCTGGAAGCGCGGCAGATAGAGTTTGACCGTGGTGCCCTCGTCGATTTTGCTGTCGATCGAGACATGGCCACCGGATTGCTTGCTGAAGCCATAAATCATCGACAGGCCAAGCCCGGTTCCTTGACCGATCGGCTTGGTTGTGAAAAACGGGTCGAACGCGCGATTGATCACACTTTCCGGCATGCCGCAGCCACTGTCTGTGACGCTCAATACGACGTAATCACCGGGTTCAAGATTGCTATAGGTCGCGGTGTAGTCTCGATCCAGCACCTGATTCCCCGTCTCTACCACCAGATTGCCGCCGTCGGGCATCGCGTCGCGTGCGTTGATGACCAGGTTGAGCAGGGCGCTTTCCAGTTGATTGGGGTCGGCCTCGGCCACCCACAACTGTTCGTGCAGGCGCATGTCCAGTTGAATGCTTTCGTTGAGGCTGCGTTGCAGCAGTTCGCCCATCGACTGCACCAGATCGTTCATCTGCACGGCTTTGGAATCCAGCGACTGGCGACGGGAAAACGCCAGCAGACGGTGGGTCAGGCCGGCGGCGCGGTTGGCCGAGGTCACGCCGAGATCAATCAGGCTGTCGAGATCGTCGGTGCGGCCACGGGCCAGCCGACGGCGCAGCAATTCGAGGCTGCCGATGATCCCGGTCAGCATGTTGTTGAAGTCGTGGGCGATCCCGCCGGTGAGCTGGCCGACCGCTTCCATTTTCTGCGACTGACGCAGGGCTTCCTCGTTGTGCCGCAGCTGCGCGGTGCGCTCTTCGACTTGTTGCTCGAGGGTTTCAAGGGTCGATTGCAGGCGTCGTTCGCTATTGCTCAGGTCGATCAGGCGATCGCGGGCCTCGTACTGTCGTCGTCGCCCGCGCAGGGCGGTGGAAATCAGGCTGACCAAAGTCGCCGGATGAAACGGGCGCTCAAGAAAGGTCACGTTGCCCAGTAATTTGCTGAGCTGCGACGAAGGTCCTTGTTCGGATCCGCCGTGATGGGTGAGCAAGACGATTGGCAAGTCAGACCACGCCGGTTGTTGCTCCAGGAACAGCAGCAGGCCTTCGAGTTCCGGACCATTCAGGGCCTCGGCCGCGATCAGCAGCAGCCCGGCGCCGGGTTCAAGTTCGGTGCACAGGGTGGCCAGATCGGGCGTGATCAGGCCACCGTATCCGGCCTCGTTGAGGATCATCAGCGCCACCTGGCTGTCGCGACCCAGGGGCGCGAGGATCAACGCCCGTTCCGACAGCGGTACGGTGACGGTCACAAGTTGTCATCCTTGAGCAGCGGGTTACTCGCGCCGAGGTAGGTGGGGACGCCGCGCAGCACGCCCTGGAAGGCTTCCAGCGGCTCACCGATGGTCATGCCTTGCGTGGAAATGCGGTATTCGCGAATGGTCGATTCGTGGCTGCCTGTACGTTTCTTGATGATCGAAATCGCCCGTCGAACCTTGCCGAGGGCTTCGAAGTAGCGCAGCAGGATCACCGTGTCGGCAAGGTAGGTGATGTCGACCGGAGCCTGCATGTCGCCGACCAGACCATGCTGGGCGACGGTCATGAACGTCGCGGCGCCCTTGCGGTTCAGGTACAGCAACAGCTCGTGCATGTGCAGCACCAATGCGTTCTCTTCCGGCATTGCAGCCTGATAGCCGTTGATGCTGTCGATCACCACGGTCTTGATGTCACCTTCATCAACGCAGCGTCGTACGCGGTGGGAGAACTCACCGGGAGACAGCTCGGCGGCGTCCACTTGTTCGATCAGCAAATTGCCGGTGGCCTGCAGGGCCTTGAGGTCGATGCCGATGTTCTTCATCCGTTCGAACAGCAGGCCCAGTTCTTCGTCGAAAATGAACAGCGCAGCCTTTTCACCGCGCGCCACGGCTGCTGCCGCGAAAATCATGGTGATCAAGGATTTGCCGGTGCCCGCCGGGCCCAGAATCAACGTGCTGGAGCCGGTTTCGATACCGCCACCGAGCAGGGCGTCCATTTCCTTGATGCCGCTGGACAGTTGCAACCGCGGGTAATCGCCCCGGTGCTCCGCCGCTACCAGACGCGGGAAGACGTGCACGCCATCGCCCATGATGGTGAAGTCATGGAAGCCGCCACGGTATTTCTGGCCACGATACTTGATCACCCGCACGCGACGGCGTTCGGCGCCATAGTTGGGGGTCAGTTCTTCGAGGCGGATCACGCCGTGAGCGACACTGTGAACGGTTTTGTCGAGGGATTCGGTGGTCAGGTCATCCAGCAGCAAAACCGTGGCGTCGTAGCGCACGAAGTAATGCTTGATCGCCAGAATCTGTCGACGGTAGCGCAGGGAGCTTTGCGCCAGCAGGCGGATTTCCGAGAGGCTGTCGAGCACGACCCGGGTGGGCTTGAAGCGCTCGACCACTTCGAAAATCTGCTTGGTTGCCTCGCCCAGCTCAAGGTCCGAGGAGTACAACAGACTCTGCTGATGCTCGGCGTTGAGCAGGCTTTCCGGGGGCGTCAGCTCGAAAATCTCGATGTTTTCGTTCAGTTCCCAACCGTGGGACGCCGCGCCCTGGCGCAATTCGCGCTCGGTTTCGGACAGCGTGATGTACAACGAACGTTCGCCGGCACGGGCGCCGGCCAGCAAAAAATGCAACGCGACTGTGGTTTTACCGGTTCCAGGCTCGCCCTCCAGCAAGAAAACATGACTGCGGGACAAACCACCGGCCAGGATATCGTCGAGACCCTCGATGCCGGTGGCGGCTTTTGCACTGATCAACGCGTTCGATGTAGACAAAAAATGCCCTCTCATGACTAGGGGAAACGCGGCAGCGCGCGCCGGACGCCGTTTTGGCACTGCCTGATTACTTGACCCTTTGCCGTGACGGCGGTTCCGATTTTCTTGCTGGATGTGTCGAGAAGTCCGCTAGAGACCTTGCTGAAGGGAGGGATCGTCGGGATTCATCTGTTCGAGCTGAGCCAGCAGAATCTGTACGTTCTGCAACTGACCGCTTTCTTTCCAGTAGTTGATCAGCAATACCCGCGCCTTACGATCGGCAGGATGACGCTGGACGATTTCCTGCAACTGCTTTTGCGCCGCTTCCAGTTCTTCGGCGCTGTGCAGCGTGGTAGCGAGGTCGTAACGGTAGTCCTTATTGTCAGGTTCGAGCTCCACGGCTTTGGACAAACCGAGCAGGGCGTACTCGCGCTGATCGTGGTGCAGCAGCCAGAGTCCCAGCGCATGTTGCAGGTAAGCCGAATCGGGCTGGGCCTTCAATTGTCGGGCGAGCAATTGTCGCGCGGCGTCGCTTTGCCCTTGGCGGTCGAGCACTTCAATCTGCATCACCAGCGCCGGCAGGTTGCCGGGGTCGAGACGCAAGGTCTGTTCCAGCGCTTCCTGTGCCTGTTTCAACTCGGCGTTGTGCAGATACAAGCGCGCCAGTTGCACGTAGTTGGCGGCGCTTTCCGGCTGACTCTTGAGCGCCTGTTCCCACACATCGATGCCTTGCTGGAGGGGCGCGAAATACAGGCCCAGTTGATCCGGCGACAAGCCGAGCAGGGCGTTGATTGCCGCAAAACGAACGTTCTGATCTTCATCGTCGAGCAACGGGCCGAGCAACAGGCTGCGCTGGCCTCCAGGCACCAGACCGGTAACGCTTCTGATGGCTGCCATTCGCACGTCGGGAGATTCATGCTGCAAATCGGCATCCGCCAGTTTCAAGGCTTGCGGACTCGGGTAGTTGGGCAGTTCGGCATGCAGCCAGACCCGCCGCTTGGCAGACAGATCCGGACGCCCCAACTGTTGATACAGAACCCGCGCAGCCCCCGGCTGACCGGCACGAGCGGCGTCCAGCGCTTCACTGTAACCATGCCTGATCGCTTCCGGCACAACCGGCACTGTGCTGCGAAAAGACAGCCAGCCAACGAGCAGGACCAACACAAGGCCGAGGCTGATGAGCAAATAGCGGCGAGACTGAGGCATGCGAATTTCCGAAACTTTCGTTTTGTAGCGGAGGTCGCAAGCTTCTGTCAGCTCGCGCCCTTAGTCAAACCTTCTACCCGACATGCCCTACTACAAGCGTTGAATCGACCTACAGCTAGTGTCGACCCTGTTTGCCGTCATGCCCTCCCTGCAGTGTCTACGCTTGCAGAAGTTGTTTCGAAGAGGCTCCCCATGCAATCCCTGCTTGTTTATTTCAAGGCGGTAATCCACCCCACCCAGGCAGTGCTGCTGTTTGGTTTGCGCACCATTGCCGCCGGATTGCTGACGTTGTACCTGGCGTTCCTGTTCGATCTGGATCAGCCGAAATGGTCAATCATGGCCGTGGTGATCATCAGCCAGCCCTTGGCCGGGATGGCGCTGGCACGCAGCTTCGGGCAAATCATCGGGACGACCCTTGGCGCGGCGGTGGCGGTGGTGCTGATGGCGATCTTTCCTCAGGCGCCATTGCCGTTCATTACGACGCTCGCGCTATGGCTGGCCCTCTGCACGGCGGGCGGCACGTTACTGCGCTACACCAGTTCCCAGGCGTTCGTGCTCAGCGGGTACACCGCCGTGGTGGTGGCGCTACTGGCGATTCCGGATCAGGACGGCACCTTTCTGCTGGCGGTCACCCGGGTCACCGAAACCTTGCTGGCGGTGGCGTGCGTATGCGTGGTCAGCCTGTTGACGGCGCGGCCCGAGGCGGTATCGCGCAACTATTTCGCGAAGGTCGATCAAGTGATCAAGCTAGTCGCCACCCATTCGGCCGCCGTGCTTCGAACCGAGGAAAGCGAAGCGGACTTTCAGCGCCGGCAAATGCAGCTGCTGGGGGAAATCAGCGCCCTTGAAGGGCTGCGCCGGCATTTGTATTTCGATGCTCCGCGCCTGCGCAGTGCCAACAATCTGGTGTTGTTGCTGGGCAATCAGCTGATGCTGCTGACCTCGCGCCTCACCGCGTTGCGTCACCAGCGGGAATTGCTCACCGAACGCTGGGAGGGCGATCTGCCGCTGGACATCCAGCAACTGCGCGCCGAGGAGCTGGCACTTCTTGATCAGCTCGCACAACAAGGGCGCTCATTGCCGGCCGAGGTTCGGCACCAGTTCGTCGCGCTGCAACAGCAGTTCGAAGCGCTTGCCTACAAGGCCGAACAACTGACGGAAGACATGAGTGCAACCCTGCGCTCGCTGGCATGGGCACTGCGCTGGGAACAGGCGCGGCTGTTGCAGCAACTGGAGCAGATTCTCGAGCTGAGCGACGCGATACAGGAAGGACGGGAAGCCAGCTGCATGTTCCGTGGTCAGTCCAGCCCCTTGCACCTGGATTTTACCCTCGCGACGATGAACGCCATTCGCGCCTTCAGCGCACTGTTGGTGGCCGGCTTGATCTGGATCGAGACCGCTTGGGACGGCGTGCGGGGCGGGATGATTCTGGTGGGGATTCTGTGTTCGTTGATGGCGACGTTTCCACGCCCGTTGATTGCCGCGCAGAGTTACGCCCGAGGGCTGGGATTGGCCTTGGTGGTGTCGGCGGTCTATCAGTTCATGTTGGTCCCGGCGATCAGTGATTTCGAAATGTTGGCCTTGCTGCTTGCACCGCTGCTGTATGTGATCGCGGTCGGATTGTCCAGCCCGGCCACCGCCGGTATCGGCATGGGACTGGGGCTGTCGAGTTTCCTGATGCTGGGACCGCAGAACGTCGGCACCGGGCAGAACACCGCCATTCAATGGTTCGAATTTGCCGGTGCCTACGTCAGTGCAGCGATGCTGGCCCTGATTGTCTATGCCTGGATCTTCCCGTTCCGCCCGGCCTTTCGAATCAGGCGCTTTTATAACGAGGCGCGGGAGCAGGTCTATCAACTGACAAAAAGCCCGGCTACCGACGAACAGCAATTCGCTTTCGAAAGTCGCATGGTCGATCGCCTGACCTCGATGCTGGGCGTGTTGCCGGCCGCCAATGATCGGGATATGCAGCGTCTATATGAAATCAGTCTCGCCTGCGTGGCGCTGGGCGTGGCCATGCACCAGCTCAGGCAACAGGCACAGAACAACACATTGCTGACGGACGCTTTCGGTCGGCAGCTGTCGACGGCATTGCGTCAGACCGGCCGTTTCGTCGCCGGCCGACCGGATGTGCACCTGACACCGTTGCTGACTACGCTGCATGCGCTTGGCGATGAGCTGGATGCCTTGCATGTCGCCACCCATGAACACTTGTGGTCGGTGTTTCGCATGCGCGTGGCCCTGTTGATCGTAGTGTCGTTTCTGGAGCGACATGGCGAGCATTTGCAGCCCGACCGTTCTGAAGGAGAGCCCGTCCTTGCCCATTGATTTCGAGATCGGCGGCGTTTACCTGCCTCCCATCGCCCAGGCCCTGTTGCTGGCCATTCCGGTTTTTCTGGTGCTCGACTGGGGTTTGCGCCGGCTCGGCGTCCTGCGTTTTGTCTGGCACGAGGCGTTGTTCGAAGGCGCTTTGTACGCCTGTGTTTGCGCTGCACTGATTTTGCTGATGGGAGCCTGAAACCTTGAAGACGTTGCTCACTCGATTGACGACCTTGGCGGTGGTGCTGCTGGCAATCGTGCTTGGCTGGTTCGCCTGGGAACATTACACCCGGGCCCCTTGGACGCGGGATGCGCGGGTGAGGGCGGATGTGGTGACGCTGTCGGCGGATGTTTCGGGCCGCATCGTCACGCTCGCGGTGCAGGACAACCAGCATGTCGACAAGGGTCAATTGCTGCTGGAGATCGATCCGGCGCGCTACAGCCTCGCCGTCGAGCATGCGAAACGCTCGGTGGAGGTCTCGAAGGCCACGCTTGGGCAGTCGCAAGCGGCGATTGTCGCCAGCGAGGCATTGCTCAAACAACGCCAGAGCGAAGAGCGCCGGCGACGTACGCTCAAGCAGGGGTTCGCGATTTCCGGGGAGGAGTGGGAGAAGTCCAGCACCGACGTGGCAGTGGCCCGGGCCGATCTGTTGCGTAACCAGGCGAATCTCGGTCTGGCCGAAGCCAACGTGCAACTGGCGATAGCTGCACTGACCCAGGCCGAACTGGATCTGCAACGTACCCGAGTCGAAGCGCCGGTCAGCGGTTATGTCACCAATCTGCTGACCCGTCAGGGGGACTACGCGGTGGCCGGCGGCGCGTTGCTGGCACTGGTGGACAGTGGCTCCTTTTATGTCAGCGGCTATTTCGAGGAAACCAAACTGCCACGGATCGAGGAGGGTGATCGGGTGCGGATCGAATTGATGAGCGGGGAAAAATTCGGCGGTACCGTGCAAAGCATCGCCTTCGCCATTGCTGACCGGGAAAATGCGCCGGGCAGCCGATTGCTGGCCAACATCAACCCCAGCTACACCTGGGTGAAACTGGCACAACGGGTACCGGTGCGGATCGGCATCGATCCCGATTACGCAGGCAAGGACCGACTGAGGGCTGGCACCACAGCGACGGTCACCGTGCTGGAAAACCATGAAAGACAGGCACAAAAAAGCCCCGCGACCGAATGATACGCGGGGCAAAGAATTTGGTTGGTTGCGGCCAACCAAAGGAGCTCTTTAAAAAACTGTTACTTGCTGGCGACCGTCTCTGGCTGCCAACCGCCACCGAGGGCCTTGTAAATCGCGACGATGCCGCGATACAGATCCACTTCGGCCTGGGCCTGACTGTCCTCGGCATTCAAGCGTTCACGCTGGGCGTCGAGCAACACCAGGAAATCGGTGGTGCCCTCGCGGTAGCGAATCTCGGCGAGGTCGGCAGCCTTGCGGCTCGATTCGCTCTGACGGATCAGCGAGATCAGACGTTGCTGACGTTTGCCGTAATCACTGAAGGCGTTTTCCGACTCTTCCAGCGCAAGCAACACTTGCTGCTCGTAGGTCGCCAGTGCGCCTTCGGCATCGGCATCGGCGCCGCGCAGACGGGCCCGCACGCTGCCCAGGTCAAACGCCGCCCAAGTGATGCTTGGGCCCAGCGCCCAGGCGTTGGCCGCCGAGGAACCGATCTGCGAACCACGCCCGGCCGTCCAGCCGAGGAAGCCGCTGAGGCTGACGCGTGGGAACAGATCGGCCTTGGCCACCCCGATACGCGCCGTGGCCGAAGCCAGTTTGCGTTCGGCGCTGAGGATGTCCGGACGACGCTGCAGCAGTTCGCCCGGATCACCGATCGGCAAGGCCTTGGCAATCGCCGGCAGGTCTTTCGGGCTCAGGTCGACGGTCAGCTTGTCCGGACGTTCACCCAGCAGGGTGGCGATGCGGTTTTTCTGCCGGGCCTGTTCTGCCTGCAACTGCGGCACGCTGGCTTCGACCGACGCCAGACGGGCATCAGCCCGCTCCACATCGAGCTGATCGCCAACACCGGCGTCACGCAGGCTGATGGTGATCTTGCGCGACTCCTGCTGGTTGTTCAGGTTGGCCAGGGCGATCTTTTCCCGCAATTGAGCGCCGCGCAGTTGACCGTAAGCGTCCACCAGTTCGGCAATCATGGTGACTTGCAGTTGGTACAGATCGGCTTCGGCCGCTTGCTGGTCGGCGTCGCTGGCTTCCAGATTGCGCTGGATGCGTCCGAACAGGTCCAGCTCCCAGGCCATGTCCAGCCCCAGGTCATAGCGTTCGCTGTTGACCCGTTTGGTGGTCTGGCCAGGGATCTGACCCTTGGCCAGGTCGCTGCTGGCGCGACTGGTAATAGTCGGCATCGCATCGTTGCTGGCGTCGTCGCGAATCGCCCGGGCAGCTTTCCAGCGGGCGAACGCCACGCGCAGTTCACGGTTGCCTTGCAGCGATTGAGTCACCAACTGGTTGAGGGTCGGGTCATCGAACTGCTGCCACCAGATGCCTTCGAATTTCGAACGGTCGAAGTTCTTCTGGCCGGCGGCGCCGTCGGTGGCGGACGTGATGTTCGCCGCCTCCGTCGTCGGGGTCTTGTAGTCAGGGCCGACGGCGCAGGCACTCAGGGCCAGCACCAGCAGGCTCGGCAGGAAGACTTTCAGACTCATTGATGCGCCTCCAGTGGCTTTTGAAGATTTTGCGCCTTGGCCGCTTTGCGAGCTTCGCTGCGCTCCACGAAGTTGCGGATCAGCACATAGAACACGGGGGTCAGCAGCAGACCGAAGAAGGTCACACCGAGCATCCCGGAGAACACCGCCACACCCATGGCGTGACGCATCTCGGCACCGGCACCGCTGGAGAACACCAGTGGCACCACACCCATGATGAACGCGAACGAGGTCATCAGGATCGGCCGCAGCCGCAGACGGCAGGCTTCCAGTACGGCGGCCAGCGGATCGAGGCCTTCTTGCTGTTTGTCCTTGGCGAATTCGACGATCAGAATCGCGTTCTTACAGGCAAGTCCCACCAGTACGATCAAGCCGATCTGGGTGAAGATGTTGTTGTCACCGCCAGAGATGATCACACCGGTGATGGCCGACAGCAGGGTCATCGGTACGATCAGGATCACCGCCAGTGGCAGGCTCCAGCTTTCGTATTGAGCCGCGAGCACCAGGAACGCCAGCAATACGCAGAGCGGGAACACGAACAGCGCAGTGTTGCCGGACAGAATCTGCTGGTAGGTCAGGTCGGTCCATTCGTAGGTCATGCCGTTCGGAAGTTCATCCTTGAGCAGTTTCTCGATGGCTTTTTCGGCCTGGCCGGAGCTGTAGCCCGGGGCTGCGGCACCGTTGATTTCAGCAGTGATGAAGCCGTTGTAGTGCATCACGCGATCCGGGCCCGAGGTGTCGCTGACCTTGATGAAGGTCGCCAGCGGGATCATTTCGCCTTTGTTGTTGCGTACTTTCAGCTGGCCGATCTGGTCGGATTCGAGGCGGAACTGCTGCTCGGCCTGAACGTTGACCTGATAGGTACGACCGAAGCGGTTGAAGTCGTTGGCATACAGCGAACCCAGGTAGATCTGCAGGGTGTCGAAGATGTCGCTGACGGCCACGCCGTGGGTCTTGGCTTTTTCCCGGTCGATGGCGGCATCGACCTGCGGCACGTTCACGGTGTAGCTGGTGAACAGGTTGGCCAGTTCCGGAACGTTATGGCTCTTGGCAATAATGTTCATGGTCTCCTTGTACAGCTCTTCGTAGCCCAGGTTGCCCCGGTCTTCGATTTGCAGGCGGAAACCACCAATGGTGCCCAGACCTTGTACCGGCGGTGGCGGGAAGATCGCCATGTAGGCTTCCTGAATCCCGGCGTACTGGCCGTTCAAGGCACCGGCAATCGCACCGGCGGACATGCTCGGGTCTTTACGCTCGTCGAACGGCTTCAGGGTCACGAACACGATGCCGGCGTTCGGGCTGTTGGTGAAGCCGTTGATCGACAGGCCCGGGAACGCTACTGCGCTTTCCACGCCCGGCTGTTTCAGAGCCAGGTCGGACATGCGCTTGATCACGTCCTCGGTACGATCCAGGCTTGCGGCGTCCGGCAGTTGCGCGAAGGCCACCAGGTATTGCTTGTCCTGGCCGGGTACGAAACCGGTCGGCGTGCTGGAGAAGCCGAAGAAGGTCAGCACCATCAGGCCTGCGTACAGGAAGAGGGCGATGCCGCTGCCACGGATGACCCGGCGCACGGTGCCGACGTAGCCATGGCTGGCGCGGTCGAAGAAACGGTTGAACGGGCGGAACAGCCAGCCACCGAAGATCTTGTCCAGCACTCGCGAGAAACGGTCTTTCGGTGCGTCATGACCTTTAAGCAACACAGCGGCCAGCGCTGGCGACAGGGTCAGCGAGTTGAAAGCCGAGATCACGGTCGAGATCGCGATGGTCAGTGCGAACTGTTTGTAGAACTGACCGGTGAGGCCCGAGATGAATGCCGCCGGTACGAACACCGCACACAGCACCAGCGCCGTGGCAATGATCGGGCCGGTTACTTCGCCCATGGCCTTTTTGGTCGCATCGAATGGGTTGAGCCCCAGCTCAATGTTCCGCTCGACGTTCTCCACTACCACGATGGCGTCGTCCACCACGATACCGATCGCCAGTACCAGGCCGAACAGCGACAGGGCGTTGAGCGAGAAGCCAAACAGGTGCATCACCGCAAACGTACCGATCAACGATACCGGCACTGCCACCAACGGAATGATCGAGGCGCGCCAGGTCTGCAGGAACAGGATCACTACCAGAACCACGAGGATCAGTGCTTCGAAGAGGGTGTGAACCACCGCCTCGATGGAGCCGCGCACGAAGATCGTCGGGTCATAGACGATGCTGTAGTCCATGCCTTGCGGGAAGCTTTTCTTCAGCTCTTCCATCTTGCCGCGAACTTCGTTCGAGATTTCGATGGCGTTGGAGCCAGGACGCTGGAAGATCGGGATCGCTACGGCCGGTTGATTGTTCAGCAACGAACGCAGGGCGTACTGGCTGGAACCCAGTTCGACGCGGGCAATGTCCTTCAGACGCGTGATTTCACCGTTGTCGCCTGCGCGAATGATGATGTTCTCGAACTCTTCCTCGGAGACCAGACGGCCTTGAGTGTTGACCGACAGCTGGAAGCTCTGGGCATTCGGGGCAGGGGGCGCGCCCAGTTGGCCGGCGGCCACCTGACGGTTCTGCTCACGAATCGCGGTCACCACATCGGTCGCGGTCAGATTGCGCGAAGCGGTCTTGTTCGGGTCGAGCCATACACGCAGCGAGTAGTCGCCCATACCGAACAACTGCACGTCACCGACACCACCGAGGCGAGCGAGCTCATCCTTGATGTTGAGGATCGCGTAGTTAGACAGGTACAGCATGTCGTAGCGTTTGTCCGGCGAGGTCAAGTGCACAACCATGGTCAGGTCGGGCGAAGCCTTGTCGACGGTGATACCGATGCGCGTCACTTCTTCTGGAAGTTTCGGCTCGGTCCGGGTCACTCGGTTCTGCACCTGCACCTGCGCGTTATCCAGGTCAGTGCCCAGGGCGAAGGTGATGGTCAGGGTGATCTTGCCGTCAGCGGTGGACTGCGAGGACATGTACAGCATGTTCTCGACGCCGGTGATGGCCTGCTCCAGCGGAGCCGCCACGGTTTCACCGATGACTTTTGGGTTGGCGCCCGGGAAGTTGGCACGCACCACCACGGTCGGTGGCACGACTTCCGGGTATTCGCTGATCGGCAACTGGAACAGCGAGATCGCACCGGCGATCAGGATCAGCAGCGACAGCACCGCTGCGAAGATCGGCCGTGAAATGAAGAATTGGGAAAAATTCATCGGAGTTGTCGTCCCTTAACCGCGTGGGGTCGCAGCAGCCAGTTTCACAACCGAACCCGGCGCGCCTTTGGCAGGTGCGACTTTGGGCAGGTTGCTGGCTTCCAGCGCTTGTCGTTGTTGAGCGAGAGCGGCAATGGTTTGCTCGCTGGCCATCGGGATCACTTCAGGCGAAACCGGGGAGCCAGGACGAACCCGTTGCAGACCCTTGACGATAATCGTGTCGTCCTTGTTCAGGCCGCTGCGCACGATACGCAGGCCTTCGATCTTCGGACCGAGCTCGACGGCGCGGTAGGCGGTCTTGTTGTCGCCATCCATCACCAGCACGAACTTCTTGCCGAGGTCGGTACCGACCGCTTCATCGTTGATCAACATGGCGTTGTAGGTGCCGCTGCCGACCAGTTTCAGGCGTGCATACAGACCCGGGGTGTAGGTGCCGTCGCTGTTGTCGAACACGGCGCGACCACGGATGGTGCCGGTTTTCGGATTAACCTGGTTGTCGACGAAGTTCATCTGGCCCAGGTGCGGGTTGCCGTCTTCATTGGACAGGCCCATGTACACCGGAGTGGTTGCACCGCGCTGACCCTGACGGGCGAGTTGGGTGTATTTGAGGAACACACGCTCGTCGGCGTCGAAGTAGGCGTAAACCTTGTCGGTGGAAACCACGCTGGTCAGCGCAGTGGTGTCGGCGGTCACCAGGTTACCGGCGGTGATCTCGGCACGGCTGACGCGGCCGCTGATTGGCGCTGTTACACGGGTAAAACTCAGGTTCAGTTTGGCCAGATCCAGTTGCGCTTGTAGCGCGCCCACAGCAGCACGGGCTTCTTGTGCAGCGCTGGTGCGCGAGTCGGCCAGCTCGGCGGAGATGGCGTTGCTGGCACGCAGGCGTTCGCCACGACCGGCTTCGTTTTCACTGCGGGTGGCATTGGCACGGGATTGGGCTACCAGAGCTTCGAGGCGGCGGACCTCGGCCTGGAACGGACGCGGATCGATCTGGAACAGCAGGTCGCCTTTCTTGACCAGCGCACCTTCGGTGAAGGCGACTTCGTCGATCTGGCCGGAGACCCGCGGACGGATTTCAACGGTTTCCGGCGCCTCGAGGCGCCCGGTGAATTCGTCCCACTCGTTGACCGGTTGTTCCAGCACCTTGGCCACGCTGACTTTGGCAGCAGGCATGGTGGCGGCGGTTTCCGGAGTCTTGCCGCAGGCGCTCATCACCAGTACGGCCAACATGGCCAACGGGAAGCGCAAATGTTTGAGTGATTGTTCCATGGATGCATCCGCCAATGTATTGAAGATGGGCGGATGATGCTCGGCGGGTAGATGGCAAACGAATCGAATGACACGAAGGTAACTATCATTCGGAATGATATAAGCCCGAGGGAAGCCCTCTAGCATGCGGCTTTCGTTAGGGGGCTATCAATTGGGGTGATGGAAAATGTGTGTTGCGTGGCGTGTAAAGGTTGGATTTTGAGATAAGGGGCGACTGCGAACGAACTGCTAAATAAGCGATTACCACTGGAACGAGGACGACTTACTAGCCATGACTGCCTCTCTCCAAAAAGAAGCTTGAAGAAATTCGGCTATTCACTGCTTGGTCGTTATGCTGTATTGCGGAAACCAAGGAGCGACCATGCGCAGAAGAGCTGTTGTGTTATTTGGGGCGGGAGCCTCAGTGGAGTATGGCGTGGCATCTACGTCAGGGCTGACAGAGATTATCGAGCGAGAGGTAATGGCCGATGGTTGGATGAAGCATACAGGGGGTGATAAGGCGTTCTCCTGGGTCAAGAAAACACTGCAAGGATACTTGCAGTCACCAGATGATGTTCAATTCGAGCAGATTTATCACTGCGTCCATGAATTGATATTTCATTTCGAGCCCACTCAAGGAGCCGTGAACGAATTCCGCCCACTATTGAAACCGTTATTAACCATCAATGGTGATGTCAATGAACGAGCTTTGCGCGCCTTGGCAGCGAAGATGATCGAGGTCATCTATTCTAATGTTTCCGCCTCCTGCTCATGTAGCCCTCTGAGGATTGAGCCTTTGAAGCGCTTCTTGGAAACTTTGCGGGCTCGTTATGTAACGCGGATTTACACTACCAACTACGACGACTATCCCCTACAAGCTGCTCCGGATCTCTATACAGGTTTTGAAAAAAAACAGAGTAGTGAGCCTAAGCGGTTTGAGCTGGATGATTTTTGGGGTAAACATGACGAGGATTCTATTTACCATCTTCACGGATCTGTACACCTCGGCTTTGCTCGCCCTTCATCTGGTTATGAAATCGGAGAGCTTTTCTGGCTTGATGATCGTGCTGAGGCATTGAAGTGTTTAAGTTTTGGCGGCAGTGATAGTCGGCGCATGGATGGTAGTTCTTTTTTACGGACCTCGATACTGACGGGCCTGGATAAGTTGTCTCGATTACAGCAACGCCCGATGTCCCATTTTTACTCTGCAATGGCGATGGACATGATGCGCACCGATGTAATCTTCGTCATTGGTTCGGGGTTGGGAGATCTTCATCTCAACACTTGGTTGCAGGAGGCGCGCAGCTTGAAGAAGGATGTTCCAATCATTTACGTAGGCTACTGGAAAGACAGTTTTAGAAAACACCTGGAGTTTGAGTATGGTCGCCAGGAAATCGAGATGATCCACGCACTTCGCATGACGATAGGTTTTCATTACGGGGCCGACTCATTCGGCTCCGGGTGGACGGTGTCCAAGAAGCGAGACTCTGCGGTTTGGAGCAAGGGTTTCCAAGCGTTCCTCAATGCTCCAGATGAACTTCATGAGGTAATGGCTCGGTTGAAGATTTAGAGTATCTCTAAACTTGAACACAACTCAAAATTCAGGACTGGTCAGCTTCCTTATGCCGTCTTTGGCAGCGATGTTGCGAAACTGTGACAGAGAGGTCGATCTACAGATTACAACAACCTCTTTCAGCGGCAATGTTCCTGGGCCTATGGCTGCACCTTAGACGGTCGAAGACAGGTGGCGGGGGGGCAATTTATTTACCCGGCATTAGGAAGGACATGATTTTTACTACTTGCTCAGCCAATGCCGTCAGTGAGGTTTTTTCTTTTGCCAATGATCGAAATCCAGAAAGCCACTTTTCATACTCATCCTCTCTTGGGAGTAAGCCTTCCTCCTCAGCCTCCTTAAGGTCAATGGGGGTAATGTGAGGGATTTCACCGCCAAATTTTTTCTTGTGCTTTTGGGCGATTGCCGCACCATGTTTCTGCAAGTCTTTGCATAGCATAAGACTAAAAAAAATCGCGTCATCTGTGTATGTGGCCATCGCCTGAACGAAGCTGCCGTATTCGTTGCTTGTTTTTCCTTCTACGTAACTGATCCCCAGATAGAAATGCTCTATTCTTGCCCCCTCTGGTAGATTCCCCTCTTTCATTCTCTCGATGAGTGCGTTGCGTTTGTTAATTACGAAATTTAAACTTCCGAAAGCATCTGCAAGTGCAGATACGCCCGCAAGTGCACGCCCTGCTGTAGAAAGCCGACCTAGCACAACTTCTTGAAGGGTTATTATTGGAGGCGACAGTTCTTGAAAGCTCAAAAGGTTCGGCGTGATTTCAAAAGGTCCTGTGAGCTTCCCCGAAGCGAAATTCTGCACATACTCTTTGTGTCTTTCACAGTCTGCGTCGTACGACTCCTTGAGTGCTCTGATATGCTGCTTTTTAAGCGCTAAGGCGAGGTTTGCAGTCGTGAGGGCGAGCGTAATACCGACGTTTATACTACGAATTTCCTTTTGCAGCTCTTCACGAAGCTTGCTCCGCTCAGCTATGCGCTGCGCCGCCCAAGCACCCGCAAATGCTCCGGCAAGCGCACCGAAAATTGTCGTAAAAAATGAAGAGTTTCCTAGGCTTACTAGCCACTCCATGTTCGGCAAAAGTGGGGGCGAGCTCCAATACACCCCCGACACTGGCTCCCATAGACTTGCCATCACGATCCCTCTTGCTCGAAACCAAAACCGCTTTAGGCATATAAGTATGTGATCATAGCGGCAGTCTGTTTATCAGTCATCTTTATGCTGGAGCCCCCTTTACCCAGTCATCTACAGTCGATGTGGCATGGCGTTGCTATGACTCTCATCTGGCCAGTGTGGCTGTCAGCAGACGTGGCGGGATGATCCTAGGGATATCAAGGTCAAGATTCCCCAGAAAAACCCTCCAGATACCTTGGACGAGCGCGGAATAAATAGAACCACGCGAATGTGCCTGAATGACAAGATTCAAGCTTTAAAAATGTTAAAAGGCTGAGCAACATCAATCACCCGAGACTATCCGGATCTCCAAAAAACATCTGAATCCGCGACCGCAACCACCTTTCCCCCGGATCGTTATCCTGCGACCCACGCCAAGCCATATGCAGTTCAAAAGTACGCGTCGGCAACGGTGGATCTTCCGCGCGCAGACCGCCAGCCGCCGTCAGTGCCTCCGCCGTGTAATCAGGGACGGTCGCTACAATGTCGGTACCCGCCAGCAGCGTCCCCAATCCGTTGAACTGCGGTACCGCCAGTACCACATGCCGTTTACGCTCGAGTTTTTCCAGCTCTTCATCGACGAAACCACTAAGGTCACCGGCAAACGACACCAGAGCATGCGGTCGGGCGCAGTAATCGTCCAGGCTCAACGGCCCCGGCACAGTATCGGCGCGCAGCAGTTTAGGTGCGCTGCGGCGCAGGACCTTGCGTTTGGCGTTGGCCGGCAGGTCGGTGGTGTAGCTGACGCCGATGGAGATTTCGCCGGAAGCGAGCAGGCCGGGCATCAGGATGTAGTTGACGCGACGCACCACCAGCACGATGCCGGGTGCTTCGGCGCGCAGGCGTTTGAGCAGCATCGGCAGCAGCGCGAATTCGACGTCGTCCGACAGACCGATGCGGAATACCGAGGTGCTGGTGGCGGGGTCGAATTCCGCCGCGCGGCTGACGGCCGTCGAAATCGAGTCCAGGGCCGGGGAGAGCAGGGCGAAGATTTCCACCGCGCGGGCGGAAGGCTCCATGCTGCGCCCGGTGCGCACAAACAAGGGGTCGTCGAACAGGCCGCGCAGGCGTGAAAGCGCCGCGCTGATCGCTGGCTGGCCGAGAAACAGCTTCTCCGCCGCACGGGTCACGCTGCGCTCATGCATCAGCGTTTCGAACACGATCAACAGGTTGAGGTCGACACGACGCAGGTCATTACGATTCATCTGGAGTCCTGGCAGAGTCATCAAGCTTGACGAGAGCGACCATATGAGAACAATGGCCGGCATGAATCTTACGGGGAAAGGCTGGTAGTCTGCACCGGGTAATTCAGCTTTACTGAGAAGGCGGCAGCAGTTTTTTCATGGATTTTCTCAATGCTGACCATGCTGCGGAATCAATGACAGGCATGTCGACTATTAATAGCCACTGATAGTCTTGGCTGGAAAGCCCAGATAGAGTTCATGGCATTAGAGGTTACTTTGACGAGGTTTGCGATGTCCCGCACGATCCGTTTTCACAAGTTTGGTCCAGCCGAGGTGCTCAAATGCGAAGAGCATGCGGCTGCTCAGCCAGGTCCTGGCGAAGTGCAGGTGCGTGTCGAGGCGATCGGCATCAGCTGGTATGACACGCTCTGGCGCCAGAATCTGGCGTCGTCCCAGGCGCGTCTGCCTTCCGGCCTTGGTCATGAAATGGCCGGCGTAGTCACGGCGATCGGCGACGGCGTCGAGGATCTGGCCGTGGGCGACAAGGTGGCCAGCTTCCCGGCCGAAAGCCCCAATGATTACCCGGTCTACGGCGAACTGATCGTTCTGCCGCGCACTGCGCTGACCCGTTATCCGGACGTGCTCAGCCCGATTGAAGCCAGCGTGCATTACACGCCGCTGTTGATCGCCTATTTCGGTTACGTTGATCTGGCACGGGTCAAACCCGGGCAGTTCGCTCTTGTTACCGATGCCAGTCACTGTGCCGGGCCGTCTTTTGTCCAGCTGGGCAAGGCGCTGGGCGTGCGGGTGATTGCTGCCACCAAAACGGCAGAGGAGCGTGAGTATCTGCTGTCTCTCGGTGCCGAGAAAGTGATCGTCACCGAAGAAGAAGACCTGTTGATGCGCATCAACAAGATCACCGACAACCGCGGCGTCGACGTGGTGTTCGACGGTCTCGGCGGGCCACAGATGTCGCTGCTCGGCGATGTACTGGCACCGCGTGGCAGCCTGGTGCTGTACGGCCTGCAGGGCGGCAACCAGACGCCATTCCCGGCCTGCGCAGCGTTCCAGAAGAACATTCAGTTCTTCGTGCATTGCATCGGCAACTTCACCGGCAAGCCGGAGCTCGGCATCGTTCAGGATCACGTCGCCTTGCAGCGTGCCTTGCGTGATATCAACCAGCTCACTGCCGACCGTGTGCTGCTGCCGCTCAAGACGCGGGTGTTTCCGTTCAACGAGTTTGTCGAAGCACACCGCTACATGGACGAGTGCCCATGCCGCGAGCGGGTTGCCCTGCAAATCGAAACTGCCTGACCTTCCCATTCAGAGTCCGTGGCCCCACGGACTCTTGTGCGTTTCATCCTTCAGACATCGAGAACCCTTGGGCCAGACGCCTGGGGACGTTCAGCAACTGAACTGGTTTTTGCTCTCGATCTGTATCTTCTAATTGCCCTCCAGACCCTGATAATTGAATGACTACTTTCATCTCAAGGAATGAGCTATGTCTGTGCATTCTATTTGTTCAGTACAGTATCAATCGGCTGTTTATCATCACATCTCAAACTTTTGTTTAAAGTTTGTAGGGTGCCATGTAATCCCTTCTTTTTTTCTTGTACTCATCACGTGCAGGGGCTTGTAAGAAGTTTCCTAGGAAAACTCGACCTTGCAAGGAGCCCAGCAATGACGGGGCTTCCGGCCGTGTCGCTCGTGATTCTGAAATGCCACGCGCTCAACTGTTTCAAATAACTACAAAAACTTAAGTGTTAGCATTTCAGCGTCTATTAATTAATGAAGAATGATTGTGCGTCCGCCATTTGTGGCCGTGCGATATAAAACCTTTGATACCGGGTGAAGTACTGATGAGCACGATCCATGATCAGGCAATGAATTACGTCTATCAGCAAGTATTGCAGCGACTGCTGAGTTTTTTTTCACGTGCCGAGCGCACGGCGTTGCAGCTATTGATCCAGCGTCTGGCGGTCGCTGCCGGGGGCATGGATCGCATCGGTGAGTTCAAGGTATTGGCGATTCAGTCCGGTACACGCGACTGCTGTTACAGCCTGGCACTGCTGCGCGCAGCCCAGTTGAGCATTGCCGGACGTGCACCGGCCACGTTTCAGCTGCGGGTCGCTACCTTGCGTTGCAACGGTGTTCCGAATTCGGCATTGCACAACATGCACCGAAGCTTCAGTGCGCTGTTTCTGCATGACGATCCGAGGGTCGAGCTCTTGATGGTGGATCATCGCGAGATCCTGCCTTTCAATCACTTGGCGCCTGTCTGCGACGAGGGACGCGAATCCGGCAGGCTGAATCTGCTGATGGTCGGGCATCGCCGTGGGTGGGATGAAGATCTGACGCTGTGGGATGACCTGTATCTGACCACCGCCGAGTTCTACGGTCAGGTCGCCCGCTGGAGCAACGGCGTCGACGCCTTCATCAGTAGCGACAATGCGCGCCGTCAGGAGCAGTTTCTCGATGGCCTTGACCGGGCGGTGCGCAAGGTCGGCATTGGCGAATTGTCGCGAAAGGGCGGCGGGTTCGAAGAACTGTTCGGATTGCTCGACAGCCTTGGCAACGACTGCTATCGCGAGCTCTATTCCCAGGATGATCGGGTACCGTGGCGGCCGCTGGGTGAGTTCGAGGCCTGCCGTCGCACCAGCTATATTGGCATCGACGATATGGTGGTCGGGAAAATGGAGGAGCGCTGGCCCTTGCTCAGCGATTTTCTCGGGTTTCAGGCCGACGATCTGATGCTTGAAGCGCGTACCGGCGAGTGCGCAGACCCCATGGTTGGCGCCTACCTCAAGGGGCTGCAAGTCAGTTATACCGAGGGCCGCACCTATGAGGCCGGAGTATCGGAGTATCTGCAGAAATGCCTGGCTTCGATGCGTAGCAGAAACACGCCCGAGCAGATTTGCGAACGTGTCGCCGCTGCGTTCGGCAATCTCTCCGATCTCGCCGAGCAGCGGTCACAGGCAGCTGCAACCCTGCAAAGGAATTTCGGCCTCAATGAACCGCAACTGGTTTGCCTGTTATACGCGCCATTCATCAATGCCGGCGCCGGCCTCGAGCGATTCCTGCGCACCTGCCATCCGGGCATGCTGGTCGCCATGCCGGACCTGCACCGCGCCATGCAGGGCCTGCACGCGCCGGAACAGGTCCTGCAATGGATGACCGATGTCAGCGGCTTGCCCCAGCGAATGATCTGCCGCTTGTATGCAATGGGGGCTATCCGGATGGATGAACATGTCGCAAAAGCTCAGGAGTTGCCCGAGCACGAGGCCACTCTGGGCGACCGTTCGGCGGAAGGTTGAATGGGATTTTATTGCCCGGCCACGGGGACGTGTCTGCGGAAGTACGCGCATGAGTGAGCCGAGAGAATCTGTTTTTGCCTATCAGGCGGTCTATCGCTACCTGACGCAACTGATCAGCGAACCGGGTAATCAGGGAGCGATTCGACTGCCATCGTTAAGGCAACTGGCCGAGCGGTTGAGCGTGTCGATCTCGACCATTCAATACGCTTACGCACTGCTGGAGAAGGAAGGTCGGGTCTATTCCGTGGCCAAGTCCGGATATTTCGCGCAAGCGACCTCGACGGTCATGCCACCTGGCCGTGGCGGAGATTTGCTGGAAACGGTGTACGTCAATGCCCGATGCACCGGCATGCAGGTATTGAGCGCCGATGAACCGGCGTCGATCCAGCCCCTCGATCGTCCCTTGCTGATGCTTGAACGAGAGCTGCTGCGCCAATATCCCCGGCACCTGCAAACGCCGGCGCAGCCTTGCGGTGAGCTGGAGCTGCGTACGCTGCTGGCGGCCCGTTATACATCATCGGCTGCCCACTGCTGGCACGCCGAGGATGTCTACATCGGTGCCGATTTGCGGGGAGTGCTGGAGATTTTGATCGCCGTCCTTGGGTTGCAGCACGCAACCGTGGTGATCGAGTCGCCGTGTGACTGGATGATCCTGCGCCTGTTCAAGTCCGCCGATGTCCGGGTGATCGAGTTGCCGCTACAGCCGGACGGGGCATTCGATCTGCAGAAACTCCAGAGAGTGCTCGAAACCGAACAGGTGCGGCTGATCCTGCTGTCCTCGAAACTGAACATGCCCCAAGGTAGCTGTATCCCACAGGCCAGTCGTCAGGCCATCGCGCGATTGCTGGTGAAGCATGGCACCTGGGTGCTGGAAAATGATTGCCATGGCGAGTTGCCGGACGACGCTGAAGGTGAGCCGCTACGCGAGCTGGTGGATCCGGACCGTCTATTGGTGTTTTCCATGTTTGAAAAAATCATCGGGGTCGAAGCACCCTATGGTTTTGTCCTGTCGCGGCAATGGCGAGCCGATCTGCAGCGCCACTTTCTGTTGCGTTCCTTTCGCCTGTCACCGATCCGCCAGAAAGCCATTGCCCGGCTCTATGCGAGCGGTCGGGTAGATCAGCATTTGCCGGTGCTCAAGCGCCTGCTCAGAGAGCGCCGAACGCAATGGATCGATATGATACGTGAGCGTCTGGGCGACGTTCTGCAAGTCGTCGAACCCCAGGGCGGCGCAACGATCTGGCTGCATTCTGCGCGCCCGATCGTGATGGACGCCGTGTTTCAAAGGCTGCTCAAGCAGCATGTGTTGATTGCACCGGGGGAGCTGTTCAGTCTCCAGGGGCTGCACGCGCAGCACATGCGTCTGAGCGTGACTGGCAGCGCTGAACCCGAGTTGTTAAGACTTGTCGGATTGCTCGGGGATGCGTTACGACTGGCCCCACGGGCAGATGCTCGAAAACACCCGGCCTGTACGCAATAGTCCCCATCGCGCTCCGGACAAACAGCCAGTAAACTCCGTTGTAATTTCCTGAACCACTCTATTTCAGAGGTTTTGCATGACACTCAGTCCTTTTGCGGGCAAACCGGCACCGGCAGAACTGTTGGTCGACATCCCGCGACTGGTTACGGCTTATTACACCGGTCAACCCGACGCCTCGGTTTCCACCCAGCGCGTGGCGTTCGGCACCTCCGGGCACCGGGGCAGTTCCTTTGATTTGAGTTTCAACGAGTGGCACGTTCTGGCTATCAGCCAGGCGATCTGCCTGTATCGCGAAGCCCAGGGCATCACCGGTCCATTGTTCGTCGGCATCGACACGCATGCGCTGTCGACCCCGGCCGGAGCCAGCGCCCTTGAAGTGTTGGCAGCCAACGGCGTGACCGTAATGGTCGCCGAAGGTGATGAATACACCCCGACACCGGCAGTTTCCCACGCCATTCTTTGCTACAACCGTGGTCGCACCACGGGTCTTGCCGACGGCATCGTCATCACCCCGTCGCACAATCCGCCACAAAGCGGCGGCTACAAGTACAACCCAACCAACGGTGGCCCGGCCGACACCCACATCACCAAGTGGATCGAAGCCAAGGCCAACGAACTGCTGGCCAACAAACTGGCAGGCGTTAAACGCATCAGTTACGAGCAGGCGCTTAAAGCCCCGACTACGCACCGTCACGACTACGTCAACACCTACGTGGCCGACCTGATCAACGTCATCGACTTCGATGCCATTCGCGGCGCCAAACTGCGCCTGGGCGTCGATCCGCTGGGCGGAGCAGGGGTGCGTTACTGGTCGGCGATCGCCGAGCACTATCGTCTGGATCTGGACGTGGTGAACAAGGAAGTCGATTCGACGTTCCGCTTCATGACCGTCGACTGGGACGGGCAGATCCGCATGGACCCATCGTCCAGCCATGCCATGCAAGGTCTGATCGGTCTGAAAGAGCGCTATGACGTGGCTTTCGCCTGCGACCCGGATCACGACCGCCACGGCATCGTCACACCGTCCGGTGGCCTGCTGGCACCAAATAATTATCTGGCGGTGTCGATCGACTACCTGTTCCAGAACCGTCCGCAATGGCGTGCCGACGCAGCCGTGGGTAAAACCGTGGTCAGCAGCGGTCTGATCGATCGCGTGGCCAAGCGTCTGGGCCGTCGCCTGTACGAAGTGCCGGTCGGTTTCAAGTGGTTTGCCGACGGCCTGTTCGACGGTTCGCTGGGTTTTGGCGGCGAAGAAAGCGCCGGCGCCTCTTTCCTGCGCAAGGATGGCGGTGTCTGGAGCACTGACAAGGACGGTCTGATTCCAGCTCTGTTGGCTGCTGAAATGACCGCCCGTACCGGTCGCGACCCAAGCCAAGCCTATCGTGCGCTGACCGACGAACTGGGCGAACCGTTCTCGGTGCGTGTCGACGCCAAGGCCAATCCGGAACAGAAAGCGCTGCTGAGCAAACTGTCGCCGGAGCAGGTCACCTCGACCGAACTGGCGGGCGAGAAGATCCAGAGCATTCTCAGCAAGGCTCCAGGCAACGATCAAGCCATCGGCGGTCTGAAAGTGATGACCGAAAACGGCTGGTTCGCTGCGCGTCCGTCGGGCACTGAAGACATCTACAAGATCTACGCCGAAAGCTTCATCGGCGACGACCACCTCAAGCAACTGGTGGCAGAAGCGCAAACCCTGGTAGACGGTGCGATCAGCACCAAATAAATCCAGACAACGGAAAAGGGCGACCCTGAGGTCGCCCTTTTTTGTGCCCGCGATTCGCCGATCAGGCCAGATCCACCAACACGATCTCGCTGTCTTCCAGCGCCGTGACGGTCAACACCTGTTCATCAGCCACCGCCACACCGTCTCGAGCTTGTGCGCGCAAGCCGTTGACTTCAATGACACCCGTAGCCGGAACCAGATAGGCACGACGTCCGGCATCGAGACGGTATTCAGCCGTTTCCCCGGCCTTGATATTGGCCGCCACCAAACGTGCGTCGGCGCGGATGCGCAGGCTTTGATCGTCACCGTCCTTGCCGCTGGCAAGGGTCACGAAACCTTCCCGATCGCCTTTCGGGAACGGTTTGGCGCCCCAGGACGGTGGTGCGCCGGTTTCGGTCGGCAGAATCCAGATCTGGAAGATCTTGGTGTCCGTGGCTTCCAGGTTGTATTCGCTGTGGGCGATCCCGGTGCCGGCGCTCATCACTTGCACGTCCCCAGCCTCGGTGCGGCCCTTGTTGCCCAGGTTGTCCTGGTGGCTGATCGCGCCTTCACGCACGTAAGTGATGATTTCCATGTCCCGGTGCGGGTGAGTAGGGAAACCCGTGCCGGCGGCAATGATGTCGTCGTTCCACACGCGCAGGTTGCCCCAGCTCATGCGTTGCGGATCGTAGTACTCGGCGAACGAAAAATGGTGATGGGCATCCAACCAGCCGTGATGGGCGCCGCCCAGTGAGCTGAAAGGTCTGAGTTCAAGCATGATCGTCTCCTCAAAAGGTTCGTCATGGGGCGCGATGCCTGAGCCACGAAGCGAGACCGGTGATTGATGGCAGGCATCATCTATCAGTCAATCATCGAGAAAAAGCGTAAAAAGTGCGGCATTCCCATCGAATCGATTGATATGAAAAAGGCTCGAAATCGTCTCATCCCACCTTCAGTTCATCGCCTAAACCAATGACCTGTAAGCATTTCGCTAGAACAAAAAAGCAAATGCAGCCACCATAGCCTTCAACAGCCTCACATCCGGAGTCCGTCAGCGTGGCGCAACACACCCCCGATCTTCCTCCCGAACTTCGTCCCCTGGCCGAGATGCCTTGGTTCAAACGCCTGGCGGCGCGTTTCCTTGGCCACGGTCTGACGCAGCTGCGCGCCCAGCACTGGGCTTCGTGGTTGCACGGCCAGGCCGACGGCTTTCGCAGCGGACATACCGCCGGCGTGGATTACGGGTACAAGGAAGGCAAAGCTGACGGGCTGGAAGAGGGCCGTCAGGTCTTGTTGATCCGCGACAGCCGCAATACCGAGCATCGCCCGCCGGGTATCGACAATCATCTGTTCGACGACTGGCGCCTGCCGCTCAGCGCAGAATTGAAGAAGCGCATGAAAGCCGATGTCGCGCGCCTGTTGCCTGCGCACGCCCAGCCAAGCGTGGCGCAATGGAAGATGATTTTCAGCGATACCCCGTCAACCTCGGTGATTGCCGGCGCCGGAGCCGGCAAGTCGACCACGCTGGTGCTGCGGATCCTGTTGCTGACTCACTATCTGGGCTTCGAGCTCGATTCGATGACCGTGGTGACATTCACCCGCGAGTCGCGCAAGGACTTCATCAACAAGCTGATCGAACTGTTCGCGTTGTGGGGCCGGGCACTGAATCAGAAAGACGCGCGGGATCTGGTGCGCACCTTTCACTCGCGGATTTTGCCGATGGTTCGCAGTCTGCCGGGGTTCGAGCGCTTGCAGGCATTCGAAAATCTCAGCCACCGCGCGCAGGGTGCAGATGAAGACGTCGACAGCAATCCGTTCGATCTGCGCATCAACGACGCGCAACGCCAGCAGCTCAATGCTTGTTACCACCGCCTCTACAAAGAAGACCCGCGCTTTGCGCAACTGATCCAGCCGCTGTCCCGCCACGCCTTGCAGCTCAAGGAGCTGGAACGCGATCACCCGGATGTGCAAAAGCGCGTCGCTGTAACGGAGTTGGCGGCTCGCCGCGATGAAGAGCTGTGCGACATGATCGAGGACATGTGGCTCCGCGCCGGCGTCTGGCCGATCAAGGGCATCGAACCGAGCCGCCAGACATTCGAAATCAACGGTGCGTCGTTCCATTGCCACGGCTACATTCCGAGCCTGGACGCCTGGGTGGTATTGGGTTTCGATCCTCGGGAAAACCCGCAGGTCTGCCGTCCCAACGCCAAGCTGACAGTTCGTGCAGAGTGGGCAGTCAAGCGCACACTGTTTCAAGCTTTCTGCCGTAAACCATTGATTTGGCTTGATAGTTACGAATCTTCAAAGCGTCTATTGGCCACGCTGGCAGGCGATGTCAGCGCCGGCCCCGGCTTCGATTACAAGGTCAAGGGTGAGCTGGCGTCCGCGCCTTTGCTCGACTGCTTTGTCGCCGCCGCAGGCTTCATCGAGAACCTGGGCCTGGATGTGCCGGACGCCGTTGGCCGCATGAGTTTCGCCAAGGACGATCCGGACCGGTTTTTCTTCGAAGCCTTGAGCCTGTTCTGGCGCGCGCTGGAAGACCATTTGCTGGATCAGAAGCCGCCGGTCATGACCTATAACCGCATGTTCGCGCTGTTCAGCGAGCATTCGCTGGAAAACTTCAAGCTGCTCAGCGATGAGTTGCTGCGGCCGATGTCGCACCTGATGATCGATGAGTTTCAGGATGTGTCGCCGCAGATCGTCTCGTGGATTCGCGCCAGCCTCTCGGAAATCCGCAGTCGAGACCCGGCCATGCACGTCGGACGAGGCGCGCAGCGATCATCGCTGCTATGCGTAGGCGATGACTGGCAATCGATCTATGGTTGGCGCGGCAGTTCGCCGAGCTACTTCATGGAATTCAACAAGGAATTCCCGTCTCCGAGCACGACGCGGGTGATGCTCAGCGACAACTACCGCAGCCATCAGCACATCATCGACGCGGCAGAACACATCGTCCGGGCAGCGCCGGCGATCCCGGGCAAGAAGGCCAAGGCCAGCGGCGAGGAGAGGCCGTTGCAGCCAGTCAACGTGCTGGAGCGCGACGATCAGGCACTCGGCGAGCGCCTGGCAGAACACTATCGAAAGGGCGACTCAATCCTGATGCTCTATCGAAAGAGCAGCGATAAGTTGTTGATAGAACAGCATATTCAGTCTGTAGTTAATGTGGATTCGAGCTTGCCGTACGAGTCCCGGCGCCTGAAACAACTGACCTATCACAGCGCCAAAGGTCTGCAGGCCGACGCGGTTTTTCTGCTGGGCGATTGCCAGCACCTGACCAGTTCGCCGTACAAGAATCAGGTGTATCGCATGGCCGGACTGGGCAAGGCCGGCGACAGCGAGCCGTATGACAGCGCGCAAAAAGACGAAATCCTGCGCCTGGCCTATGTCGGAATCACTCGCGCAGTCAGCCATTGCTACTGGTATGTCGAGCCGCAAGACACTCAGGCGGTCAACATGCCCCGGGCCTCGGACCGGATTGCCAAAGGTAAACCGTTCTTCGTCGATCATCGTCCGCAAAAGAAAACAGCCTGAATCCAACGCCCATAAAAAGCCCGCACAAAGCGGGCTTTTTATTTTAAATCAGCTAGTTACGCGTAACTCTTGAGAGATTCCGGAGGAATGAAAGCTTCCAGTTCGTCCTCCACGGCTTCGATTATTCGCTCCACATCCGCCGCATTCATCACCGTGGCACAGGGAATGCCGGCGATCGCGATCAGGGTTTCGCCGCTGGCCCGATCGAACAGGCGCGCGACCAGACTGCCCGGCGCATCCATGGTCGCCTCGAAACCCATGGGATGAAAATGCCAGCGCATCAGCTGGCAGGCATTGGGGAACGTGACCTTGCTTGACCCTTTATTCATGTGTTGCCCGCCTTCTTCATCGAGCGCTTCCGTTTGCTCATGGTAGGTGGGAAGAGCCTTCATTGGCCCAACCGGTGATTGCCTTTAAAAGTAGCATCTGGATGTGAAATTCCTGTGAGAATTTTCAGTTCATTTAGCGATTGCGCGGATTTTTTTGATGTAAGTCACGCTCCACGCCAATCGTCGCCAAAGTGCCATCACGGTCGGGTTGTTGATGCAGCGCCAGAAGTTGGGCAAGCTCGGTTCTTTTTCCAAGAGTCCCTTATGCACGCCGATGATGACGGCCCGGAACAGACGCGGGCCACGGCCGAAACGGTCATGCGCTATCACCTGTGCTGGAAACACCGGGACCTGGATGGCGTGATGGCGCTGTACCACCCGGACATCCAGTACAACGATTTCTTCCAGAACCGCGTGCTCGGCCTCGACGAATTGCGTGAGTACGTCCGGGTCAGTATGCCGCGCGAATCCGACGAAGCGCTGGAGCATTGCGACCGCATCCGCATCGACGGCAACACCGCCTTCATTCAATACGAAGTGACATTGCGCGGCGGCAACGGGCTGGTGTCGTTTCGTTCCAGCGAAGCGATCACGGTCAAGGACGGGCAGATCTGGCGGGTCAACGAATATGCGTCGCTGGTGCGCGAGCAGGCCGACAGCCCGACGGCAACCCGCCAGCGTCCAGCGGTGAGTCGCTTGGGTCTGTCGCCGCGCCAGTTGAGTTTCATGGCCGATGACTTGCAGCAGTATTTCCAGCGTCAGCAGCCTTATCTCGATCCTGAGCTCGACTTGCAACGGGTGGCGAAGGAGTGCGGGTACAGCCGTAACCAAATTTCCTACCTGCTGAATCAGGTGCTGGGGCAAAGCTTCTATCGCTACGTCAATCAGGCGCGTCTGCAGCATCTATTGCAGTCGCTGGACAACGCCACGCCGCCGCTGCGCATCGACGAACTGGCTTTCGCCGCCGGCTTCAATTCGCTGTCGGCTTTCTATAGCTGCTTTCGCCAGCACACCGGGCAGTCGCCCAAGGCCTACGCGAAGCAAATTTCTTTGCGGACACGCGCGCAAGACAATCCCTGAGTTCTGCCTCTAGGATCGACGCCATCGAAACCTGGATTGGCGGAGTCTTGCATGCCGGCGTGGCGCACTATCAGTTTGTGGATGGATCAACTCGACGAGCCGCTGACCGCGCGCCCTTCGCTTGCGCAGGACCTGGACGTCGACGTGGCGATCATCGGCGCCGGTTACACGGGGCTGTGGACTGCGTACTACCTGAAACAACAGGCGCCCAACCTGAACATCGCCATCATCGAAGCGCAAACCGCCGGATTCGGCGCGTCGGGTCGCAACGGCGGCTGGTTGATGGGTAATCTGCTGGGCGAGGATCGCCTGCTGGCGGGCCTCTCGCCACAACAACGCCGCGCTTCGTTCGACCTGTTGCACAGCATTCCTGATGAAGTAGAAGTGGTCCTCGAACGCGAAGGCATCGACTGCGATTACCGCAAAGGCGGGGTGCTGTACTGCGCCGCGCGCTATCCCGAGCAGGAAGCCAGTCTTCGCGACTACCTGAAGAAACTCCACGCTCAGGGCCTGACCGACGACGATTACCGCTGGCTCAGCCCCGAACAACTGGCGCAGCAGATTCGCATCGCCAAACCTTACGGCGGCATCTTCGCCCCGCATGTAGCGACCATTCACCCGGCGAAACTGGTGCGCGGCCTGGCGCGAACCGTTGAAAGCATGGGGGTGAAGATCTACGAAAACAGCCCGGTGACCCATTGGCAGGCCGGCAGCCTGCGTACCGACAAGGCCAGCGTGCGCAGCCGCTGGATCGTCCCGGCCATCGAAGGCTATTCCGTCACGCTGCCACCGCTGGGCCGTTATCAATTACCGGTGCAGAGCTTGATCGTCGCCACCGAGCCGTTGCCTGCCGCGACCTGGGACGCAATCGGCCTCAGTCGAGGCCAAGCTTTCAGCGAATTCAGCCGTCAGGTCACCTACGGCCAGCGCAGCGCCGACAACCGGCTGATCTTCGGCGCCCGTGGCGGTTATCAGTTCGCCGGCAAGTTGCGCCACAACTTCGACCTGACCCGTGATGAAGTCGAGCTGCGCCGCTACCTGTTCGGCGAACTGTTCCCGCAACTGAAAAACGTCCAGATCACCCACGCCTGGGGCGGCAACCTCGGCATGTCCCGGCATTTCAAGCCGCACATGCTCTGTGACCGGGCCAACGGCATCGCGCTGTCCGGCGGCTATGGCGGGGAGGGTGTCGGCGCTTCCAACCTGGGCGGGCGGACGCTTGCGGATCTGATTCTCGAGCGCGACACCGAGCTGACGCATCAGCCGTGGGTGCTGCCCGACGGCGGGATCCACGCACTGCGGGCCTGGGAGCCGGAGCCATGCCGCTGGCTCGGCTACAACGCGATCATCAAAAGCTTCGTCCACGAAGACCAGACCCTGGCCAACCCGGCGACCGCGCCCTGGCGGCGCAAGCTTGCCAGCCAGGTGGCCGGGTTCATGGAAGGTTTCATGCACTAAACGTTGTTTACTACGAGACAGGTAACGCCATGAGCATCACCCAATTCAAAAACACCGCCACGTTGCAACTGGATGAGTCCAACCCGGTGGCCGTGCCGCTCGGCACGCCGGTGGCGATTGCCTCGACCACCAGCGTCGAGCGCGACGACGGCGTCGAAACCGGCGTCTGGGAATGCACTCCCGGTCGCTGGCGCCGGCAGATCACCGCTCAAGAGTTCTGCCATTTCATTTCCGGTCGCTGCACGTTCACCCCGGACGACGGCGGCGAAACCCTGCACATACAAGGTGGCGACGCACTGATGTTGCCGGCCAACACGCTCGGGATCTGGGACATCGAAGAAACCGTGCGCAAGACCTATGTCCTGATTTTTTGACGTTTTGATCCTTTTGATTGCCTGCCAACAACAATAGCCAATACAGGAATCGATCCATGATCCGAAAGACCCTCGCGCTCGCACCCTTGATGCTCGCCGCTTCCCTCGCTCAGGCTGCGGATACGGTCAAGGTTTACAACTGGTCCGACTACATCGCGCCGGACACCGCCAAGAACTTCGAAAAGGCCAGCGGCATCGGCGTCACCTATGACGTCTACGACAGCAACGAAACCCTCGACGGCAAGCTGATGACCGGTAAATCCGGTTACGACGTGGTGTTTCCGTCCAACCACTTCATGGCGCGGCAGATCGAGGGCGGGGCCCTGAAGAAGCTCGACAAGAGCCAGTTGCCGAACTGGAAGAACCTCAACCCGGTCTTGCTCAAGGCCTTGCAGACCAACGATCCGGGCAACGAACACGGCTTTCCGTACCTGTGGGGCAGCACCGGCATCGGCTACAACGTCGCGAAGGTCAAGGCCGTACTGGGTGACAACGCGCCGGTGGACTCCTGGGACCTGATCTTCAAACCCGAATACATGGAAAAACTGCAGAAGTGCGGCGTGGCGATCCTCGACAACGGTCCCGAATTGCTGCCGGCGGCGCTCAACTACCTGGGTTTACCGCATCACAGCAAGAACCCCGAGGACTACAAGAAAGCTGAAGCGCTGCTGATGAAAGTGCGGCCGTACGTCAGCTATTTCCATTCCTCGAAGTACACCAGCGACTTGGCCAATGGTGATATTTGCGTGGCTGTCGGTTTCTCCGGCGACATCCTGCAAGCGGAAAACCGCGCCAAGGAAGCGAAAAACGGCATCGAAATCGGCTACGAGATTCCCAAGGAAGGCGCCGCGATCTGGTTCGACATGGTCGCCATGCCCGCTGATGCGCCGGACGAGAAGGCCGGCTACGCGTTCATGAACTATCTGCTGCAGCCCGACGTGATGGCCGGCATCAGCAACTACGTGCACTACGCCAATGGCAACGAACAGGCCGATCGCCTGATCGATCCGGCGATCAAGAACGACACCAAGGTTTATCCGAGCCCGGAAATGATGGGCAAGCTGTTCGCACTGGAAGCGATGCCGTTGAACATCGACCGGATCCGCACGCGGGTGTGGAACAAGATTCGTACCGGCAGCTGATTCTTCGCGATTGATTCCTGAATAGCCGACTTTTTTGTCGGCTATCTATTTTTGGGCAGTGCGAGGACCGGCACGACGCGCTAGAAGCAGGCAGAGTGCCATCTTTTTCTTGTTGGTCGTGACTCGTGTTGGGTATCCTCGCTGCAATTTTTGGATCCCACTGAAATCAACGACATAAGGACATGCCCGCAGATGGCCGCCCGTTTAATCAAGCACTTGGAAGAAAAAGCCAAAACGCATAGCCACATCGAATTGTTAAAAGCTCAGTGGACCTTCGATCAAGAGCTGATTCCCAAAGCGCTCCAAAACGTGGGCATGATCTTTCCACATTACAGCCGACATGATGCTTCGCACTCTCGGCAAATCCTAGTCAATATCGAACGCCTGCTCGGCGACTCCATTGAAAAGCTGACGGCAACTGACACATGGCTGATACTGGAAAGTGCTTATTGGCACGATATCGGCATGCTGGTCAGTTCGGACGAGATAACAAGAGATGTTGAAAGCAAAGAGTTCAAAGCCTACGTTCGACGAATTTCCGAAAGTAACGGCCATGAGCTCAAAACGTTTGCCTGTGGTTACGTTTCGAGCTCTCGCAACAACTGCTTTTCAGGTGCGGAACACCCTCAGGACGCAGTAGAAAAATTCCGCCAACTCCTTGCCGGCTGGTACAGGCAGCGGCATGCTCAGCGCTCCGAGCAGATCGTTGACGATCCTTGGCGCGAGGCGGGCATAAGCTCTCCTCGCAACGAACTTTTGCCGAAGAGGCTATTCCGCATTCTTGGCAGCGTGTGCAAGTTACATGGGGCCGGTTTCAAAGATGTAATGGAGCAACTCAGTTTTTGTGAAGCGGGAATGGGCAATGAAGATTGTCACCCAAGATTCGTAGCCTGCTTATTGCGTCTTGGAGACTTGCTGGATCTGGATGACAATCGATTCTGTCCCGTGATGCAACGTGTTGCCGGTGCTCTTCCGCCCTCGAGTCAGGCACACGTTCACAAACATGCGTCAATCCGGCACTTTAGACTGGATCGTGATCGAATTGAGGTTTCTGCAGTTTGTGATTCGACAGATGGTTATGTTGAAACAGATCAATGGTTTCGCTGGCTGGAACAAGAAGTTCAGCAACAGATGTCACGCTGGAATGATATTGTTCCAGAACGAGAGTTTGGACTTCTACCAACACTTGGTGAACTCAAAGTCGATTTGAATGGCCCCAATATTGTTCTTGCACAAGGTCAACGACCGCAATTTGGCGTTGATCCGCTGAAAGCGCTGGAGCTTTTGCAAGGGGCAGGACTTTATTCAAACAAGTTTGATAGCGTTCGCGAGCTTTTGCAAAATGCAATTGACGCAACCCTGATATATGTCTGGCACCGTCATGGCGGCGATGATAATAGATCCGAGTGGGATTCCCCTGAGTCGGAAACGGTTCGAAAAGTACTTGAGCAGTACCCGGTGCAATTTTCACTCAACAGAACCTCAGCCACTACCCTGACTGAGGAGGCGTGCTGGGAGTTGACAATTAAAGATAGTGGAATAGGTATCTCGCGCAATGACTTAAATTACATTCTGAAAGTCGGCGGCTCTTATCAGAACAGCTTGAAGCGAGAAATCATTTCCGATATGCCTGAATGGATGAGGCCTTCGGGAGCATTTGGTATCGGCTTGCAAAGTGCATTTCTGATTTCCCCCGAAATTCGATTTGTCACGAAAAGTGCGCTGACATCCGAGTCACTTGATATTCGAATGACTTCCCCCCTGGGAGACGAATTGGGACTTTCGCAAATCAAGCTCAATCCAAATAGTTCCGGACAGGGAAATGGAACCACACTTAGCCTTAAGTTGGTGATGGATGCGATTACTCGAGTTTATGGTTATCGAAAGGATTCTCTCCAGGAGTTTTCGCTTGGTGAGTTCGATCCGGTCAGACACCGCGACTTCCCATTTGACGCTCACTTCCTTGCGCAGCAAGCCTTTTCAAGTGTGGAAGGATCTCTCGTGCCGGTTAGTGTTTCGATTGATGATGTACTTCTTGCCAAGACTTCGCCAGCCAGCAGGAGGACCAGTTACGACAAAGAGAATCACATCGAACTGGATTTGAAATTTTCACGACGTGAGCGAGCCTCAACAATAAGATTTCGAGGGCAACAATTAAAGAAGGCAAATATCAGGTTTAGCTTCGTTAGTGTTAATGCGAACTTCCTTGGTGGTGATGCTCAAAGCATGTTGACTATCAATCGAGAAGGCATACGGGCAGAGGCGAGACGGGCCGTAAATAAAAGCTTAAGGGATGCCGTCGGTAATTATGTCAAAGTTTTTGAGCCTGTCACTGAGGCTGACAAAATGGGGGTCTCTGCTTATGCGTACACTAACCAAATACCGTGCCATCACTCTATCAGCGATTATTGGAAAAAAATAAAAGTTTCTGAAAATATGCTTTCGATGGAGGATATATTTAAACTGGATCGATACGCCATCCAATTCAAGGATGCAATGTATAGATTTAAAGGTGATCCCGACGAGCTCGCGGATATACCGATTGATAGTGACTCCATAATGATTCTTTCGGGGCATGCATATTCTGCTGAAATGAGGCTCTTGATTGAAGAATGGATTAAGTCGGGAAGGTACTTGCAAGAAGATTATCTTGGTGGCAATCAAGTTGTGTACCGATTTGAGACAATGAAATGCGATGCATTGACACCCGCTCGCCTGGCAAACAAACTCGCTGGTACAAGGGTATCTTCGAGAGTTATCTCGCCAGTTTTTCATGGGTATGAAGAGCTCGTCATATCGGATGAAGTGGATATGTCGATGTTTCACAACATTTCGCCCTCCCGTTATCGAAATGATGTGATAGTAATGCCATTTTACTTTGGCGAACACGTTACGCTCGAAGGTTTTGATGAGCTTTGCGTTTGGGTACGGGATCACGCTAAAACTCAAGGTATCAATATCCAGCGTATTCGGGAGCTGTACGAAAAATTAATAATATGGATTGATAGTGATGTCATGCGCAATGAGCCTGAATGGCGGCGCGATCAAGTAGCCGTGACTGACTAAGTGTTCAACGTGGAGGGCCTGCGACTTTAGCTTGCGTTCTTCGTTGTTCGACTACGTTTCACCAGTGCAGAATTTCTCATGATCGACGACAGGATGAGCGTAACAGCGATTGTCCTGTCGTATCAGCCAAATACTCCGGCCACCGGAATGGTGGCTTGGTGATTGCACTTCTGTCAGAAACTGCGACGCTTTCGACATAATCGAACTTACCCTTATTTAATATTTAAATCTCAAATCGTCAGACAAATTGACTGACTGTGTACTTTTTATTCGCTTTAACTCCTTCCTCGCCAATGTTTACGGGCACTTGCTCGCGCCCTTCAAACTGACCTCAAAAAATCGCTAGACGACAGATTTCAAATTGTGTCAGGTTTCTTACGCCTTCATTGGGCGAGTGATAGGACAATCTCGCCAGAGGTTGTCGCTATCGGACAAAAACTGTTCCATTGCTAAACAAGGAAGTGTGTTTATGTCGAAAGTAAAAGCTAACGCTATTGATACCGCCGAACAGGCTTTCCTGCTGGGCGCATCGCCGGATCCACTGGCGGCAACCAGCACGGCGTATAACCAGATCAATAGCTTCAGCCATCAGTACGATCGTGGCGGCAACCTCACGGTCAATGGCAAACCCTCCTTTTCCGTCGACCAGGCCGCAACCCAGTTGCTGCGCGACGGCGCTGCCTACCAGGACAAGGACGGCAGCGGCAAGATCGAACTCACCTACACGTTCCTGACTTCGGCATCGTCCAGCACGATGAACAAGCACGGGATCACCGGGTTCAGTCAGTTCAGTAGTCAACAAAAAGCCCAGGCCGCGCTCGCCATGCAATCCTGGGCCGACGTGGCCAACGTCACCTTCACCGAGAAAGCCACCGGCGGTGACGGCCACATGACATTCGCCAACTACAGCGGTGGCGTGGACGGCGCAGCAGCGTTCGCCTACCTGCCGGGTACCGGTCCGGGTTACGACGGTACTTCGTGGTACTTGATCAACAGCGGTTACACGCAGAACAAGACCCCGGATCTGAACAACTACGGTCGTCAGACCCTGACCCACGAAATCGGCCACACCCTTGGCCTGGCGCACCCGGGCGACTACAACGCCGGCAACGGCAACCCGACCTACAACGACGCGACCTACGGGCAAGACACCCGCGGCTACAGCGTCATGAGCTACTGGAGCGAAAGCAACACCAGCCAGAACTTCAGCAAGGGCGGCGTGGAAGCCTATTCCTCCGGCCCGCTGATGGATGACATCGCAGCGATCCAGAAGCTCTACGGTGCCAACCTGACCATCCGTACCGGTGACACCACCTACGGCTTCAACTCCAACGCCGGTCGCGATTTCCTCAGCGCCTCGTCGTCGGCCGACAAGCTGGTGTTCTCGGTGTGGGATGCGGGCGGCAAGGACACCTTCGACTTCTCGGGTTTCACCCAGAACCAGAAGATCAACCTCAATGAAGCCTCGTTCTCCGACGTTGGCGGCCTGGTGGGCAACGTGTCCATCGCCAAGGGCGTCACCATCGAGAACGCGATCGGCGGTTCAGGCAACGATCTGCTGATCGGCAACAGCGCGGCCAACGAGCTCAAGGGCGGTGCCGGCAACGACATCATCTGGGGCGGCGGCGGTGCCGACAAGCTGTGGGGCGGCGCAGGTTCGGACACCTTTGTGTTCGCGGCCAGCTCTGACTCCAAGCCGGGTGCGATCGATCAGATCCTCGATTTCGTCAGCGGTCTGGACAAAATCGACCTGACCGGTATCACCAAGGGCGCCGGTCTGCACTTCGTCAGCGCCTTCACCGGCGCGACGGGTGATGCGGTTCTGACGTCCTCGGGCGGCAACAGCCTGCTGTCGGTGGACTTCTCCGGGCACGGCGTGGCTGATTTCCAGGTCAGCACCGTTGGCCAGGCAGCCACCAGCGACATCGTGGCGTGATGTGACAAGGGAAAGCGGCGCGTGATGCGCCGCTTTCTTCGCTTGCTTCGTCTCGCTACGTGCGCAAGGCTACACGCCGGAGTGAAATTTCCTATGATTCAAAACCTCTTTTCCCGCATGGCAGTCACCTGTTTCATGCCGATGTTGATGATGATTTCTGGAGAAACATCCATGGCAAGCAGCCTCAGACTCGAAGATCCATCGGTATTCGCCGGGCACTGGCAGGCGACGCTGACCGCCGCCCATGACGCTCCCGAAGCGCAGGCACTGCAAGACAAACCGTCCAATACCTGCGTAATCGACCTTGAGCCGAACCAGACGCTGGGCCAGGGCGCCGATTGCCTGAGCGCCTGGCTGCAAGAAAACGCCATCGGCTGGTTTCCCGATCCGGACGGTCTGTCCATCACCGGCAAAGAAGGCTCAAGAATCAGTTTCTTCGGCCGACAACATGACGGGCTTTATTCGAGCACCTTGAAGTCGGGTCTGATTGTGACGCTCAAACGTATCGAGCAATAACGCTGCCGGTAATGAAAGAAGCGAATATAAAGAAGTGCCCGACAGTTATAAGTCTTCGAAGAAGTTGTTGTGAAAGTGTAAGCGGGTACTTGCAAGTCATCTCTCGCAGGTAAGCGAAATAACAATTGAGCGCTCGTCACTATTGGGCGGGTTCAATCATTTCAGGAAGAATCAATGAAGATGGCGAAGGCCCCAGCCACCGCTCCCTTATTCAAGGCCTTGGGTGACTATAAAAGCATTCTGATCAGCGTCGGATGTTTTACCGCACTGATAAACGTGCTGATGCTGGTGCCCTCCATATATATGCTCCAGGTCTATGACCGGGTGCTCTCTTCGCAGAACGAAACCACCCTGGCGATGCTGTCGCTGATGGTCGTCGGTTTCTTCGCCTTCATTGGTCTGCTGGAAGTGGTGCGCAGTTTCATCGTGATCCGTATCGGCAGCCAGCTCGAGCGCCGTTTCAATCTGCGGGTCTATCAGGCGGCGTTCGAACGCAATCTGTTCAAGGGCGAGGGCAACGCCGGGCAGTCTCTGGGCGACCTGACCCACATTCGCCAGTTCGTCACCGGGCCTGCGCTGTTCGCGTTCTTCGATGCGCCGTGGTTCCCGGTCTATCTGTTCGTGATTTACCTGTTCAACGTCTGGCTTGGCGTACTGGCCACGGCGGGGGCGCTGCTGCTGATTGCGCTGGCGTGTCTGAACGAATACATAACCAAAAAGCCGCTGGGCGAAGCTGCCGGTTACTCGCAGAAATCCAGCCAGTTGGCCACCAGTCATCTGCACAACGCTGAAACCATTCAAGCCATGGGCATGCTAGGTGCCTTGCGCAAGCGTTGGTTCCAGGTGCACTCGCGCTTCCTCGGTCTGCAGAATCAGGCCAGCGACACCGGCGCGGTCATCAGCTCGCTGAGCAAGACCCTGCGCCTGTGCCTGCAATCGCTGGTGCTGGGCCTTGGCGCACTGCTGGTGATCAAGGGCGACATGACCGCCGGGATGATGATCGCCGGTTCCATCCTGATGGGCCGGGTGCTGAGCCCGATCGACCAGTTGATTGCCGTGTGGAAGCAGTGGAGCGGGGCGAAGCTGGCTTACCGTCGCCTCGATGCGTTGCTGCAAGCCTTCCCGCCGAGCGATGACGCCATGGCGCTGCCGGCGCCGAAAGGCCAGATCACCTTCGAACAAGTCAGCGCCGGCCCACCGGGTCGGCGTACCGCGACCCTGCACATGGTCAATTTCAACCTGGCGGCCGGTGAAGTGCTGGGCGTGCTCGGTGCTTCCGGCTCCGGCAAGTCGACTCTGGCGCGGGTGCTGGTCGGCGTATGGCCGGCCCTTGGCGGCACGGTGCGTCTGGACTGCGCCGATATTCACCGCTGGAACCGCGATCAGCTCGGCCCTTACATCGGCTATCTGCCGCAGGACATCGAGCTGTTCAGCGGCAGCATCGCCGAGAACATCGCCCGCTTCAGCGAAGCCGATCCGCAAAAGATTGTGGCCGCCGCGCAACAGGCCGGCGTGCACGAACTGATCCTGCGTATGCCGCAAGGCTACGACACCCAACTGGGCGAGGACGGCAGCGGTTTGTCCGGCGGCCAGAAACAGCGCGTGGCACTGGCCCGTGCGTTGTACGGCAACCCGAGCCTGGTGGTGCTGGACGAGCCGAATTCCAACCTCGATACCGTCGGCGAAGCCGCGTTGTCCAGCGCGATTGTGCAGCTCAAGGCCCAGGGCACTACCGTCGTGCTGGTGACCCACCGTTCTTCGGTGCTGGCCCAGGCCGACAAGCTGCTGGTGCTCAACGACGGTCGCCTGCAAGCCTTCGGCCCGAGCCACGATGTGCTCAAGGCGCTGTCCGCAAACCAGCCCGGCAATCAGCCCGGCAACCCGTCACAACAAAATGAAAAACCTGCGCAAGCACCGGCCGGGCTCAGCATGAGCCGACAGTATCAGCCGACGACAAGGAATTCGGGTGTATGAGCAGCGCGAGCATGAACACGCAAAACGAAGCGACGATGGAACACGCGTACATCACCGAACGCCCGGAGCGCGATGCGAAGTTTTTCGCCCGCATGGGCTGGATTCTGGCGCTGGTCGGCGCTGGCAGTTTCTTCACCTGGGCCGCATTGGCGCCGCTGGATCAAGGTATTCCGGTGCAGGGCACCGTGGTGGTGTCGGGTAAGCGCAAGGCCGTGCAGTCGATGAGCAGCGGCGTAGTCAGCCGGATTCTGGTGCGCGAAGGCGAGATCGTGAAGCAGGGCCAGCCGCTGTTCCGTCTCGACCAGACCCAGGTTGCCGCCGACGTACAGTCGCTGCAGGCGCAATACCGCATGGCCTGGGCCAGCCTCGCACGTTGGCAGGCCGAGCGTGACAACCTCAAGCAAGTCACCTTCCCGGCAGAACTGAGTGACAACGCCGATCCGCGCCTGGCGCTGGTGCTGGAAGGCCAGCGGCAATTGTTCAGCAGCCGCCGCGAAGCGTTCTCACGCGAGCAAGCCGCACTGCGCGCCAGTATCGAAGGCGCCACTTCGCAACTGGCGGGCATGCGCCGCGCGCGTTCCGACCTCAACGCGCAGGCTGACTCGCTGCAACAGCAGTTGAGCAACCTGCAACCGCTGGCCGACAACGGCTACATCCCGCGTAACCGCTTGATGGAATACCAGCGTCAGCTGTCGCAGGTACAGCAGCAACTGGCCGAGAACACCGGCGAAAGTGGCCGGGTGGAGCAGGGCATTCTCGAGTCGCGCCTGAAGCTGCAACAGCACGGCGAGGAATACCAGAAGGAAGTCCGCACCCAGCTGGCCGACGCGCAACTGAAAAGCGTCACGCTGTCGGAGCAACTGACTTCCGCCGGTTTCGATCTGCAGCACAGCGAAATCCTCGCCACCGCCGACGGCGTGGCAGTCAACCTCGGCGTGCACACCGAAGGCGCCGTGGTGCGTCAGGGCGAAACCCTGCTGGAAATCGTCCCGCAGGGCACGCGCCTGGAAGTCGAAGGGCACCTGCCGATCAACCTGATCGACAAGGTCGGCACGCACTTGCCGGTCGACATCCTGTTCACCGCGTTCAACCAGAGCAAGACGCCACGGGTGCCCGGCGAAGTCAGCCTGATTTCCGCCGACCAGATGGTCGACGAGAAAACCGGTGTGCCGTACTACGTGTTGCGCAGCAGCGTCAGCGATCAGGCCATGGAAAAACTCAATGGCCTGGTAATCAAGCCCGGCATGCCGGCGGAAATGTTCGTGCGCACTGGCGAACGTTCACTCCTCAACTACCTGTTCAAGCCGCTGCTCGACCGCGCCGGTTCCGCGTTGACCGAAGAATAAGGATGTTCGGCAGTATGAATAAGCTTTCCATGCTGGCGGCAGCGTTCGCGCTGCTCGCGGGCAATAGTGCAGTGGCGGCCATGGGGCCGTTCGAGATTTACGAACAGGCGTTGCGCAATGACCCGGTGTTCCTCGGCGCGATCAAGGAGCGCGACGCAGGCCTTGAAAACCGCGCTATCGGCCGCGCCGGCCTGTTGCCAAAACTGGGTTACAACTACAACAAGGGCCGCAACTCGTCGAAGGCCACGTCTCTCGACGAACGCGCGCGCAATCGCACCGATGATCGCAACTACAGCAGCTACGGCTCTAGCCTGACCCTGCAACAACCGTTGCTCGACTACGAAGCCTACGCGGCGTATCGCAAGGGCGTGGCCCAGTCGCTGTTTGCCGACGAGAACTTTCGCGGCAAGAGCCAGGAGCTTCTGGTTCGAGTACTGGATAACTACACCAAGGCTTTGTTTGCCCAGGATCAGATCGACATCGCGCAGGCCAAGAAGAAGGCGTACGAGCAGCAGTTCCAGCAGAACGAGCACATGTTCAAGCAGGGCGAGGGTACCCGCACGGACATCCTCGAAGCCGAGTCGCGTTACGAACTGGCGACCGCCGAGGAAATCGAGGCCCGCGACGAGCAGGACGCCGCGCTACGGGAGTTGGGCGCATTGGTAGGCGTGCCGGCGATGGACATCAGTGATCTGGCACCGCTGGATCAGAACTTCCAGACATTCGCCTTGATGCCGGCCAACTACGACACCTGGCACGAGCTGGCGGTCAGCAACAACCCGAACCTCGCGTCCCAGCGTCAGGCGGTGGAAGTGGCGCGGTACGAAGTCGAGCGCAATCGCGCCGGGCATCTGCCGAAAGTCAGCGCTTACGCCACGATGCGCCAGAACGAATCGGAAAGCGGCAACACCTACAACCAGCGTTACGAAACCAACACCATCGGTTTCGAAGTCAGCGTGCCGTTGTATGCCGGCGGCGGCGTGTCAGCCTCGACCCGTCAGGCCAGCCGCACCATGGAACAGGCCGAATACGAACTGGACGGCAAGACCCGCGAGACGCTGATCGAATTGCGTCGGCAGTTCAGCGCCTGCCTGTCCGGGGTCAACAAGCTGCGCGCCTATCAAAAGGCCCTGACCTCGGCCGAAGCGCTGGTGGTGTCGACCAAGAAAAGCATTCTCGGTGGCGAGCGCACCAACCTCGACGCACTGAACGCCGAACAACAACTATTTACCACCCGCCGCGACCTGGCCCAGGCACGCTATGACTACCTCATGGCGTGGACCAAATTGCATTATTACGCGGGCACCTTGAGCGAACAGGATCTGGCGCGGGTGGATGAGGCGTTTGGTGTGGCTCGACGTTGATGTGCATGGCTTCAGACCGGCCCTCACCCTTGGGGTGAGGGGAAGGGGCAACACCGCAGAATCAACCTGCATAAAACAATAAAAGTGAGTGGTGAACATGGACGTACGCATCAAGCCGGTTTCGGTCGGCACCCTGCTGCTTGTGATTTCTGCAACCCAGGCCCAGGCCCAATACCTCGAAGCCGGAAAACCCGGCGATCCCGCCAGCTGGCGCAGCGCCGAATTCCTGCGTGACTGGGGCCTTGAGCGGATGCAGGCCGATCAGGCCTACGCCGCCGGCATCACCGGCAAGGGCGTGAAAATCGGCGCGCTGGACTCCGGTTTCGACGCCGCCCATCCCGAGTTCGCCAGCGCCCGTTATCACCCGGTACTGGTCAGCGGCAGCTACCTCGACGGCTCGCTGTTCAACGTCAACGGCACCCTCAACCCGAACAACGACTCCCACGGCACCCACGTGGTCGGCACCATGGGCGCGTCCCGCGATGGCAGCGGCATGCATGGCGTGGCGTACAACGCGCAGATCTACGTCGGCAACACCAACAAGAACGACAGTTTCCTGTTCGGCCCCAATCCTGACCCACGCTACTTCAAAGCGGTGTACGACGCCCTGGCCGATGCCGGTGTGCGGGCGATCAACAACAGCTGGGGCAGCCAGCCGCCGGACGTCAGCTATCGCACCCTTGCGGACCTGCACGCTGCTTACGCCCAGCACTGGAACAAGGGCACGTGGATCGACGCAGCGGCGGACGTTTCCCGTCGTGGCGTGATCAATGTGTTCAGCGCCGGCAACAGCGGCTACCCGAATGCCAGCGTGCGCTCGGCGCTGCCGTACTTTCAGCCGGATCTGGAAGGCCACTGGCTGGCAGTCTCCGGTCTCGACCAAAGCAACCAGCAGAAGTACAACCAGTGCGGCATCGCCAAATACTGGTGCATCACCACGCCGGGGGCGAAGATCGACAGCACCATTCCCGACGGCGGTTATGCGATCAAGTCCGGCACTTCGATGGCCGCGCCGCACGCCACCGGCGCATTGGCGCTGGTGATGGAACGCTACCCTTACATGAACAACCAGCAGGCTCTCGAAGTGCTGCTGACTACCGCTACCCAGCTCGACGGTTCGGTGACCGACGCGCCCACCGAGCGAGTCGGCTGGGGCGTAGCCAACCTGTACCGGGCGATGCGCGGTCCGGGGCAATTGCTCGGAGCGTTCGACGCCAACCTGGCAGCCGGGCAGAGCGATGTCTGGAGCAATGACATCAGCGACAAAGCGCTGATCCAGCGCCAGAGCGAAGACCTCGCCGAACACAGCGCATGGCAGCAAACCCTGCAAAACAAAGGCTGGCAGAACGGCGTACCGGCCGGCGCCAGCCAACAGGATCAGACCGATTACGCCGTTGGCATGGCTCGCGATGCAGCGGCTTCCACTCGGGTTTATCAAGGCAGTCTGATCAAGTCCGGCGATGGCCGACTGGTTCTGACCGGCAATAACAGCTATCGCGGGCCGACCACGGTCAATGGCGGTCTGCTGACGGTGAACGGATCGCTGACCTCGGCGGTGACCGTCAATGACGGCGGCACCCTCGGCGGCTCCGGGCGAATCGGCGCACTGACCGCCAACAGCGGCGGCCGGGTGGCACCGGGCAATTCCATCGGCACGTTGAATGTAGCCGGTGACGTGACCTTCACACCGGGTTCGACTTACGCCGTGGAATTGTCTCCCACCAGTAGCGACCGCATCGTCGCCGGCGGCACTGCGTCTATCAACGGCGCCACCGTCAGCCTGTCGCTGGAAAACAGTCCGACGCTGCTCAGCAGCACCGAAGCCAGAAGCCTGCTCGGCCGGCAGTACGACATTCTGCAAGCGGCGGGCGGCATTCAGGGTCGGTTCGGTGCGGTGCTGCCGGATTATCTGTTCATCGGTGGCAGCCTGGCCTACAGCGACAACGGCATCGGCTTGAACGTCGAGCGCAACGCGACATCGTTCGCCAGCGTCGGCCAGACACCGAATCAACGCGCTGTGGCTGCCGTCGTGGAAGGCATGGGCGCGGGCAGTTCGGTTTACGAAAGCCTGCTGTTGTCGGCCACCGCCAGTGATGCGCAACAAGCCTTTCAACAGTTGAGCGGCGAAATCTACCCGGCCCTCGGCTCGGTGCTGATCAACGACAGCCGCCAACTGCGCGACGCCATCGGCGAACGCCTGCACGATGCCCAAGCCACGCAAAGCAATGGCTGGATCAAGGCTCTCGGCGCCTGGGGTACAACCGATTCGCGCCACGACACCGCGGGATACAGCACGTCGATTGGCGGCCTGTTGGCAGGTGTCGACGGAGCGCTGGACGAGCAGACCCGCATCGGTCTGGTCACCGGTTACAGCGACAGCTCGCTGAGCATGGGTTCGGGCACGCATTCTTCGGCCAAGGTCGACAGCTATCACCTCGGCGCCTACGCCGGTCACGACATCGGCGCCTGGCGCCTGAGCACCGGCGCGGCCTACAGCTGGCATCGCGCCGATATGAAGCGCGACCTGCAATACGGCAACGTCAGCGCCAGGCAGAAAGCCAAGGTCGATGCCGCCACCACCCAGGTTTTCGGCGAAGCGGCCTATCGACTGAACCTGCAACCGCTGGCCCTGGAGCCGTTCGCCAATCTGGCCTACGTGCACCTCGACACCGACGGTTTCACCGAGACGGGCGACGCCGCCGCGCTGAAAAGCGGCGGCGACCAGCGCGACGCGGTGTTGAGCACCCTCGGCGTGCGGGCGATCAAGACCTTCGACCTGCCGTCCGCGCAAAAGCTGCAAGTGAGCGGACACCTGGGCTGGCAGCACAGCCTGACCGACATCGAATCCGAACAGCACTTGCGCTTCGCCAGCGGCAGCGCGCCGTACACGGTCGAAAGCTCGCCACTGGTACGCGACGCCGCACTGGTCGGCGTGCAGGCCAGCCTGGCACTGACCCGCGACGTGCGGGTGAACCTCGATTACACCGGACAACTGGCCAGCCGCGAGAAGCAGCACGGCGTGGGCCTGAGCCTTAACTGGCAGTTCTGAACACACGGATTTTTCGCAACATCACTAAGGAAGGTCGCTGGATGAAAAACAACAACACCCCCGCGCAATCGGGTGGATGCTTTCGCCTGAAAACTCTCAACGTCGCCTTGCTGTGCGCGATGGCCACCTGGGGCAGCGCACACGCGGCGCCCTACGTGGAAAGTGGCCGGGCAGGGGATCCGGGCAGTTGGCGCAGTGCCGAGTTCAAGGCCGACTGGGGCCTGGGCGCCATCGGGGCGGATCACGCCTACGCCGCCGGTTACACCGGTAAAGGCGTGAAACTGGGGATCTTCGACCAGCCGGTCTACGCTGCGCACCCGGAGTTCTCCGGCAGCAACAAAGTCATCACCCTGGTGACCTCGGGGATCCGCGAATACACCGACCCGTACATCCCGGTCAAAGCCGGGGACGCGTTCCGCTATGACGGTTCGCCCTCGGTCGGCTCCGACGGCAAACTCGGCGCCCACGGCACGCACGTCGGCGGTATCGCCGCCGGCAGCCGTGACGGCGGGCCGATGCACGGTGTGGCGTTTGGCGCGCAGATCATCAGCGCCGACAACGGCGACCCGGGTCCGGAAGACGGCATCGTGCGCGGCAACGACGGCGCGGTGTACAAGGCCGGCTGGGATGCGCTGATCGCCAGCGGCGCGCGGATCATCAACAACAGCTGGGGCATCGGCATCACCGACCGTTTCGACCTCGGTGGCCGAAATCCGGCATATCCGCACTTCACCGTCAACGACGCGCAAGTGCAGTTCAACGAAATCCGCACATTGCTGGGCACCAAACCCGGCGGCGCCTATGACGGCGCAATCGCCGCCGCACGCAGCGGGATCGTGACGATCTTCGCGGCGGGCAACGACTACAACCTGAACAACCCGGACGCCATCGCAGGCCTCGGTTACTTCGTGCCGGACATCGCGCCGAACTGGATCACCGTCGCCGCATTGCAGAGAAACCCGGATCAGGCCAGCGCCAATCCGTACATCATGAGTACGTTCTCTTCGCGCTGCGGCTACACCGCCAGTTTCTGCGTCTCGGCACCGGGCACGCAGATCTACAGCTCGATCATCGAAGGCACCAACGCCGACAACCTGACCACCGGCTACAAGAACTACAACGGCACCTCGATGGCCGCGCCGCACGTGGCCGGTTCCATGGCAGTGCTGATGGAGCGCTTCCCGTACATGTCCGGCGATCAGGTCGCCAGCGTGTTGCGCACCACGGCCACCGACCTCGGCGCACCGGGCATCGACGCGCTTTACGGCTGGGGCATGATCAACCTGCGCAAGGGCATCGACGGCCCGGCGATGTTCGTCACCGAGCAGGACATCCCCGAAGAGTTCCGCATCCAGGGCGCCTACGGTTCCGGCCAGTTCGTGGCCGATCTGCCAGGCATCGGCGCGATCATCGATGCGGGCAAACCCACCGAGCGCGTGTGCAACGACATCACCTGCGGGCTCGACACCTGGCGCAACAACATCTCCGGCCATGGTGGTCTGACCAAACAAGGCATCGGCACCCTGGTGCTGACCGGCAACAACACCTACAGCGGCCCGACCCTGGTCAATCAGGGGCGACTGGCAATCAATGGCTCGCTGCAATCGGCGGTCACGGTCAATGACGGCGGCATCCTCGGCGGTAACGGCCGGATCGGTGCGCTGACCGCAAATAGCGGCGGTACTGTGGCGCCGGGCAATTCCATCGGCACCTTGAATGTGGCCGGTGATGTGACCTTCGCGCCAGGTTCGACCTATGCGGTGGAAGTGTCCCCGACCAGCAGCGACCGCATTGTCGCCGGCGGCAAAGCGGTGATCGAAGGCGCGACCGTAACCATGTCGCTGGAAAACAGCCCGACGCTGTTGACCACAAACGAAGTGAAAAGCCTGCTCGGCACCCAGTTCAACATCTTGCAGGCAGCGGGTGGCATTGAAGGGCAGTTCGGACAAGTGTTGCCCAACTACGCGTTCCTCGGCGGCACCCTCGATTACTCGGCGGGTGGCGTGCAACTGGAGGTTGGACGTAACGGCGCCTCGTTCGCCAGTGTCGGCCTGACGCCGAACCAGCGCGCGGTCGGTGCTGCCGCCGAACGCCTCGGTGCCGGCAATGCGTTGTTCGAAACCCTGTTGCTGTCGCCGTCGGCGGCCGCTGCGCAGGATGCCTTCCAGCAACTGTCCGGCGAGATTCATCCGGCCATCGGCACGCTGCTGATCAACGACAGTCGTTACCTGCGCGATGCCGTGGGCGAACGCCTGCGCGAACGCGATCTGTTCGATGCCGGCGCGCCGACCAATGACCGCAGCAACGCCTGGCTCAAAGTGCTGGGCGCCTGGGGCAAAACCGATGGCGGGTCGAAATACGCCGATTCCACCAGCTCCATCGGCGGCCTGCTGGCCGGCGTAGACGGTTTGATCGCTGAAGATACCCGTCTCGGTTTCGTTACTGGTTATAGCGACAGCTCGTTGAGCATGGGCGAGGGTACGCATTCGTCCGCCTCGGTCGATAGCTATCACCTGGGCGCGTACCTCGGGCATCAGATCGATGCACTGCGCCTGACCGCCGGTGCGGCTTACAGCTGGCATCGCATCGACGTCAAACGCGACCTGCAATTCGGTGGTGTCAGCGGCAAACAGAAAACCAAGCGCGATGCGACCACCGCGCAACTGTTCACCGAAGCGGCCTACGACCTGGGTCTGCAACCGATGAACCTGGAGCCGTTCGCCAATCTGGCCTACGTGCACCTCAACAGCGACAGCTTCACCGAGAAGGGTGATGCCGCCGCACTGAAGGGCAGTGAAGACAACCGCGACGTGGTGTTGTCGACCCTCGGTGTGCGGGCCAAGCGCACGTTTGCCCTGTCGGAGAAACACCAGCTGGAACTGGGCGCAAGCCTGGGCTGGCAGCACAACTTGAGCAGCGTGGATTCCGACAGTCACTTGGCTTTCGTCAATGGCAACAGTGCGTTCACCGTGCAAAGTGTGTCGATGGATCGAGATGCAGCGGTAGTCGGCGTGCGCGCCGGGCTGGCGCTCAATCGCGATGTCCGGGTCAACCTGGACTACAACGGGCTGATCGGCTCCAACGAAAAGGACCACGGTGTGGGCCTGACGCTGGACTGGCAGTTCTAAGAGGTAGCGGCAGTTCTTTCGAGAACTGCCGTTTTTGAAAGGAAGAGAGAGCACAACATGGGATTGTTCGATTACAAAAATGCCGACGGCAAGGCGCTGTACAGCGACGCCATCGCCCTGACGCTGTACGCCTACACACCGACCGGACAAGCGTTGCCCGGCACCGGCTGGAAGCCGGTCGGCGCCTCGGCGCTGGGCTATCAGGGCAAGGTCGGGGCGCAGGGCACGTTCTTCGGCGAGAAGGACGGCTTCACCAGCGCCGAAGCCGAAGTGCTGGGCAAGTACGACGCCGCGGGCAAGCTGATCGGCATCGGCGTGGCCTTCCGGGGCACCGGCGGGCTGGGTTACAGCGACACTTTTGGTGACATGAAAAACAATCTGCTGGCCGCCATCGGTCCGACGGATTACGCCACCCAGTACGCGAAAAACGCCTTCGACAACCTGCTCAAATCGGTGGCGGCTTTCGCTGTCGCCCACGGCATCGCGGCCAAGGACGTGCTGGTCAGCGGACACAGCCTGGGCGGTCTCGGGGTCAACAGCGTGGCGGAGTTGAGCGCGAGCAACTGGGGCGGGTTCTTCAAGGACGCCAACTACATTTCGTTCGCCTCGCCGACCCAGAGCAGCACCGGCACCAACGTGCTGAACATCGGCTACGAGAACGACCCGGTGTTCCGCGTGCTCGACGGCACCACGTTCAGTACCGCGTCGATGGGCAAGCACGACAAACCGCACGATTCGACCACCGACAACATCGTCAACTTCAACGACAACTACGCGTCCACCGCGCAGAACCTGGTGCCGTTCAGCATCGCCAATCCGCTGAACTGGTCGGCCCACAGCTCGCTGGGGTATGCCGACGGCCTGAACCGGGTGATCGCGTCGAAGTTCTACGGCCTGACTCACAAGGACTCGACGATCATCGTCTCCAACCTTGAGGAAGCGTCGCGGGGCAAGACCTGGGTCGAGGATTTGGGCCGCAGCGGCGAACCGCACACCGGCAGCACGTTCATCATCGGCACCGACAGCGGGGACTGGCTCAAGGGCGGGGCGGGCAACGACTTCCTGGAAGGCCTGGGCGGCGATGACCGTTTCCGTGACGACGGCGGCTTCAACATCCTGCTTGGTGGCCAGGGCCACAACACCTTCGAACTGCAAAAGCCGCTGCAGAACTTCAGCTTTGCCAACGACGGCGACGGCACGCTGTACGTGCGTGACGCCTACGGCGGCATCAGCATGACCCGTGACATCGGCGCGCTGGTGAGCAAGGAGTCGGGTTCGTGGTGGGGCAGCAAGGAAATCACCTGGACCGTCACCGCCAAAGGCCTGGCCAACGGTGCCGAACTGACCCAGTACAACCACTCGCTCAGCGGCGGTGCCATGGGCGACACCCTCAAAGCCACCGCTGACGGCGACTGGTTGTTCGGCCTGGGCGGCAACGATCACCTGCAAAGCGACAAGGCCCACGTGACCTTCGTCGGCGGCGCCGGCAACGACGTGATGAGCGCGGTGGGTGGCAACAATACCTTCCTGTTCAGCGGCGCATTTGGCTTCGACGCGATCAATGGCTACCAGGGCAGCGACAAACTGGTGTTCATGGGCGTCGAAGGTGCGGGTCAGGGCTACGACTACAAGCAACACGCGTCGCAGTCCGGAAGCGATACCGTGCTGAAGATTGGCGACTTTGCCGTGACGCTGGTCGGGGTGGGTGTGGCTAACCTGTCGGATTCGAGTTTCGTCTTCGCCTGACAAACGAAAGTTGTACTGAAATGCTCCGGAGCGCCTCGGGAGGGGCGTTCTGGTTGTGAGCTATCTCTGAACAATTCCAACAAAGAGAGAGGCAACAGCAATGGGTGTGTATGACTACAAGAATTTCGGTACGGCGGAATCCAAGGCGCTGTTCAGCGACGCCATGGCCATTACGCTGTATTCCTACCACAACCTCGATAACGGCTTTGCCGTCGGTTACCAGCACAACGGCTTCGGCCTCGGCTTGCCGGCCACGCTGGTGACCGCGCTGATCGGCGGCACGGATTCCCAGGGGGTGATCCCCGGCATTCCGTGGAACCCCGATTCGGAAAAAGCCGCGCTCGACGCGGTAAAAAAAGCCGGCTGGACCCCGATCACCGCCTCGCAACTGGGTTACGAGGGCAAGACCGATGCGCGCGGCACCTTCTTCGGCGAAAAGGCCGGCTACACCAGCGCTCAGGTGGAAATCCTCGGCAAATACGACGCCCAGGGCCATTTGACGGAAATCGGCATCGCTTTTCGCGGCACCAGCGGCCCACGGGAAATCCTGATTGGCGACTCGATCGGTGACGTGATCAACGACTTACTCGCCGCATTCGGGCCCAAGGACTACGCCAAGAACTACGTCGGCGAAGCCTTCGGCAACCTGATGAACGATGTGGTGGCGTTCGCCAAGGCCAACGGCCTGACCGGCAAGGACGTGCTGGTCAGCGGCCACAGCCTCGGCGGGCTGGCGGTCAACAGCATGGCGGACCTGAGCACCAGCAAATGGGGCGGGTTCTTCCAGGATTCCAACTACATCGCCTACGCCTCGCCAACCCAGAGCAGCACCGACAAGGTGCTCAACGTCGGCTACGAAAACGATCCGGTGTTCCGCGCCCTCGACGGCTCGACCTTCACCGGGGCCTCGCTCGGCGTGCATGACGCGCCCAAGGAATCGGCGACCGACAACATCGTCAGCTTCAACGACCACTACGCCTCGGCGGCGTGGAACGTGCTGCCGTTCTCGATCGTCAACATTCCGACCTGGATCTCGCACCTGCCGACCGCCTATGGGGATGGCATGAACCGGGTGATTGAGTCGAAGTTCTACGACCTGACCAGCAAGGACTCGACGATCATCGTCGCCAACCTGTCGGATCCGGCGCGGGCCAACACCTGGGTGCAGGACCTGAACCGCAACGCCGAAACCCACAAGGGCAGCACGTTCATTATCGGCAGCGACGCCAATGACCTGATCCAGGGCGGCAGCGGCAACGACTATCTGGAAGGCCGCGCCGGCAACGACACGTTCCGTGACGGCGGGGGCTACAACATCCTGCTCGGCGGCTCGGGCAACAACACTCTGGAGTTGCAGAAGTCGGTCAATAGCTTCGACTTCGCCAATGACGGCGCCGGCAACCTGTACATCCGCGATGCCAATGGCGGGATCAGCATCATCCGCGACATCGGCAGCATCGTCACCAAGGAGCCGGGCTTCCTCTGGGGCCTGTTCAAGGACGACGTGACCCACAGCGTCACGGCGACGGGCCTGAAGGTCGGCAACAACGTCACCCAGTACGAATCGAGCGTGAAGGGCACCAGCGGCGCCGACACCCTCAAGGCCAAGGCCAGCGGTGACTGGCTGTTCGGCCTGGACGGCAACGACCATTTGATTGGCGGGGCGGGCAACGACGTGTTCGTCGGCGGCGCCGGCAATGATCTGATGGAGTCGGGCGGCGGGGCGGATACCTTCCTGTTCAGCGGCGCGTTCGGCCAGGATCGCGTGGTGGGTTACACCGCCAACGACAAACTGGTGTTCCTCGGCGTGCAGGGCGTGTTGCCCAACGACGACTTCCGCGCCCATGCCACGGCGGTGGGGCAGGATACGGTGCTGAAATTCGGCGCGGATTCGGTAACGCTGGTCGGGGTTGCGTTGAACAGCCTGAGTGCCGACGGGATCGTGATCGCCTGACGGCAAGGGTGGGGAGGGGCGCGCTCCTCCCCATATCACACCGTTCCATATCAAAAGTGACTCACCAGCCATTCCCTGACTCCAATCCCTGCACCAACAGGAAATGCGGCCTAAAGCCATGACGGCAACGTTCGTCATGTAAGGGTCGCCAACGAGTACAGGAGATTCACACGTGAAAGGTTTCAAGAGGTTTATCGGGATTGCGGGACTGGCGCTGCTGTCGGCCAATGCCTGGGCCGATCTGCCTCACAGCTCGATTCTGAGCCGCTATGGCGTCACCACCGATCAACTGCCAAAGCCGGCCGAAAGTGATGACGTCAAACCCGTCGAAGAGAAAAGCCGCTTTCATATCCAGCCCGAACAACCGTTCGTGACCGTTCGCATCGGCGAAAACAATGAGCCGGAAATGACCGGCAACCTGAGCATCGACCGCATGGCGCAACAGGAGCGTCAGCGCTGCCAGCGCTTGCAGGAAGAAATGGTCCGGCGCGGCGAGCGCGCGTTGAACTGCGACGGTTCCCTCCCGGGCATGGCATTACCCCGCTGATCAATGCAAAAAAAGGCTGCGTTCCAACAGGATCGCAGCCTTTTTTGATCGGGTAACCGTCAGTCTTCCTTGCGCACCGTGGCCACTTCGTCGGCCCGCACGCGGATCTTGGCGCCGGAAATATCCCTGAATTCGTAGAAGCCGTCCTCGGACTTGGTCTTGGGCATGTCCTCGGTCAGGTACTGGGTGCCGTTCTGCAGGGTGACCACTGTCGGGGTCGAGCAACCGGCCAGGGTCAGCAGGGCCGCAACAGCCAACGGGATCCCGAGAGTCTTGATTTTCATAAGCAGCATTCCTGTTCATTTCGACCATTGTCGGCCTCTAACGCGGTTGGTGCCATTACGCCGGAGAAAGTTCGATGGCCACCTGAAAAAATCCGCAATGAAGGTGCCACTGATCTTTTTCCGTTTGCGCCATCCGGGGCAGGCTGGTATCTGTACGCATAACCAGTACTCGCTTGCCATGGCCCCGAAATCACCGTGACTGCCAATCCCCTCGACGACCCGTTCTATTACCTCAACAACTTCCGCCAGGTGCTTGATTGGCTTGAGCTTCGTTACGCCGACGTGATGAGCGAAGCGGAGCACGCCTTCATCCGCGACTTCAAAGCACTGCCGCGTGGATCCCAGGGGTTGCTGGTGCGGATGGTGATGCGCAAGGGCGTGCATTTTCGTGCCGGCAAGCTGAATTATCCGGAAATCGGCGACATCGCCGAGGCGGCGCAACCGCTGCTGGAACATGGCTGGCTCGATGAACAGGCGCCGTTGTCGATGGCGGATCTGTTCGAGGTGTTGCTCAAGGCCGAGATCCTGCAAGCCTTCGGCCCGGCCATCGATCAGCCTAAAGGCAAGAAGGTCGACTGGTTGCCGCTGCTGCACGAACAATTCCCCGAGCCCCGCAGTTTCCTGCAATGGTGTCCGGCGCTGGCGGATCGGCTGTTCAGCCTGACATTGATGGACCTGTGCGACCGTTTTCGCCTGATGTTTTTCGGCAACCTCTATCAGGACTGGTCGGAATTCGTGCTCGCCGACCTCGGCATCTTCACTTATGAAAAAGTCGAATTCAGCGCTGATTCCCGGGGCTTGCGCAGCCGTGCCGACGTCGATGCCTGCCTGTTTCTGCACGACTGCCAGCTGTATTTCGAAGCCGGCGAGCCGCTGGAACCGATCGTCGAACAGGTCGCGGCGCTGCATTTCGACAACCCGTGGCTGCAACGCCGGCGCGGCAAGCTGTTGTTCCAGATCGGCCAATACTGTGAGCGCCTCGGCGAATTCGCCCTGGCCCTGAAGATCTATCGCGACTGCGCCTATCCCGGCGCGCGATTACGGATGATCCGCGTGCTGGAGCGCAGCACCGAATATGCGTTGGCTCTGGAACTGGCGGTCATTGCCGAGCAGGCGCCGGAAACCGCCACCGAACAGCAGGGCCTGCAACGGGTGTTGCCGCGTTTGCGACGCAAGCTCGGCGGGCCACCGATCAAGCGCTCCACACCCGGCATGGTGGAACGGCTGGACCTGCACCTGCCACGTGTCGACCCGACGCTATCCGTGGAATATCACGTTCAAGCACACCTGCACGAAGAAACGGGCCCGGTGCATTACGTGGAAAACAGCCTGATCAATTCATTGTTCGGCCTGCTGTGCTGGCCGGCGATCTTCGCGCCGTTGCCGGGCGCGTTCTTTCACCCGTTCCAGCGCGGGCCGGTGGATCTGCTCAATGAAGACTTCCAGCCCCGTCGTGCCGAGCTGTTTCAGGCCTGTCTGGCCGAACTCGACGATGGCCGCTATGCCGACACCATCCGCGCGCGGTTCGCCGCCAAATGGGGCGTGCAGTCGCCGTTCGTGTTCTGGGGCGCGCTCAATGAAGATTTGCTGGAACAGGCGCTGGCCTGTCTGCCGGCCGAACACCTCAAGCACTGGTTCAGCCGTCTGCTGGTGGACATCAAGGCCAATCGTGCCGGCATGCCCGACCTGATCCAGTTCTGGCCGCAGCACAAGACCTACCGGATGATCGAAGTCAAAGGCCCCGGCGATCGCTTGCAGGACAACCAACTGCGCTGGCTGGAATTCTGTCACACGCACCGCATGCCGGTCGCCGTGTGTTACGTGCAATGGGCGGAGCAGGGCGCTTGAGCTACAGCATCGCGGTGCGGGCGTTGTGCGAATTCACCGCGAAAACCGGTGACCTCGACTTGCGCTTCACCCCGTCACCGACCGCGCTGGAGGGGATTGCCGGGCATCGCACCGTGGCGTCCCGGCGCAACGACGCCTACCAGAGCGAAGTGGCGCTGGAGGGCGCATTCGGGCCATTGAAGGTCAAGGGCCGGGCCGACGGCTACGACCCGACGCAGAACTGCCTGGAAGAGGTCAAAACCTACCGCGGCGACCTAAGCAAGCAACCAGCCAATCACCGTTCGCTGCATTGGGCCCAGGCGAAAATCTACGGCTGGTTGATGTGCTGTCGATTACAGCTTGAGCAGATCAATCTGGCGCTGGTGTATTTCGACATCGTCACGGAAAAGGAAACCTGTCTGGTCGAGGCTTTCAGCGCCGAAGCGCTGCGGCAGTTCTTCGAACAACAATGCGGTCTGTTCCTGGCGTGGGCCGAACAGGAAATGGCCCACCGCGACGCGCGCAACCGGGCGGCGCAGCAGCTGGGTTTTCCCCATGCCGCGTTTCGCCCCGGCCAGCGTCACCTCGCCGAATCGGTGTTCAAGGCCGTCAGCACCGGCCGCTGCCTGATGGCCCAGGCGCCGACCGGGATCGGCAAGACCCTCGGCACCCTGTTTCCGATGCTCAAGGCGCTGGCGCCGCAGCAACTGGACAAGGTCTACTTCCTCACCGCCAAGACCCCCGGACGCAAACTGGCGCTGGATGCAGCGCAAGTGCTGTTCGATCACAGCGAAACCTTGCCCCTGCGGGTGCTGGAAATGGTCGCCCGGGACAAGGCCTGCGAACACCCCGACAAGGCCTGTCACGGCGAATCCTGCCCGTTGGCCCAAGGCTTTTACGACCGTTTGCCCGCTGCCCGCGAAGCCGCCAGCCAATTGCGCCTGCTGGATCAGGCCGCGCTGCGCGACGTCGCGGCGCAGCATGGGGTGTGCCCGTACTACCTGAGTCAGGAAATGGCCCGTTGGGCCGACGTGGTAGTGGCGGACTACAACTATTACTTCGATTTCAGCGCGCTGCTGTTCGGTCTGGCCCAGTTCAATCAATGGAACGTTGCGGTACTGGTGGATGAGTCGCACAACCTGGTCGAACGCGGGCGGCAGATGTACAGCGCCACCCTCGATCAGGCGACACTGGGCAGCGTGCGCAAAACCGCCCCCGAGGCCTTGAAGAAATCGTTGCAACGGGTCAACCGTGAATGGAACGCCCTGCACAATGACCAGTTGGCGCCGTATCAGGCCTATGACAAGGCCCCGGAAAAACTGTTGCAGGCGCTCTCATCCTGCACGGCGAGTATTGGCGACTACCTCAACGATCACCCGCAGGGGCTCGACAGCGCGTTGCAAAGCTTCTACTTCGAAATGCTGCAGTTCGGCCGCGTGGCGGAACTGTTCGACGCGCATTACCTGTTCGACATCAGCAAACGTGACCTCGAGCGCAAACGCCCGCTATCGCAACTGTGCCTGCGCAACGTGGTGCCGGCGGCGTTCATCGGCCCGCGCCTGACGGCAGCGCGCAGCAGCGTACTGTTTTCCGCAACCCTCAGCCCGCGCCACTATTACGCGGATTTGCTTGGAACGCCGACCGACACGGTCTGGATCGATGTCGAGTCGCCGTTCAGCGCCGAACAATTGCAGGTGCAGGTCGTCAGCCGGATTTCCACGCGTTTCACGCACCGTCAGGCATCGCTGGAGCCGATTGTCGAGCTGATCGCCCGCCAGTTCAGCGAACGTCCGGGCAACTACCTGGCGTTCTTCAGCAGTTTCGATTACCTGCAACAGGTCGCGCAGTTGATGGCCGAGCGGCACCCGCACATCACCCGCTGGCAGCAATCCCGGGGCATGACCGAAGGAGCGCGGCAGGACTTCCTCGATCAATTCACCGCTGACAGCCAGGGTGTCGGTTTTGCCGTGCTCGGCGGCGCGTTCGGCGAAGGTATCGATCTGCCCGGCGCGCGACTGATCGGCGCGTTTATCGCCACCCTCGGGCTGGCCCAGCTCAACCCGGTCAATGAACAGATGAAGCGGCGCATGGCCGCGATCTTCGGCGCCGGTTACGACTACACCTACCTGTTCCCCGGCGTGCAAAAAGTAGTGCAGGCCGCCGGACGGGTGATCCGCACCCAGCAGGATCGCGGCGTGGTGATGCTGATCGATGATCGCTTTGCCGAAAGCAGGATCCAGCAATTGCTGCCGCGCTGGTGGCAACTTGATCTCACAGAAGCAGCTTTCCAATCCGCCGGTTTGACGCATACTCCAGTGATTGAAAAACTGTTTTGAGCCAAGCCTGATGAGCGAGAACAAGAAGTCCGCTGCGATCGAAGAGATGCGCTTTCGTTTGCTGATCGATGCCGTGGTCGATTATGCGATCTACATGATCGACCCCGAGGGCATCATCACCAGCTGGAACTCCGGCGCCAAACGCTTCAAAGGTTACGAAGAGGCGGAGATCCTCGGCGAACACTTTTCCCGGTTCTACACCGACCAGGACCGCGCTGACGGTTTGCCACAGCGGGCGCTGGATACGGCGATCCGCGAAGGCCGGTTTGAGGGCGAAGGCTGGAGGGTGCGCAAGGACGGCACGCACTTCTGGTGCCACGTGGTGATCGATCCGATTTTCAGCCCGAGCGGGCAACTGCTCGGGTTTGCCAAGATCACCCGCGACCTGACCGACCGCAAGATGGCCGAAGAAACCCTCAAGCAGAGCGAACAGCAGTTTCGCCTGCTGGTGCAGGGCGTCACCGACTATGCGATCTACATGCTCAGCCCCGAAGGCCGGGTGACCAACTGGAACCCCGGCGCGCAGCGGATCAAGGGCTATAAGCCGGAGGAAGTCATCGGCAAGCATTTCTCGATGTTCTACACCCCGGAAGACCGTGAGGCCGGTGAACCCCAGCGCGCCCTGGAAACCGCGGTGCGCGAGGGCCGTTTCGAGAACAAGAGCTGGCGCCTGCGCAAGGACGGCACGCGGTTTCTGGCGCATGTGGTGGTCGATGCGATTCGCGGCGACACCGGCACCTTGCTCGGTTTTGCCAAGATCACCCGCGATGTGACCGAGGCGACCCAGGCGCAACAGGCCCTGGAGAAAACCCGTGAAGCGCTGTTCCAGGCGCAGAAAATGCAGGCCATCGGTCAACTCAGCGGCGGCATCGCTCATGACTTCAACAATTTGCTGACGGTGATCCTCGGCAACCTGGAAATTGTGCGCAAACGCCTGGGCGACGACCCGAAAGTCAGCCGTCTGCTGGAAAACGCGACCCAGGGCGCATTGCGCGGCGTGTCGCTGACCCAACGCATGCTGGCCTTCGCCCGGCGTCAGGAGCTCAAGACCGAACCGATCGAAATCCCGAAACTGGTGCAGGGCATCACCGGGCTCTTGCGCAGCTCATTGGGGCCCGGGATCCGCATCGAAACGCAGTTTCCCGAAGACCTGCAAGCGGTGCTGGCCGACAGCAACCAACTGGAGCTTGCGGTGCTCAACCTGGCAACCAACGCCCGCGACGCCATGCCCGACGGCGGTAGCGTCACCATCAGTGCCGAACCCGAAGTGGTGCTTGAACAGCACGATTCGACAATGGCGGCAGGACGCTATGTCTGCTTGAGGGTGACCGATACCGGTGAGGGCATGGACGCTGAAACGCTGGCGTCGGCGACCGATCCGTTTTTCACTACCAAGGGTCTGGGCAAGGGCACCGGGCTGGGGTTGTCGATGGTCCACGGCTTCATCGAACAGCTGGGTGGCCGCTTCATTCTGAAAAGTACCAAGGGGCAGGGCACCACCGCTGAGCTGTGGTTGCCGGTGGCCACCGACGGCGTTGTCGCCAAACCGCTTGGCCCGATGGTGTCCACCGACACGGTGTCGCGCCTCAGCGTGCTGGTGGTGGACGACGACAGCCTGGTTCGCACCAGCACGGTCCTGCTGCTGGAAGACCTCGGCCATCGGGTGATCAGCGCCACTTCCGGTGCCCAGGCACTGGAGCTGTTCGATCAGGGCGAGGTCATCGACCTGATGATCACCGACATGGCCATGCCACAGATGAGCGGCGCGCAACTGGCTCATGCCGTGCGCCTGCTCAAGCCGGATCTGCCAATCATCCTCGCCACCGGTTATGCCGAGCGCCTCGAGGGTTTTGCAGCAGGGCTGCCGCGACTGTCGAAACCGTTCAATCAGCTGAATCTGGTGGAGATCATTGCCCAGTCGATGAAGTGAACCGGGGCACAATCGGTCTGAACTTGTCCGGGGCGTGGCGCCTCCAAACGCTTTGTTTCGGAGCGTTCCACCGTGCCACGCATATTGACCCAACCGACCGCCGAAGAAACCCTGAGCGAACATAACGCCAAAATGTTCGGTTCACCCAAGGAGCGACTGGATTTCTATCGACGGGAAATCCAGTACGAAACCAGCATCCTGGCCAACCGAACCGACGCCTACCTGGCAGCGCAATCGTTTCTGGTGATTGCTTTCGCGTCCTGCATGGCCAACCTCAACCCGGAGTGGGGCAAGTTGTTCACCCTGGTGGTGCCACCGTTCCTGGCCTTGCTCGGCCTGCTCAGTTCGCTCAATGCATGGCCGGGGATTCGTGCCGCCTACGACATCATCGATCATTGGCATTTCAAGCAGAGTGAATTGCTGCGCAGCGAACCCCTGATGGGCCTGGCTTATGACGAGTCGCCGCTGTTCAGCGAAATGGAGTCGAGCCACAAGGGGTATCGCAAGTCACTGCTGTTTTCCATTCGTACGCCGTGGATCTTTGCCACGTTCTGGATGTTGCTCGGCAGTTACGCCTTCTACATTCAGGTGACCAACCCGGGCAGCTGAAGCACCACCGCGCGCTTCGGGTTCGCCCGGTTTTTTACGCCGCTCGTACCGGGCGAGAATCGGCTGGGTGCTGACGCCGTGCAGCAGAATGCTCAGCGCCACCACCGACAAGGTCAGGTCGGTACACAGCGTGCCCACGCTGTCGCCCAGCCCATGGTTCAGCGCATAGAAGAGGTAGAACAGACTGCCGATGCCACGAATGCCGAACCAGCCGATCAACAACCGTTGGCGCCCAGCCAGCAGCGATCCCCACGGCATCAACCCCACGCAGACCGGGCGGATGACACAGAACAGCACGCCGCCGACCAGCAACGCCCGCCAGTCCCAGTGACTGACCAGCACCACGCCCAGCAGCGTGACCAGAAACACTTCCATCGCCCGCTCGACCAGACTGCCGAAGGCGAGCATGTCACCCATCATGATGCCGGCGGCCACCTGGGTGTCTTCCAGTCGCTCGGTATCGCCGTGCACCGCGTGCTGGGGTTCGACGTTCTGATGGCCGACCACCGGTTGCACCAGATGCTCGGCGGGCGGTTGGTGGGCGCCGGTGGACTTGACTTCCTCCTGACGCAACCCCAGTCCGGCGGCGAACACCGACAGGAAGCCGTAGCCACCGATGGATTCAGCCACCACATAGGCCAGCGCGATCAACGCCAACGCCAGATAGTCGTTGGGGCTGAGGGTGCTGTCATCGTTACGGATGCGCAATGACAACGTCAGACGGCCGATGCCGCGGCCCATCCAGTAACCGCAAAGCAATCCGGCGGGCACGGCCCAGAGCAGGCTGCGCAGGACCCAGTCGGGCCATTCGGCGGCAAAACCTTCACCGTTCAGCAGTAACAGGCCGAGGATCACGAAAGGAAAGGCAATCCCGTCATTCAGCCCGGCCTCGCCAGACAGGCCGAACCGCACGCTGTCGACGTCCCGCGCATCGTTGACCTGCACCAGTGCCGCGAGCACCGGGTCGGTCGGGGCGAGGATCGAGCCGATCAGCAGCGAAGGGCCCCACGGCATGTGCAGGCCGAAGTGCAACAGCAGACACACGCCAATAATGGTCAGCACCATCACTGGCCCCGCGAGGCCGAATGCGATCCGCCAGCGTTTATCACGCAGGGGCAAACGCAGCTTCAAACCGCAGACGAACAGGGAAAACAGCACCGCGACTTCGGTCAGGTGCTCCATCCACTTAGAGGCTTTATCCAGCGGCAACTCCAGCAGATCGAGGCCGACTGGGCCGATACCGATACCCAGCAGCAGACACACCGCCGACGTCGTCACCGGCATCCAGCGCAGGTACGACGACGTCAGGGCGAGGGTCAGCAGCACGGCGCCGAGCACGGCGACCCAAATGATGAAGGTCACGACGGGCGGCCCGCCGCGCCGATTGGATGCCGCCGCGACATGATCGGCCTAGCTCACAGGCGTGCGCAGGTATTCCGGCGTAAGCACGTTGAACCACAGCAGAATCATCGACACCAACAACGTCACCAGTACCAGCAGCGCGACACCCCAGACGCTGGCCGAGTACAGCAGGCCCTGTTCCTTGCGCTCGTGCATGAAAGTCGGCAGGCCGACGAACAGCAGAAACGTCGAATAAATCGACGCCGCGCCAAGCACCAGTACCGCCAGCCAACGGCTCGGGTACAGGCCGGCGAGACCGGCAAGGAAAAACGGGGTGACGGTATACGCCGCGAAACCGATGCACTGATTGAGCGTCGGCCGGGCATCGAAGGTGCGCGACATCCAGCGGATGAATCCGCCGATAATCGCCACGCCAACCACGATAGTGATGTAGAGCAAAACACTCAGCTGCAACGCGCTGGCACTGCTGAGCCTGACGGTTTCACCCACCGCCAGGCTCCAGCCAACGTAGGTGGTGCCAATGAACAGGCACACCGCCGGAACGAGGGCCAGCAACAGCAGGTGAGCAAGGTAATGACGCGGATGCGCCTCTTCTTCGCGGCGGATGTCGGTCCAGGCGAAGTTCGGCTGGGTGAAGAGCTTGACGATAGGTGCGGACATGACGACCTCCTGATCTCTCGCAACCCGAACGGGCCATGAAGGTATGGAGAGGCCGTCTTGCCCAGCGGTTCACTTTTTTCGGCGGACGGTTCAGAGCATCGGTTTGCCACCGGTCACGCCATAGCGCTGGCCGGTGATGTAGCTGGCTTCATCCGATGCCAGCAACACGTAGATCGGCGCGACTTCCACCGGTTGGCCGGGCCGCCCGAGTGGCGTGTGCTCGCCGAAGTTCTGCACTTCCTCATCGGGCATGGTCGAGACGATCAGGGGCGTCCAGATCGGCCCCGGGGCCACGCAGTTCACGCGGATTTCCCTCGGGCCGAGCATCTGCGCCAGTCCGCCGGTGAAATTGGCGATGGCGCCTTTGGTGGTGGCGTAGGCGAGCAGGGTGGGTTTGGGCATGTCCGAGTTGACCGAACTGGTGTTGATGATCGAAGCGCCGGGGCCCATGTGTTTGATGGCGGCCTGACACAGGCGGAAGATCGCGGTGATGTTGACGTCGAAAGTCATCACCCATTCGTCGTCGGGAATCTCTTCGAAGGTTTCGTGGGTCATCTGGAAGGCCGCGTTGTTGACCAGCACGTCGATGCGGCCGAAACGCTCGACGGTTTGGTCCACCAACGCCTGGCACTGGGCTTTCTGCGCAATGTCACCGGGCAGCAACAGGCACTGACGACCGGCCTGTTCGACCCAGCGCGCGGTTTCCTTGGCATCTTCATGTTCATTCAGATAGGCGACCGCTACGTCGGCACCTTCGCGGGCGAAGGCAATGGCCACCGCCCGGCCGATCCCGCTGTCGGCGCCGGTGATCAGGGCGATCTTGCCGGCCAGCCGACCGGAGCCTGTGTAGCTTTGCTCACCGCAATCGGGGTAGGGCTCCATCTTGCGCTGGGAGCCGGGAACCGGTTGCGCCTGTTTCGGGAACGGGGGTTTTGGATAGTCAGTCATCGTCAATCTCCGGGTCTCAGGGCAGGTAGGCCGGTTGACCCGGCCCGTTTGCAGTGAGTTCGATCGGATTGACGCTTGGGTTTGCCCTGACCTGATTAGCGGGACTTGAGTGCTCGCTCCATCCGCGCAATGCCTTCCTCCAGCATCGAACGCGGGCAACCGAAATTCAGGCGCACGAATTGCTGGCTTTGATCGCCAAAATCCAGGCCCGGGCTGAGGCCGACGCGGGCGTGATCCAGGAAGAATTTTTGCGGGTCATCCAGATCCAGCGCCGAGCAGTCGAGCCAGGCCAGGTACGTGCCTTGCGGCACATTGATGGTCACGCCGGGCAAGCGGTTGCGCACGGCGTCCACCAGCCAGTCACGGTTGGCTTGCAGGTAGTGTTTCAGTGCCTCAAGCCATGGGCCGGCCTCGCTGTAGGCCACGCGGGTGGCTTCCATGCCCAATGGGTTGACGCTGTCCACCATGCCGCAACGGGCGTGGTTGACGCGTTCGCGCAGGGCGGCGTCCTGGATGATCATGAACGAGGTCTTGAGGCCGGCAATGTTGTAGGCCTTGCTCGCCGACATCAGGGTGATGGTGCGGCGGGCGATTTCCGGGCTCAGGGACGCGGTCGGAATGTGGACGCGGCCGTCGTAGCACAGCTCGGCATGGATTTCGTCGGAGATGATCCAGGCGTCCTGCGCTACGCAGATATCCGCCACCGCTTGCAGTTCTTCACGGCCGAAGACCTTGCCGATCGGGTTGTGCGGGTTGCTCAGGAGCAGGGCGCCGCCACCGGTCAGGGATTCACGCAGTGCGTCCAGCGGGGTAGCGTAGCTGCCGTCGGCCTGGGCGTTGAATTCCAGCTCGACCTTGTTCAGGCCCCAATGGCCCGGCGCATGGCGCAGCGGCGGGTAGTTCGGGGTTTGCACCACGACGTTCTGCTGCGGTTGCACCAGCGCCTTGAGCGCCATGTTGAAACCCGATTCCACCCCCGGCAGGAAGATCAGCTCTTGCGGTTTGACCCGCCAGGCGAACTTGTTCCAGAGGTCGGCGACGATGGCCTCGCGCAGGCTGTCCTGGGCGACGCTGTAGCCCACCAGCGGGTGCAGCAGGCGTTGTTGCAGCGCCTCGATGACCACCGGCGGCGCGGCGAAATCCATGTCAGCGACCCACATCGGCAACACGTCGGCCGGATAGCGGCTCCACTTGGTGCTGCCGGTGTCGTGGCGGTCGAATACCTGATCAAAATCGAAAGTCATGCGCGGTCTCTGAAGGCGGAGATGGGTCGTGCCGGCGATGATAAACCCCCATCCCCTGTGGGCGCGAACTTGTGACCCGTGGGTGGCCGACGGTCGGTTTTCACACAGGCGGCGGGGGCGTTGTCTACAGTGAAAAGGTCGGCACTCGTGTGCCGCAACCGTGATTGTCCAGAACAAACCCGGCTCAAGTACCGGGTTCCACCTGATCAGGAGTGCACGATGGATCTCAGCCGTCGTCAGTTCTTCAAGGTCGCCGGTATCGGCCTTGCAGGCTCTAGCCTGGGCGCGTTGGGCATGGCCCCGACGCTGGCCTTCGCCGAGCAGGTGCGCCACTTCAAGCTTGCCCACACCCATGAAACCCGCAACACCTGCCCGTATTGCTCGGTCGGTTGCGGCTTGATCATGTACAGCCAGGGCGATGCCGCGAAGAACGTTGCGCAAAACATCATCCATATCGAGGGCGACGCCGACCACCCGGTCAACCGCGGCACTCTCTGCCCGAAAGGCGCCGGCCTGCTGGACTTCATTCACAGTCCCGGCCGCTTGCAGTACCCACAGGTGCGCAAGCCCGGCAGCAGCGAATGGACCCGGATCACCTGGGACGAAGCCCTCGACCGTGTTGCCGACCTGATGAAGGCCGACCGCGATGCCAATTTCGTCGAGCAGAACGCCCAGGGCCAGACAGTCAATCGCTGGCTGACCACCGGATTCCTCGCAGCGTCGGCAGCGTCCAACGAAGCGGGCTACATCACCCACAAGGTGGTTCGCAGTCTCGGCATGCTGGGGTTCGATAACCAGGCGCGTGTCTGACACGGCCCGACGGTGGCAAGTCTTGCCCCGACGTACGGCCGTGGAGCCATGACCAACACCTGGACCGATATCGCCAACGCGAATCTGATCCTGGTGATGGGTGGCAACGCAGCAGAAGCCCATCCTTGCGGCTTCAAATGGGTGACCGAAGCCAAGGCGCACAATGCCGCGCGGCTGATTGTGGTCGATCCGAGGTTTACCCGGACCGCCTCCGTGGCCGACTACTACGCGCCGATCCGCACCGGCAGCGACATCGCGTTCATGGGCGGGCTGATCAATTACCTGCTGACCGAGGACAAGATCCAGCACGAATACGTGCGCAACTACACCGACGTGTCGTTCATCGTCAAAGCCGGTTTCGGCTTCGAGGACGGACTGTTCACCGGTTACGACGCGGCCAAACGCAGCTACACCGACAAATCTACCTGGGGTTACGAACTGGGGGATGACGGCTTCGTCAAAGTCGACCCGACCCTGCAGGACCCGCGCTGCGTCTATCAACTGATGAAGCAGCATTACAGCCGCTACAACATCGACCTGGCGAGCCAGATCTGCGGCATGCCGGTCGATGCCATGCAGAAAATCTGGGAGGAAATCGCCACTTGCTCGATTCCGGGCAAGACCATGACCATTCTCTATGCGCTGGGCTGGACCCAGCACTCGATCGGCTCGCAGATCATCCGCAGCGCAGCGATGGTGCAACTGTTGCTGGGCAACGTCGGCATGCCCGGCGGCGGGGTCAACGCCTTGCGCGGGCACTCGAACATTCAGGGCCTGACCGATCTCGGCCTGCTGTCCAACGCGCTGCCGGGTTACCTGACCCTGCCCACCGACATGGAGCAGGACTACGACGCCTACATCAAGAAACGTACGCAAGTACCGCTGCGGCCGGGGCAATTGTCCTACTGGCAGAACTACAGCAAGTTCCACGTCAGCCTGATGAAAGCCTGGTACGGCGCTAACGCGACCGTCGAGAACCAGTGGGCCTACAACTATCTGCCGAAACTCGACATCCCCAATTACGACATCCTCAAGGTGTTCGATCTGATGGGGCAGGGCAAGGTCAACGGCTACATGTGCCAGGGCTTCAACCCGATCGCCGCGTTGCCGGATAAGAACCGGGTGATGGCGGCACTGGCCAAGCTCAAATGGCTGGTGGTGATGGACCCGCTGGCCACCGAAACCTCGCAGTTCTGGGAACACGTCGGGCCGTTCAACGATGTGAAGAGCGCCGACATCCAGACCGAAGTCATTCGCCTGCCGACCACCTGTTTTGCCGAAGAGGATGGCTCGCTGGTCAATAGCAGCCGCTGGCTGCAATGGCACTGGAAAGGTGCCGACGGCCCCGGCGAGGCGCGCACCGACGTGCAGATCATGAGCGCGCTGTTCCTGCGCCTGCGTGAGCGTTATCAGGCCGAGGGCGGCAAGTTCGCCGATCCGCTGTTGAAACTGTCCTGGCCGTACAAGATCGCCGAAGAACCCTCGCCGGAAGAGATCGCCAAAGAGGTCAACGGCTACGCCACCACTGACTTCACCGACGCCACGGGTGCGGCGATCAAGGGCAATTCGCAACTGGCCGGGTTCGCCCAGCTCAAGGATGACGGCAGCACTGCGTCCGGCTGCTGGATCTTCTGCGGCAGCTGGACCGAAGCCGGCAACCAGATGGCCCGCCGCGACAATAACGACCCTTACGGCATGCATCAGCATCAGGGCTGGGCGTGGGCCTGGCCGGCCAACCGGCGGATTCTGTACAACCGGGCCTCGGCTGACGTCGCCGGCAAGCCGTGGGATCCGAAAAAACGCCTGGTCTGGTGGAACGGCAAAGCCTGGGGCGGCACCGATGTGCCGGACTACAAGGCCGACGTACCGCCGGAAGCCGGGATGAACCCGTTCATCATGAACCCCGAAGGCGTGGCGCGGTTCTTCGCCGTCGACAAGATGAACGAAGGGCCATTCCCCGAGCACTACGAGCCGTTCGAAACACCGATCGGCATCAACCCTTTGCACCCGGAAAACAAGAAAGCCACCAGCAACCCGGCGGCGCGGATCTTCGATTCGGTGTGGGACAGCCTCGGCGTGGCCAAGGATTACCCGTACGCCGCCACCAGCTACCGGCTGACCGAGCATTTCCACTTCTGGAGCAAGCACTGCAAGTTGAACGCGATTGCCCAACCCGAGCAGTTCGTGGAAATCGGCGAAGTGCTGGCCAGGGAGAAGGGCATCGCTGCCGGCGACCGGGTGCGGGTCAGCTGCAAACGCGGGTTCATTGAAGCGGTGGCGGTGGTGACCAAAAGGATCCGGCCGTTGCAGGTCAACAACCAGGTGGTGCACCAGATCGGCATTCCGCTGCACTGGGGTTTCACCGGCCTGACGCGCCACGGTTACCTGACCAACACCCTGGTGCCGTTCCTCGGCGATGGCAATACACAGACTCCGGAATCCAAGTCATTCCTGGTCAACGTGGAGAAACTATAAATGGCCAGCCAAGACATCATTGCCCGCTCGGCCACCACGACCCCGGCGCCGTCGATACGCGGTCAGGAACAGGTGGCCAAGCTGATCGACACCACCAAATGCATCGGCTGCAAGGCCTGTCAGGTCGCGTGCTCGGAATGGAACGAGCTGCGCGACGAGGTCGGCCACAACCACGGCACCTACGACAATCCGCAGGATCTGAGCGCCGATTCATGGACGCTGATGCGCTTCACCGAGCACGAAACCGACGCCGGCAACCTCGAATGGCTGATCCGCAAGGACGGCTGCATGCACTGCGCCGAGCCCGGCTGCCTGGCGGCGTGCCCCAGCCCCGGCGCGATCATCAAGCACGCCAACGGTATCGTCGATTTCGATCAGGATCACTGCATCGGCTGCGGTTATTGCATCACCGGTTGCCCGTTCAACATCCCGCGCATTTCGCAGAAGGACCACAAGGCCTACAAATGCACGCTGTGTTCGGATCGGGTGGCGGTGGGGCTGGAACCGGCCTGTGTGAAAACCTGCCCGACCGGCGCCATCGTGTTCGGCACCAAGGACGACATGAAGACCCATGCCGCCGAACGCATCGTCGACCTGAAAAGCCGTGGCTTCGACAATGCCGGCCTGTATGACCCGGCAGGCGTCGGCGGCACCCACGTCATGTACGTGCTGCACCACGCGGACACGCCGAAAATCTACGCCGGTCTGCCGGACAACCCCGAGATCAGTCCGCTGGTGGGCCTGTGGAAAGGCATCAGCAAACCGCTGGGCCTGCTGGCCATGGGCGCGGCGGTGCTGGCCGGGTTCTTCCATTACGTGCGAATCGGCCCGAACCGGGTCGAGGAAGATGAACATCCCGAACCGCCCGACACCTCGGTGCACGTCGTCGATCCGGCGGTGCACACCTTCGACCCACGCGGGGAGGGCCGGCCATGAGCAACAAGACGATCCTGCGCTACACCGCCAACCAGCGCACCAATCACTGGCTGGTGGCGATTCTGTTCTTCATGGCCGGGCTGTCGGGGCTGGCGCTGTTTCATCCGTCGATGTTCTGGCTGACCCACCTGTTCGGCGGCGGGCCGTGGACGCGGATCCTGCACCCGTTCATGGGCGTGCTGATGTTCGTGTTCTTCCTCGGCCTGGTGTTTCGCTTCTGGCGCTCGAACTTCTTCATCGACAACGACTGGAAATGGCTGCGACGCATCGACCGGGTGCTGGTCAACGACGAGGAAACCGTGCCGGCCGTGGGCAAGTACAACGCCGGGCAAAAGCTGCTGTTCTGGACTTTACTGCTGTGCATGCTCGGATTGCTGTTCACGGGGCTGGTGATCTGGCGCGCGTATTTCAGTCATTACTTCGGCATCACCACGATCCGCTGGGCGATGTTGCTGCACGCACTGGCGGGATTTGTGCTGATCCTGAGCATCATCGTTCACATCTATGCCGGGATCTGGATCAAGGGTTCGGTGGACGCGATGATGCACGGCTGGGTCAGCCGCGCCTGGGCCAGGAAACACCATGCACTCTGGTATCGCGAGGTGGAAAGACAAGATCCGCCAGAGCGACCGGTCACGAAAAAGGGCTGACGTTTGCCAACCATCCTCGAACCCGGAGAAATCGAAGCGGCGGCCAGTTCGCCGCCGTTTCTGCACCTGCCGCCGCACAACCTGTTCATGCTGCGGGCTCAGCGTCTTGAGCGTCTGGCCGAAGGGCATCCGCTGGCCGACTACCTGCATTTGATCGCCGGGTTGTGCCGTGTCCAGCAGCAGATCCTCGACGAGCCGCCCTCGACCGCGCCGCTCGATGAACAGCGACTGGAAGTCTGCCGGCAACACGGCATGCCGCCGTTTGCTGCCGACACCCTGATTCGCGAGGACACCTGGCAGCTGTATCTCGAAGCCTTGCTCCAGCGTTATGTCGCCCCCGAACAACCCGCGGTGGTCGAGGCCGTGACCACGCTGCGCATCGCCAGTCCCGGTCAGTTGCGCGCCTGGGCCGTGGCGCTGGTCAGCGGCCAGTATTCGCTGGTGCCGGCGGCGCTGGTACCGTTTCTCGGGGCGGCGCTGCAAGCCGCGTGGAGTCACTGGCTGCTCAGCGCACACAACCTGCAACTGACGCCCGGCGACAGCCTCAGCCAGTGCCCGGCCTGTGGCTCGCCGGCCATGGCCGGGGTGATCCGGCATCGCGGCAAGCACAACGGCCTGCGTTATCTGGTGTGTTCGCTGTGCGCCTGCGAATGGCATGTGGTGCGGGTCAAGTGCGTGTATTGCGAGCAGAGCAAAGGGCTTGAATACCTGAGCCTCGAGGATGACCGCCACGCCGCCAATCAGGCGCCGCTGCGCGCCGAAGTCTGTCCGGGCTGCAACAGCTACCTGAAGTTGCTGTATCTGGAAAACGACGGGGAGGGCGAGGCGCTGTCGGCGGATCTGGGCAGTCTGTTGCTCGACATGCGCCTGGCTCAGGACGGTTATCAGCGCCTGGCGCCTAATCTGCTGCTGGCGCCGGGTGACGAATAGGCCTCAGCGATGGGGCAGTTCAACCCGGGCACGTAACCCGCCGCTGCGGCGATTGCGCAGACTCAGTTCGCCACCCTGTTCGCGAATGATCCCCCGTGCCGCCGAAAGACCGAGCCCGACGCCGCCGGTGTCACGGTTGCGCGAGGTCTCGAGACGGAAGAACGGATCGAACACCCGCTCCAGCGCGTCCTCGGGAATCCCCGGCCCCTCGTCAATGACCTCGATGCGGATCGACGTGTCGTCGCTGCTCAGCACCACACTCGGGCGCTGCCCATACTTCACCGCGTTATCCAGCAAATTGACGATGACCCGTTTGATGCCCAGCGGCCGGCCGTCATACACCACATGTGCCGGACCGATGAAACCAATGTCGATGTGCTGATCGCGGTAGTCATCGACGATGGTTTGCAGCAACTCCGACAGATCGAACGCGGTGGATTGCTCCAGATGGGTGTCTTCGCGGAAGAACGCCAGGGCGGCGTTGATCATCGATTGCATTTCCTCGATGTCGCGAATCAGCTTGCCCTGATGGTCGAGGTCTTCCATGAACTCGCTGCGCAGGCGCATCCGGGTCAGTGGGGCGCGCAAATCGTGGGAGATCGCGGCGAGCATGTGGGTGCGTTCGCCGATGAAATGCTGGATCTGCGCCTGCATCGTGTTGAACGCGACGATGGCCTGACGGATTTCGTGCGGGCCTTCGAGGTGGATCGGCGGCGCTTTCAGGTCCCCACCGAAACGCCGCGCGGCATGGGCAAAGCGCTGTAACGGCTGGGCCAGTTGCCGTGTAGCGAGCCAGGCAACCAACAGCGTAGCGACCAGCCCAAGGGCAACGATCACGGCTATCCGCACGTTCAGACTCAAGCCCCAACTGCGCTCCGGCGGCGTGAACGACAGCCAACTGTCATCGGCCAGCCGCACCAGCGCCATGTAATGCGCCCGAGGGCTGCCGGCGGGCCAGTCATCGGGGTTGAACACGTCGATCTGTCGATCATTGCCAAGCAATTGCCGCAGCGCCGGGATCTTTCCTGCCTCGACTTGCGCGCCTTCCCCCGGCAGACCGAAGTCGACCCGACGGGGCTTCCACACCACTTCAAGCATCGGGCTGCTGGCCGCATTGGCCAGTTGCGGGCGCAAGGTTGCCGGTGCTGCCTCGATCACCCGCGTTGTGGCGGCGATCTGTTCCAGCAGCCCGGTGCGCTCGATCGGCGGCCGGGCCCAGATCCCGGCCACCTGAACGAACAGCGCATTGAGCAGCAGAGAAGCGAGCATCGCCGCGACGATCGTCAGGGCAATCCGCCGGCTGAGGGTGTCGCGTCGCAGCATCCGGCCGATCATGAGCGGCTCACCTTGGCGGTGAACATGTAGCCGCCGTTGCGCACGGTGCGGATCAGGTCCGGGCGTTTGCTGTCCGGTTCGATCTTGCGCCGCAGCCGACTGATCTGCACGTCGATGCTGCGGTCATAGGCGTCGTGGCCCTGGCCGTGGGTCAGGTCGATCAGTTGTTCGCGGGTCAGGATGCGTTGCGGATGTTCGAGCAACACCAGTAGCAGGTCGAATTCGCCGGCGGACATCGGAATCATCACGCCTTCGGGCGAGCGCAGTTCGCGGCAGGTGATGTCCAGATGCCAACCGGCGAAGGCCATGACCGGCCGTGAAGGCTCGGCGCCGGACGGCGTGTTCTCACCGACCCGGCGTTGCAGCGCGCGCACCCGGGCCAGCAACTCCTGCGGGGCGAAGGGCTTGGTCAGGTAATCGTCGGCGCCCAATTCCAGGCCGACGATCCGGTCGCTCAGCTCGGCCATGGCCGTGAGCATGATGATCGGGATGCCCATCTGCGCCCGAACCTTCTGGCACAGGCTCAGACCACCCTCGCCGGGCATCATCAGGTCGAGGATGATCGTGTCCGGCCGTGCCTGCGCAATCGCCGCCCACATGGCCTCGCCATGGGCGGCGACATCGACCTGATAGCCGTGCTGAACAAAGAACTTCTTCAGCAAGGACAGAATTTCCCCGTCGTCATCGACGATCAGCAATCTGCTCACGTTTACGCAATCCATGAACCCAAAAAAGAAGCGCATCTAAAACCATTTCGATGCGCCGGTCATATATTTCAATCCTGCAACATTCCTTCAGCACCGACATCAGCCGGACATCGTCGGGCAAAAATCCGCTGGCACTCTGCAAGCCTTCCAACCAAGGGGGCTCAACATGAAGGACATGAACAGCGGCTACATCACCCGGGACCATGGCGCCGTGCGCCCGTTGATCCTGACCCAGCGCACCACCGCACCGGGCCCCGACACGCCGATCCTGTTCCAGGAGACGTGCCTGGGGCTGACGAGCGATCAGAGCCAGTTGATCCTGCGCCGCTATTTCGAACGGTTCAGCCCGACCGAGGCCCATTGGGTGGAATACCTCCACTCGATTCCTACCGCCGAATTCATCCAGTGGATCATGACCCACGGCCAGTTGCGCATCGAGTGCTCCGACAACACCCCGCACCACCACGTCCACGCCTGAAAAAGGAAACACCATCGATGAGTAACCATCGCTCACTGGCCGTGTTGTTTGCCGCCACCCTCAGCCTGTCGGCGTGCAGCAGCAAGAAGCTTCCGACCGAGCCGCAGGCCGGGTTTTTACGGGATTACAGCGTGCTCAAGGAAGGGCAGACCGCTTCGGGGCAAAAGATTCTGAGCTGGGTCAGCCCGACACTGGCGAGGGGCCGTTACACCCAGGTTTATCTGGCGCCGAGCCAGTTCTATCCACGGCCCCAGCCTTCGCAGCGCATTCCCCAAAGTACCTTGTCGGGCGTGACCCACTACTACGACGCAGCCCTCAGGCTGGAGCTGGGTAAAGTGCTGCCGCTGGCGTCGAAACCCGGCCCGGACACGCTGATCGTCAAACCGGCCATCACCCAGGTCGCCGCCAGTACTCAGGGCCTGCGTTTTTATGAATGGCTGCCGGTGACACTGGTCGCGGCCGGGGTGAGCACCGCTACCGGCATTCGTGACCGCGACAGTGAGATCGCCACGGAAGTGTCCTTCGAGGACGGATCGACCGGGGAGGTCGTAGCCGAGGTGGTGCGCAAGGGCAAGGGCGTGCCGCTGGAGAACGACAAACAGGTCATGACGCCCGATAACGTCAAAGCCGTACTCGATGGCTGGGCGACGGACTTGAGTCAAACCTATGTGCCGGTTCAGAGGGCCGCGCTGCGCTAGAAGCAGGGTGGTCTAACATCATCAGGCGTATTTCGATTTCGGGAGTGCCTGATGTCCGTGAGTGTTGCCCTGCGGTTACCGTCGATTGACAGCCTGTTGCGCCACCCCGCGTGCCAGCCATTGGCCGAGCGTTACGGGCGTGAGGCCCTGTTGACGGGGTTTCGCCAGTTACTGGATGACTTGCGCGAAGCCGTGGTGGCGGGGCAATTGACCGCCGTTGAAATCAGCCCTGAAGCGCTGGCCGGAAGGGTCGCCGAACGTCTGGCATTGAAGCAGCGCAGCCAGGTGCGCCGGGTGTTCAACCTGACCGGCACCGTGCTGCACACCAACCTCGGCCGGGCCCTGTTGCCCGAAGAAGCCATCGAAGCCGTGCAACTCGCGGCGCGCTATCCCCTGAATCTGGAATTCGATCTGGCCAGCGGCAAGCGCGGTGATCGCGATGATCTGATCGAAGGCCTGATTCGCGAGCTGACCGGCGCCGAAGCCGTGACCGTGGTCAACAACAATGCCGCCGCCGTGCTGCTGACCCTCAACAGCCTCGGCGCGCGCAAGGAAGGCATCATTTCCCGGGGCGAACTGATCGAGATCGGCGGCGCGTTCCGCATCCCCGACATCATGAGCCGCGCCGGCGTGCGCCTGCACGAGGTCGGCACCACCAACCGCACCCATGCCCGCGATTACGAAGCGGCGATCGGCCCACGCAGCGGCCTGATCATGCGCGTGCACGCGAGCAACTACAGCATCGAAGGCTTCACCGCCCGGGTGCCGACCTCCGAACTGGCGGCGTTGGCCCATCGGCATGATCTGCCGCTGCTGGAAGATCTTGGCAGCGGCAGCCTGCTGGATCTGACCCGCTGGGGCCTGCCGGCGGAACCGACGGTGCGTCAGGCGCTGCTCGATGGCGCCGACATCGTCACCTTCAGCGGCGACAAATTGCTCGGCGGGCCCCAAGCGGGGGTGATTGTCGGGCGCAAGGACCTGATCGCGAAGATCAAGAAGAACCCGCTGAAACGCGCATTGCGGGTCGACAAACTGACCCTGGCCGCACTCGAAGCAGTGCTCGGTCTCTATCGCGACCCGGATCGTCTGGCCGAACGTTTGCCGAGCCTGCGTCTGCTGACCCGCCCACAAACAGAGATTCTGACCCAGGCCGAACGCCTGCAACCGGCCTTGGCCAAACTGCTGGGCGAGGGCTGGACCGTCACGGCAGAGCCCGCGTTGGGCATGATCGGCAGCGGCAGCCAACCGGTGGCGCGCCTGCCAAGCGCAGCGCTGTGCCTGCGCCCGCAGGTATCGAAACGCCTGCGCGGACGTTGTCTGCTGAATCTGGAAGCCGCGTTGCGCGCCTTGCCGATCCCGGTGCTCGGGCGGATCGATGACGACGCGTTGTGGCTGGATCTGCGGCAACTCGACGATGAACCGGCGTGGCAGGCGCAACTCGGGCAGTTGCAAACGTGATCGTCGGCACGGCAGGGCACATCGACCACGGCAAGACGTCACTGCTCGAGGCGCTGACCGGGCAGACCGGTGACCGACGCCCGCAGGAACGTGAGCGAGGGATGACCATCGACCTCGGTTATCTGTACGCAGAACTGGCGCCCGGCGCCGGGCTGACCGGTTTCATCGACGTACCGGGCCACGAGAAATTCACCCACAACATGCTCGCCGGCGCGCAGGGCATCGATCTGGTGTTGCTGGTGGTGGCGGCGGATGACGGCGTGATGCCGCAGACCCGCGAGCATCTGGCGATTGTCGAGCTGCTGGGTATTCCACGGGCGCTGGTGGCGATCACCAAGTGCGACCGGGTCGAGGCGGGCAGGGTGGAAGAGGTTCGCCGACAGGTTGAAGGTCTGCTTACGCCAGGGCCGTATGCCGGGGCGCCGCTGTTGACGGTTTCCAGCGTGACGGGCGAAGGCGTCGACGCGCTGCGCGAGGCGTTGCTGCAAATAGAAGGCGAAGAACGCAGTCGCGAAGGCGGATTTCGCCTGGCCATCGACCGGGCGTTCAGTGTCGCCGGCGCCGGTATCGTGGTAACGGGGACGGCGCTTTCGGGCTCGGTCGCCGTGGGTGACAAGCTCAGCCTCGGCCCGACGGGCAAAACTGTGCGGGTCAGGGGACTGCATGCGCAGAATCAAGCCGCCGAACAAGCCTTCGCCGGCCAGCGCGTGGCCCTGAACATCAGCGCGGATCGTCTGGAACTCGGGCAGATCCATCGCGGCCAATGGTTACTCGCCGAATGGCTGCACGCACCGACCCAGCGGCTGGACATCGATTTCCGGCTGCTGCCGGGCGAGCGGGTTTTCGAGCACTTCCAGCCGGTGCACCTGCATCTGGGGACGCAGGACGTGATCGCCCGGGTCGCCTTGCTGGAGGGTTCAAGCCTTGCGCCCGGCGAGCGCATGTTTGCGCAACTCTTAACGAACGTCCCGGTGCACGGCGTCAACGGTGATCCGCTGATCCTGCGTGATGCCAGCGCTCAGCGAACGCTCGGTGGCGGGCGCGTCCTTGATCCCTTCGCCCCCGCCCGCCAACGGCGCAGCCCGGAACGGCTGGCGCAACTGCGTGTGCTGGCGATCAGCTCCGAGCTGGAACAGGCCTTGCCGACGCTGCTGGAATACAGCGAAAGCGGCCTCGATCCGCAGCGCCTGGAACGCCAGTTCAATCGTCCGCGTGACGGCTGGACGCTGCCGGACAACGTCCGCCTGATCGAAACCCGGCAAGGGCCGGTGCTGTTCAATGCGCAGCGCTGGGGCATGCTCAAGTTCACCCTGCTGGAGCAATTGGCGCGCTTTCATGAGCTGGAGCCCGATCAGATGGGCCCGGACCGCGACCGTCTGCGGCGTTTCAGCGGTTTGAGCCTCGAACGCGCGACCTTTATCAGCCTGCTGGAAGAACTGCTCGGTGCCGGCTCGCTGGTCGCCAGCGGCCCGTGGCTGCATTTGCCCGACCATCAAGTGCGCCTGAGCGCCGACGACGAAACCCTGTGGCAGGCGCTGCAGCCATTGTTCGAACAGGCCGGTTTCGATCCGCCGTGGGTACGTGATGTGGCGAAAGTCGTCGGTCAGGAAGACGCGATCGTGCGTTTGCTGCTGCGCAAACTGGCGCGCCTTGGCGTGATGCATCAAGTGGTGCGCGACCTGTTTGTCACCGACATCACGCTGCGGCAAATGGCGGCGGTGCTGCTGCGCCTGGCCGAAGAAAATCCGCAGATCGAAGTCACGGCATTCCGCGATGCGCTAGGCTTGGGACGCAAGCGCAGTATTCAGATCCTCGAATACTTCGATCGGCTGGGCCTGACCCGGCGCGTCGGCGAAGGCCGGCAAATCCGCACCGACAGTGCGCTGGCCAACCCCGGCGCCGACTGAGTTCAAGGAAGGCAATCGCGCCCGGTGGCGCGGCCGGGCTTCAAACCCGGTTGGGGACGGCATCCGTTCCCGGGCAGGTTCGACTCCGGCTGCCTTCCGCCAATTTTCCTCACAAGCCCAACGGGTACTGAATCACCACGTAGATCCGGTCAATGTCATCACCCGCCTGGGCGCTGTTGGCCCGGTGCGAAACGTGGGACAGCTGCAGCGACAGATCCTTGGCCGCGCCGGACTGGACGATGTAGCGCAGATCGATGTCGCGCTCCCAGTGTTTGCCGCCGTCCCCTTGCTGCGGCTGGTATTGCCCGCTGTCCACGTCAAACGGGTTATAGGCGCCGCCCTTGGGCGCGTGGGTGCCGTCGATGTGGCTGCCGGCGACGTAGCGGGTCATGAAGTTCAGCCCGGGAATGCCGAAGGCGCCGAGATCCAGGTCGTAACGCGCTTGCCAGGAGCGCTCGTGGGCGCCGTTGAAGTCGGCGTATTTGATCGAGTTGGCCAGGTAGATCGAGTCGCCACCGACAAAGTCGAACGGCGTGTCGCCATTGATGCGTTGCCAGCCGAGCATCACCGCATGGGCGCCAAAGGTGTATTTGCCCGAGAGGCTGAACGCGGTGTTGTCGATGTCGCCGGCCAACGCCTGCCCGGTGTCGCGGGTGTGGTAGACGTTGGCGTCGAGCAACAGCCCGGACTGTTTGAAATGCAGGTTGGCGTAGTACTGGCGCCAGGTGTCGCTCAGATCGGACGCATACAGCGAGCCGCCCACCGGGCTGTCGCCGAACAGGTCGGTGCCGATGAAACTGATGCTTTCGCCTTGGGTACTGGCGCCATAGCCCTGAAAGTCGCCTTTGCCGGAAGAACTGTCCTGATTCTTGAACGCCGTGAAACGCCCGGCCACAACGCGCGCGTTATCGATCTCGCGGCTGTCGAGCAGAAACCCCGTGGCGTATTCCGGTTGCAGGCGTTTGTCCGAGGTGTCGAACACCGGCGTTTCCACGGTCATTTCACCGAAGGCGAGGGTGGTTTCCGAAGTCTTCAACTTCAGCGCACCACCGGCGCTGGAATATTCGCTTTCGCTACGGCCGTCACTGTCCACCGGCAACAGTCCCGTGCCGGAATGCCCCTTGCCGCCATCGAGTTTCAGACCATAAAAGGCGTGGGCATCGAGGCCAAATCCAACGGTTCCTTCGGTGAAACCGGATGCGAAAGAGCCGATAAAGCCTTGAGCCCATTCTTGTTTGTAGTTCTTGCCGGCAGGTGAGGGCGAGCGATAGTCGTTGCTCAGATAGAAATTGCGGCTGAGCACTTCGGTCTTGGCGTCGTCGAGAAATCCGCTGGCGAATGCCGAGTCGGCCATTGCGCAATACAACAGTGCCAGGGCGAAACGCGGTTGCATGAAACCTTTCATGTGTCAGTGACCGGCCGTGATGGAAGTCGCCGGATACTGAAGCAAACCGTCGCGCCGCGATTGAGCGGATGTGCTGAGTCAGCGTCCTCAGGTCACCCGGCCTTTTCGCTGCCCGGAAGGATCGACCGCCGCGGCTCTTGATGCCTGCAAAAGGCGAGCGAAGGCTGTTTTGTCGATCGGACGACTCATGAAATAACCCTGCACTTCGTTGCATTGATCCTTGCCCAGGATGTCCAGTTGTTCCTCGGTTTCGACGCCTTCGGCGGTCACGGTCAGCCCCATCGCTTTACCCAGTCCGATGATGGCCTGCACCACCGCCCGATCATTGGCGCCGGTGCTGATGGAAGCAATGAAACGTTTGTCGATCTTGATACCGTCGAACGGGTAGGCACGCAGATAGCCAAGGGAGGAATAACCGGTGCCGAAGTCATCCATGTTCAGCCGCACGCCCAGTTCCTTGAGCGCGTTCATGGTGGTCAACGCGCCGTCCGTGTCGTTGAGCATTACGTTCTCGGTGATTTCCAGCTCCAGCCGGCTGGCCGGGAAGCGAGTGCCGACCAGCACTTCGCGTACATCTTCGACCACATCGCTGATCGCAAACTGCGCAGGTGAGAGGTTGACCGACAGGAGAATGTCCGCCGGCCAGGTCAGTGCCGTTTCACAAGCCTCACGCAGGACCCAGCGGCCCAGGGGAACAATCAGGTCTGTCTGTTCGGCCAGCGGAATGAATAAATCCGGCCCGAGCAACCCTTTGGCAGGATGCTGCCAGCGCACCAGTGCCTCGACCGAAACGATTTCCTTGCCGTCGACCTTGTATCGGGGTTGGTAGTGCAGCACGAACTCATTGTTCGTCAGGGCCCTTCGAAGGTCGTCCTCCATCTGCCGGCGGGTCTGGATCTGATCGCTCATGTGCGCTTCGAAGTAGCACCAGGTGTTCTTGCCTTCGGATTTGGCCTGGTACAGCGCAATGTCCGCGCAACGGATCAGCTCACTGGCGACGTACCCGTGACGCCGGCTCAGGGCGATACCGACACTGGCGCCGATGTGCAATGGTTGCTGTTCGAAGAGGATGGGCTGATGCAGGCTGCCGATCAGGCGTGTGCAGAATCTGTCGATCTCCTGGTGCGTGTCCATGCCGCAGAGCACAACGACGAACTCGTCACCTCCCAGGCGGGCGACGATATCGTGGTCGCGCGTGCACTCGCGCAGTCGGCCGGCAACCTCTTGCAAAACAGCGTCGCCGGCGGGGTGGCCGAGCGAATCGTTGATCGGCTTGAAATTGTCCAGGTCAATCATCAACAGCGACACAGGCGGGGCGTGTTCCTTGAGCAGCAGAGCGTCGTCCAGATAGCGCGACAGTTTGTTGCGGTTGGGCAATCCCGTCAGCGCGTCATGCAAGGACAGATGCTGGATCTGCGCATGGGCGGCGACCTCATCGGTGATGTCGCTGGCCGTGCCGCGATAGCCGACGACTGCCGCTCTTTCCACGATGGGCCTGGCCGAGAGGCGGCAGTGGCGCTGTTGCCCCTCGCGGTCACGGTAGGTGCAGCGCAGGTCGCTGGCGTTGCTCCCGTCATCGAGTTTCTTCAGCCACAGATCCAGCGGCGTGGTGTCGCAGACCAGCAAGTGTCCGATGTGTTTCCCGATCCACTGGGCCTGCGGATAGCCGGTGACTGCACTGAACCGGGCCGACAGATAGGTGATGGACAACGCTTCATCCACTTCCCAGATCCAGTCGGACGCCGCTTCGGCCACCGCCCGGAAACGCTCCTCGCTGGCTTCCAGTGCGCGGTTGGACGCCAGCAGTGCCTGATTCGAGGCCTGCATCGCTTCAAAGCTGGTATCGACATAGCGCGAGGAACGCAACGCATGGCGAAAGAACCAGGCCGTCAGCGCCATCAACACGATCAATGCGGAGCCGAGGGTGGGCAATAACGACCACAGCAGATGCAGGCCCGGTCGTTCAAGATCCGCAATGAGGCTGTATCCGGTGCTGTCCAGCGGGACGCGGGGCTGGCCCGGGTCGATGCTGTCGTCCGGTGCCAGCGTCAGATTGTTCAGCCCGTACCCGCTGCCGATCTTGCGCAACTTGGTGGGTGTCAGTTTGTCGACGAATACCAGCACCGAGGTCTTTTGTGGATCGCCCACCGGACGCTCATCGTTGGGAAGGATCGCCGCTGCGGTGACCAGCGCCGGCCAGTCTTCGAACAATGAATAAGTACTGACGGGCTTGGTCAGGTCGGGCTGACTCTGCACCTGCTCCACCAGACTGTTCGCCGAAAGCTGAAGGAACTGGGGCATTTGCGCATCGAGCATTTGCCCGCGAACGACGGCATATTTGGTGCGTTCCCGGTCCAGCACGAACAGACCGTCATAGCCGTCGCTGGTAAACAGCGTCTTGCCCATGTTCTGCTCGGTGTAGGCCCAGTTCGCGTCGACCGTACCGCTCAAACGTTCATACGCTGTCGTCCAGTAGGCGTAACTGGTGATGTAGTTCTTGGATGCGGTAATCCGGTTTTCCAGCGCCCGGGCCGAATAGAACCGCACGTCGTTGACGTCATCCTCATCCAGTTGAGTGGCAATGCCGAGCAACGCAGCGGTCGCCGCCATTACTCCGGCAATGAACAGCGCGCCCACCGCAATGGCCAGGCGCCGGGTGACAGAGCCCTGCAGGGTGGGTAACGACGTCGCACGGCTGGAGATGTCCATTTGCTCGTCCTTGATCCGGTACTTCTTCAATCTAGATCATCGCCAGCCTCGGGATGTTCAGAAGATGTGCGAAACGTATGTCGAACAGGTCAAAACCCACTCTCGCGCATCAGCACCGCCAGCACATACGTGGCCCCGTCCCCCAGCAGGCTACGGCGTTCTCCCTCGATTTTCAGATGGCCGCGGGTCTCGCGCAGACTCGGCGTGGCCTGGTCCAGCTGGATCAGCACCTGAAACAGTGCAGCCGCCGGGGCCAGCGAATGTTCCTGTGAGGTGGTCTGTACCGGCCCGCCAAACTGCGACGAGAGCATGCGGTGGGACAGCTGACTGGCTCGGGTGCTGCCGACGGCCAGTACCCGGCCGCTGATCGGGGTGACCTGGCCGTCCGGGTAAAAGCGCACGGGATCGCCGACGCTCAGGCGGTGCACCTGATCCTGCGCGACATAGGCGTCGACCTGCCAACTGCGCGGATCAACCAGTATGCCCAGCGGTTCCTGACGGCTGATCCATTGACCGGGTTTCCAGTCAGGATTGACGTCCAGCCACACGCCGGCGAACGGCGTTTGCAGGTTGAGCCGGGCGATTTCCGAGCGGGCCGCCCGGGCTTCTTCGAATTGCACGTTCAGTCGTTCGCGGGTGGCGGCGTCCTCGGCCAGACCGCCGGGGTCGGCAATCAGCCCGGACAAGCGCGCCTCGTAGCTGCGGGCGTTGGCTTCGCTGCTTTGCAGGCGCGAGGCGATGTCCGGCTCATCCAGCACGGCCAGCGTCTGACCGGCTTCTACCGGCCCCGCCGGGTGGATCGATTGCAGCCGCGCCGGGTAGGGCGCGTACACCCGCAATTGATGCTCGGCGCGCGCCACGCCGACGGCGCCGATTTGCGTGCGCCAAGGGATCGCCAGCCCGACCAGAATCAAACCAAGCACGGCATAAAACACAACCTTGCGCAGGCGCGGGATGGCGGCGCGACGGGTCCACCAATGGCCGAGCTCGCGCACCACCGGCAGGGCAATGAACCAGGACAGTTCGACCATGAACAGGATGATCCCCAGCAATTTGAAAAAGAACAGGTAGACCGCCAAGGCGATCCCCAGAAACAGCACCAGCCGATACAGCCAAGTAACGATGGCAAAGGTCACCAGCAACCGCCGCTGGCCGGTCGGGAAAGATTCCGGCCAGTCTTCCTGCAAGCCGAGCAGATTGCGCCGCAGCGTCACCCGCGCCAATGCCGAGGAGCGCTCGTGCAGATTGGGGAAGTCCAGCAGGTCCGAGAGGATGAAGTAGCCATCGAAACGCATGAACGGGCTGGCGTTCAGCGCCAGTGACAACAACCAGCTGGTGGTCGCCAGATACAGCAAGGCATTGCGCAGGGCGCCCGGATCGCACAGCGCCCAGCCCAGGGTCGAGAGCCCGGCCAGGGACAATTCGGTCACGATCCCCGCTGAAGCGATGGCCAGCCGCTGGCGTGAGCGGCTGAGTTTCCAGCTTTCGCCGGTATCGGTGTAGAGCATCGGCCACAACACCACGAATGCAATGCCCATGTGCCCGACGCGCAGGCCAAGCCGTGTGGCCACCAGCGCATGCCCCAGTTCATGCAGGGTTTTGGCGACGATCAAGGCCAGGGCAAAGCTGAACAGGCCTTCGGTGGAAAACGACTCTACGACCGCATGGGTGAAGACGTCCCACTGCTGCAGCACCAGCACGATGCCCAACAGGCTCAACCCAAGTACCAGCAGGCCGGTGATCGGATGAAACAGCCAGCCCAGTGCCCGCGCGAGTCGCTGCAACGGCACTTGCGGGCGCAGCAGCGGAATGCGGAAAAACAGGTAATGGTGCAGCCACCAGTTCCAGCTCAGCCAGGTACTCTCTTCGCTTTTTGCCTGCAAACGCTCCAGCGCGGCAGGGCCGGCCCGCAGCAACTGGTGCTGTTCGAGAAACTGACGAAAATCCAGAACCTGCTCGACATCCGGCTTGAGCGCGGTGCGCTCGGCGATTTGCGCACAGATTTGCCGTGCCGATTGTCCCCAGCGCAGCAGGCATTCGAATTCCAGCCAGCCGATCCGGTAGAAGCGGTTGATGACGGTGTCCTGAATCACCCACGCCGGTTCGCCATCACTGCCATGGGCGGCTTCGCTCAGTCGCAGATCCTCACGCAGCGGCGGCAGGGGCATGTCGGCCGGATCGAGCATTACCAGCCACTCCACGCTCGCAGCGTCGCCAGCGGTCGGCGCAGCAGGTAATAACCGAGCATCACCCGGCCACCGTACAGCTTGGCGGTGCCATGCAAACCGAGGCGGGCGTGTTCCGGGGTGCCGTCGATGCTGGCCAGCAATCGATAGGCGACTACGCCTTCGTCGCTGGGGCGTGCCTGATAACTGGTTTCAAGGATCTTGCCCTTGAGCGGGGCCAGTGGATACGCCGTCAGGAATAGCGTGACTTCTGCGCCTGGCTCGAGCGCAATTGCATCGGCCACCGCCAACTGGATCTGCATGGCCGGCTGCGCGGGGTCGGCCACTTGCAGGATGCGTTCACCGGTCACCACCGGTTTGCCGAGCCAGTCGTTGGGGTCGCTGAACACCGCGACCCCGGCACGGGGCGAAAGCACCACGGTGCGCTTGAGCTGGGCCTGCACGGCCGCCAGTTCCGCTCGGCGCTGTTGCGCGCGGCCGTTGAGCAAGGTGAGCTCGCCTTTGCTTTGCGGGTTGTCGAACGCCCGCTGACTGGCCGCCAACAACTCGGCCTCGGCGACCGCGACTTCCTTGCCAAGCACGTCGGCGCGACTGCGCAGGGTGGTTTCGTCCAGTGAAAACAGCGGCGTGCCTGCTTCGACCGGCTGATTGGGGCGCACTTGAATCTGCGCGATCACGCCATCAATCGGCGAGCTGATGATCTGTGCCTGACGCGAGACGATTTCCGTCGGCGCCAACGCGGTCTGCCGCACCGGAATCAGCAGCAGGGCAGCCAGCACGATCAAGCCGAGAACCAGTTGCCGACGACTGAGCCGCCAGCGACCGAAGCGTTTTTGCCGGGTCAGGGCGGACCAACAGTAAGCCCAGGTCTGTACCAGTCCGCCGAGGTGCTGGCGCAGCACCACGGGCGGTTCCTGTTCGAGCAACAGCAGTAACAGGCCCAGACGCCGGTCGTCGCGGTCATGCAAGGGCACGCACCACACGCCGGTTGGCCACCATTCGCCCCAGCCTTCGCTGATGTCGTCAGGCACGACGGCGGTGTCCTGCGTCACCCAGACCGGGTTGCCATCCGGAAGCTGAGAAGCCACCCAGCGACTGGCCCGTCGCAGCCAGACAAGATAGGGCGAATCTTCACTGGGCCGCGACAGGCCGGACACGCTTAGCAGCTCCAGCGACGAATCGTGCCGGGCGAAAACCAGCGCCTGATGAAATGCCAGCAGCGGGTACCAATCGTTGGCCATGCTGAACGCCAGGGCATTCAGCGAATCGGCGGCCATTGCCTTGTCACGCAGGGCATCGAGTTCCAGCAACAGCTGCGGATGCGGGAGGGAGTGGGGCAGCGGTTCATTCATGGTCATGGCAGAACATCAGGGCTCAGGCGAGCCGTGCCACTCATGCCGGCCATCAGGTCGGGGAATTTCTCATCCAGACGTGCTTCGAGTTCAACCGTCTGTGCCACCGCATCAACCCGCGAGTTGATCGCACTGACATGGGCCGGGTAGGTCTTGCCGGTCTCATGAATGCTCACCTGCAACGGCAGGCCGGGCTTGAGGTTTTTCAGCAGATTGGAGGGCACGTTGAGACGCACCTTCAAGGCACCATCGCTCACCAGATCGAACAGTGGCGTGCCGGCCGTTACGGTCTGGTAGGGCTTGACGTAGACCTTGGCCACACGCCCGGCAAACGGCGCCTGCACCTGGCAGTAGCCACTCTGGGCCACTCCCATGGCGCGGGCACCGTCGGCCTTTTGTACCTCGGTATTGGCCATCGACACCTCGATGTCGCCCACCGCGTTGAGCTGCCGCAGTTGCTTTTTGGCCTCCAGGTTCTGTTTGGCCATGGCCAGCTCTGCGGCCGCGACTTTGCTGCGAGCTTCGGCTTCGTTGCAGTTGAAGCGTGCCAGCAGCTCGGATTTCGCCACGTGTTCGCCGAACCCGATCTTGAGTTCACCCAGCGTCCCGTTCATCTGGCTGGAGAGGGTGGTTTCCAGTTCGGCGGCCAGCAACACGCGAATCGCCGTGGCGCTTTCCACCGGTGCGTCCTCGGCCTGCGCGCCCAAAGTGACCGCCAGCATCAATAACAACCATCGAGAGTCAAGGGCGGGTCTGGACATTCGGCATTCCTTGCTGGGTGACGAGCAGGCGTTGCTGCTCCTGTTCGTTCAACGTGCGCTGGATTTCCCGGGCCAGGGTTTTCACGTCATGTTTTTCGATTTCTTCGGGCAGCACGTCCAGGCCTACCGAGTTGTACAGCCGGCCCCAGGCGGCCTGGGCGCTGGAAAATGCCGCTTCACGCTGATAACGCGAGAGCAGATAACGACCTTCGGCACGGATCACTTCCAGCTCCGAACCCAGTGCACCGGTCCGGGCCGCTGTCGCGTAATCCAGCAGGCTGCGGTCGACCCGCAGACTGTCCTCGGTAAACGCGACTTCCTGGCGCGCCAGTTGATAGCGCAGGGTGCCGACGCGCACTTGCGTGAGGATCGCCATGGACAGCGCCACACGCCGGGTGTCATCGGTTTCGCTCTGGGATTTCTCGGCCGCGTTGAGCGCCGGCAGTTGCAACAGACGCAGCAGGTTCATCGAGACCTGCAGGCCGGTGCCCATCCAATCGTTGTTGTAGAGGTATTTGTTGGAGTCGTACTTGTAGCCGAAATCAACACTGACGTTCGGCCACAGTTGCGCCTTGGCGATGTCCAGGTCTTTCTGGTTGACCCGTTTGCGATACCACTCTTCCATGATTTCCGGACGGTGCTCGAGGGACAGCTGTTCAAGCTGCGCCATGCTCTGGCGTACTTCCGGCAAGACCGGTTCGGCACCGTCGGCGAGGATCATTTTCGAACCCGGCGGCAGTGACATCAGCGCCGCCAGTTCAGCCTGGGCGAATTCCAGGTCCTGGCGGCGCACGGTCAGCAGATAGATCGAGTCGAGCAGGGCGCGTTGATAGGCGAGGATTTCCTGGCGCGGCAACAGCCCGCGGTTCTCCGCTTCCCGGGCCGATGTCAGTGCGGTGTTGGTGCGCATCAGCAATTTGTCGACTTCGGGCATCAGCCGCTGCGCGCCGAGGGCTCGCCAGTAAGCGTTGCGCACATCCTGCAGGACGTTCTGCGCGACTTTGCGCCGACGCTCTTCGGCCATCAGGATCTGATCGGACTTTTGCTGGGTCCGGTAATAGGCCACGCCAAAATCCAGCAAACTCCAGCTGAGGCCCAGACCATACAGCTCGCGATAGCGCTCTTCGGAGGTTGATGGGCGCAAGCTGATCTGACGATCCTCGATGCCGATGGAGGTGCCGCCGGAGTCGTTGTTACGCCCGGCGTACCCGGCCGAGGCCACCAGCCGGGGGAGCATCTCGTGGCTCGACACATCGCGCAGGTCCGACGCCAGCGCGCTTTCCATTAGTTTGAGGCGGTAGTCGAGGTTGTATTTCAGCGCCCGGGCCGCTGCGTCGTAAAAAGTGATCGGCGCGGTGACCGGTTCCTGCCCCGAGTACATCCGCGACTGATCGGCCAGAATGCGCTGGCGGTTTTCTTCGTCGGTGGAGGGCTTGGGCTCCAGGGACGAGCAGGCACTGAGCAACAGTGCGCTGGCGATGGCAGTACCGAGAAACCTGGTCGCGGTTTTAGGCATGTTCAATCCTTTGTATTTTTTTGCGTTCATTCATTCGGTCCGGCCGCCGTCACCACCGCGCTGGGCGGGGTGCAGCCGCTGGGCGGCGTTGCGCAACTGGGCGCTGAAACCTCTCGCAGGGCGCTGTTCCTGATGATTTTCTGCATTGGCCTGACCCTGGGTCATTTGCGCCGGGTCAATGGTGAACAGTGACGGATCGCTGAGCAGCCCATCGGCGCTGAGGCTGGTACGTCCCTGACGCCCGAGAATCCACGCCAGGTCCAGATCGCTTTCGGCACGGCTGGCGCGCACGGCCTGAGACACAAACTGCCCTGGCACTAGGCCGAGCCCGGCACCTTTGGACTCGCTGGAAAACTCGCCGACGCTGGCAATGCGCAGATTCGCGCCGCCCGCGCCCCAGGTCGAGACCTCGAGCAGTTGCGCCTCGCGCTCGACCACCGGGGTGATGAAAATCGCCGGAGTGGGGTCGGGCAGCAGCAGGTTACGGTTGTGCCGGCCCGGATCATCATCGAAGAAGTTGCCTTGCGGCGCGGCGATGAAGGGCGTGGCGATGTCCAGATTGATCACCAGTTCGGCCTGGTCGCTGGCGCCCGCACGGTCATTGATGGTGTAGGTGAAAATGTCGCGCAACACCTGGCCCAGTCCGGCGGCTGCCAGCACCTGCGGGTTGTTCTGGTCGATGGTGTAGGTGTAGCTGCCATCGGCGTTGAGCACCAGAGTCCCGTACAGCCCGGCGATTGGCTGGCCGATGACGCCGAAGGTGCCGTTGCCGGACTCGGCGCCGGTACGGATCGCGACCACGTGCAGCGCATCGTTGCCGTCCACGTCGCTGTCGTTGGGCAGCACGTTGCCGGTGACTTGCGGCGCCGGTGTCTGGTCGGTGGCGATGGCGCTGTCGTTCTGCGCCACCGGTGCGTCGTTGGCGCCCTGGATAACCACGGTCAGGCGCGCATCCGAGGTGGCGCCGGCGGTATCGCGCATGCGGTAGGTGAAGGTCTCGCTGAGGGTTTCACCGGCTGTGCGCAAGGCCTGCACCACCGGATTGCCGTTGTCGATCACGTAGGTGTAGCTGCCGTCAACATTGAGGGTCAGTTGACCGTAAAGGCCGATCAACACCTGACCTGCCGTGCTCGATTGGCCGCTGGCGTTGCTGACGCTCACCACTTGGCGGCTTTCGCCATTGGCCACGCTGTCGACGTCGGTGTCGTTATCCAGCACGTTGCCCGTGGCATTGCTGCCGGGTGTGCCGTTCGCGACACCGCCCGCTTCGACGGCGATGGCGCTGTCGTCTCGCGCCACGGGCGTGTCGTTGCGTCCTTCGATGGTAATGCGCAGCTCGGCGGTGTCGGTTGCCCCCAACTCGTCGCGCAGGGTGTAGCTGAACACGTCGGTGAGGGTCTGGCCACTCAGGCGCAGGGCCTGGACTTCGGGCAGGTTGTTGTCGAGTTCGTAATGCCAGGTGCCGTCGGCGTTCAGCGTCAGATCACCGTAACGACCGCGCAGAACGGTGCCCAACGTACCGGCCGTGCCGTTTTCGCCCAGGCCACCGGTACGCAGCGCCGAGACGGTCAGGGCGTCGCCCTCCAGATCGGTGTCATTGCTGATCACGTTGCCACTCGGGTTGACGCCGGGCTGGTTGTTGTTCAGACCGCCGGCCTCCACCGCAGTGGCAGTGTCAGTGTTGGCCACCGGTGCATCGTTGCGGCCACGGATGATGATGTGGATCTCCGCCAGATCGCTTTGCCCGCCATTGTCGGTGACGCGATAGGTGAAGCGCTCGTTGAGGAACTGCAGCGGGCCGAGCGCCTGAATGGCCGGGTTGCTGGAATCGATGATGTAGGTGTAATTGCCGTCGGATCCGATGATCAATTGGCCATAGAGACCGTTGATCAACGTGCCATTGGTGTTGTCGGTGCCCGGATTGACCGCATCCAGCGCGCCGCCGGCCGCCTCTGTGCCGAAACGGATGCCGGTCACGGTCTTGCCGTCGCCGGCATCGACGTCGGTATCGTTGGGCAGCACGTTGCGGGTCGGGTTGACGCTGTTGCCTGCGCCGTTGTCGGCCACGGCCACCGCAACATCGTTGGTCGCCACCGGCGCATCCCAGGCGCCGTCGACCCGGATGCTCAATTGCGCAACGTCGGTGGCTCCGGCGGTGTCACGCATGCGGTAGGTGAAGGTTTCCACCAGTGATTCGCCGGCTTTCAGGGCCTGGACGGCTGCGAGGTTATTGTTGACCACGTAGCTGTAGCTGCCGTCGGCGTTGATCGTCAGCGTGCCATAGAGCCCGGCGATCGACTGACCGGAGCCCAGCGTCGTGAAGGTGCCACCCGATGCTTCGCTGCCGGTACGCACGTCGGTGACGGTCTTGCTGTCGCCGGCATCGACATCGGTGTCATTGGTCAGCACATTGCCCGTCGGGTTGATGCCCGGTGTGCCATTGAGAGTGCCGCCGGCCTCTACGGCCACCGCGTTATCGTTGGCCGCTCGCGGGTTGTCGTTGGCCCCGCGAACGATGAGGGTCAATGTGGCGCTGCTGGTGGCACCGGCCAGATCACGGATCTGGTAGGTGAAGACGTCCGTCAGGGTATCGCCGTTGGTGCGCAACGCCTGCACCTGCGGGTTGTTGTTATCGACGATGTAGCTGTAACTGCCGTCGGCGTTAAGCGTAAGGGTGCCGAAGGCGCCGGCGAACGCCGTGCCGATCACACCCGTCGAAGCCCCCTGGCGGACGCCGATGACGCTGAGGCTTTCACCGTTGGCATCCACGTCGGTGTCGTTGGCCAGCACATTGCCTGTGGGATTGACGCCCGCCGTGGCGTTGTTGAGTCCACCGGCTTCAATGGCGGTATTGGTGTCATTTTGTGCGACCGGCGTGTCGTTGCTGCCCTGGATGGTGATCGTCAGGGTCGCGGAATCCTGCGCCCCCAAGGCGTCGGCCACGCTGTAGGTGAAGTTGTCCGCCAAGGTGTTGCCGGCTCGCAAGGCTTGAACGGCCGCCATGCTGTTATCCAGTCGATAGCTGTAACTGCCATCGGCGTTGAGGGTCAGCCAGCCATAGGTGCCGCGCAGTTCAGTGCCCAACGTGCCGGCAGTGCCTGTCCCGGCCTCGGTGCCGGTGCGCACGGACGACACGGCGCGGGTCTCGCCGTAATCATGGGCGGGCAGGTCGCCGGGGATTTCGCCACCGTCGACATCGCTGTCGTTGGTCAGCACATTGCCGGTCGGATCGACTCCCGGCTGATTGTTGTTCAAACCTCCGGCCTCGATGGCCGTTGCGCTGTCATCGACCGCAACCGGGTTATCGTTCTGGCCGCGAATCAGCACGATGATTTCGGCGTTGTCGGTTTCCGGTGTCGGCCCCACGCCGTCGCTGATGGTGAAGGTGAAGCGCTCGAGCAACAATTGACTGCCCAGGCGCAAGGCCTGGACATCCGGGTTGTTGTTGTCCAGTGCATAGCTGTAGGTGCCGTCGGGGCGGATGGTGAGCGTGCCGTACAGACCGTTGATCACCGTGCCGCCGGCCGTGACCGCTACCGGCGTGCCGGGATCGCCTTCGCCACCGGCCTTGATGAAGGTCACGGTCAGCGGATCGCCGTCCGGGTCGAAAGCGTTGGCGGTGGCATCGCCGGTCGGATCGAACCCCGGCGTACCGTTGTTCACGCCGCCACGCTCGGTCGCAACGGAAATGACGCTCTGCGCCACGGGCGGATCGTTGACCCCGTGCACGGTGATCACCAGTTGTGCGGTATCGGTCAGCCCGGCGGTGTCGACGATCCGGTAGGTGAAGAACTCGGTCAGCGTCTGGCCGGGCGCCAGTGCCTGAACGGCCGCGTTGGTGCTGTCGACGTCGTAGAAGAACGAACCATCGGCGCCGATGCGCAGCGTGCCATACAAGCCGACCACTACCGTGCCATTGGCCGAAGTGGTGCCTGCGGTGACGCCGCTCAAGCTGTCATTGAGCGGATCGTAAGTGGCTTCGCTCTTGTTGATGACGCCATCGACTTTCAGTTGCTCGCTGGGGCGGTCGACCTGATCGACGTCCTGATCCACGCCGTTACCGCCCGGCTGATCGATGCTGCCCGGACGACTGGGGAACAGGATCACGTTGCCGCTCGGGTTGCTTTCCGTGGCATTGCCGTTGGTGGACGCGGCCTGCGCCTCGGCGGCGTCGTCGCTGGCCACCGGGTTGTCATTGGCGCCCTGAATCGTGATGCGTAACTGCGCCACGTCGTTCAGGCCGCCGGCATCGGTAACCCGATAGCTGAACACTTCGACCAGTTGCTGCCCGGCGCTCAGGCGTTGCACCGTGGTGTTGGTGTTGTTGACCACGTAGCGGTAGGTGCCGTCCGGGTTGATGGTCAGGGTGCCGTAAAGCCCGGCGATCGAGGTGCCGACCGCCACCGGATTGAACGCACCGGGTTGCGATTCCGCCACCGCACGAATACCGGTGACGGTTTTGGTTTCGCCGTTGGCAAGGCTGTCGACGTCGGTGTCGTTGTCCAGCACATTGCCGGTGGCATCGCTGCCCGGAGTGCCATTGAGTACGCCCCCGGCCTCGACCGCCGTGCCTTGATCGTCGACGCCGACCGGGGTGTCATTGGCGCCCTGGATTGTCACGGTCAACGTGGCGGTGGCCGTTGCACCGGCCAGGTCGGTGAGCACGTAATCGAACCTGTCAGTCAGCGTCTGCCCGGCCAGGCGCAAGGCCTGGACCGCCGGATTGTTGTTGTCGACGATGTACTGATACGCACCGTTGCTGCCGACGATCAACCGCCCGTACTGGCCGGTGATCGCCACCACGCCTTGCACGGGCGTCTGGATGCCGGAGCCGTTGCTCGGTCCGACCGAGGCCACGTGCAGCCGGTCGGCATTGGTGGCGATGTCGACATCGCTGTCGTTGGCCAGCAGATTGCCGATCGGATTGACACCCGTCGCCGCATTGTTGGTGCCCCCGGCTTCGACGGCCGTCGCACTGTCGTTGACCGCCACCGGGGTATCGTTGACCGGATCGAGGATGATTTGCAGGGTGTCGGTATCGGTCAGTGAATCGCCGGCAGTGCCAGGCAGGCCATCGCCGTCGGCATCGCCATAGTTGCCCTGATCGTTGCTGATCACGGTCAGGGTATCGGTGCCATTGAAGTTCGGATTGCCCAGATAACGCAGGCTGGCCAGCGCGGTGTTGATGTCCGCCAGGGTGCCGGTCAGGGTCAGGGTGGCGGTATTGGCACCGCCGACTGTGACGCCCGGCACCGTTGCGCCGAGAAACAGCGTGCCGTTGAGCACCTTGAGAATCACGCTGACCGTGCGATCGTTGACGTTCGGGTCGCGATTGGCATCGATATCCGCGACGCTGATGCCGCCGATGTTGAGCACCACGTCTTCCTGACCGTGCTGGGTGCCGGGGAGGGTGTTGACCGGCGCATCGTTCTGCTCGACGTAACCGGCGTTGGCAGCCTGGGTATCGGCATCGCCCAGAGTGACGGTGATCTGGCCGAGAGTGCCACCGTCGCTGTCGATCCGCACCCGCAGATCGCCCACCGGTTGCGGGTAACTGACGAGCCCGGCGGGCACGTCGATGCGGAACACACCGAGCGGCAGCACGCCGAAGTGATACTGGCCGTTGCTGTCGGTGACGGTAGTGAACTGCAGGTTATCGGCAGTGGTTTCGAGCAAGCCGTCGGCACCGGCCCAGGTCAGGGTCACGGTTTGCCCGGCGAGTCCGGCTCCATCGGGCACGGCGCTGCCGGTGGCCGAAGCGGTGTCGTTCCACAGGGTACCGGTGATGACGCCGAGCCCGGCGTTGTCTCGCAGGATGTACTGGTTCGGACCGACGGTGCTGCCGGTCCGCTCGCCATCGATGGCCCCGTCAGTGCCGACGCTGTTGCCGCCCCAACTGGTGAAGTCCTCGGGCAGGCTGCTCCAGGTCAGAGTTGCGTTGCTGCTGGCGATGATCGACGCATTGGGCAGCGTGACCTGATAGACCACCTTGACCTGCGCACCGACATCCAGCTGATCGAAATTGACGCTGATCCCGCCGGCAGCGCTGAAGCTGACACCGGCCGGCAGATTGCCAGGGCCGTAGAGCACGCCATTGATGCTGACGCTGACCAGGCTGTAATTGCTGCCGCCGGCAAAACTGTCGCTGACCTGCGTGTCGAAGGCCGGCAAGCCACCGCTCTGGGTAAAACTCAGCTGGATCGTGGCGGTGCCGGTGGTGCCGGACGGGTTGGGGTTGAACCCCGTGACCTGTTTGTCGAAGTTGCTGAAACCCGGCTCGACGATTTTTTCGAAGACCGTGTCGCTGTTGGCCCGGCCGATGCCGTTGACGATTTCATGGGCACTGGCCCCCAGCAGCGCTCCGGCGGCGTTGCTGGCCTGGTTGGTGACGCGGACGTTGAACTCGATCACCACGCCTTCGAGGTCGCCGTCGGAACCGCCGCCATTGACCACATTGCCGAGGTTGAAAGTGATCACCTGACTGCCATCGGGATTGGTGACGATGGTGAGGCGGCTCGGATCAAACACGCCGTTGGGGCCAAGGCCCAGCAGATCGGCGGTAATCGGCAAGGCCTGCGGGCTGTTTTCGTTGCCGCTGATGTTCAGCGTGCCGCCGACGATCAGGTTGGCATCGGTGGTCAGGCCACCATCGGAGATGAAGCCGATGCGCAAGGCATTCACCAGCGCATCCGGGGAAATGAATTGCAAGCCGTTGGCCAGGGTGATCTGCACCTGGTAGTTGGGGTTGTTGCCTTCGGGCACCAGCACCACCACCCGATAGCGGATGACTTCGCCGATGGTCACGGCCTCTTGCGGGGCGGTGGTCGGTGACGGGGCAGGGCTGTCCGGCAGGCCGCCGACCCGTGAAATCTGGATGGCCTGCGCCACGGGGATCAAGAGCGCCGAGCTGTTGCGGTAGTCATTGAGGGAGCCGCCGTTGATCGGCCCGTCGACACCGGTACGTTCGCCGTTCTGGGTGCCGTCGAGGCTGGTCCATTGCACCACCGCGACGTTGGGAATCGACGACTGTGCTGCAGCCGTTGCGTTGACCACACCCGACAGGCTCAGCACGATGCTGCCGCCCTTGGCGATGTCGATGTTGGCACCGCTGGCGGTGCGCAGCTGGCCGTTGACCAGCTCGAAATCGATGCCGCCGTTGTTGGTGGCGCCGTTCAGGTAAAGCACACCGGTCAGGGTGATATTGCTCAGCTGGGTCGGCAGATTGTCGAAGAAACTGATATCGAAGGCACTGAAGTCGTTGCCGCCATTGCCATTGCTCAGGGTGATGGTGAAGGTCACCGTGTCGCCCTGATCGTAACCGCCGGGCCCCGAGGTCGAGGTCAGATTCTGGGTGACGGTCAGCGTCGGCTCGCGCACGGTCACGGTCGGCTGACCACCAGTCAGGGCGACGTTGCGATCCACCGCGACATTGCCGTTGGGCGTGTCACCGTCAGGATCGCTGAACACCAGTTGCGCGTTGTTCTGCAGGGACTTGCTGGCCTGGTTGGCAATCACGTTGTTGGCCACCAGCTGCAAGCGGATGACGAAGGTGTTGTTGCCGGTCTGGTTGTCGGCGGTTGCGCCGGAGACGCTGAATGTCCAGCGCGCATCCACGCCATCAGCGCCCAATGCACCACCCACCCCGGTGAAACTGCTCACCACGATGCTGCCGGCAAAGTCGGCCCCGAGGGCGCCACTGCCGGCACGGGTGGTGATGATCTGGTAGCCGAGGCCGCCATTGAAGCTGGTGTCCAGGCGCATGCCCGGCGGAATCAGGTCTTCGATCCGCAAGGTCTGCGTGTTGCCTTCGGGCAGGGTGACGACGATGTCGTAGCGCATGCTTTCGCCGATCACCAGATCGCTGCCGGTGGTGTGCGTGGCGCTGGAATCGCCGTTGTCCAGCGTGCCGTCGGCGAAGACCTTGGTGATCGTCGGCGCCGCCACCTGCTGGCTGGCCAGATCGGTGAGGTCGACGGGCGTGAAGTCGCTGCCGCCGTCGACACTGGCGTAATTGCTCAGGGTTGCCGTGCTTTGCAGGCTGCGGCTGGCTTCGATGGTCGAGCTGACCACCACGTCGTAGCTGATCACCACCACGTTGGCGCCGCTGTTATCGGCTGCCGTGCCGCTGCGGCCGGCGAGCAGAGAGGCCTGACCGCCCGCATCAAGGAAGGTGATCTGGTTGCCGGAGACGCTGTAATCGACCCCGAGCACCAACGCCGTGCCGTCGCCGCGATAGATCTGCAGATTGGCCGCCGCCAGGCTGCCGCCGACAAAACTCAGGCCGGAGGGCAGGGTGATGCTGGTTATGACGTCGAAGGCGCCGCCGCCACCGGTATTCTCGATAGCGGTGACCATGCGCAACCGGTCGCCGCCGTCGATGCCGGTGATATTGCCGTCCACCGCCGCCAGATCGGTTACCCGCCCATTGAACGGAGAACCCGTGCTGCCCGGCGGGTTCCAGCTACCGGTGGTGTTGCTGACGGTACCGTTGGAGCCGGACACCACACCATGCTTGATCGACAGCACCGGCTCGGCCACGGAAACAATCGCCACCACATCGGAGGAAATAAGCGTGCGATCAGTGAGGGTGGTTTGCTGGCTCGATTGCGCCAGTACGTCCAGCGAACGCTGGTCGGCGAACGGTTGGTCGCCCACGCGCACAGTAAATCGCACAACGATCCGGCTGCCGGTAGTGGTGGCGGTGACGAAGCTGCCAAAGTCGAAAGTCACCGAGTTACCCGCGCCACTGGTGACGGTCAGCACACCGCCGGCGTTGGTATTGCCCGGGCCGATCTGCCATTGGCCGGGATCGCCGCCGGTTCCCCAGGTCACGCCGGAGACATCGAACAATGGCAGCGGCAGGTAGGCCGTGAGTTTGAACTGCTCGTAGTCGCCAGTAATCAGGTCGTAGCTCAGCTCGAAGGTCACTTCATCCCCGGGCCGCAGCTCGCCGTTGCCCGGCGGAGTGCCGTTATTGACCTCGACCAGTTTGATGTCGACCGTATTGGTCGGTATCACGCTGGTGGTGGTCGAGCCGTCGGTTTCGCTTTGACCGGTCAGGTTGAAGATGTCCTGGAGAATCGTGCCATCCACCACGGCGCTGTTGCCCAGTTCATCGCCTTCATTGATTTCACTGTGCGGATTGCCCGAGGGCGGTTTGTAGCTCTGGCCGACGACTGCCGAGTAGCTGAGCACGGCCAGCACCGCGCCCTGCAGCGTGTCATCGAAGGCCAGGTCGCCGTTGAGCCAGCCCCGGATATTGGAAAACGCATTGCGCAGCGACTGGGCAATGTCGAAGACCATCGACGTGCTGCCATCGGCGTTGGTGACCACGCTGGTCACAAGCGTAATGGTTTGGGCCACGCCATTGAGGGTGACAGTCAGCGTTGGTGTACCGGTCAGGACCTGCCCGTCGCTGAGTTGATCGCGAATCAGCAACTGCCCCTGGTTGAAGAAGTCCTTGCCGAAGGCGAAGTAGTCGGAAATGGCCAGGTTCAGGGTGTACTTGAGCGTGTCGCCGGGGCTGATGCCGGTCTGGCCGATGTCCGTTTGCAGCGTCACCTGCTTGAGCAGGGTGATGGACTTGGCAACAAAATCGGTAGGCCGCCCGGTGCCGGAAAAATCGATGGTCGTATTGGGTGCCACCACGTCACGCGGGTCCAGCGGCGCCCATTGGCCGGAGGCGGTTGGCGCACCGATGTTGATGGTCACGGCATCCCCGGTCACCGGATTGATGATCGGCTGGCCATTGGCGTCGACCTCCGGCACATAGAATGCGACCTGGGTGTTGGTGGCGCCGGACAGGGTGTCGTATTCGACGGTGAAGGCGCTGATGAACACCGTGTCGGAGGCAATCAGCGTGGCGATTTGTGCCGGGTCGGTAACGACGGTGCCGTCCTGCAGGGTGATCGAGGTCAGTCGCCCGCCCGCACCGGGGGTGATCGCGGTGACCTGGACGTTATCCGGTAATGGTTGGGTGACGACGACATGGGTCAGGGTCTGGCCAGGCGCCGGGGTGACCGTCACCGTCAAGGTACGGCCGTAGTTGGGGCCGGTCGCGGTTTCACCTTCGGGCGTGGTCAGCGTCTGGTCGAAGCGGATCACCGTTGGATGCACGACAAACGCGACAGTGCCGGCTTGAATCAGCGCCGGGTCGTTGGTCGGGTTGTCCAGCGCATCGTTGCCGAACTGGAAGCCGCCGCTGGCGCGGATCGTCAGGTCCGGCGTGCCGTTGGAGAACGCGGTGTCGGCCAGATTGCTCAGGCTGGCCGTGACCTGCACGGAAATCGTCGGCTGATCCTTGGAAACACTGGCGAACGGCAGCTCGATCACCACCAGTTGATCACCGGGCTGCATACCGAACGTAGAAGCGCTGATTCGCAGCAGATTGCCACTGGCGTCCTTGGCCAACGGGTGCGTGGCAAAGCCACTGGCATCGAAGACCACGACATGAGTGACCAGGTTCTGCCCCAGATAGCTGGCGGAAATGAAACTCGCGCCATCGTTGCCGTCCTTGCCGCTGGCGGGCATGAACAGGGTCAAAAACGGTGCGTAGCCTTCCTGGCCCGAGGTGTTGGTGAAATCGACATTGAAGGTGAAACGGTCACCCAACAACACATCGCTGCCAGTGGCCGGCAACGTGACGGTCGGGGCCGCGTCGGCCAGCAACCCGTCGAAACTCGCCATGGCGGCGCTGCTGATGGCGATCGCCTTGTCGATGTCGCCGACCCGGGTTTCCAGTGCCCAGTCACCACCGGCCTTGCTGTTGCCGGTGTCATTGCTGGAAGCCGCGACATCGGCGCCGGTCCAGCGGGCCAGTTCGGTGACCAGGGTTTTGCCGGCGCTACCGGCACCGACATCGCAGCCGTAAAGCTGTATGTCGGCGCCCTGGGTCAGGTTGTTTCGCCACTGTTCGAGGGTTTGCCCAAGCTGGTCGATATTGTCGGAAGTGACCGTGCGATTGCCCAGGGTGAACTGGCCGGCCGCACCGTGAGACATGACCTGAATCGAATCGACCTTGCCGAGTTTTGCCAGTGCCGCCGAGATCGCGGCCAGACCGTCTTCACCGTTGTTGACCACAATCGCCGTGACATTGGACGGCAACTGCGCGAGCAGTTGCTCGCGGTTTTCGATGCGGCTGTCGAGTACCAGCAACGTGCGCGCAGCCGAAGGTGCCTGCTCGGTAGCGGGACGACCCTCAACGGGGCTGGCGGGGTGGGGCGCTGCGGCATCGGCAGGTGCGGCGGGATCGGCGTGATGCTGATCGGCGGCGGCAGAGGCGGCAGCGCCGTCGAACAGGATGCGCGGTTCCAGAGCCAGTGACTGGCGATGCGGGCGCAGATGAGCCTTGGACGACTGAGAAATCGGATCTTGCATGTGAACAGCCCTCAAACTGCGTGGTAAATCATTCCGTTGAAACCAGCCCACTTCAGGACACGTTCAGCGTAGGTGCTTTCTGAGGGTTTTCCAGCGCGAAAACCGCTGCCTAGAGGGACGGATTGCCGCACCGAAGCACGGCTTTTAGCCATCATGGAGGAGTGCGAGTGTGAGATTCGTCAGTTATTGCTGCGCGGAACCGGCTGGCGTTTGTTGCCCGAAAGCACAAGACTTCACGCTCAAAAACCGGATAATGGCGGCCAATTTGTTTAGCCCGCTATTCTGGTAACCCGCATGGAAATCAAGGTCAATTTTCTCGACAACCTCCGACTCGAAGCCAAGTTCGATGACTTCACGGTGGTGGCCGACCAACCGATCCGTTACAAGGGCGACGGCTCTGCACCGGGTCCGTTCGACTATTTCCTGGCGTCGTCGGCCTTGTGCGCGGCTTACTTCGTAAAGTTGTACTGCAGCACCCGCAATATCCCGACCGAAAACATTCGTCTGTCGCAGAACAACATTGTCGACCCGGAAAACCGCTACAACCAGATCTTCAAGATCCAGGTCGAGCTGCCGGCGGACATCTCCGAGAAGGATCGCCAGGGCATCCTGCGCTCGATCGACCGTTGCACGGTGAAGAAGGTGGTGCAGGCCGGGCCGGAGTTCGTGATCGAGGAAGTCGAGAACCTTGACGCCGATGCCCAGGCCCTGCTGATGCCGGCGTCCACGTCCGGCGCGGGCACCTGCATTGCCGGCAAGGACCTGCCGCTGGAACAGACCATCGCCAACATGTCGGGGATTCTGGCCGACCTCGGCATGAAGATCGAAATCGCTTCGTGGCGCAACATCGTGCCTAACGTCTGGTCGCTGCACATCCGCGATGCGCAGTCGCCGATGTGCTTCACCAACGGCAAGGGCGCGACCAAAGAGGGCGCGCTGGCATCGGCGCTGGGCGAGTTCATCGAGCGGCTCAACTGCAACTTCTTCTACAACGATCAGTTCTGGGGCGAAGAGATCGCCAATGCCGAGTTCGTGCATTACCCGGACGAGCGCTGGTTCAAGCCCGGCGCCAAGGATGAGCTGCCTGCGGAAATCCTCGACGAATATTGCTTGGGCATTTACAACCGCGACGGCGAACTGCGCGGCTCGCACCTGTACGACACCAACTCCGGCAACACCCAGCGCGGCATCTGCTCGCTGCCGTTCGTGCGCCAGTCGGACAACGAGGTCGTGTACTTCCCGTCCAACCTGATCGAAAACCTGTTTCTCAGCAACGGCATGAGCGCCGGCAACACCCTGGCTGAAGCTCAGGTGCAGTGCCTGTCAGAAATCTTCGAGCGGGCGGTCAAACGCGAAATCCTCGAAGGCGAAATGGCCCTGCCGGATGTGCCGCAAGAGGTGCTGGCGAAGTACCCGGGCATCCTCGCGGGGATCAAGGCGCTGGAAGAGCAGGGCTTCCCGGTGCTGGTCAAGGACGCGTCGCTGGGCGGTGAATTCCCGGTGATGTGCGTGACGCTGATGAACCCGCGCACTGGCGGCGTATTCGCCTCGTTCGGCGCGCACCCGAGCTTCGAAGTGGCGCTGGAGCGCAGCCTCACCGAGTTGCTGCAGGGCCGCAGCTTCGAAGGCCTCAACGATCTGCCGCAGCCGACCTTCTCGGGCCAGGCCGTGACCGAGCCGAACAACTTCGTCGAGCACTTCATCGATTCCAGCGGCGTGGTGTCGTGGCGCTTCTTCAGTGCCAAGGCCGACTTCGAATTCGTCGAGTGGGACTTCTCCGGCAATGGCGAAAACTCCAATGCCGAAGAGGCCGCAACGCTTTTCGGCATCCTCGAAGACATGGGCAAGGAAGTCTACATGGCGGTCTACGAGCACATCGGCGCCAAGGCGTGCCGCATTCTGGTGCCGGACTATTCGGAGATCTATCCGGTAGAAGACCTGATCTGGGACAACACCAACAAAGCGCTGCAATTCCGTGCCGATATCCTCAACCTGCACAACCTGAGCAAAGTCGGCCTGCGCAACCTCGCCAAAGGCCTGGAACACAGCGAGCTGGACGATTACACCGACATCACCACGCTGATCGGCATCGAGTTCGACGACAACACGCCATGGGGCAAGTTGACCATTCTCGAACTGCGCTTGCAGATCTATCTCGCCTTGCAGAAGTACGAGCAGGCCAAGGATCTGGTCGAGGCCTTCCTGCAATACAACGACAACACCGTTGAGCGCGGCTTGTTCTATCAAGCGGTCAACGTGGTGCTGGAAATGGAGCTGGACGAAGATCTGGAGCTGGAAGACTACGAAGCCAACTTCCGCCGCATGTTCGGCGACGAGCGCATGGACGCGGCGATCGGCTCGGTCAACGGCAGCGTGCGCTTCTACGGCCTGACGCCGACCAGCATGAAGCTGGAAGGGCTGGATCGCCATCTGCGTCTGATCGAAAGCTACAAGAAACTGCACGCAGCGCGGGCCAGCTTCGCGGGTTGATTCCATTGGCGGCACGTACAAAAAAAGCACCTTCGGGTGCTTTTTTCGTTTTCAGGCCAGACGCGTATCAGCGTGATCGCTCACGCACCCAGTGCGCCAGATCCTCTGGCGCCAAAGGACGGGAGAACACATTGCCCTGGGCTATCGGGTAACCCAGCGCTCGAAGAATGTCCCGCTGCCCGGCACTTTCAACCCCTTCGGCGACGATGTTCAGTTGCAGGCTCTTGCAGATCCCGGCAATCGATTGGGCCAGCGTCCGTGCACTTTCGCTGGTTTCGAGATCGTCGATAAAGCTCTTGTCGAGCTTGATGGCATTGACGGGCAGTCGCAGCAGATAACTGAGGCTGGAATAACCGGTTCCAAAGTCGTCGATGGACAGGCTGACACCGGATTGACGGACTTCGCTGATCACCGAGATGACCGTGTCGGTGGCGTCGAGGATGAAGTCCTCCGTGACTTCCAGGGTCAGACAGGAGGGCGGGAGCCCGTACTGTGCCAGCAGCGTTTCGATGAGTTCGATAATGGCCCGGTCGCGAAAGGCGATGGGGAAAATGTTGACCGAGATCTGCGGCACCTCGACCCCGGCGTCGCGCCATTGCGCCATTTGCCGGCAGGCTTCGGTGAGCACCCATTGGTTGAGCCTTGGCATCATTCGGGTGTCACGCACCAACGGAATGAAACGGTTGGGCGGGATGCTTCCAAGCTCCGGATGAGACCAGCGGGCCAGCGCCTCGACACCAAACAGCTGGTTGCCGTCGAGCATCATCTGGGGCTGGTAATGCAGCGTCAGCTGATCGGACACCAGAGCCTGCTTGAGGGCCATGCTCAACGTCAGTTGGTCGTCGGTTGAATCAACCACCACCGGATCAAACACTTCGATGGCTTGTCGACCTGCGGACTTGGCCTTGTACATCGCTTGATCGGCATGCAGCAGCAACGCCTGAATATCATTGCCGTGATCCGGATAAATGCCGATACCAATACTGGCAGAAGGCGAGACGCTGACATCGGCCAACATCATCGGCTCCGAGAGCTGGCTGATCATGCGTTCCGAAAAGGCAATCGCCTGTTCAGCGCTGGAAGGGGACAGAATAATGACGAACTCGTCCCCCGAAAGACGGCTGACAACATCATTGCCCCTCACGGAAGACTGAAGCCTTCTAGCGATTTCAGACAACAGCAAGTCCCCAGCGGCATGGCCGAGTGAATCGTTGATCTGCTTGAACTTGTTGATGTCGATGAACAACACGGCCAGGGATGATTGCGAACGCTGGGCGTTGGCGATCATCGTGTTGGCTTTCATCATCAACAGCCGTCGATTGGGCAACAGGGTCAGGCTGTCGTAATAGGCCAGCCGTTCGATATCGTGAATAAAACTGTCGCGCTCCAGAGCCAGTGCGCACAACTTCAGACTGGTTTGCAGCAACCGTTGATGTTGCGCCGCAGGGAGGTGGTTTTCGCGGTAGTAAAAAGTGAACGTGCCAAGTGTTCGCCCATTGTTGGAGCGAATGGTGTTGACCCAGCCGGCCGTGAAACCCAGCGATTGCGAAAGGTGCGGATCAACGCATTCGCCGTCGTAAGACCCTGGGTCGGTGAAGTTCAGCATGATGCTTTCTTTGGCATCCATTTTTTGCAGGATGGAACGCTCGGCGAGACTTTCCAGCGACTGAAGCAGTCCGTCCGGCAAGTTGAATTCGGCAATCAGCGGCAGGCAACCGCGCTCATCGAACTGGCGGATGGAAACGCCGATTTCCGGCGCGATACGGCCGATCTCCAGACACAACAACTGCATGACATCGCCCAAAGGTTCTTCACGGGCCATGGCACTGAGTACCTTGAACTGCAACTCGTCATTCATCTTGGCTTCGGTGATGTCCGTCACAATGGCCACCACGTCCTGCTGAACACCCTGCGGGTCGAGTACCGGATTAGCGACCACGCGAACCCACAGCGGTTGTTTTGATTTGTTGTAGACCAGTAACTCTGTGGTGTGACTTTCTCCCTTCTGGATACTGCTTCTGAACGAGAGAACGGTTTGCGTATCCGTATGGCGGCCGTAAAACACCTGGTCTGGCTTCTTGCCCACCAGATCGGCTGTTTCATAACCCAGCATGCGCACAAAACCTTCGTTGACGTAGGTAATGACGCTGTTTGAATCCGTGACGATGATGGCGCTGTCCGTCCGGTTGACGGCAATTTTCAACAGTCGGCTTTTCTCGACTTTCTTGATGACGTACAGCAGGAAAAACGTGGTGGCCAACACCAGCAGAAGTATCATCGCCGCTGCCGCGATGTATATCCTGAAGCGATCGCCCATGGACTGAAGTGAAGTCTGGCTGATGTTGTTGCCGTACTTGATGAAGTTCTTCTGTTCCTGCAGAAGTTGCTCTTGAATCTCTTGTACCGGTTGCGCAAGTGCCCATTGCACGTTGCCGGCGCCCGTGTACTGAACCAGACGATGTAGCACGTTCACGTAGCGTGAATACACGTCTTTTAATGCCTGGACCCGCACATGGTTTTCTTCGTCCACCCGGGTGCGTGTGAGAAACCGGTCGAACGATTCATTCGCCAGGATCAATTCCATACGCGCGTGTTGCACCATGTCCTGCGGAACCGTATTGAACAGGACGATGCGGGTGTTGGCGCGCGACAGGGAGAGGCGTGCTTCCATCAAGTGCTGAACGGTCTCCGCCACCGCATCCACCTGGTCGACGGCCACACTTGAAAGGTTCCCGATGCTGGATTGGTTGCTGGTCGCTAACCAGAAGCTGAGGACTAACGTTGCACATTGAAAGACCAGTGCTGTCGTCAGGATCGTTTTCAAACCATGAGGCGGTGCAAACTTGCGAAGCAAAAAATCCTCCTCTGTCCCGGACAGCCAGGAAAGGGTTGGCGAAAGTGAGCGTCCATGCAAAAAGTGCCGGGATGGCGGTTCGTGATCAGGCGGAAGGGGACTCAGTGTTCGGGGTTGTACCGGCGTTTTTCAGGGCGAGACGTGTCGCAGATTTTTTCTTCAAGAGAACACTGTCTTCACAGAATTGATGGCCAGGGGCTATTAAGGCGGCGAAGCTTATAAGAAAGTCATGTTTGAATGAAATGGCCGAACGGTGGCTGCGAGCGTTATTTTTTCTGCCGTTATTGGCCGAGCAGTCAGGAAAGTTAATAAAAGTTCTTTGGCACTAAACGGTTATAGCAGCCTGTCTGACAATCGGTCATTAACGTTTTTCAAGCTCTGTTTTTTCAGTCGCGGAGAGTGTTTTAACCCTTGCGAGATGATTATTCATAACAATGATTATCGTCTGAGTCAGTTTCCCCATAATCCACGAACAAAAAAAGCACCCGAAGGTGCTTTCCTGTTTAACGCCTAGTCGACAAATGTTGGCGTCAGAGCGCAGCTTTCACCTGCAATCCAAACACCAATGCATTGTCGATGTCCTTTCCGGAAAACGCGCCCGGCTCGATGATGTACTGCATATTCGGGCGCAGCGTCAGCCAAGGCGTGGCCTGATAACCGTAACCGAGTTCGATCAATTGCTCGGCACTGTCCAGGTTTGGAAACGCTGCGCCATTGTTCAGCGCTGCGTCTTGCTGAACGTCGCGGCTGCGCGGGTTCGGTACCGCGCGGCCGTAGCCCAGCGCAACGGTGTCACGAGGGCGGCCTTCGAAAGGTTTGTACAGAACCAGGCCGGTGCCGTACCACTTGCTGAATGGCGAAGCTGCTTCGCTGGCGGCCGAGTATTGGCCGAAGGCGTGCAGGCTGCGACCTTCGGAGGTGTCCGAGGCCCAGACGGCCTGGTCGATCAGGACGTAATGACCGCCGCGTCCGGACACTTCCTTGTCACTGCCGATGCGTTTCACATCGGAGCTGTCGTAGTAATAACCGACCTTGTATTCGCCGGGCAGTTTGCCTGCCTGCTTGTAGACCAGTTCGATCGGCACCACGGTGCCGGTGGTGTGTTTCGGGCCCAGGTGCCAGGCGCGGCTGGAATTACCGTTGCTTTGCGGGTCGACGTTGAACGCGGCCACCCGCAGTTGCCAGGCAGGGGAGAGGTCATATTTCACCCGCACACCCAGGTGGGCGTTGGGGTAGTTGGTCCAGCCGCTGCCACCGGACATGTTCAGCGGGTGACCGCAGAAACCGGCGTTCATGAAGTTGCAGAGAATGCCGCTGTCCAGCCCGCCGAGGTCGTTGCCCATGGCCATGTAGCCGAGTTTGACGTTCAGCGCCGGGGTGAACAGGCTGCGCTCGTAGCTCAGCTCGGTCAGGCGGGTGTAGAGGCCGCCGTAGTTTTCCTGGATCGGCAGACGGTTGCCGACCAGATCTTCCGAGGCACTGTTGCCGCGTCGGTCGTTGATGCTCAGCTGTATCTTGCCGGCGTTATCGACGCCGTACAGTTTGCTCAGGTCGAACTGCGCACCGAGCTTGATGTTTTGCGAGTAACGCGCCGAGCGATGCAGGCCGCCGTCGGCGTTGTAGGCGGTTTCACCGGTGTAGTCGCCGGTGAACTTGATGCCGTCTTCATCGAGCTGGTGGCGCAGGCCGCCCCAGTCGCCGGTCAGGGTGTTGCGGGTGAACACGTTCGAATCGGTATCGGCGAGGGCGGGCAGGGCAGCGCCGCAGGTGAGACCGAACAGCATGCCGGTGAAGACCCCGGCGTGGGAAAAGCGAACAGCCAATGACATTGGTGAAATCCAGAGCGAAGGACATGAAACGACGCGGCACCCGAAGGTGCCGCGCACAAGTGAAGTGAAGGAGGGCGCTGCGGTTTACGGCAGGGCGTATGCCATCACGTAGTCGCCACGGTCGGTCGACTGACGAGCGCCGCCGGCGGTGATGACCACGTATTGCTTGCCGGTTTTCGGCGACACATACGTCATCGGGCCGCCCTGGCTGCCGACTGGCAGACGTGCTTTCCAGACTTCTTCACCGTTACCGCTGTTGAACGCGCGCAGGTAGAAGTCCTGGGTGCCGGCGATGAAGATCAGGCCGCCCTGGGTCGACAGGGTGCCGCCGAGGGTTGGCAGACCGATCTTGATCGGCAGGTGCATGCGGATGCCCAGCGGGCCGGTGTCTTCAACGGTGCCGACCGGAACCTGCCAGGCGACTTTCTGGGTTTTCATGTCGATAGCGGTCAGCGTACCGAACGGCGGGGCCTGGCACGGAATGCCGGCAACCGACAGGAAGCGGTTCTTGTTCACCGCGTAAGGCGTGCCTTTCAGCGGAACGGCGCCCATACCGGTGTTCAACGCTTCGCCACCGGAAGTTGCCTTGCCTGTGTTCTGCGACGGGATCATCTGAATCCACAGACCCAGGCGCATGTCGTTGACGAAGATGAAGCCGTGCACCGGGTCAGTTGAGATGCTGCCCCAGTTCATGCCGCCCAGCGAACCCGGGAAACTCAGGGATTTGTCAGTACCCGGCGCGGTGTACAGCCCGTCGTAACGCATCGACTTGAAGTCGATCCGGCACAGCAACTGGTCGTACGGCGTGGCGCCCCACATGTCCGACTCGGTCAGGTGCTGGGCACCGATCTGCGGCATGCCCACCGATTTCGGTTGGGTTGGCGAGTAGGGTTCGTTCGGAATGTTCGACGCCTTGACCGGTACTTCTTTAACGTCGGTCAACGGTTTGCCGGTGGCGCGGTCGAGCACGTAAATCTGCCCGGCCTTGGTGCCGATCACCACCGCCGGAACGGTTTTACCGTCCTTGGTGAAATCGATCAGGCTCGGTTGCATCGGCAGGTCGAAGTCCCAGAGATCGTTGTGCACGGTCTGGTAGACCCACTTTTCTTCGCCGCTGTTGGCGTCCAGCGCCAGGATCGAAGCGCCGTAGGTGTGATCGAGTTTGTTGCGTTCAACACCGTAGATGTCGGTGGACGAACTGCCCATCGGCAGGAAGATCGTGTTGGTCGCCGGGTCATAGGACATCGGCGCCCAGCTGTTCGGCGTGCTGCGCACGTAGGTGCTGCCGTCTGCCGGTGCCTTTTTATCCTGCGGGTTGCCCGGGTCGAACGCCCAGCGCATGGCGCCGGTCATTACGTCGAAGCCACGGATCACGCCGCCCGGCATGTCGGTCTGCACGTTGTCAGCCACACGACCGCCAACCACCACGGTGGTGCCGGCCATCAGCGGCGCGGAGGACAGTTGGTAGTAGCTGTCCGGAACATCACCCAGACCGGCCTTCAGATCCACCTGGCCGTTGGTGCCGAACCCCTGGCAGAACTCGCCGGTGTCGGCATCGACTGCGATGAGGCGGGCGTCGATGGTGTTGGTCAGCAGACGACGTGTGCAGTTGGCTGCGGGTGCTGGTTGAGCTTCTGAAACCGGCGAACTGGCCGGTTTGGCGACGGCAGCGCTGGCGTCGAAATACGCCATGCCACGGCAACGCTGCCAGACTTTGGACTGAGCGTTGATCGCGTTTTTCCAGAGTTCTTTACCGGTATCGGCATCCAGTGCAATCAGGTTGTTGTGCGGGGTGCAGATGAAGACTTTGTTGCCGATCTGCAGCGGAGTCAGCTGGTCTTCGGCGCCGTTGCCGTCGCTCTCGGCGATGTCGCCGGTGTGGTAGGTCCACGCGACTTTCAACTTGTCGACGTTACTGCGATTGATCTGGTCCAGCGCGGCGAAGCGGCTACCGCCTTCGGTATTGCCGTAATGCGCCCAGTCTTTCTGCGCTTTTTCCGGTTCGACCGGGGTGAGGCCCGGGCCGGTGCCGGTTGGGGCGACGGTCGGGTGCGCGACGAACATGTTGCCGGCAGCCACGGCCAGTCCAACCGCCAGAACAGCGGCGACACCGTAGGCACCACGACCCGCAACGCCGCCATTGGCGCGTTTGAGCAGCGGATAGACCAGCGCAACTACCAGACCCACGGCGCTGAACATGAACAGACGCGAGAACACCGGCCAGAACACCAGCCCTGCGTCGATGACCGCCCAGATCGCCGTCCCAAGCAGGAACGCTGCGAACAGCCAGGCGCCGGCAGGCTTGCGGCGTGCGATCAGCAGACCGGAAATGGCCATCGCCAGACCACCCACCAGGAAGTACCAGGAGCCTCCCAGGCTGACCAATTTCACACCGCCAACGGCCAGTGCCAGGCCGAGCAGGGCGATGATCACGCCCAGCCCGACCAGAATGAATGTTGATATGCCCGAGAGGCGTTGACTCTGCTTCACGTTGAATGTCCCGTTGAAATGAGGGGGGCATTATATAATTAGGTAACTACCTAGTTAAATCACTAATTCAGAATGAAAGGAGTTTTCGCGCTAAATGGTGCGACGAATCGACGCTGGCCTTGTCATCGCGGCCCCTCAGGGAATATTGAAGCGGTGGAGAAGTCTTCTATTTGCCAGCAGATATGGAATTTATGACAGGTTGATCAGGCTTGGTGGTTCCCGCCGGACGGAATCGGCGGGAACGGTATTGGCTGCGGGCGAGGTGAGGGCTTAGCTAATCATCACCTCATCCAGTGCCTGCTCAAGCGTGCTGACCGTATGCTCGATGTTGTGAAGTTTTTCGAGTCCGAACAGACCGATGCGGAAGGTCTGGAAGTCGGCCGGCTCGTCGCATTGCAGCGGCACCCCGGCGGCGATCTGCAGGCCGTGGCTGGCAAATTTCTTACCGTTTTTGATATCGGCATCATCGGTGTAGCTCACCACGACGCCTGGGGCCTGAAAGCCGGCTGCGGCCACGCTTTTGAAGCCTTTGCCGGTCAACATGGCGCGCACCCGATTGCCCAGAACCTGCTGGTCGTCGCGGACCTTTTCGAAACCGTAGGCTTGCGTCTCTTTCATTACGTCGTTAAACCGCGCGAGAGAATCGCTGGGCATGGTCGCGTGGTAGGCATGTCCGCCCTGTTCGTAGGCCTGCATGATCTGCAGCCACTTTTTCAGGTCGCAGGCGAAGCTGCTGCTTTGCGTCTGCTCGATGCGTTCGAGGGCCAGAGCACTGAACATCACCAGGGCGCAGCAAGGGGAGGCGCTCCAGCCTTTCTGCGGTGCGCTGATCAGCAGGTCGACGGCGCATTTGTGCATATCAACCCAAAGCGTGCCGGAAGCGATGCAGTCCAGCACGAACAAACCACCTACCGCGTGCACGGCGTCGCCGACGGCCCGCAGGTACTCGTCGGGCAGGATAATCCCTGAAGAGGTTTCAACGTGGGGGGCGAAGACAATCTGCGGCCTCGAAGCCGCAATGGCTGCCAGCACTTGGTCCAGAGGCGGCGGGGCGTAGGCAGCCTGGCGACCCGTTTCGACCGGCCGGGCTTTCAGCACCGTAGTGGCCGCCGGGATGTTGCCCGTCTCAAGAATCTGGCTCCAGCGATAGCTGAACCAGCCGTTGCGTATCACCAGACATTGCTGGCCGGTGGCGAACTGGCGTGCCACCGCTTCCATGCCGAATGTGCCGCTGCCCGGAACCACCGCAACCGCCTCGGCGTTGTAAACCTGTTTAAGCGTCTGGGAAATGTTCTTCATCACGGCCTGAAATGACTGCGACATGTGGTTGAGCGAGCGGTCGGTGTAAACCACCGAGTACTCGATAAGCCCTTCAGGATCGATTCCGGGGTATAGCTTTGACATGGGGTGGCTCCTTATGTGATTCCCTGGCAGTCAAAAGGTCTGGCGAACATCATTGGGAAGCAAGTCTAGGCAAAGGGTAGGGATGAGCTGATTGAATTGCAGAAATGAGGATAGAGTGCTCATCAATGCCTCAATCGTTGCGTGAAAAATGAATCGTCCGCTGTTTATTTCTCTGGATGGGCCAAAAGGAACTGGCAAAACCACATTATTGGAGGCGGTTACGGCAGTACTGAGGGCCGACAGCAAGAAAGTCATCCGGCTTTGCGAGAGAAAAAGCGATCCTTACCGGGGTGCCACGATGGCCCTCGTTAACGAACTTGCCAGAAATCCCTCCCGGGATCTGGAGTGGGCTGTGTGTCAGCGCTTTGCTGATAGCCGTAGCTGGATCTCCCGGAACGTGCTGACTGAACAGCCGCTGGACAGCATTATCCTGATCGATCGCTGGTATCCGTCTGACGCCGCGTTTCGCCATACCGTCCCGTTTGCGGAGATTCTCCAGTTGAACCTTGAGCGAAACGTACAGGTGCCAGATCTGCATGTCGGCGTCGTCACCACGCCGGATATTTCATGGACCAGGGCAACGGCACGATCCAGAGGACTGGGCGGTACTGTGATTCAAAAGCACGCAGAGCATGTCGCATGTACGGAGATGTTCGAGCAAGCGGCTGCCGATCACGACTGGGTTTTGTGCCGTAATGAAGGAACGATCGAAGGCGCTACGATGCAGGTGGTTTCCGAGATCTATAAATTGTTTAGCTGATTGCCGAGGTGGATCACCTGAGGTTTAGGCAGGGGTTGGTAAATTTCCGCCCAGACACATTATTTAACATAATATACATTACACGTAACAAGATATTACCAAGTCAGCCCGGTTGCGCACACCATTTCAATCTCCAGCGTCGCTCTCAAATGGCCTGACCCTTGATGCCTGCCCATCTCTCTATTTGAAATGTGCCGCTCTCAATCCTCATCACGCGTCAGCTTTTCAATCAGCGCTCGATGCTGCGGATATTGCGCTGTGAGTTTCTGCCGATTTCCCATTTCCATATCCGCGAAATCAAACCCTGGTGAAACGGCCTCGCTGATCAAACCAAATCCGTTCTCGCCATTCAGCAACCTGGAGGCTTTCCAGATTCCGCCCGGTACGTGCAATTGCAGTTGGTGGCCGGCCAGAACATCGCTGCCCATCACCAAAGTCTGCAGCGAACCGTCAGCGTGAATCAGGCTGTACTCGATGGCGTCGCCCAGATGGAAATAATGCAGGATGTCTGACTGGTTGAAATGGAACTGGCCAACCGGTGAATCTTCAGTCAACAGGTAGTAAATCGACGTCATCAGATAGCGCGGCCCGCTCGTGGTTTCGAGCATGTCGCGGTGGTCGGCCTGGTAGGTTCTGCGAAAAAATCCTCCTTCGACGTGAGGTTCAAGGTCCAGTGATGCAATCAGGTTCGACGCAGTAATCGGGCGTGGATTCATGACCTGCTCCATTCATTTTCAATACAGTCTGTAATAACTCGACTAAACGGTCATTTAGTGTAGTTATCGGAATATCACCGACCACGGATCAGACCACTCAATGCCAGTTGGCAGCAATCACCGGAGCCAGTGCTGTCTGGTAGGCTGCCGGCAATGTCGTTTGTCCACTTGCCGGAGGTGCGAAGGCTGCCATGGCGGTGACAAGATTATTGACTTGAGTGTCGAGCAGCACCTTTCCTCCCGACGCCGTAAATTGTTCAACATGGTGTTCGTTGCCCAGATACCAGTCCTGTATGAGCAACTGATCGGTCTTGCCGATGACGCTGACTTCCAGATCATTCTCGACCCGGCGAAACCAGAGATTTTCTGCGGCGGCTGAAATTGATGCGACATCGACATCGCCGGCCAGAGACTCTGTCTCTATGATCCGGTCGCGACCACCACCGGCGGTCAACAGATATCTGTCGCTGCCGGTCCCCCCTGCCAGAACATCATTTCCGGCCAAGCCATTGAGGATGTCGTCACCCGCCTGCCCGATCAGGGTGTTGGCCGCGCCATTGCCCAGGACAATGTTCGCAAGAGCATTACCGGTTCCGTTGATTGCGGCACTGCCCGTCAGCGTCAACCTTTCAACATTCTCCGGTAATACGAAGGAAACTCCGGCACGAACGTAATCATTGCCTTCGTTTGCCTTTTCAATAATCACATCCGTCGCAGTACTGACTTCATAAGTATCATCACCATATCCGCCAATCAGCGTGTTGCGCCCTGCTCCGCCGGAAAGGGTGTCATTTCCGTAGCTGCCTTCCAGCTTGTCATCACCCGCACCTCCTGTCAGAACCAGCGGCTCGTATACCTCGCCTTTCCAGGCCGCGACCAATAGAGGTTGCAAAGCGTTTTTCAGATCTGGCGAAAGGGTTGTCTGCCCGAGCGGGGGCAGTGCCAGGCCGGCCATCGCCTGAACCAGTGTTTCGACTTGTGCCGCTAACAGTGTGCCGCCATTGGAAGACACAAACGCCTCGACCCGATAACGGTCACCGAGATACCAGTTGGTGACAACCACACCGTCGAGAGTGCCGATAATGCTGACCTCCAAGTCATCCCCCATGCGTCTGAACCAAAGCTGACTGGCCAACACAGAATTGGTGAACGCTACCGTGTCGAGATTCTCGCCCGGATCGTTTTCAACCACGCGGTCTTTACCGTTGCCTCGGGCAATCACGTAGCGATCATTTCCTGCGCCACCCACCAGTACATCGTCACCCTCATACCCATTGAATATATCGAGGCCGCCTTCGCCTCGCAGGGTATTGCTGGCAGCGTTACCGAAGAGAATGTTGTTGCCGTTGTTACCAGTGCCGTTGATCGCTTCAGTACCTGTCAGGGTCAACATTTCGACATATTCAGGCAGGACAAAACTCACCGAGGACTTGATCGCGTCGGAGCCGCCATCCACCGCTTCAATCACCGAATCATCTACGCTGGAAACGATATAAGTGTCATTGCCGGCGCCACCGATCAGGATGTTTGCTCCGGAGCCTCCATTCAGTGTGTCGTTGCCGGCACCGCCGTCGAGGGTGTCGTCGCCGGCGTATCCGTTCAATACATCATCGCCAGTCTTGCCCATCAACACATCGTCCCCGGCACCGCCTTCCAGAGTATCGTTACCAGCGGTCCCCTCCCTGGTTATTCCCGGTGGTTTCGCGGCCGTCCAGTTTTCCTGGAATACCGGAGCCAACGCGCTTGCGAGCGTTGCGGAAAGGTTGAGTTGGCCGGCAGCCGGCAATGGCGACGCTGCCATGGCGTCCACCAGTTTCTGCACCCCTGCCGCCGTCAACGTTTTGCCATCGGCAGTCTTGAAGGCTTCGACTCGATACTGCGTGCCCAAAAACCAGTTTTCCACGACAACGTAATCATCGGTACCGATTATGCTCAACCGCAGGTCATTGCTGACTCGTTGCAACCAGAGTTGTTCAGCGATGATGTTTGCCGCGAACTGGACGACATCACGATTGCCAGCTGCCGCGTCACTTTCGACGATGCGGTCATGGCCATCTCCACGCCCGAACCAATAAACGTCGTTCCCGCTTCCCCCCACCAGTACGTCATTGCCTTCGTTGCCCGCCAGTACGTCATCGCCAGCGCCCCCTTCCAGGCGGTCATCACCCTGTGCGCCTGTCAGTTCGTTCGCGCCGGCGTCACCGGTGATCGTGTCGGCATAGGAGGAACCGATTACATTTTCAAAACCACTCAGGGTGTCCGTTCCGCCCTCACCGTTGCGTGCGGTCCCCGAAGCCAGATTGACGGCGATGGCCGATGACACGGTTCGATAGTCCAGCGTATCAATGCCTGCACCACCGGCGAGGATGTTGTTGCCTGCGCCTCCACTGATGCGGTCGTTGCCCCCTCCTCCGCTGATCTGATTGTCTTGACTGTCTCCCGTCAAATGATCAGCCAAAGCGCTGCCGAACATATTTTGCACATGCGTAAACCCGTCAAAGTCTCTCGGTGTGAGCGAGTCGAGCGTCACTTCAACGCCGTGCGCCAAACCTGAAAAATCGACCGTATTGATGCCCAAGAGGTTGTCATAGAGGGAAACATTATTGACGGCTACTCCGCTCAGTGTCAGCAGCGCCACTCCTGGCCTGAACGATAAGCGTGTCTGCCCGGATGTATCTTCATCCACGTAAAGAGTTTGAGAGCCTGGTGTCAGCAAGAGCCGGTCACCCGCCAGTCCGGCCTGGAAGTTATTCACTCGATGGCCCGTGGCGCCAGGCAGGTCAGTGAACACAAACGTGTCACGCCCCGCTCCGCCCGTCAGCACGTGTCCCGCGCCTGCTGCAGAAATCAGCAATCCACCGGCGCCGCCAGCCACCGCTCCGGCATTCCCCCCCGACACGAACTGCGTATTGGCATAACCGAGCATTGCCCCCACTGCAGCCGGTAATGCCTGAAGGCTTGCGGCCGCTGCGGCGTACGCGTTTTGCGCATTGGCCTGTGCGATCAGGATCGATGCCGCTTTGTTTCTATCCACCTCTGAAGCCCAGTCAAACCGGACGGTTTGCACGACATCGATCCAGACGCCTTCGCTTGGTTTCAAGACGTTGGTTGGAACAAATCGCTGAGTTGTCACCGTGCGGTTGGCCGGCAATACACTGCCCAACCGATCTCGATTGCGGGTTACGGCTTCTGCTGCAACAGACAACTGCGAGAGTGCGCTCTGATAAAGCGAAATCGCGTTGGCGAAGCCTTGTTCAAAAGCCGAAGCCGCCGATCTGGCGGACTGAATGCTTTTCTGATCGCGCGCGCTATTGGCCCCGATGGCCTGTCCCAAGGCAGATTGTCGAGCAGTGGCCGAAGAGGCAGCAGCTTGCCCGGCGGTTGTTGTCGCTGAAAGGGAACTGGCGATCAGACCCAGGTCCGCTACGGAAGCGCTGACTACTCCGACGCCTCGTTCGAGCCGGCTAGCCGGGATGGTAGTCGATTGTGGGGAGGACACTTCTATCGTTTGCTGGATATAAAAAGCATCGGGATTGAGCGCGGATATCCGTTCATAGCTCGTCACATAATTGGGGCGTCCCTGTAAAGGATTGGTCGAGTCAAAATTGTTCGCCGTCGAGATCACATACGTCTCGGCATCCGTGTTCGTTCGATAGCGATAACTGTTGAGACCAGGATTGAGATAGAACGAGGACACCTGACCGGACAATGCGCGGACATTAGCGTTGCTGTTGCTCAAAGCAGCGACCGCCGAGGCCGACTGATTGACTGCGGCGTTCGCCATGTTCGCGCCTTGCAGAACGCTGCCTGACTCAAAAAGACGGCGGGTCTCCAGCGCCACTCCGGTCACTGATGGCACCAAAGGCACATCAATAACTGCACTGAAGTAAGCGGCCAGTGAGGGGGCCTGCGCAATGGTTGCCGGATTCACTGGATCAAAGCCGGGGTTGGCCTGTTGCCACGCGGCTGTCGTTACGACCGCCAGTTCAGCTGCCTCCCGACTCAACTTCAAGCCGTTACTCAGCTCGATCGACGCCAGTTTTCGATAGTCGGCGACGAACCAGTCCTGAATGGAAACCTGATCGTGCGTACCCAGCACCGCGAGAATCAGGTTGTTTCCTTCACGCGACACCCACAGGTCACTCGCCTTGATACCTGCCTGCAACAGCAGAATGGAGCTGGGCCCTGCATTGCCTGATACACCGTTAAGCAATGAGTCCTGACCGTCGCCTCGATCAAACACGTACTTGTCATTCCCGCCAGCGCCGACCAGACGATCGTTACCTCGGCCGCCGATAAGGACGTTATTGACCGAGCTGCCGGTCAAGGTGTCGCGCCAGGCCGACCCGGTGACGTTTTCAATGCTGTAAAGCGTGCTGCCAAGACTGTCGCCGCCGGTAGACAGGTTTACGTTTACCGCCCCGCTCGCTTCGGCATAGCTGACCGCATCCGTCCCCGCATTACCGTCCAGCCAATAACCCGAGCCGGTGATCACAAAGGTGTCATTGCCGCTTCCACCCCGCAGAACCGATGCCCAATCCCCTCCGATCAACGTATCACCGTAGTTCGAGGCGGTAATTTCGTTCACATGTACCTGCCCGTCGAACAAGCCGTTTGCTCTCAGGCTCCGAACACCGGCCTGATTGAACTCGGCAAACGATATGGCACGAACACCACTGAAATTGGCATACAGATTCAATTCGCCAGCGTTCACGCCAAGCAGGTCGGCATAGCGCTGACCATCGGCAGTGCCGACTCGCACCCCCGATGAGAGGCTGGTAATTTTTGCGCCATCGCCCAATCCAAGAAGTTGAATCTGGTCACCGGCACTTCCTGCCTGAAAGCCCTGCAGAGTCACTTGGCCCGAGGCCAGACTGAGCAAAACATTGTCGACACCACCGTTGAGCTGAAACTGCTGTGCACCCTGGCCGGCCAGGATCAGGTTGTACGCGTTGCCGACCGTGATCGTACTGCCGCTTGCGCCAATATAGGCTTTGGCATAACCCGCCGATTGGGCAAACGCCCCCAGGGATGCATCGATCCCGACTTTCAAATCGCGGAACAATTGCAGAACCCCGGTATAAGCGGCAAAGGTGTCTGCTGCAAAACCGGCATCTTGAGGGGAAAAAAACGTATAACCGCCCGCCAGATGCCCCGTGTAAGACGTGTTGACCGGCACCAGCAAGTTTAACTCCGCACGCAGGTATTCCAGCTGCGCGGCGTAAGTTGTCCAGCCAGCGGCGGTATTCAGATACGACGTCGCGGCTGCCCCCCAGGAGGCGGCGGCCGCTGCGGCACTCGCCAGCGCCGCGGCACGGTTTGCAGGTGATGCAACCGCGTTGGCGACCAGCGCTGCGCTTTGTGCATTTGCGATGGCTGTCCCTCCAGCGTCGACTGACTGCAGCGTGGACAGAACCGTATTGTAGTAAGACGAACCCGATTGCATCAGCGCCATCACATCCTTCCCTGCACTGCTGCCACGCTGCACCGCCGGGTTCTCTCCGGCATGAGAGGTGATCAAAGTCGGGTCTTTCACCTTCAGCAACGGGTTGGGATTGCCTTGATACGTATGCGAACGTGGCGTGTTCATCCAGTTTTGCAATGTTGCAATCTGCGCCGTGAAATTCGGCGCTCTGGCTGCGAGCGCGATATTTACGCCTCGTGCTTGCCCCGCCGCCATCGCGGCATAGCCTTTTAAGGCGTAGTCGGCAAACAGCAGTGTGCCCGGACTGACAGACCCGATACTCGCAGCACTGCTCGCAAGCTGCTCGCTCAAGCCGACATCCGCCACTTCACGGCGAGTCCCATCGGCAAATGTGAAACGAGCCGACGAGTCGATCAGTCCGCCGGCCACTTGCCGACCATCATGGATCGAGTGCAGATCAATGGAGGCAATTCCCAGCGCCGACAAAGTCTTCAATTCGCCTCGCGAGGCGATGCCGTTCTGGTCGGCGTCTACCCAGACCTGGACACTATCGAAGTAACTGGTACCGGTTCGGGGATCAATCAGCGCGGTCTCGCGTGAAAATACCGAGCTTCCCGCCTGTGTCAGTGTGGCCAAAGCAGAGAACCCGTTCTGACCGGTGTGGACGGCTTGGCCTGGCGCAGCAAAGGACTCACCGAACCACTCGGCTGAACTGTCGACAGTCCCGTTGCCGTTGCTATCGAACACCAGAATTCCGTTCTCGGCGCCGACCCAACCCACCGCACTCTTGGTGCCATCGGCGTTATGGTCAAACACGGCATTGCTTTGCGAAGGCGCAATCAACTGAATGCCATTGCCGGTCAAGTCCAGCACCAGCGGCAAACTGTGCACCAAAGGCTCGTTGCCATAACCCAGGACTTGTACGTTGATCAGCGAGGGTGAACGGGTGTTCCAGCGTTGCTGAGCGGCTATCGCTTGCTGAACGGCCGCTGCCAGACTGGATGCCAATATCAGTGATGAGGGAATCGTGCCATTCAGGGCGATGGGGGCCCAGCGATCCGAGACAGCCGCCAACGCCAGGCGTTGCTGAAGATATTTCAACGACGAAGCATTATCGGCCGCCATCGAAACACCCTCGGCCGGTGTATTGAGCACAAGGTTTGTTTGCGACTGTTGCGACTGCATGGCAGTTGTCGTCGCCAGTCCGATCGTTTGCTGAGAGGTCTGGGACAGATAAGTGGCCAGACCCGCGTCATTGCCTGTGAAGGTTTTGCCGTTTTGAGTCCACGTCGTGCTGGCCGGTCTTCCGTCAAAACCATAGGTCTGCTCGACAGACAGACCGTTGGCATTGTTCCAGGCCACAGCCACGCCTTGCGCGGTTAGACGATAAGTTGCCGACAAGTCCCCATAGCTGTGCTGAGCAGACACATTTTGTTTGCCGACAGTAACGCTTGCCTCTTTCGGCACATTGATCAGTGTGACCCCGGCTATTTGTATTTCGACCCCGCTGCCCTTGTACAAAACAGAACTACTGCCGCCACCTGCCTGAGACAGCGGAATCGACAACTTGATATTTCCCTCTGCATCAATTTCGACACCACTGATGTCGTCGACTGAAATCTTTGTAATGTCTTTCAATAAAACCTTGAGGGCATTTTGATCGATAGCGCCAGATATGGCCGATGGCGCCACGCCGAAATAGTCAAGGGTGGTTTGCAGGTTTAAAGGATTGATCAGGTTTTTATTGGCCGCATCCATGGTGACTTTCAAAAACCCGGAGAGCGTTGCTTCATCAACTCGCTCCTGCCAGCGGCCAAAGTCTTCATTGGTGGTCGTGAACTGGGCGGTATTGGAGAGATAAACAGACTCGTAGTTTTTTCGGGTGACCTCCGAAGCCGTCAACAGATACTCGGCAGTGGCATTCAACCCTCCCGTGCGGTTCCCCCACATGGCCAACTCGGCAACAAATTGCAGGTCGAGGGCGTTTCGGTTCAAACCGCCAGGCCCGTCAGGATTCTTGGCTGCGGCGTCCAGCGCCACGTTTACATATTTTTCGATCAATAGCAGTTGTTTGGCGTCTGCCTCATCAACAAGATCGCGATGGGCCGACAAAGCCCTGTCAACCTGTGCCGTCTCATTGATGTTGAGCATGATTTTCTGACTGGCTTTTGAATAAAGGCTGTCAGCCTGAGCTTGAGTCAGTGCTCCGAGAGCAACTTCAGCATTCAAGATTCCACGAAAGGCCGTTTTAGCGATGCTGCTGTTGCCCACATCGTTCTGAAGCGCTCCAAAAGACAACCCGCTCAGGCCAGTGGAAACTGAGGACTTATAGGGGTCAGAACCACCGATTTCGGAGCTTGAAACGGATTTTTTCAGAAAATCGCGCAACTGCTGACTGTCGAGCACAGGCACCTCCTGGTGAACAGTAAAAAATAATTATGGTTACCTGCGCGCCGTCTCAGCCGCCGTAACAATGGTCATAAATAGTTTTCAACTTCCATTGATCTGAATCTTCAAACGACTCCAGCATTAAAAAATGCCCGACCATCACATCGTTGCAGACAAAAACGTGTTTCTTTTCCTGTTTGACTTCATAGCTGCAGACCGCGCCATAACTGTGATTGCCGTTGGCAACACCTGCGGGCAGGTCGTAAATGTCCGAACAACCCGTTAGTTCTCCGGCGTAACCTTTTCCATGCAGACTTTGATTGAATCCTGCTATCCGTTGAAGAATCTCCTGCGAACTTTCCAGCGTTCTTGCAACGGACTCATTACCGCTCCACTCCACCTCGCGGGATAACGCACTGCTGCAAAACACAGGCATCAGTAACAAGACCACTGCCGCCACGCCGCACTTGTTCATATTCCGTCCTTGATTGCAGTAATCGTCGGGGCATCAGCAAAGCGAGCGCTGACGATCAAAACGTCTATACAGATGAGACTGATCAGGCGGTTCACGACCGAACCAGCCGTTGCGAAAAATTCCGTGTAGCGAATGCAAGTCCTGCGCGCCCGTATCGCCAGCCGTCGACCATTAACGCTCGCGAATGCTTTCGTTGCCGTACTGAATCAGAGGATCCAGAAAGTACTCGATCACTCGACGCTTTCCCGTCTTGATCTCGGCAGTCACCGCCATGCCAGGCGCCAGACGAATGTTCGCGCCGTTCACGGCGATGGTTGAGCGCGCCATGGCGATGCGCATGGAATAGATCAACCCGCGCTTTTCGTCGTTGATGGCATCGCTCGACACTGAAGTCACGGTGCCTGGAACAACGCCGTACTTGGTATACGGAAAGGTCTCGACCTTGACCTCGGCTTCCTGATCGGGCTGTACAAAACCGACGTCCCTGTTCTGCAGAAAAGCCTCGATCTCGATGATGGTTTCTTCCGGCACGATCAGCATCAGTGGCTGAGCCGGGGTGACAACACCGCCCAATGTGCGGACTGCCAGCTGCTGAACAGTCCCGGATACCGGTGCAGTCAGCCGGGTAAGGTGGGCGGACTGCCGCGCCTTGATCAGATCTTGCTGCAGCAAGGCTATATGCTGGTTGCCCTCATTCAAACGCTCCAGATTTGTTTGTCGAACATCTGCCCGAAGGGTCTCGCCCTGCTGCCTGACTTGCGCGATAGAAGCCTCGATTTCCTTCAGGCGACTGCGTTGCACCGCCAGTTCGGACTCCTGTTCAATTCGTTCGCGCTCGCGTTCCAGATAGGTATTTCGCGCGACATATTGCTCAGCGACCAAGACTTTCAACGACTCGGCACGCTGCCGTGCAATGGGTGACGTTTTCTCTAACTTGCTGACCAGTACCCGCGTGGACTGGAGCTCGGCCTGACGGCCGGACAACTCTGCCCCAATACCGGTCAACTTGGCTTGCAGAGAGGAAAACTCTGCTTCGGCCAGTCGTTGCCCGTCGGCAAACGCAAGGGGATCGACTTCGGCGGGCGCCATCAGCGGCGTATGTTTGCCATTTATGGCGGCGAGCATGGCCTCTGCGCGGCCGACCTGCAAAGCCCAGGTCTGCAATTCGTTGACGATGCGCTGCGTTTCCGCACCCGCCACTGTACCGTCGAGTTCGATCAGTAAATCCCCCGCACGCACAAGCTGCCCCTCGCGTACATGAATGGCTTTGACAGTGGCCGTCCCCATTGGCTGTACCACCTGTGTGCCTTCACTCGGAATGATCTTGCCCTCAGCCGTCGCAACAATGTCGACCTGCCCCAGCGTCGACCAAAGCACCGCCAACAGGGCGAAGGTCATGAGCAACCACATCGCGACCCTCGGCGCAGGTGACAATGCTTTTTCCTGCAAGGACAGCGCGGCGGGCAAAAATTCAGCTTCCTCGGCATCATGCCGTTTACGCTCGCGGGATTTGCGCTGTCGCCAAGCCATTGTCCACACGACTTTATAGCGTCTGAGCAAGTCTCCCCAGGCGCGCAGGTTATGTCCCAGGTCCATGCGTTATTCCTGCTGCATTCGGTACAAAGCCGCGTAGTGCCCATGTACCAGTTGAATCAGTTGGGCATGGGTGCCCTGCTCGACGATGTCACCGCTCTCCATCACCACAATACGGTCGGCATCCTTGACCGCCGAGAGACGATGGGCGATGACCAGCACGCTTCTGCCCTGACTGATCTGGCGCATGTTGTTTTGAATGATGCGTTCGGACTCATAGTCCAGCGCACTGGTCGCTTCATCAAAAATCAGGATACGAGGGTTGGTCAGTAGTGCCCGCGCAATGGCAATGCGTTGCCGTTGTCCTCCCGAGAGCGTGGAGCCTTGTTCGCCCACCATCGTGTCGTAGCCTTCAGGCAACTGAGCGATGAACTCATGGGCTCCGGCCAGACGCGCAGCTGCCATGACCTGTTGCAGAGGTGTGCCGGGATCGTTAAGCGCGATGTTGTCGCGAATGCTTCGGTTGAACAGAATGTTCTCCTGAAGGACCACGCCGATCTGGCGGCGCAGTGAGCTCGCATCGATGGTTGAGATATCGACACCGTCGACCAGGACGCGGCCCTGCTCCGGCTGATACAAGCGTTGCACCAGCTTGGTCAGGGTGCTTTTCCCTGAACCCGAGCGTCCGACGATACCGACGGTTTCACCGGCCGATATTGACAGGCTGACACCGCGCAAGGCCGGTTGCGCGCCGGGCCGATAGCGAAACTCGACCTTGTCGAACACAATGGCGCCGTTCACTGGCGGTAGTGCGGGCCTGGGGGTGTGCACCTCCGTTCGGGTATTGAGAATATCGCCCAGACGTTGCATTGAAATTCCCACCTGCTGAAACTCGGTCCACAGCTGGGCCAATCGCATGACAGGGCCCGCGACATTTCCTGAAAGCATGTTGAAAGCGATGAGTTGCCCGACCGTAAGCTGACCATCAATGACAAGTCTTGCACCCAGCCACATGGTTGCTACGGTGACCAGCTTGCTGATCAGGGTGACTCCGCCATTCGCCACTGTACCGATCGTGGTAGTCCGGAACCCGGCCTTGACGTAAGCCGCCAGCTGATTGTCCCACTTGCGTATCCATTGAGGTTCGACGGCACTGGCTTTGAGCGTCTCGACTCCACTGATGGTCTCGACAAGGAACGACTGATTCTGCGCACCCCGGTTGAATTTTTCATTGAGGCGGGCGCGCAGAGCCGGAGTGAATCCCAGTGACAAGAAGAAATAACACGGCAATGAGACCACCACGATCAACGTCAGCCAGACACTGTAGTAAGTCATGACGGCAAGAAACACGATGGAAAAAAACAGATCCAGCACCACCGTGATGGAATTGCCGGTGAGAAAGGAACGAATGTTTTCCAGCTCGCGAACCCGCGCAACCGAGTCACCTACCTGACGAGCACGAAAATAAGCCAGTGGCAGGTTCAACAAGTGGCGAAATAATCGTGCGCCAAGTTCTACATCGATGCGACTGGAAGTATGCGCAAACACATAGCTGCGCAGGCCGTTGAGCAGCACCTCGAAGATCACTACCACCAGCAACCCGACAGCGATCACGTCCAGAGTGGTGAAACTGCGATGCACCAGCACCTTGTCCATCACGACCTGAAAGAACAGCGGAGAGACCAGTGCAAAGAGCTGGAGCACAAACGACACGACAAATACCTCAAGTAACAACTTGCGGTACTTGACCACTGCCGGAATGAACCAACTGAAATCAAACTTTGCCAGGTCTCCGGAAATCGAGGCGCGTGAAGCAATCAGGATCAACTCGCCAGACCAGCGTTGACACAATTCATCCAGTGTCAATTCGACGGGGCGGGTCTGACGTGGATCCTGAATCAGTACCTTGTCGGCATCATGGCGCGCGATGATGAAAAAGTTTCCCTGATGGTCGCGCGCCATGGCTGGTAACGGCGCAGTCGCGAGACGCTCGACACGAGACACCGACTGGCGGGCACGCAGGTCGAGTTTCTTCGCGGCCAATAACACCTCTGTTGTGCCAAAAGCGCGACCAGCAAGACGAAATTCATGCGCCAGTTGGTCAACGTCGACTGCCACAAGGTGATATCGCGCAAGCATGGCCAGACACAGCAGACCTGTATCGATCAGAGAGGAGTGCGCCCCACCCTCCTGCCCGTTTTTTGCCTCTTGCTCTTCTGGTTGTTTATCTACGTGTTGGAAGTGCCGAGAAGAATCGGTTTCCAGCCTCATTGACCATCCGCCGTTGCGGCGGCCCCGGGATTCATGTTGTCGATGAACACACCGGTATTGGCTTGATCAAAAGGCTTGGGGCCGTACAAAGTACGGCCCCAAGCCTTTGGCAGATTTATAGCAACAGTGCGGTCGTCGCTATGCTTCATCGTGATATCCCTATCCAGAAAGTAAACATCCATGAACCCCATCCTGGGCTTCGCAGATTGCATCCAGTATCTATTTTCATGGATTTTTTATGACGTGCGGATTCGCAGAGTCAAAACGGGATCAGGATGGGCTCAGCTCCCATAAACCTTCGCAGCCGGCACCGCCCGATCCATCAACTGCGCCACCGCATTCCCGACTTCGCCCACCGCCCAGCGGCCTTGCCGGTCCAGTTCCGGCCCGCGACGCCAGCCATCGGCAATCGACAACTTGCCGCCTTCCACTTCAAACATCTGCCCATTCACCGCCGCGGATTCCTGCGAACCCAACCACACCACCAATGGCGCAACGTTCTCCGGCGCAAAGTAGTCGAACCCCTCCTCCGGTTTTTTCATGACGTCGGCAAACACTCCTTCGGTCATGCCGGTGCGCGCCGCCGGGGCCAGGGCGTTGACGGTAATCCCGTAGCGTCCGAGTTCTGCCGCTTGCACCAGCGTCAGCGCGGCGATCCCGGCCTTGGCTGCCGCGTAGTTGGACTGGCCGATAGAACCCTGCAACCCGGCACCGGAGCTGGTATTGATGATCCGCGCACTCACGGGCTGACCACCCTTTACCTGCTCACGCCAGTAACGCGCTGCATGGCTGGAAATGCAGAAATGCCCTTTGAGGTGCACGGCCATCACCGCATCCCAATCGGATTCGCTCAGGCTGGTGAACATGCGATCACGACAGATGCCCGCGTTGTTGACCACCACGTCCAGCCCGCCAAATGTCTCGATCGCCTGGCGCACGATCAGCGCTGCATCGTCATAGCGGGTGATGTCGTTGCTGTTGGCCACCGCCATGCCGCCCTGCGACTCGATGGCATCCACCACCGCCAGTGCGGCTTCACGGTTGATGTCGTTGACCACCACTTTCGCGCCCTCGGCGGCGAATGCCAGCGCATACGCCCTCCCCAACCCTCCCCCGGCACCGGTGATGATCACGACGCGGTTTTTACAGATCTGCATGGTCCTGCTCCCTTCAAAACTTCATTCACAAACGTTCGATGATCGTCACGTTGGCCTGACCGCCGCCTTCGCACATGGTCTGCAAACCAAAGCGGCCACCGCTGCGCTCCAGCTCATGCAGCAGGCTGCACATCAAGCGCGTGCCGGTGGCGCCCAACGGGTGACCGAGGGCAATTGCGCCGCCGTTGACGTTGGTCTGTTCGTGGGGATAGCCGGTCTCTTTCAGCCAGGCCATGGCGACGGACGCAAAGGCTTCGTTGATCTCGACCCGATCAATGTCTTCCAGCTTCATGCCCGCTCGCTTCAACGCATAAGCAGTGGCCGGAATCGGCGCCGTCAGCATCCAGATCGGATCTTCGGCGCGCACGCTGAGGTGATGGATTCGCGCGCGCGGCGTCAATCCGTAGCGTTTGAGTGCCGCTTCGGAAACGATCAGCATCGCGCTCGCCGCATCGCAGGTCTGACTGGACACCGCCGCCGTCACCCGGTCACAGCCGAACAGAAACTCCAGTTCGGCCATTTTCTCGAGGCTGGTGTGGCGCGGCGTTTCGTCGTGAACGACGTCAGCCAGGGGGACGATCTCCCGCAGGAATCGCCCCTGTTCGATGGCCCGCAATGCCCGCTGATGGGACTCCAGCGAATACGCCTCCAGCTGCTCGCGGGACAATCCCCACTTCTCGGCAATCATCTGCGCCGAACGAAACTGCGTCGGCGGTTGCGCGCCGTAGCGCCGCACCCAGCCTTCGGAGCCGCTGAACGGGTCGCCGAAGCCCAAAGGTTCGGCCGCGATCATGGCCGAGGAAATCGGGATCTGCGTCATGGTCTGCACGCCGCCGGCGATGACCACGTCCTGGGTGCCGCTCATCACCGCTTGCGCGGCAAAGTGCACCGCTTGCTGGGACGAGCCGCACTGGCGATCAATCGTGGTGCCAGGGACCGATTGCGACAACCCGGCAGCCAGCCAACTGGTACGCGCAATGTCCCCGGCCAGCGGGCCTATCGTATCGACGCAGCCAAAGATCACGTCGTCGTAATCCTCATCGGGAATGCCATTGCGCTCGACCAGCGCACGCAACACGTGAGCGCCCAGATCGGCCGCGTGAATATGACTCAAACCACCCTTGCGCCGGCCCGTGGGCGTGCGCAGGGCGTCGACAATATAAGCTTCAGGCATGGTCTACCTCAGTGCAAAACTTGAAGTCAGGCCGATAACCTGTGGGAGCGAGCTTGCTCGCGAAGGCGTCAGCACATGAACCACTGATGCTGACTGTTCCACCGCTTTCGCGAGCAAGCTCGCTCCCACATGGCATCGGTCTAGAAAGTGGTTCCTGCGCCCAGTGCGCATTGGCCGTTGAACAACGCCGTGCGAATGCGCTCTTTGTGAGCACCGCGATCGCCCCAGACCTTGTCCAGCGCCCAGGCGCGTTTCATGAATAGATGCAGATCGACTTCCCACGTGTAGCCCATGGCACCGTGGGCCTGGATGGTGTTTTTCGCCGCCAGCATGGCCGCTTCCGAGGTCGCCAGTTTGGCGTGGGAAACCAGCACCGAGCGGTTCGGCTGCTGCTCGGCGACGGCATAAGCCGCGCGGTACAACGGCCCCTTGGCGAATTCAATCTGCACCGCGACATTCGCCATCAGATGCTTGACCGCCTGGAACGAGCCCACCGGTTTGCCGAACTGTTTGCGCTCGAAGGTGTAGTCCACCGCAAGATCGACCATACGTTTGGCCAGCCCCAACATCTGCGCAGCACTGCCCAGCGCGCCACGATCAACCGCATCCGCCCACAGTCGCTGCCCCTGTTCACCGGAGGCCACGCAGGTGGCGAGTGACGGCGTCCACGAAACCTGGAACAACTGCCGAGCCGGATCCACCGACACATTGCGGGTCAACTGCACCGCGCCCGGTTCAACCGCATGCACCTCATCGCCATGGGCCAGCAACAGCAGATCGGCGACATGCGCATCGCTGACCAGCGGATTGCCCGGTTCGGCCACGGCCAGTCGTGCGCTGCCTTCCGCAATTCGTCCGAGCCAGTCCTGCTTGAGTGCCGCGTGGCGTTCATCCAGAGCAGCGAGCAACGGCACGCCGATCAACATCGTTTCCACCAACGGCTCGGGCAGTCCGGCGTACCCGCATTCCTGAGCGAGCAGCACAAAATCCAGCTCGTTCATGCCCATTCCACCAAACGCTTCAGGAACGGTCAGCGCGGTCAGCCCCAACTCGACCAATTGCGCCCACAGCTCATCGCTGCGCCCGCTCTCGGTCTGCCAGAGTTCGCGAATGCGTTCCGGCGTCACCTCGTTAATCAGAAAATGCCTGACGTTGTCCTGGAACAGCAGTTGGTCGCGGCTGAAATTAAAGTCCATGGTCTCTTCCTCAAGCACGCGGCATGCCGAGCATGCGTTCGGCAATGATGTTGCGCTGGATCTCGTTGGTGCCGGCGTAGATCGGCCCGGCCTGGGCAAACAGAAAACCTTCCAGCCAGTGGCCGACATCGCCCGCCGCCGGGGCTTCGGGCAGCAACTCGCCGCGCAGGCCGAGGATGCTCATGGCGGTGTCGTGCATGCGCTGATCGAGTTCCGACCAGAAGATTTTGTTGGTCGAGGATTCCGGCCCGATCTTGCCGCCCTGCACCAGTTGCGAGGCGGTGCGGTAGGTGTTGAGGGTGTAAGCCTCGGCGTCCAGCCAGGCGCGCATCACCGCCTCGCCAATCGCCGGGTCACGGTCGGCCTGCTCGCGATTGGCCTGATACAGCTGCACCAGACGCCGCGCCGTTTCCTGAAAGCGTGCGGGCGAACGCAGCAGCAAGCCGCGTTCGAAACCGGCGGTGGACATCGCCACATGCCAGCCCATGCCCTCGCCACCCAGCGCGTTTTCCACCGGCACCTTGACGTCGTCGAAGAAGATTTCGGCGAACCCGGGCAAACCGTTGAGCTGAGGAATCGGCCGCACCGTGATCCCCGGCGTATCCAGCGGCAAAAGAATGAACGTCAGGCCATGATGACGCTGCGAGTTCGGGTCAGTGCGGAAGATGCCAAAAGCCCAGTCAGCCCACACGGCACGGGTCGACCAGGTCTTCTGTCCGTTGATGACGTAATGGTCGCCGACCCGTTCGGCCCGTGAGCGGATCGCCGCCATGTCGGAACCCGCTCCCGGCTCGGACCAGGCCTGGGCCCAGATGTCTTCACCGGTGGCCATGCGCGGCAGAAAGCGCGCTTTCTGGGCTTCGCTGCCGTACTCCATCAGCGTCGGGCCGAGCAGGAAGATCCCGTTCTGGTTGACCCGTGCCGGGGCTTCGGCGCGGTAGTACTCTTCCTCGAAAATCAGCCACTCGATCAAGTCACAGCCGCGCCCGCCCAGCTCGACCGGCCAGGTGACCATGCCCCAGCGCCCGTCGTTGAGGCGGTTTTCCCAGGCCCGGTGTTGAGCAAAACCTTGTTCGGTGTCGAATGATTGCAGCGGCTCGCGAGGCACGTTGGCCGTCAGCCACGCCCGCGCTTCTGCGCGAAAGGCCTGTTGGGCCGGGGTATAGGTCAGATCCATGAGAGAGCCTTCAGCCGTTGAAGTGAGCATCACGTTTCTCGATGAACGAGTCGCGTGCTTCCTGTGAATCCAGTGAGCGGTAGGCCTCAAGCGTGAAGCCCTGCTCCCAGCGATATTTGTCTTCCAGATTGCCGTCCTCAATGCCGTTCAGCGCTTCCTTGGCGAGGCTGATCATGGCCGGGCTCTTGGCGGCGATGGTGCGGGCGATCTGCAACGCGGCTTCGCGCAAGTCTTCGCGCTTGACCACGCGCTCCACCGCTCCGAGACGCCAGGCTTCCGCCGCATTGATCGCTTCGCCGGTGAAATACATGTGCCGGACCTTCTGTACCGGAAACAGACGCTGCAAATGCGCGCCGCCGCCCATGGCGCCGCGATCGACCTCGGGCACGCCGAACGCGGCGCACTCGGAGGCCACGACAATGTCGGCAGCGCCGCACAGACCAATGCCACCGCCAAGCACAAAGCCGTGCACCGCCACGATCACTGGTTTCGGGTTGCGGTGAATGGCCTTGAAGCTGTCGTAGTTGCCCTTGTTGACCGCCACGATCAGGTTGCCGTCGGCGGCCAGTTCCTTGATGTCGACCCCGGCGCAGAAGCCGCGCCCCTCGGCGCGAATCACGATGACCCGCACGCGGCTGTCGGTTCCCAGGCCTTCGATTTCACGGGCGATTTCGGCCCAGGTCCGGCAATTGAAGGCGTTGACCGGCGGCTGGTTGAACACCAGCTCGGCAATGCCGTTATCGATACTGACGCTGAATGGCTGCATGTTTTTTCCTTTCACGACACGCGACGACAGAGTTCGTCCAGACGCAACTCGGCGTCACGAACGATCTGCTCGATCAATTGGGCACAGCTGGGCAGGCTGTCGATGGAGGCCGCGACCTGGCCCGAAGGCAACACGCCTTCGGCCGGAAGCCCGTCGACCATGGCTTTCTGGATGACCATCGGCGCGTTGGCGGCCATGATGCTTTGCGCGGCGGTCAGGCCTGCGCTGCTGCGCATCTTCAATGCACTGGAAAGCAACTGACTCAAGCTCATGCCGCTGAGGCGGCGGTAAGCCAGACCGCTGCGCACCGCCAGTAACCAGCGTTTGAACACGCCGCTGGTTTCCAGTCGGTCGAGCAATTCGTTGCGGATCATCCGTTGCGGCATGCCGTCGATGGCGCGGCTGACGATGATCGCCGCCGGGTCCTTGATCGCCAGGTAACGCGCGAGGGTCTGCGCCGGCACCGGGCTTTCGGCACACATCAGAAACCGCGTGCCCATGGCAATGCCTTCGGCGCCATATGCCAGCGCCGACACCAGTCCCCTGCCGTCCTTGAAACCGCCAGCCGCGACCACCGGAACCGACACCGCGTTGACCACTTGATCGAGCAGCAACGACGTCGGTACCGAACCGGTATGCCCCCCGCCCTCGCCGCCCTGCACGGTGACGGCATCGGCGCCCATTTCCACGGCCTTCTGCGCATGTTTCAGCGCGCCAACCGTGGGAATGCAAACGACCCCGGCATTTTTCAGGCGCTGGATCATCTGTTTGCCGGGAGAACGGCTGTAACTGACCGCCCGCACCTTGTGGCGCAGCACCAACTCGACGATGTCGTCGGCATTGGGCTGGTACATATGGAAGTTGACCCCGAACGGTTGATCGGTCAGGCGCCGGGTTTCGACGATCGCAGCCTCCATGTGCTGCGGCTCGATGGTGGCGCCGGCGAGAAAACCGAAGGCGCCGGCATTGCTCGTGGCCGCAACCAGTTTCGGGTCAGCCACCCAGCCCATCGCGGTCTGGATGATCGGATAACGGCAGCCGAGCAACTCGGTCAGCCGGGTATTCAATGAGATCGCCATGTTCACGCCCCACCCGTTGAGCGTTGCGAGCTGGCCATGGCTTTGGCGTCGTAGCCGCCGAGCCGGTCGCCGGACACCAGTTCATTTTGCGCATGGGCGAAATGGTGCAGGCCGAAGACCATGTCCATGGTCGCGCGCTTGCCCATCAGGTCCTCGGCGTTGTTGACCGCCTGCTTGCTCAATTGCAGGCCCAGGCGCGGCATCTGGGCGATGCGCCCGGCGATGTCGAGGGTTTCCTGTTCGAGGGATTCGCGGGCAACCACGCGATTGAGCATGCCCATCTGATAGGCGCGCGCCGCCGGCATGCGTTCGCCAAGGAACAGAAACTCCTTGGCGATGCGCGGATTGAGCTCATGCACATGAGCAAAATACTCGACCCCGGGGATGCCCATACGCACCACCGGATCGGCAAAGTACGCATCCTCACTGGCGACAATCAGGTCGCAGACCCAGGCCAGCATCAGCCCACCGGCGATGCACGCGCCCTGCACCATGGCGATGGTCGGCTTGGGCATCTCACGCCAGCGCCGGCACATGCCCAGATAGACTTCCTGCTCGCGGGCGTAGAGAAACTCGCCGCCGGGCTTGTTGGTGTGGTCGTACCAGAGGCTCGCACGGTCGAACGTCTTGTGAACGTCCCGCCCCGGCGTGCCGATGTCATGCCCGGCGGAAAAATGCTTGCCGGCCCCGCGCAGCACGATGACTTTCACCTCGTCGTCATCGCAGGCACGGCGAAACGCCGCGTCCAGCGCGTAGGTCATCTGCGAGTTCTGGGCATTGTGATACTCGGGGCGATTCATGGTGACCAGCGCCACCGCCCCGCGCACGTCGTAGAGCACCACGTCGGCGGCATTATTATCGTTATGTTCAGCCATCACTTTTCTCCGAAACGGTGCAACTCAGCGCTGACCCGGCGGGTTGTCTTTGAGCTGACTGGCGCGCAGGTTGTGCGGGTCCAGACGCTCGATCAGTTGCAGTTGCGCGGCGGTGGGCGGCGCTGTCGTCGGGCAATCCTGTGGCACATGTAGCTCGAACCCGGTGTTGTCCTGCACCTGCTCCACGGTCACGCCGGGGTGCAGCGAACGGATCCGCACTTGCCGCTGCGGGCCGAGAAAATCCAGCACGCAGAGGTCGGTGACGATCAGGCGGATATCGATCTCGTCCAGCGACCAGCCCCGGGCCAGGCGCGCCGGGTTGTAGCCGACCGAGGCGACCATATCGACCTCGCCTTCGACGAACACCCGACGGTTGTGGCTGGGCACGCAAAAGGAGTTGGCATGGCTGATCGAGTTGCCGGGAAAGCCGCGCACGCCGAGCATTTGCGCCTTGGGTTTGGCGTAGTCACCGATGCAGGAAATGTTCGCCTGACCGAAGCCATCGATTTGCGTCGGGCCCACCAGCGCATGGCGCTTGCCGCTCCAGACGTTGTCGAAGATCCGCGAGAAGCCCATCCAGCTGTCGCGCTTGGGTTCGTAGCCGTTGCGTGCGCCGAGCGGCACCGGCTCGGCGACCATGTACGCCTCGGAATCGGTCATCAGCAGCTGCGGATTGCTGGTCAGCATGCTCAGTGAAGCGGCCAGGCGCGGAATCACCCCGATTCCGGTGGCGAGCACCTCGCCGTCATCGCGCCAGGCTTCGGAAGCGGCGCAGATCATCAGCTCGGCGAGGCTGTAAGTCGTTGCAGAAGTCGTCATATCAAGGCTCGCTTAGTAGACCGGCAGAGGGAGCTGGCGGATGGCGTCCAGGCCACCGACCTTGTCCAGATACTGTTCGTGGGTGCAGTCGACATAGTCGCGAACGTAGTCCTGCCAGCCCTCGCCAGCCTGGGCCGAAGCGTTGTAGGCCTTGAAATGCGCGACATCGAAGCCGTACAGCGGCGCGCAGGAAGACGGGTGCGCACCGCCCGGCACGTGCGCCACGGCGGTGGTCAGGTTGCGTTCCCAGAACACTTGATGCGCCCGCGCCGGATCGGCATGGAAGTAGTCGCTGTCGACCAGTTCGTCACAGGTCACGTAGCTGTGGGTCGCGGCCCGGACGAGCAAATCGTCCATGTAGTGATCGGGGCCGCTGATCTGGCACACGCCACGCGCATCGGCGCGGTCGACATGAATCAGCGCCGCATCCAGCTTGAGCGCCGGCATCGCAACCCATTGCTTGTTGTCGGCATAGGGCGAGTCGATCAACTTGATCTGCGGGTTGTGCCGCAGCACATCCGTGCCCAGCCCGACGGCTGTCGGAATGAATGGCACCTTCATCGCGGCGGCACGCAGGCCGAGCAAGAGCATGCCTTCGTCGATTTCCATCACTTCCAGCGCCGCGTCCTGACGCGCCTTGCGGAAGTACGGTTCCAGTGGAATGAAATCCAGCGACACGAAGGCAAACACCAGTTTGCGCACCTTGCCGGCCGCGCAAAGCATGCCGACATCCGCGCCGCCATAAGCGAGCACGGTCAGGTCCTTGAGGTCCGAACGCAGAATCTCGCGCACCAGTGCCATGGGTTTGCGGCGCGGGCCCCAGCCACCGATGCCGATGGTCATGCCGTCACGCAGTTGGCCGACCATTTCGGCCGTGGTCATTCGTTTGTCCATCGTCGTATTCCTCATTGGCGACCGACACTGAAGTCATGGCCCCAGTGGCTGACCACGGTGCTTTCGAACGGGGTGTGCTGATCCCAATCGACCACCAGGCCATCGCAGCCGTATTCCAGGTCAAACCCGGACGGGGTCTTGATGTAAAACGAGATCATCTGGTCGTTGGTGTGCTGGCCGAGGGTGGCGGACATCTTCACGCCGTTGGCCTGCACCCGGTCGAGGGCCCGGCCGACTTCATCCAGGGCGTTGACCTCGACCATCATGTGCACGCAGCCGTGGGGCATCGGGCACTCGAAAATCGCCAGCGAATGGTGGCGACCGTTATTGCAATGCAGGAAGTGAATGCGTTTTTGCGGTTCGGCCGGGTCCGGTGTGAAGCGGACTTTCATCAGGTCCGACAGGCCGAAACCCAACACCTGTTCGTAGAAATCCCGGCAACGATCAAAGCTCGGCGCCGGCAGCACCACATGGCCCATGCCCAGTTCATTGGTGACGAAGCCTTTTACGCCGACCGGCGAAACGAAGCGCGCGAAGTCCTGCAACGGGCCCCAGAACAATTCGTGGCGGTTGCCGTCCGGATCGCTGAAGTGCACCAGTTCCTGGACTTTACGGTCCCGGGCCTGAGCCTCGGTACCACGGGAGACTTGCACATCGGCGCGTTCCAGCTCGCTGACAGCCTGTTCAAGCGCCGCTTTGCCCGACACTTCCCAACCGCAGGCGCCGAAGCCGTTTTCGGTGCTTTTCTCCACCAGAATCCGGTGGTGGCGCTCGTCCATTTTCAGGTACAGGCGCTCATCGTCATCGCTGCCGGCAACCATCATGCCGAGCACCTGACTTGCGTACTGCCGCCATTGCGCCAGATCGCTGGATAACAGGGTGACGTAACCCAGACCACGGATATCCATGGATGCACTCCTCGTTGTTCTCAGGCCGAGCCGCCCGGCGGCGATTGCCGGGGAGACTGTATTGAGGCCTATTCAAACGGGTTCGCCGGGGGGAAACATCGTCCAATGGGACTAGCGCATGTGCGCAACGCAGGCATAAAAAAACGGGCCTTGGGGACCCGTTGGAAATGGGGACTGGATTCCGTTCCAGCCCTTGTGCGCGGCGTGAATGATCGTTCCCACGCTCCGCGTGGGAATGCAGCCCGGGACGCTCCGCGTCCCATTCAACAGCGGACGCAGAGCGTCCATTGAGGCATTCCCACGCAGAGCGTGGGAACGATCACGCCGGTCAGGCCTTACGAAAATGCGGAATCACCTTCTCGCCAATATTCTTCAACGTCTCAAGCTGCGCCCACTGCGGCACCGTGCCCATCTGGCAGATAAACAGAATTTCGTCGGCGCCTGCATCAATCAACCGCTGCACATACCCGATGCAATCCTCAACAGTGCCGTATGCATGGTTCGGGTTCATCATCGCCATGGTCGGGTCGGAGAAATCGACGCTGACCTCTTCCGAGGCAAACCGCGACTTGATCACGCTCTGGCCGTTGCCATCGACAAAGGTGTCGTCCTTCCACTTTTCCGGATCCGGACGCTCGCCACCGCCGTACCAGTAACCCAGCGACTCCATGAAATAACGCTGGCCACGGATGCCGATGCGTCGCGCCTCTTCGTTGTTATCCAGCACGATTGCCGGGCACAGCGCCGCGATGTGGCGATTCGGACGGAAGCCCACCTGATGTTTCACGTCACGGTTGTCCCAGGCCTGGTGATAGACCTCGACCTTCTTGGCGATCTCTTCCGGGCCGCCAAAGCCCAGCACCAGCGCGCCCATGCCACGGCTGCCGGCCTTTTTCAGCGAGTCAGTGTTGGTGCAGGCCAGGTACATCGGCGGATGCGGGTCCTGATAAGGCTTGGGATGGATCGGCCGTTTCGGGATCTGCACAAAATCACCTTGGTGCTCGATCTCGTCGAACACGAACATTTTCGGGATCAGGTACATCATCTCGTCGATCTGCGGCTGCAACGTCGTCAGGTCATAGCCGAAGGTGCCGGCCTCCTGCTGGGTGCCGCCCTTGCCGACGCCAAAATGCACCCGGCCCTTGGACAACAGGTCGAGGGTGGCGATGCGCTCGGCGACTTTCACCGGGTGGTTCATCGCCGGCGGCAGGCAGACCACGCCGTGGCCGATGCCGATCCGCTCGGTTTTACCGGCGACGAACGCCAGCATGGTTTCCGGCGCGGACATGTGCGAATAGTTGCTCAGCGCCGTGTGCTCCACGCACCAGAACGTATCGAAGCCCAGTTTGTCGGCCAGCACGGCCTGTTCGACGGTGTCTTCGAAAATCTTGCGATCGCCTTCGCGGCTGGAGTCCACCGTCTGGGCTTCGTAAATCAGGGAAAATTTCATGGTTGATCCTTGTACTTGTTGGATGCGCAGCCGGCGCCGGAGAATCACGCCTTCGCGCTAATGCTCGGGCATCGCCACGGCGCTCGAATCCTGCAAACGGACTAGCCGATTCAGCGCAGAGCGCTCAGAGGAAAAAGTCGTTGCTGTCCTGGCCCATGCTCACGGCGCCGAGGTTCCAGGCGTACTTCGCCGGGCTGTTGGCAACGTGGGCGCGACCGGTATGAATGTCGCGAAAGGCGCGGTTGATCGGGTGGCTGCGGAAGATCGTCGAGGCGCCGCTGTTGAACATCAGCTCGCCCACCGCTTTCGCGCATTTGTCGGCGACCAGCGCCGAGTCGTAACGCATCTTCACTCGCTCGGGCATGCTCAGCGGCTCGGCTTTTTGCGCGCGCTCAAGCATCAAGGCGAAGTTGCGATAGAGCACGGTCTTGCATTCGTCGACGCAGACCATGGCGTTGGCCAACGCCGATTGCGCCGCCGGGTCCTGGACCATCTTGCGTCCGTCGTTGACCCCGACCCGCGCACGGTTGTGTTCGACAAACTGATCCACCGCGCCTTGCAGCGCACCGATGGCTGCCGACGACACGGCCCGCACGAAAATCTGCCCGAACGGCAGGCGAAACAGCGGCGCGGTGTTCACCGCATTTCCGGGGCTGTTCTGCATGAAACCGTCGAATGCCCGATGGGTGCGGTATTCGGGAACGAAGGCGTTCTCCACCAGAATGTCGTGAGAGCCGGTGGCTTCGAGGCCCATGACGTTCCAGTTATCGAGGATCCGATAGTCACTGCGCGGCACCAGGAACGTCCGGTAATCCGGCGCACCACCAGCCTCTTCCGCCGGCACCAGAGCCCCGAGAAACGCCCACTCGCAATGCTTGCTGCCGGACGAGAACCCCCAGCGCCCGCTGAGCCTGAAACCACCTTCCACCCGTTCGACCTTGCCCACCGGCATATAGGAAGAAGAGATCAGCACGCTGGAGTCGTTGCCCCAGACATCCTGCGCCGCGCGGTCATCAAACAGCGCCATCTGCCAGTTATGAATCGCCACGACGCCAAGCACCCAGGCCGAGGACATGCAGCCCTCGGCGAGGGTCATCTGCACTTCGAAAAAATCCTTGGGCTCCAGTTCATAGCCTTCCCAGCGTGACGGTTGCAGGATGCGAAAGAACCCCGCGTCCTGAAAATCCTTCAGGGTCTCTTCCGGCAACTGGCCGGCATGCGCGGCGTCCAGGGCGCGCTCACGCAGAATCGGTACCAGCTCGCGGGCACGCTGGCTCAGACGCTGGCGAATCAGGTCTTGGTTGAGCATTTTTATTGTTCTCCATTGTTCACCCCGTCCGCCGGGGCGCGCGTGCAGCGAGGCACGTGCCGCACTTGCGGTGCCTGCCTCCTGTGCGGCATTCAAACAATGTGAAAAGAGGCGGACATCCCTCAAACGGACCATGTCGGCAATGATCCGAAGCACGTACGCAGACCACCCAAAGGCCTAGTCCCCTCGGACGATGCTGCACAGGCACGCCAGCGCAAAAATCCATCGCACTCCAGTACAACCACAGGACGAGTGCGATGAACGACGTCAATCTGAAAGCCGACATGCTCCAGGCCATGCGCCGTCTGGCCAAGTCAGTCACCATCATCAGTACCAGCAACGGCTCCGAGCGTTTCGCCATGGCTGCCACGGCGGTCGATTCCCTCAGCACCGAGCCGCCGTCGCTGCTGATCTGCGTGAACAAGACCGCCTCTTCCCACGCGGCGCTGGCCACCGGCGCGGACTTCTGCGTGAACATCCTCGGCGTCGAACAACAGGGACTGGCCCATCGCTGCAGCGGGTCGATCAAGGGTGAGGCGCGCTTCGACCAGGGCAACTGGCTGACCAGCCTTGGCGGCATTCCGTATCTGAGTGACGCCCAGTCGGCGATCCTCTGCCGTCAGGACGGCCACTTCAGCTACGGCACCCACACCGTGTTCATCGGGCGCATCCTGCAAATCCACACCAGCGACACCATCACCCCGCTGGTCTACCTCGACGGCAGCTACACCACCACCGCCAACCCGGCATCTGCCTTCGCTGCTGCGGGCTGAGGCCGGGCCATGGACGCTCAACAACAGTTGTCGGCATTGCGCGTGAACTGCGCCGATCAGTTGGACTGGGACGATCGCTGCGATTTGCTGGTGGTCGGTTTTGGCGGCGCCGGGGCCTGCGCGGCGATTGAAGCGGCCAGTCGCGGCTTGTCGGTGTTGGCACTCGATCGCTTTGCCGGCGGCGGTGCCACGGCCATCAGCGGCGGCGTCGTGTATGCCGGTGGCGGCACGCCGTATCAGCGCCAGGCCGGTTACGAAGACAGCCGCGACGCGATGTTCAACTACCTGCGCCAGGAAGTCGGCGAGGCCGTGAGCCCGCAAACCCTGCGCGAATTCTGCGAAGGCAGTTGCGAGCAACTGGCCTGGCTCGAACGTCAGGGCGTGGCATTCGAATCCAGCGTGCCGCCGCACAAGACGTCCTACCCGAGCGACCGGTTTTATCTTTATTACTCCGGCAACGAAGCCGTTCCGGCCTATGCCGCGATCGCCAAACCGGCACCGCGCGGGCATCGCACCAAAGGCCCCGGTCTGTCGGGTGCGAGCCTGTTTGCGCCGCTGAAAGCCAGCGCCTTGCGCCTTGGCGCACGCCTGCGCAGCCAGTGCGAAGTCCGGCGTCTGGTGATTGATGCCAATGACCGTGTGGTGGGTGTTGAAGCCTGGCACCTGCCGAGCGGCAGTCGCGCAGCCCGGCAACATGCCCGGTTGTCACGCTGGGCCACGGCGATTCACATGTACGCGCCGGCAGTGGCCGATCGGTTACGCGCTCGCTTGCGGCGCATTGAACTCGCCAGTGCCGAGCGCCAGTTGATTCGGGCCGAGCAGGCCGTGTTGCTGAGCAGCGGCGGTTTCATCTTCAACCGCGAATGGGTCCGTCAGCATGCGCCGCGTTATCTACCGGGTTTGCCGCTGGGCACCAACGGTTGCAACGGTAGCGGCATCGCCCTCGGCCAGAGTGCCGGCGGCCGTGTGGCGCGGATGGACAAAGTCAGCGCCTGGCGTTTCATCAACCCGCCGCTGGCCTGGGCCCGAGGCCTGATCGTCAATGCGCGTGGCGAGCGCTACGCCAACGAAGAAATCTACGGCGCGACCCTCGGCCACGCGATGATGGAAGAACAGGACGGCCGCGCCATCCTGATTCTCGACCGGGCGCTGGTGCGTGAAGCGCTGCGCCAGGTCGGCCCCGGCAAAGTCTGGGCCTTCCAGCGTTTGCCGGTGCTGCTCAACCTGCTGTTCAACGCCAGACGCAGCCGCCACCTCGCGGACCTCGCGAAGCGCTGCGGATTACCGCCCGACAACCTGCAACGCACCGTGAACACCTACAGCCGCGCCGCGCGCGCAGACATCGTCGATCCGTTCGGCAAGTCGCCAGCGATGCTCGCCGATATGGACCAAGGCCCGTGGTACGCCCTTGATCTGTCCTTCGCCAGCCGCCTCTTCCCCTGCCCCGTCATCACCCTCGGCGGGCTGAAGGTCTGCGAAACCAGCGGTCAGGTGCTGAACCACGCCGACCAGCCGATTGCCGGCCTGTACAGCGCCGGGCGCAACGCGGTCGGGGTCGCTTCCAATCTGTATGTCTCGGGCCTGTCCCTGGCCGATTGCATTTATTCCGGCCGACGCGCCGCCGCCCATGTGGCCGAACAACTTGCTGCTCAAACCACACGCTCAGGAGAACAACAATGCAACGTGTAGAAGGCAAAGTCTGCATCATCACCGGCGCCGCCAGCGGCATCGGTCGCGAAGACGCTCTGCTGCTGGCCCGCGAAGGCGCCAAGGTGGTGCTGACCGATCTCAACGACAGCGCTGGCCGCGAAATCGCCGCGCAAATCGGCAGCAACGCGCTGTTCATCCGTCACGACATCGCCAGCGAAAGCGACTGGCAGAACGTGATCAAGACCACCCTGGAACACTTCGGCCGCCTCGACGTGCTGGTCAACAACGCGGCGATTCTGGCGCTGGGCAGCATCGAAGACACCACGCTGGAGCTGTGGCAGAAGGTGCAGAAAATCAACGGTGACGGCTACTTCCTCGGCTGCAAGTACGCGATCCAGGCGATGAAGGAAACCGGCGGCGGTTCGATCATCAACATGTCGTCGGTGGCCGCATTGGGCGCGATGCCGATGTTCTGCGCCTATTCGGCGTCCAAGGGCGCCGTGGCGGCGATGACCCGCTCGATTGCCTTGCACTGCAAGCAACAGGGTTACCGGATTCGCTGCAACAGCGTGCACCCGGACGGCGTCAACACGCCGATGACCCAGGCCCTCACCGGTGGCTTGGCGGTCAATCAGCAAGACCTCGACCAAGACCCGATGAACCGCATGTGCGCGCCGGCCGACATTGCCAACGTGGTGCTGTTTCTCGCCACCGATGAGTCGCGTTTCGTCAACGGCGCCGAGATCCGCGTCGACAACGCCCAACTGATCAGCGGGCTCTGAGGCCGAGGTGAACATGGGCACGCAACAGCAGAACCTGACACCGGCCCAGGCCACAGCGACCAGCTATGCATTGCAAGTGTGCGCGGTGATCGACGAAACCGCCGATGCGCGCTCGCTGGTACTGGACATCCCGCCAGACCTGCGTGAGCGCTTTGGCTACAGACCGGGGCAGTTCCTGACGTTTCGCGTGCCCTGTGCCGGCAAGCTGCTGACCCGCTGCTATTCCATGGCCAGTTCACCGCTGACCGATGAACAGCCCAAAGTCACGGTGAAACGGGTTGAGGGCGGCCGGGTGTCGAACCGGATGAACGAAGTGCAGGTCGGTGACTGGCTGGAAGTCTTGCCGCCGGCCGGGCATTTCTGCCTCGATGAACATCAACTGGATGACGACAAACCCTTGGTGCTGTTCGGCGGCGGGTCGGGCATTACACCGGTGTTTTCCATTCTCAAATCGACGCTGCAGCGCAGCCGGCGGCCGATCAAATTGGTCTACGCCAATCGCGATGAAGCATCGGTGATTTTCAAGGATCAGCTGCGGCAACTGGCCCAGGCCCATCCGGAACAACTGCAAGTGCTGCACGTACTCGATTCGGTGCAAGGTTTCCTGACCGCCGCCCAAGTGCGCCATTTGCTGAAAGGTTCTGCCGGCGGCGAATACTTCATCTGTGGCCCCGGGCCGTTCATGGACACCGTCGAACGAACCTTGCTCGAACTCGGGGAAGCCGCTGAACGCATCCACGTCGAACGCTTCGTCTCGCCACCCGATCCCGACGAATTGCTGGCTGAAGAAACGGCAGCCCGGCAAGCCTCCCTCGGCTCGCGCTGCGAATCGCTGGTGGTCGTGCTCGACGGTCAGCTACACGAAATTGCCTGTCAGCCCGGCGACACCCTGCTGCAAAGCTGCAAGGCCGCCGGCCTCGACGTGCCCTCCTCCTGCGAAGAAGGTTTTTGCGGCGCCTGCATGTGCGTCGTCGAGGAAGGCGAAACGCAGATGGCCCGCAACGACGTGCTCAGCCCCAGAGAACTGGCCGAAGGCTGGACCCTGGCCTGCCAAAGCCGCCCGAGCGGTGCGCGGGTGCGCTTGAAGTTCCCGGATTGAGCGGCGGTCGGGAATAGTCTCAACGGACGATCTCCCGGATGCGATCTGCAGTTAGACTCGGCCAGCCCATTGGCCCAAAAACAATAAAAGAGGTGCAGTTATGGCTCGTTTGCAAAACAAGGTCGCAGTGGTTACCGGCGGCGCATCGGGGATCGGCCTGGCCTGCGTGCGGCGCTTTGCCGCCGAAGGCGCGCAGGTTGTCGGCCTGGACATCGGCAACGCCCCGGCGGATTTTCCGGGTCTGTTCATGACACTGGATGTGCGCGATGAAGCGCAGGTGCAACAGGTCATGCAGGAAATCGTCAATCATTTCGGCCCCATCGATGTGCTGGTCAATGCGGCGGGCGTCGCCGACCAGGGCAGTGTCACCCAGACCAGCACCGCCAATTGGCAACGGGTGCTGGACATCAACCTGACCGGCACCATGCTCACCAGCAAATATGCGCTGGCGTCGATGGAGCCCCGGCGCAGCGGCTCGATCATCAACATCGGCTCGATCTTCGGCCTCCAGGGTTGCGACGGCAACGTTGCGTACAACGTGTCCAAGGGCGGCATCAACCAGCTGACGCGCTCGATGGCAATCGACTTCGGTTACGCCAATATTCGCGTTAACGGCTTGTGCCCCGGCCTGATCGAAACCCCGATGACCAGCATGGTTCGCGAGCACGAAGCCTTCCACGCCTTCTTCGCCTCGCAACACATGCTCAATCGCTCCGGGCAGCCGGAAGAAGTGGCCAACGTCGCCCTGTTCCTGGCCTCGGACGAAGCGTCCTTTGTCAGCGGCCAGATGATCGCCGTGGACGGCGGTTTCTCCGCCGGCCGCCGCTTCGCCCCGCCCGCCGCCTGATTTGTCTCGCCGGGCGCCTGCCCGGCACACCCTTTTCTTCCGCACCTGTCCTCTGGCCGAGGAGGCCCCATGCTGCCTGTCGAAAACGCACTGACCATCGTCCAACTGTTCGCCAACGCTGCCCGCAACTATGGCGACCGCCCGGCCATCGAGGATGACGGACGCTCGATCAGCTACCGGCAACTCGATCAACTGCGCGGCCAAGCCGCCCGGGCGCTGTTGGCGTTGAACGTCCAGCCCGGCGACCGCGTGGCGATCTGGGCACCGAATATCTGGGAATGGATTGTCGCTGCCGGTGCGCTGCAAAGCGTCGGCGCCGCGCTGGTGCCGCTCAATACGCGCATGAAAGGCAGCGAAGCCGGTTTCATCCTGCGTCAGAGCGGCGCCTGCGTGCTGTTTGCCATCGGCGAGTTCCTCGGCGCCGACTATCCGCGCATGCTCGCTGCCGAAGATCTGCCGGCGCTGCGCCACATCGTCACCTTGCGCAGCGATAGCTGGGACGCGTTCCTGGCCTTGGCCAACGATGTATCGCCAGAAACCCTCCAAACACGCGAGCAGGCGCTCGGCCCGCAAGACCTCTCGGACCTGCTGTTCACCTCGGGCACCACCGGCAAGCCCAAAGGCGTGATGAGCAGTCACGGGCAAACCCTGCGGGTGGTGCGCGACTGGAGTGAAGTGGTCGGTTTGCGCGAGGGCGATCGCTACCTGATCGTCAATCCGTTCTTCCATTCGTTCGGTTACAAGGCCGGCTGGCTGGCGGCGCTGATGCGCGGCTGCACCATCGTGCCGCAGCAGATATTCGACGTGCAGGCGGTGCTCGAATGCGTGCAGCGCGAACGAATTACCGTGCTGCCCGGCCCGCCGACCCTTTATCAATCTCTGCTCGCCCATCCGCAGCGCGATGCGTTCGATCTGACGTCCCTGCGCATTGCGGTCACCGGCGCTGCGACGATTCCGGTGGAGATGATCCGCCGCATGCGCGATGAGCTGGGTTTCGCCACCATCGTCACCGCGTATGGCCTGACAGAAACCTGCGGTTTTGCCACGATCTGCCGGCCGGGGGACTCGCTGGAATTGCTCGCGTCCACCAGCGGCCGGGCCATGCCGGGGGTGGAAGTGCGCTGCATCGGCGCCAACGGTCGCAGCCAACCGGTGAACGTCCCCGGCGAAATCCAGGTGCGCGGCTACAACCTGATGCAGGGCTATTTCAATGATCCGCAGGCCAGTCAGGAAGTCCTCGATGCCGACGGCTGGCTGCACACCGGCGACATCGGCGTGCTCGACGAACAGGGTTATCTGCGCATCACCGATCGCCTCAAGGACATGTTCATCACCGGCGGTTTCAACGTCTACCCGGCGGAAATCGAACACTGCCTGCTGGGTTATCCCGGCGTGGCGCAGGTGGCGGTGATCGGCATTCCGGATGAGCGTCTGGGCGAAGTGGCCATGGCTTTTCTGCTGCCGGCGCCGGGTGTCGAGATCGAGCAGACCCGATTTCTCGCCTGGTGCCGTGAGCAGATGGCCAACTACAAGGTGCCGCGCCGGGTGCAGGTGCTGGAGAGCATGCCGCTGAACGCGGCGGGCAAAGTGACCAAGAATGTCTTGCGGGAGTGGGCGTTGAGCTGACTGCTGTCCCCCAGTGGAAGTCCACTGGGGGAATGACCTTCAGATCACCCGCGCCGGATGTTGCTGACGTGGATCGCCCAACAGCGCGCGATGGGATGGCGGCTGACGTCCGCCGTCTTCGCTGATGCCGTAACCGGCAGCGATTTCGGCGGTGATCAGCGTCTGCCCCGAGAGCGCCATCAACTGCGGATCATTGAGCAAGGCGTGAATCACCCGGCCATTGAATTGCGGGGTTTCGGCGTGCGCCAGAAAAGCCTGGTACTGCTCGCCATGCTCTTCGCCGGCAATCCGCGTGCGTTCGGTCAATTGCGGCCCGAGCCAAAGCGATAACGCCGCCACGCCACGGCCCTCGAAATCGATGGCCATGTCCGCTGCCAGTTTGTCGCAACCGGCCTTTTGCGCACCGTACGCCGGGCCGTGCATGTAACAACCGCCGCCAAATGACGAGGTAAAGCAGATCAGCCCTTGTGCGCTGTTCAACAACAGCGGCGCGGCGTGGTAACTGGCGATATATGCCGAGCGCAGGCCGACGTCGAGGATGCGCACCAGGTCCAGCGGCTTCTCCCAGAACGGCCCCGGTTCGATCAATTGGTCATGAATGAACGCTGCATTGTTCACCAGCAGATCCAGCCGCCCGCATTCACGTTCGACCTGGGCGAACAGCGCCGCCACCTGCCCATCGTCGGCGTGATCACAGACCACCGCGACGCCCTCTCCGCCCGCCGCAGTGATTGCGGCAGCCGTGTCGTCCAGCAAGCTATTCAAGGCCTGCCCGTATAAATGCGCGCCTGCCGATTCCGGCGCACGCCCGGTGACATACACCCGCATGCCCGCCGCACCGAGTGCCAGGGCAATGCCCTGACCGACGCCGCGACTGGCGCCGGTCACCACTGCAACTTGCCGCTTCATTTGACGCTCCCGAACTGACTGATCACCGAGCCGCTTTTCTGGCCCTGACGATGGATGTGATTGGCCGCCAGATAACCGAAGGTCATCGCCGGGCCGATGGTGGAACCGGCTCCCGGATAGGTGCGGCCCATCATCGACGCGGCGCTGTTACCGATGGCATACAGGCCCTTGATCGGTTTACCGTCCTCGTGCAGGACCCGGGCGTGAACGTCGGTGAGCAAACCGCCCTTGGTACCGATGTCGCCGGCATCGATGCGCACCGCGTAGAACGGCCCTTTGAACAACGGCGCCAGACACGGATTGGGCTGAACGCTTGGGTCGCCGTAGTAGCGATCGAACAGCGATTCACCTTTGTGGAAGTCTTCGTCGTAGCCGCGCACCGCCATGCCGTTAAAACGCTGCACAGTGCGCAGCAGCCCGGCCGCATCGATACCGATTTTGTCCGCCAGGGTTTGCAGATCCGGCGCCTTGAAAAAGTAATCACGCAGGTGTTCGGGCAGTTGCCAGTCGCGCTGGGCATACCCCGGCAACAGTGCGCCGCAGGGGTATTTGCGGCGAAACTCGGCGTCGAACACCATCCAGCACGGCACACTGACGGCGCCTTCGCGGTTGTTGGCGTACATCGCCTCGACGATATCGGTGTAGGGGGCGGCCTCGTTGACGAAGCGCTCGCCCGCCGAGTTGACCAGCACGCAACCGGGCAACGTCCGCTCAACGAACATCGCCCGTTGTTTTTCCTCGCCGCGAACATGGGTGGTCGGCGCCCACCAGCTGTGTTCCATCAGCGCCGTGCGGGCGCCGATGGCCTGGCCTGCGCGAATGCCGTCGCCGGTATTGTGCGGCGGCGTGGCGCTCCATTCGGTCTTTGACGGTTGCGGCAGATACTGCGTGCGCATCTCTTGATTACGCTCGAAACCACCGGCGGCAATGATCACGCCGTAGCGCGCCTTGACGTTCAGGCGCTGCCCTTCGCGGCAGACCCGCGCACCGCCGACCCGGTCGCCAACAATCAGCAGCTCTTCCAGCCCACAGTTCAGCCACAGCGATTTGCCGCGATCCTGCAACGAGCAACGCAAGGCGCCGATCAAGGCATTGCCCAAGGTCAGGTAACGATCACGCTTCGACAGTCGCCGCCCCTCGCGGTCGCGCCAGTAACGCCACATCACCTTCAGCGTCAGGCGCAACCAGCCGGGGCCACGGCACAGCAGGACCTGCGCCTCTTTCATGGTCATCGCCATGCGCCCCATCATCAACGTTCCGGGGGATGGCGCACGCATGCGCAGAAACTCTTCACCCAGCTCGGCGGCGTCGAACGGTTGCGGATCCATGGAGCGATAGCCGGGTTTGCCGCCTTCGACTTCCGGGTAGTAATCGGCGTAACGCGCCTGGGCCTCGAAGCGCACGCGGGTCTTCTGTTCGAGGTATTCGACCATCGCCTTGCCGTGCTCGACGTAGGCTTCGATGCGCCCGTCGTCAATCTCGCCGTGGGTCACCGCACGAATATAGGCAATCGCTTCAGCAGCGCTGTCGCTGCCGCCCAGGGCCTCGATCCGGTGGTTGCCGGGGATCCAGATCCCGCCGCCGGACACCGCCGAGGTACCGCCGTATTCGTTGCTTTTCTCGATCAGCAACACGTTCAGTCCCAGGTCGTGAGCGCGCAGCGCCGCGGTCATCCCGCCCGCTCCGGAACCCACCACCAGCACATCGCAGCACTCATCCCATTTGATCTCGGCAGCTTTCATGCGATCACCCTTTGCTCAGCGCCTTCAAGGCAAAAACCGCTGGCCGGATCTTCGTCCGGCGCAGTCGGTCTCGGGATTGTTGGGCGCGTGTGCCGGGTGGTCATCGTCCGATGGGACTAAGGGCCAGGCCTCTCGCTCCCGTACAAATCGCTTAGTCCGCTTGGACGATGTTGCGCCCGGTGCGTGACCGCATAGTCGCCCACGGCACCACTTCCCCCCTGAAATGCAGGTCGGGCAGGTCCGACCTGGGCATGAGGACGACATGATAAAAACAATAATCGCCCCACAATCGCTACACCCTCGCGTACAGCTGGCCGTGTTGTTGCTGGCCGGTGGACTGGGCAGCCAGGCCAGCGCGATGACCTTCCAGCCGAACGAAGATCTGAGCGTCGACTGGGACACCACGCTGACCTACAGCCTCGCCTGGCGCACCGAAGGCCGCGATCACAAGCTGACGGCCAACGCCGATGGCAACGACGGCGACAATGCGTTTTCCAAAGGCAGTCTGATCAACAACCGCGCCGGTTTCCTCACCGAAGCCAACATCAAATGGCAGGACGATTACGGCGTGTTCGTGCGAGCCACGGGCTTCTACGACAACGTCTACGATCAGGACAACGACAACAACACCGGCACTTCAAACTGTTTTGCCGGCGGTCATTGCAACCGGCCGGACCGTTTCTCCCAGGACACCATCGATCAGCACCGCAACGAACTGCGCATGCTCGATTACTACGCCTACGGCACCTGGGACCTGGGCGGGCACAACCTCAATGCGCGGCTGGGTAACCAGGTGGTCAGTTGGGGTGAAAGCCTGTTCTACCCCGGTATCTCGGCGGCGCAGAGCCCGGTGGACGCGACCAAATCGACCACGCCCGGTGTCGAGGTCAAGGAAATCCTCCTGCCGGTCGGCCAGTTGTTCACCCAGTTCAGCCTCACCGACAGCCTCGATATCCAGGCCTACTACCAATACAAATGGGAAAAGACCCAGTTGTTCGGGGTCGGCAGCTACTTCTCCACCACCGACTACATCGACGAAGGCGGTTACAACGACGCCAGCGGTTTCGTCACGCGTCTGGCCAACGACAAACCTAGCAATCAGGGCCAGTACGGCGTGGCCTTCACCTACGCCGCCGAGTCGCTGAACAACACCGAGTTCGGCATTTACTACTCGCGTTATCACGACAAGACGCCGTCGCTGGACTTCCAGTCCGAACTGGGTCGCTACCGTGCGGTGTACTTCGACAACATCGACCTGTTTGGCGCCAGTTTCTCCACAGTGATTGGCGACGTCAGTTGGGCCGGCGAAATCAGCTACCGCGACGGCGCGCCGGTGATGGTCAACAACGGTTTCTCCAGCGCGGTACGTGGCAAGACCATGCAAGCCCAGTCGTCGATGATCTACGTGCTCGGCCCGACCTCCTTCGCCGACAACACCACACTGACCGGCGAGGTCGTCTACAACACCGTGATCAGCAACGACAAGTCGGCACCCGTGACCCTGGCGCCGGGCTTCACGTTGCCGGGCACCGACAGCCTGGTCTATGACCGCGAAGCCTGGGGTTACACCGCCCAGGTCAGTTTCGATTACAACGACGTGTTCAGCGGTTGGGACATGTCCGTGCCGATCACCTACAGCACCGCATCCCACGGCGACAGCTCGATTGTCGGCTCGATCAACCAGGGCGAAGGCGACGACCGCGCCAGCATCGGCAGTTCGTGGCGCTATCTGGGCAACTTCACCGTCGAAGCCCGTTACAACGCCTACCTGGGCAACGCCAACAACAGCCCGTTGGCCGACCGCGACAACGTCGCCCTCAACTTCAAATACCGGTTCTGATTCCCCTGTCGGAGGAGCACAGCATGTCTCGATTCACCCAAACGTTATTGAGCACGGCGCTGACCGTCGGCCTGCTCGGCAGTGGCCTGGCCTACGCCAAGGTCAGCCCCGAAGAGGCCGCGCGACTGGGCCAGGACCTGACCCCGATGGGCGCCGAAAAGGCCGGCAACGCCGACGGCAGTATTCCGGCCTGGAGCGGCAAGTGGCGCGGTCTGCCACCGGGCTTGAAGTTTGCCGGGCCCGGCACGCCTTACCCGGACCCGTACGCGGCGGAAAAACCGCTGTTCATCATCGATTCGAAGAACATGGACAAGTACGCCGAGAACCTGTCCGACGGCGAGAAAGCGCTGCTCAAACGCTACCCGGACACCTTCAAGATCCCGGTGTACCCGAGCCACCGCGACTTCCGTGCCGATCAGCGTCTGGAAGACCTGATCAAGAAAAACGCGGTGACCGCCGAACTCGACAACGACAACAACGACACCAAAAACGCCTGGGGCGCCTCGCCGTTTCCGATTCCGAAGAACGGCAGCGAGTTGATGTTCAACCACACCCTGCAAGGCCGGGCCAACACAGAAGAAGCCAACTATGGCCAGGCGGTGGTGTACGCCAACAAGGAAAAGGTGCTGGAAGAGGTCAACTACAAGATCTTCTCGATCTGGTCCAGCCCGGACAAGAACCTCGACAGCGCCAACGGCATTCTGACCAACTTCCTGATCACCACCCTGGAGCCAGTGCGCAAGAAAGGCGAGATCGTGGTCGGTCACGAATTCATCAACCCCACCGCCTCGCCGCGTCAGGCCTGGCAATACAGCCCCGGCCAGCGCCGCGTTCGTCGCGCCCCTACCGTCGGTTATGACTCGCCGACCGGCGCGGGCGGCTTCCGGGTGTACGACGAAGACCGTTTGTTCAACGGCGCGCCGGACCGCTACAACTGGACCATCGTTGGTAAAAAAGAGCTCTACATTCCGTATCACAACTACAAGATCGACGACCCGAGCGTGACGGCTGATCAGATCCTCTCGACCACCGGCCACGTCGATCCGCAGTACATGCGCTACGAAAAACACCGGGTCTGGGTGCTGCAGGCAACGCTCAAGGAAGGCGCCCGCCACGTCTACGCCAAACGGGTTCTGTACCTCGACGAAGACACCTGGTCCGCGACCATGGCCGATAACTACGATTCCCGTGGCCAGTTGTGGCGCACCAACATGCAGACCTCGATCTACGCCTACGACATCGAGCGCTACCACGCCCGCCTCGGCATCTACCATGACCTGATCGCCGGCTCTTATCTGGTTGACCGTCTGCTGGTCGATCAGAAGCCTGCGAAGCTGAATGCCACCGCCTTCTCCGAAGATGAATTCACCCCTGGCAACCTGCGCAAACTCGGCACCCGCTGAACCCATGGCGCCCTGACCGATTCATTCGGTCGGGGCGTTGCGCTTTTTTCAATCTGCACTTTTACGGAAATTGCCCATGAATAAATTGCTCACTGCGGCCCTTGCCGTGGCCGGCCTCGGTTTGTCGATGCAGGCCAGCGCCCTGAACATTCTGCTGACCAACGACGACGGCTGCCGCGCGCCCGGCATCGATGCGATGTACCGCGCACTGACCGCCGCCGGGCACACCGTCACCCTGGTCGGCCCGTTGAACGACAGCAGCGGCATCAGTGCCGCCAGCGTTGTGGTGCCCGGCCAGGCACTGGCAGTGACCGAGCTTGCGCCCGGCAGATTCTGCGTCGGCCCGCCCGAGGGCTACACCGCGCCGGCCGGCAAGACTTCGGCCATCGGCACTCCGGTGGATGCAGTCAACGTCGGGCTGGATGTGTTGCTCAAGGACACGCCGCCGGATCTGGTGGTGTCCGGCATCAACTTCGGTGAGAACGTCGGCCCTCTGACACAGATGTCCGGCACCCTCAACGCTGCGATTCGGGCCATGTTCAAGGGCGTTCCGGCGGTGGCGGTATCGACGGCGATAGACATGGACCTGATCATGCGCGACCAGCAGGCCGGCTACCGCAAGACCCTGGGCGCCATGGATGACACCGCGAAGTTTGCGGTGAAGGTCATCGATCAGGCCCATCGGAGCTGCGCCAAACACAACTGCAAACTGAATGTGCTCGGGCTGCCAGGCGTCAACGGGCTGAACCTCAACTACCCGGCGTTACCCGCGCGTGAAGTCAAAGGTGTGAGCTTTGCCCCGATCGGCAATTGGGACCGGGTGAACTTCACCTCACAGCGCGGCGCCGACGGTACGGTTCACGTCAACCTGGTTGCGCCACCGACACCCACAGCCACTCAACAGCAGGCCGATGCGTATCAGCTATGGCAGGGCCATGCAGTGATTACGGTGATCGCCGGCAATATGAGCGCGCCGCAGGCAGTGCAGGATCAGGCGAAGAAAATGCTCAAAAGCATCCAGCCTTGAACCGACACAACCCCTGCAGGTCATCACCCGCAGGGGTTGAACGGTTTCAGACAGCGGGCTGGAACGGGATGAACTCGGTGACTTCGAGATCAAACCCCGACACCGCTTTGTAGGGCACCGGCGAACTCATCAAACGCATCTTGCGCACGTTCTGATCGCGCAGGATCTGCGCGCCGATGCCCAGCGTACGGTGCGGAAAATGCGGCGGCCGCGATTTACCGCCGCTGCGCTGACGCAATTGCTCAAGCACGCCTTCAGCGGTTTCCTTCTGCGCCAGTAACACCAGCACGCCGCAATCGGCCGCCGCGATACACGCCAGCGAACGTTCAAGGGTCCATTGCTGCGGTCCGCTTTCACTTTCGCACCCCAAGGCATCGCGAAGGGTTTCGGTGCTTTGCACCCGCACCAGCACCGGTTGAGCGCTGTCGATCCGGCCTTTGACCAGCGCCAGATGCAGCGCGCCTTGATAGGTGTCCTGATACGCCGTCACCTGAAACTCGCCGTGGCGAGTGAGCAAGGGATAGGCCTCGCCGCGTTCGATCGTGCCTTCGTGAAGGATGCGGTAGTGAATCAGCTCGGCAATGCTGCCGATGCGCAGGCCATGGCGGCGGGCGAATTCGTGCAGTTGCTCGCCACGGGCCAGTTCGCCGTCTTCGTCGAGAATGCCCACCAGCGTCGCCGCCGGTTGCAGGCCCGCGAGGCGGGTCAGGTCACACGCGGCCTCGACATGCCCGGCCCGCTGCATGACGCCACCGGGCAAGGCCTGCACCGGAAAGATATGCCCCGGTTGCACCAGATCCGCCGGGCCGCTGGCCGGGTCGACCGCCACCTGAATCGAACGCGCCCGGTCGGCCGCGCTGATCCCAGTGGACACACCGGTAGCCGCCTCGATCGACCGGGTAAACCCCACGCCGTGCTGCGCCCGCGAATGGGGGACCATCAGGTCCAGCCCCAGTTCGCGGCAACGCTGTTCGGTCAGTGCCAGGCAGATCAAGCCGCGCGCCTGTACCGCCATGAACGTCACTGCTTCGGCGCCCGCCCGTTCGGCGGCCATCAGCAGTGAGCCTTCGGCGTTGTTCTCGTCATCGGTGATGACCACCATCTGCCCCGCCGCGATGGCTTCGAGCAGTTGCGGCACGCTGTCGAACGCCAGACTCATTGCAACGCCTCGCGCAGGTCAGCAGCGGCTTCGGACAACACCTGAGCAGCGCCTTCGACAAACGGCGCCATGCTGATGAAACCGTGAATCATCCCTTCACAGCGCTGCACCCGCACGGGCACTTCGGCTTGTCGCAGGCGCTCGGCGAACGCCTCGCCTTCGTCACGCAACGGATCGAATTCGGCGGTGATCAGGGTCGTCGGCGGCAAATGCGCCACGCTTCCGGCGCGCAACGGCGAAGCCAACGGATCATCGCCCTGCCCGTCTTCCTGCAAATACTGCTGCCAGAACCAGTTCATCATGGCGCCGGTGAGGAAGAAGCCATCGGCAAATTCCCGGTAGGACTGGCTGTCGCAACCGGCGTCGGTAACCGGATAGAACAGGCATTGATAGCGGATTTTCGGCCCCTGCCGTTGCTCCGCCAACTGACTGACCGCCAGCGCCAGATTGCCCCCGGCGCTGTCGCCAGCCACCGCGAGCCGACTGCCATCGACGCCCAGTTGCGCCGCGTGCTCCACCAGCCAGCAGGTCGCCCGGTAACAATCCAGCGGCGCCGCCGGGAACGGGTGCTCCGGCGCCAGGCGATAAGCCACCGACACCACCACGGCGTCGGTCAGGTGAGCCAACGAACGGCACAGGTTGTCGTGGGTATCGAGGTTGCCGACGACAAAACCGCCGCCATGGAAATACACCAGCAACGGCAGATTGCTCTCTTCCGACGGCCGATACAGACGCGCGTCCAGTTCGCCAATCGCACCCTCGACCCGCAAGTTGCGCACTTCGATCATTGGCACGCCCGGTATCGCCGGCTGCATGTTGTCGCAGAACTGCCGATAGTGCGCGGCATCGAGCTGACTGTAATCGGGTGCCGGCAGGTCGCTGAATTGCTGGAGTATCAGCGCGATCTGTTTATCGAGCGGCATGGGCATCTTCCTCTACATCGGACAGTTTGAATTGTGGGTTGGACTCTTCCAGGATGCTCCGCACCCGGCGCTGCAGCGCCACTTTGAAGCCTTTGTGGGGAAAGACCCAGAAGCGCTTTTCGGCGATGGCGGCGAACACCTGCTCTGCCAGTTGCGCGGGTGTCATGCCCTGGCGAATGCTGTTGTCGAGCAATTGACTGAAGGACGAACCGGCGCCGTCGACCACTTGATTGGAGGCCATGATTTCACTGGCCACCGGCCCCGGGCACACGACTGAAACGGACACGGGCGCACCGAGCTGGGTCAATTCGTAATGCAGGGTTTCCGACAGCGCCACCACCGCCTGCTTGGTCACGTTGTAAGGCGCCATCAACGGGCTGCTGAGCAGACCGGCCAGGGACGCGGTGTTGATCACATGGGCCGGACGGCCCTGACGCAGGAACAGCGGCACGAAACAGCGAATGCCGTTGATGACCCCGCAGAGGTTGACGTCGAGCATCCGTTGCCACTGCGGCGCGGTGATTTCCCAGCTGTGGCCGGTCTGCATTACCCCGGCATTGTTGAACAGCAGATCGACTCCACCAAAGTGATCGAGGGCGACATCGCGCAAGCGCTCCACCTGTTCCAGATCGCCGACATTGGTGACGCAGGCGACTGCCTGCGTTCCCCCGCTTCGCAGTTCTTCGCAAAGCTTTTCCAGCCGCAACCCATCGAGATCGGCCAATACCAGGCGCATCCCCAGTTTCGCCGCATGCTCGGCCAGCCCGCGGCCGATGCCGCTGGCGGCACCGGTAATGACCGCGACCGGCCCTGATTGCTCATTCATTGCCTGCTCCTGACAAAAGTCCGATGGCGTCAGTAGACCGGGCGCCGGTCGGCCGGCCATCGTCCATTCAGACGATGCCCGCTTCTACAGGGGCGGCAGAATCTCCAGCAAGCTCAAACCCGTGAACCTGGGAGAATAACAAGATGAGTACCCTGCACCGTATCGAAGCCAAACTGCTGGAAGACCGCTACGCACGCGGCTGGCACTGCCTGGGTCTGGCCGCCCGCTACCGCGACGGCAACGCCCACCGTCTGGACGCTTTCGGCACCCGGCTGGTGGCGTTTCAGGGCGAGGACGGCGAGCTGCACATTCTCGACGGTTATTGCCCGCACATGGGCGCCGACCTCAGCACCGGTTGCGTCGAAGGCAATTCGATTCGCTGCCCTTTCCACGCCTGGCGCTGGGGCGCCGACGGCGTGTGCGATGACATTCCCTACGCCAAACGCATTCCGCCACGGGCCAAGCTCAAGAGCTGGCCGCTGATGGAAGAAAACCATCTGCTGTTCGTGTGGAATGACCCGGAAGGCAACCCGCCGCTGCCCGAGCAACGCATCCCGCGCATCGACGCCTGCTTCAGCGACGATTGGGCCGAGTGGGAAGTCGCCGAGTTGCAGATCGACACCAACTGCCGCGAACTGATCGACAACGTTGCCGACATGGCGCACTTCGGCACAGTACACGGCGCGCCGGTCGAAGCCTTCAGCAACGTATTCGAAGGCCACCTCGCGACCCAGATCATGAGCGCCCGCAGCGAGCGGCTGTCCGGCGACAGCGCTTTGACCACCGTCGCCACCTACTACGGGCCGGCCTACCAGATCACCGAAATGACCGGTGCCATGAACGGCCAGCCGATCCACTCGATCCTGCTCAACTGTCATGTGCCGATCGACCTCGGCAGTTTCACCCTGCGCTACGGCGTACTGGTGAAAAAGATTCCGGGCCTGAGCGAAGAACAGAATCAGGCGATGGCCAAGGCCTATGTGCAACAGGCCCAGGCAGCCTTTTACGAAGACGTGTCGATCTGGCACAGCAAGACCCGCGTCGATAACCCGTTGCTCTGCGATGGCGACGGCCCGGTCTATCAATTGCGGCGCTGGTACGAGCAGTTCTACACCGATGTCGGACTGCTTTCCGCGGATGTGCAGGACCAGAAAGTGTTCATCGTGAGGGCCCGCGAACAGGCCTGATCACGGGGCTGTCGCGTTTTTGTGCCTGGCCGGCCGCCGCCGGTCAGGCCTCGTGCCCGGGCGTTGCAAGTGGTCGATACAGGCGCTTATTCTCGGGCACCGCAAACCACTAATAATAAGAACGGGTTCCCCATGCAGCAGAGCCTCAGCCTCGACACGTTCAGCGATCTCATCGGCAACCTGTATCAGGGGCCGCTGGAAACCATTCCCTGGGCGACCTTTCTCAACCAGCTCAACGTCTACCTGAAAAGCAAATACGTGACCTTCATCCTGCGGCCGCCCAGCACCCATGTGGACGGACTGATGGTCAACACCACCGGCACCTCGACCGAGGCCGTTGCCTCGTACAACACCCATTTTTTCACCCTCGACCCCTTCGTCGGCCTGCCCAATCGCCAGGTGGTGACCCTCGCCGAATTCGTCTCCAGCGATGACTGGCAAAAATCCGAGTTCTACAAGAACTTCCTCGAAGCGGTGGACGTGTTCCATATCCTCGGCGCCGACATCAACACCTGCGACGGCGCCCAGTGCCGGATCCGTATCAGTCGCGGGCGGGATGACAAGCCGTTTGGCGATGAAGAAAAAACCCTGCTCGCGCATTTCATTCCGCACCTCGAGCGCTCGATCAAGGTTCACATGCAGCTCAACCGCATCGAGGTCGAACGCAACCTTTACGCCGGTGCGGTGAATCAGATGGCGGTCGGCACGATCATCCTCGACGAGGCCGGCAAGGTGCTGCAGACCAACCAGGTGGCCGACCGGCTGATCCAGGAAAAGGACGGCATCAAACTGGTCAACGACGGGCTGCAGGTCGGTACCGACCGCGACACCCAAGAGTTTCGCCGGTTGGTGAAGCAGTCGCTGCTCTCGCAGAAAAGCAGCAACCCGTCGATGGTCGAAGCGCTGCGCGTACAGCGGCCGTCCGGGCGCGCCGACCTGGGCATCATCGTGCGTTCGGTGCCGCTGTCGGAGTGGAGCGAAGGCAAGCAGTGCCCGACGGTGGTGATCTTCATCAGCGACCCGGAGCAACAGTCCACCGCGCCCCAGGAGATCGTCCGCGCCCTGTTCGACTTCACTCCCGCCGAAACCCAGCTGGCGATGTTGCTGGCCAACGGGCTGACCCTCGATGAAGCCTCGGAAGAACTCGGCATCAGCCGCAACACCGCGCGCGCCCACCTGCGTTCAACCTTCTCCAAGACCGGCGTGACCCGCCAGACCATGCTCGTGCGCCTGATCCTGCGCAGCGTGGCCACCCTCGGCTGACACCCGTCCCGCGCCATCGTCCGCCCGGGCGATGGCTTCTTTGCCTGACTAGTCCATTCAGACGACGCCGAATATCTCCCGCCGCCCTACCTTGCCTCTACAACAATAAAAATCCGTATGAGGCCCGCGATGCGACATTCCACCTGCGCCCTGCTCCTGATCGTCTGCGTCGGCAGTTCCGTCAGCCTGTGTCAGTTGTTCAGAAACGAAGCCTATCGACCGAGCACCGCGCTCCTAGGCTGTTCGAGCACGGCAGTCAACTGCTACCCGCCGCTGGTGCGCAATCTGCTCCCGTAAACATGCGCCCATAAAAAAGCACCGGCCTGCAAGCAGCGCCGGTGCTTTTTGTTGTCAGCCGAGGATCAGGTCGGCAGGAAGCCCCGCGCCCGGGACAGGGTCAGCGCCAGGTCTTCGATCATGTCTTCCTGACCGCCGACGGTGCCGCGCCGCCCCAGCTCCACCAGCAGCTCGCGGGCGGCAACCAGGTACTTTTTCTCGGCGCGTTTGGCAAACAGCAGGAACGAGCTGTAAACCCCGGCGTATCCCAGCGTCAGGGCATCGCGGTCGAGGCGGATCGGCTGGTCCATCATCGGCACGATCAGGTCTTCGGCGACGTCCATGATCCCGTACAGGTTGACGCCGCTTTCAACGCCCATCCGCTCCAGCACCGCAACGAACACTTCCAGCGGCGTGTTGCCCGCACCGGCACCCAGCCCGGCCGCCGAACCGTCGATACGCGCGGCGCCCGCCTCGATCGCGGCCAGGGAGTTGGCAATCGACATGCCCAGGTTGTGATGGCCGTGAAAGCCCACTTCGGTGCCGGCGCTCAGGCCGGCGCGCAGTACGCCGACTTTCTCGCTGACCTCGTCCGGGAGCATGTAGCCCGCCGAGTCGGTGCAGTAAATACAGTTGGCGCCATAACTCTCCATCAGCCGCGCCTGCTCCAGCAGTTTTTCTGCGCTGACCATGTGGGCCATCATCAGGAAACCGACCGTATCGAGGCCCATTTTCGCGGACATACCAATGTGCTGACCGGAAACGTCAGCCTCGGTGCAGTGGGTAGCGACGCGGATGGTCGACACCCCGTGTTCATGGGCCATGCGCAGGTGATCGAGGGTGCCGATGCCGGGCAACAACAGCGCCGAGACTTTTGCCTGGCGCAACCGTGGAATCACCGCCGAGAAGTATTCCTCGTCGCTGTGGGCCGGCATCCCGTAGTTCAGCGATGCACCACCGAGGCCGTCGCCATGGGTGATTTCGATCAGCGGCACGCCGGCCGCATCGAGGCCGGTGGCCACGGCGATCATCTGGTCCAGGCTGATCTGATGCTGTTTGGCGTGCATGCCGTCGCGCAGGCTCATGTCGTGCAGACGAACGCGTTTACCTTGCAGATTCATGGTCATTCTCCACTTAACGGGCGGGCAGTTGCAGGGCGCCCTTGTGGGCTTCTTCGGCGAACATTTCGGCGGTGCGCAGGCCGGCGGCGGTCATGATGTCGAGGTTGCCCGCCGACTTGGGCAGAAAATCCCCGAGGCCTTCCACCTCGATGAAGATCGAGACCTTGCGGCCATCGAACACCGGGCCGTTGATCAGCTTGTAACCGGGCACATAACGCTGCACTTCCTCGACCATCTGCAACACCGAGGCGCGAATCCGCTGCTGATCCGGCTCGTCGTCCGTCAGGCAATGGATGGTGTCGCGCATCATCAGCGGCGGTTCGGCCGGGTTGATGACGATGATCGCCTTGCCGCGACGGGCGCCGCCGATCTTCTCGACCGCGCCGGCCGTGGTGCGGGTGAACTCGTCGATGTTCTGCCGCGTGCCCGGGCCGACCGAGCCGGACGACACGGTGGCGACAATTTCGCCGTAACTGACCGATTGCACCCGCGACACCGCCGCCACCATCGGGATCGTCGCTTGGCCACCGCAGGTGACCATGTTGACGTTCATCGCCAGCGACGCCGCGTGCTCCTTGAGGTTGACCGGCGGCACGCAGAACGGGCCGATGGCCGCCGGCGTCAGGTCGATCATGATCACCCCCAGCTCGTTGAGCTTGCGGCTGTTCTGCTCGTGGACGTAGGCCGAGGTCGCATCGAAGGCGATGCGAATGTCATCGTCGAGCACGTGGGGCAGCAATCCGTCGACGCCGCCCGCGGTGGTTTTCACCCCCAGTTCGCGGGCGCGTTTGAGGCCCTCGGACTCGGGGTCGACGCCGACCATCCACACCGGCTCGATCCATTCTGATCGGTGCATTTTCATCAGCAGGTCAGTGCCAATGTTTCCCGGGCCGATAATGGCCGCTCTGAGTTTCTTGTTCATCCGGTTAAACCCCACGGGTCAGGCGCAGAAAGACACCCGGGCAGAGCCCAGGCCATCGATGGTCAGAGAAAAACGGTCGCCTGCACGGGCAGGCTCAAGCGGAACCAGAGACCCCGAGAGAATCAGCTCCCCGGCCTTGAACGGAATGCCGAAGGCACCCAGGGTGTTGGCCAGCCAGGCGACGGCCGTCAACGGGTTGCCCTGCACGGCCGAGCCCAATCCTTCGCTCAGCGGTTCGTCGTTCTTGAATACGCGCATGTGCAGATTCGGCAGGTCCAGCGCTCGCGGATCGGCTTGCACATCGCCGAGCACAAACACGCCGCAAGAGGCGTTATCGGCGACGGTGTCCTGAATGCGGATGCGCCAGTCGTGGATCCGCGAGTCGACGATCTCGAAGCACGGCGTGACGTATTCAGTTGCCGCCAGCACGTCGGCTTCGGTCACGCCGGGGCCGATCAGGTCGTGCTTGAGCCGGAAGGCGATTTCGCCTTCGGCGCGGGGCTGGATCAGCCGGTTCGCCGACAGGGAAATGTTCGCGTCATTGCCGAACGACATCTGCTGGGTGATGAAGCCAAAATCCGGCTGATGCACGTTGAGCATTCGCTGGACTGCCGCCGAGGTCACGCCGATCTTCTTGCCGACGATCCGGTCACCGGCCGCGACCCGACGCTCGATGCAATAGAGCGAAACATGGTAGGCGTCTTCGATGCTGATCGACGGCCAGCGCTCGGTCAGCGGGGCCACGGTGCTGCCCTGCAGGAGCGCCTGATACAACTCTTCGCCGAATTGGCGACGCAATGCCGCGCTCATCGCTGGCCTTCCTGAAAGAAGAACAGGCATTCGCGATTGAACAGCTCGCGGTACTCGACCATCACCCAATGCCCGCACTCGCTGAGCAGCACAAAACGAATGTTCTGGCAGTGCTGCATCATCGTTTGCGCACCCGAGACCGGGCAGAACTTGTCGTCCATGCCCCAGAAACCGAGGATCGGGCACTGCAACTCCTTGAGGCGCTCGGTCATGTTCGGTACTTGCATGGTCGACAGCACGCAGACCGGTTGCTCGCGCACCACGGCGACCCGTTCATTGACGGTCTCGGCGCTGATCAACGACTCGTCGAACAATTGCAGGTTCAGCAAGCGGCGCATGCCATCCGCGTCGTGCAATTCACCTCGGGCAAACGCGGCGCCCATTTTCTGGATGCCTTCCATTTGCAGGTAATACTGCTCCTTTTCCATCAGCCCTCCCGGTGCCATCAGCACCAGTCGGCTGACCCGCTGCGGCTGGTCGAGGGCCAGTTTGATCGCGATGGCGCCGCCCAGCGAGTTGCCCACCAGGATGCAGCGCTGGATATCCAGGGCATCGAGCAGACCGCTCAGCGCATTGACGAAAAAGTCCAGGGTGTAGAGGGTGTCCGGCTTGTCGGACGCGCCATAACCCGGCAGGTCGGGCACGATCACGCGATAACCGGCGGTGACAAACAGCGGGTAGTTCTGTTTGAAATTGCTGTGGCCGCTGGCCCCGGGCCCGCTGCCGTGGATGAACAGCACCGTCTCGCCACTGCCAGCGCCCTGCCCGCCGATGTCCAGATAATGCAGCCGCAACCCCTGCGGCAGCGTAACGAAGTGCCCTTGCGCCATTGCGCTCATAAGGTGTGCTCCCGGCTATTGTTGTGCCCGGATTATTTGCGCAGGCCTTTCCTGCAACATCGTCCGACAGGACTAGCCGCCCTAGTCTTTTCGGACGTTGGCCGTACGCGCCTGCACACCTAGCATCGACGGCATTGATCTGTGACTGAACGAGGCTTTTCCATGCTGGATGCGCTGGATTTTCGCGGCAAAGTGGTGCTGGTCACCGGGGGCGGCAAAGGGGCTGGTCGGGGCATCAGTCAGCGTTTTCTCGACGGCGGTGCCGAGGTGGTGATTTGCGGTCGCGAGGCCCCGGACTCACTGCCTTCTGGCGCAGGACGCGAGGCCGTTTTCCTGCCGTGCGATCTGCGTGATGTCGAGCAGTCCGCGCGGTTGATCGAGACCATCGTCGAGCGTTTTGGCCGGCTCGACGTGCTGGTCAACAACGCCGGCGGCTCGCCCAATGCCGACGCCGCCAGCGCCTCGCCGCGTTTCAGCGAAGCGATCATTCGCCTGAACCTGCTGGCGCCGTTGAATCTATGTCAGCAGGCCAATCGGGTGATGCAGGCGCAGGACGGTGGCGGTGCAATCATCAATATCTGCAGCGTCAGCGCGGTTCGTCCTTCTCCGGGCACGGCGGCTTATGGCGCGGCCAAGGCTGGTTTGTTGAACCTGACCCGTTCGCTCGCCGTGGAGTGGGCGCCGAAAGTGCGGGTCAACGCGGTCACGGCCGGGCTGATCCTTACCGAACAGGCCGCCCTGCATTACGGCGATCAATCTGGTCTTGCACGGGTGGCAGCAACCATTCCGCTGCAACGCCTGGCGGCGCCGGAAGACATCGGCGATACCTGCCTGTACCTCGCTTCGCCCCTGGCGCGTTATGTCAGCGGCGCGGACATCACCGTGCACGGCGGTGGCGAACGCCCGGCGTTTCTCGACGCGGCCCAGCCCCACTAAATCTTAAAAACAAGGAAATCCAGCATGCCGGCGATTGCCTGCCACAGCGTCCTGCTCGAACTGACCCCGCCCGCCGCCTGGGCCAAACTGCGGGATCTGCGCCTGGCGCCACACTATGTGCCGGGACTCACCGGTTGCCAGCTGCATCCCGGGCCGATCGAAGGGCTCGGCGCCAGTCGCCGGGTGTTTCGCAAGGGCGGTCAGTGGCTGGATGAAAGCGTGGTGCAGTGGCAGGACGGGGTCGGCTTTGTCCTGGTGCTGCACAAGGCGAGCGCCGGCGCGCCCTTCCCGTTTCGCGAAGCCAGCTTCAGTTATGCCTTGCAGCGCGAAGGTGAATTCAGCCGCATGACCACCCAGATGCACTACAGCCTGCGCGGTGGCAGGCTGATGGAAAAACTGCTGGGCAAGGCGTTCAACAAGGTCGTGCGGCAGATTGCCGAGAATCTGAAGGTCTATTACGAAAACGGTATCTCGCAATGAATCGGGTGGCAGGCTGCGATATTGCGCAGCCTGCAACAGGCATCAGGACTGCGGCCCGATGTTGGCTTCGCTCCAATAGGCTTTCATCGAGCGGATCCTGCCGTCGTCATCGAATTCCATCACGTCGATCACATGCAGCGAGCATGGCTGCCCCGCCCACTGCATGTCGACCCGAAACGGCATCGCCCCACATCCGTTCAACGTCGCGCGCACCGGGCCGGTCAACGTGGCCGACACCTTGCTCACGCCCAGGCCCTGACGGTAGAAGCGCTCGATGTCAGCGATGCCGTGAATCGGCGGCTGACCGACCGGGTCTTCGACCGTTGCATCCTCGCTGTAGAGCGCAAGGATCCCGTCGATGTCGCCGGTATCCACCAGTTCTACGTAGCGGGCCATGGTGGTTTGAATCTGCTGTGCGCTGATCATTCAGACCACCTCGAACAAGGCCGCAGCACCCATGCCACCGCCGATGCACATGCTCACCACGACGTAACGCAAACCACGGCGCTGACCTTCGATCAAGGCGTGGCCAACCATCCGCGCCCCGGACATGCCGAACGGATGACCCAGCGCAATCGCCCCGCCGTTGACGTTCAACCGCTCCTGCGGAATGCCCAGCGTGTCGCGGCAATACAGCACCTGACAGGCAAACGCTTCGTTCAGCTCCCACAGGCCGATGTGGTCCATGGTCAGGCCCTGACGCTTGAGCAGCTTCGGAATCGCGTAGATCGGGCCGATGCCCATTTCATCGGAGTTGCAGCCCGCGACGGCCATACCGCGATAGATCCCCAAGGGTTCCAACCCACGTTTCTCGGCCAGTTTGGCGCTCATCAACACCGAGGCCGACGCGCCGTCGGACAGCTGCGAGGCGTTGCCGGCGGTGATGAAACGACCTTTCTCGGTCCATTCACCGCCGGCCCAGACCGGTTCCAGCGCGGCGAGATTTTCGCGGGTGGTGTCGACGCGGTTGCACTCATCGCGTTGCAGGCTGAGGGTTTCAAAGCGGGTTTCGCCGGTGGCCTTGTCGAAAATCGCCTTGCGGCTGGTCATTGGCGCCAGTTCCCGGTCGAACAGCCCGGCACTCTGGGCCAGGGCGGTGCGTACCTGGCTCTGGTAGCTGTATTCGTCCTGTTCCTCGCGGCTGATGCCGTAGCGGGCGGCAACAATCTCGGCGGTTTCGATCATCGGAATGTAAGCGTGCGGATCGCGTTCGAGCACTGCGCCGGACTGGTTGCGATAGAGGTTCTTGTGCTTGTTCTGCACCAGCGAAATCGATTCCAGGCCGCCGGCTACCGCGATGTCGATTTCGTCGCACATGATGCTTTTCGCGGCCATGGCGATGCTCATCAAACCCGACGAGCATTGGCGTTCGACGGCCATACCCGACACGGAAAACGGCAAACCGGCGGCAATCGCGCACTGGCGGCCGAGGTTGTAGGACTGGGTGCCCTGTTGCGCTGCCGCGCCGATGATCACGTCGTCCACTTCGCCGGGCTCGATGCCGGCCCGGCGCACGGCTTCGCGCACCACATGGCCACCGAGCAGCGGCGCTTCGGTGTCGTTGAATGCACCGCGAAAGGCTTTGCCGATCGGGGTACGGGCGGTCGAAACAATGACGGCTTCTTTCATGCGGGACTCCTCGAAGGTGCTGCTGAATCTTGCGGGTAGTAGCGGCTGATGGTGTCGACCACGCAGCCAGGGCGTTCTTCGCCGTCGATCTCGACGCTGACGCGGATGGTCGCCTGAACACCGCCCTTGACCTCGTCGACGGCCATCAACTGCGCACGACCGCGCACACGGGAATCCACCGGTACTACCGTGGGAAAGCGCACGCGCTCGCAGCCATAGTTGACGCCCATGGCGATGCCGCGAACCTCGACGATCTGCGGCAGAAACAGGTTGACCAGCGAAAGGCTCAGGTAACCGTGGGCGATGCAGCCGCCAAACGGGCCGCTGGCAGCCTTGAGCGGATCGACGTGAATCCACTGGTGATCGCCGGTGGCGTCCGCGAACTGATTGATCCGGTCTTGCGCCAGCAACAGCCAGTCGCTGACGCCCAGCTCTTCTCCCACTGCGTCGCGCAGGGCGAAAGGCGTGTCGAAAATACGCGGCATGTCACGCCCTCTGGCTGGAGACCGACAGCACTTCGCCGGTCATGTAGGAGCTGTAGTCGCTGGCCAGGAACATCATCACGTTGGCCACTTCCCAGACTTCGGCGGCGCGACCGAACGCTTCATTTGCCGCCAGTTGATCGAGCACGGCCTGCGGCGCGGATTTGCGCAGGAAATCGTGCAGCGCGATGCTCGGGCTCACCGCGTTGATGCGGATTCCGTAATCGGCGGCCTCGACCGCTGCGCAACGGGTCAACGCCATGACCCCGGCCTTGGCGGCGGCGTAGTGCGCCTGCTCTTTCTGCGCCCGCCAGCCGAGTACCGAGGCGTTGTTGACGATGACCCCGGCGCGGCGCTCCATCATTTTCGGCAGCATGGCGCGGGTCATGCGCATGGTGCCGGTCAGCGTCACATCGAGGACCCGGTTCCATTGTTCATCGGTCATCTCCACCAGCAACGCTGAACCACCCAGACCGGCGTTGTTGATCAGCACATCGACGCCTTCAAGGTCACGCTCGGCGCAGGCAATCAGCTGCTGCACCTGGGCTTCGTCGGCGACGTTGCAGACTTGCCCGAAAACCTGTTGCAGACCGGTCGTTTCGCGGATTTTCAGCACCGCTTCGGCCAGCCGGCCTTCATGGATGTCGCTGATCATCAAGGCACGGCAGCCTTCCTCGGCGGCCCGCAGCGCGGCGGAAAAACCGATACCGGCACCGGCCGCTGCCGTGATCAGCACCGACTTGCCACGCAACAGACCGTGACCGGCGACATAGTGAGGAACAGACATGGAAAACTCCTTGATCACACAGGAAGGCGTGGCTCTTTGGGCATGCCCAAAGCGCGCTCGGCGATGATGTTGCGCTGGATCTCGTTGCTGCCGCCGTAGAGGGTGTCGGCGCGGCTGAACAGGTAAAGCGATTGCAGGCGCGTGAGTTGATACGGCGCGGCTTCAAGCAGTTCGGCATCGGCGCCAAGCACATCCATCGCCAGCTTGCCGAGATTGGCGTGCCAGGTTGACCAGAACAGCTTGTAGATGGTCGCCTCCTTGCGCAGCGAACCGTCCTGCGCCCCCGACAGCATGCGCAGCGAGTTGTAACGCATGATCCGCAGACCGCTCCAGGCCTGGGCCAGACGTTGGCGCAAGGCCGGATCGCGCGAGGCGCCATTGGCCCGGGCGATGCCGATGATTTCGTTCAGTTCATTTTGAAATTGCATCTGCTGGCCGAGGGTCGACACCCCGCGCTCGAAACCGAGCAGCGCCATGGCGATCCTCCAGCCTTCGCCCGGCAAGCCGACGATGTTGGCGGCATCGGTACGGGCGTCGTCGAAGAACACTTCGTTGAATTCCGAGGTGCCGGTCAGTTGTTCGATCGGTCGCACGGTGATTTCGGCTTGCGCCATCGGCACCAGCAGGAATGACAGACCGCGATGGCCGACACTGCCGGGCTCGGTGCGGGCCAGCACAAAACACCAGTCCGATTCATGGGCCAGCGAGGTCCAGACTTTCTGCCCGTTGATGATCCAGCTGCCGCTGTCTTCATCCAGCGTGGCCCGGGTTTTGACGTTGGCCAGGTCCGAGCCGGCGCCCGGTTCCGAATAGCCCTGGCACCAGAATGCCGTGCCGTTGACGATGCCCGGCAAGAATCGCTGTTGCTGTTCGGCGCTGCCGAAGGCCGCGATGGTCGGGCCGGCCAGGCCTTCGCCGATATGGCCCATGCGTCCGGGACCGCCGGCGCGGGCGTATTCCTCGTGAAAAATCACTTGCTGACTGATCGACAGGCCACGGCCACCGTGCTCCGGAGGCCAGCCCACGCAGGTCCAGCCGCCCTCGGCAAGCTTGCGCTCCCAGGCTTTGCGTTCCTCGGGGAACATGTGCTCGTCACCCGGGCCGCCGCGAAAACGCAGGGCTTCGAATTCACCGCTGAGGTTGACGCGCAACCAGTCGGCCACTTCCTGGCGGAAACGTTCATCGTGTTCGCTGAAACTGATTTTCATGGCTGCTCCCCCAGAATCGCCTCGGCGATACGCTCCAGATGCCAGGCCGGCAGCCCGAGAAAACTCTCGCTGGCGCGGGCGCGTTTGAAATACAGATGCACGTCGTATTCCCAGGTGAACCCGACCCCGCCGTGCAACTGAATGGCTTCCGAAGCGCAGTGAAAGAAGGTGTCCGAGCAATGGGCCTTGGCCAGCGCTGCTGCCGTCGGCAGCTCGCTGGCTACTTGCGGATCACCGTCAGGATCGAGCACTTCCTGGGCAACGCAGGCCGCGTAATAACTGGCCGAACGCGCGCATTCCACTTGCAGCATCATGTCGGCGGCGCGGTGTTTGAGGGCTTGAAAACTGGCGATCGGTCGGCCGAACTGCTGGCGTTCCTGCATGTAGGCCACGCTCAGGTCCAGCACCTGTTGCGCACCACCGGTCTGTTCGCAGGCCAGGGCGATGCAGGCCAGCTGCAGCACGCGCTCAAGGTGCGGCCAGCCCGCGCCGAATTCGCCGAGCAGGCATTGCGCGTCAACGTAAAGGCCGTTGAGCCGAATGCGAGCCTGACGACGGGTCTGGTCCATCGTCGGCAACATCTGACGCTCGATTCCGGGCTGATCGGCTTCTACGGCGAACAGGCTGATGCCCGCCTCGCCCACCGATCCGGGCAGCCGCGCCGCAATGATCAGCAGGTCAGCGCCGTGCCCGTCGAGCACATGATTGAGGGTGCCGTCGAGCACAAAACCGTCGCCCTCCTTCACCACTGAGGCCTGCACGTCTTCGGCGGCCCGGCCGTTGGCACTGTTGAACGCCAACGCTGCGGTCACACTGCCGTCGGCAATCAACGGCAGCCAGCGTTGCTTCTGCTGATCGTCAGCGGCCAGCAGCAATGCCGGCGTGGCCATGCAGGCCGTGGCGAAGAAGGGAGAACACAGCAAACGCCGGCCCATCTGTTCCAGCAGGATGCCCAGTTCGACAAAACCGAGTCCCAGACCGCCATAGGCTTCGGGAATGTGAATCGCCGGCCAGTACATTTCACGGCACAGACGCTGCCACAGCGCCTCGTCGAAACCCCGCTCACTGACCATCGCCGCGCGCACGGCGGCAGAATCCGAGACATCGGCCAGAAAACCTTCGGCCGATTCGCGGATCATTTCCTGTTCGTCGCTGAATGCAAACTCCATCGCGGCGCCTTCTACTCGTCTAGCGGAGCACCCGTGAAGTGGTGCCCCTTCGAGTCGCCAGTCTGGTCCGGGCGGTGCGCGGCAGAATCGTCAGGCTTGCCTAGTCCGAATGGAGGTTGTCGAAGGGCATGCGGGATTTCGCATCGATAGAAAAAGATCGCCGTTTCGTTGTCAGGTGGTTTTTTTCCGCCTAACCTTGCTTAAAACCTATACAAACAAACTATCTTCGTACAATTTTTATCGCTACCGATACAGCTTCATGCGTAGTTCTTACTCGATAAAGCTTAATGAATCGGCCACAACCCTGTACGCGCCCTGCCCGGCGTACAAGAAAATGCTTCGAACGTTCTCCCTCAACACCTGCGATCAGGGAGCAAGGCAATGACTCGATTACTGCTGTTACTGGCACTGATGCTCAACCTCGCAAGCTGCAGCAACGTGGATGTCACGCGTTATGCCGATCAACAACCGGCACTGAGTCTGGAGCGTTATTTCAGCCAGCCCGTCAAAGCCTGGGGGATATTTCAGAAGCCTGGCGGCGAAGTGACCAAGCGTTTTGAAGTCACGATCGTCAGCCGTCGCGAAGGCAACAACCTGATTCTCGACGAGCGCTTCCTGTACAGCGACGGCACCCGCCAGCACCGCGTATGGACATTGACGCCCGAAGGCCAGGGACGCTGGAGCGGTCGCGCCGGCGATGTGATCGGCGCTGCCCAGGGTCAGATTGCCGGGAACGCCGTGCACTGGGTTTATCGCCTGAACCTGGCGGTCGACGATTCGACCTATGAAGTGAGCATGGACGACTGGATGTACCTGATGGACGAGGACACGTTGATCAACCGCACCAGCATGTCCAAGTTCGGCGTGGAAGTCGGTCAGGTGACCTTGTTCTTCCGCCGCCAGGGCGCCGAAGCCAGCCAATGAACCGTACAACCCAGAGCTTGATTGAATGAACGTTACCCGCCGCTTGTGCCTGGTACTGGGCGACCAGTTGTCCTTCGACCTGGCTTCCTTACAGGCACTCGATGCCGAGCGCGACACGGTGCTGTTGGTTGAGGTCATGGAAGAAGCCAGCCATGTGGCCCACCATCCACAGAAGATTGCCCTGATCTTCAGCGCCATGCGCCATTTCGCCCAGGCGCTGCAAGACCAGGATGTACGCGTCGAATACGTCAGGCTGGATGATCCGGATAACAGCGGTTCGGTGCCGGGTGAATTACATCGCTGGAAGGCGCTGTTGCAGGCCGAAGAAGTCCACGTCACCGAGTGTGGCGACTGGCGGCTGGAGCACTCGATGAAGGAATGCGGCTTGCCGATTCACTGGCACGCCGATACACGTTTTCTGTGCGGTCGCGAAGAGTTCGCCGCCTGGGCCGAGGGCAAGAAACAGCTGCGCATGGAGTTTTTCTACCGGGAGATGCGCCGCAAGAGCCGGTTGTTGCTCAATGGCGACGGCTCGCCGGTGGGTGGCGCGTGGAATTTCGATGCGGATAATCGCAAAGCCCTGCCCAAAAGCGTGAAAGCGCCCTACCCGGCGCGCTTCAGTAATGACGCCATCACCAGCGAAGTACTGGCACTGGTCAAGGCGCGTTTCAGCCAGCACTACGGCGCGCTCGATGACTTCAACTATCCCGTCACCCATGCCGATGCGCAGGCTCTTTGGGCGTACTTTCTCGATTACGGTCTGGCCGGGTTTGGCGATTACCAGGACGCCATGGCCAGTGATGAGCCTTTCCTGTTTCATGCACGCATCAGTGCGGCGCTCAACATCGGCCTGCTGGATCTGCGGCAGCTGTGCAGCGACGTGGAGTCGGCGTACTGGTCCGGCAGTGTTGCACTCAATGCCGCCGAAGGTTTCATTCGGCAATTGATTGGCTGGCGCGAATACGTGCGGGGTGTGTACTGGCTGAAAATGCCTGATTACGCGCTGGGCAACGCGCTCGGCAACACCCGGGCTTTGCCCGAGTTCTACTGGACCGGCGATACGCAGATGAACTGCATGCGCCACGCCATCGGGCAAAGCTTGCAGCATGCCTACGCGCATCACATTCAACGGCTGATGGTCACCGGCAATTTCGCCCTGCTCGCCGGCATCGCGCCGAGCCAAATCTGCGAGTGGTATCTGGCGATCTACATGGACGCCTTCGACTGGGTCGAGCTGCCCAACACGCTGGGCATGGTCATGCACGCCGATGGCGGTTATCTCGGCTCCAAGCCCTATTGCGCCAGCGGCCAGTACATCAATCGCATGTCCGATTACTGCCGCGGTTGCGCGTACAAGGTCAGCGAAAGTACGGCAGACAATGCCTGTCCGTTCAATTCGCTGTACTGGCATTTCCTGATGCGCCACGGCGAGCTGCTGCGCGGCAATCAGCGTATGGCCATGATGTACAAGAACCTCGACCGCATGCCGCAGGCCAAGCAAGAGGCACTGTGGCAACGCGGCCAGTCGCTGCTGGCCCGCCTGGATAACGGGGAGTCGATCTGAAATCAGCGTTCGCCCGGGGCCATTCGTGAAACTTACCGACGACGCCACCGGTCAACGAATGAACAACAATCCAGCCAGACCGCTTCGAGATGACCACTGCCCCAGTCCGGCCTGTCCGCCCCATGAATCCGGCCCCTGAAAAACCTGACAAAGCAGGTGAAATGGATACCCTCAAACACCTTGATCGCGAAGCACTTGAGTCCGAGGTAAAGCGATTACGCGCCGCGCTGCTGAGCAATGAAGTCGACACTGAGCAAAATGTGGCGGCCCAACTGCAGGCCAGCAGAGCTGCGCTCGCCCGCAGTGAGGAACGCTTCAGCACCATTCTGGAAACCATCGAGTCGGCGTTTGCCATCGTCAAAGTCAAATTCGACGCCAACGACGAGCCTGTCGACTACTACTTCGTTGAAGCCAACCCGGCGTTCGAGCGCCAGTGCGGGGTCAACCTGCGCGGCAAATGGGTGACCGAATTCGCACCCAATCTGGAACGCTTCTGGTTCGAAACCTACGGCCACGTGGCCAAGACCGGGGAACCGGCGAACTTCGAGAATTACGCCAATACCTTTGAACGCTGGTTCGATGTGCGCGCCGTGCGGGTCGGCGATCCGGCCGACCGGCAGATCGCGATCCTGTTCAACGACGTCACCGAACGGCGCGACGCCGAGGAGCGCTTGCGCGCCAGTGAGGCGATTGCCCGGGAGAACGTCGAACGCGTGCAACTGGCCCTCGCCGCCGGCGCCATTATCGGCACCTGGCACTGGGACCTGCTGACTGATCGATTTGCCATCGACGAAGGCTTCGCCCAGGTGTTCAACCTCGACCCGAGTCTGGGGCGCGAAGGCCTCAGCCTCGAACAGGTGATCACCAGCGTGCACCCCGACGACCGGGACGGGCTGACCACGGCGATCGACGAAGCCATTGGCCGCGGTGGCGCCTATTCCCATCAGTACCGTGTGCGCCGCGCGGACGGCAGATACCAGTGGATCGAAGCCAACGGCCGCGTTGAGTGTGCCGATGACAAGAAACCAGTTCGCTTCCCCGGCGTACTGATTGACGTCGAGGAACGCCGCACCGTCGAAGCAGAGCGCGACGGAGCTATCGCCGCCTTGCGTGCGCTCAACGACACACTGGAACAGCGAGTGTCAGCGCGCACCGCCGAGTTGATGCAAGCAGAGGAAAAACTGCGTCAGTCGCAAAAGATGGAAGCAGTCGGCCAACTGACCGGCGGCCTGGCTCATGACTTCAACAATTTGCTGGCCGGCGTTTCCGGTGCACTGGAATTGATGAGTACGCGGATCAGTCAGGGCCGGTTGAGCGAAGTCGACAAATACATGGTCACCGCACAGGGCGCGGTCAAGCGTGCCGCCGCCCTCACCCACCGCCTGCTGGCGTTCTCCAGACGCCAGACCCTCGATCCGCGACCCACCGACGTCAACATGCTGATGACCGGCATGACCGAACTGATCCAGCGCACCGTGGGCCCGAGCATTCTTCTGGAAACCATTGGCTCGCCGGTGCTCTGGCCGACACTGGTGGATGCCAGTCAGCTGGAAAACGCATTGCTCAACCTGTGCATCAATGCCCGCGATGCGATGCCCGACGGCGGACGCATTACCATCGAAACGGCCAATCGCATCATGGACGCCGAGACCGCCGGCGCGCTGGATATGCCCGAGGGTGAATATGTGTGCCTGTGCGTCAGCGATACCGGCACCGGCATGTCGGCGGATGTAATCGCCAAGGCCTTTGACCCGTTCTTTACCACCAAGCCGCTGGGCCAGGGCACAGGGCTGGGCTTGTCGATGATCTACGGCTTCGCCAAGCAGTCCGGCGGCCAGGTGCGTGTGCACTCGCAGGTCGACCGGGGCACCACGATGTGCATCTACCTGCCTCGTCACCGTGGCGAACCCGTGCAAAGTCCCGATGACAAGCACATCGCACCGGCTGTAGTCCCCAAGGCCAACGAGACCATTCTGGTGGTGGACGATGAACCGACCGTGCGCGCCTTGTTGACTGAAGTGCTCGGCGATCTCGGCTACAACCTGCTCGAAGCATGCGACAGTGTTGCCGGGCTGAAGGCGTTGCAATCGAACGTGCATATCGACTTGCTGATCACCGACGTCGGCCTGCCGGGTGGCATGAACGGCCGGCAACTGGCCGACGCCGGCAGAGAGATCCGCCCGAACCTGACGACGCTTTTCATTACCGGATACGCAGAAAACGCAGTGATCGGCGCCGGCCAATTGGGGCCCGGCATGCAGGTACTGACCAAGCCCTTCGCGGTCGACACCCTGGTGGCGCGGGTGATTGACCTGATGTCGTCGAGAGCCAAATAGCAACCCAAGCAGACTGGCTGCGGCCAAGGAGTGATAAATGGTGACTTTCCTGATTTTCCTGATCGCCTGCGGTGCAGCCGCAACCACCGGCATGGTCTTCAAGCCCGGCCAATGGTACGCGCAGCTCAACAAACCGAAGTTCACGCCACCCAACTGGGTGTTTCCGGTGGCCTGGACGACGATCTATTTGCTGCTGGCCTGGGTTGGCTACCGTTTGACGACGATTCCCGGCAGCGAAATGGTGCTCGCATTGTGGGCGGCGCAGATTGCCCTGAACACGCTTTGGACGCCGGTGTTTTTCGGTGCGCAGCGGATTGTTTTCGCGATGGTCATTCTCGTGCTGTTGTGGCTGGTCGTCGCGGCGATGGTGGTCCTGGCCTTGCGCCTGGATGTGATCACCGGGTTGATCCTGTTTCCCTACCTGGCCTGGCTGTGTGTCGCTGCGGCGTTGAATTTCTCGATCATGCGCAATAACCGGGCAGGATTCGGTTCATGACCGGACGCCATCGGACTATGAGCATTAGCCACTCGCTCAAATCCGATAATACTGGCGATACCAACTCACAAACTGCGCCACGCCCTCTTCAACTTCCACATGGGGAGAAAACCCGATCCATTGCGCCAGTGCTGAAACATCAGCCCAGGTCTTGATGACGTCGCCTGCCTGCATCGGCAACATGTTGCGCCGGGCCCTGATGCCCAGTGCCTGCTCGAGGCAGTCGACGAAATCCAGTAACGCTACCGGTTTGCCGCGCCCCAGGTTGAAAATCCGGTTGACGCCCTGCGCCTCCTTGTCCGGTTCTGGAGGCTTTGGGCACAGTCGGGCGATGCTTTCGACAATGTCATCGACGTAAGTGAAGTCCCGCGCCATCTGACCCTTGTTGTAGATATCGATCGGCCGCCCTTGAAGAATGGCCTCGGTAAATTTGAACAGCGCCATATCCGGTCTGCCCCAGGGCCCGTAAACCGTGAAAAAACGCAGGCCGCTGGCCTTCAAACCGTAAAGATGGCAGTAGCTGTCGGCAAGCAGTTCATTGGCACGCTTGGTGGCGGCATACAGGGACACAGGATGCTCGACCGCATCGTCGACGCTGTATGGCAATTTGCTGTTGGCTCCGTATACCGAACTGCTGGAGGCGTAGATCAGATGCGCGGGCGGATGGTGTCGGCAGGCTTCCAGCACATTGAGAAACCCCACCAGGTTCGATTGCGCATAGGCATCCGGGTTGTCGAGCGAATAGCGAACACCTGCCTGAGCGGCCAGATGCACGACCTCGGTGAAATCGTGCGCCTTGAATAACGCCATCAAGGCAGGCTTGTCGACAATATCCAGTGTTTCAAAGTTGAAACCCTGCAGACTACTCAACTGTTCGAGCCGCGCCTGTTTGAGAGCCACGCTGTAGTAATCGTTGAGGTTGTCGATACCGACAACTTCCTGGCCTTGCAGGCCCAGTCGTTTGACCGTGTGATACCCGATGAAGCCCGCAGCACCTGTAACAAGAACGGTCATAATCCCTGCTCCACTTAAGCCGACAGGCGATTAGTTATAGCCTCGGTCGACTTATTGAGTCGAGCTTTTATAACAACACCCAATATTGGGGACAGTTTCTGATCTAAATGACAGCCTCGTCCGTAGTAAGCAGAAAAAGTTTCTGCCATTCAGACAAAAGGAATAACCATTTAAAAACAATAGGTTGAATACTGGCAAATTCATTACTGGATGGATGGCGTGTTTTTTGACTGGTAGCGTTTGACAGACCGCAAAGTCTGGCCGATAACTACCAAGGTTGATTTTTTACAGGGCGCGAGCAATCACTTACTCGCGCCCTGTCGCTTCAGGGGCAACTACTTAGTTACCTAACCTTAAGGCTGCGACGAACAGACCGTGCGGTAGCTTTGTCTTCTGAAAAGTTAAGCCGACAATGACCCGAAGACGCCGCATAACAGGGCACAACTTCACCGCGCGATGTGCACCAATGAAACACTTGTGATTCATAATTGAAACACTTCAATCCCCCAACAATAAAAATACTTTCACTGCCTGCCATTACTTAGCCTTCATTAGAGCTTCTGCCTGCCATAAACTTTCGATCATCAAAGAGTTTACAAGCATGCCAGTCATCAGCTCGGACCAACCTAATTGGTACCTTTTACAATGCAAGCCACGTCAGGATGAGCGTGCCCACCTCAACCTGCTTCAACAAAACTACGTGGTCTTTCACCCCCAACTCGTCAGTGAACGCGTCATTCGCGGGAAACGACAGCGAGTCCAGGAATCCCTCTTCCCCGGGTACTTGTTCATCCAACTCAGTCGTGACGACAACTGGGCACCCTTGCGCTCCACTCGAGGGGTCAGTCGCTTTGTCGAATTCAATCATGGTCCCGCGACAGTGGCGGAGCACGTCATCGAGCATCTGCGTGCACGTTGCCTTGAATCAACGTTGTCGCAGCCGGATGAAGCGCTGAAACCCGGAGAAAACCTGCAGATCGTCAGCGGTCCGCTCGCGCCACTGGAAGGCGTGTTTCTGGGGTTGCACGGTACCGACCGCGTCATGATCCTTCTGCAGTTTCTTAACCGTGAGCAGCCTGTCTGTTTGCCACTCAGCGTGATTGAACGTCAACAAGCCGGCTTTCACACCTATAACTAATGACTTTGCCTTACATGCCTTTGCTCAGGAGCTCTAACATGGCTTTAAAGTCACGATGCCCTGTCGCACTGATGATGGCCTGCCTCTATCCTGAAATGGCCTGGAGCATCAATCCGCAAGCCATTGATGTTTACGGATTCGACTTCACGCCATCCTTCCTGTTTTCAGAAAGTTATGACGACAACTTTCGCGAGCTGGAAAACAGCAAGCAGTCCTCCATGGTCACCAAGCTGGCGCCTTCTTTCGAGCTCAAGGCCGAGGATCGCAACAGTGCCACACGACTGATCTGGCAACCCACTCGATACATTTATCACGACGAGTCGGATGCCTCGAACACGGCACAACGCGTGCGTGCCGACAGCATCATGGAGTTTACTGACCGGCATCGTCTGAAGCTCGACGCTGAATACCGCAAATGGGAGCGCACGGAATCGACGGCAGTCGAAGGAATCAACGACAAACTCAACAACAAACGGGTGGGTGGTCTCTACACCTTCGGTGCGAAAAGCGCTGACAATCAGATCGATCTCGGGGCCAGTTACGCCCAACTGCGTTACGACAACGCCGATGGCATCAACGACGACAAGGAACGCAATACCACGGCCCTCACCAGCACCTGGTATCACCGCATCGGCAGCAACACCCGGGGTCTGGTGGAATATAACCACACCGACTTTGACTACCAGCAGGCCAACAGCCCGCGCAGCAGTAAATCCGACGCCGTCATGGCCGGTGCCGTATGGGATTTCACGGCACGCACGACGGGCAAGGTCCGCGTCGGTTATGAGAAAAAGAACTTCGACAACAGCGAATCCAAAGACCTCGATAACCCGACCTGGCAAGTGGACTTGCAATGGAAACCGCGAACCTATTCGACATTCACCTTCGTCGCTCGCCAAGCCCTCGCCGAGGGTGACGATGGCGCTGATGCCGTGAAGTCGACGTTCACCCAGGTCGGCTGGCGTCACGGCTGGACCGAACGGATCACCACGGTGGCACAGGCCGGTTACGGCCGTTATGTCTACGAAGGCCAAAGCCGTACCGACAATCTTCAGGACTACAACCTGGCCGTGGTGTACGCGATGCGCCGTTGGCTGGATATCGAACTGGGTTATCGATATCGCGACAACGATTCCGATGCCGACAATGAAAGCTTCACCCGCAACGTGTTCCAGATCAGCTTCAACGTCAGCCTTTAAGAGGGTTTCGACATGAACGCTCGCATGGTTTTTCTTTTGTTCGCGTTGTTTCTCATACCTCATACCTACGCGGCAGATCCCGACACGCAATACAAACTGGCTGCCGGCGACGTGTTACGAATCATCGTTTTCGGTGAGCCGGAATTAAGCATGAAAAAGATCCGGCTCAGTGACGCCGGCACCTTTTCCTATCCGTTCCTGGGCGAGATTTCCGCCAAGGGACTGACTCCCGGCCAGGTCGAAAAAATCATCGTCGACGGGCTCAAGCAGGGTTATCTGATCGACCCGAAAGTCAGTCTCAGCCAGATCGAATACCGCTCGTTCTACATCAATGGCGAAGTGAAAAAGCCCGGCAGCTACCCGTTCGTGCCCGGACTGACACTGGAGAAAGCCATCGCGCTGGGCGGCGGCCTGACCGAACGGGCCTCGATGAAACGAGTAACCATCTTGCGCGGCGATGGTGGCGCGACCGTGACCGATAACGTTACGCGAAGCACCACGATTGCCCCCGGCGATACCATTTCCATTGCACAAGGCTTTTTCTGATCATGGACAACAGCCCTAGCAACTACGTCGAACGTCCTCTTCAAGCGCACCTGCATCCGCAGCACGGCGACGACAAGGACACCCTGGATCTGCTCAATCTGTGGAGGGTCATCTGGCGCGCCAAATGGAGCATCGGCTGGCTGGTTCTGCTGAGTTGCGCACTGGCGGCCGCTGTGGTCTCCAGCATCACGCCGCAATACATTGGCAGCACCACCCTGCTGTTCAACGACAAGACACCTCCTCTGATGTCGTTCCAGCAAGTCAAGGACTCAGGCGGCAACGCCACTGATTACTTGCAGACCCAGCAGGCGCTCCTGCAATCGCGGGACCTTGCCGAACGCGCGGTGAAAAAACTCGGTCTGACGACCCACCCGGTCACCGACCCGCGCCAGCAGCCAAAGCCCTGGTTTGCTCCGCGCCAATGGCTGGCCAATCTGGAGCTTGATCAATGGATCCCGGGATTGGGTCGATTTTTACCGCCGAAGAAAGAGCAGCTCACTGAAGCAGACGTCTTCAATCAGGTCACGCAGAACCTCATGCTGCACACCAGCGTCAAGTTCGTTGGCAAAAGCCAGTTGCTCGAAATCGAAGTCGAGTTGCCAGACCCCGTTCTCGCGGCAGCGGCGGCCAACGCACTGGCTCAGGGCTTTACCGACAGCCAGCTCGATACCAGCGAGAAATCATCGCAAACCACCACGGCCTGGATGAACACGCGTCTGATCAAGCTGCGCGACAACCTGCGTGCGGCCGAGAAAAAACTGCAGGGTTACCGCGAAGAACAAGGTCTGGTGGATGTTGGCGGCGTTGCCACCATCAGCGCCAACGAACTGGAAATGACCGGTAACCGCATGGTCGACGCCCGTCGCAACCGCGCTGAAGCCGAGAGTGAGTACCGGCAGGCGAAGGCACTGGGCAACGGCGATCTGAGCCGACTCTCCAGCGTGCCTGCGGTCTTGAGCAATCCCCTGGTGCAGAAATTCCAGGCCGATCGCGCTGTGGCTCAAGCCAAGGTCGATGAATTGGCGGGCCGCTATGGTCCGAAGCACCCCAGCCTGATTTCCGCACAAACCGAGTTGCGCACCGCCACCACCAGCCTGCAATTACAGGTCCAGCAAGTGGTGGCCGGTATTGAGCGGCAATACCAGCTCGCCACGGCGAGCGAAGCGTCGCTGCGTCAATCCTTCAATAGCAACAAGGCGCAAATCCAGGACATCGCGCGCAAAGAGTTCCAGTTGCGCGAGTTCCAGCGTGAGGTCGACAGCACACGCGCGCTGTATGAAACCTTCGTCACCCGCCTGAAAGAAACCACGGCCACCGCCGACATGGACTCGACGAAAGTGCGCATCGTCGACCCGGCCATCGTTCCAGTCGACGCAAGCAAACCCCGCAAGACATTGATAGTCGCAATCGTCGGGCTGGTCGCTGCGGTCATCGGCGTCGGGCTGGCATTGCTCTTCGAAAGTCTGAGCAACACCTTCAAAACCGATGAGTCGATCGAGAGCGTGTTGAATGTTCCACTGCTCAGCGTCGTGCCGTTGGTGGTGAAAAAAAGTCGCCGGCAACTGGCACGGCTTTTCGAGGACAACGACAATCCGCGCTTTTCCGAGACCATTCGCAACCTGCGTACCTGGCTGATGCTGCAAAGCAGCGAAAAGCCCTCACAGGTGGTACTCGTGACCTCGACGGTTGCCGGTGAGGGTAAAAGCACCATCGCCACCAATCTGGCCAGTTCGCTGACGCCGCTGGAACGCGTGCTGCTGATCGATGCCGACATGCGTCAGCCAACCCTGTCGCTGAACTTCGATTTCCCTCCGGACAGCCCCGGCCTGGCGAATGTCATTGCCGGCACGGCCAGGCTTGAAGACTGCATTGTTTCAGTGGGCAATCTGGACATGTTGCCGGCCGGAAAGGTCTTGCCGCCGTCGCTGGACATGTTCGTTGCGCCGCGCCTGCCGTCCCCTGGCGATCCGCTCAACCCGGTTCAGCCGCCACCCCAGGATTTGCTCAGCTCGCCGCGCATGGCACGCATGCTCGAGGCGCTCAGATCACGCTATCGCCACATCATTATCGACTCACCCCCTGCGGAGATGATCAGTGACGCGCTGTTGCTGGCCAGACATTCCGATGCGGTGATCTATGTCGTCAAGGCTGACAGCACCTCGATCAGCCAGGTTCAGCGAGGGATTGCCATGTTGCAACAAAGCCATGTGCCGGTCTTTGGCACGGTGCTCAACCAGGTCGACCTGCGCAAGGCGCGCAAGTACGGCTACCACCACTCCCGGGCGTTCTATAACTACGATTTCGCGCCCAGGTAACCATCGGGCGCATACGCCCGCCGCTACGCCCTCTTCTGCCAACGCACCACTCGCTTCACCTCCGCCGAGCTACGGAAAAGCCATCGGGAGGCACGCCGTGCCTGCTCGATTCGCGCTGATGCATGAATGCTGTCTCGAGGTTAAGCCCATGACATCGCTCTATACCGCTCACATGACACACCGCCGAGGCCTGACGTTCTGGGGCCAGTGGCTGTGCGCGCTGTCGCTGGTCACCGCGCTGTTGATATTGCTCGTGCACTGGCGCGTCGGCAGTCTGACCAGCGAATACCGCATCCTGATCATTCTGACGGTGCTCGGCTCGGTGCCGATCTACAGCGTGATGCAGGTCTACCACAAACGCCATGGCTTGCTGGTCGGGCTTGGCAGGTTGCTGGCCGGTTGGTTGATCCTGCTGGCCGTTCTGGCGGCGATTGCGTTCTTCACCCAGACCAGCGCCATTTATTCACGCCAGGTGATCATGGTCTGGGCGGTGCTGGGCTTCGTGGCCCAGGCCATAAGCTTTCTGCCTCTGCATTACCTGGCCCGCCTGTATTCGCGCAAGGTCTGCAACGGGCGCCGCTCGGTGATCATCGGTACCTGCCCGACGGCCCATGAACTGGCGAAAAAACTGTCACTGCCGAACCGCGCGCTGGTGCTGGGCTTCATCGCCGCTGCCGACAGCAGTGGCCCCGCACCCAGCATTCTGCCGTTGCTCGGCCACGTTTCCGCCATCCGCGAGATCATCACGGGCCTGGAAGTGCGCCGCGTCTATATCGTGCTGCCGATGGCCCATGCCGCCACCATCGAAGCGCTCTACATCGATCTGTTGGACATGAATGTCGACGTGGTGTGGATCCCGGATTTCGGCAGCATGGTGTTGCTCAACCATTCGATCTCGGAAATCGAGCGGATGCCGGCCATCTACCTCAACGAGAGCCTGCTCAGCTCGCACCCTGCCAGCCTGTTTTGCAAGGATCTGTTTGAACGCAGCCTCGCCGGCCTGGCCATTGCTCTGCTCAGCCCCGTGCTGCTGGTGGTGGCCGTTGCCGTCAAGCTGACCTCCGCAGGCCCGGTGCTGTTCAAGCAAAACCGTCATGGTTGCAACGGCGAAGTGATCAAGGTCTGGAAGTTTCGCTCGATGCACGTTCACGACGACCACGAGGTTCGCCAGGCCACCCGCAACGATGACCGCCTGACGCCGATCGGCGGTTTCCTGCGCCGCAGTTCCATCGACGAATTGCCACAGCTGTTCAACGTGCTGTCCGGCCGCATGGCCCTGGTCGGGCCCCGCCCGCATGCCGTCACCCACAACCTTTATTACACCGGCAAGGTGCGCGCCTACATGGCCCGGCATCGCCTCAAGCCGGGCATCACCGGGCTGGCCCAGATCACCGGCCATCGTGGCGAAACCGAGACCGTGGAAAAAATGCAGCTGCGCGTCGCCCAGGACCTCAACTACATCAACCAGTGGTCGCTGTGGCTCGACATCAAAATCCTTATCAAGACCCCCTTCACGCTGTTCTCGAAAAACATCTACTGAGCCCCTTTCCCGCGTCTGCCGCTCCCCTGCCCGACCGTTGATAACCGTCACGACGACCTGAGGTTCGACCATGAATGTGAGCGTATTCGGAATTGGTTACGTAGGCCTTGTCCAGGGTGCTGCATTGGCCGAGGTCGGGCACAACGTGCTCTGCGTCGACGTCGACGCCGGCAGGGTCGAGGCATTGAAAGAGGGCACGCTGCCGCTGTACGAACCCGGCCTGAAAAGCCTGGTGCGCGACAACTACCAAAGCGGCCGGCTGCGATTCGGCACAGACCTAGTGGACGCCGTTCACCATGGCGATGTGCTGTTGATCGCCGTCGGCACACCGCCCGACGAAGACGGTTCGGCGGATCTCCAATACGTGCTGAGCGTGGCGCAGACCATCGCGCTGAACATGGATCGGCACCAGATCATCGTCGACAAATCCACCGTGCCCGTCGGTACGGGGGACCGAGTTCGAGCGTGTATCGAGCAGGTGCTGGCCGACAACGGTCGCGGCGATCTGACGTTCGACGTGGTTTCAAACCCGGAATTTCTCAAGGAAGGCTGTGCGGTCGAAGACTGCATGCGCCCGGACCGGATCATCATCGGCACCGACAGCCCGCGTGCCGAGGAGGTCATGCGCGAACTGTATGAACCGTTCAATCGCAGCCGCGAAAAAATCATCGTCATGGATGTTCGCAGCGCCGAGCTGACGAAATACGCCGCCAACTGCATGCTGGCGACCAAGATCAGCTTCATGAACGAAATGGCCTGCCTCGCTGAAAAGCTCGGCGCCGACATCGAAAAGGTGCGCCACGGCATCGGCGCAGACCCGCGCATCGGTTACCAGTTTATCTACCCAGGTCTGGGCTACGGCGGCTCGTGTTTTCCCAAGGACGTGAAGGCGCTGATACACGCGGCCGACGGTGTCGACATCGACGCCCGGGTGCTCAAGGCCGTGGAGGCGCGCAACCAGGAACAGAAAGCCAGCCTCTATCGCAAAGTATTCGATCACTTCGACGGTCACCTTCGCGGCAAGACGTTTGCCCTGTGGGGGCTGAGTTTCAAACCCAACACCGACGACATGCGCGAGGCCCCCAGCCGGGTACTGATGGAGGCTTTGTGGCAAGCCGGCGCCAGCGTGCAGGCGTTTGATCCCAAAGCCATGGAAGAGGCCCAGCGCCTTTACGGCTCGCGCGACGACCTGACGCTGACAGGCACCAAGGAAGCGGCGCTGAAAAATGCCGACGCCCTGATCATCGTCACCGAGTGGCAATCGTTTCGGGCACCGGACTTCGACCAGCTCAGCCGGTTGCTCAAACAGCCGTTGATTTTCGACGGGCGCAATCTGTTCGATCCGCAGCGATTGAGCAAACGCGGTTTCACCTACGTCTCCGTGGGTCGGCAGACCCCTTCAGCCTTCTGAAAGGAGCCGCGCCATGTTCAAACTGGAAATAGTCGGGCAGTACTCGGCGAAATTACTGGAAGCCAACCAGGCCTATTCCTTCATCAACTTTGCCTCGATCGGCAGCTTTTTCGAGCAGAACCCGAGCACCGTTGCCTATTTTTGCGACGGCATGCTGATGTCGACCTTCATGTCTCGCGTCACCGGCAGAACGATTGGCCGGGTCAGCTTCGACTTCACCTCGATAGCTGACGTCGTGCTGCGCAGCGCCGAGCAACAGGGCAAACGCGTCTATTTCGTCGGCGCCCGACAAGCTGAACTTGATCTGTTCATCATCAAGATCAAGGCCCTTTATCCGCAACTGAGCATCGCCGGCTACCACGACGGCTATTTCGACGCCGCCCAGGCCGAAGGCATTCGGGCTGACATCTGTCGCAGCGCAGCGGACATTCTGATCGTCGGCCTGGGCGCCGGACTGCAAGAGCAGTTCGAGCAGGATGCCCTGCGCGCAGGCTTTCGCGGGGTCGCCTTCACCTGTGGCGGGTTCATCCGGCAAGAAGCCCTGGCCACGCGGCAGTACTACCCGGCACTGATCAATCGATTGCACCTGCGCGCGTTCTATCGCATGTACCGCGAGCCCCACACGATCAAGCGCTACCTCATCGATTACCCCACCAACTTCCTGCACCTGCTGAACATGATCGTTCGACACAAAGTCGCCATCAGCGTCGGGGAATGACCATGCACATCCTGTTTATCCTCAAGGATTTCAAGCCCGGCGGTGGCGTCGAGCGCGTTCAGCAACGGTTGTCCGAGCAGTTTCTCAAGGACGGCCGGCGCGTGAGCTTTTTCGTCATGAACGCGGACCTGCCCGACACCCGGGACATTCAATGCTTCAGCGGTGGCGGCAGCGGCATCGCCGGCCTGTTCAAGTCCATCGTATTGCTGCGCCGGCTCATACAGCGTGAAGGCGTCACCCACCTCATTTCCGCCAAGGAACAGGCGAACCTCTGCACGTGGTTCGCCACCCTGGGCAGTGCCTGCAAAGTCATCTACAGCCGCCACGCGACACTCGACTGCAGCGAACAGAAAACCGGCCCTTCAAGCCTGCGCCTGCTCTACACCTTGTACCTGTGCGGCAGCGGCAAGGTGGTGACGGTTTCCTCGGCCCTGCGCCAGACCCTCGCCGACTTGGTGCCGTGGGGTCAGCAGCGTATCCGCTATTGCCCCAACGCCGTCGTCACCGATCAACTGTTCCAGGCCGCCCAGGCACCGCAACCCGCCGGTTTCCCCCGCAACTACTGGTTAGCCCTGGGGCGTCTGGTCGAGCCCAAAGGATTTCACCTGCTGCTGGACGCCTATGCATTGGCGCTACGCAGCGCAGCGCTGCCGGATCTGGTGATCGCCGGCGATGGCCCGTTGCGCGAAGCACTGGTCACTCAGGCCAATCAATTGGGTATCGCACAGCGGGTGCACTTCAGCGGCTTCCTCAGCAATCCCTATCCCGTGCTCAGACACGCCCGGCTGTTCATTTTGAGCTCCCTGCAAGAGGGCATGCCGACCGTGCTGATCGAGGCGTTGGCGCTGGGCACGCCGGTGCTCGCGTGCGATTGCGAGACCGGGCCGAGAGAGTTGCTGGACCACGGCCGGCTTGGCCAGCTGGTTATCGTCAACGATGTACAGGCACTGGCCGACGGCATGCTGCGACACCTGACCCTGCGCAATGACATTGCCTGCAGCGACGAGACGCTCACTGACACCCTGCGCCCTTACACCAGCCAGCACTCAGCGCAGGCGTATTACCAGGTCTGGAATCAATGAAAAAGTTACTGATCATCCTCCATGACCTCAGCGCCGGCGGCGCTGAAAAAATGATGGCGCGCCTGGCCAAGGCACTGGTGGATGCGGGCAATGACGTGACATTGCTGATGCTCACCGGCGGCGGCATTCACGCAGCGCATCTCGACCCGCGTGTGAAAAAGGTTGAATTGCACAGCCCGCGCAGCGTCCGTGCGGTGCCTGCACTCACGCGATTTCTGCGTGCCAATCGCTTTGACGCCCAACTGGCGGCTCTCACCCACGTCAACGTGGTGGCAATCGTCGCGGCGGCCCTGTCCGGCACGCTGGCCCGGCTGCACGTCAGCGAGCGCAATGCCTTTTCCCATGACCGGCACGTGAACCCCGACTTCATGGTGCGGATGGCTTATCGGGTAGCACCGCTGCTGTATCGGCTGATCCCCAACCCGGTGATCTGTGTATCGCGCGGTGTCGCCCAGGATCTGGTCGATACCACCCTCGCCCGGCGCCAGGACGTGACCATTGCCGACAATCCGGTGCTCGACAACGACTTTCTCGAGAAGACGCCGGGACTGCCCCGCCACCGCTGGCTGCTGGAAAAGTCCGGCACGGTGATTGTCGCCGTGGGGCGCCTGGCGCCGCAAAAAGGTTTCGACACGCTGATCACAGCGTTCGCGGCACTGCCGGATCGCGATGCCCGCCTGATTATTTTTGGCGAAGGTGCCCTCAGGGCCGCACTGCTGGAACAGGCGAAACAACTGGGGGTGGCGGAGCGCTTCGATCTGCCGGGTTATGCCAATGATCCCCTGGCAGAAGTCGCCGCAGCCGATTGCTTCGTGCTCTCGTCGCGCTTCGAGGGCAGTCCCAACGCGCTGGTCGAGGCGTTATCCACCGGCACGCCGGTGGTGGCGACCCGCTGCCCTCATGGTCCGCAAGACATCCTCGTTGGCGGTCTGGTAGCGCCGCTGGTCGCTGTCGATGATCCGATCGCCCTGGCGCAGGCCATCGCCGAGCAACTGTCCATACCGCGCGATCTGCAGCGTCAGTCACGCCTTGATGCAGCCGCGCGATTCATGAGTGCCAGCGCGGTGCAGACCTACCTTAAAGCGTTGATCGGGAGCCCGTCATCATGAGCGCATTGACGATCAGGTATTCGACGTTACGCGACGCCTTCACCGTGTTCGGGATCCTGTTTTACATACAGGTGATCACTTTTGTGCTCGGTCTGGGCAGTGCCGCGAGCTTTGGCGATATCAATAAAGACCTCGAAGGCAACGTCGCCAATCAGGTCTGCGGCCTCATCACCCTGCTGGTGCCGCTATTCTTTTTCATCCGCAACAAGGTATTCCTCAGCAAGACCTTTTATCGCAGCAACTTCTTCCTGCTGGTGTTCCTGCTCTGTGTCATCGCATCGATCGGCTGGTCCCACGACCCGATGCTCAGTCTCAAGCGGTTCATCGCCCTGCTCGGCGTGGTGTTTTTTGCCGGATTCCTTGCCTATAACTACTCCCTTGAAAAAATCACCTTCATGCTCGGTTGCGCCATCGGCATAGCGGCGTTGATCGGGTTGTTGCTCGCTGTGGTCATGCCTGAAGTGGCGTTCCTCTCCGGGGGCATTCGCGATGGCGCATTCAAAGGCGTTTTCGCCGAAAAGAATGCCGGCGCCCGGCTCAACGCGATCGCCATCGTGCTGTTGTTGCCGATGATCCGGCAGCGCAATCGCTGGGCGCTCTTCTGTTCGTTCTTTTCGCTGGTTGCCATCCTGCTTGCCCAATCAGCCACCGGCGTGGCGCTGATCATTTCCGGCACGATCAGCTACTGGTACTTCCTCACGATGATCCGCCTGGGCATCAATCGCTCGCAGCTGATGTTCCTGGGATGCACCCTGCTTTACCTGCTGGTTTGCCTGTTTCTGTACAGCAACTTTGCGGTACTGCTGGAAATGGCCGGTCGCGACCCGTCACTGACCGATCGCACGTTGATCTGGGAACTGCTCGCGCCTTTCATCGACAGCCAGTTTCTCAAGGGCTACGGCTTCGGCGCCTTCTGGTCCAGCCCTGATGCCGATGCCTTCATCACCCGCTGGGGTTACATCGGCAACGCCCACAGTGGCTATATGGAGACCTTGCTCAACGGCGGCCTCATCCAGTTGACGGCGCTGGCGCTGATGTTGGGTGAAGCACTGTTCAAGCAATACCGCGCCGTGACGGCGAATCAGGCAGCCCGGTTTCGCGCCAGTGCGCTGGTCATCATCGGCCTGTTCGCCATCACCAATTATGTGGCCTACGTGATTCCCAACTATCGCTCCGCCGAGTTTCTGGTGTTCTGCACGCTGGCCCTGACCTTCCGGCACCACCACGCGACCTTCCCCGAATCCTCACCGGCAGCGCTGCGTCAGCGTTCGTCGGGCAGCGCACTACCGCGCGATTCCGCCAGCGCGTAATCCAAGGAGAATCACCGTGCCAAACCAAGCTTCCCGTTCAGCAGATTCAGTGTGCGTCGTCATTCCGATGTACAACGGCGCCGACAGCATCGAGCAGACACTGACGTCCCTGGCCCGGCAAACCCGACTGCCCGACCACGTGATCGTCATCGACGATGGCTCCACCGATGACGGTCCCCAACGGGTCAGAGACTTCGTCGCGCCGTTTCGCCTGACGCTGTTGCAGCAAGCCAACGAAGGCCAGGCCAGCGCCCGCAATCACGGGTTGCGGCACTCCGCAGAGACGTTTGTGGCAATGCTCGATGCCGATGACCAATGGCACCCGCGCAAGCTGGAATTGCAGCTGGCACTGTATGACGAACTCACCCGCCAGGGCCGGCCGGTGGGGCTGATCGACTGCTATGCGCAAGTCAATTACAGCGATGGCAGGCGCCAACTGGACGACCGGCTCAAGCACGGCAGGCATTTCTACGATTTCATCCACGCCAACGTCGTCAATGGCGTTTCCACCGCGCTGGTCAAACGTGACGTGATCATGCAACTCGGCGGCTTCGATGCCAGCCTGCGCTATTCCGAAGACCGCTTCATGTGGACCCGGATCGCCGAGCACTGGGAGATCCACACGGTGCCGGAGGTGCTGCTGGAGCGCACGGTCAATGGCGGCAACATGACCGCGAATCCGAAAAAGTACTACCAGAACAAAATCCGCTTCATCGAGGTGTACCTCGCCCGTTACGGCGCGCAACTGACCCGCCAGCAGCGGATCGATTTCGAGCTGGGCAACCACACCGATTTTCTCGAAGCATTTTCCCGACGTGGCGAGCATGACCAGGTCATCGGTGTGTATCGGCGAATGCTGGATTGCTCATGGCAGACGCTGATCTTCGCCAATGGCAAACCGACCTTGCGCTATCTCTATGCCCTTGCCAGAAACTTGCGCAAGGCAACGGCGTCAACCACGGCTCATTGATCCGGTATCCGCCATGGCCAACCACCGCCTGATGACATTGACCTGGATCTTCACCGAAAAATTCGGGCTGATCCTGCTGTCGATGATTACCTTCGTCGCTTACGCCAGGCTGCTGTCGCCAGCCGAGCTGGGTGTGGGCACGGTGATCATTGCCATCGTCGAATTGATCGGTCTGGTGTATTCGTCGGTGCTGGAAGACCCGCTGGTACGACTTGAGCGGCTGGAAGACAAACACATCAGCACAGCCTACTGGGCAGCGGTGCTGGTCAGCCTGGCGAGCATCGGTGTTATCTCGGGCGCCGTCATGCTGTACACCCCGGATCCGGTGCTGCAATGGATGACGGCGGTCGCCTCGCTGAAGATCCTGTTCACCATGATGGCGCGGGTCTATGTGGCGCAGATGCGCCGCAGCAGCAACTTCAGGATGCTGGCGTCGCGCACGCTGCTGGGCAAGGTGGCGGGTGGCGTCGGCGGCATTGCCGTTGCGCTTTGGGGACTGGGTGCGTGGGCGGTCATTGCCCAGGCGCTGATCATGGAACTGGTGTCGATCATTGTGTTGATGCGTGCAGACCCGCGGCGCATCCCCTTTCATATCGACGGTCCGATCCTGCGCGAGCTGTTGAGGTCCGGCGCACCGGTGGCCATCAACGCGCTGAGCTCGCAAACCTTGCAGCGCGGGGTCAACGTGGTCCTGGGCATCACCGCCGGCGCGAACGCAGTCGGCATGTTCAACATGGCGATGCGCATCATCGAGCTGCCACGCACCGCCATCTACAACGGTTTGCTGAGCTATGCGCTGCCGGCGTTCTCCCGGCGCAGCGCAGAGCCCAAACGATTGATCGGGATCATTGGCGATTCAACCGCTGTCAGCGGCTTTCTGCTGACGCCGCTGTTCATCGGCATCGCACTCACGGCAAACGATCTGATCCTGTTGATCTTCGGCGTCAAATGGGCCGAAGCCATTCCTCTGCTGCAAGTGCTGGCCTGCACGGCCGCCATCGGCAACAGCGCCATGTACGCCACCACCGCACTGGTGGCGGTCAACCGCAGCCACCTCACGATCAAGGCGGAAGTGCTGACCACCGCGCTGGCCCTGGCGCTGGTCTACACCCTCGGCAATCTGTATGGCGGCATGGCCGCAGCCGCCGCTCTTCTTGCGCGAATGCTGGTCATCACGCCGCTGCAGATCCGTGGCCTCAACACGGCGATCGGTTACAGCTGGCACGGCTTTTTCGAAGCCAGTTACCGCAGCGTGATCGCCTCACTGGTCATGGCGGCAACCGTGCTGCTGGTGTTACCGCAGCTGGGCTTACAGGGTTATCTGCACTTGATCGGCAGCATCGTGATCGGCGCGCTGAGTTATGCCGTGGGCTACAGCGTCATGCACCCGCACTGGCCACAGGAATTCAAATCGGTTTTCACCTCCCGCTGAGTTCAGTCCCCGAGACAGGAAGACCTCATCATGCGCAAAACCACGTTGATTACTGGCGGGGCCGGCTACATCGGCTCGCATACGGCTCTGGCCCTCATTAACGCCGGCCACAAGGTGCTGGTGCTCGACAACCTGTGCAACAGCTGTCGAGAGTGCATCCGGCGCCTTGAGCAACTGACCCTGACCCGCGTCGACTTCATCAAGGGCGATATTCGCGATCCGGTGCTGCTCGACGATATCTTCAGCCGGTACGACATCGAGGCCGTGGTGCACTTTGCCAGTCTCAAATCCGTCGAGGAAAGCGTGCGCAAGCCGCTGGACTACTACGCCAACAATGTCGCCGGCACGCTCGACCTGTGCCAGGCGATGGCTCGCAACAACGTCTTCCAACTGGTGTTCAGCTCTTCGGCCACGGTGTACGGGGAGCCGACACATACGCCGATCGCCGAAGACTTCGGCACCGGCAAACCGGTCAACCCCTATGGCCGCACCAAGCTCATGATCGAAGAGCTGCTGACGGATCTGTGCGACTCCGATCCACGCTGGAGCATCGGGTTATTGCGCTACTTCAACCCGATCGGCGCCCACGAAAGCGGAATGATCGGCGAAGATCCGAGGGGCCGCCCCAACAACCTGCTGCCGTGCCTGACGCAGGTCGCCATAGGCCGGATACCCGAACTCACGGTGTACGGCAGCGACTATCCCACCGTAGACGGAACCTGCGTGCGCGACTACATCCACGTGGTCGACCTGGCCATCGGGCATCTGAAGGCACTGCAAGTGCTGCAGCACAACCCAGGCATTCGCTTCTGGAACCTCGGCACGGGCGTTGGTTACAGCGTGCTGCAGATCATCCACAGTTTCGAAGACATCACCGGCATCAGCATTCCCTACCGCTTCGCCCCTCGACGTCTCGGTGACATCGCCAAGTGCTGGGCCGATCCGGCCAAGGCAGGACGCGAACTGGGCTGGAGCGCGCAGCGCGGCCTGGAACAAATGATCACCGATACCTGGCGCTGGCAGTCGTGTAATCCGCAGGGGTATCAATCTTCATTCAAGATTCCGGCACCCGTTGCGGTGAAGTGATGCCGATGTTCAAGGAATGTCTGCTCGCATTGCTGTTTTCGGTTTCGCTCGTATGCAACGCAGCCCAGGCGCCTCCTGCTGTGCCGACCACCGGGCTCGTGTTGTGGCTGGACGCCGCCGACGCGTCGACGATGAGCCTGGATGCGCAGAACCGTCTCCAGCGCTGGAGCGACAAATCAGGCAAGGCCAATGATGCGACAGTCGATGGCGCTTCTTCGCCGCCACAACGGATGGAGAACAGCCTCAATGGCCAGTCGGTGGTGCGCTTGAGCGGTAACTCGGGATTACTGGGTCGAGCCCTGCGCACGGTTAAAGGGCCTGCGACCGTACTGATCGTGTCCCGGCGGTTGCCTGAGCAGGCCGGCGTCGATCCCTGGCAACGGTTGTTCAGTTCACGACCGCAGGCCGCCAGCAACGATAACGTGCTGCCGAATTTCGCTGTCAGCCTGCCGCAAACCGGTGCCTATGAGCCGACGGTTTCTGTCCTTGAGCTGCAGGACGTGCCAATCGGGCCGTATGGCGTGGGACGCAATGCCGTCGGCAATGCCGAAAACTTTCGCGGCGACATCGCCGAAGTCCTGGTGTATGACCGCCCGTTTGCCTCGCTCGCGGAGCGCCAACGCGTATTTCGGTATCTGGCAGACAAGTGGACCGTGGCCATGCCGGTTCAGGCCGATACCTGGACACGTGTCGGCCCCCTGGACGCTCTGCCGTCCCACATTCATCCGGATCTGCCGTTGTCCGACCAGGCCAATGCCGGCCGGTGGCTGCTCAACACGACACTGTCCGACGAGTTCGATGGCACCACCCTCGACCGCACGCGCTGGCACGTCAACAATGCTATCGGCAACGAGTCGCTGGGACGCAAACCGGCGTTGTTCACCGAGCGCAATGCCAGCGTCAGCAACGGCTATCTGAAGATTGTCTTTCGCAAGGAAACCCTGCCGCCGAAGTACGTCCAGCTCGGCTTCAAGGATTACACCTCGGCGATGGTTCGTACCCTCGAACGTGGCTTCTACGGCTATTACGAAGCACGGGCCAAACCCATGAACTCTGCGGCTTCCAGTGCGTTCTGGCTGGCGTGGACAGGACTCGCTGACAACGCCACCGAAATCGACATCTTTGAAATCGGCGGCAAGACCAAAGATGCGGCCTCAGACAGCGCCTACAACATGAACGCCCACCTCTGGGCCACGCCGCAGAGCACCGAACATATCGCCAACGGCAGTACCTGGACCAGCCCCTGGCGGCTGGCTCGCGACTTTCACGTCTACGGCTTCGACTGGCAGCCCGACACCCTGCGCTGGTACGTCGATGGCGTGCTGGTCAGGGAGTCGAAGAACAACCACTTTTTCTACCCCATGCAGATCGTCTTTGACAGTGAGGCCATGTGGAAATGGTTCGGCGTGGTCGACGATGCTGACCTGCCTTCCACTTTCGAAGTCGATTACATCCGCATGTGGCTACGCAGTCCTTGAGCACCCTACGCCGCTTTGGCCTTGAGTCGAATGTCACACGACACAGTCCTCAGTGATCGATCCGCGCTGACGAGTCTGGAGCGCCTGTACATGAACAACCGGCGACTGAACGAGCTGGACTTGTTGCGCTTCCTCGCAGCGGTCGCCGTAGTGATTTTTCACTACGCGTTTCGCGGCTATGCGAGGGGCGATATGTCGGTAATGCCCTACCCGCTGCTGGCTGACGTGGCCAAATACGGTTATCTGGGCGTTGAACTGTTTTTCATGATCAGCGGGTTCGTCATCCTGATGACGGCTTCGAACAACGATCTCAAAGTCTTTTTCATTTCCCGCGTCATCCGCCTCTGCCCGGCGTTCTGGGTGTGCTGCACGATCACTTTTCTGATCACGCTGGCCATTGGGCAGCCAAGATTCTCGGCTGACCTTTATCAGTACGTGATCAACATGACATTCCTCGGCGACGTGCTCGGCGTGGCGCCCATAGACGGGGTTTACTGGTCACTGTTCGTCGAAATAAAGTTCTACCTGATGATCGCCATTCTGTTGGCTTTCAAGAAGATAGAGAAAATAGAAACCTTCCTTGTGCTCTGGCTGCTGGTCTCGGCCACAGCGGAAGTCTTTGCTTTCGAAAAGCTGCGCTCGGTACTCATCACCGACTACGCGGCCTATTTCATCGCCGGTGCGACGTTCTACATCATATGGGACAAGGGTTTTACCAAAGCGCGTATTTCCCTGTTGGCCGCTGCGCAGGCATTGGCCAGCTTCAACGCGATCAAGTGGGCCGAGTCAATCGAGCTGAAATATTCGACCGAATACGACGCGTTGATTATCTGCGGTGTCATTGCCCTGTTTTTCATGACGTTTCTTTTTATCGCGACGCATAAAACATCAGTCATCGGGAGGTTCGACTGGACAGCGTTGGGCGCCCTGACGTACCCGCTTTACCTGCTGCATCAAATGATCGGCTTCATGATCTTCAATATGGCTTATCCGGCCATCAATCCACATTTGCTGCTCTGGGGCACCATCGCTTTGATGATCGGTGCGTCCCATGTCATCCATAAAGAAATAGAAACCCCGATGGCCAGGCTGATGAAAAGATCGCTTTCATCTTCCTTCAATCGTCTCAGAGTCGATTAATCGGTAGTGCAACAAGCTTGGCAAAATCGGCGGGTGAAAAAGACGGGAGAGGTTTCGGTGAATACCGAAACCTCTCCCGTCGTTTTTTGTTTGTGGCGCAGAGTGCCCGTCACATCGACGATGAGCGCTTCAAGGTCTCGCTCGGCAATTCCTTGAACATTGCACGGTAACTGCTTGAAAAACGGCCCAAATGCCAGAACGACCAGTTCATCGCGACCTCCGCCACCGTCGTATCTGCCGGCGAACGTTTAAGCAATTCCCGCCGCGCACTGTTGAGCCGGCGCAAACGCAGCCAATGACTCGGCGACATCCCGGTGTACGCCTTGAAAGTCTGTTGCAACTGGCGCAGGGAAACCCCGGCAACCCGCGACAGCTCCAGCAGATTGAGGGTTTCTTCCGGCGAATCCGCCGCCCACTCACCCACGCGCTTGAGGGTGATTCGCTCTTCGGCGCGACGCTGCAAACCGCCACCGTTTAGGCACACGCTCGCGTTGTCGAGGATAAACAGACAGTCCTCCAGCAACTGTTGAGTCAGTGCTTCTTTGCTTGGCTGATCAAGGGTTTGCGACAACTTCGTGAGGGTCGAGCTTAACCAGCGACTGAACAATCCGTTCTGCGCGCCATTGAGCGGCGCCATGAACAGACCTTCCAGCCTGGCCACGTCCAGGCCGTTGCGCTGGACGAATTCCGGGCCGAACACCACGGCGATTTCCTGGTAGTTCTCCGGGGTGATCCAGATGTTGCGGCTCTCTTCATTGAGCAGATAGAGCGCGTTGTCGCTGCGATCGAAACAGAACGCCAGCGACCCTTCCGGCGCGCTGAAATTCTGCTCGACCCGGGTGTTCATCTGTTCTTCGTAAACCTCCACACCCTGCAAATCCAGATAACGGATCTGCCCGGCGAAATGCCCCGGCGACATCTGCTGGTAATGCTGAACCCAACCCGGCGTGGCGCGGATCTGTTCGGTGACATCGGCTGTGTTGAACGCTTGAACCTGAAGCGGATTGCACGTCGTCATGGGGAACCTTGCGCACTCTTTTGGTGCGCTTTGGTGCTGCTGAAAGTGGATAGATGGAACGTCAAGGCCCGCCCAAGATAGTCGTCAACGCGCCACAGGGGAAGCCTGCGAAAGATGAAATCGCTTTTCCCCCGCGTCAACAAAACCAACGACGAGGTCTTTATGAATGCCCCTTTCGATCAGCTGTTCACGTGGCTGAAAGATCACAAGATTACCGAAGTGGAATGCGTGGTCAGCGACCTGACCGGCATCGCCCGCGGCAAGATCGCACCGACCAACAAGTTCCTGCATGAGCGAGGCATGCGCCTGCCGGAGAGTGTGCTGCTGCAAACGGTAACCGGGGATTTTGTCGACGACGACATCTACTACGACCTGCTCGACCCGGCCGACATCGACATGGTCTGCAAACCGGTGAGCGATGCGGTGTACGTGATCCCGTGGGCCATCGAGCCGACCGCCATCGTCATTCACGACACCTTCGACAAGTTCGGCAACCCGATCGAACTGTCGCCGCGCAACGTGCTGAAGAAAGTCCTGCAGTTGTATACCGACAAAGGCTGGAAGCCGATCGTGGCGCCGGAAATGGAGTTCTACCTGACCCAGCGCTGCGAAGACCCGGACTTGCCGTTGAAGGCGCCGCTGGGCCGTTCCGGTCGCGCCGAGAGCGGTCGTCAGTCGTTCTCCATCGATGCCGCCAACGAATTCGATCCGCTGTTCGAAGACGTCTACGACTGGTGCGAACTGCAAGGCCTGGACCTGGACACGTTGATCCACGAAGACGGCCCGGCGCAGATGGAAATCAACTTCCGCCACGGCGACGCGCTCGATCTGGCCGACCAGATCACCGTGTTCAAGCGCACCCTGCGTGAAGCGGCGCTGAAGCACAACGTGACCGCGACCTTCATGGCCAAGCCGATCGGCGATGAGCCCGGCAGCGCCATGCACCTGCACCAGAGCGTGGTCGAGATCGCCAGCGGCCAGCCGATTTTCGCCAATGCCGACGGCAGCATGAGTGACCTGTTCCGCCATCACATCGGCGGCTTGCAGAAGTACATCCCGAAAGTGCTGCCGATGTTCGCGCCGAATGTGAACTCGTTCCGCCGCTTCCTGCCGGACACTTCGGCACCGGTCAACGTCGAATGGGGCGAAGAAAACCGCACCGTCGGCCTGCGCGTGCCGACCTCCGGGCCTGAAGCGATGCGAGTTGAAAACCGTCTGCCCGGCGCCGACGCCAACCCTTACCTGGCCATCGCCGCGAGCCTGCTGTGCGGTTACATCGGCATGGTCGAAGGCATCGAACCGAGCGCCGCCGTCGAAGGCCGGGCTTACGAGCGCCGCAACCTGCGCCTGCCGATCACCATCGAAGAAGCTCTGACCCAGATGGAAGAGTGCGACACCGTCGCGCAATACCTGGGCAGCAAGTTCGTGCGCGGCTACGTCGCGGTGAAACGCGCCGAGCACGAAAACTTCAAGCGCGTGATCAGCTCCTGGGAGCGGGAGTTCCTGTTGCTGAGCGTCTGAGACCTTCACTACCCCTGTGGGAGCGAGCTTGCTCGCGAATGGGCCAGTTCAGTTAACGAAGACGGCGACTGACACACCGCTTTCGCGAGCAAGCTCGCTCCCACAATGGCAGCAACCAATCACCTGAAATCCAATAATTCGAAGAGGTGTCGATATGCGTCTGTTGAAATCCATGATCCCCGCCGCGCTGGCCCTGGCGTGCAGTGCCGGTGCCTTCGCCCAACCCCAGGTCAGCGTCTACAACTGGACCGATTACATCGGCGAAACCACCCTCGCCGACTTCCAGTCCTCCAGCGGGATCAAGGTGATCTACGACGTCTTCGACTCCAACGAAACCCTCGAAGGCAAACTGCTCGCCGGGCGCACCGGTTACGACGTGGTGGTGCCGTCCAACCACTTCCTCGCCCGTCAGGTAAAGGCCGGCGCGTTCCTCAAGCTGGACCGCTCGCAACTGCCGAACTGGAAAAACCTCGACCCGAAACTGCTGGCCCTGCTCGAGAAGAACGACCCGGGCAACGAGCACTCGGTGCCGTACCTGTGGGGCACCAACGGCATCGGCTACAACGTCGATAAGGTCAAGCAAGTGCTGGGCATCGATCACATCGATTCCTGGGCCGTGCTGTTCGAACCGGAGAACCTGAAGAAACTCACCCAGTGCGGTGTGTCGATGATGGATTCGGCCGATGAAGTGTTCCCGGCCATCCTCAACTACATGGGCATGGACCCGCGCAGCGAGAAACCCGAGGACTACAAGAAGGCCGAAGAGAAACTGCTGAGCATCCGGCCGTACATCACCTATTTCCATTCCTCGAAATACGTGTCCGACCTGGCCAACGGCGACATCTGCGTGGCCTTCGGTTACTCCGGTGACGTGTTCCAGGCCGCCAACCGGGCCAAGGAAGCCAAGAACGGCGTGAACATCGCCTACTCGATTCCCAAGGAAGGCGCGAACCTCTGGTTCGACCTGCTGGCAATTCCCGCCGACGCGGGCAACACCAAGGAAGCCCATGCCTTCATCAATTACCTGCTCGATCCGCAAGTAATCGCCAAGGTCAGCGCCTCGGTCGGTTACGCCAACCCGAACCCGGCGGCCAAGCAATACATGGATCCGGAGCTGGTCAACAATCCCGAGGTCTATCCGTCCCAGGAAGTCCTCGACAAGCTCTACATCTCCTCTACCCCGCCCCAGTCGATCATGCGTCTGATGACCCGGTCCTGGAGCAAAGTGAAGTCGAACAAATGAATCAGTACACCCAGGAACACGCCCTCTCCTATTACGCCGCGTCGGCCCGGGCCAGCACACCCTATCCGGAACTGGCCGGTGACCTGATCGCCGATGTCTGCGTAATCGGCGGTGGTTTCACCGGCGTCAACACGGCCATTGAACTCGCGCAGCGCGGGCTTTCGGTGGTTCTGCTCGAAGCCCGGCGCATCGGCTGGGGCGCCAGCGGGCGCAATGGCGGGCAGTTGATTCGCGGGATCGGTCATGACGTCGAAGGCTTCGCCCGGCATGTCGGCAGCGAAGGCGTGCGCTACCTGCATCGGGCCGGAATCGACTCGGTGGAGCTGGTGCGCCAGCGCATCACCGACAACGCCATCGAGTGCGACCTTCGCTGGGGCTTCTGCGAGCTGGCCAACACGCCGGCGCAGTTCGACGCCTTCAAGGCCGAGCAAGACAGCCTGGCGCAGCTGGGCTACCGCCATGAAACACGGCTGGTCGCCCCCGAAGACATCCGCCGGCAAGTGGTGAACGCCGGTGTCTACAAGGGCGGCCTGATCGACATGGGCTCGGGCCACTTGCATCCGCTGGATCTGGTGCAGGGCGAAGCACGGCTGGCAGCCTCCCTCGGGGTGCGGATTTTCGAACAGAGCCCGGTGCTGGAAATCGTCCATGGCTCGACCGTTCAAGTACGCACCCGGACCGGCACGGTGCGCGCCGGCAGTCTGGTGCTCGGCTGCAACGCGCACCTGGACGAACTCGAACAGCAACTCAGCGGCAAAGTACTGCCCGCCGGCAGTTACATCATCGCCACCGAACCGCTGTCGGCGGAACGCGCCGCCGAACTGATTCCGCAGAACCTGGCGCTGTGCGACCAGAAAGTCGGCCTCGATTACTACCGGCTCTCGGCGGACCGGCGCCTGCTGTTCGGCGGCGCCTGCCATTATTCGGGACGGGACCCGGCAGACATCGCAGCCTACATGCGACCGAAGATGCTCAAGGTGTTCCCGCAACTCGCGGATGTGCGCATCGACTATCAGTGGGGCGGCAAGATCGGCATCACCGCCAACCGCTTCCCGCAGGTCGGCCGTTTGAAACAGCACCCGAACGTGTTCTACGCCCAGGGCTATTCCGGCCACGGCCTGAACGTCACCCACTGGTGCGCCAAGCTGCTGGGCGAGGCGATTCATGCCGGTCACAGTCAGGGCATGGACGTGTTCAGCAACGTGCCGCACATGACCTTCCCCGGCGGCCCGGCGCTGCGTTCGCCACTGCTGGCACTGGGCATGTTCTGGTATCGCCTGCGGGAACTGCTCGGATGACGCTTTGCGGTTAATGCGTCCTGCACATTTGCTCTATCGCGAAGCACTTCTATATTGATGAAGTGCTTTTGCGTTCCTGACGCTCAGTGCCCAACACACCCTGGAGGTCATGGATGGAGTCGTCAGCCGCCGATCAACCGCGAGCGCCCGGCCAGGCGCCGGTCAAGACCCGCCGTTTCAGCATCTCGCTGGTGTGGATCGTGCCGATCATCGCGGTGCTGGTGGGCATCTCGCTGGTGGTGCACAACCTGATGCAGGAAGGCCCCAGCATCATCGTCACCTTCAAGACCGGCAGCGGCCTGACCGCCAACAAGACCGAAGTCAAATACCGCAACGTGGTGATCGGCCAGGTCACGGACGTCGAGTTGAGCGACGACCAGAAAAGCGTCAACGCCACGATCAAACTGGCCAAGCAGGCCGAAACCTTTACCCGCGAAGACTCGCAGTTCTGGGTCGTCCGGCCGCGCATCGGTGCGGGCGGTGTCTCGGGCATCGACACGTTGCTGTCCGGTGACTACATCGGCGCCGACATCGGTCAGTCCAACTCGCGCGCAAAACACTTCAAAGGCCTGGAGAACCCGCCGCCGATCACCTACGGCGAGCCGGGCAAACGCTTCAATCTGCATGCCTCGGACCTCGGTTCACTGGACATCGGTTCGCCGGTCTATTACCGCAAGATCCCGGTGGGTCAGGTGGTGGCCTACGCGCTGGACGCCGATGGCAAAGGGGTGAACATCGAGGTGTTCATCCATGCGCCAAACGACGCCTACGTCACCGAAAACACACGGTTCTGGAACGCCAGCGGCATTGACGTCAACGTCGGCGCCAACGGTTTTGCGGTGAAAACCGAATCGCTGTCGACCTTGCTGGTGGGCGGCATCGCCTTCCGCGCGCCGGAGTACAGCCCCAACGATGTCGTCGCCGCCGAAGAAAAGACTTACGACCTGTTCGATGACCAGCAAACCGCTCTCGCACCGCCCAATGGCAAGGCGCAGTACCTGAGCCTGCGTTTCGATCAGGCCCTGCGCGGGCTGAAAGTCGATGCGCCGGTGGAATTTCTCGGCATCGAGATCGGCCGGGTGGTCAGCGTCAACCTCGACTTCGACGCGAAAAAACGCAGCTTCCCGCTCAACGTCGGCATCGTGATCTACCCGGCGCGCCTCGGCCAGGCTCACATCAAGATGCTCAAAGTGCTCGAGCACAATCCGGACGACGAAGCGGCCGCCGTGCGCCTGATCGGCACCTTTATCGACAACGGTCTGCGCGCCCAGGCCCGCAGCGGCAACCTGCTGACCGGCCAGTTGTATATTGCTTTGGACTTCTTCCCCAAAGCCGAAAAAGTGGCGTTTGACCCGACCGTCCGCCCGATCAGTGTTCCGACCGTTCCTGGCAGCCTCGAACAGTTGCAGGAAAAACTCGAAGCGATGGTCGACAAGCTCAACAAGCTGCCGGTGGAACGGATTGCCGGCAACCTCGACAGCAACCTCGTGGAATTGCGCAAAGGCCTGACCCAGTTCAACGCCAAGACCCTGCCCGGCGTGCAGAACACCCTCGCCGACGTGAGCAAGACCCTGCAATCAGCCAGTTCGACCCTGGCCGAAGATTCGCCGCAACGCGAACAACTGACCCAGACCCTCGACGAGCTCGGGCGCATGTCCCGTTCTCTGCGTGAGCTGTCCGATTATCTGGGCCGGCATCCGGAATCGTTGATTCGCGGCCGCCCCGACAACGCCGCGCCGCTGGACCTCAAAGGGCCGCCGCGCAATTGAGCACAGGAGCTGTCCCATGGCTTTAAAGCTGAAGTTCACCGTGCTCGCGATCGGCCTGTTGCTCGGCGCCTGCAAAAGCGCCCCGATCAGCTTTCATACACTGACGCCGACGCAACCGATGACCGGCCGCGCCGGTTCGGAAATCGCCATCGAAGGCATCAGCGTGCCGCCGCAGGTCGACCGGCCGCAGATCGTCATTCGCCAGGGCAACAGCGGCCTGGCGATCCTCGAGACTGAATGGTGGGGCGCGAGCCTCAGTGATGAATTGCGCAGTGCGCTGGTGGATCAACTGAGTAATGCCGGCGGTACGCGCAAAACCTCGGTTCGCATCGATGTGCAACGCTTCGATTCGATACCCGGGCAGTACGGGCTGATCGACGTCAAATGGCGCCTGCGCCAGGCCAACGCCGGGGACGACGCCCTGATCGCCTGCCGCTCGCTACTGCAAACCCCGTCCGGGCCGACCATCGATGATCTGGTGGTGGCCCAGCAGAACAACGTCAAGCGCCTGGCTGCGCTGATCAGTCAGGCAGCGGGCACTTCGCGCGGCTGTCCACCGTCCTCTTGAGAAACCGGGCTCAGCGAGACCGAAAAACGACAACCGTTGGGCTCACGCGTGGTGAGCACGACCTGCCAATGCTCGCGGTTACAGATCCGCTGCACCAGTGACAATCCCAGTCCCAGCCCCTCTCCTCGTCGCTCGTCACCGCGCACGAACGGCTGGAACATCGCTTGGCGCTGTTCCTCTGGAATGCCGATGCCGCTGTCTTCGACCACAAATCCGTTCTCCCCGACGCTTAACCTGACAAAACCCTGATCGGTGTAGTGCCAGGCATTTCGCAGCAGGTTGCCCATTACTGACTGCAGGAAGGTCTGGTTGTAGCGAGTCGTGCCAGCCGGACTGATCTCGCAGAAAAATTCGAGCCCTTTTTCGCGGATCAGCCGCCCCCAGATCTCGCCCTGAACCCGCGCAACCTCCTCAAGCGTCACGCAAATGTCACCACCGGTATCTTCCTGCGAGCGGGCGAGCATGAGGAAGGTATCCACCAACTGACGCATTTCATGGCTGGCCCGGGCGATGCGGTTGACCTGCGCGGCCGAGCGCACATCAAGCGACGGATTGGCGAGCAGTAACTCGCAGGCACCGCCGAGCACCATCAACGGTGTGCGAAGCTCATGGCTCACGTCGCTGGTGAAGAGTTTTTCGCGGCTCAGCGTTTCGCGCAGCCGGCCCAGCGTCTGATCGAACGAGAGTGCCAGCTCGCCGACTTCGTCCGCCGCGTAATCCGGATTCAGGGGCGGCGCCAGTACCAGTAACTGGTCGCGGTGACGAACCTGGCGTGCCAGGCGAATCACCGGGGCCATCACCCGTCGCGCCAGCAATCGACCCAGCACAATCGCTAGAAGAATGCTCAGGATGAAACCCACCGCGACCACAATGAACAACAAATGCTCACGCTTTTCGAGGCTTTCCTGGTCACGCAACAGCACATACTTGCGTCCGCCCACCACCTCGACCATGGCAAAAAATCCGTCACCCTCGAACATGACCTCCTGAAACCCCGGCGACAGCGCCGCCAGTGACGGAACCAGCGCCATGGCACCCGGCCCGCCCTCGAAGAAAAACAGCTCGCTCTTTTCCGGTCGATGGCTCCAGCGACCAATGTCATCCATTGCCAGCAAACGGTGCAGACCGCCACTCAAGGTGGTGGTCGTCAGCCGGTGTTCCACCACATGCACGGTGGCCACGATACCCAGCGCAAACACCCCGGCCACCAGCGCGCTCATCAAGGCGAATACGGTCACGATCCGTTTGGTCAGGCTTTGCTTGAGATCCATTCGTTTCAATGACTCCACAACTGTTTTCTAACTGACCGAGTACAGGAAGCTTCAGGGCAATCGTCAACACTTGTTAAGTCTTGCTCGAAACAAAACAAGGATTTGAGTTTGCTTATCAATTGCTCGTTTAGTTGACCGATTTATCCGCTGGCAATTTTTTCACATGTTCTTCACTGCGCCCCGACGTGCACAAACGTAATGTTCAGGAAGTATTCAAGTAACCAACTCTGCCGGTTGATTAAATCGCCGGCCATTCCTGTCGGTGAATTCAAGGGGCAAGTTGTGGAAGTACAAATGCAATTGATTGCCGCCGGTAAACAACGCCGCAGGTCCCGACCTGGAAAACTGCTGACAATGCTCGGTTCAGCGCTGGTGGTCGTTCTGGTCAGTGGCTTCGTCTGGTGGCCGCGTACACCTGTCGATCTGGGGCACGCCGGCAAAACCGCCAGGGCCGAATGGGCGCAGGCATGGCAGGCCGGAGAAGTCGTGGCGCTGGTACGCCACACCGAGCGCTGCGACCGTTCAGACAACGCCTGCCTGGGCCCGGCCGACGGCATCACCCGCGTGGGCACGGCTGCGGCGGCCAAGGTCGGCCAGGGTTTCGTGACCCTGGGCATGCAGCATGCGCAAGTGCTCAGCAGCCCGCTGACTCGGACCGCGCAGACGGCGCACTTCATGTTTGGCCAGGACGCCGACACCCAGGACTGGCTGGCGACCTGCGGTCCCACCCTGCGCGACGAGGTGGTGGCGCATAAAGTTGCACAACGCAATCTGGTACTGGTCACTCACAGCGGCTGCATCAGCGACTTTGAAAAGCAGACCGGATTTCCTCACGCGGCCAGCTCTGAATATGGCAGTACATTGTTTGTGCGTATCAATGAAAAGAAACAACTGAAAGTATTGGGCGTCATGAATAGCGATGCCTGGGTGCAACCAACTAAATAATCCCTGATCCGAACTCCATCGAAGACCGGAAACTTCGGTTTTTTTGTAAGTGGTCGTGCACTTTCTGACCCGCAGGAATAAACACTCTCGTCTTTACCAGGATCAAGTCATGACGACTGAACACAATCCGTTGCGACACGCTGCCCGTGATTTCCCCCCGACCCGACAACCCACACCTTTCGAACGCTGGGCCATACCCGGTCTGATCCTGGCTTTCGTGGTGTTTTACCTGCTGCCATTGATGACTCACGGCCTGTGGATTCCCGATGAAACCCGCTACGGTCAGATCAGCCAGGAGATGTTGCTGAGCGGCAATTGGGTCGCTCCGCATTTCATGGGCATCCGCTACTTTGAAAAGCCGATCGCCGGGTACTGGATGATTGCGATCGGCCAGGCGATTTTCGGAGACAACCTGTTTGGCGTCCGCATCGCTTCGGCCCTGAGTACCGGGGCCAGTGTCTGGCTGGCCTATCTGTTGGCGCGCCGTTTATGGAACAACCCGCGGATCAGCATCGCCAGTGCCCTGCTGTTCATGAGTTTCGGTTTGATTGCCGGTCAGGCCGGGTACGCCAACCTCGATCCGCAATTCACTCTGTGGGTCAACCTGAGTCTGGTGGCCCTGTGGTTTGCCATCGACAGTCGCACGCCGCGCGCCCGGCTGGGCAGTTGGGCGCTGCTGGGGGTTGCATGCGGCATGGGCCTGATGACCAAGGGTTTTCTGGCACTGCTGCTGCCGGTGCTGATCGCCCTGCCCTACATGATCTGGCAACGCCGCTTTGGCGAGCTGTTGCGTTACGGGCCGGTGGCCGTGTTGGTCTGCGCCCTCGTCAGTCTGCCGTGGGTGCTGGCCATTCATTACCGGGAACCGGACTTCTGGCGGTTCTTCTTCTGGCATGAACACATCCGGCGTTTTGCGGCCGGTGATGATGCCCAACACGCCCGCCCGTGGTGGTTCTACCTGCCGTTGCTGGTGGCCTCCAGTCTGCCGTGGGCCGTGTTGCTGCCTTCCACGTTCATCCGCACCTGGCGCGAGAAGCGCGAGGCAAAAACCGCTTATCTGGCCTTGTGGTTCTTGTTGCCTCTGGCGTTTTTCAGCCTGAGCAGCGGCAAACTGCCGACCTACATCATGCCGTGCCTGCTGCCGCTCGCCCTGTTGATGGGCCACACCGTGGTGAACTGGCTGCAGCAGCGCAGCGCCCGTGTGCTGCGCCTGAACGGCGTGATCAACACCGTATTGGCCAGCGTTGCGCTGGTGGCCCTGCTCTATTTGCAAACGACCAGGGAAATCTACGAAAACACCGAGATGTTCAGCCTCTCGCTGGCCTTTATCGTGCTGGTCGGCTGGATCATCGCCAATGCGCTGCAAGTAGTGCGGCCATTGACGTTGTGGGCGATGCCGGCGCTGGGCATCGGCCTGCTCGTCGCCCTGTTGCCCGCTGCCATGCCGGCGCAAATCGTCGATAGCAAGATGCCTGACCAGTTCATTGCCGAACATCAGCAGGCGCTTGAGGGAACTCGATCTTTGCTGAGCAACGACCTCGGCGCGGCCTCCGCACTGTCCTGGCGCCTGAAACGGCCCCAAGTCGATCTGTTCAACACCGAGGGTGAATTGAAATACGGCCTCGAAGACCCGGCCATGGCGGCGCGCAAAGTCAGCCTTGAAAGCGTCAGCCAATGGATGACCGATGCCCGTCGCAAAGGCTCGGTGGGCGTGGTCATGCGCGTCAACAGCACGCTTGAAGAACAGGAAGTCGGACTGCTGCCGATAGACGGCCAGCATTATCGGCGTGGCAATCTGCAGATTTTCATCTTCCCCCAGAGTCAGCCCTGACCGGAACGCCCTGCTGCCGGGCCCGTTCAACCGCCACAGCACGCCCGCGACGGTAAATGCGTGGCGTATCTCCCTCAAGACTTCAGAAAAACAACGCCGGGCATTGCCCGGCGTCCTCGCCAAGTGACTGCTAACCTGAATGGCAATGACATGTATTAACGGTTTGTTTGACGTTTTTTTCTCATTTGCCTCTCTACATTGCCAGCCAGCCAACATATGCAAATCATTCGCATTGAAACTCCCGCGAATGCTTGCCCATAACGTCTAAAAACAGGAGCTGCCCCGCCATGAGTCCATCCGTTCCGTCCTTTCTGAAACAGGCCGCGCTGGCGACTGCGCTGCTCGCTGCCGGGCAGGCGTTTGCCGCCGATTCCGTCGGCCTTGTGGTCTACAACGCCCAGCACGAAACCCTGACCAAGGCCTGGGTCGCCGGCTTCACCGAGGAAACCGGGATTCCGGTCACGGTTCGCAACGGCGATGACACGGAAATGGGCAATCAGATCGTGCAGGAAGGTGCGGCGTCGCCGGCGGACGTGTTCCTGACGGAAAACTCCCCGGCCATGGTGCTGGTGGACAACGCCAAACTGTTCGCGCCCGTGGCTCCGGCGACTCTTGAGCAAGTCGACGCGGCGTATCGTCCGGCCCACGGCCAATGGGTCGGCATCGCCGCGCGCTCTACGGTGTTCGTCTATAACCCGTCCAAGTTGCCGGAAAAAGACCTGCCCAAATCCCTGATGGGCCTCGCGAGCCCGGCCTGGAAAGGTCGCTGGGCCGCGTCGCCTGCCGGTGCGGATTTCCAGGCCATCGTCGCCGCCGTGCTGGAACAGAAAGGCGAAGCCGCCACCCTCGAATGGCTCAAGGGGATGAAAGCCAATTTCACCGCCTACCGTGGCAACAGCTCGGTGCTCAAAGCGGTGAACGCCGGACAAGTCGACAGCGGCGTGATCTATCACTATTACGCGTTCGTCGATCAGGCCAAGACCGGTGAAAACAGCAAGAACACCGCCCTGCACTACTTCAAGCATCAGGATCCGGGCGCGTTCGTGAGCATTTCCGGCGGTGGCGTGCTGGCCTCCAGCAAACACCAGGAGGACGCGCAGAAATTCCTCCAGTACATCACCGGCAAGCAAGGCCAGGAAGTGCTGCGCACCGGCAAATCCTTTGAATACGCCGTGGGCAAGGACGCTGCTTCCAACCCAAAACTGGTGCCGTTGAAGGACCTGGACGCGCCGAAAGTCGATGCATCGAAGCTCGACAGCAAGAAAGCCGTCGAACTGATGACCCAGGCAGGACTGCTGTAATTGATGCCTGAACCGCTGCCTGCGGAGATCGCTGCGGCGCCCTCCGCCCATTTGTCACGCCGGACCCGCGCCCTCAATGGGCGCGGGAGTCCGTGGGTGGTCGTGCTGGCCATCGCGGTGTCGCTGCTGTCGCTGGTGCCGATCGGCTTTGTGATCGGCGTGTCGTGGTACACCGGCTGGGCGACCATCGAAGCCTTGGTCTTCCGTCCTCGGGTCGCCGAGCTGCTGATCAACACCGTGCTGCTGGTGCTGATCACGCTGCCGATTTGCATCGTGCTCGGCACCACTCTGGCCTGGCTGACCGAGCGCACCGACCTGCCGGGGCGAAGGTTGTGGTCATTGCTGGCGGTCGCGCCGCTGGCGGTGCCGGCGTTCGTGCACAGCTACGCGTGGGTCAGCCTGATTCCGTCGATCAATGGATTGCCGGCCGGGGTGCTGGTGTCGGTGATCGCCTATTTCCCGTTCCTCTATCTGCCGATTGCCGCGACATTGCGTCGTCTCGATCCGGCGATTGAAGACGTTGCCGAATCCCTCGGCCTCAAGCCATGGGCGGTGTTTTTCCGGGTGGTGTTGCCGCAGTTGCGGCTGGCGATCTGCGGCGGTGCGTTGCTGGTCGGTCTACATCTGCTGGCCGAATATGGCCTGTACGCGATGATCCGCTTCGACACCTTCACCACGGCGATCTTCGACCAGTTCAAATCGACCTTCAACGGCCCCGCCGCCAACATGCTCGCCAGCGTTCTGGCGCTGTGTTGCCTGGCCATGCTGGTGGTGGAATCCGGCGCCCGTGGCCATGCGCGATACGCCCGCGTCGGCTCCGGCAGCGCCCGTGAGCAACGCACCGTGCGCCTGCAACGGCGCACCGCCGCGCTGGGATTGTGCCTGCAAGGGCTGACCTGCCTGCTGGCGCTCGGCGTGCCGTTGCTGACCCTAGGCAAATGGCTGATCGCCGGCGGTGCCGAGGTCTGGCAAGGCAACGAATTGCTGCCGGCGTTGCTGCAGACGCTGTCGTTCGGCGTGGCCGGCGCGCTGTTGACCAGCCTCGCGGCGATCCCGATTGCCTGGCTGTCGATCCGCGCCCCCGGCAAGCTGCAACGCCTGCTCGAAGGCTGCAATTACATCACCAGCGCACTGCCGGGCATAGTCGTGGCGCTGGCGCTGGTCACCGTGACCATCCATTTCGCCCGACCGATCTACCAGACCACGATCACCGTGCTGCTGGCCTACCTGCTGATGTTTCTGCCCCGGGCGCTGGTCAGCCTGCGCGCCGGGTTTGCACAGGCGCCGGTGGAGCTGGAAAACATCGCGCAAAGCCTCGGTCGCTCACCGTTGCGCGCCCTGTGGCTGATCACCTTGCGTCTGGCGGCGCCCGGTGCGGCGGCGGGCGCGGCACTGGTGTTTCTGGCGATCACCAATGAACTGACCGCGACCCTGCTGCTCGCGCCCAACGGCACGCGCACCCTGGCCACCGGTTTCTGGGCCATGACCAGTGAAATCGACTACGCCGCCGCAGCGCCTTATGCCCTGCTCATGGTGCTGTTGTCGCTGCCGCTCACGGCCATCCTCTATCACCAATCCAGGCGCAGTGCCGGCCGATGAACGCTCTCGACATCATCAATCTCAGCAAATCCTTTGGCGCGCAAACGGCGCTGGATACCATCAACCTGTCCGTCCCGACCGGCAGCCGCACAGTGATCGTCGGTCCGTCCGGCTCCGGCAAGACCACGCTGTTGCGGATGATCGCCGGGTTCGAATTCCCCGACGCCGGCAGCCTCACGCTCAACGGCCAGACCCTGGTCGACAGCACCCACGCCGTGCCCGCGTATCAGCGGCAAATCGGCTACGTGCCGCAGGACGGCGCGCTGTTCCCGCACATGACCGTGGCCGACAACATCGGCTTCGGGCTGGCGGAAACCGGCAGCTCCCGAACCGAGCGCATTCAGGCGCTGATGGACAGCGTCGCCCTGAACGCCGACATGGCCGCGCGCTGGCCCCACGAACTGTCCGGCGGCCAGCAACAGCGGGTGTCACTTGCCAGGGCGCTGGCCCAGCGGCCACGACTGATGCTGCTCGACGAGCCCTTTTCCGCCCTCGACACCGGCCTGCGCGGCGCCATGCGCAAAATGGTCGCGCGCCTGCTGGAAGATGCCGGCGTGACCACGATTCTGGTGACCCACGATCAGGGCGAAGCGCTGTCGTTCGCCGACCAGTTGGCCGTCATGCGTGATGGGCGGCTGGTGCAATCGGGGCATCCGATGGATCTCTACCGCTACCCCGACGACGAACAGACCGCGCGTTTTCTTGGCGAAGCCGTGGTCATGCCCGCCCGGATCGAAGCCGGTTGGGCTCATTGCGACCTGGGTCGGGTCGCAGTCAACACCAACGGTTTTTCCGGCGCCGCGCAGATCATGCTGCGGCCCGAACAACTGCAACTGTCGGACATTCCCGCCGACCCGGACGGCTGTCACGCGGTGGTCACTGATCGGGACTTTGGCGGCAACGTCTGCACCCTGACGGTGGAACTTCGCTCCCGGGCCAGCCCCGGCCGCTCACTGCTGGTGCGCAGCTCCGGGATGCACGCGCCACCGGCCGGCAGCGCTGTGCAACTGTCCATTCTGGGAGCGGCCCACGTCTTTGCAACACCCTGACTACAGGTCGAAGCGATCCACCGCGCGGCGCCGCTCGTTGTCGTCGCGCACGTCATAATTGGCGGTCGTCTGGATATTGCTGTGATGGGCCAGCTTCTGGGCAATCGACAGGTCATGCTCTTCGATCACCCGAGTGATGAACGAACGCCGGAAATCATGGGGCATGATCTTCACCCCGACCTGAGTGCCGCGCTGGCGGGCGATGTAATAGATCGCGTGCTTGGTGATGCGCTCGCGGGTGATGTGGCTGCCACGGCGAATACGGTTGAACAGAAACGCGTCGTCGCTCTCGCCTTCCTTGAGTTCCGAGCGACGGAACTCCAGCCACGCATTCAGTTTGGCGAACGCCCAGGCTGGCGCGTATTTGATCAGCTGTTTGTTGCCCTTGGCGGTGACGCACAGACTGCGCTCAGTAAAGTCCACCTGATTCAGGTCCAGATCCACCGACTCCGACTTGCGCATGCCGGTGCCGTACAACAGCGCAATTACCGCCGCATCGCGCAAACCTTGTGGTCGCGGATCGGCCGCGCAGACTTCCATCAATTCATGAATCAGCGTGCGCTTCAGATTGCGTCCCTGAGACAGTCGCGTGCCGGCAATGCCTTTGACCGAGCGCATCTTCAATAGATGTTCCTGGCTGATAAGACTCATGCGCCAGGCTTCATTCATCACACCGCGAATTGCGTTTACATAAAGCGAAGAGGTATTCGGTGCGTAGTCGTCTTCACGTAATGCCGCGACTAACGCAACGACATCTTCCGGTTGCAACGCATGCCAGGGAATGTCTTCGACGTTCATGTCTTCGAAGCCGAGACGGTCGGCGGCATCTTGTAAAACGTAACGCATGGTGAGCTGGCTGGAGGGAGCCAGACGCGCCAGATACACGGTCATCGGGTTGGTTTTCAGGGTGTCGGGGGATGCAACGGGTAAGTCAATCAAACGTCGGGCCTTGAGTAAAAGCAGTTCAACACAGCAACTAACAACTGCAACATTCTTAATATAAGGGGAACACTTCCGTAGGACTTTTCTACTAAAAACCGCGATAAACGGTAGAAGTCTGAACAGTGGCTGTATGGGTTTCAGATAAACGATTCGCCGACCGGTTTTTCATGTTCCTTTCACAAAAACGGGCATAACCTTAATTCCACTGAGTCCTGTGCCGGCGCTGCCCAAGCTGCCGGGCAAAGCCTGAAAAGTCAACCGAACCCGACGTTATGTCGTCTTGGCAACTTATTGATGCAAAGGATTTTTTCGCGTCTACGCTTTGATTGGATCCAACTGCTCAATGGATCTTTTTCTTTTTTCTTTGCAATGAGGTGTGCATGAGTCAGGCGTTTCTCCCCTTCTCCCGCCCCAGTATCGGTGATGAAGAAATTGCCGCCGTGGAGCAAGTTCTGCGCTCCGGCTGGATCACCACCGGGCCGAAAAACCAGGCTCTTGAAGAACAGTTTGCCCAGTACGTCGGTTGCCGCCACTCCGTGGCACTTTCCTCCGCCACCGGTGCCATGCATGTAACGTTGCTGGCGCTGGGAGTCGGCCCCGGCGATGAAGTCATCACCCCGTCGCAGACCTGGGTGTCCACCGCCAACATGATTTCCCTGCTCGGCGCCACGCCGGTCTTCGTCGATGTCGACCGCGACACCCTGATGACCGACGCCGCGCGTATCGAAGCCGCCATCACGCCGCGCACCAAAGCGATCATTCCGGTGCATTACGCCGGCGCCGCGTTCGACCTTGATCCGCTGTACGCGCTTGCCGACAAGCACGGCATCGCCGTGATCGAAGACGCAGCCCACGCCGCTGGCACTCGCTACAAGGGTCGCCACGTAGGTTCGCAAGGCACCGCGATCTTCTCGTTCCACGCGATCAAGAACATGACCTGTGCCGAAGGCGCAATGTTCGTCACCGACGACGAAGCCCTGGCCACTCGCGTGCGCATGCTCAAGTTTCATGGCCTGGGCGTCGATGCCTACGACCGCCTGACCCACGGCCGCAAACCCCAGGCCCAGGTGATCGAGCCCGGTTTCAAATACAACCTGGCCGACATCAACGCCGCGATTGCGCTGGTGCAACTGGAGCGTCTGGACGCAATCAACGCCCGTCGCACCGAACTGGCCACGCAATACCTGCAAAAACTCGAAGGCCTGCCGGTGCAACCGCTGGCCGTGCCGCAATACGCCCAGCAGCACGCCTGGCACCTGTTCATCCTGCGCATCGACAGCGAGCGCTGCGGCATCGATCGCGAAGCCTTCATGAAGGGTTTGCAGGAGCAAGGCATCGGCACCGGCATTCATTTCATCGCCACCCACCTGCACACCTGGTATCGCCAGCGTGACCCGCACCTTTACCTGCCCGACACCGAGTGGAACTCGGCGCGGCTGTGCTCGATTCCGTTGTTTCCCGACATGACCGATCAGGACCTTGATCGCGTGGTCGGCGCCATCGCCACCCTTATGGATAAACGCCCGTGAAACCTTACCCAATCCGTTGTGTGTCGATCGTCATCCCGGTCTACAACGAACAGGACAGCCTGCCGGAACTGCTGCGTCGCACCGAGGCTGCGTGCCAGATGCTGCGTCACGACTACGAAATCGTCCTCGTCGACGATGGCAGCCGTGACGAGTCCGCCAATCTGCTTGAGGAAGCCGCAAGCCGCGAAGACAGCCCGTTCGTTGCGGTGATCCTCAACCGCAACTATGGCCAGCACGCGGCGATCATGGCCGGTTTCGAACAGTGCAAGGGCGACGTAGTGATCACCCTCGACGCCGACCTGCAGAACCCGCCGGAAGAAATCCCACGCCTGGTGGCCGAGGCCGAAAAAGGCTTTGACGTGGTCGGCACCGTGCGCGGCAACCGTCAGGATTCGGCGCTGCGCCGCTATCCGTCGAAACTCATCAACCTCGCCGTTCAACGCTCCACCGGCGTCGCCATGAGTGACTACGGCTGCATGCTCCGCGCTTACCGCCGCACGATCATCGACGCGATGCTCGCCTGCCGCGAACGCAGCACGTTCATTCCGATCCTTGCCAACAGCTTCGCCCGCCACACCACGGAAATCACCGTGGCCCACGCCGAGCGCGAACACGGCGATTCGAAATACAGCCCGATGCGCCTGATCAACCTGATGTTCGACTTGATCACCTGCATGACCACCACGCCATTGCGGCTGCTGAGCATCGTCGGCTTCGCCATGGCCGGGCTCGGCGTGCTGTTTGCCGTGGCGTTGATCGTATTGCGTCTGGCCTTCGGTTCCGGCTGGGCAGGTGACGGCATGTTCGTGCTGTTCGCGGTGCTGTTCGTGTTTACCGGTGGCCAGTTCATCGGCATGGGCCTACTCGGCGAATATCTGGGACGCATGTACAGCGACGTGCGCGCCCGCCCACGCTTCTTCATTGAAAAGGTGCTGCGCAGCCACCCCGCCACTCCGGCGCCTGCGGTCACCGTTGATGGTCTTTCCTCTACTGCTTCTACAACTTCTACTACCGGTCAGGTTCTCTCATGAGTGCAAAAACTGTTGTCTTCGCCTACCACGATATTGGCTGCGCCGGCATTCAAGCCCTGCTCGACAGCGGCTACGACATTGCGGCCGTGTTCACCCATGCCGATGACCCGCAGGAAAACGCGTTCTACGCCTCGGTCGCGCAACTGTGCGCCAACAAAGGCATCGCGGTTCATGCACCGGAAGACGCCAACCACCCGTTGTGGATCGAGCGGATTGCCAAGCTCGATCCGGATTACATTTTCTCGTTCTACTACCGCAACCTGCTGAGCGAGCCCTTGCTGGCCACCGCCAAAAAAGGCGCGTTCAACCTGCACGGCTCATTGCTGCCGCGCTACCGTGGCCGCGCCCCGGCCAACTGGGTGCTGGTCAACGGCGAAACCGAGACCGGCGTCACCCTGCACCGCATGGTCAAGCGCGCCGATGCCGGCGCCATCCTGGCCCAGCAACGCGTGGCCATCGAACGCAGCGACACCGCGCTGAGCCTGCACGGCAAACTGCGGACCGCCGCCAGCGACCTGCTGCGCGATGCACTGCCGGCGATGCTTCAGGGCAAAATCACCGAAACCCCGCAAGACGAATCCAAAGCCACGGTGTTCGGCCGTCGAACCCCGGCAGACGGCAAACTGGTCTGGGCCCAACCTGCCGAGCAACTGTTCAACCTCGTGCGGGCCGTGACCCAGCCCTACCCAGGCGCGTTCTGCGCGGTGGGCGAGCATAAGCTGATCGTGTGGAGCGCCGACGTGGTCAAGGGCAATGAAGGCCAGGCTCCGGGCCGGGTCATCAGTGTCGATCCGCTGCGCATCGCCTGCGGTGAAGACTCGCTGGTGATCAACGCCGGCCAGCGCAACGACAACGGCCTGTACCTGAGCGGCCCGCAATTGGCCAATGAACTCGGTCTGGTGGACGGCTCGCTGCTGCGCGGTGCCGAATCCGGCCGTGGCCCGCGCCGTACACGGGTGCTGATCCTCGGCGTCAACGGTTTCATCGGCAACCATTTGTCCGAGCGCCTGCTGCGTGACGAGCGCTACGAAGTCTATGGCCTGGACATCGGCTCCGACGCCATCGACCGCCTGCGCAGCCATCCGCGTTTCCACTTCGTCGAAGGCGACATCAGCATTCACTCGGAGTGGATCGAGTACCACATCAAGAAATGCGACGTGGTTCTGCCGCTGGTGGCGATCGCCACGCCGATCGAATACACGCGCAATCCGCTGCGGGTGTTCGAACTCGACTTCGAAGAAAACCTGAAACTGGTGCGCTACTGCGTCAAGTACAACAAGCGCGTGATCTTCCCGTCGACCTCGGAAGTCTATGGCATGTGCCAGGACAAGCACTTCGACGAGGACAGCTCGAACCTGATCGTCGGCCCGATCAACAAGCAGCGCTGGATCTACTCGGTGTCCAAGCAACTGCTGGACCGGGTGATCTGGGCCTACGGCGCCAAGGGCCTGAACTTCACCCTGTTCCGTCCCTTCAACTGGATGGGCCCACGGCTTGATCGCCTCGATTCGGCGCGCATCGGCAGCTCCCGGGCCATCACCCAGTTGATCCTCAACCTGGTGGAAGGCACGCCGATCCGCCTGTTCGACGGCGGCGAGCAGAAACGCTGCTTCACCGACATCGCCGACGGCGTCGAGGCGCTGGCGCGGATCATCGATAACGACAACGACGTCTGCAACGGCCAGATCATCAACATCGGCAACCCGGACAACGAAGCGAGCATTCGTCAGTTGGGCGAAGAACTGCTGCGTCAGTTCGAGGCTCATCCGCTGCGTTCCAACTTCCCGCCGTTCGCCGGTTTCCGCGACGTGGAAAGCAAGGCGTTCTACGGCGCCGGTTACCAGGACGTCGAGCACCGCAAACCGAGCATCGCCAACGCCAAGCGCCTGCTGGACTGGACGCCGACCGTGGAAATGCGCGAAACCATCGGCAACACGCTGGATTTCTTCTTGCGTGAGGCAATGGCCGAAATCGAGAGCAAGCGTTGATGCAGGCCGGTTTGCGCATCGACGTCGACACCTTTCGCGGCACCCGCGAAGGCGTGCCGCGCTTGCTGGAAATCCTCGATGAAGCGCAGATCAAGGCAACGTTTTTCTTCAGTGTCGGCCCGGACAACATGGGCCGGCACCTGTGGCGCCTGATCCGTCCGCAGTTTCTATGGAAGATGCTGCGCTCCAACGCCGCCGGCCTCTACGGCTGGGACATCCTGCTGGCCGGCACCGCCTGGCCGGGCAAACCGATCGGCCGCGACCTCGGGCACCTGATGCGTCAGGCCCGGGCCGCCGGCCACGAAGTCGGCCTGCACGCCTGGGACCACCATGGCTGGCAGGCCAATGCCGGACGCTGGAGCGATGCGCAACTGATCGAGCAGATCCGTCAGGGCGTCGACACCTTGAGCGACATCCTTGGCGAAAAGGTCATGTGTTCAGCCGCCGCCGGTTGGCGCGCGGACGAACGTGTGATCGAAGCCAAACAGGCCTTCGGCTTTCGCTACAACAGCGATTGCCGTGGGCAGCGGCTGTTCCGTCCGTTGCTGTCTGACGGCTCGGTCGGTGCGCCGCAGATTCCGGTGGACTTGCCGACCTTCGATGAAGTGGTCGGGCCGAGCGTGGCGGCGAAGGATTTCAACGCCTTCATCCTCGACCGGTTCCGCCCGGACAACCTCAACGTCTACACCATTCACGCCGAAGTAGAAGGGATTCTGATGGCCGAAGATTTTCGTCGACTGCTGGCCGACGCACGCCAGCGACATATCAACTTCCAACCGCTGGGCGACTTGCTGCCCGAGTTTCTCAACACCCTGCCCGTCGGCCGTGTGCAGCGCGGCGCACTCGAAGGCCGCGAAGGCTGGCTGGGAGTGCAAGGCGCATGAGCAAACGCTGGGCATTGCCGCTGTTGCTGGGGATTTTCCTGCTGGCTTATCTGCTGCCGCTAGGCAGTCATGGTCTGTGGATTCCCGATGAAACCCGTTATGCACAGATCAGCCAGGAAATGCTGTTGAGCGGCAACTGGGTGTCGCCGCATTTCATGAACCTGCGTTACTTCGAAAAACCGGCGGCCGGTTACTGGATGATCGCCATCGGGCAGGCCGTGTTCGGGCAGAACCTGTTTGGCGTGCGGTTTGCCTCGGCCCTGAGCACCGGGCTGAGCGTGCTGCTGTGCTTCCTCATCGCTCGCCGTTTGTGGAACGACCCGCGCAAAAGCTTCGTCTGCGCCCTGCTCTACATGAGCTTCGTCATCGTCGCCGGCCAGGCCGGTTACGCCAACCTCGATCCGCAATTCACCTTCTGGGTCAACCTGAGTCTGGTGGCGTTGTGGTTTGCCCTCGACAGCCGTTCCAACGGCCAGCGCCTGGCCGGCTGGGCTGTGCTGGGTCTGGCGTGCGGCATGGGGTTCATGACCAAGGGTTTTCTCGCCTGGCTGCTGCCGGTGCTGGTCGCCTTGCCGTGGATGCTCTGGCAAAAGCGCTGGAAGGAATTGCTGCTGTACGGCCCGGTGGCCATCGCGGTGGCGATCATCGTCAGCCTGCCATGGGCGTTGGCCGTGCACAGTCAGGAACCGGATTACTGGCGGTTCTTCTTCTGGCACGAACACATCCGCCGCTTTGCCGGCGACGATGCCCAGCATGACGCGCCGTGGTGGTTCTACTTGCCGCTGCTGGTGGCGTTCAGTCTGCCGTGGGTCGGGATGCTACCGGTGGCGCTGAAGCAGGCGTGGCAGACCCGCCGCGAAACCGGCATCGCGTTTCTCGGCCTGTGGCTGCTGATGCCGCTGCTGTTCTTCAGCCTGAGCAACGGCAAGCTGCCGACCTACATCCTGCCGTGCCTGCTGCCGCTGGCGTTGCTGTTGGGCCACGCGCTGGCCGATCGCTTGCGCCTGGAGCAAGGCCGGGCTCTGGGCCTCAATGGCCTGCTGAATCTGTTGCTGGGGCTGGTCACGCTGATCGGGCTGGTTTACGTGCAGCTCAAGCGTCCGCTGTACGACCATGAATTGCACAGCCTGGTGCTGGTGTTCATCGCCCTGACCGGCTGGATCATCAGCAACCTGCTGCAAGCCTTCCGCCCGTTGCAATGCTGGGCGGCGCCGGCGGTGGGCAGTCTGCTGCTGATCGCATTGCTGCCGGCGGCACTGCCCAAATCGGTGGTCGCCAACAAGATGCCTGACCAGTTCGTGCTCGCCCACCAAATAGAACTGGCGGCCACCACGCACCTGTTGAGCAACGACCTGGGCGCCGCGTCGGCCCTGTCCTGGCGGGTCAAACGCCCGCGGGTGGCGATGTACAACACGATAGGCGAATTGAAATATGGCCTTGCCTATCCTGACGGCATTCAACAGCGGGTCGATACCGATCAGGTGCAACAGTGGATGCGCGAAGCCCGCAAGACTGGTTCGGTCGGCGTGGTGATGCGGGTCAAGGGGCAAGACGAACTGGACGAACTCGACAGACTGCCCAAGGACGGCGTTCGTTATGAGCAAGGCAATCTGGTGATCGTGATTCTTCCGCAGGAGGCGTCATGAGCCTGTGGCTGCTGTTGCTCGCCTGCCTGCTGACCTGCCTGGGCCAGGTCGCGCAGAAATTCGCCGTCGAGAGCTGGCGCGGCGCAAGCCTGTCGTGGTCGCGCAAACTGCGCTCACCGTGGCTGTGGCTGGCCCTGTTTGCCCTCGGCACCGGCCTGCTGGTGTGGCTGCTGGTGTTGCAGCGCCTGCCGGTCGGCATCGCCTACCCGATGCTCAGCCTCAATTTCGTGATCATCACCCTGATCGCCCGCTTCGTTTTCAAGGAATCCGTCGACGCTCAACACTGGTTCGGCGTGCTGCTGGTGATCGGTGGCGTGGCGCTGTTGGGGCAACAGTCATGAACCAGGGTCGTGGAATCTTCTTCGCCCTGGCCAGCGTGCTGCTGGTCAGCGGGGCGCAATTGAGCATGCGCTGGAGCATGACGCGCCTGCCCCGGCCGGATCAGTGGCTGGCGCTGCCCAGCGTTGATTCAGTCGCACTGGCCGTGGTGCTCGCGGCGATCTTCGCCTATGCGCTGTCGATGCTCTGCTGGCTCGCCGCCCTGCGCGATCTGCCGCTGGGCCGGGCCTATTCGCTGCTGAGCATCAGTTACGCGCTGGTGTACCTGCTGGCGGCCAGTCTGCCGCTATTCAACGAATCCTTCAGTTTCTCTAAATCACTGGGCGTGGCGCTGGTCATGCTCGGGGTCATCACCATCAACACTCGTCCGGCCCGTGCGCCCGAATTGAGGAGTTCGCCATGAAAATCACAGTGTTTGGTAGCGGTTATGTCGGCCTGGTGCAGGCCGCTGTGCTGGCCGAGGTCGGCCATGACGTGGTGTGCATGGACATCGACGAGAAGAAAGTCGAGCTGCTGCGCCAGGGCCACGTCAGCATCTTCGAGCCGGGGCTGGCCAGCCTGGTCCGCGAGGGCCTGGACGCCGGACGCCTGCAATTCACCTGCGATGAAAAACTCGCGGTGCAGCACGGCAAGGTCGCGTTCATTGCCGTCGGCACCCCGTCGAAAGAAGACGGTTCGGCGGATCTGCGTTATGTGCTGTCGGTGGGTGACGCCGTGGCCCGTCACCGTGAGAAACCGCTGATTCTGGTGGAGAAATCCACCGTGCCCGTCGGCACCGGCGACACCTTGCGCACCCACCTGGACAAAGCGCTGGTCAAGGCCGGGCGCCTGTTGCAGTTCGATATCGTGTCCAACCCGGAATTTCTCAAGGAAGGCTCGGCGGTCGCGGATTGCCGCCGGCCGGACCGGATCGTCATCGGCTGCGAGCGCGAAGAAGTGCGCGACGTGATGCGCGACCTGTACTCACCGTTCAACCGCAACCACGACCGCATCATGTTCATGGACCTGCGCAGCGCCGAACTGACCAAGTACGCCGCCAACTGCATGCTGGCGACCAAGATCAGCTTCATCAACCAGATCGCCGAACTGGCCGAACACCTGGGCGCGGACATCGAATCGGTGCGCCAGGGCATCGGCGCCGACAGCCGCATCGGCTACCACTTTATCTACCCCGGTTGCGGTTACGGCGGCTCGTGCTTCCCCAAGGACATGCGCGCCCTGATCCACAGCGCTGAAGAAGCGCACTGTTCCAGCGATTTGCTGCAAGCAGTGGAAGCGATCAACCAACGGCAGAAACACAAGTTGTTCGAACGCATCAACGCGTTCTACAAGGGCGAACTGCGCGGCAAGACCTTCGCCCTGTGGGGTCTGGCCTTCAAGCCGAACACCGACGACATGCGCGATGCGCCGAGCCGGGTTCTGCTGGAATCGCTGTGGGCTGCTGGCGCCAGCGTGCGGGCGTTCGACCCGGAAGCGATGCAGGAAACCCAGCATCTGTACCCGGAAGAATCGAAACTGATGCTGATGGGCACCCCGGAATCGGTGCTCGCCGGTTCCGACGCGCTGATCATCTGCACCGAATGGCAGCAGTTCAAGGCGCCGGATTTCGACCTGATCCAGCAACGCCTCAAGGCCCCGGTGATCTTCGACGGCCGTAACCTGTACGACGCCGAACGTCTGGCCCGCAACGGCTTCCATTACTTCCCGATGGGCCGTGGCGAATCGCGCACCTTGCCGATTCCGTTGCAGCAATGGCCGCACGCTTCGGACGTGGCTTGATCGGTTTAACCCCTGCCCTGCGCCGGCAGTCCCTGATCGCAGGGCTGCTGGCGTTTTTGCTGTTCATCGCCGGCGTGTACGGACAAGCGCCCATCGGGTTTGACTCGCGTTTCGTGTTGTTCGCCCAGGAAATGCTCCGGCACGGGCCCAGCGTGTTTCCCACCACCTATGGTGAGCCGTACGCCGATTATTCGTCGCTCTCGACCTTGTTCATCTGGCTGTTGTCGTTGCCGTTCGGGACGGTCAACGGCCTGACGGCGTGGCTGCCGAGCGCTGCCGCCGGCGCGGTGATCGTGACGTTGATGTATCGCTTGCTCGCGCCATCATCCGTGCGTTGGGCGGTGGTCAGCATTGCGCTGCTGATGCTCACCAGCACCTTCATCACCGAAACCCGCGCGGTGTCGCAGGACCTGATGCTCGCCGCCGTGGCGTTCTCGGTGTTCTACCTCGGCTATGCCCACGACCATTTCGCTGCCGGTCGACGCTGGCCGCTGGTGTTCATTCTGTTGTTGCTGGGGTTCGGTATTCGCGGGCCGATCGGGCTGGTGGTGCCGACCGGCATGCTGTGCAGTTACTACCTGCTGGATCGCCAAAGGTCACGCCTGTTGACCTTCGGGGTGCTGGCTTCGCTGCTGCTGGCGGCTTGCGTGGGGCTGTTGTTGTGGCTGGCGGATGTCAGTGGCGGGCCGGCGTTTCGGCAGGACGTGATCCGCATGCAGTTCATGGGGCGCATGGACGGCAGCGAAGGCGTCAGCGGTTCGCTGTATTACTTCACCAGTTCTTTGGGCAACTACGCGCTGGCGTATCCGCTGGCCTTGCTGGCACTGGCAGCGGCGTGGCTGAGCAAACCCCGGCAACGCGGCCCGGCCTTGCGACTGGTGCAGTATTGCGCCGCGGCGGGGTTGATCGTGATGCTCGGGCTGTCGATTCCCCAGGCGAAAAAGGCCCGTTATCTGCTGCCGATGCTGCCCATGGCGGCGATCATTGCGGCGTATCCGTTTCAGGTGTTGCACGGTCGTGTGTTTGCCTGGCTGCGCGTCGGCATGCAGGGATTGTGGTTGCTGATTCCCGCGTTGCTGATCGTCCTGTTGTCGGTGGCGAAGCGGCGGTTTCCAGAGTCGTTGACCGACCTGACGCCGGTAATGATCGTGCTTGGCTTGCTGCAACTGGCCGCGTTGACGCGGTTGTGGCTGCCGCGCTGGCGAACTGAAGTCCTTGCGTTCAGCGCCGTGCTGGCGGTCTGGTCGGCGTACGCGCTGGTGTTCGAGCCGGTGGAGCGCCAGCTCTATGACACGCGGACCTTCAGCCACGCGGCACTCGCGCGGATCCACGAGCACCCCGCGCCGTTGGTGCTGCACGGCATGGGCAAGGACGCCAAGGCGATCAAGTTCATGGTCAACGTCGAGCAGGATCTGCAACCGCAGTTCACTGAAACCACGCAAGCGCTCGAAGCGCTCAAGGGGCCGGCGTGGCTGATGATGGATCGCAGCGACTTGCAGGCCCTGCAAGACACGCCGCTCGGTGCGCTGCAGCCGGTGCTAAGCGGGCGTTTCGACAAAAACGATTATGTGTTGCTGTGGCTGACGCCTTAACCTGCGCGACGGGATTTCGACAGGGACCGCTGACTGATGACCTTTACCGTGCGACAGGCCCTGGCAGCCGATGCCAACGCCCTCCCCGCCATCGAGCGCTCGGCCGCCGAGTTGTTTCGCCTCGACCCTTCACTGGCCTGGTTGGCGGATGCTGCCGTGCCGCAGGCCTCGGCGCATTTACCGGCCATTGAACGGGGCGAACTGTGGGTGGCGGAAAACAACGACGGGCAACTTGCAGGTTTTTTAAGGGCGGTGACTGTCGACCAACAGTTGCACATTGAGGAACTGTCCGTCAGCCAACACTTTCAGGGCCGGGGCGTCGGTCGCAAGTTGCTGTTGGCGGCGATTGAACAGGCGCGTCTGTGGCAACTTCGGGCGGTGACGCTGACGACGTTTCGCGACCTGGCGTGGAATGCGCCGTTCTATCAACGTATGGGTTTTACGCTATTGAACGCCGACGACTGCGACGTACGTCTGCGCCATGTATTGCGCGATGAAATCGCTCACGGATTGCCCGGCGAGCGACGTTGCGCCATGCGCCTGATGCTCACGCCGTCGGCTTGAGATCAACCCCCAGCGCCTGGGCAAACGCCTTGACCAACGGACTGCGCACGGTGTTGTGGCGCAGGATCAGATTGAACGGCGTGTCGAAGTGGATCAGCTCCGGGCACACCGCGCGAAACTGCCCGGCAGCTACCAGCGTGGCGGCGTAGTGCTGAGGCAGAAAGCCCACGAAACGCCCGGTCTTGATCAGCAATGCCACCGCTTCGACCTGGGTCGCCGAGGCGGAAAAACTGTCGTAGCGGGCGAAGTTGAGCTTGTCGCGATGGATCGCGTAGCGGTGGTTGATGCACTCGTAATCCTGCAGCACGTTGCCGCCCATCTGCTCCGCCGGCATCTCGAACAAAGGGTGGCCGACGGCGCAGTAAGCCTGCGAGCGTTCTTCGTAGAGCGGGTAATAATCGAACTCTTCACGCTTTTGATAAACCGGGACTATTCCGGCAACCAAGCGACCTTCCACTACGCCTCTTTCCACTTCATCCAGTTGGGTGGCTTGAAGTTGAAACCTTACTTTCGGCGAGTGCTCATTTATTTTTTTAAGCGCGGCAACTAACGGCGAATTATCGTCACTGATCGTATTATCGATCACCCCCACTCCGAGATCGCCGATAAGTTCGTTCTGCGCTGAACTAAGCCGGTCACGAAAGTTGTCGACCGAGGCAAACAGATCGATCGACGCCTGATACACCAGACGCCCTTCTTCGGTCAGGTGAAACCCCTCGCGGCCACGGGTACACAGGCGCATGCCGATGCGGATTTCCAGGTCGGAGATCTGCTTGCTGATCGCGGCCAGGCCCACGTTCAGCTCGTTTTGCGCCGCGCTGAAGCCGCCGGCCTCGACCACCGCCTTGAACACCTTGAGCAGTTTGAAATCCAGTCCGCTGAGGGCCAAAGGTGCCCGGTGAGCGGTTTTGACCGGTGGGTTTCCGGAATTGGAAAGTGGGGTTTCCATAATGCTGATTTACCTCTGGCGCAATGTTCAACAATCTGTGTCCAACAACAAAAACATCGCCGGCTAATAATAATGATCACAGAAAACAAGCCTTGGCAACCGCCAAAAAATCCCGAACATCAGTGCCAACTCACTGATCGCCAAACATTAAAAGCTGACACTTCGATCAGCTCTTGTCTCTTTGCAACTGCCCTCTTGAAAACTGCTTTGGCCTGATTCTGTCTGCTGCTGCTGTTGGCTAAATAGCCAGCGCGATTTTCAGGGCCATGCACACCGATTTCAGTTCGCGTTACCGACGAGGAAAACAACAAATGTCTCAAACCACCGACCGTCTCTGGGGTGCCCGTTTCAAAAGCGGCCCGTCCGCAGCCCTGGCGGCCCTGTCCCGTTGCCCCGAGCGCTATTTCCGCCTGACGCCGTACGATCTGGCCGGCTCCAAGGCCCACGCCGGGGAACTGCAACGTGCCGGCCTGCTCGACGAGCAGGAAACCCGCACGATGATCGAAGCCCTGGACGGCATCGGTGCCGATTTCGCTGCCGGGCGCATCGCCCCGACGATGGACGACGAAGACGTTCACACCTTCATCGAACGCCTGCTGACCGAACGCCTCGGCGCACTGGGCGGCAAGCTGCGCGCCGGCCGTTCACGCAACGACCAGACCGCCAACGACCTGCGCCTGTTCCTGCGTGATCACGTCCGCACCCTGGCCGTGGAAGTGCTGGCCCTGCAAACGGCGCTGGTGGATCAGGCCGAACAGCACGTCGAAAGCATCTGCCCGGGCTTCACCCACTTGCAGCAGGCGCAACCGATCGTGTTCGCCCACCACTTGCTGGCGCACGCGCAATCGATGTTGCGTGACGTGCAACGCCTGGTGGATTGGGACGCGCGCACCTCGCTGTCGCCCCTCGGCGCTGCAGCCATGGCCGGTTCCGCGATCGCTCGCCAGCCGCAACAGTCGGCCAAGGAAATGGGCTACGCCGGGGTCTGCGAAAACTCCATCGACGCCGTGGCCAGCCGCGATCACGTCGCCGAATTCCTGTTCATCGCCAGCATGCTCGGGATCAACATCTCGCGTCTGGCCGAAGAGTTCTGCCTGTGGTCGTCGCGCCAGTTCCGCTGGGTCGATCTGGACGATGCCTATGCCACCGGCAGCTCGATCATGCCGCAGAAGAAAAACCCCGACATCGCGGAACTGGCCCGGGGCAAGGCTGGACGTCTGATCGGCAACCTGACCGGTCTGCTCTCAACCCTCAAATCCCTGCCGCTGTCGTACAACCGCGACCTGAGCGAAGACAAGAACGGCGTGCTCGACAGCGTCGACACCCTGCTGTTGGTGCTGCCGGCGATGGCCGGGATGGTCGCGACCATGACCGTCAACGTCGAGGAACTGCGCCGTCAGGCACCGCTGGGTTTCACCCTCGCCACCGAAGTCGCCGACTGGCTGGCGGTGCGCGGCGTGCCGTTCAAGGAAGCGCACGAAATCACCGGTGCGCTGGTGCAGGCCTGCGAAAAACACGACCTCGAATTGTGGGAAGCCTCGCCGGCGCTGCTGGCCGAGATCGACCCGCGCCTCACGGCAGACGTGCGTGACAGCCTGACTCTGGAAGCCGCCATCGCTGCCCGCAGCGGCTGGGGCGGCACCGCGCCGCAACAGGTGCGCGAGCAGATCGGCCGCCTGAAAACCGCCCTCGCCGCGCAGCAACAGTGGACCGAAAACTACCAGGGCTTCCGCCTCTAAGCTGGGTCCCCCTCCCACCGGGAGGGGGTTGATCGAAAAGTACAGTGTACGGAGAAACACCATGAGCCAGACTCAGGCAGAACGACTCCAGGCGGAGCGCAAACTGGCGGAAAACCAGTTCGACATTACCCAGTACCAACACGTGCCACGGCGTTATTACGGGCGGATTTTCTTCGCCACCGTGATCGTCATCGCGATTATCGGCCTGGTGCGGGCCTTCGCCGAAGGCAAGATCGAATGGTCGTACATCGGCCAGTTCCTCTCCTCCGAAGCGATCATGTGGGGCCTGTTCAACACGATCATCATGGCCGTGCTGGCCATGGCGCTGGGCATCGTGTTCGGGGTGATCACCGCGATCATGCGCATGTCGGCCAACCCGATCCTGCGCTACGTGGCAGTGACCTACACCTGGCTGTTTCGCGGTACGCCGCTGATTCTGCAACTGCTGTTGTGGTTCAACCTGGCGCTGATTTTCCCCACCATCGGCATTCCCGGCCTGTTCGAACTCGACACCGTGAGCCTGATGACCCCGTTCGTGGCCGCCCTGCTCGGTTTGAGCATCAACCAGGGCGCCTACACCGCTGAAGTGGTGCGCGCCGGTCTGCTGTCGGTGGACACCGGCCAGTACGAAGCCGCCAAGTCGATCGGCATGCCGCGCCTGCAAGCGCTGCGCCGGATCATCCTGCCCCAGGCCATGCGGATCATCATTCCGCCGGTGGGCAACGAATTCATCGGCATGGTGAAAATGACCTCGCTGGCGAGCGTCATCCAGTACTCGGAACTGCTCTACAACGCCCAGAACATTTACTACGCCAACGCCCGGGTCATGGAGCTGCTGATCGTCGCCGGTATCTGGTACCTGGCCACCGTCACCGTCCTGTCCTTTGGTCAAAGCCGTCTGGAGCGTCGTTTCGCTCGCGGCGCCGGCAAGCGTTCTTGAGGAATCCGTCATGAGAAACATCGTCAAGGCCGTGAGCCTGAACAAATATTACGACCAGTACCACGCGCTCAAGGACATCAACATCGAGGTCGAGCAAGGCGAAGTGCTGTGCATCATCGGCCCGTCCGGCTCGGGCAAGAGCACCTTGCTGCGTTGCGTCAATCAGCTGGAAAAGATCGACAAGGGCGGCCTCTGGGTCGACGGCGAACTGGTCGGCTACCGCGTCGTCGGGCACAAGCTGCACGAACTCAACGAGTCGCAGATCGCCCGTCAGCGCCTGGCCACCGGCATGGTGTTCCAGCGCTTCAACCTGTTCCCGCACATGACTGTGCTGCAAAACATCATCGAAGGCCCGTGTCAGGTGCTCAAGCGTTCGCCCAAGGAGGCGCACGAAGAAGCCCTGGAACTGCTGGCCCGGGTCGGCCTGGCCGACAAACGCAACAGCTACCCGATCGAACTCTCGGGCGGTCAGCAGCAACGGGTGGCGATTGCCCGCGCCCTGGCCATGCGACCCAAGCTGATGCTGTTCGATGAACCCACTTCGGCACTCGACCCGGAACTGGTCGGTGAGGTGCTGTCGGTGATGCGCGATCTGGCGCAGACCGGCATGACCATGATCGTCGTCACCCATGAACTGGGCTTCGCCCGGGAGGTTTCCAACCGCATGGTGTTCATGGACGGCGGGCAGATCGTGGAGGCTGGAAGCCCCGAAGAAATACTAATAAGTCCGCAAAACCCGCGCACCCAAAGCTTCATTTCTGCCGTTCGAACCTGAGGCCCCTTTGGCCTTCACAACACTCATAAGAGAACGTCCATGAAGAACTTCGTCATTCCAGCAGTACTCACCTCCCTCATGTCTTGCGGTTTCGCCGTGGCCGCCGAGTTGCCGGCCAGCATCAAGGAAAAGGGCGAGATCGTTGTCGCGATCATGCCCAACTATCCGCCGATGGATTTCAAGGACCCGGCCACCAACAAGCTCACCGGCCTTGACTACGACCTGGGCAACGCCCTGGCCGAACGCCTCGGGGTGAAGATCAAGTGGCAGGAAACCGGCTTCGAGCAAATGATCAACGCCCTGACCACCGACCGCGTGGACATGGTCCTGTCGGGCATGACCGACACCGCCGAGCGCCAGGCGAGCGTGACCTTCGTCGACTACTTCACCAGCGGCCCGCAGTTCTACACCTTGCAGAAGAACGCAGCGACCAACGAGATCATCGACCTGTGCGGCAAGAAAGTCGGCACCAGCCGCCGCACCACCTTCCCGGCGGAAATCGCCGCGTGGAGCAAGGAGAACTGTGAGGCCGCCGGCAAACCTGCGATCAACGTGATCGGCACCGAAGGCTCGGCCGACGCCCGCGCGCAACTGCGCCAGAGCCGCATCGATGCGGCGATGCAGGGCAGCGAAACCCTGTCATACCTCAAGACTCAGGAAAAGGACATGTACAAAACGGTCGGCCAGCCGATCTCCGTACAGTTCACCGGGTTGGGGGTGAGCAAGAAGAAGCCTGAGCTGAGTGAAGCGGTGAAGGTGGCGCTGCAGAGCATGGTGGATGACGGCAGCTATGGCGCGATTCTGAAGAAGTGGGATCTGGAGTTGGGTGCGATCAAGGAAGTGACCGTTAACGCCGGTAAGTAACTGGTTCCTCTGTGGGAGCGAGCTTGCTCTGGGCGGCATTCCGACGAAGTCAGTGTGTCATTCACCAGAGATGTCGACTGACATGGCCTCATCGCGAGCAAGCTCGCTCCCACAGGTACAGCGTACGTCCCTACATGTGTGGAGCGCCCAATGCTCAGTTCACCCCAACCCACCTGGCCCGACCAGCACAAAGCCTGCCTCGCCCTGGCCTTCGACCTCGACGGCCCGACCGGCGATGCCATGCTCAACAACTCGATCTGGCACAAACCCGAATACTTCGGCTTCGGCGGCTACGGCCCCTACCGCGCCTTGCCGCGCCTGCTGGATCTGCTCGACACCTTCAAGATCCCGACCACTTTCTTCGTCCCCGCCTGGGTCGTGGAAAACTGGCCGAAACAGTGCCAGGCCATCGTCGAACGCGGTCATGAAGTCGCCTACCACGGCTACAAGCACGAATCCTTCTACGCCCTGACGCTGGACCAGCAGCAGGCCGTGATGAACAAATCACGCGATATTTTCTGGCAATACCTGCACATCCGCGCCGAGGGTTTTCGCACCCCGTCCGGGGACTGGCGCGCCGAAACCCCGGCGATGCTGGCCGACAACGGCGTCATCTATTCCAGCAGCATGCGCGGCGATGATCGCCCGTATCTGGTCAACGTCCCCGGCCACGACACGCCGCTGGTGGAAATCCCCGGCCGCTGGGAAATGGACGACTACGCCTCCCTCGCCTACACCCGCGCACCGAACTTCCCGTCCGGGCTCGACCGCACCGCCAGCTACGAGCTGACCCTCGACAACTGGCAACGCGAATACGACGGCGCGATGGATGAAGGCCTGTGCCTGACCACCCTGTTCCACCCGAAAATCACCGGCAAACCGGGGCGCATCCTGTTGCTGGAGAAACTCTTCGAACACATGCGCCAGCGCGATGACGTGTGGTTCGCCACCTGCCGCGACGTCGCCCGCTGGTGGCTGAAGGAGCATCACCATGGCTGACGCTGACAACCTCTGGCCCGCCGGCAAACGCTGCGCGGTGGTGCTGACCGTCGATTACAACGACATCCACGGCATTCTCACCCAGGCCCCGGAAGTCGCCGGACGCGACAAGACGCTGTCGGTGTGGCGCTACGGCACACAACGCGGCGTCGAGCGTTTGCTTGGCCTGTTCAGGGAACTCGGGGTGCGCAGCAGCTGGTTCGTGCCCGGCATCGTCGCCGAGGAAAACCCGCAGCACATCGCCGCGATACAGGCTGACGGCCATGAAATCGCCTGCGCCGGCTACCGCCACCAGGATTACGACACGCTGGGTCTGGCGACGCAAAGCGCGGAAGTCGCCAAGGGTTGTGCAGCGCTGGAAGCCCTGACCGGCGTGCGTCCAACCGGTTTCCGGATTCCGGCGGGCAACGGCGCGCCTGGCTTCATCGAAGCCTTGAAAGATCACGGCATTCTCTGGTCGTCATCATGGCGCGGCGATGACCTGCCGTTCTTGCACCCGACCGCGCCTGAAGTGGTCGAGTTGCCGCTGCATTACGAACTGGAAGACGAGCCTTACTTCGCCTTCAACCTGAGTCCGGCCGTGCCGCCGGCGCAATCGCGGATCGCCTCTTACAGCCACACCCTGGGCAACCTGCAAATGGACTTCGCCGGATTCCACCGCTTCGGCCTGTGTTACGTGCTGCGCCTGCACCCGGAAATCATCGCCACACCGGGGCGCATCGGCGTGCTACGGGAATTGCTGCAAGGCATTCAGCAACATGACGACGTGTGGATCGCCACCGGCGCTGAGGTCGCGCAGTGGTGGGCGCAAACGGCGGCGCCGGTCGCGCAGGATCATCCGGCGTCGGTGTATGAGCGCCATTATCGGGACTACCTCGTATGACTGAACGCATGCAGCGGCTGGCGCAGTTTTGCGTCGAAACGCGGTTTGAAGATCTGCCGCCAGCGTTGGTGGAACAGGCCAAGCGACACATTCTCGACACCTTCGGCGCAGCGCTGGCCGGGGCCGACAGCGCGGTGGCGCTTCAGGCGCGGCAGGTGTTCGGCGCCGAGCCGGGCACCGCGCTGGTCTGGGGTTCTTCATTGCGCGTCGGCGCGGGACATGCGGCGTTGCTCAACGGCATCGCCGCCCATGCGCTGGAGCTGGACGACACCGGCGGCTGCGATCACTCCGGCGCGGTGGTGTTGCCGGCGGTGATGGCGGCGCTGTCGCTGGTGGATCGGCCGGTGGACGGTCGCGAATTCATCACTGCGGTGGTGATCGGCTACGAAATCGGTCGGCGGGTGCTGGAAGCCTGCGGCAGTTATTCGGCGCACAACGGCGCCGGCTGGCATTCGACCGCCACTTGCGGCGTGTTCGGTGCGGCGGCGGCCTGTGCGCGGATCTTTGCGCTGGATGTCGGGCAAACCGTGTCGGCACTGGGCATCGCCGGCAGTTTCAGCGGCGGGTTGTGGGCGTTCATTCACGACGGTTCGCAAAGCAAGAAACTGCACAGTGGCCGTGCGGCCGAAGGTGGTTTGCTCGCCGCGCGTTTTGCCCGTGAAGGCGTCAGCGGGCCGTCGGTGTTGTTCGATGATGTTTGGGGTGGATTCCTCAAGACGCTGGCGCCGGGCAGCGCGCAACCGGCTGCGCTGGATGCTGATTTGGGGCGTGTGTGGAAACTCGCGCGCTGTTCGATCAAACCCTACGCAGCGTGTCGTGGCACCCATTCGGCCATCGATGCGCTCGGCTTGTTGCTGGAGCAATTGCAGGTCGGCGCGGATCAGGTGGAAGACATCCAGGTGAACCTGTGCGGGTTTCTGTTCGACATGTGCGGCGGTCGCGAAACCCAAAGTCTGGCCGCTGCGCAGATGAGTCTGCCCTATGCCCTCGCCGCGCGACTGGTGCACGGGCATTGCCGGCTTGAGGCTTACGATGAGCAGCCGCGCAACGATCCGCGCATCGCTCACTGGCTGACGCGCATTCGCCTTGAAGTGGATGAGCGACTGTCGGAGGATGGTGAGCCGGTGGTCGTGGTGCGAACCCGCGACGGGCGTCAGGCGAGTCTGCGTGTCGAGGTGCCGCTCGGCGCGCCGGGCAATCCGCTGAGCGAGGCGGCGCTGGAGGAGAAGTTTTTCAGTCTGGCGTTGCGGGTGATTTCACCGCTTAAGGCCGAGCCGTTACTGGCGCAGCTGCGGCAACTGCAAACGCTGGATTCCGTGCGCGATCTCGAGCACCTGTTAACCGAATAAGGACATTTGATTTTCCGTGGCCACCTACTCGCTCGTTATCCGCCGTCTGATGATCGTCTCGCTGACCATCGTCGTCAGCCGCGCCATCACCAGTCCGTTGCTCACCTTGTTTTTGAGCAACAAGCTCGGCCTCAACCAACAGGACGTCGGGTTGTTGCTGGGCATCGCGGTGTTCATCGCTACCCTGCTCGCGCTGTACGGCGGCTACATCATCGACCGGCTCGAGAAGCGCCGGTTGCTGATTCTGGCGATGCTTTCCAGTGCCATTGGCTTCGTGCTGCTGACCTTCGCCAAAGACCTGTATCTGACGACCCTGACGCTGGTCATCACCGAAACCGCCTCGGCGTTGTTCCTGATCGGCTCAAAAGCAATCCTCAGCGAAAACCTGCCCATGAGCCAGCGGGCCAAGGCGTTTTCCCTGCGCTATACCCTGACCAACATCGGCTACGCAACGGGCCCGATGCTCGGCGTGGTAATCGCCGGGGTCTACCCGATTGCGCCGTTTCTGATTGCCGCCGGCATCGCTTTCGGCAGCATCTTCCTGATGATCGGCATCCCGAAGGACGCCAGCCCGGTCGCCGCCATCGGCCAGCCGCAAAGCTTCCTGAAAACCCTGATCACCCTGAAAAACGACCGCACGCTGATCATGTTCACCTGCGGCTGTCTACTCAGCACCGTGGTCCATGGCCGCTTCACCCTGTACCTGTCGCAATACCTGCTGGTGGTCGAGGATTCGCAGCGTGCGTTGCAAACCATGGCCGCCCTGCTCGCCTGCAACGCCATCGCGGTGATCCTGCTGCAATACCAGATCGGCCGCTTCCTCAACCGGGAAAAACTGCGCTACTGGATCGCCGCCGGCACCAGCCTGTTCATCTTTGGATTGATCGGTTTCAGCCTCGCCGACAGCCTGGTGACGTGGTGCATCGCGATGTTCATCTTCACCCTCGGCGAGATGATCATTTACCCGTCGGAGTTCCTGTTCGTCGACACCCTGGCCCCGGAAGAACTGCGCGGCAGCTATTACGGCGCGCAGAATCTGGCGGCGCTGGGCGGCGCACTGAGCCCGGTGATCTGCGGCTTCCTGCTGATGCACACGCCAGCGCCGACCATGTTCTACGCCCTCAGCGCACTGACCGCGATGGGTGGATTCCTGTGCTTCATGAGCGGGCGGCGCGTGGCTTTACTGCATAAATAATGCACTGAAACTGCATTTATATGAATTTGTCAGCATCGTGAATGATTGGCACACTGTGCGCGTTCCTCCCCCAATAGTTGGAACACTTCGAAGGACTTTCCGCGTTTACGGACAAGTCCTTTTTTTTGCCCTGAATTTCGCAAAGGATCGATTCTGCATGCTCGCTCGCTGGTTGCCCGCCGCCATCAACACCCGCCCCACCGAATGGAGCCGCGCCGCGATCGGCATGGCCCTGGGCACGTTGTTCAGCGTGTGGGCGTGCAGTCAGGTGTTCGGCATTGAAGTGGCCTACCACCTGATCGGCCCGCTGGGCGCGTCGGCGGTGTTGTTGTTCGCCGTGTCTTCCGGCGCCCTCGCCCAGCCGTGGTCGATCATCGGCGGCTACCTGTGCGCGGGCGTCGTCGCGTTGCTGGTGGCCCACGTCCTCGGTCGAACCCTCGGCAGCGCGTGCCTCGCGGCGGGCATGGCACTGATCCTGATGTGCTGGCTGCGCTGCCTGCACCCGCCGGCCGGCGCTGTGGCATTGACCATGGTGCTAGCCGACCCGATGACCATCTCCATGGACTGGAAAGCCCTGGAACCGGTGATGCTCAGCGCCGCGTGCCTGCTGCTGGCCGCACTGGCCTACAACAATCTGACCCGCATTCGCTATCCGAAACGCCCTGCCGAACCGGCGCCGGCCGTAGCGCCGGTGGATATTCAGTCCATCACGGCCGAAGATCTGAAACTGGCACTGGCGGATATGGAGGCGTTCATCGATGTCACGCCGGAGGATCTGGAGCAGTTGATTCATGCCAGTGAACTGCATGCCAAACGGCGGAGCATTGGCCAGGTGTTCCGCTGAGTCCGTAGCCTGTCCCTGTCAGCGTTGTCGATTGAAAAGAAGCCGCGATCCCGTGCATTTTGCCTAAGGTAAAAATGCAGACAGCCCATGCACATATCCCCGTTGTACACGGCAAATTTGCACTGTTACGATCCGGTAACGCTCGCGCGCGAGCTTCTCGAATAAAGACAATAAAAGCAGGGAGTTAGTGATGACTGCTCAGGCTTCATCCCCGCGGACTTCGTCCATGGATGCCACGCCACACGAAGTGCTGGCCGAGGTTCGCAATCACATCGGTCATCTGACCCTCAACCGCCCCGCCGGCCTCAATGCCCTGACCCTCGATATGGTGCGCCAGCTCCAGCAACACCTGGACGCCTGGGCCGCCGATGCCGATATCCACGCCGTCGTGCTGCGCGGTGCCGGCGAGAAAGCCTTCTGTGCCGGTGGCGACATTCGATCCCTGTACGACAGCCATAAAAGCGGCGACACGCTGCACGAAGATTTCTTCGTCGAGGAATACGCCCTCGACCTGACGATCCACCACTACCGCAAACCGGTGCTGGCGCTGATGGACGGTTTCGTTCTCGGCGGCGGCATGGGTCTGGTGCAAGGCGCCGATCTGCGGGTGGTCACCGAGAAGAGCCGTCTGGCGATGCCGGAAGTGGCGATCGGCTATTTCCCGGATGTCGGCGGCAGTTATTTCCTGCCGCGCATTCCCGGCGAGCTGGGGATTTATCTGGGCGTCAGCGGCGTGCAGATTCGTGCGGCGGATGCGCTGTATTGCGGGCTGGCCGACTGGTATCTGGACAGCAGCAAACTCGGCACCCTCGACGAACAGCTCGATCACCTGGAGTGGCACGACACGCCGCTCAAGGATCTGCAAAGCCTGCTGGCCCGCCACGCCGTGCAAACCCTGCCGCATGCGCCGCTTGAAGCCTTGCGCCCGGCCATCGACCACTTCTTCGCCTTGCCAGACGTGCCGAGCATCGTCGAGCAACTGCGCGCCGTGACCGTCGCCGACAGCCACGAATGGGCAACCACCACCGCCAACCTGCTGGAAACCCGCTCGCCGCTGGCCATGGGCGTGACCCTGGAAATGCTCCGTCGCGGCCGCCATCTGAGCCTGGAACACTGCTTCGCCCTCGAACTGCATCTGGATCGCCAGTGGTTCGAACGCGGCGACCTGATCGAAGGCGTGCGCGCCTTGCTGATCGACAAAGACAAATCACCGCGCTGGAACCCGCCGACCCTGGCTGCGCTGCACGCCGAGCACATCGCGAGTTTCTTCCACGGTTTCGAAGAGAGCGGGAGCTGAGCCATGCACGATCTCGAATTGACTGAAGACCAGGTAATGATCCGCGACATGGCCCGGGACTTTGCCCGTGGCGAAATCGCGCCCCACGCACAGGCTTGGGAAAAGGCTGGCTGGATCGACAACGGTCTGGTGGCGAAGATGGGCGAACTCGGCCTGCTGGGCATGGTGGTGCCGGAAGAATGGGGCGGCACCTATGTCGACTACGTGGCCTATGCGCTGGCAGTGGAAGAGATTTCCGCCGGTGACGGCGCCACCGGCGCGTTCATGAGCATCCACAACTCGGTGGGCTGCGGGCCGGTGCTCAACTACGGCAGCGAAGAACAGAAACAGACCTGGCTGGCGGATCTGGCCAGCGGCGCGGTAATCGGCTGCTTCTGCCTGACCGAACCCCAGGCCGGCTCCGAAGCACACAACCTGCGCACCCGCGCCGAACTGCGCGACGGGCAATGGGTAATCAACGGCGCCAAGCAATTTGTCAGCAATGGCAAGCGGGCGAAACTGGCGATCGTGTTTGCCGTCACCGATCCGGATCTGGGCAAGCGTGGGATCTCGGCGTTCCTTGTGCCGACTGATACGCCGGGCTTCATCGTTGATCGTACCGAACACAAGATGGGCATCCGCGCCTCCGACACCTGCGCGGTGACGCTGAACAATTGCAGCATTCCCGAAGCGAATCTGCTGGGTGAACGCGGTAAAGGCCTGGCGATTGCCCTTTCCAACCTTGAAGGCGGACGTATCGGCATTGCCGCGCAAGCATTGGGCATCGCCCGTGCGGCGTTCGAAGCAGCGCTGGGTTATGCCCGTGATCGGGTGCAGTTTGGCAAGGCGATTGTCGAGCACCAGAGCATCGCCAACCTGCTGGCGGACATGCAGATGCAGATCAACGCGGCGCGCTTGATGATCCTGCATGCGGCGCGGTTGAGGACGGCGGGTAAACCGTGTCTGTCGGAGGCCTCACAGGCCAAGCTGTTTGCGTCGGAAATGGCCGAGAAGGTGTGCTCGTCAGCGATCCAGATTCATGGCGGGTATGGTTATCTGGAGGATTATCCGGTTGAGAAGTACTACCGGGATGCGCGGATTACCCAGATTTATGAGGGGTCGAGCGAGATACAGCGGATGGTGATTGCTCGGGAGTTGAAGAACTATCAGCTCTGACTGATCGCCCCCACGCAATGCGTGGGGGCGAACTCCATTACTTGCCTTGGAACTCCGGCGACCGTTTGGCCACAAACGCCGCCATCCCTTCCTTCTGATCCTGCGTCGCAAACGCCGCATGGAACACCCGGCGCTCGAACCGCACGCCTTCAGTCAGGTTCACTTCGAACGCGCGGTTGACGCTTTCCTTGACCATCATCGCAATCGGCAGCGATTTGCTGGCGATCACCGCCGCCACTTTCAGCGCCTCATCCAGCAACTCGGCACTCGGCACGATCCGCGCGACGATGCCGCAGCGCTCGGCTTCCACCGCGTCGATCAAACGCCCGCTCAGGCACATTTCCATGGCCTTGGCCTTGCCCACGGCGCGGGTCAGGCGCTGGGTGCCGCCCATGCCCGGCAGCACGCCGAGGTTGATTTCCGGTTGGCCGAACTTGGCGTTGTCGCCCGCCAGAATGAAGTCGCACATCAACGCCAGTTCACAGCCGCCACCCAGGGCAAAACCGTTGACGGCGGCGATGATCGGCTTGCGCCGGTTGGCCACGCGATCGCTGTCGCTGAACAGGTCGTCCATGTAGATCTGCGGGTAGGTGAGATCGGCCATTTCCTTGATGTCGGCGCCGGCGGCAAAGGCTTTGGTCGAGCCGGTGATGACGATGCAGCCGATGTTCGCGTCGGCTTCAAAACCATCCAGCGCGTGGTTCACTTCGCTGACCAGTTGCGCGTTGAGAGCATTCAGCGCCTGCGGGCGATTGAGGGTGATCAGGCCGACGCGGCCATGGGTTTCCAGCAAAATCGTTTCGTAACTCATGTGCAGATTCCTTCTCAAAGATTGCGCGAAATGACCATGCGCTGAATGTCGCTGGTGCCTTCGTAGATCTGGCAGACCCGCACGTCGCGGTAGATGCGCTCCAGCGGGAAGTCGTTGAGGTAACCGTAACCGCCAAGGGTTTGCAATGCCATGGAACAGACCTTCTCGGCCATTTCCGAGGCGAACAGCTTGGCCATCGACGCTTCGACCAGCGCCGGCTGACCGCTGTCGCGCAGGGCGGCGGCGTAATGCACCATCTGCCGCGCCACGGCGATCTGGGTGGCCATGTCCGCCAGGCGGAACGCCACGGCCTGATGCTCAATGATCGGTTTGCCGAAGGTGTCACGCTCGCGGGCGTAATCGCGCGCCGCTTCGAACGCGGCGCGGGCCATGCCCACCGATTGCGAAGCGATGCCGACTCGGCCGCCTTCGAGGTTGGCCAGGGCGATCTTGTAGCCCTCGCCCTCCTCGCCCAACCGGTTGGCCACCGGCACTTTCACGTCTTCGAACAGAATCTGACAGGTGTCCGAGGCGTGCTGACCGAGCTTGTCTTCGACGCGGGCGACTTTGTAACCCGGCGAGTCGGTCGGCACGATGAAGGCGCTGATCCCGCGCTTGCCGGCGCTCGGGTCGGTGACGGCAAACACGATCACGATCCCGGCGTTCTGCCCGGAGGTGATGAACTGTTTGCAGCCGTTGAGCACGTAGTGATCGCCTTCAAGGCGTGCGCGGGTTTTCAGGCTGCTGGCGTCGGAACCGGCCTGGGGTTCGGTCAGCGCGAAGGCTCCGAGCATCTCACCGCTGGCCAGCGGTTTGAGGAAGCGCTCACGCTGGTCGTCGTTGCCGAATTTGAGGATCGGCACGCAACCCACCGAGTTGTGCACGCTCATGATCGTCGAGCAGGCGCCGTCGCCGGCGGCGATTTCTTCCAGGGCCATGGCGTAGGCCAGGTAACCGGTGTCGCAACCGCCCCACTGCTCCGGCACCAGCATGCCGAAGAAGCCCAGCCCGGCCATTTCGCCGATGGCTTCTTTCGGGAAGCGGTGCTCGCGATCCCACTCGGCAGCGAACGGTTTCAGCCGTTCCTCGGCAAACTGCCGGGCCATGTCGCGGATTTGTTGTTGGTCGTCATTGGGAATCATGGCAAATCCTTAACTCGGGTTCAGACGCACTCGACAGCCATCGCCGTGGCTTCGCCGCCGCCGATGCAGATCGCCGCGACGCCGCGCTTCAGGCCTTTCTGGCGCAGGGCCGAGAGCAAGGTCACCAGAATCCGCGCGCCGGACGCACCGATCGGATGGCCGAGGGCGCAGGCGCCGCCGTGGATGTTGAGCTTGTCGTGAGGGATTTCCAGGTGGGTCATCGCCGCCATGCCGACCACGGCGAAGGCTTCGTTGACTTCAAACAGATCGACCTGATCCAGCGACCAGCCGGTTTTCTTCATCAGCTTCTTGATCGCGCCAATCGGCGCCACCGGGAACAGGCCCGGGGTGTCAGCGAAGGCTGCGTGGCCGTGAATCACTGCCAGCGGTTTCAGACCCTGCTTCTGCGCTTGCGATTGACGCATCAGCACCAGTGCGGCGGCGCCGTCGGAGATCGAGCTGGAGTTGGCAGCGGTCACGGTGCCGCCTTCGCGGAACGCCGGTTTCAGCGAGGCGATCTTGTCCAGTTTGGCTTTTGGTGGCTGTTCGTCGTTGCTGATCACCACCTGTTCCTTGCCGACGGTCACGGTCAGCGGAACGATCTCGGCCTTGAAGCTGCCGTCCTTGATCGCCTGCTGGGCGCGGGTGGTCGAGGCGATGGCGAAAGCGTCCTGGGCTTCACGGCTGAAGTCGTTGGTTTCAGCGCAATCCTCGGCGAAGGTGCCCATCAGACGGCCCTTGTCGTAGGCGTCTTCGAGGCCGTCGAGGAACATCGAATCCAGCACCCGGCCGTGGCCCATGCGGTAACCGGCACGGGCGCGATCCAGCAGATACGGCGCGTTGGACATGCTCTCCATGCCGCCGGCGATCACTACATCGGCGCTGCCGGCCAGCAGCATGTCGTGGGCCAGAATCGTGGTTTCCATGCCCGAGCCGCACATCTTGTTGACGGTGGTGCAGCGGGTGGATTTGTCCAGCCCGGCGCCCAGTGCAGCCTGACGCGCAGGCGCCTGGCCGAGACCGGCCGGCAACACGCAGCCGAACAGCACTTCATCGACCTCATCGGCGGCAACACCGGCACGTTCAACCGCAGCCTTGATCGCGGCAGCGCCGAGTTGTGGCGCGGTCAGGCTTTTCAGTTCGCCCTGAAAACCGCCCATAGGGGTGCGGACGGCGCTGACGATGACAATCGGATCGTTGGAGATGGTCATGGGAAATCCTCCTTACTTGGCGGCCATGCGCAAGGCACCGTCGAGACGGATCACCTCGCCGTTGAGCATGCTGTTTTCAATGATATGCCGCACCAGCGCGGCGTACTCGGCCGGTTTGCCCAGGCGCGGCGGGAACGGCACGCCGGCGGCCAGCGAGTCGCGCACTTCCGGGGTCATGCCGGCCATCATAGGGGTTTCGAAAATGCCCGGGGCGATGGTCATCACGCGGATGCCGAAGCGTGCCAGTTCGCGGGCGGCAGGCAAGGTCAGGCTGGCGATCGCGCCTTTGGACGCGGAATACGCGGCCTGGCCGATCTGGCCGTCGAACGCAGCGACCGACGCCGTGTTGATGATCACGCCGCGTTCGCCGTCGGCGTTGGCTTCGCTTTCGGCAATCGCTGCTGCTGCCAGACGCAGCATGTTGAAGCTGCCGATCAGGTTGACGTTGATCACCTGCGCAAAGCTGGACAAGGCGTGCGGGCCGTTCTTGCCGAGGATCTTCTCGCCGCGAACGATGCCGGCGCAGTTCACCAGACCATTCAGGCTGCCGAAGGCTTTGACAGTCGCCTGCACGGCGGCTTCGGCGGCGGCTTCGTTGCTGATGTCTGCGACCACGCTCTGCGCACCGAGGCGCTGGGCCTGGGCGGCAACGGCTTCGGCGTTCATGTCCACCAGCATCACTTTGGCGCCGGCGCTCACCAGCAATTCAGCGGTGGCGGCACCCAGGCCGGATGCGCCGCCGGTGACGATAAAAACCTTGTTCTCGATCTGCATGACTGTTTCCTTGGATTCAAGCTGAAACGTTGTGCACCGCGGCCTCTTGAGCCTTGGCGATTTCCTGGTTGCGCAAGATAAAGCGCTGCAATTTGCCGCTCGGGGTTTTCGGCAACTCGCTGACAAATTCGATTTCACGGGGGTACGAATGCGCGGCCAGACGCTTGCGCACGTGTTGGCGCAGTTCTTCGGCCAGCGCCGGTTCCGCGCGGTATTGCGGGTTGAGCACGACGAACGCTTTCACCAGTTCGGTGCGCTCCGGATCGGGCTTGCCGACCACTGCTGCCTCGACGACGGCCGGGTGTTCGATCAGTGCGCTTTCCACGTCGAACGGGCCGACCCGGTAGCCGGAGGTGGTGATCACGTCATCGCTGCGACCGACGAAGCTGATGCTGCCGTCCGGGTTCCACTCGACGGTGTCGCCGCTCAGGTAGTAATTGCCGACGAAGGCTTTGGTCGGCGCGCCTTCATACCCGGCGAACCAGCACATCGGCGACTGTGTGCGGTCGATGGCGAGGATGCCGGGCTGGCCGACGCCGAGTTCGTTGTACTGATCGTCAAGCACCACGATGCGATGGCCCGGCGAGGCGAAACCGGCAGCGCCGAGGTGGATCGGGTGTTCGAGGCCGTGGTGGTTGCACAGCACCATGCCCAGTTCGGTCTGGCCGTAATGGTCGTGAATGACCACGCCGAGGTTGTCGGCGAACCAGCGAATCACTTCCGGGTTCAACGGCTCGCCAGCGCTGCTGACGATGCGCAGCTTGCCCTTGATCGACTTGGCGAACTCATCGCCGCCGGCAATCAACAGGCGGTACGCGGTGGGCGAACCGGTGAGGTTGGTGATGCCGTATTTGTTGATCACCCGGCAGGTGCTTTCGAGGGTGAACGGGCCATCGTAGAACGTGATCGGGTGGCCCATCGACAACGGGCCGGTCACGCCGAAATAAATGCCATAGGCCCAGCCCGGATCGGCGACGTTCCAGAACGCATCTTCCGGGCGCAGATCCACGGCATCACGGGTGTAGCTCTGAAACGCCACGACCGCCTTGAGCGGCACCGACAGCGCTTTCGACGGACCGGTGGTGCCCGAGGTGAACATCAGCAGGAACGGGTCTTCGCCGGTCAGCATCACCGGTTCGCAGACATTGGAATGGTTGGGCAGCTCGGCCCAGAAACTGAAATCGCCACGGACGATGCCCTGGCCTTTCGGACCGCCGACGGTGACCAGCGTCGGGCAGTCGGCGACTTCGCTGAGTTTCGGCCGGTTGGCGGCGTCGGTCACCACGACTTTGGCGCCGGAGCTGTTCAGGCGATGCTCGAGGGCTTTGGGGCCGAACGCGGTGAACAGCGGTTGATACACCGCGCCGATGCGCCAGGTGGCGAACACGGTGATCAGCAATTCGATGTTGCGTGGCAGCAGGCCGGCGACCTTGTCGCCCTTCTGCACGCCTTGGGCGAGAAGGAAATTGGCGAAACGCGCGGCTTTGTCCTGCAGGTCGCTGAAGGTGTACGTCGCACTGGCGCCGTCGCGGCCTTCCCAGAACAGCGCGATGCGCCCCGGCAAGGCGTGGCGGTCACAACATTCGACGCAGGCGTTGAGCGCCTCGAGCGTGCCGCTGAGCGCAGCGTCCACGGTGTGCTGATAATCAAACTGTGCGGTGGCAGACAAGTAATCGCGCATTGCCAGAATCCCTCTGTTCTTATTAGGTTGGGGAACCGTAAACAACAGAGGAATACTCGCGCCGCACGCCGGCTGCGGCAATGGTCAAAGCCCTCAAAGTGGATGACTGGTTTGGCCAAGAATCCGGTTGCAGCTGATCGTTCCCACGCTCCGCGTGGGAATGCCTCAAGGGACGCTCCGCGTTCCAGCTCTGGAAGGGACGCGGAGCGTTCCGGGCTGCATTCCCACGCAGAGCGTGGGAACGAGAGTCGGTGGGGAGCAGCGAGTGTCGGGGGTGGATCAGACCGCTTCGTTGAGGATCAAGCTGCGATAGTGCCCGGGATTAGTCCCCGACCATTTGCGAAACGCCTTGTAGAACGAACTCGCATCGGAAAACCCCAAGCGGGTGGCGATCTCTGCAAAACTGATCGAAGGTTCCGCCAGCCAGGTGATCGCCAGTTCCTTGCGCACGCTGTCCTTCAAACCCTGATAAGTCTGCCCTTCTTCGGCCAGGCGCCGGCGCAGTGTCGACGCCGACATGCACAACTGCTGGGCCAGCGCGTCGGTTTCCGGCCAGTGTTCAGCAGATAATTGCCGCAGATCCTGCTTGATCCGGCTCGCAAGACTTTCCGGGTCGCGGTACTTCACCAGAATGTTGGCCGGGGCATGGGCCAGGAAGCGTTTCAACTCCTCGGCGCTGCGCTTGATCGGCAGATCCAGCACATCGGCGGCGAAGATCATCCGCGTACGCGGCCGGTCAAAGCGCAGGTTTTCCGAGAACATCACCCGATAGTCATCACAGAAATCCGGCGCCGGGCAGCGCAGCTCGATGGCCAGGATCGGAATCCGCCGCCCCGCCAGCCAGCACGCCACGCCGTGAACGATCATCCAGTAAGTGAAATAGGTGAAGGCGCGGCGCGGTTCCGGGTCGTCTTCGAGCAGGACGATTTCCGCCAGGCTCTGCTGGTGCACCAGTTGCGCCGGCATGCGTTCAAGCATCAACGACAGGAAATTCAAGCCCGCGCTCAACCCTGCGGCCAGGTTCGGCTGGGCCATCGCGCTGCGGCAGAGGAATTCCAGGCTGCCGGATTTCAGCTTGCGCGGGTCCATGCCAAAGAACTCGTCATCGCCGCGCCGCGCCAGCAGGCGCCACAACCGCGCGTACTGGCTGGCCGGCACGCGCGCGTCATCGGTGGACAGCAGCGCCGGATCGATCCCGACCTTGCTCAAGACTTCTTCCGTGGCCACGCCCGGGGCACAACTTTGCAGCAGTGCTTCGCGCACCAGTTGAATGGCGATGGTGTCTTTTTCCGACATGGAACGCGCGCAATCCTGTTGTTGTTCGAGTGGCGGGCATCTTAGCGCAGCTGGCTGGGCGACGTGGATGTTCAGACTCATTCAGCTGAGGTTCAGGTAAATGTCAATGGATGCCATGTGAGAATGACTTTCATTATGTTACAACTTGTAACCTCATTTCGTTACACAGTGATCGTCGAATGCTCGTTCCCTTTTTGATCATGTTGCGCGAAGGCATCGAAGCCGCGCTGATCGTTGGCATCATCGCCAGCTACCTGCAACAGACCGGCCGTGGCCAGTGGATGCCGGCGGTGTGGATCGGAGTATTTCTCGCTGCTGCGCTGGCGTTGCTGGTCGGCGGTGGCCTGGAACTGGTCAGCGCCGAATTCCCGCAGAAACAGCAGGAACTGTTCGAAGGCGTGGTCGGGCTGGTGGCCGTGGGCATTCTCAGCTCGATGGTGTTCTGGATGCGCAAGGTGGCGCGTTCGATCAAACATTCGCTGCAAGCCTCCCTCGATCATGCGCTGACCGCGTCGAAGCATCAGGTCATCGCGCTGATCGCCATGGTGTTTTTCGCCGTGGCCCGGGAAGGTCTGGAAACCGTGTTCTTCCTGCTCGCCGTGTTCCAGCAGAGCGAAGGCCCGGCCGCGCCGATCGGCGCCCTGCTCGGCCTGATTCTGGCGATCATCGTCGGCTTCCTGATCTACAGCGGCAGCATGCGTTTGAACCTGTCGGCGTTCTTCCGCTGGACCGGGCTGTTCATTCTGGTGGTCGCCGCCGGGATTCTCGCCAACTCGGTGCAGGCCCTGCATGAAGCCGGGGTGTGGAACCACCTGCAAACCGTGCTTTTCGACTTCAGCGCGACGCTGCCGATGGATGGCCCGCTGGGCTCGGTGCTGGCCGGCATGTTCGGTTATCAGGACGCACCGACCGTCAGCACCCTCGGCGCGTACCTGATTTATCTGGTGGTGGCGCTGGTCATGTTCTTCATGCCGGCGCCCAAGCCTGCTGCCCAATCGTCTTCCGTTTCCAGCCAATAAGGGCCTTCATGTCAAAGCCTAATACTCCTCAGGCCTCGCCTCCCCGCGCCTTGCGCTGGGCGGTGGCCGGTTCGGTGGTCGTGATGATCGCCGCCGGTGGCCTGTTCTACTACGCCTCGAAAATGGCCGCCGCCAAACGTCAGCACAACCGTGACGAAGTGGTGGTGAACATCCATCCGCACAGTTGCGAACCGAACGCCCTCACCGTCCCGGCCGGCCACGCCAGTTTCCGCATCGTCAACCGCTCCGACCGGGCGGTGGAATGGGAAATCCTCGACGGCGTGCTGGTGATCGAAGAGCGCGAGAACATCGCGCCGGGCCTGAGCCAGGTGATCAACGCCAACCTGCAACCCGGCGACTACGCCATCACCTGCGGCCTGCTGAGCAACCCGCGCGGCACCCTGCACGTGACGCCGACCGCCGCGTCCGATGCTGCCGCCAAGGCCAAGCCGTCGATGGTTGCCTTCGTCGGGCCGCTGTCGGAGTTTCGCGTTTATCTGGCCAGCCAGGGCAGCGCGCTGATCAAAGCCGTGACGGCGCTGAATCAAGCCATCGACAACGGCGATCTGGCCCAGGCCCAAGCGTTGTATCTGCCGGCCCGTGCCGCGTACCAGCGTATGGCCCCTGCCGCACAACGCCTGGCCGAACTGGACAACAGCATCAACGCCCGCGCCGATTACTTCGAAAAACGCGAGCAGGATCCGGCCTTCGTCGGCTTCCACCGCCTCGAATACGCGCTGTTCCAGCAACGCAAACTCGACGGCCTGACGCCCATTGCTCAAGGCTTGCTCGACAACGTCACCACGCTGAAACAACAGCTGCTGGCCCAGTCGCTGCCGCCGGAGCAACTGGTGGAAATCGTCGTGCGCAATCTCAACACCCTCGCCGACGTGCGCGCCGCCAGCGGCGAAGAGGAACGCTACAGCCACAGCGATCTCAACGGCTTCGCGGCCAATCAGGAAACCGCGCACAAAGTCGTCGAACTGCTGCGCCCGCTGCTGAGCAAATCCGCCGCCGACCTGCTGCCGAAAATCGACAGCGCGCTGGCTGATTTCGATACCGCGCTGAACGGCTTCAAGGTCAAGGACGGCTACGCCAGTTACGACACCGTCAACGGTGAGCAACGCAAGCAGATCGCCGACAAGGCCAAGGCCCTGGCCGACGCCCTCGACGCCATTGATCCCGCCCTCGGCCTCTCCGGCCTGTAAGCAGAAGACGAATACCGATGAACGATTCCGAACACTTCAACCTGCAACGTCGCCGCGTATTGATGGGCATGGGCGCCGCCGGTGTCGCACTGGCCGGCACGGCGTTGAGCTGCCCGGCGATGGCCGCCGCCCCTGCGCAAGTCACCGAAGCGCCGAGCAGCGACAAGACCCAGGATCACCACGACTTTCACGGCGTGCATCAGAGCGGCATCGTCACCCCGCGCCCGGCGTCCGGCATGCTGGTGTCGTTCGATGTGCTGGCCAGCGACCGTGAAGACCTGGAGCGACTGTTCCGCACCCTCAACGAGCGCATCGCGTTCCTGATGAAGGGCGGCCCGGTCGCGCAGATCGACCCGAAATTGCCGCCGCCGGACTCCGGCATCCTCGGCCCGGTGGTCACGCCGGACAACCTGACCATCACCGTGTCGGTGGGCGAATCGCTGTTCGACGAGCGCTTCGGCCTCGCGTCCGCCAAACCCAAGCGCCTGGTGCGCATGGTCGGTTTCCCCAACGATGCGCTGGAAGCCGATTGCTGCCACGGCGACCTGAGCCTGCAGTTCTGCTCCAACACCGCAGACACCAACATCCACGCCCTGCGCGACATCGTGAAGAACCTGCCGGATCTGCTGCTGGTGCGCTGGAAACAGGAAGGCAGCGTGCCGCCGCAAGCCCCGGCCAAGCCCGGTGTGCCGGCGCAATCGGCGCGTAATTTTCTGGGTTTCCGCGACGGTTCGGCCAACCCGGATTCCAACGACGGCAAAGCCATGGATCGCATCGTCTGGGTGCAACCGGGCAGTGACGAACCGGCCTGGGCGGCCCATGGCAGTTATCAGGCGGTGCGGATCATCCGCAACTTCGTCGAACGCTGGGACCGCACGCCGTTGCAGGAACAGGAAAGCATCATCGGCCGGGTCAAAACCACCGGCGCGCCGATGGGCGCCAGCCATGAAACCGAAGTCCCGGATTACAGCAAGGACCCGGAAGGCAAGCTGACCAAGCTCGACGCGCACATTCGCCTGGCCAATCCGCGCACCGCCGCGAGCCAAGCCAACCTGATCCTGCGCCGTCCGTTCAACTACTCCAACGGCGTGAACAAGAACGGCCAGCTCGACATGGGCCTGTTGTTCATCTGCTACCAGGCCGACCTGGAAAAAGGCTTCATCACCGTGCAGACCCGCCTCAATGGCGAACCGCTGGAGGAATACCTCAAGCCGATCGGCGGCGGTTACTTCTTCACCCTGCCGGGTGTCACGGGCGACAAGGACTTCATCGGTCGCTCGCTGCTCAACGCTACTCAACCAAAAACAACTGCATAGCATTCAACAGGAGCCGCCCCCATGAAAAAGACGCCACTCGCGTTATTGCTGACCCTTGGTTTGCTCAACACCCCGCTGTCGGCGTTCGCCGCGACCGCGCCTCTGGATCTGGTGGGGCCGGTGTCGGACTACAAGATCTACGTCACCGAACAACTGGATGAACTGGCCAGCCACACCCAGCAGTTCACCGACGCGGTGAAAAAAGGCGACCTGGCCACCGCGCAAAAGCTCTACGCGCCGACCCGCGTCTATTACGAGTCGATCGAGCCGATCGCCGAGCTGTTCAGTGACCTCGACGCCTCCATCGACTCCCGGGTCGACGACCACGAGCAAGGCGTGAAAGCCGAAGACTTCACCGGTTTCCACCGCATCGAATACTCGCTGTTCTCGGAAAAAAGCACCAAGGATCTCGACGCCCTGGCGGACGGCCTGAACAAGGACGTCAAAGACCTGCAGACCCGCGTCGCCGGCCTGACCTTCCCGCCTGAGAAAGTCGTCGGCGGCGCCGCTGCGCTACTCGAAGAAGTCGCCGCGACCAAGATCTCCGGTGAAGAAGACCGCTACAGCCACACCGACCTGTACGATTTCCAGGGCAACATCGACGGCGCGAAAAAAATCGTCGACCTGTTCCGTCCGCAGATCGAGAAGCAGGACAAGGCCTTCGTCGCCAAAGTCGACAAGAACTTCGCCACCGTGGACAAGATCCTGGCCAAGTACAAGACCAAGGACGGTGGTTTCGAGACTTACGACAAGGTGAAGGACAACGACCGCAAGGCGCTGGTCGGCCCGGTCAACACCCTGGCGGAAGACCTGTCGACATTGCGTGGCAAGCTCGGTCTGAACTGAGTCCGCGCATAAAAAAATCCCCCGGACGCTTGCTGCGTTCGGGGGATTTTTTGTGGGCCGGTTTTAGAGAATGCGATAGAGCAACCGCTCGACCCGCACCCGGCTCACGCGCTTGAGGAACTTGGCCACGCCCGCCGGGTAGTCCGGCAAGGCTTCCAGGTCCTGGAAGCGTGCGATCCGCGTGGTGTGGACGAAGATGTTCTCCAGCTCCGCGCGGCGCGGTTCCAGCCACTCGCCTTTCGGGTCATCGATCAGCAAGGCGTTTTCCAGATCGAGACGGAACGCCCGTGGGTTGAGGTTGTTGCCGGTCAGCAGCGTGTAGCGCTGGTCGATCCACATGCCCTTGAGGTGATAGCTGTTGTCGCCTTCACGCCACAAATGCAGGTTCAACTGGCCGCTGTCGATGTTGCGCTGATGACGCTTGGCGAAACGGCGCAGGCTGATCTCGTAAAGATACGGCAGCGCGGCGATCACCTTGAACGGCTCGCTCGGAGGGATGTAGAAATCGTTGGCCGTCTTGTCGCCGACCACGATGTCGATCTTCACGCCGCGCGCCAGCGCCCGATTGATCTCGCGAATCACCCCCAGTGGCAGGTTGAAGTACGGCGTGCAGATGGTCAGTTGCTTCTGGGCGCTGGCGATCAGCTCCAGAATCACCCGGTTCAGCGGGTTGTTCTTGCCCACACCGAGCAACGGACTGACCGACAGGCCGGTATGCGCCGTGCTGCCGGCACTGGTGTCGTAGGCCGCATATTTGAGGCGGCTGCGCAGGTCGCCGATGTCGTTGCGCAGGCTGCGGGTGGTCGGCAGGTTCGGCAGGTCGAGGCGATGCACTGCTTTCGATTCGATCAGGCCGTGCTTGACCAGGTGGTGCATCGAGTCCGCCAGTTCGCGGTTTTGCAGCACGTGATAACGGTCGAAGCGATACTTGTCGAATTTGTGCAGGTAGACGTTGTTCAGGCTAGCACCGCTGTAGACCACGCAATCGTCGATCACGAAGCCTTTGAGGTGCAGCACGCCGAACAGCTCGCGGGTCTGCACCGGCACGCCGTAGACCGGCACCACGCTCTGGTGGGTGCGGGTCATTTCCTGATACCACGCCGAGTTGCCCGGCTGTTTGCCGGCGCCGATCAAGCCACGCTGGGCCCGCAGCCAGTCGACGACCACCGCGATTTCAAGCTCGGGACGCTTGAGTTTGGCGGCGTGCAAGGCATCGAGGATTTCCTGGCCGGCTTCATCGTTTTGCAGATAAAGCGCGACGAGGTAGATGCGCTGGGTCGCCTGGGCGATTTTTTCCAGCAGGCAACGGCGGAAATCGGCGGCGCCGGGCAGGATCGTCACGGCCTCGGGGGTCAGCGGAAAGCTGCGCAGTTTGGGCAGCAGAGAGCGTTTGAAAAGCAACGGCATAGGGCTCGCAATGGGTCGAATCCGAAGAACCCGAGAGCTTACACCATCAACTCCTTCGGGTCTTGTGAGTGTCTGTAATGACTGATCGTTACCGCGCTCTTGAATGATCGTTCCCACGCTCTGCGTGGGAATGCAGCCCGGGACGCTCCGCGTCCCTTCCAGAGCTGGAACGCGGAGCGTCCCTTGAGGCATTCCCACGCAGAGCGTGGGAACGATCAATAAAAAACATTTGACCAAGGAGAACGATCGTTCTACTGTTCGCCACATGAACGAGATAATCAGCAACGACACGACCCGAGACATCATTCTGGATGTCACCGAAAAGTTGATCTACAAAAGTGGCATCGCGGCCACCGGCATGGATCTTCTGGTGAAAACCGCCGGCGTTTCCAGAAAGAGTATCTACCGCTACTTCGCCAACAAGGAGGAGTTGACCGTCACCGCCCTGCAACGCCGCGACGTGCGCTGGATGCACTGGTACAGAAGCGCCGTCGATCAGGCCGAAACCCCGGCCGACCGCCTGCTCAACCTGTTTACCGTGCTCAAGGGCTGGTTCGCCTCGGAAGGCTTCCGGGGCTGCGCTTTCATCAATACCAGCGGTGAGACCGGCGATCCCGAGGATCCGGTCCGCCTGGTCGCCAAAGACCACAAACAAAAGCTGCTCGACTACCTGTGCGAGCTGTGTACCGAACATGGAGCCGAGGACCCGCAACTGTTGGCCAAGCAGCTGCTGATCCTGATTGACGGCGCCATTACCGTAGCGCTTGTGATGGGTGATCACAGTGCCGCCGATAATGCGCAATGCATGGCGCGAAAGTTATTGGACCTGTAACGCCTTAATAAGCCTGACAAGTTGTTTAACTGTTAATAAATCGGGAGACAAACATGTCTACTGCAGCCGAAGTTCGTCCGCCACTGCCACCGTTCAACCGTGAATCAGCCATTGAAAAAGTTCGTCTGGCCGAGGATGGCTGGAACTCCCGCGACCCGGAGCGCGTGTCGCTGGCCTACACCCTGGACACCAAATGGCGTAACCGCGCCGAATTCGCCAACAACCGCGAAGAAGCCAAGGGATTCCTCACCCGCAAATGGGCCAAGGAGCTGGATTACCGCCTGATCAAGGAACTCTGGGCCTACTCCGACACCCGCATCGCCGTGCGCTACGCCTACGAATGGCACGACGATTCGGGCAACTGGTTCCGTTCCTACGGCAACGAGAATTGGGAATTCGACGAGCACGGCCTGATGTTCCAGCGTTACGCCTGCATCAACGACATGCCGATCAAGGAAAGCGAACGCAAGTTCCACTGGTCGCTGGGCCGACGCCCGGATGATCATCCGGGGTTGTCCGAGCTGGGTCTGTAATTACGGACCAGATTACCAACGGCGGGAGTAAAGATGCTCCCGCCGTCATGCTGATCCAACGACTGTTGAAGATCACAGCCGACACTTATGCTTATTGCGAATGGTGCTTATGGACTGTCAGTTGTAACAGTAGCGAAGGGGAAGAATGCATCGAATGATATTCACGTAACGAGGTTGCCCGTTCGAAACGGACGGCAACTGCCCTTCCTTCTGTCTACGTGAGCATCTGACATGACGCAAAAAAATCTGATTCGAAATGGTGATTTCAGCACCGGCGACTTCCAGCATTGGATTGCTCGCAACTACGACACCCCCATGTCGGTCGTACTTCGTAACTCTAACTATGCAGCACGCATGGTCGGCGGCAGAAACCAGGGACAAAATCTGGCCACCGAGAGTTTCCGTATTCAGCCCGGAGAATTTACTTTCAGCGTCGACGCTCAAGCGCCCAATGCCGTCCCGCTGCAAGACACCAAGGATCGACGATTTCACACCACTGATCGCAACAGAACCTCCAATCCTATGCTCCACGCATTTATCACTTGCATGATTTGGGCAAGCAACCGTAGCACAGGTGAAGACGAAGTCTGGTACAGACAGGAGTATGTCGATCCCAAGACAAGAACACTGACGTTCAAGGGCATCATTCAACCCGGCTACGAGTGGCTGGATATTCACTTCGGCATTCCCAATGATCCCTTTGGAAATAAAGGGCCGTATTTCATCGACAATGCCTGGTTGTCGACTATGTAGCGACTAACATTCAGGCACCACTTGATCGATCAGGATCCCAGTCGCGATGAACGGGTGTTACAGCTATGATGACCGCCCGTTCCTGCCCTGCCGAAATAAGCCGATTCCATGCCTTTCGAACTCAGCGTTGACCTCACCACCCTGGCCGTTCTGGCCCTTGTCGCTTTCATTGCCGGATTCATCGACGCCATCGCCGGCGGTGGCGGTCTGTTGACCACGCCTGCGTTGCTCACCGCCGGCCTGCCGCCGCACCTGGTGCTGGGCACCAACAAGCTGAGTTCGACCTTCGGCTCGGCCACCGCCAGTTTCACCTTCTACCGACGCAAGCTGTTCCACCCCAAACAGTGGATGCACGCCATCGTCGGCACGCTGGTCGGCGCGCTGACCGGCGCCGTCGTCGCCCATTACCTGCCCGCCGAATGGCTGAACAAGATGCTGCCGGTGATCGTCTTCGCCTGTGGCCTGTACCTGTTGTTTGGCGGCACGCCGAAAGCGCCGCTGGACAGCGACGCCCCGATCAAGAAGAAGTGGCAATCGACCCAAGGCTTCAGCCTCGGTTTCTACGACGGCGTGGCCGGCCCCGGCACTGGCGCGTTCTGGACGGTCAGCAGCCTGCTGCTCTACCCGATCGATCTGGTCAAGGCCAGCGGCGTAGCGCGCAGCATGAACTTCGTCAGCAACATTGCGGCGCTGTCGGTGTTCGTGTTTTCCGGGCAGGTGGACTGGATCATCGGCCTGAGCATGGGCCTGTCGGTGATGGTCGGCGCGTTCTTCGGGGCGCGTACCGCGATCAGCGGCGGCGCCAAGTTCATTCGTCCGGTGTTCATCACCGTGGTGCTGGGGTTGACCGTGCGTCTAGCCTGGCAACACTGGTTCAGCGTGGCCTAAGCGCCGCGCCACGTAAACGTCGATCAGGTAGCGGGCAATCGATTTGGACGCCGGCAACGGCGGCAGATCGTGCACGTTGAACCACTGGGCGTCTTCGATCTCGTCTTCCTGACAGACAATCTCGCCACCGGCGTATTCGGCATGGAAACCGAGCATCATCGAGTGCGGAAACGGCCAGCACTGGCTGCCCATGTACTGGATGTTCTTCACCTCGATCTGCACTTCCTCGCGCACTTCGCGAATCAGGCAATCCTCGGCCGACTCACCCGGTTCGGCAAACCCGGCCAGCGTGCTGTAGACCCCGGTGACGAAACGCGGTGAACGCGCCAGCAGCACTTCATCGCCACGGGTCACCAGCACGATCATGCTCGGCGAAATCCGCGGATAGCTGCGCAGGTCGCAGGGCTGGCAATACATCGCCCGCTCCCGTGGCACCTGGGTCATGGCCTGACCGCAGTTGCCGCAGAAACGGTGCTCCCGAGCCCACGTCCCGATTTGCGCGGCGTAGCCCAGCACTTTGTAGATCGTGTGATCGCCATCGAGCATGAACGCCCGCAGGCCTTTCCAGTTGCAACCCGGCACCTCGCTGGTGCTGCGCAGTTCCAGCAGATACACCGGTTCGCCATCGAGATGACCGATACCGTGCTCGGCAAGGATCGACAAGTCCTGACGCTTGAGCCATTCCCGGGGGAACAGCGCGCCGTTGTCATCGAACAGGAAACCCTCGGGGCTGCGCGCCACGGCCCAGCCGCCGGGTTGATCGGTGTCCAGTACTGCAGTGGTCCAGCGAGATGTCATGGTTTCTCAATCCAGAAATTCGGGTTTCTGTTTGCTCATATGGGCAGCCATGGCCACGCGCAAATCGTTGGATTGCAGCATGGCGGCGTTCCAGGTGGCAACGTACTCCAGACCATCGTCGATGCGATGGTCGCGCATGTAGCTGATCATTTCCTTGGTGCCGGTGACCGCGATCGGCGACTTGCCGGCGATGTCCCGGGCAATGTCCATCACACCCTCGATCAGGCCGTCCTTGTCGCTGTAGACGCGATTGACCAGGCCGATGCTGCGCGCTTCTTCGGCGCCAAAGGTGCGACCGGTGTAAGCCAGCTCACGCAGCATGCCGTCACCGATGATCCGTGGCAACCGTTGCAGGGTGCCAACGTCGGCCGCCATGCCGATGTCGATTTCCTTGATCGAGAATTGCGCGTCTTCGGCGGCGTAGCGCATGTCGCAGGCGGCGATCAGGTCAATGGCGCCGCCCAGGCAGTAACCCTGGATCGCCGCGAGTACCGGCTTGCGGCAATTGTCGACGGCATTGAATGAGGCTTGCAGGGTCAGGATCTTCTTGCGCAGCAGGCGCGCATTGCGGCCGACGTCCTTGCCCAGTTCATTGGCCACGCCGGCCAGCATCATCAGGTCGATGCCCGAGGAGAAGTGCTTGCCGGCACCACTCAGCACCACCACCCGCACTTCGTCGGTGTCGTCGATCCACTGGAACACCTCGACGATTTCGCTCCAGAACGCGGCGTTCATCGAGTTGATCTTTTCCGGACGATTAATCTGCACATGGGCGATGTTGTCGGCCAGTTCGACGCTGAAGGCGGTGTATTGAGTCATGGCAGAAGTCCTTTACCGGGCTGAAAATGAGGCCCGAACTATAACAAGGCATCAGCACGGCGGTTCGGCCAAATGCGGGACTTTAGCCGTTCTTCACCGCGACGAAGGCGGCGGTCTCGTAAGGCACCGTCACCACCTCCCTGCCCCGCAGCTGCGGCTCGCCGACAATCAGTTGAGCAATCTGCTCGTCGATCTTTGCGCGCTGTTGATCGTTCAACGCCGCAATGAAACTGGTGGAGCGCACCCGGTTGAAAATCACATCCTCCGGCGAGCCGGTATGGCCATGCTGAAAATGCTGGGCCTGCAAATGCCCGAACGCCGGATGGGGAAAGGCTTTGCGCCATTCGCCGGTGTAGAAGCGCGGTGTGTCGCCCTCCAACGCATTGACGATAGCGTCCAGCTTGGGCACCCAGTCGACCCGGGTGTCGCGCAGGTTCCAGATCAGGCCCAGCTTGCCGCCCGGTTTGAGGACACGGGCGATTTCATCCAGCGCCTCGCGACTGGCAAACCAATGAAAGGCCTGCGCGCACACCACCGCATCCACCGAGGCATCGGGCAGCGGCAAATCCGTCGCCGTACCGCTGACGGCCAACACTTGCGGCCAGGCCAGTGACAGTTTTTCCAGCATCTGCGCCACCGGTTCCACGGCGATTACCTGGGCACCGGTCGCCACCAGCCGTCCGGTGAACTTGCCGGTGCCGGCGCCGAGGTCGATAACGGTCTTGTGGCCATCGAGGCCCAGTGTGCCCGTCAGCCATTCGCTGACGGCCGGCGGATAGTCGGGCCGGCCTTTGACGTAGGTGTCGGCAGCGGTTTTGTAGCCGCTGGCGGCCGAGTGGTGAACCTGATCTTTCATGGCCAAACTCCCATGGTAGAACTGCAGATCGACAACGAATGCTGACGAGCATAGCGCCGGTAAAAGGGCTTTCCTTTAACAAAGCCTGACAAAGCAATGAATAAATTTTCACCCTGCGGTGTTCAAAGTGAAACATGACCCCCTGTGGAGCCTTGCCCATGACTATCCGTTCCGTTATGTTCGCCGCCCCGTTGCTGGTGGCCGCCGTTTTCGCGAGCCCCCTCGCCTTCGCCAATGGCGATGAAGAGGCACCCGTTCAGAAACCCAACTGCCCCAAAGGCCAGGTGTTCGACACCAAAACCCAGAAGTGCGTGATGCAGACCAGCCATCTGGTGCCCGACGCCGACCGCACCGATTACGCCTACCGTCTGGCCAAGGCCGGTCGTTACGAAGAAGCCCTGGCCCTGCTCGACACGCTGGAACAACCGAACACCGCCAAGGCTCTCAACTATCGCGGTTACGCGACGCGCAAACTGGGTCGCACTGACGAAGGCATCGGCTATTACCTGCAATCGGTGAAACTCGATCCGCAGTACGCGCAGGTCCGCGAATATCTGGGCGAGGCTTATGTGATCAAGGGCCGCGTCGATCTGGCGCAGGAACAGTTGCAGCACATCCAGAAGATTTGCGGCACGACCTGCGAGGAATACCGGGACCTGGCCGAAGCCATCAACGATTCATCGAAAACCTGACACGACACGCGGAGGCGAACATTTTCAGCGATCAGGCCTTCAGAGCCGAACTCGGGCAACACCTGGCGCGCTTGTGGCGTTACGGCTTGCTGCTGTCGCGCAATCGGCACGTGGCCGAGGATCTGGTGCAAGCCACCTGCGTGCGGGCGCTCGAGCGTTCGGGCCAGTACGTGGCCGGCACGCGCATGGACCGATGGCTGCTGAGCATCCTGCATTCGATCTGGCTCAACGAAGTGCGCGCCCGCCGGGTGCGCCAGGGCCAGGGCGTGGCGGATGCCGAAAGTCAGCTGACCTTCGATGGTGAATACGCCGCGCAGACCCACGTCATGGCCGCGCAGGTGATCCGCCGGGTCGATGCGTTGCCGGAAACCCAGCGCGAAACGGTCTATCTGGCCTACGTCGAAGGCCTGTCCTACCGCGAAGTCGCCGAGATCCTGCAAGTGCCGATCGGCACGGTCATGAGCCGGCTGGCCACCGCGCGCCTGAAACTGGCCGAATACCCGCCGCTGCAAGCGGTACCGAACACCCCCGCAGGAGACCGGCAATGAATGCGCCTTCCGACGAGCAACTGGTGGCGTATCTGGACGATGAACTGGACCGCGAGCAGCGCAGCCAGCTCGACAGCCTCATCGCCGACGACCCGCTGCTGAGTTTGCGGGTGCAATGGCTGAGCCGCAGCAATCTGCCATTCAAGGCGGCCTACGACGAACTGGCGCAACAGGCGCCGCTCGACCGTTTGCAGGCCCGGCTCGATGCCGCGCCGTCACCGCAGAAGCCTGGTTTCAGCCGACGCTGGTTCATCGGCGCAGCGGCAGCGGGCGTGGCGCTCGCGGGTATCGCGGCGGACCGCTTGTTCCTGGCCTGGCAAGCGCAGCAATCGCATAACTGGCGTGAACTGGTGGGCGATTACATGGCGCTGTATGTGCCGCAGACCCTCGAACATCTGCCCACCGATGAAGCCTCGCAACTGGCGCAGTTGCGCACCGTCGATGCGCGGCTGGGCGTAAACCTGTCGCCGGCGAAACTGAAACTGCCCGGCGCGCAGTTCAAACGCGCGCAATTGCTCGAGTATGACGGCGTGCCCATCGCCCAGATGACCTGGCTCGACGCCACCCACGGCCCGCTGGCGCTGTGCGTCACGCGCACCAACAGCGGCAGCCAGCCAATGGCTCATGAACGCCGGCACGGGATGAACGTGGTGTACTGGACCGAGCGCGAACATGCCTGGATGCTGATCGGCCATCACCCGGCTTCCGAGCTCGAAGACATGGCGAAAATGTTTAAATCCCGGCTGAACGTTTAAAGAATTTTGTCACTATGCTGCTCGGGTGATTTTCCAAGAAGGATGGATTTATGCCGATTTCGCCACGCGCAGCCCTGCTGGTCATCGACGTGCAGAACGACTTCATTCCCGGTGGCCAGTTGGCCGTCCCAGAAGGTGACCTGATCGTTCCGCTGATCAACCGGCTCGCCGGCCAGTTCAAGCAAGTGGTCATTGCCCAGGACTGGCACCCGGCGGGGCATGCTTCGTTTGCCTCCAGCCATCCCGGCCGTCAGCCTTATGACGTGATTCAACTGCCGTATGGCGAGCAGACGCTGTGGCCGGATCACTGTATTCAGGGCTCACGCGGTGCCGGGTTTCACTCGGGACTCGATTTGCCCCACGCGCAGTTGGTCATCCGCAAGGGCTGCAACCCGGACATCGACAGCTATTCGGCGTTTCTGGAAGCGGATCGTGTCACGACCACGGGGCTGGCCGGTTATCTGAAGGAACGCGGGATCGACACGGTGTACATGGTTGGTCTGGCGCTGGACTTTTGCGTGATGTTTTCTGCGCTGGACGCGCGGGCGGCGGGGTTCAATGCGTTTGTGGTGCTGGATGCGTGTCGGGCGATTGATTTGAACGGCTCGCTGGCGTCGGCGATCGAGCGGATGCAGGTGGCCGGGGTTGGATTGATCCAGTCCACTGAACTGCTCTGATAATCCCGGTTCCCACGCTGGGCGCTCAGCGTGGGAACGATCATCAGGTCGGGGTTGGCAGCCAGAGCCTGAACCTCGCCCCACCCAACGGCGAACTTTCCACCGTCAACGTCCCGCCCTGCGCCTCCAGCGCCCGCCGGCTGATCGCCAGCCCCAGGCCAAACCCGCCGGTCGCCCGATCGCGACTGCGATCCAGTCGATAGAACGGCTCGAAAATCCGCTCCCGCTCGTCTTCCGGAATGCCGATCCCGTCATCATCCACCCAGATCTCGCAGCCTTTCGGGCAGACCTGCACACCGATCTGAATGCGCTTTTCGCAATAGCGCATGGCGTTGCGCAGCAGGTTCTGAATCGCGCGGGCCGTCAGGCGCGGGTCGAGGGAGAAACGTTCCAGCTGGTTGTGCAGCAGCACATCGATGACGATTTCCGGGGATTCCAGTTCTTCGTCGACGCTGCCCAGAATGCTGTCGATGAATTCGTCCAGCGACACTTCGACCTGCTCCGGCAACTTCGCCGGATTCTGCAGGCGGCTGTAGGACAGCAACTCCAGCACCAATTCATCCAGTTCGCGAATGTGCGCGACCAGCCCTTGCAGGCGTTCGCGACTGGCCTGCGGCAAGTCATCGGACAGCGCGAGCGCCAGGCCGAAGTCCAGGCGGGTCAGCGGCGTGCGCAGTTCGTGGGACACGGCGTTGAGCAGGTCCCGCTGCTGGTTGAGCAGGTTTTCGATATCGCCGGCCATGGTGTCGAACACGTTGGCCAGACTGCCGATGTTGGAGTTCGAGCCAATCTGGGTGCGCTCGCTCAAATGGCCCTTGCCGAAGCGTTCGGCCGTGCCCTTGAGGCGTTCCAGATCGCGCCAGTGCGGGCGAAACCAGAGCAACAGGCACGCCAGCAGACTCGCACCGATCAGTACATTGATGCTCCAGTACAACAGGTTCACGTCCATCGGATCCGGCGGCACCACCATCTGCACCGCCATTTCGTCATTCAGCGGCGTGACCGCCAGCGTGCGCCAGCCCCAGTCGCCCACCCGCACCATGTTTTCGCCGCGCCGCAGACGTTCTTTCTCAATGTCGGTGAACCCGGCGTCATCGATACGGGCGAGCACGATGTGCAGCGGCTGGAAATCCTTGTCCATCGAGGCCGCGAGCGCCGGCCACTGATCCTGCGGCACCGCGCGAAACTGCTTGGTGATCAGCGATTGCAGGCCACGGGAATAGTCGAGGTTGTAGGTGACGAATCGCTGCTTGAACGCCATCACCACCAGATCCGGCACCAGATAGATCGCCGCGCTGTAGGAGACGATCGTCACCAGATAGAGGCGAAACAGGATTCTGAACATCGAATCAGCATTCCCACTCGGAACGGCTGAACAGATAGCCCTTGCCCCACACGGTCTTGATCTTGCGCGCCTCGCCGGCGTGGTCGTCGAACTTGCGTCGCAGCTTGGAGATCGCCACGTCCACCGAACGGTCGGTGCCGTTGAACTCGATGCCGCGCAGGCGTTGCAGGATCTGGTCGCGACTCAGCACTTCGCCGGCATGACGGGCCAGTACCACCAGCAAATTGTATTCGCCGCTGGACAGCTCGACCGGTTGCTCGCGCCAGGTCACGGTGCGCTCCGACAGATCGATGCACAGGTTGCCCATCAGGATGCGGTCGTTGGCGGTCACCGGTTCGCCGAGGCTGCTGCGCCGCAGCAAGGTGCGCACCCGCGCCAGCAGGACGCGCGGCTCGCAGGGTTTGGTGACGTAATCGTCGGCGCCCATTTCCAGGCCCAGCACCTGATCGTGGCTGTCGTCGCGGGCGGTGAGCATCAGGATCGGCAGCGTTGCCGAGTCGGCGCGCAACAGGCGACAGACCTGCAAGCCGTCGAGGCCCGGCAGCATCAGGTCGAGAATCACCAGGTCCGGCGGATTGAGCCGCGCCCGTTCGCGCACATGGTCGCCACGGCCGATCACGCTGACGGAGTAACCGTTGCGTTCGAGGTAACTGGAGATCAGTTCGGCGAGGGCGGTGTCGTCTTCGACCAGAAGAATGTTGGGCATTGATGATCCAGATATTGCAGTGGTGTTTGTCAGGGCCTCTTCGCGAGCAAGCTCGCTCCCACATTGAATTTGTGTCGTTCACAAAACCTGTGGGAGCGAGCTTGCTCGCGAAAGCGGCTTAACAGTCACGAAATAATTCAAGGCGTAAAGGATATACGCCCTCACTCGTCCCTGAGCAAAACCCTTACACAATTTCACACAGCGCCTACAAAGCTTCACCGCTACCCTCGGCGACTGTCCGTAGGATGCGCAGATCAATATTGGGGGTTGTACATGTCGAAGAATCTGCTGGCCGGGCTCGGCCTGATCGCATTGGCGCTGACGCTGAGTGCCTGTGATAAATCCTCGAACGCCGAGGAACAGGCGCCGCCGGCCACCGTGCGGATCGAAACCCTTGAGGCGCGCCCCCTGTCGATCAGCAGCGAACTCAGCGGGCGGATTGCCGCGCCGCGTATTGCCGAAGTCCGTGCCCGAGTGGCCGGCGTCGTGCTGCAACGCACCTACCGCGAAGGCAGCGACGTGAAAAAGGGCGATGTTTTGTTCCGCATCGACCCGGCACCATTCAAGGCTGACCTCGACAGCGCCGAAGCGGCCCTGCGCAAGGCCGAAGCCAACGCCTTCCAGGCAAAGCTGCAGGAACAGCGCTACGCCCAGTTGATCGACGACAAGGCCATCAGCGCTCAGGACTACGACAACGCCCGCGCCAACGCCCGGCAGACTGCCGCCGACGTGGCCGCCAACAAGGCAGCCGTCGAGCGCGCGAAGCTGAATCTGGGGTACGCCACCGTCACCGCGCCGATTTCCGGGCGTGTCGGTCGTGCTCTGGTGACCGAAGGTGCGCTGGTCGGCCAGAACGAAACCACACCCATGGCGCTGATCCAGCAGTTGAACCCGATCCACGCCGACCTCACTCAGTCGACCCGCGAACTCAATGAGCTGCGCCGGGCATTCCGTTCCGGCCAGTTGCAGCAGGTCGGCCAGGATCAGATCAAAGCCACGCTGATCCAGGACGACGGCAGCCTTTATCCGCTACCGGGCAAATTGCTGTTCAGCGACATCACGGTCGATCCGGGCACCGGTCAGATCATCCTGCGCAGCGAGTTCCCCAACCCGGATCTCGATCTGTTGCCCGGCAGCTACGTTCGCGTGCGTCTGGAGCAAGGCGTGATCCAGCACGGCCTGACCGTTCCGCAACGCGCGGTGCAGCGAGACAGCGCCGGTGTGGCGCAAGTGCTGACCGTCGACGATCAGATGCGCGTCGCCCAACAGCCAGTGCAGCTCGGCGCGGTGCAGAACGACCGCTGGATCGTCACCGGAGGCCTGAAAGCCGGCGACCGCATTGTCATCGAAGGCCTGCAGCACGCCCGTCCGGGCGAAGTGGTGCAGATCGACGACACCCCTCTTCCACTTGCCCAGACCTCTGGTCAGTAAGCAGGACGCTCTTCTATGCCGCAGTTCTTTATCGACCGCCCGGTGTTCGCCTGGGTCGTCGCGTTGTTCATCCTGTTGGCCGGTGCGCTGGCCATCCCGCAATTGCCGGTGGCGCAATACCCCGACGTCGCGCCGCCGCAGATCGAAATCTATGCCGTGTACCCGGGCGCCTCGGCGCAGACCGTAGACGAAAGCGTGGTCAGCCTGATCGAGGAAGAGCTCAACGGCGCCGATCACCTGCTGTATTTCGAATCGCAGAGCAGCCTGGGCAGCGCCACGATCAAGGCCACTTTCCAGCCGGGTACCAACCCGGAACTGGCGCAGGTTGATGTGCAAAACCGCCTGAAAGTGGTCGAGTCGCGCCTGCCGCAAGCGGTCAATCAGCAGGGCTTGCAGGTGGAGAAAGTCTCCGCCGGTTTCCTGCTGCTGATCACCCTCACCTCCAGCGACGGCAAGCTCGACGACGTGGCGCTCAGCGATTACCTGGCGCGCAACGTGATGAACGAGATCAAGCGTATTGACGGCGTCGGCAAGGCCCAGCTGTACGGCGCCGAGCGGGCAATGCGGATCTGGGTAGACCCGCAGAAGCTGATCGGTTTCAACCTGACGCCGGCCGACGTCAACGCCGCCATCGTCGCGCAGAACGCCCAGGTGTCGGCGGGTAGCATCGGCGATCTGCCTAACCCGAGCACTCAGGAAATCACCGCGACGATTCTGGTCAAGGGTCAGCTTTCGACGCCGGAAGAGTTTGCCGACATCGTGCTCAAGGCCAATCCGGACGGTTCCACCGTGCGCATCAAGGATGTGGCGCGGGTCGAGATCGGCAGCCAGGAATACCAGTTCGGCACCCGTCTGAACGGCAAACCGTCCACCGCCGTCGGCGTGCAACTGTCGCCGGGCGCCAATGCCCTCAGCACCGCAACGCTGATCCGGGCGAAGATGGATGAGCTGTCGCGCTATTTCCCTGCCGGTGTGGAATACAAGATTCCCTACGACACCTCGCCATTCGTGAAGGTCTCGATCACCAAAGTGGTCTACACCCTCGGCGAGGCGATGTTGCTGGTGTTCGCGGTGATGTTCCTGTTCCTGCAGAACATCCGTTACACCCTGATCCCGACGCTGGTAGTGCCGGTGGCGTTGATGGGCACCTTCGCGACCATGCTCGCGCTGGGCTTCTCGATCAACGTGCTGACCATGTTCGGCATGGTGCTGGCCATCGGCATTCTGGTGGACGACGCCATTGTGGTGGTGGAGAACGTCGAACGGATCATGGCCACCGAAGGCCTGTCACCGAAAGAGGCGACCCGCAAGGCGATGACCCAGATCACCGGCGCGATCATCGGCATTACGCTGGTGCTGGTGGCGGTGTTCATTCCGATGGCATTCATGCAAGGGTCGGTGGGCGTCATTTACCGGCAGTTCTCGCTGTCGATGGCCACCTCGATCCTGTTCTCGGCGTTCCTCGCGCTGACCTTGACCCCGGCGCTGTGCGCGACGCTGCTCAAGCCGATTGCCAAGGGTGAACACCACGAGAAAACCGGGTTCTTCGGCTGGTTCAACCGTCGCTTCGAGCAACTGACCGATCGTTATCAAGGCTGGGTCGGCTACGCGCTGAAACGCACCGGTCGTTATCTGTTGATCTACGTTGTGCTGCTGGTGGGCCTGGGCCTGTGTTTCGCGCGTCTGCCCTCCTCGTTCCTGCCGGTCGAGGATCAGGGTTACACCATCACCGACATCCAGCTGCCACCGGGCGCGACCAAGAATCGTACGGTGCAAGTCGCCGAACAGCTTGAAACGCACAACAACGGTGAACCGGGTGTCAGCGACAGCGTGGTGATTCTGGGCTTCAGCTTCTCCGGCAGCGGGCAGAACGCCGCATTGGCCTTCACCACGCTCAAGGACTGGTCGCAGCGTGGCAGCGACGACTCGGCCAGCTCGATTGCCGACCGCGCCAACATCGCCCTGAGCCAGATCAAGGATGCGATGGCGTTCTCTGTGCTGCCGCCGCCGGTTGACGGTCTCGGCACTTCCAGCGGCTTCGAATTCCGCCTGCAGGATCGCGGCGGCCTCGGCCATGCGACCTTGATGGAGGCGCGCACCCAGTTGCTGGAAGCCGCCGAGAAAAGCCCGATCCTGATGAACGTACGTGAAAGCGCCCTGGCCGAAGCACCGCAAGTGCAGCTGGAAGTGGATCGCAAGCAGGCCAACGCACTGGGCATCTCGTTCGCCGACGTCGGAAACGTGCTTTCCACTGCCATCGGCTCTTCGTACGTCAATGACTTCCCCAATCAGGGGCGGATGCAACGGGTTGTCGTGCAGGCTGAAGGCGATCGCCGCAGTCAGGTCGATGACCTGCTGAAAATGCACGTGCGCAACGATGCCGGGAAAATGGTGCCGCTGTCAGCGTTCGTCAGAGCCACATGGACACAGGGCCCGGCGCAGTTGACCCGCTACAACGGCTACCCGGCAATCTCGATTTCCGGCGAGCCGAAACCCGGCCACAGCACCGGCGAAGCCATGGCGGAGATCGAACGGCTGGTGGCCCAGGGGCCGAAAGGTCTGGGTCAGGAATGGACCGGTCTGTCGTTGCAGGAACGTTTGTCCGGCAGCCAGGCGCCGATCCTGCTCGGACTGTCGCTGCTGATCGTGTTCCTGTGTCTGGCGGCGTTGTACGAGAGCTGGTCGATTCCGACTTCCGTGCTGCTCGTTGTGCCGCTCGGCGTGCTCGGTGCGGTGCTGGCGGTGACTCTGCGCGGAATGCCCAACGACGTGTTCTTCAAGGTCGGCCTGATCACCATCATCGGCCTGTCGGCGAAGAACGCGATCCTGATCATCGAGTTCGCCAAGAGCCTGTATGACGAGGGTCATGATTTGATTGACGCGACCTTGCAAGCGGCGCGTCTGCGGTTGCGGCCGATTGTCATGACTTCGCTGGCGTTCATTCTCGGTGTGGTGCCGCTGGCGATTGCCACCGGCGCGAGTTCGGCGAGCCAGCAGGCGATTGGTACCGGGGTGATTGGCGGGATGATTACGGCGACGCTGGCAGTGATCTTTGTGCCGGTGTTCTTCGTTGTGGTGATCAAGCTTGTGCGCAGGTTCGCCAAGCCCGATTGATTGACCATTCCCTGCGCGGTGGCCACAGGTCGCCGCGCTGGGCTAAGGTTGTCTGCACACCCTGGCCCATCGAGTTCCCATGCGCTTCCTCGCCCGCACCCACCCTCGCCTCTCCGCCGCCGCCCTGTTCGGTCTTGCCGTCGGCCTGTTGGTGCCCGCCGACTCCGTCATCAGCAAAATCCTCATCGGCTGGAACGCCGGGGTCTGGACCTATCTGGCGCTGATGCTCTGGCTCACCGCCCGGGCGAAGGCGCCGGACGTCAAGCAGATCGCGGTCATCGAGGACGAGAACGCAGGGCTGGTGCTGTTCGTGGTGTGTATCGCGGCGCTGGCCAGCCTGGCGACCATCACCTTGGAACTGGCCGGCACCAAGGACCTGGAAACCACCCGCAAACTCTTGCACTACGGTTTTACCGCATTGACGGTGATCGGCTCATGGCTGCTGATCGGGGTGATTTTCAGCGTCCACTACGCCCGGCTGTTTTACACCTGGGACGGCAAGGAGCCGGCGCTGCGCTTTGCCGAAGGCCTGACGACGCCCAATTACTGGGACTTTCTGTACTTCTCGTTCACCATCGGCGTCGCTGTGCAGACGGCGGATGTCGGCGTGGCTACGCGGGAAATACGCAAGATCGTGCTGGCACAGTCGCTGATCGGATTTGTGTTCAACACCGCCATCCTCGGGTTCTCGATCAACATCGCCGCCGGGTTGTTCGGCTGACGTCAGCGGTTCCCAACGAGCGCCATTTGTCGGCGACTTATGAATTTCTCCCGATCATTCACTTGACGATCGAATCGCTTCTGGTGTTTCCTGAAACCGGTTTCAGATCCTGTTACAGCGATCTGACCTGACAAATCCAATAATAAGGTTTCAGACCGTGAACGATTTCTCCGCCGCCCAGCGCAGCCGCGTGACCATGCTCGACGTCGCCGAACACGCTGGCGTGTCCAAGGCCAGCGTCTCGCGCTTCATTGGCGACGACCGCGCCCTGCTCTCCGATGCGATTGCCCAGCGCATCGAGCAGGCGATTGCCGAACTCGGTTACCGCCCCAATCAAATGGCCCGAGGCCTGAAGCGTGGCCGCACCCGCCTGATCGGCATGCTGGTGGCCGATATCCGCAACCCTTATTCGATTGCCGTGATGCACGGGGTGGAAACTGCCTGCCGTCGGCACGGCTACAGCCTGGTGGTGTGCAACACCGACCGCGATGACGAGCAGGAACGTCAGCACCTGGCGCTGTTGCGCTCGTACAACATCGAAGGGCTGATCGTGAACACCCTGGGTCATCACTGGGATGAACTGGATGAGTTGAAGCGGGAAATGCCGCTGGTACTGGTGGATCGCAAAGTGGGCGGGCTCGACAGCGACATGGTCGGGTTGAACAACCCGCTGGCCATCGAGATGGCGCTCGAACACCTTCAGCAGCGCGGCTATCGCGATGTGTTGCTTGTGACGGAACCGTATGACGGCACCAGTTCGCGGATTGAGCGGGTCAGCGGTTTTCAGCAGCAGATTGGCCAGCGCAAAGACATGCGTGGCGCGGTGCTGGAAACCGGCCCGAGCCTTGCGAACGATCTTCAAACCTTTTTGAACACATCTGATAACGGCCCAAAGACCCTGTTCTGCGCCAATGGCGTGGCGGCGCTGGCCTGCACCTTGGCATTGCGTGAGATTGGCTGCCGGTTGTTCGAGGATGTCGGGTTGATCGCGCTGGATGATCTGGATTGGTATCCGCTGGTGGGGAGCGGGATTACTGCCCTCGCTCAGCCGACGGAGGAGATTGGTGCGCGGGCGTTTGAGTGTTTGCTCAAGCGTTTGCGTGGGGATGATGAAGCGGCGCGGACACTGGATTTTGCGCCGGTGCTGATCGAGCGCGGCTCGACGCGCAGCAAGGCGGAATAAGGCCCTACGGGGCCACCCAAAAATTTTTGAACAAAAATGAAACCGGTTTCAGAGGTAGATAACAATGAATAAACCTGCCGTTTCCATCAGTCTTTCCAGCTACGGCGCTGATTTTGTTCGCCGTCGTGGCCAAGGCTCGTTCATCGAAGTGCTGGGCGCTGCCGGCGCCAATCGCATCGAATGGCGCGAAGAGTTGCTGACCAACGAAGTCCCGGAACAACTCGCCGCTGCCACACAGGCTGAAGGCCTGCAAAGCATCTATTCCTCGCTGACCGAACTGTGGCTCGCCGGCCAGTCACGGCCCAATCCCGAACTCATCACCGCGCTGCAGAACGCCGAAGCGTTCGGCTCGAAGTGGCTGAAGGTTTCCCTCGGTTTTTTCACCGACAACAATGATCTGCAGACTCTGGGGCAAATCCTTGCGCAAAGCCCCGTGCAACTGCTGGTGGAGAACGATCAGACCCTGCACGGCGGTCGCATCGAACCGTTCCAGCGGTTCTTCGCCGCTGTCGAACAGCACAACCTGCCGATCAAAATGACCTTCGACATCGGCAACTGGCAGTGGCAAGACCAGTCCGCCACCAGCGCCGCACGGTTGCTGGGACGCCACGTTGGCTACGTGCATTGCAAAGCCGTGGCCCGTCGTGCCGACGGCAAACTGGTGGCCGTACCGCCCGCCGCCACTGACCTGCATCTGTGGGAACAACTGCTGCGGCACATGGCCCAAGGGGTCATGCGCGCCGCCGAATACCCGTTGCAGGGCGATGATCTGGTGCAACTCACCACCGAACACGTCGCCGCCCTCGCCCGCCTCGGCCAGTCCCGTCTGGAGCCTGCTCATGTCTGAGATCGATATTCTGTCGTTCGGCGAAACCATGGCCATGTTTGTCGCCGAACAGAGCGGTGATCTGGCCTCCGTCGAGCAGTTTCACAAACGGATTGCCGGGGCCGACAGCAACGTCGCCATCGGCCTGTCTCGGCTAGGTTTCAAGGTGGCTTGGCTGAGCCGTGTCGGTGCCGATTCGCTGGGACGATTTGTCGTCGAAACCCTGGCCCGCGAGGGGCTCGATTGCAGCCATGTTGAAGTCGACAACGCGCATCCAACCGGTTTCCAGCTCAAGTCGCGCAACGATGACGGCAGCGACCCGACGGTCGAGTATTTCCGTCGCGGCTCGGCGGCCAGTCATCTGTCGCCACAATCAATCACCTCGACGCTGTTAAGCGCCCGGCATCTGCACGCCACCGGCATTCCGCCGGCGCTGTCGGCCTCTGCCCGTGAAATGTCCCGTGAATTGATGACCCGCATGCGCAACGCCGGCCGCAGCGTGTCGTTCGACCCGAACCTGCGCCCGAGCCTGTGGGCCAGTGAGCGGGAGATGATCAGCGAGATCAACCGCCTCGCCGCCCTCGCCCACTGGGTGTTGCCGGGGTTAAGCGAAGGTCGGTTGTTGACCGGGTTTGAAGATCCGGCGGATATCGCTGCGTTCTATCTCGATCAGGGTGCCGAAGCGGTGGCGATCAAGCTCGGGCCGCAGGGTGCGTATTACCGCACGCATCTGGATCAGGGGTTTGTCGCCGGGGTGCCGGTTGAAACCGTGGTCGATACGGTTGGCGCTGGCGATGGATTCGCGGTCGGGATGATCAGTGCCCTGCTGGAACACCAGAGTTTTCCCGAGGCGGTCAGACGTGCCAACTGGATTGGCAGCCGGGCGGTGCAGAGCCGGGGGGACATGGAGGGTTTGCCGACCCGATCCGAACTCTCCGCTGAATTCAAGGCCGCCTTCGCGAGCAAGCTCGCTCCCACAAGTCTTGTGTACGCCACGGACACTGTGGGAGCGAGCTTGCTCGCGAAGGGGGCGTAACAGACGCAACTTTTTTTGAACCTGCTGCGACAAAAACAACAAGCTCAGGAGCAAGACCATGAAAACCGCAACCCTCGCCACCCGCCGCTGGTGGTACATCATGCCGATCGTGTTCATCACCTACAGCCTGGCGTACCTGGATCGCGCCAATTATGGATTTGCCGCTGCTTCAGGTATGGCTGCCGACCTGATGATCACCCCGGGCCTGTCCTCGCTGCTCGGCGCGCTGTTCTTCCTCGGCTACTTTTTCTTCCAGGTGCCCGGCGCGATCTACGCGCAGAAGCACAGCGTGAAGAAGCTGATCTTCGTCAGCCTGATCCTCTGGGGCGGGCTCGCCACGCTGACCGGTGTGGTCTCCAACGCCTATTGGCTGATCGTCATCCGCTTCATGCTTGGCGTGGTCGAAGCGGCCGTGATGCCGGCGATGCTGGTCTATCTCTGTCACTGGTTCACCCGCGCCGAACGCTCGCGGGCCAACACCTTCCTGATCCTCGGCAACCCGGTAACCATGCTGTGGATGTCGGTGGTTTCGGGTTATCTGGTGCAGCATTTCAGCTGGCGCTGGATGTTCATCATCGAAGGTCTGCCGGCGGTGCTCTGGGCATTCATCTGGTGGAAGCTGGCCGATGATCGTCCGGCCCAGGCCAAGTGGCTCAACGACCAGGAAAAGCACGATCTGGAAAGCGCACTGGCGGCTGAACAGGTCGGCATCAAAGCGGTGAAGAACTACGCCGAAGCCTTCCGTTCGCCGAAGGTGATCATTCTGGCGTTGCAATTTTTCTGCTGGAGTATCGGTGTCTACGGCTTCGTGTTGTGGCTGCCGTCGATCCTCAAGGCCGGCGCGCAAATGGACATGATCGAAGCCGGCTGGCTGTCGGCCCTGCCGTATCTGGCGGCGGTGATCGGCATGCTGCTGGTGGCGTGGGGCTCGGACAAACTGCAAAAGCGCAAACGCTTCGTCTGGCCGCCGCTGCTGATTGCCTCGGTGGCGTTCTACGGCTCCTACGCCTTGGGCGCGGAGCATTTCTGGTGGTCGTACACGCTGCTGGTGATCGCTGGCGCCTGCATGTACGCGCCGTACGGACCGTTCTTCGCCATCGTCCCTGAGATCCTGCCGGCCAACGTTGCCGGTGGCGCCATGGCGCTGATCAACAGCATGGGCGCCCTCGGCTCTTTCGGCGGCTCGTATCTGGTCGGTTACCTGAACAGCTCCACCGGTTCGCCCGGTGCTTCGTACCTGCTGATGAGCGGCGCGCTGATGCTCTCGGTGGTGCTGACGATTTTTCTCAAGCCCGGTGCGAGCGACCGGGTGACGGCCAAGCGTGTCGCACCGCGTCCGCTGCCGGCCCATTCCTGAATTGATAGAGAGATGACTGCGATGAAAAAGCAGGTTGTGCTGTACAAGAAACTGTCGCCGGCGTTGATGGCGCGTCTTGAGGAGCAGGTCGATGTGACGCTGATCGACAGCCTCGACGCCGACGGCCTGATGAAACTGCGTGACGCTCTCCCCGGTGCTCACGGCCTGCTCGGTGCGAGCCTGAAACTGGACGCGGCGCTGCTCGACCTGGCGCCGCAGCTGGAGGCGATTTCCAGCGTTTCGGTGGGTGTCGACAACTACGACATCGACTACCTGACCCGGCGCAAGGTCATGCTGACCAACACCCCGGACGTGCTCACAGAAACCACCGCCGACACTGGTTTCGCGCTGATCCTGGCCACCGCACGCCGCGTGGTGGAACTGGCGCACATGGTGCGTGGCGGCCATTGGCATCGCAGCATCGGGCCGGCACATTTCGGTACCGATGTGCATGGCAAGACGCTGGGCATCATCGGCATGGGGCGGATCGGCGAGGCGTTGGCGCAGCGTGGGCATTTCGGGTTCGGGATGCCGGTGATCTATCACAGCCAGTCGCGCAAACCGGCGGTTGAAGAACGTTTCGATGCGCAGTACCGCAGTCTGGAGGATTTGCTGCGACAGGCGGATTTCATCTGTCTGACCTTGCCGTTGACGGCGCAGACTGAAGGTCTGATTGGCGCCGAACAGTTTGCGTTGATGCGCCCGGAAAGCATCTTCATCAATATCTCACGGGGCAAGGTTGTGGATGAGGCGGCGATGATCGACACCTTGCGGCATAACCGGATTCGCGCGGCGGGGCTGGATGTGTTCGAACGCGAGCCACTGAATCATGACTCGCCGCTGCTGCAGTTGAACAATGTGGTGGCGACACCGCATATGGGTTCGGCGACCCATGAAACGCGCGAAGCAATGGCGCGGTGTGCGGTGGAGAATCTGTTGGCGGCGCTGGCCGGTGAAAAACCCGCCAACCTGGTGAATCCCCTCCGCTGAACACTGATGATCGTTCCCACGCTCTGCGTGGGAATGCCTCAAGGGACGCTCCGCGTTCCAGCTCTGGAAGGGACGCGGAGCGTCCCGGGCTGCATTCCCACGCGGAGCGTGGGAACGATCAGGCGTGAACAGTCAGGCGCTGCGCACTTGGAGAAGCTGCGCAGCGCACAAGGCAATCCTTGAACATGCATCCGCCAGCTTCACCCGATCCACCACCAGCCCGATGCGAATATGCCCCGCCGCACTCGGCCCGAACGCCTCCCCCGCCAGCACCGAAACCCCATACCCCTCCAGCAACCGCTCGGCAAAATCCTGCGCGCCCAACCCGGTCTGGCGCACGTCGACCATCACGAACATCCCGCCATCCGGCTTGATTGGGTACAACCCCGGACAGCCGCGCAACCGCTCGCACACCAGATCCCGACGCAACCGGTATTCCTCGCGCATCTGCGTCACCTCCGGCAAATCTTTCTCCAGCGCGATCTGCGCCGCTTTCTGCACAAAGTCCGGCAGACCGAACAACATGCTCAGCGACAGATTCACCAGATGCTCGGCCAACGGTTTGGGCCCGATCATCCAACCGATCCGCCACCCGGTCATGGCGTGGGATTTGGAGAGACTGTTGATGGTTGCGGTGCGTTCCGCCATGCCCGGCAGGCTCGCCGGGCTGACGTGCTCACCTTCGTATAACAATTCGCTGTAGACCTCATCGCTGATCAGCCACAAGTCATGGCGAATGCACAACGCCGCCAGCTCCTGCCAGATCAACAACGACAGGCTCGCACCGGAAGGATTATTTGGACTGTTGAGCAACATGGCCCGCGTCTTCGGAGTGATCCGCGCCGCAACATCCGCCGGGTCGACGCGAAAACCGTTTTCCGGGCGTACCGGAACAGGCACCACGGTTGCGCCGCAGGCACCGAACACACCTTCATAAGTCACATACATCGGCTCGGCGACGATCACTTCATCGCCCGGATCCAGCAGACATTGCGCCACCGAATACACCGCGCATTGCGCGCCGGGCAGCACGATCACGTGCTCGGCATCGACGTCCTGGCCGCTGTTGCGCCGATGGCGCTCGGCGATCCGCTTGCGCAGCTCGAGCCGGCCGCGCACTTCGGAATAATGGGTATCGCCGGCGAGCAGGCTGTCGATGGCCCCGTGGATGATCGGCAGCGGCGTATCGAAATCCGGATCACCCACGGACAGCAGCAACACATCAATGCCCTCGGCGCGTAACTCCAGCGCTCGGTCGTGAATCCGCCAGGCCGCTGCTCCCTCCCCGGCGATTCGTTGGGTCAAGGCTGAATAGCGCATGTACGTCTCCTGATTGCGCGGTCTCCAGCCTTCACCCTATCTCAAATCAAGAAACGCGCCACTTTCCGGGAGTGCTACCTGTCAGGTTTGACAGTATCGGGAAATACCGGGCTACCGCTTAATAGTCCTGAGCCTGTGAGGCGCTGGAGCCACGGGCAACACGTTCAGGAGATAAGGCATGGCCACAATTCCCGCATTGAAGATCACGCACGCGCTCGCCAGCCACGGTGAGGCGAGCAATCCGGTCTACCCCCAGAAAAATCTGCTGCCCTTCTGGGCGTGGCTATTCGACCTTGAGCTGGAGGTCAGCCGTCCATGGCCCGGTTCCGCGGTTGGAGGGCAGACTGACGAGGTGACACTGTGGGTGAAATTGCCCGGAGGAACCTGGACAGAGGCCGAAAAGTACAAGCTTCCTGGCCTGATCACATTTCCTCTGAAACTGAAACTGCCCCAGAAATACCTGTGGGTTGGCGTCACAGAAATTCAGATTAAGGTGATCAACCACGACGGAACGCCGCACGAGTCAGAACCGACGTTTTTAACCATTCAAGATCGCATACCGCTTGATGGTGCAACACCGGCCGAACCGATAGTGCCGGAAGAGACAACTTCCGGCCCAGGGGTTACAACCGGTTATCTGAAGGCACACTGCAACGTCGTCCAGATCCGGATTCCGGGGCACTCGGGATATGTAAACGGTGACACCGTTCAAGTCTTCTTCGGGCCGCCCAATGCACCTGAGGTGATTGAAGTGCTGGTCAATCACCTCGAAGGAGAGACAGTCGTGCCATTACCGGGTTGGATCTTCGTGAATATCGGTAATGGCGTTTACCTGTTGCACTATCGGATCAAGAGCCGAGCTGGCGTCTCGTCGAAGGATTCAATGGCGGAATTTATCCGGGTCAACATCGTTTAATCGCCCAGACAGATCTGGTCCGCCATTCAAATCACAAACCGCGCCACCATCGCGTTCAAATCCACCGCCAGACGCGACAGTTCGTGGGTCGCGGCGCTGGTTTGATTGGCACCGGCAGCCGATTGCGTGGCCAGGTCGCGGATATTCACCAGATTGCGATCGACCTCACGGGACACCTGCGCCTGTTCTTCCGAAGCGCTGGCGATCACCAGGTTGCGTTCGTTGATTTGGTGAATCGATTGAGTGATCTGCTCCAGCGCCACGCCAGCGGCACGGGCCATTTCCAGGGTCGACTGGGTGCGCTGGTTGCTTTGCTGCATCGACTCAACCGCTTCACCGGTGCCGTTCTGAATGCCGGCGACCATTTTTTCGATTTCCTGGGTCGACTGCGCGGTGCGATGGGCCAGGGCGCGAACCTCGTCCGCCACCACGGCGAAACCGCGTCCCGCTTCACCGGCACGGGCGGCTTCGATGGCGGCGTTGAGCGCCAGCAGGTTGGTCTGTTCGGCGATGGCGCGGATCACGTCCAGCACCTTGCCGATGTCGCGGCCCTGAGCGGCCAGGCCTTCGATCATTTGCGCGGTGTTCTGCACGTCGTGGGTCATGGTCTGGATCGCGTCGACGGTTTTCACCACCTGATCGCGACCTTCGCGGGCGGCGTGGGTCGACTGGTTCGAGGCTTCGGACGTCGACACCGCGTTGCGTGCGACCTCTTCCACCGCGGCGGTCATTTCGTTGACAGCAGTGGCGGCCTGTTCGATTTCGTCGTTCTGCTGTTGCAGGCCACGGGACGCTTCTTCGGTCACGGCGCTGAGTTCTTCAGCAGCAGCGCCCAGTTGCGTGGCGGAGCCGGCGATCTGTTCGATGGTCTTGCGCAGGTTGGTCTGCATCGCGGCCAGCGCTTCGAGCAGGCGCGCCGGTTCGTCCTTGCCGTCGACTTCAATGGCTTTGGTCAGGTTGCCGCCGGCGATGGTTTGCGCGGCAGCGACGGCGCGGTTCAGCGGGGTTACGATGCTGCGGGTCAGCAGCCACGCCAGCAGGACCGTGGCCAGTGCCGCGATGAGCGCAACAATAACGATGCCGGTAATCGCGCTGTCGTAGTGGTCGCCGGCCTGAGTGGAGGCGGTCTTTGCATCGGCGGCGTTGATCGCAATCAGCTTGTTGAGCTGTTCGCCCATCTGGTCGGTGCCATCCTTGATCTTTGTGTTGATCAGGGCACGCATCTCATCGACCTTGTCCTGACGCGACAAGTCCATCATCTGATTCTGGGCTTGCAGGTAGTTGTCCAGCGTCGTCGCGAAAGTCTGATACAGCGCACGCTCTTCCGGACCGGCCGGCAGTGCCGCGTAACTGGCCTGGGCAGCACGCACCTTGTCCACCAGTACGCCGATGCGAGTCTGGGCTTCCTGCAAACCGGCCGGGTCGCGGTTGACCAGAATGCGGAACGACAGAATGCGCAGGCGCAGGACGTTTTCCGTGACCATGGCAAGTTGCGTGACGCTCGGCAACTGCGTCGACTCCATCTCCAGGGACGCCTGGCGGATGATCGACATGCGGTTGACGGCGAACACGCCGAGCACGATCACCAGCAAGGCAATAAAGGCAAAACCGAGGAAGGCACGGGGCGCGATATTCAGATTACGCAAGGACATAGGAGGACTCTCGGATGATTGAAACTACGAGCGTCCATGCCGTGATCACTGGCCCGTGGAGTGGGCTTCAGTCCGGCGTCACTGTTTTAAGAAGTCTTGTGCGCGCCTGACTTCTGTATCGGCCAGGCTTGAGGAAGTTTGCGGGGAAAGAGTAAATATTTTTCAAAGTGTTGCGAGTGTTTCACGGCTGAAACACCCGCTGTTTTAGATGATGGGTGACAGGTCAGGCCGGGGTCGCCATGCGCCAGACCCGAGCGACGTCTGTGGCACGTTCGCGTAACAGGCGCGGGGCTTCGGCGCACGCTTGTTCGAGGGTCATCGGGCCACTGGTGACGGCGAATGCTGCGTCGATGCCGTGATCGTAGAGCTCCTGATAACCCTCGCCCAAGGTGCCGGCGATGACGATCACCGGGACGTCATGTTGCTTGGCGATCCGCGCTACGCCAAAGGGGGTTTTGCCGCGCAGGGTCTGGGCATCGAAGCGTCCCTCGCCGGTGATGACCAGATCTGCGCCCTTCACCGCGTCGGCGAGTCCGACCAGTTCCGCAACCACCTCGACACCCGCCTGGAAGCGTGCGCCGAGAAACGCCTTGGCCGCGAAACCCAGTCCGCCTGCCGCGCCGCTGCCCGGCTCATCGCGAACATCGTTGCCCAGCGCTTGCGCGCAAAGTTCGGCGAAGTGGCCGAGAGCCTGATCCAGTTGTTGAACTTGCGCGGGTGATGCGCCCTTCTGCGGGCCGAAAATCGCCGAGGCGCCGTGGGGGCCGCACAGCGGGTTGTTGACGTCGGCGGCGATGTCGAAGCGGACTTGCGCCAGACGTGGGTCGAGCTCGCTGAGATCCAATTTTGCAAGTTGCGCCAGCGCCAGACCACCCGGCACCAACGATTGCCCTTGAGCATCCAGCAGTTTCACGCCCAACGCCTGCATCGCGCCGGCGCCGCCGTCGTTGGTGGCGCTGCCGCCGATGGCCAGAATCACCCGTTGTGCGCCGGCATCCAGCGCGGCGCGGATCAGCTCACCGGTGCCGAACGTGCTGCTGATACACGCGTCACGCTGCCCCGGCGGCACCAATTGCAAGCCGCTGGCTTCGGCCATTTCGATGATTGCGGTGTGGTTGTGCGGCAACCAGCCCCACGCCGCTTCAACTGCTGCCCCCAACGGACCACGCACCCGGGTGCGGCGCAATTCGCCTTCACAGGCGGCGAGAATCGACTCCACCGTGCCTTCGCCACCGTCGGCCATCGGGCATTTGACCAGCGTCGCCTGCGGCCAGACCTGCGCCAGGCCCAGCGCAATGGCTTCTGCAACGCCTTGGGCACTCAGGCTGTCCTTGAACGAATCGGGGGCGATGACGATTTTCATGCGAATTCTCCAGTTCCAATGCCCCTCATGCTGCCAGTCGCCTTGCGCGTTGACGCCTGTCCGCTGCACAAGTCGTGCAGGCGTTTATTGTTCATTTCGACAAATCGTCAGTCTGTGGCAGCAATTGCACCCCGAGATACAACGCCAACATGCCGTCGAGTTTCAGCGGATCGACCCCGCTCAACTCGGCAATCCGCTCCATTCGGTAACGCAGGCTGTTGCGATGAATCCCCAATGCATCGGCGCAGGCCTGGCTCTGCCCGTCGTGATCGCACCAGCTGCGCAGGGTCGCCAGCAACTGGCCGTTGCTGTCCTTGGCGATGACTTTGCGCAACGGTTTGAGCAGTTCATCCAGCGCATCATCGTTGCGATGGCGCCAGAGCATCACCGGCAAGCGATAGCGATTGAGGGTCAGCAGCCGTGAGCGCGGCAGCACTTCGCGGCCATAGGCGAGCAGATCGCCCACCCGTCGATAGCAGCGGCGCAGCCCGGCCAGCCCATCGGCCTGCCCGCCGACCGCAATGCGCAGGATGTTCCAGCCCAGACCATCGAGTTTTTCCAGCAACCGATCATGCTCGACGTTCTGACTCGCCGGCCGGCACCAGAGCAGCGACGACTTCGCGGAACTCACGCACCAACTGTCCGGATAGCGCGACATCAGCCACGCACTCAGCGCCTCGACGGTTTGCCCCGGCCCATGTTCCAGGCCCAGCTCGAACAGATACGGCACCCGCGTCAGTTGCGGTTTGAGCCCGAGTTGCTGAGCTTCATCCACCAGACGCGGCGAATCCCCCGCTTCACTCAACAACAGCGCGAGCAAGTCATCGCAACGCTGCCGACGCCATTGCTGTTCGGATTGCTGGTTGCGTTGGCCAACGAGCATCTCGGCGGTCATGCGCACCAGTTCGGCGTAAGTACGCAGCTGCTCCGGCTCGCCGGTGATGCCGAGCACACCGATCAAACGCTGATCGAGCAGCAGCGGCAGATTGATCCCCGGCTGCACGCCCTTCAAATGCACGGCAGTCTGTGCGTCGATCTCCACCACCCGACCGTTGGCCAGCACCAGTTGCGCGCCTTCGTGGCGGGTGTTGATCCGCTCCGGCTCGCCACTGCCCAGGATCAGGCCCTGGCTGTCCATGACGTTGACGTTGTACGGCAAAATGGCCATGGCCCGGTCGACGATGTCCTGGGCGAGGTCGTGATCGAGTTCGAACATAAGGGCTGGAATCCTTGAAAACAGGCGCGGACGGTTGTTCACCCGCACAGGGTCTGGCAGCAAACCCTGTGCTCAGGCACAAAGACAATCCGGCCAAAGGTGGCCGAGACTCTCAGGGCGATCAACGTTACCCTTTGCATCGCAAAAAATCATAATAAAGAGAGAGCCGCCATGTCGCAGAGCGCCGCTGCCGCCCAGACCATCGATGACGATAAAAACGCCGTCTACAAACGCATCACCCTGCGTTTGATCCCCTTCATCTTCATCTGCTACCTGTTCAACTACCTCGACCGGGTCAACGTTGGATTCGCCAAACTGCAGATGCTCGACGCGCTGAAATTCAGCGAAACCGTATACGGCCTCGGTGCCGGTATCTTCTTTATCGGCTACGTGCTGTGCGGCGTACCGAGCAACCTGGCCCTGACCAAATTCGGCCCACGGCGCTGGATCGCGCTGATGATGATCACCTGGGGCACGCTGTCGACTTGCCTGCTGTTCGTCACCACGCCGACCGAGTTCTACACCCTGCGCCTGTTCACCGGCGCGGCTGAAGCCGGGTTCTTCCCGGGCGTTGTGCTCTACCTCTCGCAGTGGTTCCCGACGTTCCGCCGTGGCCGGATCATGGCGCTGTTCATGTCGGCGATCCCGGTGTCGGGCCTGCTCGGCAGCCCGTTTTCTGGCTGGATCCTCAACCACTTCGCCGCCGGCCAGGGTGGCCTCGCCGGCTGGCAGTGGATGTTCCTGCTGCAAGGCATTCCGACCGTGGTTCTGGGCGCCCTCGCCTACTTCCTGCTCAGCGACAACTTCGCCAACGCCAAGTGGCTGACCCCGCATGAACGTTCGGTGCTGGAAGCCGATCAGGCGGAAGACCTGGCGAACAAACCGAAAACCACTTCCGACTCGCTGATTGCCGTGTTCAAGAACCCGGCGATCTGGGCGTTTGGCCTGATCTACTTCTGCATCCAGAGCGGCGTATACGCGATCAACTTCTGGCTGCCGTCGATCATCAAGAACCTCGGTTTCAGCGATAATCTGGTGATCGGCTGGTTGAGTGCGATTCCGTACCTGCTGGCGGCGGTGTTCATGCTGGTTGTCGGTCGCTCGGCGGACTTGCGTAAAGAGCGTCGCTGGCATTTGGTGGTGCCGATGTTGATGGGCGCCATCGGCCTGCTGATCGCGGTGAATTTCGCGGCGAATCCGGCGATTGCGATTCTTGGTCTGACCATTGCGACCATGGGCGCACTGACCGGTTTGCCGATGTTCTGGCCGGTGCCGACTGCCATGTTGAGCGCGGGCGCTGCGGCGGGCGGGTTGGCGTTGATCAACTCGATGGGGCAGATGGCTGGATTCCTCAGCCCTTACCTCGTGGGTTGGGTCAAGGACAGCACCGGGTCGACGGATGCGGCGTTGTATCTGCTGGCGGGGGTGATTGTTGGCGGGAGTTTGCTGGCGTTGCGGATGACGCGGACGTTGCGGGCTTAAGCCTTAGCGGAATACAGAAACGGCCCTTTCGGGCCGTTTTTCTTTTGGATCTGGCTAGAGCGGTGTTTCTGTCTTCAACTCCAGATTATCCAGCGCCCGGTTCACCGCCAGTTCACTCAGCATGATCAGTTGTGCAATCCCCAACAGCACATGCCGCTGCGATCCGTCCACCAGCCCGGCGAAGTCAGTGGCCATGGTCTTGGCGCAGGTCAGGGTTTCAGAGGCGTCGGCCAGCAGTTCTTCGCTGTCGATGCCGGGGGCGATGAGGTAGCGAGTGTTGGGTTTGAGCAGCGGTTTTCGGGGGAGCAGCGGATTGAGGTAGTGATCAAGGGCGCGTTCGGCGGCTTCGTGGAAGGTCTTTGAGTCGAGGGATTCGTAGGGCGAGGTGGTGTCGGTTTCGGGTGGGTTGGGTGTTGGTTTGATCATGGTGAAACTCCCTGATTGATGGAGCTGCCACGGTTCGCTGCGAAACGAATAGAGGTGGCAGCTGTACGCGGGTTCGCAGACCGGGAATCAAGGAACCCGGCATACCCGAAGGTATCCCGCGCACAACCGCCATTACACGATCAGGCAACAATGCTGAACGGAAACGGCGCGCTGGGCGCCTTGATTGATCCGGGCTGCGAAACCCGATCGCTGATTCGTCAGCGACCGGGAAACGATAGAGCCCGCGTCCAAGGCGCACAAGCCGGCGGATTCTGGCTTAGTCGTAGGCAACGGCGCAAGGTTGTGTAGCCTGAGGTGCGTGTCCGAACGTGTCCTTTAAACGCTGCGCTTAAACACCCTACTCCAGAGCGTGGGAACGAGCGTCACACACCGATTTTCGCATCCAACTCCAAAACCACTCCCCCCGGCATCTGCACAAAAATCTGCCAGATCCCGTCCTCCGGCACCTGCGCCACCTGATACGGCAACCCACTCCCCTGCACCCGCTTCAAAACCACCGCCGCATCTTCATCGGTGCGAAACGCAATATGGCTCAACGCCGCCTTATCCAGCGCCGGCTGCTCAATCACATGCACCAACGCCTCCCCGTCCTGATACAACCACCGCCCGGGAAACGGAAACGGCGGCCGGCGCCCCGGCGTCAATCCCAACAACCCACCAAAAGCGTCCTGCAGCGCCTGCCCGTCGCCAGTGTTGAAGGCCAGATGATCAAATGTCCACGTCATGTCTGTCTCCTGCGGTTATTCAGGATTGCAGTATCTGCGCTTGCCAATCCCGGAAAAATCCCGCAAAACGCCAAGGATCTTCAACGGATTTTTACTAATGAGCTCAATCCTCGATCTGGAAATCTTCGTCCGCACCGCCGACTCCGGCAGCATCTCAGCCGCTGCCCGGGCGCTGGAGCTGACCCCGGCCGCCGCCAGCATCGCGTTGAAACGCCTGGAAACCCGCCTCGGCATCCGCCTCTTCGCCCGCTCCACCCGCAGCATGCGCCTGACCGAAGAAGGCCGGCGCTACCTGGAAAGCGTGCGCTTGGCGCTGGCCACCCTGGCCGAAGGCGAACAGGCGCTGAAACAGCAGACTGAAGGCCTGAGCGGCGTGCTGCAACTGGCGGCACCGTCGGACTTCGGGCGCAATGTGCTGTTGCCGTGGCTGGACGATTTCAAGCGCGAGCACCCGCACATTCAGCTGCAATTGCTGCTCAACGACCGGCATGCGGATTTGTTTCGCGAGACGGTGGATGTGGCGCTGCGCTTCGGCGTGCCGAGTGATTCGACGCTGGTGGCGTTGCCGATTCTGCCTGAGCATCGACGTGTGGCTTGCGCCAGCCCTGCTTATCTGGAACGCCACGGCACACCGCTAAATCCTGCCGACTTGAGCGAACGCAGCGCCCTGCTCTACCTGCGCAATGGCCGGCCTTATAACACCTGGCGCTTCCATCGCGACGACGATACGGTCGAGGTCGAAGTACGCGGCGACTACCTCAGCGACGACGGCGAAGTCGCCCGCCGTTGGGCGCTCGCCGGGCACGGGATCGCTTACAAGGCCTGGCTCGACGTGGCCGAAGACGTCCGCGCCGGGCGGCTGGTGACGCTGTTCGATGACTGGCACGGCGAGAGCGTGCCGTTCAATCTGTTGTGCCCGCACCGGGTGCAGGTGTCGGAACGGGTCAAGGTGTTGCAGGCGTTTCTGCGCGAACGTTGCGAGGCGTTACGCCGATAAATTCACTTTGCCGCGCCGGGCGCTTCTGGTATTTGATCTAAGCTTTCCCACCGACAAAAGGATTTCGGCATGAGCTATCGCACACTGGGTCATTCGGGGTTGCAGGTGTCCACCCTCACCCTCGGCACGATGATGTTCGGCGAGCAGACCAGCGCAGAAGACTCGCTGCGCATCATCGACAAGGCCTGGGATCAGGGCATCAATTTCATCGACACGGCGGACGTCTACACCAATGGCCGCTCGGAAGAGATCGTCGGCGAGGCCATCGCCCGTCATCGGCATGAATGGGTGCTGGCGACCAAGGTCGGTTTCGGCCCGGTGGACGGCGTGCCGAACCGCAGCGGTTTGAGCCGCAAACACATCTTCAACGGTCTGGAGGCCAGCCTGACCCGGCTCGGCACCGACTACCTCGACATCTATTACCTGCACCGCGAAGACCACAACACGCCGCTGGAAGTGACGATCTCGGCGATTGGCGATCTGATTCGCCAGGGCAAGATCCGTTATTGGGGCCTGTCGAACTATCGCGGCTGGCGGATTGCCGAGGTGATTCGCGTCGCAGACAAGCTCAGCGTCGATCGCCCGGTGATCAGCCAGCCGCTGTACAACATCGTCAACCGTCAGGCCGAAACCGAGCAGATCACCGCCGCCCAGACCTACGGCCTCGGCGTGGTGCCTTACAGCCCGCTGGCCCGTGGCGTGCTCAGCGGCAAGTACGCACCGGACGTGACCCCGGACGCCAACAGCCGTGCCGGGCGCCAGGACAAACGGATTCTGGAGACGGAATGGCGGGTAGAGTCGTTGCGCATTGCCCAGCAGATTCAGCAATACACAAAAGAGCGCGGAGTCGGCATTGTCGAGTTTGCGATTGCCTGGGTGCTGAACAACGGCGCGGTAACGTCGGCGATTGTCGGGCCGCGCACTGAAGAACAGTGGGATGCGTACACCAAGGCGCAGGCGGTGAAGATCACGGCGGAGGATGAGGCGTTTATCGACTCGCTGGTGACGCCGGGGCATGCGTCTACTCCGGGGTTTAATGATGTGAGTCATTTTGTGTCGGGCCGTAAACCGCGCCAGCCTTAAGCACCTATGCTTCGACACAGGTCCTGCTCTCACAGGACCTGTGTCGAATGTTGGAAATATTGATCACTCGGCCAATATTCAGCACAAAAACCACGTATCCTGCGCGCCCCGTTTGACCATCACCCCCGCGAGGACAGTTTGTCTAAAGGCATTGCTCTATCGGTAACAGCATCGACGCTGTTTGCCGTCATGTATTACTACACCTCGTTGCTCACCCCGTTGAGCGGCGTGGAAATCTTCGGTTGGCGGATGCTGCTGACTGTGCCCTGCATGACCGTATTCATGTTGCTGTCCGGCGAATGGCGGCGAGTGCTGGAGCTGCTGCGCCGGGTTCCTGCGCTGCCGAAGTTGATCGGTGGCCTGATCGTTTCGTCCGCGTTGCTCGGCGTGCAGTTGTGGCTGTTCATGTGGGCGCCGCTCAACGGCTACAGCCTTGATGTGTCGCTGGGCTACTTCCTGTTGCCGCTGGCCATGGTCCTGACCGGCCGCATCGCTTATGGCGAAAGCCTGTCGTACCTGCAGAAAGTCGCGGTGTTTTTTGCCAGCCTCGGCGTGTTGAACGAGTTGTATCAGGTCGGCGGGTTTTCCTGGGCGACGCTGGTGGTAGTCGTCGGTTACCCGCTGTACTTCGTGCTGCGCAAATACCTCAAGACCGACAACCTCGGTGGACTGTGGGTCGACATGACCCTGATGCTGCCGGTGGCGTACTGGTTTGTGCGCGGCGGTGAACAGGGTTTTGGCGTGTTCGATCAGTACCCGGCGCTGACATGGCTGATTCCGCTGCTGGGTCTGATCAGTGCGTCGGCGCTGGTGGTGTACATCATTGCCAGCCGCTTGCTGCCGTTCAGTCTGTTTGGTTTGTTGAGTTACGTTGAGCCGGTGTTGCTGCTCGGTGTGGCGCTGCTGCTCGGCGAGAGCATCAAGCCCGGTGAATGGCTGACCTACATCCCGATCTGGCTCGCGGTGGTGGTGCTGGTGTTTGAAGGGTTCAAGCATCTGATGCGCCAACGGCGCCCGTAAGGCGCGCAATAAAAAGCCCGGCCTGCTCAATTGCAGGCCGGGCTTTTTTACATCTGATGCGGATTACTCGGTAGCGAGTACGCCACGACGCACCTGGTCACGCTCGATCGATTCGAACAGTGCCTTGAAGTTGCCTTCGCCGAAACCATCGTCGCCTTTGCGCTGGATGAATTCGAAGAACACCGGGCCCATCAGGGTTTCCGAGAAGATCTGCAGCAGCAGACGCTTGTCTTCTTTATCCGACGCACCGTCGAGCAGGATGCCGCGCGATTGCAGTTGATCGACCGGCTCGCCGTGATTCGGCAGGCGGCCTTCGAGCATTTCGTAGTAGGTGTCCGGCGGCGCGGTCATGAAGCGCATGCCGATTTTCTTCAACTGATCCCAGGTCTTGACCAGGTCGTCGGTGAGGAACGCCACGTGCTGGATACCCTCGCCGTTGAACTGCATCAGGAACTCTTCGATCTGCCCGGCACCCTTCGACGACTCTTCGTTGAGCGGGATGCGGATCATGCCATCCGGCGCGGTCATCGCTTTCGAGGTCAGGCCGGTGTATTCGCCCTTGATGTCGAAGTAACGGATCTCGCGGAAGTTGAACAGTTTCTCGTAGAAATTCGCCCAGTAGGCCATACGACCGCGATACACGTTGTGGGTCAGGTGGTCGATGATCTTCAGGCCGGCACCGACCGGGTTGCGGTCAACGCCTTCCAGGAACACGAAGTCGATGTCATAGATCGAGCTGCCTTCGCCGAAACGGTCGATCAGGTACAGCGGCGCGCCGCCAATGCCTTTGATCGCCGGCAGGTTCAGTTCCATCGGACCGGTTTCGATGTGGATCGGCTGGGCGCCGAGTTCCAGTGCGCGGCTGTAGGCCTTCTGCGAATCCTTGACCCGGAACGCCATGCCGCAAACAGACGGGCCGTGTTCGGCCGCGAAGTACGAAGCAACGCTGTGGGGTTCGTTGTTGAGGATCAGATTGATCGCGCCCTGGCGATACAGGTGCACGTTCTTGGAACGGTGGGTCGCGACCTTGGTGAAGCCCATGATCTCGAAGATCGGCTCCAGGGTGCCAGGTGTCGGCGATGCGAACTCGATGAACTCGAAGCCCATCAGGCCCATTGGGTTTTCGTATAAATCTGCCATGGTTGGCGCCTCATCATTCTTATCAATTAACCAGAGTTATTTGTCAGTAATGCTGAGACCGGTGGGTGGCGCACAGGAGATGCCACGCACACTGCGGGCGAGGAAGTCACCGTAGATCAGTTGAAACCCGAATATCTTCATTGTCGACCCAAGGCTCTTGCGGGCGAGGCTTCTGCTGCCAGAAGACGATTATTATTGTATGCGTAACCCGATTCTACACAGCGTAAATAGGGTTGTCTGCCCTCTCTATAAAATCCGCTTTTTTCGGCCCGGTGCAAGGGGTTTGTTGCAGAGCCAGATGCCCGCCAGAATCAGCACCCCGCCCAGGCACATGGCCAGCGTCAGCTGTTCGCCCAGCAGGATTGCACCGGCCAGCACGGCGGTCAGCGGGTTGAGCGCAATGAACACGCCGGAACGCGTGGCGCCGATTTTACGGATGCCATCGTAGTAACCGATGTAGGCCAGCGCCGAACCGAGTACACCCAGATAGCCAGCGCTGCAACGTCGACTTCACCATGGCTCAGGGCCAGCGCCCATAACATCAGGGTGCCCAGCAGAATCGAAAAGGTCACGGTCTGCACCGGGCCGATGCTCTGGTTCAGGCCGCGCGAGAACAGCGAATAGACGCCCCAGCTCAAAACGCAGCCGAGGATCAGCAGGTCGCCAATCCACGCGTCGGGCGTTTCGCTCAGCAGTTGGGGGTTACGACTGACGATCACCACACCCGCCCCGCTGATGCAGACCGCAATTCCGATCACCTTCAGCTGGCTCAGCCGCTCCCTGAACAGCAGCCATGACGCGAGTCCAATGACCGCCGGATTCAGCGCCACGATCAACGAAGCCCGGGAAGCGTTGATGTACTGCAACCCGTAAAAGAAGCACAGGTTGTAGAAGAAAATCCCGAAGAACCCCAGCAACGTCAATTGCATCCATTGCCGGAGCGTGGGCCGCGCCAACCGGATTCGAGCGAGCCTTAAACACACGACCAACGCCACGCTGGCCAGCAGAAACCGCAGACTGGCGGCAAAAATCGGGCTCAGGCTACCGGCCAGAAACCGCCCGGCTACCCACGTTCCGCCCCAGATCATGGTGACCAGCGCCAGGTTCAAATAGACGGGCATGTCCGAGGAGGCCGGACGAACAGGTTCATGACAACTCATAACGCTCCCAACGATGAGACTGACGGATGACGTATCATTCGATTGATTCCTCATCATCGTAAAATGAGTCTTTACTCATGACCCTGACCCAACTCGAAATCTTCTCGCTGGTGGCCGAACTACGCGGTTTCACCCTAGCCGCTCATCGCCTGGGGATTTCTCAGTCCGCGGTGTCCCACGCCTTGAAATCGCTGGAACAGGAACTGGGCGTCGAACTGCTGCGTCGGCACCAGTCGCAAGTGGAACTGAGCGACATCGGCGAGCAGCTGCTGCTGCGCGCGCGGGCGATGCTCGGGCTGGCTAACACCTTGCGTCAGGAAGCGGCGGATGCGCGCGGCATGAAACGCGGCACGTTGCGAATCGGTTCGTTCGGCCCGACGTCCTCGATCAAGTTGTTGCCGCGGATTCTTCAGCAGTATCGCGAGGCGCATCCGGGGATCGAAGTGCACATCGATGAAGGCCCGGATCGGCAGGTCATCCAATGGCTGGAGGAGCGGCGGATCGACATCGGTTTTGTGGTGCTGCCCGAGGAGCGCTTCGACACGTTTGCCTTGATCGAAGATCAGATGGTCGCCCTGTTCCCGCTCGGTCACCCGTTGGCGACGCACGAAACAGTGACGCTAAAAGACTTGTGCAACGACCCGTTCGTGCTGACCGAGGCCGGCTCGTCGGAGCTGGTATCGCGCCTGTTCAACGCGGCGCGGTTGAGCCCGAACATCCGCTATCGCTGCTCGCAGCTGCTCAGCACTCTCGACACCGTGAGCCGGGGCGATGCGATGACCGTGGTGGCGGAAGGTTCGTTACCTTTCGATTTCGACCCGCGCTACGTCAAGCGACCGCTGGCCCCCGCAGTCACCCGCCAGGTCGGTCTGGCGGTGCTGGATCAGCGCCAGGCATCGCCCGCCACGCTGGCGTTCATTCAACTGGCAACACGGCTGGATTACCGTTGAGCGGCGCAGGCGTCATTGGCCATCTATCATGGGCTCAGACCTCGGGCTTTGCGCGCACGCTTCGCCTGCCATCAAGAGCCCCACTCCATCGCGACAGGATGCGCCCATGCCACTGACCGTCAGGCCCCGCCGCAAGCGCAGCACCCGGATTATCGTGACAATGCTGTGCGGCCTGCTGCCGATCGTACTCGGCAGCGTGATTCTTTATATGCAGGCCGGACGTGCCCTTCAGCAGAGTTCGCAACACACCGCCGATGAAGCCCTGCGGCAGTTCGAACTGATGCTCGACAACACCGCCCAGGCAGCCCGCGAACTGTTGCCTTTGGCCGGCCAGACCTGCGAAACCGTCAAACTGGCCTTGCGCGAGCAAGTCACCCGCCGTCCGTTCGTGCGCTCGACCAATCTGGTATGGGACGACAACCTCTATTGCAGTTCGCTGTTCGGCGACTTCAAGGAAGCCGTGAATCCGGGCGACTACGCCCAAGGCAAGTTGTGGCTCATGAACGGCAACCCGGTGACGCCAAACACCGCGCTGCTGGTCTATCGCCTGAGCGAAGGGCGCGGTGGCGCATTGACCACGCTGGACGGCTATCACCTGAGCAACATCCTGCGCCTGATCGGCCGGCACACGTTGTTGTTGCTGCAAGTCGGCAACAACTGGCTCTCCGCCGACGGCAAAGTGCATCAGGGCGCCCTGCCCGCGTTGCCCGTGGCGCAAAGTACCTTGCACTCATCGAACTATGCGTTCACGGTCAGCGCCGCTTTTCCGGCAGGCGAAACCTGGCGCTACATGAAAGACGAGTACCCGCCGCTGTTCAGCCTGTTGATGTTCTTCGGTGCGGTATCGGGAGCGATCGGCTATATCGTGCAGAAGCGCTCCACCTCGCCCAGCCACGAAATGCTTCGCGCATTGGAAGCAGGAGAATTCATTCCCTACTTTCAACCGGTGGTGCACGGCGACAGCAAACGCTGGTCGGGCACGGAAGTGCTGATGCGCTGGAATCATCCCAAGGAAGGTCTGGTACGTCCGGACCTGTTCATCCCGTTTGCCGAGCACTCAGGGTTGATCGTGCCGATGACCCGCGCCTTGATGCAGCAGACGGCTGTCGTGCTGGGGCCGCTGTCATCGACCTTTACCGCACCGTTCCACATTGGCATCAACATCACCGCCAGCCACTGCCACGATCTGGAGCTGATTGAGGATTGCCGTGAATTTTTGTCAGCGTTCCAGCCCGGCAGCATCAGCCTGGTTCTGGAGCTGACCGAACGCGAGCTGATCGAGCCGTCCGACATCACCCATCAACTGTTCGCGCAACTGCGCTCAATGGGTGTGAAGATCGCGATTGACGACTTTGGCACCGGTCATTCAAGTCTCGGCTACTTGAGGACATTCAATGTCGACTTCCTCAAGATCGATCAGACATTTGTCGCCATGATCGATAAAGATGCCCTGTCCCGGCACATTCTGGACAGCATCATCGAGCTCTCCACCAAACTGGATCTGGGCATTGTGGCCGAAGGTGTGGAGACGCAAGCCCAGTGCGATTACCTGGCCGCTCATCATGTCAACTTTCTGCAGGGCTACCTTTTCGGCAAACCGATGCCGGCTGCAGACTTCATCGAAGCATTAACTCATCATTAACTTCTCTGGATAAATCCTGACTCGCCGACAGCTCGCACCAAATTGATACAAAAGAGCGTTGTTGTTACATGAAGAAAAAGTCAGGATTTACTCTTGTCGCATTAACTACTACAATTTTTCTTACCTGTTGCAAGATGGGCAGGTGAGCCATTATCACCGAGTCGCTTCAAGGCTCTTGGCTTATAGCTTTGTTTGCGGTTGGTATCAGCCAAACACACTATTGGAGTAAAGATATTGTCCAGACTCGCTGAATTTCGTGCAGCTGAAAAGGCCCTTCAGGAACAGCTCAAGCAGCTGGAATCGCTGAAGAACGATGCCGGGCTCAAGAAAGAAATCGAATTCGAAGAAAAGCTCCAGGGGCTGATGAAAACCTACGGCAAAGGCCTGAAAGACATCATCGCCATTCTCGATCCGAACCCGGCGAAATCCGGTCTGCAATCGACCGCCGCACCTAAAACCCGCCGCGCTCGCGTGGTCAAGGTCTATCAGAACCCGCACACCGGCGAGCTGATCGAGACCAAGGGTGGCAACCACCGTGGCCTGAAAGCCTGGAAGGAACAATACGGTGCAGCCACCGTTGATTCCTGGTTGCGCGGTTAATCCCTCGCAAACATGAAAGCCCTGCATATGCAGGGCTTTTTTTTGGACAATATTTAACAAATGCAACGATTTTTCTGGCGGGAAAGTTGAGTCTCAAACCGCTGTCGCGTTGAAACTATGCTTCCGAATGTTGCCCCGTTAGCCGGAGATTAACTTTATGTTTAATCAGTTCCGGTATCTAACACCAGACTGACCACGAACAGACGACTAGAATTTCAAGCTGTTTCGTGCAGCTACTATTTCGTCGCCGCTCGCCTTATAAACCTCCGCCTGCCCGGCATACGAAAGTACGTAAGCCTTATCCGCCTCGACCGCTGCAACCAATGTTTGCGACAACACATGACGGCCGTTTTCAGTCACCGTACAAGTGGTTTCAAGCGCTGTCAGCGAGCCCAGCGTGCTCGCGTGAACCTTGTTGCAGACACTCTGATAACCGCTCTGGAAAAAGTCTTTCTGCACCGACTTGCGCATCTCAAGCAACACGCCTTGCAAGTTGACCTGATGACCACTTTCCACGCGGGTCATCGTCAACTCCATCACCATGACCTGATTGCCATCTTGGTCAGTCTTCACCGCGCGCTGACGCGAGACTTCCGGGGAGGTTTCGGGTAACGCTTCGACTTCCCAGCCGGCGGGCCAGGTGATGCTCGGCGCCTCTGCAAAGGCCGGCAGAGCAAGCAGGGAAAAACCCAGGAAAACGAACAGCGATTTGAACGGTCGGATCATTACCAGAGGCACTCGCGGATTGAGCCGTAAAGTCTGAGGCCCGCCCGCTCGCAGGGCAAGCCCGCGCTTTCGGTTTGGCGATGCTGCCAGGCATGCGTATCATTGCGCCCATTCACTCGCCCCAATTTGTTACGGAGGGCCCATGAGCCTGCAAGAACTGAACACCTTCCCTGGCGTCACCGCCACCCCGGACAGCGCAACCCGCAACTTCGTGTTCAACCACACCATGCTGCGCGTCAAAGACATCACCAAGTCGCTGGATTTCTACACCCGCGTACTGGGTTTCTCGCTGGTAGAGAAGCGTGATTTCCCGGAAGCGGAATTCAGCCTGTACTTCCTCGCCCTGGTCGACAAATCGCAGATCCCGGCCGACGCCGCTGCCCGCACCGAGTGGATGAAGTCGATTCCCGGCATTCTGGAATTGACCCACAACCACGGCACCGAAAACGACGCGGATTTCGCCTACCACAACGGCAACACCGACCCGCGCGGTTTCGGCCACATCTGCATCTCGGTACCGGATATCGTCGCCGCCTGCGCACGCTTTGAAGAACTGGGCTGCGACTTCCAGAAGCGCCTGACCGATGGCCGCATGAAGAGCCTGGCGTTCATCAAGGATCCGGATGGCTACTGGGTCGAGATCATTCAGCCAGCTCCGCTGTAAAGCTGGACCTGGGTAAAAAGCAACACGCAAAGAAAAACCCCCATCATCGCTGATGGGGGTTTTTCTTTTTCAGGCCCGGGATTTACGCCGGAGCCGAAGTGCGGATCAGGTGATCGAACGCGCTGAGGGAAGCCTTGGCGCCCTCGCCCACCGCGATCACGATCTGCTTGTACGGCACGGTGGTCACGTCGCCGGCAGCGAAGATGCCGGGGATCGAGGTTTCACCGCGGTTGTCGACGATGATCTCGCCGCGCGGCGACAGCTCGATGGTGCCTTTGAGCCAATCGGTGTTGGGCAACAGGCCGATCTGCACGAAGATCCCTTCCAGCTCGACCGTGCGCAGCTCGTCACTGTTGCGATCTTTGTAACGCAGGCCGTTGACCTTCTGGCCATCGCCGGTGACTTCGGTGGTCAACGCACTGGTGATCACGGTGACGTTCGGCAGGCTGTGCAGCTTGCGTTGCAATACGGCGTCGGCACGCAACTGAACGTCGAACTCCAGCAGGGTCACGTGGGACACGATACCGGCCAGGTCGATAGCGGCTTCGACGCCGGAGTTACCGCCGCCAATCACCGCCACACGCTTGCCCTTGAACAGCGGACCGTCACAGTGCGGGCAGTACGCCACGCCTTTGTTGCGGTATTCCTGCTCACCCGGCACGTTCATTTCACGCCACCGCGCACCGGTCGCCAGAATCACGCTCTTGGCCTTGAGGGTCGCGCCACTGGCGAAGCGAACTTCATGCAGCTCGCCATTCTTGCCCGGGATCAGCTTGTCGGCGCGTTGCAGGTTCATGATGTCGACGTCGTACTGTTTGACGTGCTCTTCCAGCGCGGTCGCCAGTTTCGGGCCTTCGGTTTCCTGCACGGAAATGAAGTTCTCGATGGCCATGGTGTCCAGCACCTGACCGCCGAAGCGCTCGGCTGCAACACCGGTGCGAATACCTTTACGTGCGGCATAGATCGCCGCCGAAGCACCGGCCGGGCCACCGCCGACCACGAGCACATCAAAGGCTTGCTTGGCGCTGATTTTGTCGGCCTGACGCTCGATGGCGCCAGTGTCGAGTTTGGCGAGGATTTCTTCCAGGCCCATACGGCCCTGGCCGAAGTTTTCACCGTTGAGGTAGATGCTCGGCACGGCCATGATCTTGCGATCGTTGACTTCGTCCTGGAACAGCGCGCCGTCGATGGCGACGTGGCGGATGTTCGGGTTCAGCACGGCCATCAGGTTCAGCGCCTGAACGACGTCCGGGCAGTTCTGGCAGGACAGCGAGAAGTACGTCTCGAAGTTGAAATCGCCCTTGAGCGAGCGGATCTGTTCGATCACTTCGACACTTGCCTTCGAAGGGTGGCCGCCGACTTGCAGCAGGGCCAGCACCAGCGAAGTGAATTCATGGCCCATCGGGATGCCGGCGAAACGCAGGCTGATGTCGGCACCCGGGCGGTTGATCGAGAACGACGGCTTGCGTGCATCGTCGCCGCTGTCGATCAAGGTAATCTGGTGCGAAAGACTGGCAACGTCTTTCAGCAGGTCGAGCATTTCACGGGATTTCGCACCGTCGTCGAGTGAAGCAACGATCTCGATCGGCTGGGTGACCCGTTCCAGGTACGATTTCAACTGGGCTTTAAGATTGGCGTCCAACATACGGGCGATCTCCTGACTTTATTTGAGGCGAAAAAAAGCCCGAGCGAATCTCGCCCGGGCTTTTCTATTGGGCGGTGCAGCTTACTTAAGTAGGTGCGGAGTTCCGCCCTGCATTGCGTGTCACAGACTTAGATCTTGCCGACCAAATCCAGGGACGGAGCCAGAGTGGCCTCGCCTTCTTTCCACTTGGCCGGGCAAACTTCGCCTGGGTGAGCGGCAACGTACTGAGCAGCCTTGATTTTGCGCAGCAGCTCGGAAGCGTCACGGCCAACGCCGCCATCGTTCAGTTCAACGATTTTGATCTGGCCTTCAGGGTTGATCACGAAGGTGCCACGATCCGCCAGACCAGCTTCTTCGATCAGCACGTCGAAGTTGCGGGAGATGACATGGGTCGGGTCGCCGATCATGGTGTATTCGATTTTGCCGATGGCTGGCGAAGTGTTGTGCCAGGCAGCGTGGGCAAAGTGGGTATCGGTCGAAACGCTGTAGATCTCTACGCCCAGTTTCTGGAAGGCGGCGTAGTTGTCAGCCAGGTCTTCGAGCTCGGTTGGGCAAACGAAAGTGAAGTCGGCCGGGTAGAAGAACACTACGGACCATTTGCCTTTCAGGTCAGCGTCCGAGACTTGTACGAAGTCGCCATTTTTGAACGCGGTAGCTTTGAACGGTTTTACTTGGCTGTTGATGATAGGCATTGATGACTCTCCGTCAGGGTTGTGAATTCGATGGGTGAATCCTACCTAGCCACTCGACGGATGGCTCATTGGCAAACCTGATGCTGCTGATTTGTTTTCGCTATTAGCTGAGGGTATTAATAGAAGAAAACGATATCTACGGCGACAGCGGCTTATCCGTAATCCGGGCCATCCCGTGAAAGGGGCTTGCTTCAACATAGCGCATGGCGGACTTCATATCCTTCCAGCCCACGTAACTCATCAACGATTTGAGATCCCAGCCGCTTTGATGAGCCCATGTTGCAAAGCCGCGACGCAGGGAGTGGCTGGTGTAGCGCTCGGCGGAAATACCGGCGCGTTCCAGGGCCTGACGCAGCAACGGAATCACGCTGTTGGCGTGCAAGCCCTCCTCGCTCAGATTGCCCCAGCGGTCGACGGCGCGAAACACCGGGCCCCGCACCAGTGCTGCCTCGGTGATCCATTCGATGTAAGCCTGCACCGGACACAACTTCAGCAGTGCCGGCGCCTGATAGGTCTGCCCGAGGTTTTCCCGATCGCCCTTGCTGCGCGGCAGGTACAGGGTGATGCCGCTGCCGGCGTGCGCCTGGACGTGCTCGATCTGTACCCGACACAGTTCATCGCTACGAAAGCCGCGCCAGAAGCCCAACAGGATCAACGCGCGGTCGCGGCAAGCTCTTAGCAGCAGCGGCCGGTCCTGTTGTTCCCGGGCGACTTTCATTTCCTGCTCAAGCCAGGCGACGGTCTGCTCAAGATCGCGCAATTGGAGGGGCTCGGCCTGTTTTTCCTGCGCGGGATGCAGGGCGCGAATGCCCTTGAAGACTTTGCGCACCACCGGCGACTTGGTGGGATCGGCGAAGCCCTGACTGTTGTGCCACTGCGCCAGCGCCGAGAGACGCAACTTCAGCGTGTTGACCGACAGCACGCCCGCGTGAGCCACCAGATACCGCGCGATGCTGTCAGCTGTCGCGGGCAGGAACCCACCCCATACCGTTTCGAAATGCTCGACGGCCGAACGATAGCTGCGGCGGGTGTTGTCGCGGGTAGCGGCTTGCAGATAGCGATCGATATCGCTCATGGGCTGATTTTCTCGTGGCGTACTGAGGGTTTGTGTGGAAACCAATTTTAGGGGTTTCACATGGGGTAATACCAGTATATCCCGCCCGTTTATCGGTGGTTATTTCACTTTATTTTCAACATGGTACACTACGTACTTTAGTGGCATGTACCACAGTACGAAATGGTAGGAGCAGATATGGCCCGTGGCGGCGTTAACAAAGCAGTAGTCCAGATCGCGCGCACAGCGATCCTCGCCCGTGGCGAACACCCCAGCATCGACGCAGTACGCATCGAACTGGGTAATACGGGTTCAAAAACCACGATTCATCGTTATCTGAAGGAGCTGGATGACGGCAGCGAACCGGCCGATCCTTCGGCAGAGCCCATTGATGACGAACTCCTCGCCCTCGTCACGCGCCTTGCCCAACGCCTGAAAGAGCAGGCGCAGGAGCCGATTGATCAGGCACGCGAGCAGTACGAGCAACAGCGTCAGGCACTGGAGGACGAGCTGAATCAGCTTCGTCAGGATCACGCGCAACTGGAGAAGAAGCACGACATTCAGGCCGCCGCGCTGGTCAAGGAATCCGAAGCCCTGAGCGATACCCGCTCGATGCTGCAGACCGAACAGACTCGCAACGCCGGGCTGAATCAGGCACTGGCCGATTTTGAATTACGCTTGCAGGACAAGGACGAGCAGATCCGCTCGCTGGAAGAAAAGCACCTGCACGCCCGCGATGCGCTTGAACACTACCGCAACGCCATCAAGGAACAGCGCGAGCAGGAACAGAGCCGTCACGAAACCCAGGTTCAGCAGTTGCAGATGGAGTTGCGCCAGGCGCAGCAAAGCGCGCTAGTACGCCAGGACGAAATCACCCAACTGCACCGCGACAACGAACGCCTGCTGACCGAAAATCGCGGCACCGTGCGCGAACTGAGCCTGATGCAGGATCAGCTCAAGCACAGCAATCAGCGTCAGGATCAACTGCTGGAGCAAGCGTCTCGCGTCGACAGCGAACGCACCCTCCTCCAGGAACGCCTGCGCGTGGCGCTGCTGGAAAGCCAGACGCTCAAGCAGAACGTCGACGAGCAGTCGCAGCTCAATCAGTCATTGGAGAAGGAATTGACCAAAGCGCAAGACAGTCTGCGCCTGGCCACCACCGTTGCGGCAGCGCCAGACGCAGCAGAACCGAAAAAGACTTAAGCGCCGACCGGCGTACGCATCGTGACAAATTCTTCGGCCGCCGTCGGGTGCACCCCGATGGTGTCGTCGAAGTCACGTTTGGTGGCGCCAGCCTTCAACGCGATTGCCAGACCTTGCACGATCTCGCCAGCATCCGGCCCGACCATGTGACAGCCCAGCACCTTGTCGGACTTGCCATCGACCACCAGCTTCATCAGCGTGCGCTCCTGGCAGTCAGTCAGGGTCAGCTTCATCGGCCGGAAGCGGCTTTCGTAGATCACGACGTCGTGACCCGCTTCCCGCGCCTCTTCTTCGGTCAGGCCGACGGTGCCGATGTTCGGCAGACTGAACACTGCCGTCGGGATCATCTTGTAATCCACCGGACGGTATTGCTCAGGTTTGAACAGGCGCCGTGCCACTGCCATGCCTTCCGCCAGCGCCACAGGCGTCAACTGCACGCGACCGATGACATCGCCCAGCGCCAGAATTGATGGCTCGGTGGTTTGATATTCCTCGTCGACTTTGATGAAGCCTTTGTCGTCGAGCTGCACATCGGTGTTTTCCAGCCCCAGGTTGTCCAGCATCGGACGTCGGCCGGTGGCGTAGAACACACAATCCGCTTCCAGCACGCGACCATCCTTGAGAGTCGCCTTCAGGCTGCCATCCGGTTGCTTGTCGATGCGGGCAATGTCGGCATTGAATTGCAGATCCAGACCACGCTTGGTCAGCTCTTCCTTCAGATGATTACGCACCGAACCGTCGAAACCGCGCAGGAACAGATCCCCGCGATACAGCAACGTCGTGTTGGCGCCCAGGCCATGGAAAATCCCGGCAAATTCGACGGCGATGTAACCGCCACCGACGACCAGTACACGCTTGGGCAGTTCTTTGAGGAAGAACGCCTGGTTCGAGCTGATCGCATGCTCATGCCCCGGAATCTCGGGAATCTGCGGCCAGCCACCGGTGGCGATCAGAATATTCTTCGCAGTGAATCGCTCGCCATTGACCTCGACTTCGTGAGGACCAACGATCTTGGCGTGCGCTTCATGCAGCGTCACGCCGCTGTTAACCAGCAGATTGCGATAAATGCCGTTCAGGCGATTGATCTCGCGATCCTTGTTGGCAATCAGCGTGGCCCAATCGAAATCCGCCTCACCCAGGCTCCAGCCAAATCCCGAAGACTGTTCGAAGTCTTCGGCAAAGTGGGCGCCGTACACCAACAGTTTTTTCGGTACGCAACCAACGTTGACGCAGGTACCGCCCAGATAACGGCTCTCGGCCACCGCCACTTTCGCACCAAACCCGGCAGCAAAACGCGCAGCCCGCACACCGCCGGAACCGGCACCAATCACATAAAGGTCAAAATCGTAGGCCATTTCTATCTCCTCGGCAGGCGATCAGCATACCCGCCGTCGTCCGTTGGGCAAGCACTCCTGCCGATATAGGGGCGGAAAATGAAAAAGCCACCCGAAGGTGGCTTTTTCGTACAGGCAGATCAGGCTTTATCAGTAAGCCTTGCCAGTCTTATAGAAGTTCTCGAAGCAGAAGTTGGTTGCTTCGATGTAGCCTTCAGCACCACCGCAGTCGAAACGCTTGCCCTTGAACTTGTAGGCCATCACGCAGCCGTTCTGGGCTTGTTTCATCAGGGCGTCGGTGATCTGGATTTCACCGCCCTTGCCTGGCTCGGTCTGTTCGATCAGGTCGAAGATGTCCGGGGTCAGGATGTAGCGGCCGATGATCGCCAGGTTCGACGGCGCATCTTCCGGCTTTGGCTTCTCGACCATGCTGTGTACGCGGTAGATGTCGTCGCGGATCATTTCGCCAGCGATCACGCCGTACTTGCTGGTTTCCTGCGGATCGACTTCCTGGATGGCAATGATCGAGCAGCGGAACTGCTTGTACAGCTTGACCATCTGGGTCAGTACGCCGTCGCCTTCGAGGTTGACGCACAGGTCGTCCGCCAGCACCACGGCGAACGGCTCGTCACCGATCAGCGGGCGACCGGTCAGGATCGCGTGACCCAGGCCTTTCATTTCAGTCTGACGGGTGTAGGAGAACGAGCACTCGTCCAGCAGCTTGCGGATACCGACCAGGTATTTTTCCTTGTCGGTGCCTTTGATCTGGTTTTCCAGCTCATAGCTGATGTCGAAGTGGTCTTCCAGGGCACGCTTGCCACGGCCGGTCACGATGGAGATTTCGTTCAGGCCAGCATCCAGAGCTTCTTCGACGCCGTACTGGATCAGTGGCTTGTTTACCACCGGCAGCATTTCTTTGGGCATGGCCTTAGTCGCTGGGAGGAAGCGAGTACCGTAACCGGCTGCTGGGAACAAGCATTTCTTGATCATATAAGTCCTTGAAAGGGCTGTGTGTACGAGTTTCGGCGCAGTCTAATCAGGCGGCGTGCACCTTACAATGCCCCGCACTGGCTAACCGATGTCAACATAGAGAAATAATCTGGCGGATAGTTCAATCCGCACGCAGAGGCTGCGCAATCAGCGTAGCCCAAAGATCTCGAAACACCTCATCGACCTGCGCCCGTTCGCCCATTTACCGCTATCATTGCGCCTTTGAACCAGCCAACGAGGCAGTTAGATGTCCGCAGCAAAAATCATCAATGGGTACACCGTCGCCAAGGCGAAAGATGGCCAGTGGCATATCACTGCCGCCAACGGCGAAGATGTGTCCGGTCCGTTGCCCACTGAAGCGATGGCGATTGAAGTAGCCGCGGTGCTTGATTACACGCCTCCTGCACCGAAGCGTCGCGGCAAGGACCAAGACTGATCCGCAACGACGAATCCCGGCCCTGCCTTCGCGCAGGGCTTTTTTTGTCTGCGCGCAAAGAAGTGGCCAATCGCTATAACCTTTTCATGCCGGCGCTGTCATAGCGTCTAGCCCCCTCCTCCTCGAAGACGACATTGCCATGATCAACCGCCCCTTCATCAGTTTCCTGCCCCTGATTGCGCTCGCGGCCTTGGCCGGTTGCGCCACCTCACAGACCACCTACCTGAACAACGGCGAACAAGGGTTGAGCATCGACTGCTCCGGCGAAGCCAATTCCTGGGCCACCTGTTATGAAAAGGCGGACGCGTCCTGTGCCGGAACGGGCTATCGAATCGTCGGGACAGATGGAACACCAGCGCCCAAGGAAAGCGACAAGACCCTGGGCGTCGACGTCGGCAACTACAAAACCCGCAGCGTCGTGGTGGTGTGCAAATAGCCTTACATGTGAATTTCGGCGAACTTGATCCCCAGCCCGCGCACGACCTCGATCAGGTCGTCGAGCCGGTTGAAGGATTCGACTTCGTCGTTATCATCGACCAGGAAGTAACTGCGACCGGCGCTCTTCTTGAAAAACACGATCCACTCCCCCGGATTCGCCGGGTTCTGGATCACATGGGTCGCCGCAATGAGCCCTTCCTTGTGTCGCTCCCGCACCTGCTCTCTCTTCATTCACCGCTCCCAGAAATGACAATGCCGCCACAGCAAAGCTGTGACGGCATCAATGCTGACTGCTGACAGTCTATCAGCCGGAAATGCAGGCCGTGGCGGCGTTGCGCACATCCCACGGACGCAGCGGCACATTGGACATCCGCTCGTGCAGTTTGATACTGCTGCCGCCGGAGCGATCCTCGATGTCAAACACCGCGGCCGGACCCGATCCCAGCTTGCCCGGAACGATGACCCGCACTTCGTCCTTGTGCCGCTCTACCTGCAAGGCACCACGGCTGTTGGACAGCTTTTCGGCCAGGCACTCAGCATATTCATGGGGTTTCTTGCCGGAAATGACGTTCATGGTCGGCAGTGTTTCATTGATTTCCGAAACGCTTGCGCAACCACCCATTGCCAATGCCAACGGCAGAATCACCACACCCCATTTCATACAAAACCTCCAATAAAGACCCTCCGACAGCACGAATGCCGTTTTTCTCCGAGGCCTGCTGCATTTAACCCACATGAAATCGTGAATATCTGTTTTTAATTGTCAAAGCGACGCCCGACGGCCAGATAATAACCCGTCCGGGCTGATAAACTGCGCCAATCGACAATGCTATCGTTTTGATTTTGTAGAAAAAGCCCTTCTGGAGGCGCCCATGAAATTCATTCACCAGCGCGAGCACCTCAACGAAGACGACATCGTCGTCATCCAATGCTCGCAAACCTGCAACATCCGCTTGATGAACGACGCCAACTTCCGCAGCTTCAAGAATGGCGGCCGTCACACCTATCACGGCGGCGCTTTCGACACGTTCCCGGCCCGTATCACCGCGCCGAGCACCGGCTTCTGGAACATCACCATCGACACCGTCAACCGCCGGGCGATCAGCGTAACTCGCAAGCCGACGCTGACGCATTCGATCAAGATCATTCGCCGCTCGAGCTCCAAACTCAGCTGAGCGGTTCCGCCAACGCAGACAGGTAAGCATCAACGTGGCCCAAACGACCAAATACGTGATCAAGTACAAACTCAACGGTGAACGCCGCTTCGAGTTCGCCCAACTGGAAAACGGCACGCCGGAAGAAGCCAAGGCAGCACTGGATGCCCTGCACGGTCAGAGCGACGATGTGATCAGCGACATCAGCGTCAGCAAGGCCCTGTAAGACCCGGACGACAATTCGACCGCAAGCGGCGGAGTGTTCCGGCCGGGTGGACGGCCCAGACTGATACCTGAATGCAAGCCAAGGAATCAGCATGTCACCCTCACCCGCCTCCCCGCTCGATGCGCTCGACTGGATCGCCCTGGAGCAGCAACTGGACCAGGATGGTTGCGCCGTCATCCGCACACTGCTGCGCCCGGACACCTGTGATCGGTTGAGTGCGCTTTACCCACAAAGTGAACCGTTTCGATCCCAGGTCATCATGGCCCGTCATGGTTTCGGACGCGGTGAATACAAATACCTGCGCTATCCGCTACCACCCGTGGTGGAACGCCTGCGCAGTGCGCTTTACCCGCGACTTGTGCCTCTGGCCAACCGCTGGCATGAACGCATGGGACTGCCGGAACGCTTTCCAGAGCAACACCGCGAATTTCTCGAGCGCTGCCACGCCGCCGGTCAACTGCGACCTACCCCGCTCTTGCTGCAATACGGCCCGCAGGACTACAACTGTCTGCATCAGGACCTGTACGGCGAACATGTATTTCCGTTGCAAGTGGCGATTCTTCTGTCAGAACCTGTCGAAGATTTCACCGGCGGTGAGTTCGTCATGACCGAACAACGTCCAAGAATGCAGTCGCGTCCGCTGGTGATGGACCTGAGAAAAGGCGACGCGCTGATCTTTGCCGTCAACCAGCGCCCGGTCAAAGGCGTGCGCGGCGACTATCGGGTGACCATGCGCCACGGTGTCAGCCGACTGCACAGCGGAAAACGGCATACTCTGGGCATCATCTTCCACGACGCGACCTGACGATCATGCAAACCACCTTCGATCTGTTCGCCGACACAGAATCCGAGCAGCCCCGGCGCGCCGAACAGATCGGCGAGCAATCCTGGGTGTTGCGCGGTTTTGCCTTGCCACAAATCGAGCAGTTGTTGCCGGCCCTGGAATCGATCATCGCCTGCGCCCCATTGCGCCACATGATGACGCCCGGAGGCTTCAGCATGTCGGTGGCCTCCAGCAGTTGCGGTGCGCTGGGCTGGATTACCGATCGCAGCGGCTACCGCTATTCATCCGAAGATCCCGTGAACCACCAACCCTGGCCCGCCATGCCCGAGGTGTTTCGCGAGCTGGCGCAGGCCGCAGCGAAATGCGCCGGATTTGCCGACTTCGTACCAGATTCCTGCCTGATCAATCGCTATGTCCCAGGCGCAAAGATGTCGTTGCATCAGGACAAAGACGAAAATGCCTACGAAGCGCCGATCGTTTCGCTGTCATTGGGCTTGCCGGCAACGTTCCTGTTCGGCGGTTTCGTACGCGGCGACAGGAGCCAGAAAATCTCGCTGCTGCACGGCGACATGGTGATCTGGGGCGGTGTCGACCGACTGCGCTATCACGGCATCCTGCCGATCAAGCCTGGCCGGCACCCGCGCCTGGGTGAACAGCGTTTCAACCTGACGTTTCGCACCGCTGGATAATCCTGCAAAGTTTGACCGCAAGGGTCGGAGTGTTCCGGCCGGTGGCACTGGTTAACCTGAAATTCAACAGGTCAACGGACTCTCCATCATGAAAACGCTTTCCACCTCGCTGAACACTGAAGACGATCCACGCTGGGCCGCAGTCGTGGCACGCGACCCTCGGGCGGACGGCCAGTTTGTGTATGCCGTGAAAACCACCGGCATCTATTGCCGCCCCAGCAGCCTGGCGCGCTTGCCGAAACCGCAGAACGTCGAGTTCTTCGACACCGCCGAGGACGCCGAGGCAGCGGGCTATCGCCCCAGCAAACGGGCGAGCAAGGATCAGACCGAAGTCGCCGCGCAGCATGCCGCCACTGTCGCGGCAGCCTGTCGCCAGATCGAGGCGTCGGACAGTCTGCCGGCGCTCAACGATCTCGCCGAGACCGCCGGCCTGAGTGCCTTCCATTTTCATCGTGTATTCAAGGCCGCGACGGGGCTGACGCCGAAAGGCTATGCCGCCGCGCATCGCTCGCGCCGGGTTCGGCAGCGTCTGGCAGACGGCGGCTCGGTGACCGACGCGCTGTATGACGCCGGCTTCAACTCCAACAGCCGTTTCTACGAAGCGGCCGATCAGGTACTGGGCATGAAACCCGGCGACTTCCGGGCTGCCGGCCAGAACAACGACATCCGCTTCGCCGTCGGCCAGTGCTCGCTCGGCGCCATTCTGGTGGCACAGAGCGCGCGCGGGATCTGCGCGATTCTGTTGGGGGACGACCCGCACCAATTGGTGTGCGACCTGCAGGACCAGTTTCGCCGCGCCAACCTGATCGGCGCCGATGCCGAGTTCGAACAGCTGATCGCTCACGTCGTCGGCTTCATCGAAGCGCCTGCCATCGGACTGGATTTGCCGCTGGATGTGCGCGGCACGGCGTTTCAGGAACGGGTGTGGCAGGCGCTGCGGGAAATACCGGTCGGCAGCACCGCCAGCTACGCGGACATCGCCCTGCGGATCGGCTCGCCAAAAGCCGTGCGCGCTGTGGCTCAGGCTTGCGGCGCCAACAGCCTCGCGGTAGCCATTCCGTGCCACCGCGTGGTGCGTAGCGACGGCAACCTCAGCGGCTACCGCTGGGGCGTGGAGCGCAAGCGTGAGCTGTTGCTGCGCGAAACGCCGGCTTAACGCAGGCCGATGTAAATCGCCACCGATTCGGGGCCGGTGTAGGCCTCGAAGTCGGTAGCGAATCGACGCTCGATCTGCGGATTGGCTTCAAAGTGCTGCCAGATCCGGCCCCAGGTCTCGATGACCGCTCCCGGCAACGGGCCGCGCCCTTCGAACACCAGATAGTTGCCGCTTTCGATGCGGATCGTCTCGAAGTCTGCTGACGGTTCGGTCACCGCCACCCCGGCGGTGACATCGAATGCCCCGGAGGCATCCGACTCGTAAGCCGAGTACACGCCATACACTGACGACTCCGTCAGTTTGCCGGGAATCACCTCGGCCAGCCCCTTGGCAAAAAACTGTCCCCACATCGAACCGATCTGCGCGGTTTCAGGGTTGTGTTCGGCTGCGTTGGTGGTGCGTACACGCAGGCCGGAAACCGTGAATGAATCGACGTATTGCTGTTGTAAGTCCATCGAAAACGCCACTCCATTAGCTCGAAGTGCGGCCCGGGCGGGCCGCGATGGCGCTAATGTGTCAGCGATTGACGTCGACCACAACCCGCCCGCGCAACTGACCGGCGAGCAACTTCGGGGCCGCTTCGAGGGCTTCGCCGAGGCCGATTTCGTGGCTGATCAGCGGCAAAAGCGCGAAATCCAGATCCTTCGCCAGACGATCCCAGGCCTCGATGCGGCGTGCCTTGGGCTGGGTCACGCTGTTGATCCCGGCCAGCGTCACGCCACGCAGAATGAACGGCGCCACCGACGCCGGAAAGTCCATGCCCTGAGCCAGACCGCATGCGGCCACGGTGCCTTCGGCCCGGGTGCTGGCGCAGGCATTGGCCAGCGTGTGACTGCCGACCGAATCGATGACGCCCGCCCAGCGCTCTTTGGCCAGCGGCTTGCCGGGTTCGGACAGGGTCGCGCGATCAATGATTTCGCCAGCGCCCAGTTGCTTCAGGTATTCGTGCTCCGACACCCGACCGGTCGAAGCGACCACGCGGTAGCCCAGCTTGCTCAACAATGCGATGGCAAAACTGCCGACGCCACCGTTGGCACCGGTCACCAGCACTTCGCCCTGTTGCGGGGTCACGCCGTTGCGCTCCAGCGCCATGACGCACAGCATCGCCGTATAACCGGCCGTGCCGATGGCCATGGCTTGCGCGGCGGTGAATGCCTTGGGCAGCGGAATCAGCCAGTCACCGTTCAATCGCGCTTTTTGCGCCAGACCGCCCCAGTGGTTTTCACCAACGCCCCAGCCGTTGAGCAGAACCGCATCGCCGACCTTGTAATCCGGGCGCGAACTGACTTCAACGGTGCCCGCCAGATCGATCCCCGGCACCATCGGAAACTTGCGCACCACCGGGCTGCTGCCGGTGATCGCCAGGCCGTCCTTGAAGTTCAGCGTGCTGTACGCGACGCGAACCGTCACATCGCCTTCCGGCAACTGTTCGTCGTTGATCTCCTGCAGGTTGGCGCGATAACCACTGTCGTCTTTGTCGATCAAAATGCCTTTGAACATGACTGCCTCTCACGGGTGGAATTCAGGATGTCGAGGGATTGGAATAGCACACTGCAACATTTTGCCCCACTCGACCTTTAGCCAATCGGGCCCGAACGCCCAGCCAGCGCCGGCTGTTCAAGCTACAAATCTGTGCTGGTCATGGGGGTGGCTTTGCGTTAAAAAACCGGCTGCTACCGTCCCTGCCCTGTTTTGTCGTCGGAGAAGCTATTCCATGAGCCAATGGCCTGATACCCGCATTCTTGACCTGTTCGGCATCGAACTGCCGATCATCCAGGGCCCCATGGCCGGTGCCACCAACTCATCCATGGTTATCGCAGCGTGCAACGCCGGTGGCCTCGGTTCGATGCCGGCGGCAATGCTGACCATCGAGCAACTGCGCGAAGAGCTGAAGATCATTCGCCAGGGCACGAACAAGCCGTTCAACGTCAACTTCTTCTGCCATCAACCTCCGGCCGCCGATGAGCAAAAGGCCCGCGACTGGAAAAACCTGCTGGAACCCTACTATCGCGAACTGGGTGTCGATTTCGATGCGCCGACGCCGGTGTCCAACCGCGCGCCCTTCGATGCGGCTGCCTGCGAAGTGCTGGAAGAGTTTCGCCCTGAAGTGGTGAGTTTCCACTTCGGCCTGCCGGAAAAATCCTTGCTGGATCGGGTCAAGGCCACCGGCGCGAAAATCATCTCGTCGGCAACCACCGTCGACGAAGCGATCTGGCTGGAGCAGAACGGTTGCGACGCGATCATCGCCATGGGTTACGAGGCCGGCGGCCATCGCGGTATGTTCCTCAGCAATGACCTGAGCAGTCAGGTCGGTACGTTTGCCCTGGTGCCGCAAGTGGTCGACGCCGTGAGCGTGCCGGTGATTGCTGCCGGTGCGATTGCCGATGCGCGCGGCGTGGCTGCAGCGTTCCTGCTCGGAGCTTCAGCGGTTCAGGCCGGGACGGCGTATCTGTTTACTCCGGAAGCGAAAGTCAGTGCGTCGCACCACAAGGCCTTGCGCACCGCCAAGGAAAGCGAAACGGCGGTGACCAATCTGTTTACCGGACGCCCCGCGCGGGGGATTCTCAATCGGGTAATGCGCGAGCTGGGCCCGATATCGGACAAGGCCCCTGCCTTTCCGCTGGCAGGCGGCGCCTTGATGCCGCTGCGCGCGAAGGGTGAAGCGGAGTTCAGCAACCTCTGGGCCGGCCAGGCGTTCACGCTCGGCAAAGACATCGGCACCGCCGAACTGACCCGGCAACTGGCTGAAGGCGCGCTGGCAAAACTGACGCGTTGATGAGCCCGAACGGGTGAGGAGCGTGGCACTTTCACCCGGTTTAAAAGCAGTGCTTCCCGTTTGGCGGCATTTCGCTATATATTTCGCTATATAGCGTTTCACCCCCTCGCATCGGCGCAGTCTACCTTCCAATAACAACTGCCCACTGCACTTGCCACCCACGGAGCCGTTACATGATCAATCGTGCCTCACGTTTTGCCCCTGCCCTGCTCGCGGTATTCGCCATCGGCGCCGCGCAGGCCGACGAAGTGCAAGTCGCTGTCGCGGCCAACTTCACCGCACCGATCCAGGCAATTGCCGCCGATTTTGAAAAAGACACCGGACACAAACTGGTCGCTGCGTACGGCGCCACCGGCCAGTTCTACACCCAGATCAAAAACGGCGCGCCGTTTGAAGTGTTCCTCTCGGCTGACGACACCACCCCTGAAAAACTCGAAAAAGAAGGCGATACCGTCAAGGGTTCGCGCTTCACCTACGCCATCGGCACTCTGGCGCTGTGGTCGGCCAAGGAAGGTTACGTCGATGCCAAAGGCGACGTCCTGAAGAAAAACGAGTACCAGCACCTGTCCATCGCCAACCCGAAAGCCGCCCCTTATGGTCTGGCCGCCACTCAGGTGCTGGAAAAGCTGAAACTGACTGAAGCCACTAAAGCCAAGATCGTCGAAGGCCAGAACATCACCCAGGCCTATCAGTTCGTGTCCACCGGCAACGCCGAACTGGGCTTCGTCGCCCTGTCGCAGATCTACAAGGACGGCAAGGTCAGCAGCGGCTCGGCGTGGATCGTTCCGGCGAGCATGCATGATCCGATCAAGCAAGACGCCGTGATCCTCAACAAGGGCAAGGACAACGCTGCTGCCAAGGCGCTGGTTGATTATCTAAAAGGCCCGAAAGCCGCTGCGGTCATCAAGTCCTACGGTTACCAGCTGTAAATGTCGCTGACGAGTGCTGATTTCGCGGCGATCTGGCTGACCCTGAAACTGGCGTCCCTGACCACCGCAATCCTGCTGGTCGTCGGCACTCCGATTGCCCTGTGGTTGTCGCGCAGCCGTTCCTGGCTGCGCGGCCCCATCGGCGCGATTGTCGCGTTGCCGTTGGTGCTGCCACCGACGGTCATCGGTTTCTATCTGCTGCTGGCGCTCGGCCCCAATGGCTTCATTGGCCATTTCACCCAATGGCTGGGGCTTGGCACCCTGACCTTCAGCTTCACCGGCCTGGTGATCGGTTCGGTGCTCTATTCCATGCCGTTCGTGGTGCAGCCGTTACAAAACGCCTTCTCCGCGATCGGTACTCGCCCACTGGAAGTGGCCGCGACCTTGCGCGCCAATCCCTGGGACACCTTTTTCAGCGTGATCCTGCCCCTGGCACGTCCCGGTTTCATCACTGCAGCAATTCTCGGTTTCGCCCACACCGTCGGCGAATTCGGTGTGGTACTGATGATCGGCGGGAATATTCCCGACAAGACCCGGGTGGTTTCCGTACAAATCTACGACCACGTCGAAGCCATGGAGTACGCGCAGGCGCACTGGCTGGCCGGGGCGATGCTGGTGTTTTCGTTTCTGGTGTTGCTGGCGCTGTATTCCAGCCGCAAGACTCGCGCGGGCTGGAGCTGATCGATGATTGATGCACGTCTGAAACTGGCCTGGTCGGGCTTCAGCCTCGATGTTGACCTGCAGATGCCCGGTCGCGGCGTGACCGCGCTGTTCGGTCAGTCCGGCTCGGGCAAGACCACTTGCCTGCGCTGCATCGCCGGGCTCGAACGCGCGCCGCAGGCGTTTATCCGCATCAATGACGAGGTCTGGCAGGACAGCGAAAAAGGCATTTTCGTGCCGCCGCACAAACGTGCGCTCGGCTATGTGTTTCAGGAAGCCAGCCTGTTTCCGCACCTGTCGGTGTTGGCCAATCTGCAATTCGGCCTCAAACGCATTGCCAAGGCGCAGCGCCGGGTCGACATCACCCAAGCCACCGAACTGCTGGGCATCGGCCACTTGCTCGATCGTCACCCGCAGCACTTGTCCGGCGGTGAGCGTCAGCGTGTCGGCATCGCTCGCGCGCTGTTGACCAGCCCCCGGCTGCTGCTGATGGACGAGCCTTTGGCGGCCCTCGACAGTCAGCGCAAAAGCGAAATCCTGCCCTACCTGCAACGCCTGCACGACGAACTGGAAATCCCGGTGCTGTATGTCAGCCACGCTCAGGACGAAGTGGCCCGGCTTGCCGATCATCTGGTGCTGCTCAGCGATGGCAAAGCGCTGGCCAGCGGTCCGATTGGCGAAACCCTGGCGCGGCTCGACCTGCCCCTGGCCATGGACAACGACGCCGGCGTGATCATCGAAGGCCAGGTCAGCGGCTACGATACCGACTACCAATTGCTCACCCTGCGATTGCCGGACTCGTCACTGAACATTCGCGTGACTCACGCGCCGATGACAACGGGCCAGAGACTGCGTTGCAAGGTGCACGCACGCGACATCAGCCTGACCCTGCAAAACAGCGAGTTCAGCAGCATCCTCAATCGCCTGCCGGTCACGGTCGTCAGCGAACAACCGGCCGATAACGCCGCGCATGTGCTCATTCGCCTCGATGCCGGCGGAACACCGTTGCTGGCGCGCATCACACGCTATTCACGGGATCAGCTTGGCGCGCATCCGGGCCAGTCATTGTGGGCCCAGATCAAGGCTGTTGCGGTACTGGCGTAAATCCGCGGGCACGACCGTCATGACGCGCGGTCAATGGCTTTAACAGCCTGATTTGCCGCGAAGGAAGTCCGCCATGCCCGATACTGCGCTCACCGAAGTGTTGCCTTCGGACCTGCATTACGTCGATGACACGCAGCCAGGTATCACCCGTAAGAAACTGCGCGGAAAATTCGCCTACTTCGACCCCGCAGGTCAGCGCATCACCGATCCCGACGAGATCAAACGCATCAACGCACTGGCCGTTCCACCGGCCTACATCGACGTGTGGATCTGCGCTGACCCGCGCGGCCATCTGCAAGCTACCGGCCGCGATGCCCGTGGACGCAAGCAATATCGCTATCACGCTCGCTGGCGCGAAGTGCGTGACGCGGACAAGTATTCGCGTCTACGCGAGTTCGGTCTGGCGCTGCCCAAACTGCGCAAACAGCTGGAGGCGCTGCTGGCCTCGCCGGGCTTCAGCCGAGACAAAGTCATGGCGACCGTCATCACGCTGCTCGACGCCACCCTGATTCGCGTCGGCAATACGCAATACGCGCGGGACAACCGCTCCTACGGCCTGACCACCCTGCGCAGCCGGCATGTCGAGGTCAACGGCAGCGCGATCCTGTTCCAGTTTCGCGGCAAGAGCGGCATCGAACATCAGATCACGGTGAAAGACCGGCGCCTGGCGCGGATCATCAAGCGTTGCCTGGAAATTCCGGGCCAGAACCTGTTCCAGTATCTGGATGAAAATGGTGAGCGGCACACCGTCAGCTCCTCTGATGTCAACACCTACCTGCAAACCCTGACCGGCGCTGACTTCACCGCCAAGGATTACCGGACCTGGGCCGGCAGCGCCCTCGCTTTGGCGGTTCTGCGGGAGCTGCAATGGGAGTCCGAGACCGAGGCCAAGCGGCATGTGGTCGAAATGGTGAAGGGCGTCGCCCGCCAACTGGGCAACACGCCGGCGGTCTGCCGCAAGTGCTACATCCACCCGGCGGTGGTCGAACATTTCATGCTCGGGGCCTTGGCCGAGTTACCGAAACCGCGCATCCGCAAAGGCCTGCGCAAGGAAGAAGTCGCGTTGGCGCTGTTCCTTGAACGGATGGTCGAGCAGGCAGGCACGCCTTGAAGCCTTCGGCCGTCTCGACTAGGCTACGCCCTCCTACCTCCCCGGGATGACCGCAGAAGTGAACAACTAAGCCTTCAAAAATGTAATCGCGACACGCCGTACATGGCGCTTGTCACTGTTCACGACATTTTTTGGAGGTGCCGATGACTCACGTCTCGCGTACGCCTGCTCTCGTCTCCCTGAATCAACTGGGTTTTCAGTTCGCCAATGGCGAGACGATTTTCACTGCACTCAATCTGAAATTCGATCACACCCCGACCGCTATTGTCGGGCGCAACGGCGTTGGCAAAAGCGTTTTGGCACGTCTGATCTCCGGACATTGGCAACCTACCAGCGGCAGCGTGAAGCGAGCCGTGGCGACAAACTACATGGCGCAAACCTTTGTCGCGGCACCCGGCGAGACGGTCGCCGAGTCCACCGGCAGCGCCGCGATTCTTCAGGCGCTGGAGCGAATGAACCGGGGCTGCGGATCAGTAGAGGATTTCGACCTCATTGGCGAACAATGGGATCTGTCGGACCGTCTGCGCCGCCTGCTCGATGAAGCCGGGCTGAGAGATATTTCTTTCACCGACGAGACCGGCAACCTCAGTGGCGGCCAGCAAGCGCGCATCGCCCTGATTGGTGCGTTTTTGAGTCAGGCTCCGTTGCTGGTTCTCGATGAGCCGACCAACCATCTGGATTCATCAGGACGGCAATGGCTGATGAACTCGCTGGAACACTGGCGCACCGGTTTAATCGTCGTCAGCCATGATCGGCAATTGCTCGACCGGATGCAGCGGATCGTCGAGTTGAGCGCGTCGGGGGCTATCGAATTCGGTGGCAATTACTCGGCATTCCGCGAGCATCAGCGAATCCATCAAGCGGCAGCACAGGCACGTCTCGACCACACCAGAAGCGAACGCCAGCGCGAGCGGATTCGGTTACGGCGCGAACACGACACGATACAGCGCCACGCCGCCAACTCCCGTCGCAACGCCGAAACCGCCAACATTGCCAGTTTTGAATACGTGGCGATCAAGGGCGCCGCCCGGGAGATCATGGGGCATGTCCGTCAGGGTCATCAGGCCCGCAAGTCAGAGCTCGATGCCCAAGTGCGCGAGGCTTACGCCAAGGTGCAACCCGAGGACAGCGTGTTGATCAATTTGCCCGGGAGCGCCGTGCCGAACAACCGTCAGATCTGCACGCTGATCGACGCTCGGCTGCCCTGGCTGTCAAACGGCGCACTGAATCTTACGATCCACGGCCCGATGCGGATCGCTGTCAGCGGTCCCAATGGATGTGGCAAATCAACCCTGTTGAAAGTGCTCGCCGGGGAACTGACACCCGTCGATGGAACCGCCACGACTCACGTGCCCTTCGCATTCCTGGATCAGCAACTGGCGCAGCTGGACGATCAGCGTTCCATCACCGAACAGCTGATGATGCAAGGGGCTGCGCTGACCGAGGGCACCCTGCGCAGCTATCTCGCCCACTTGCAGCTGGATGCGAGCCGCGCCACGGCCCCCTGCGCTTTATTGAGCGGTGGCGAGCGCCTGAAAGCCGCGCTGGCGCTGGCCTTGTGGCGAACGGATCCTGCGCAGCTGTTGCTGCTGGATGAACCGACCAATCATCTGGATCTGCCTTCCGTGGAAGCATTTGAACGGGCGTTGCAGTCATTTCCGGGCGCCATTGTCGCCGTTTCCCACGATCAGGACTTCCTTGAGGCGTTGAATCCGACTCATCACTTGCGCTGGCAACCATCAGGCTGGCAACTGCACCCGACGAACTGACCTGTGTATTTTTTGCACGATTGGTCAGGGCTTCTATAGTTGATCTGGTACGAATCAGCCGCGGTGACGCCATGGAAGACATATTCGTCGTGAAGCGCTGCAACAAGATCGTCATCCACGGCCGGCGCGCCGGAGAAACACTCCATGAGCCCGCCGAAGCCCTAAGCTGGTATCGCATCTGCGACACACGAACCGGCGGTTTCATTGGCGATGGCTACGATCGGGAAGAGGACGCCCGCAAGGAATGTCACCGGCTCAACGCCGCCAGCTCGCGAGTGAGCGCCCCCGAGTCGTCGGGCTGATAGCTGTCATTTACGGGTCTATACTCAAACCAGCTGAAGGAGCAGCGCCCCAACGGCAGAAAGCTCGCGCTTCGCGGGCTTTTTGCTGCCACCGAGCGGATTAATGAACGGAGGTGTTCCATGTCCGAAAGAGAGTCCATCACCACTCTCCTCACCTTGCTCGATGCCCGCGAAGCACGCCTCGCCGCGGCCTGCAAAGAGATCGCCGACTGGGTCGACCATCAAGGCGGGCACCCCACCGCCCTGCGCATCCGCGACCGGCTGAACGATATCGAAAAGGATACCCCGCTGATTCGCAGCACCCTGTCATCGCTCAAACCGATCGACCGGCCACTGCCACGCTTCAGGTAAGCCCTCGATTCACGGTGCGCGAAAAAAGAACGTCCTTGGTCGTGAGAGGTCAATACCTTTACACGTCACCAAGGAGGCGTCTTATGGTCATTCATTTCAAAGTTGACGGGCACTTGGCCTGCGGGCACAAGGGCAACAACCTCTCCTCCAGCAGCGAACTCAATCGAGTGAAGTGCCGCAGCTGCCGCAATACCGACGCATACAAGGATGCGCGCAAAGATCAGCGCAATGCGGCGCGGCGCGCGGCTCGCCATTCGAAGGGTGCGCACACGGCGTCCGACTGGCGTTCGGAGTGGATTGAACGGTTGACCGCTATGGCCGGTCTTCAGCGTTTGCCTAGAGGTTTTACCGGGCAGGCGTTTGTCTGAACAAAAAAAGGGCCGATTGAATCGGCCCTTTTTTGCTGTTGGCTCAACGCCCTGAAGATCAAAGCCAGGTCACTTCGTCTCCTTCACCTGACAAACCCCATTGGCTTTGTTCTTGCCCGTGTACGAAACATCACGCGAGCCGTCGGGCATGATCGTCAGCGAAATGGTCACCCCGCTGCCTTTGGCTTCGAAGGCGTTATCGTTGTATTTTTTCAGTTTTCCTTCTTTGCCATTGATGTAGATCGGGCCGCCTTTGTCTGCGTGAACCTCGATGTTTCCGGGGCATGTTGCGTTCAACAGCGGGATGCCGGCTTGAGCAACGGCGGAAGACATCAGCAAAACGCCCAGCAGCAATCGCCTCATCATCATTGTCCTGTGTTGGGTTACGCGAGAAAGAAACACTAGCTCACTTCATCCACAATGACCGATGAATACGTCTGGAATCGAAAGTGAAAGAAGGTGATACCCGCGAAGTGATTGGCGCGGAAAGGAATTTTCCATTGCGGAAAAAACAAAAAGGCCTGCATGAGGTATCTCTCATGCAGGCCTTTAATATTCATGGTGCCCGAAGCCGGAATCGAACCGGCACGCCCTTACGAGCGGGGGATTTTAAGTCCCATGCGTCTACCAGTTTCGCCATTCGGGCGGTAGCGCGGTACAGCTTTGCTCTGCTGAAGATTCACAGTCCTGACAGGAACTGCGCATTGGCGGCAGAGGGGAAATATATACATCACTTCCCGGTGAAGCAAGTTTGCAGTTGCCGTTTCAAAGACTAAATCTTTCAGTGCAACGCAAATAAAAAAGCTCCGTAAATCATGGATCTACGGAGCTTGTTTATAGTGGAGGCCGAGGTCGGAATCGAACCGGCGTAGGCGGATTTGCAATCCGCTGCATAACCATTTTGCTACTCGGCCTCAAAACATTTGCTGTCAGTAGCGCAACAACAAACGTTGTACAAATTGGAGCGGGAAACGAGACTCGAACTCGCGACCCCGACCTTGGCAAGGTCGTGCTCTACCAACTGAGCTATTCCCGCTTGGTGTGGCGCATTCTATAGAAATCAGAAGCGCCGTCAACCCTTTGATTCAAAAAAGTTTTATTTCTTTTCAACATCGGTCTTCAGATGTGGCCAGGCAGCGCGAAGGTATTGAACCATCGACCACAGGGTCAGGCCTGCCGACACCATCAGCAACGCGTAACCGATGACAACCCAGAAACTGAAAACCTTGGGATTGGCCAGGAGAATCACCAGCGCAAGCATCTGCGCAGCAGTTTTCCACTTGCCCAGATTCGACACGGCCACATGGGCCCGGGCACCAAGTTCGGCCATCCACTCACGCAATGCCGAGACAACGATCTCGCGACCGATGATGACAGCAGCCGGCAGAGTGAGCCAAAGGTTGCCATGCTCTTGCACCAGCAACACCAGGGCAACAGCGACCATCAGTTTGTCAGCGACAGGATCCAGAAACGCACCAAACGGCGTGCTTTGCTCCAGGCGTCGCGCGAGGTAGCCATCCAGCCAGTCCGTTGCCGCCGCAAAGGCGAATACCGAACTTGAGGCCAGATAGCTCCACTGGTAAGGCAGATAGAACAGCAAAATGAAGATCGGGATGAGCAGGACGCGGAGAACGGTAATCAGATTAGGGATATTCATCGGCACAACTGGCTACGAGGTGAATGGGCATTCTACTCACTATGCAGGTTTGCATAAATCGACTCTGCTAGCTTTTTGCTGATCCCCGGTGCTTTGGCGATCTCTTCGATGCTTGCACGAGACAGCTCCTGCAATCCACCAAAATGTTTCAACAAGTCCCGACGCCGGGTCGGCCCGACGCCCGCAACGCCTTCCAGCGTCGACGTACGGCGGGTCTTGCCGCGCCGTGCACGGTGGCCGGTAATCGCAAAGCGGTGGGCTTCGTCACGAATCTGCTGGATCAGATGCAGCGCCGGAGAATCACCGCGCAAGGTGAACTCGTGCGCCGCATCATTCAGATACAAAGTCTCGAATCCCGCCTTTCGCGTGGCCCCCTTGGCGACCCCCAGCAAGATCAGATCCGGAACAGCCAGTTCGTTGAGCACATCACGCGCCATCGACAACTGCCCCTTGCCGCCGTCCACCAACAGAATGTCCGGCAATTTGCCCTCGCCCTCCTTCAGTTTGCTGAAGCGTCGGGTCAGGGCCTGATGCATCGCAGCGTAATCGTCGCCAGCGGTCACGCCTTCGATGTTGTAACGACGGTAATCCGACTTGATCGCCCCTTCCGGGCCAAACACCACGCAGGAAGCCACCGTGGCTTCACCGCTGGAGTGGCTGATGTCATAGCACTCCAGCCGTTGTGGCGGCTCATCGAGGTTCAACACTTCAGCCAGCGCTTCGAAACGTGCAGCAACGTGTTGGCGGTTGGCCAGCCGCGCACCCAGCGCCTGTTCGGCATTGGTCACCGCCAGTTGCTGCCAGCGCGCCCGTGTACCGCGTACCCGATGGCTGATGGTCAACTCACGTCCGCGCAGCGCCTGAATGGCCTCGATCAGCGCAGGGAAATCTTCGTGTACGACGTTGACGATCAATTCGCTCGGCAAATCGCGTTCAGGGCTACTAATGAAGTATTGCCCGAGAAAAGCGGCCATGACCTCAGCCACTTCTTCTTCAATTCCGACTTGTGGGAAGAAGTTCTTGCTACCAAGTACCCGCCCTCCCCGCACGCTGATCAGGTGGACACAGGCCCCGCCCGGATTGACGAACGCGGCGATCACATCGATGTCGCCGGTACCGCCTTCCATGCTCTGTTGATCCTGTACCCGACGCAGCAACGCGATCTGGTCGCGCAGTTCGGCGGCGCGTTCGAACTCGAGGTTGATTGCAGCCTCTTCCATCGCCGTCGACAACTCATTGGTCAACGCATGGCTGCGTCCTTCGAGGAACATCACCGAGTGACGCACATCCTCGGCGTAAACCTCAGGCTCGACCAGCCCGACACAAGGCGCCTTGCAACGCTTGATCTGATATTGCAGGCACGGCCGGGTCCGGTTTTTGTAGTAGGAGTCCTCGCACTGACGCACGAAGAATGTCTTCTGCAAAAGGCTGAGGCTTTCGCGGATCGCCCCGGCACTCGGGTAGGGACCGAAATACTTGCCCTTGGCCTTTTTAGCCCCGCGATGAATGCTCAGGCGCGGGAATTGCCCGTCAGACAGAAAGACATAGGGATAGGATTTGTCGTCGCGCAGCAGGATGTTGTACGGCGGCCGCCACTCCTTGATCAGGGTTTGCTCGAGCAGCAACGCCTCTGTTTCATTGGACGTGATGGTGGTTTCGACCTGGGCGATACGCCCGACCAGAGCCGCGGTTTTCGGCGCCAGGCCTGTCTTGCGAAAGTAGCTGGCCAGACGTTTCTTGAGGTTCTTGGCCTTGCCGACGTACAGCAGACGCGCATCGCTGTCGAACATGCGATACACGCCAGGGCGCCCGCTGACGGTCGAAAGAAAGGCGCCCGAATCGAATGTTTCAGTCATGGTCAGAGGCTGGCATCAACCATGCCGTGACGAACCGCCAGAAGCGTCAGTTCGACATCACTGCTGATCGAAAGCTTCTCGAATATGCGGTAGCGGTAGGTGTTCACGGTTTTCGGCGACAAACACAATTTGTCGGAAATGATCTGAACCTTCTGACAGCCGACAATCATCAGCGCAATCTGGATTTCCCGCTCCGACAACGCATCGAACGGTGAATCGTTGGTCGGCTGAAAGGATTTGATTGCCAGTTGCTGGGCAATTTGCGGGCTGATGTAGCGCTGGCCGGCAAACACCAGGCGAATGGCCTGAACCATTTCCGGCAACCCGGCGCCCTTGGTCAGATAACCCGCCGCACCGGCCTGCAACAACCGTGTAGGAAACGGATCTTCCTCACACACGGTGACCGCGACCACTTTGATGTCAGGATGACTTCGCAACAGTTTGCGCGTGGCTTCGAGGCCGCCGATGCCCGGCATCTTGACGTCCATCAGCACCACGTCGGGCTTCAACTCACGAGCCTTGATGAGGGATTCTTCCCCGGACTCGGCCTGGCCCACTACCTGCAGGCCATCGATATCGGCCAGCATCCGTGTAATGCCTGTACGAACGAGATCATGGTCGTCGACCACTAGCACCCTAATCAAGCAGACACCTCGCGATATGGTCTTATTGGGATGCCGGACACCTTAGCAAAAAGTGCCGGGCAGACCTAGCGGCAAGCAACATATAAAAAGTTTCAATTCCTCATCGAGGGCTTGCCGGCCGTGGGTTTCAGAGCACAGGTGTACTGAAATCGAGCTGCATTCGCAGGAAACACTCGTCCTCACCCTGCACAAACATTCCTTTTCGGCGATACAGGTTTTGCGCCGGGTTGTTTTTGAATACCGTCAGACGCAACGCCGGCCGATGCTCCAGCCGGGCCATCGCGACAACCTGATCGATCGCCCAGGATCCCGCGCCCTGGCCTTGAGCGCTTTCGACGATCTGCAATTCGCGGATATACACGGCCCGAGCATCACGACTCAGACTGAAATAGCCCACCAATTCGCCTTCACGAAGGATCAACCAGTTTTCGCGCCCGGCCCAGGCAACATCGAACGCCTCGTCCTGCCACAACAAGTCATAGTGAATGTAGTAGCGAAGCATGTTTCGGCAAGTCAGTTCTCGCACAAACGACAGGTCGGCGGATGTTGCCTGGCGTAACTCAAAACTCATTCCTGCCTCAATCTTCTTCAAGTTCATGCCCCTTCCTTGAGTGCAAGTTCAGAAAGCGGAGTGTGTCACACCTTGGCGGGCGCTCAACCCATAGAGTCCTTCTTGTGCCTTCAATAGCAATTTCTGATTGCTGACGCGCAGCAGCCTCTAGTAAGCTCGGCGCATTCATTGGAGACAGCACATGTTCAACACCCTCTCACAGCTTCGTACCGTTAGCGCCTCGCGCTCGGTTGCGGCTGCCCGGGTGAACGACGTCTGTGCTGCTCCAGCAAGCTTTTATTTTGGGTATTGGTTTAGCCACTGGCGCGCCTGATACCCACACGGCGCCCATTTGAACGGGTCGCCTACCAGAGATTTCTCACCCCCCGGTCGGCCTCCCGACCGGGGGTTTTGTTTTTTCAGGCCCTGACTTTTTTCAGCAACACCAGACACTTTGAGGATTCAACCAATGAACTACGCCACTTATTACCGTTACGACAGTTTTACCGCCTGGCGATTTACCAGCCTCCGCTCGGGACAGCCTGCCGCCTCCGATCGGTCACCCACAGGTGGCAAGCCAACACACGTAGCCAATCCGGCCAATTGTCGAACACCCCAATAGGGCCGAGTGAGCGGGAAGCCCCCGCCCTCCGCCCAGGAAGACCGAATATGAACTCGTCCGTTTCTGCTCTGCCACTGTCCACCCTGAACCCTGCCAACGAAGCATTGACCCTGCGTCTGCCGAGTTCGCTGCAACTCAAACAGCAATTGCCCCTGAGCAATGCGCTGAACCAGCAAGTCGTCGCCCACCGCCAGGCGGTCCGCGCGATTCTCGATGGTCATGACCCGCGCTTGCTGGTGATCGTCGGCCCCTGCTCGATTCACGACCCCGAGTCCGCAATTGAATACGCCAGCAAACTTTCGCGCCTGGCTGAAGAAGTCCGTGATGACATGCTGCTCGTGATGCGTGCCTACGTCGAAAAACCTCGCACCACCGTCGGCTGGAAAGGCCTTGCCTACGACCCTCATCTGAATGGCAGCGACGACATGGCAGCCGGCCTCACGCTGTCGCGCGAATTGATGCTGGAAATGATCCGTCTCGGACTTCCGATTGCCACCGAACTGCTGCAACCCATGGCCGCCGGCTACTTCGATGACTTGCTGAGCTGGGTCGCCATCGGCGCTCGCACGACCGAGTCGCAGATCCATCGGGAAATGGCCAGCGGACTGAACATGCCGGTCGGCTTCAAGAACGGCACCGATGGCGGTGTGACCGTCGCCGTTGACGCAATGCGTTCGGCAGCGCATGCCCATCGCCATTTCGGCGTAGACAGCCAGGGCCACCCGGCGATCATCCAGACCCCGGGCAACCCGGACACCCACCTGGTGCTGCGTGGTGGTCACCGAGGGCCGAACTACGACCGCGAAAGCGTTGCCATCATCAACACCGAGTTGAACCGTCTGAAAATTCCGAGCCGGATCATGGTCGATTGCAGCCATGCCAACAGTGGCAAGGACCCGCTCCGTCAGCCGGGCGTGTTCAACGATGTGCTGGAACAACGACTGCAAGGCAATCGTTCATTGATCGGCATGATGCTCGAGTCGCATCTGTTCGAGGGATGCCAGCCCCTGAGTGAATCGCTTCGTTATGGCGTTTCGGTGACCGATGGCTGCCTCGGATTCGATGCAACAGAACGCCTGTTGCTGGACGCCGCACAACGCATTCGAAAACAGGCCTGACAACAAAAATCGCCCTCCGGTGTGTCATTCACCCGGAGGGCCAGCCAGAATTAAACGTCGAAGGATCACTCCTGCACTCGAATCCGGGACACACCGGACATCTGACTCACATCATCAAGCCTCTCGACCGAGTAGGACACTTGCACAAGAGTGCCAACATGTTCGCGCCAGAATCGATGCGGCACGATGAAAACCAAAGGCTGCATCGCCATTCCGATGATTATTTCGCGGTCATCGCGGTGAAAGAATGACTCACCATCACATTTCAGATACACCAGCTCACCCTCCTCCACCCGCGCATCACTGATCAGCACACTCACGCCGTCGATCGCATCCACAACATCAAGCACGCCGTCATTGGCTTCGAGTACCTGAGGGGCCGCCAACTCTCCTCTTTCAAGGGGGGCAATACTGACCCGCGTCGCACCTGACTCGCGAATCGCACCGCTTTTCTGTTCGATACAGTATCGAACGATTACTTCCCCGCCGAGATGCGGAGTGATGTATTCAGGAGCAACCCCCAACACCAGTGGCTCACCGACAGCAAAGGATTCGACGATCAGCGTATCTTGAAAGGATGCCTCCAACGCCGATCCTTCCCAGATCAACTGCACCCGGTCGCCTGCACTCATCCCGGCATAAGGCTGAAGCGTGACCGATGTCCCATCGATGACGCGTGCCGGGTCGAGACTGCCCCCGACGGAATCCTCGAGAGTGACTGGCATCAAGCTGTAGCGAACGTCTCCGACATCCAGTTGCCTGCGCAAGGAAGTCAGCGGCTCCCGCCGCGAGGCGCTGGTCAATGTCCAGAATACCTCCAGCGAACCTCCGTCCAGCGCTGCGATGTGAGCGCCCCGCACGACCAGAACAATCTCCCTGCCCAGTTGGGCTTCGCTGATAAATCGCGGAATCTCATGTTGATATGGCAATCCTTCGATATCGAGGCCACGCCAATGCAGCACGATCCGGTCCCCGCATGCCATTCCTGAATAGGGGGCAATCCGCACGACAACCCGGTTCATAGAAGGATCAAGGACCGTACCTTCCAACGAGTCGATTGAGGGTACGGGCAGTGATAATGCCTGCCCGGGTGCATGACAATGCTCGAACGTCCCGACTCTTTCAGTAGCCATCCCTTTGGCTCGCTCTCGCGAAGCTGTTGCCTGTGCATCCGTCATGTTCATTCGCTGCTCCATTCCCTGGAAATGACACGCCGCCGAAAGCTGCGTGAAAGAGACTCTATTTAACGCGTTTCCTCAACCACTCGATGTCAGCCCCACACCCGTCGACACAGGGTTAACCGCACTGAAGCAAGTAGGCAAAAACTGGAAAACCACCCTCGACAAGGCGAGAACCCTCCAAATATTCAGAACCGGATCTCATTCAAAAGTGAAATTTCATACGCACACTGATCCAGTTTCCATCGCACTAGAAAGACTCTTCAGGCATCGCCTGCGCAACGACTGTTTTAGAGTGGCACGCAGACAACATCGATGAATCTCTGCGATCAAGGACGAAAAATGCAACGAAATGCCACAACTCTCTATCCCGTACTGTTGGTGCATGGTCTGTTCGGATTCGAGCGCATTGGCCCTTTCGAACTGTTCCATGACGTCAAACAGGCACTCAAGGCCGCAGGCGTGCAGGTATTCGTGCCGCACTTGTCGGCTATCCATGACAACGAAGTACGAGGCGAGCAATTGCTCTCGCAAATCGATTCCGTGCTCAGAGGCACAGGCGCCACCAAAGTCAACCTGATCGGTCACAGCCAGGGCGCACTGACCGCTAGGTATGCTGCAGCGCTAGCGCCACACAAGGTCGCCTCCGTGACATCGGTCAGCGGTCCCAATCACGGCTCGGAGTTGGCAGACTTCCTGCGCAAGGCGCTGATCCCCGGACGACTGCCGGAGGCTGTGGCCCTGCAGGTCGCCACGTTGTTTTCCGATTTCCTGTCTCTGCTTAGCGGACACAAGACACTGCCGCGCCAGGCTCTGGCTGCACTTAACGCGCTGACGACGGAGGGTGTCGGCCAATTCAATGACAAATACCCACAGGGCCTACCCGAAACCTGGGGTGGCCAAGGGGCCGAGCGGGTCGATGACGTTCGCTATTATTCGTGGAGTGGCGTTGTGCCGGAATTGACCATGCAGGCCCTCGATCCAATGCAGAGCATCTGTCTGGCCCTGTCGGAATATTTCATTACAGAACCCGCTCAGAACGACGGTTTTGTCGGCCGTTTCAGTTCTCACCTCGGCACCGTGATCCGCTCCGATTATCCGCTCGACCATCTGCGCAGCCTGCGTCGAGGAGTCGGCCAGCGCACCAAGCAAAACGATCCGATCCAACTTTACGTTGAACACGCCTTGCGCCTGCAAGCGGCTAATCTTTAGCGACCGGTATCAGACGAGCGAATGGAACTTTGCCGAGAAATCGGCCACTGAATCCGGTAGGCTCCCCCCTTTACTGATTTGATTGGAGAGTTTCCCCATGGCTAAAGCCACTGCCCGCCACATCCTGGTTTCCAGCGAAGCCAAGTGCAACGAACTCAAGGCCCAGATCGAAGGTGGCGCTGATTTCGCCGAAGTGGCCAAGGCCAAGGCCAACTCCACCTGCCCGTCCAGCCGTCAGGGCGGCGACCTGGGTTCGTTCGGTCCTGGCCAGATGGTCAAGGAATTCGACACCGTGGTATTCAGCGCGCCGATCAATGTCGTGCAAGGCCCGGTGAAGACCCAGTTCGGCTATCACCTGCTGGAAGTCACCAGCCGTCAGGACTGATATTCAGCCCGACCTGCTGTGCAACGGCCCGCCTGATGGCGGGCCGTTTTGTTTTGGTTACACCACACCGCTGGCGAACGGCGCGCCGCTCGCGTACAAATTGCGCTTATCGATTACCCGGCTTTAAGGCTGACAATGCGACTGGCTTTCCCGACATTGATGTTCACTGCCGTGACCCTGCTGCTTGGGATCACTGGTGTGGACGCCGCACCGCAGCATGCGATGACCGTCTATGGCGAACCGGCAAAGTACCCGCCCGGTTTCAGTCACTTCGATTACACCAACGTCCGGGCGCCCAAGGGCGGGACGATGCGCCGCTCGGCCATCGAGATCGGCCACTTCGACCATGTCCTGCCGTACATCGACAAAGGCATCGGCGTCAGCCAGATCGACGGCTTGCTGTACTCCCCGCTGGCCCAGCGTTCGCTCGACGAGCCCTACACCGTTTACGGCCTCGTAGCGCAAAAAATGGAGCGCTCGGATGACGGCCTGTCGTTGCGCTTCTTTATCAACCCCAAGGCCCGCTTTGCCGATGGCAAGCCAATCACCGCCGAAGACGTGCGCTACACGTATGACTTGCTGATGACCCAGGGCAGCCTGCGTTATCGCACCCAGTTCGCCGACGTCAAAGGTGTCGAAGTCGAAGCCCCGCTCACCGTACGCTTCGATTTCAAGAGCAACGAAAACCGCACCCTGCCGCTGGACATCGCGACCCTGCCGGTGTTTCCCGAACATTGGTGGAAGACCCGTGATTTCGCCGGCGGTGGCGGCTATGAACCGCCGCTGGGCAGCGGCCCGTATCGGGTCGGCAAGGTCGATTCCGGGCGCAGCATTACCTTTGAACGCAATCCCGACTGGTGGGGCAAGGACCTGCCGGTCAGCCGTGGCCTCTACAACTTCGATCACTTCAGCATTGAGTACTTCGGCGACACCGACGTCGCCCGCCAGGTCCTGCGCGGCGGCGCCTACGACTACAACCGTGAGTTCTCCGCCACCGGCTACTCCATCGGTTACGAGAGCCCGGCCCTGAGCGATGGTCGTCTGCAAAAGGCTCACCTGGCCACCGAGGCGCCGCAGTCGGCCCAGGGATTCGTGTTCAACCTGCAAAAGCCGATATTCCAGGATCGCCGCGTTCGTCAGGCACTGGCCATGCTCTGGGATTTCGAATGGAGCAACCGGCAGATGATGCGCAACATGTACATCCGCCAGCAGAGTTACTTCTCCAACAGTGATCTGGCCGCCCGCCAGCTGCCGGACGCCGCCGAACTGAAGATTCTCGAACCCTTGCGCGGGCAGATTCCAGACGAGGTGTTCACCCAGGTCTTCGAGGCGCCGAAGACCGATGGCAGCGGCCTGATCCGCGACAAGCAACTGCAAGCGCTGGAGCTGCTGGAACAGGCTGGCTGGAAGCCCGATGGCGACCAGTTGGTCAACGACCATGGCGAGCCGTTGAGCTTCACCTTCTTGGTCAGCCAAAACGGCATGGACCGTCTACTGCTGCCGTACAAGCGCACGCTGAAGCAAATCGGCATCAATCTCGACATCCGTCGCATCGATTCCTCGCAGTACGTCAATCGCCTGATGAGCCGCGACTACGACATGATCGTCACCGGTTACCCGGTCACCACCTCCCCCGGCGGCGAACTGTTGAACTACTTCGGTTCGGCATCGGCCAACGATCCCGGCGCCAACAACTATATGGTGCTGAAGAACCCGGCGGTCGATACCTTGATCAACGGCCTGATCCGCGCTTCGACCCAGACCGACATGCTGCGTTACGCCCATGCGCTGGACCGGGTGCTGCAATGGAACTACTACTGGATTCCCAACTATTACCCGCCGGGCACGTCGACCGTGTGGTGGAACCGCTTCGGCATTCCCACCGTGCAGGCGAGCAATGACGAAGCGATCGAGAGCTGGTGGGAAATCAGCAGCACGCCGCTGACCAACCAGCAGATGACGGCCGAGAAAATCAGCCGTGGCAGACCCGGAGGGCCGCACTGATGTGGGCTTACATACTGCGGCGCCTGCTGCTGATCATCCCGACGCTGGTGATCATTCTGCTGGTCAACTTCGTGATCATCCAGGCCGCGCCGGGTGGTCCGGTTGAACAGGCTATCGCCCATTTGCAAGGCATCGGCGGCGCCAGTGTCGGCGGCGGTGCGAGCGAGACCATGAGCGGCACGTCCCGCGCCAGCCGTGGCCTCGATCCGCAGCTGATCAAGGACATCGAAAAACAGTACGGCTTCGACAAACCGGCCCATGAACGCTTGTGGCTGATGCTCAAGAACTACGCGCAGCTGGATTTCGGCAAGAGCTTCTTCCGCGGCGCCACGGTCACCGACCTGATCCTGCAGAAAATGCCGGTGACCATTTCCCTCGGCCTGTGGGCGACGCTGATCACTTATCTGGTGTCGATCCCGCTGGGCATCCGCAAAGCCGTGCACCACGGCAGCCATTTCGATATCTGGAGCAGCACGGCGATCATCATCGGTTACGCTATGCCGGCATTCCTGTTCGCGATGTTCCTGATCGTGGTGTTCGCCGGCGGCACCTCGCTGAACTGGTTTCCGGTGCGCGGGCTGGTGTCCGACAACTTCGAATCCCTGTCGACGCTGGGCAAGATCACCGACTACTTCTGGCATCTGGTGCTGCCGGTCACGGCGCTGGTGATCGGCGGTTTCGCCACCCTGACCATCCTCACCAAGAACTCGTTCCTCAATGAAATCACCCGCCAGTACGTGGTCACCGCTCGCGCCAAAGGCCTGAGCGAAAACCGGGTGCTCTACGGACACGTGTTCCGCAACGCGATGCTGCTGGTGGTGTCGGGCATTCCCCAGGCGTTCATCAGCGTGTTCTTCGCCGGCTCGTTGCTGATCGAGGTGATCTTCTCCCTCGACGGTCTGGGGCGCATGAGTTACGAAGCGGCCGTGTCCCGGGACTATCCGGTGGTGTTCGGCTCGCTGTTCATCTTTACCCTGTTCGGCCTCCTGATAAAACTGATCGGCGACCTGTGCTACACGCTGGTCGACCCACGCATCGATTTCGCTGCGAGGAATGCCTGATGTTCAAGCTCTCGCCTCTAGGCCGTCGCCGTTTCGAACGTTTCAAGAAAAACCGCCGGGGCTGGTGGTCACTGTGGCTGTTTATCGGCCTGTTCCTGCTCAGCCTCGGCGGCGAACTGATCGCCAACGACAAGCCTTTGGTTGTCAGTTATCAGGGCCAATGGTATTTCCCGGTGTTCAAGCGCCACACCGAGCAGGAGTTCGGCGGGCAACTGCCGTTCCAGGCCGATTACCGCAGCGATTACGTGCAGAAGCTGATCCGCAAGGACGGTGGCTGGCTGCTGTTTCCGCCGATTCCGTTCAGTGATGACACCCCGAACTACGACCTCAACAAACCGGCACCGAGCCCACCGACTTCGGTCAACTGGCTGGGCACCGACGATCAGGCGCGCGACGTACTGGCTCGGGTGATCTTCGGCGCGCGGGTGTCGATCCTGTTCGCCCTGATGCTGACCTTCGTCAGCGCACTGATCGGCATCGCGGCCGGCGCCCTGCAGGGTTATTACGGCGGCTGGGTCGATCTGCTCGGCCAGCGTTTGCTGGAGGTCTGGTCGGGGTTGCCGGTGCTTTACCTGCTGATCATCCTTTCGGGATTCGTCGAGCCGAACTTCTGGTGGCTGCTGGGGATCATGGCGCTGTTTTCCTGGCTGGCGCTGGTGGACGTGGTACGCGCGGAGTTTCTGCGCGGCCGCAACCTGGAGTACGTCAAGGCTGCCCGGGCGTTGGGCTTGAGCGATCGCAAAGTGATTGTCCGGCACATCCTGCCCAACGCGATGAACGCGACCCTGAGCTACCTGCCCTTCATTCTGACCGGGGCGATTTCCACCTTGACCGCGCTGGATTTCCTCGGCTTCGGCATGCCCGCCGGCAGCGCGTCACTGGGCGAGTTGATCGGTCAGGGCAAACAGAACCTGCAAGCGCCCTGGCTTGGGTTGACCGCGTTTTTCACCCTGGCGCTGATTCTTTCCCTGTTGGTATTCATCGGCGAAGCGCTGCGCGATGCCTTTGACCCGCGCTCATGAACGGACCTTTGATATGACTGACAACCTCATCGAAATCCGTGACCTCAGCGTTGCCTTCCATGGCCAGACCGTAGTGCGCAACCTGTGCCTGGACATCCGCCCCGGCGAGTGCCTTGCACTGGTCGGCGAGTCGGGTTCTGGCAAGTCGGTGACGGCCCACTCGATCCTGCAACTGCTCCCCGAATGCGATGCCCGTACCACCGGCAGCATCCGTTATCGTGGCCAGGAACTGGTCGGCGCCGATCCCAAGACCCTGCGCGACCTGCGGGGCAACCGCATCGCCATGATTTTCCAGGAGCCGATGACCTCGCTCAACCCGTTGCACACGATTGAAAAGCAGATCGGCGAAACCCTGTTGCTGCACCGTGGCCTCGGCGGCAAAGAGGCTCAGGCACGGATTCTTGAACTGCTCGAACTGGTGGGCATCCAGAAACCGAAAGAACGCCTGAAGGCTTATCCGCATCAGCTGTCCGGCGGCCAGCGCCAACGGGTGATGATCGCGATGGCCCTGGCCTGTGAGCCCGAACTGCTGATCGCCGACGAGCCGACCACCGCCCTCGATGTGACCGTACAGCGCAAGATCCTGCTGCTGCTCAAGTCCCTGCAACGGCGCCTCGGCATGTCGCTGCTGCTGATCAGCCATGACCTCAATCTGGTGCGCAGCATCGCCCAACGGGTGTGCGTGATGAAGGCCGGGGAAATCGTCGAGCAGGCACCGTGCGAAACCCTGTTCACCGAGCCGAAACACCCTTACAGCTGCGTGTTGCTCAACGCGGAACCGGAAGGCGAAGCGCTGCCCCGGGACGAGCGCGAGAACGTGCTGGAAGTCGATGACCTGCGGGTTGATTTCACGGTCGGTGGCGGGCTGTTCCAGCGCAAGCAATACCTGCGCGCGGTGGACGGCATCAGCCTGAACATCCAGCGCGGCAAGACGCTGGGCATCGTCGGCGAGTCCGGTTCCGGTAAATCAACTCTCGGTCAGGCAATTCTGCGCCTGCTCGACTCCAAGGGCAGCATTCGCTTCCAGGGGACGGCACTCGACGGTCTCGACCAGAAACAGATGCGGCCGTGGCGCCGGCAGATGCAGGTGGTGTTCCAGGACCCGTTCGGCAGTCTCAGCCCGCGCATGTCGGTGGCGCAGATCATCAGCGAAGGGCTGGAGGTGCATTGCCAGTCGACCGCCGACGAATGCGACGACCAAGTGATCCGCGTGCTCAAGGAGGTCGGGCTCGACCCCGAAAGCCGTCATCGCTATCCCCATGAGTTCTCCGGTGGGCAGCGTCAGCGCATTGCCATCGCCCGGGCACTGGTGCTCAAACCGGCGCTGATCCTGCTCGACGAGCCGACTTCGGCCCTTGATCGCACCGTGCAGAAACAGGTGGTCGCCCTGCTCCGCCAGCTTCAGGAAAAACATGGCCTGACGTATCTGTTCATCAGCCACGATCTTGCAGTGGTACGCGCGCTGGCCCACGACATGATCGTGATCAAGGACGGCAAGGTGGTCGAAAGCGGCGCCAGCCATGACGTGTTCGACTCACCGCAGCATCCCTATACCAAAGAGCTGTTGGCGGCGGCACATCCGGGATAGGCATAATCGCGCCACCTGACTTCCGCCAATGGACGCCGCCATGAACACCACCGAAAGCCTCAAGGATTACCAATGGGTTCGCACCCTGGCGATCCGTTCGTTGTTCGAGATCATCGAGCAATCCAGTGAAGGCACGGTGATTGTCGACCGCGACGCGAACATCGTCTGGATGAACGAGCGCTATGCCCGGCGATTCGGGCTCGACTCCGCCGCCGGGGCCATCGGCAAGCCCTGCGAAAGCGTGATCCCCGGCAGCCTGCTGCGCGAAGTGGTGCGCACCGGGCGACCGATTCTGCTGGACATGCAGGACACCCCGAAAGAACCGCTGGTGGTGATGCGCCTGCCGATCCACGACGACGCCGGCGCGGTGATCGGCGCCATCGGTTTTGCCCTGTTCGACGAACTGCGCACGCTGTCGCCGATGCTCAAGCGCTACCTGAGCATGCAGGAAGAGCTGGCCTCGACCCGTTCGCTGCTGCGTGCCCGGCAGACCAAATACAACTTCGCCCACTTCATCGGCACCAGCGCTGCCAGCCTCGAAGTCAAACGCCGTGCCCGCCGCAGCGCCAGCGCCGAGTCGCCGGTTCTGTTGCTGGGCGAGACCGGCAGTGGCAAGGAGTTGCTGGCCCAGGCCATCCACGGCGCTTCGCCCCGGGCGCACAAGGCGTTCGTCAGCATCAACAGCGCGGCGATTCCCGAAGCACTGCTCGAAGCCGAGTTCTTCGGCACCGCCCCCGGCGCCTTCACCGGAGCCGATCGCAAAGGCCGCACCGGCAAGTTGCAGATCGCTCAGGGCGGTACGCTGTTTCTCGACGAGATCGGCGACATGCCGCTGCCGCTACAAAGCAAATTGCTGCGGGTGTTGCAGGAAAAGGAGTTCGAACCCGTAGGCTCCAACGACGTGATCCAGAGCGATGTGCGGGTGATTGCCGCGACCTCGACGGATCTGGAGGCGGCGATCAAGCGCGGCGAGTTCCGCGCGGATTTGTACTACCGGCTCAACGTGCTGCCGATTCAGGTGCCGCCGCTGCGCGAACGGCTGGACGATCTGCCGGCGCTCAGTGAGGCGATTCTTGAAGAGCTACGTAGTCAGCACGAACTCAACCGCGAAGCGTTGGAATTGCTCGGGCAGCATGCCTGGCCGGGGAACATTCGCGAGTTGCGAAACGTGCTGGAGCGCGCGGCGCTGCTCAGTGATGACTTGATGCTGACGGTGGATGACATTCGTGCGGCGATTGGCACGTTTACACCGGTTGAGCGAGCGCTGGCGCCTCTGTCAGAGCCGGCATCCCACGAGACCTTCAGTCAGGCCCGCGAGCGGTTTGACCGGCAGTTGATTCAATCGACCCTCGCGCAATGCGGGGGCAAGGTGATCGAGGCGGCTGAGCGGCTGGGACTGGGTCGTTCGACGCTTTACAAGAAAATGATTGCGCTAGGGATCGCAGAGTCTCAATAAGGAGACAACGTTCTCCAAATCAAGACAACATCAAAAGCTTCGCGGGCAAGCCCGCTCCCACAAGGGAATGCGTTCAAACTGTGGGAGCGGGCTTGCCCGCGAAAGCGCCCTCACAGCCATAGAAGTCTCCAAAAAGAGACAGAACTTCGAAAACCACCGCCAAACATCAAATTAATTCCTTTTATTTCAATAACTTAACCATCTGGCACAGATCTCGCTATAGCCCTCCCACACCCGTTCCACCCACAAAAATAACAATCGAAGGAGCACACCATGAGTGTGATCATCGCCTTGGCAGCCCTCGCGCTGCTGATGCTCGCGGCCTACCGTGGCTACAGCGTTATCCTTTTTGCCCCGATCGCCGCCCTCGGCGCCGTCCTGCTCACCGACCCCTCCGCCGTCGCCCCTGCCTTCACCGGGGTGTTCATGGAGAAGATGGTCGGCTTCATCAAACTCTACTTTCCCGTGTTCCTGCTCGGCGCCGTGTTCGGCAAGCTGATCGAGTTGTCGGGTTTTTCGCGCTCGATTGTTGCCGCAGCGATTCGTCTGCTCGGCACCCGCCAGGCGATGCTGGTGATCGTGCTGGTCTGCGCCCTGCTGACCTACGGCGGCGTTTCGCTTTTCGTCGTGGTGTTCGCGGTCTACCCGTTCGCAGCGGAAATGTTCCGCCAGAGCAATATCCCCAAGCGCCTGATCCCGGCGACCATCGCCCTCGGCGCGTTCTCCTTCACCATGGATGCCCTGCCCGGTACGCCGCAAATCCAGAACATCATCCCCAGCACCTTCTTCAACACCACCGCATGGGCGGCGCCGTGGCTGGGTGTGATCGGCACGATTTTCGTGTTCTGCACCGGCATGCTGTTCTTGCAACGGCAGCGCAACAAGGCGCAGCGTGCCGGTGAAGGCTACGGCACCGAACTGCGCAACGAACCGGAAACCGCCGAAGACCTGAAACTGCCGAATCCGTGGATCGCCCTGTCGCCGCTGCTGGCGGTGGGCATCATGAACCTGCTGTTCACCCAGTGGATTCCTCAGTGGTACGGCAAGACCCACAGCCTCGCGCTGCCGGGCATGGCCGCGCCGGTCACCACCGAAATTGCCAAACTCACCGCAATCTGGGCGGTGCAGGCAGCATTGCTGGTGGGCATCCTGATGGTGCTCGCGTTCGGTTTTAAAGCAATCAAAAGCAAGCTTGCCGAAGGCAGCAAAAGCGCAGTCAGCGGTGCGCTGCTGGCGGCGATGAACACCGCATCGGAATACGGTTTCGGTGCGGTCATCGCCTCGCTGCCGGGTTTTCTGGTGCTGGCCGACTGGCTCAAGAGCATCCCCAATCCGCTGGTCAACGAAGCGATCACCGTGACCTTGCTGGCCGGTATTACCGGTTCTGCTTCGGGCGGCATGAGCATCGCGCTGGCAGCGATGTCCGAGCAATTCATCAGCGCCGCCCACGCCGCCAACATTCCGCTGGAAGTGCTGCACCGGGTAGCCGCAATGGCCAGCGGCGGCATGGACACCCTGCCGCACAACGGCGCGGTGATCACCCTGCTCGCCGTCACCGGCCTGACCCACCGTGAGGCCTACAAGGACATTTTCTGTATTACGCTGATCAAGACCCTGGCGGTTTTCGTGGTGATCGGCACTTTCTACGCCACTGGCATTGTGTGAGGTATTGATGACGACTCTTTCTGGCAAGACCGCACTGGTTACCGGCTCCACCAGCGGCATCGGGCTGGGCATCGCCCTGACCCTGGCCAAGGCTGGGGCTAACCTGATCCTCAACGGTTTTGGTGATGCATCGAAGGTGATCGCTGAAGTCGAGCAGTTCGGCGGCAAGGTCGGCCATCACCCGGCAGACGTCAGCGACCCGGCGCAGATCGCCGACATGATCGCCTACGCCGAGCGCGAGTTCGGCGGCGTGGACATTCTGGTCAACAACGCCGGCATCCAGCACGTCGCGGCGGTGGAAGAATTTCCGGTAGAGCGCTGGGACTCGATCATCGCGATCAACCTGTCATCGGTGTTTCACAGCACCCGACTGAGCCTGCCGGGCATGCGCGCCAAGGGCTGGGGGCGGATCGTCAACATCGCCTCGGTGCATGGCTTGGTCGGTTCCACCGGCAAAGCTGCGTATGTGGCGGCCAAACATGGCGTGATCGGCCTGACCAAGGTGGTCGGCCTGGAAACCGCCGCCAGCAACGTCACCTGCAACGCCATCTGCCCGGGCTGGGTGCTGACGCCGCTGGTGCAGAAGCAGATCGACGATCGCGCGGCCAAAGGTGTTGACCCGCAGCAGGCGCAACACGATCTGCTGGCCGAGAAACAGCCGTCGCTGGAGTTCGTCACGCCAGCACATCTGGGTGAACTGGTGCTCTTTCTGTGCAGCGAAGCTGGTAGCCAAGTGCGTGGCGCGGCGTGGAATATCGATGGCGGGTGGCTGGCGCAGTAAGCTTGCAACTGATCGCTCCCGCGCTGTCGTGGGAGCCTTCTGACCAACAATAAGAGGCAAACCATGTCCGACATTCTCTGGCAGCCCGATGCCCAACGCATTGCCCGGTCCCGCATGGACGGCTTTCGGCGCTTCATCAATCAGCGCCACCACCTGAAGCTCGACGACTACCCGGCCCTGCATCAATGGTCCATCGACCAGCGCGAAGCGTTCTGGCAAGCGATCGTGGATTTCTTCGGCATCAGTTTTCACACCCAGCCGGACGCCGTTCTGCGTGGAGGCCTGAAAATGCCGGGCGCCGAATGGTTTCCCGGCGCCACCCTGAATTTCGCTGAACACCTGCTGAGTCGCCGCGACGATGCCATCGCCGTGATCGCTATCGGCGAAAACGGCCAGCGCGAATTGCTGACCTGGGCCGAGCTGGCCCAGCAAGTCGCCGGGTTTCAGGCCAGCCTGCAAGCGGCAGGCGTCGTGGTCGGCGACCGGGTTGCAGCGTGCATGCCCAACACCTGGCAAACCCTGGTGGCGATGCTCGCAACCACCAGTCTCGGGGCGATCTGGTCGTGCTCGTCGCCGGACTTCGGCACCCACGGCGTGATCGACCGCTTCGGCCAGATCGAACCGAAAGTGCTGATCACCTGTGCCGGTTACCGTTACGCCGGCAAAGAGATCGACCAGACCGTCAAGATCAATGAAATCCTCGAACAACTGCCTTCACTGCAACAGCTGATCATCGTGCCTTACGCGCGCCCCCACGCCCATGCGACGGATTACCGGACATCCGCCAACGTCACGTTGTGGGACGATTTCTACGAACCCGGCGATGAGCCGCAATTCGTCCCGGTGCCGTTCGATCATCCGCTGTACGTGCTCTATTCCAGCGGCACCACCGGCGTGCCGAAATGCATCGTTCACAGCACTGGCGGCGTGTTGCTGCAACACGCCAAGGAACACGGGCTGCATGTCGATCTGGGCCCCGGCGACCGTCTGTTCTACTACACCACCTGCGGCTGGATGATGTGGAACTGGCTGGTGTCGGCGCTGGCGGTCGGCAGTGCGGTGGTGCTGTATGACGGCTCACCGTTTTATCCGGACAACGAGCGGTTGCTGGAGCTGCTCGACGACGAGCAAGTCAGCGTGTTCGGCACCAGCCCGAAATTCCTCGCGACCCTGGAAAGCAGCGGCATCAAGCCGCGCGAAAGCTACGACCTGAGCCACCTGAAAACCCTGCTTTGCACCGGCTCCGCGCTGTCGCCACAGAGTTATGACTTCGTCTATCGCGACTTCAAACCGGACGTGTGCCTGTCCTCGATGTCCGGCGGTACGGACATCGTGTCCTGCTTCGTCAACGGCAACCCGATGTCGGCGGTCCGCCGGGGCGAGATCATGGGCAAGAGCCTGGCCATGGCGGTGGAAGTGTGGAATGACGCCGGGCAACCGGTGATCGGCAAAAAAGGTGAGTTGGTATGCACTCGACCATTCCCGGCGATGCCCATCGGACTCTGGAACGATCCGGATGGCGAGAAGCTGCGCAAATCCTATTTCAGCCAGTTCCCCGGCGTCTGGGCCCAGGGTGACTACGCCGAACAGCTGCCCCACGGCGGGATGCTGATTCACGGCCGCTCCGACGCCGTGCTCAACCCCGGCGGCGTGCGCATCGGTACGGCGGAGATCTACCGTCAGGTGGAGAAAGTCCCGCAAGTGCTGGACAGCGTCGCCATCGGCCAACAGTGGCAGGACGACGTGCGGGTGGTGCTGTTCGTTCGCCTCAAGGAAGGCGTAGCGCTGGATGACACGCTGCAACAGCAGATTCGTCAGGTGATCCGCGCCAACACCACACCGCGCCATGTGCCGGCGAAGATCGTCGCGGTCACCGACATTCCGCGCACCATCAGCGGCAAGGTGGTGGAACTGGCCGTGCGCAATGTGGTGCACGGTGAACCGGTGAAAAACACCGATGCGCTGGCCAATCCTGAAGCGCTTGAGCAGTTTCGCGATCGACCGGAGTTGAACCACTGAAAACAGCGCTCCTGTGACAGGTGCGCTGTTTTGCAATGCAGGCGGATTATTCAGGACGGTTTAGGGTCAGCACCACCGGTTCGGCAATCGCACCGGTACGACGGATGGCGAGACACTGCTCAACGGTGTAGCGATTGCGTTCGAATTCGACGTTGTCGGTGTAGTACTGGTCGAGCAACGAGATGACCAAGGCCAGTGAGTCAGCGTTTTCAACGGCCTGAGTTGCCGAGTGGTATTGCGTCGTGGCACCGTCCTCACCCGTCGCCAGTTTGCCGCTGGCGAGATTGAGCAGCGGTGCTACGTCCAGCATCTGGTAAGTGCTGCCGCTCTTGGCAGTATCGTTGGCGTAGCTGACATCCTTCGTCTGCGCTGCGCCATGCAGCATTTCGTGAATCAGGTCATCCGCCACTACTTCGTGGTTGTAGCCGTGGCCGATGAAATGAGCGTTCAGATTGCGCGTGTAGACTTCCATGAACGTCACGTTAGCCCGCTCGCCTGGGACGGCGGTAACCCATTGCTGGTACAGCTGAGGATTGAAGGCCGCAAGATTACCGTTGTCCTTGTACGGATCAAGAATCAGATTGCTCAGGGAAAAGCCGGCGAAATCGGTACGAATCAGCTTCAGGTATTTCAACAACCGGTCTTTGACATCCGAGCTGTTGCTGCCCAAAAACGCTTTGAGTATGAAGTCGCAGTCTTTGGCAAAGCCGCGATCACTCAAAGCCTTGATTGCCTCTTCAATCTTGGCCTTGGCTTTCGGCAAGCTTTTTTCAATGACGGCACGGGTGTAACTGATCGGCAATGTTTTATGGAAAAGATTCACTCTGAACGGAGCATCGACAGTAAAACTGTTCAGCTTTGGTCCCCAGGCTTTGCCGCTACGATCAAGTGCATACCAGTAAAAGTCTTTGCGCGCAGCCACTACCGTCAACGTTTCTGCACCGGATGCTTTCGGGCGCCAGTTGCCTTGCCCGGCAATGAGCTGGGTGCCGGCATCGACAAACTCCCCAGACTTGTTGGCGCCTTTGATATGCCTCATCTGCGATTTGGCCAGTGCAATGATTTCCTGGGTCTGCCGACTTAAACGCATCCCGCCCTTATAGACCAGTCTGCCTGTGCCACGCACGATTGAAGGCAGGTCATCCAAAGGATTAAAGATGGAAATCCCGGTGGCAATTGCCAGTTTGGCAAGGTGTCCCAGCTTGATGGACAGAGTAGTAGCCTTTGACACGATCGAAACTGTTTTACTGGCAACACCCGCAACGGTGCCCACCAGTGCAATGGCATCCATGGCACAACCATAGACGCCGTCGATAATTCGGTTGTGTTCCCCGGAAGTCAGATCCTGTATGCACTTTTTGAACGGTACGACGAGGTCCACAATGTACGTTGCGACCGCCTCTCCTCTGGCTCGCTCTCGCTCAAGTTCAGTAGGTGAGGTGGCGCTTTTTTTCAGTTGTTCGAATGTCATCAGGGGGTGACGGAGTACGATGAGCGCCGAGATCTGTTCAATCCTGGGATCAGAGAAGTTCTGAAATTCACTGTGCTTCGGAATCGTAGGTGTGGCCGGTGCGGGCAATGCAATCAGCTTGTCGATAATCGCTACACTGCTGGTCACACGAAAATCGTTCACCACTCCTTCGATATAACACTTGCGGTTGATGGGCAGACGCTCCTTGGGTGTTACTGCCCCCTCGTATTTCAAGTCACCCTTGAAATCCGCTCGTGGCGGTAAGTTGAGTTTTCCGCTTTGAACGATGAATTTTCCCAGATCATCATTGCGATGAATATCGCCGCTCAAGGTAAACAGCTCAAAGCACGTGAGTTTGCCGCGATGGGAGGCACACATGACAATGCCGAAACGCCCAGTGACTGCATCTTTGTCCCCTTGAGTCTCCCAGTTCGCTCTAAAGACGTGCCCGTCCCCTAGCGGGACCGTACGGGTCTGCAGCGCCGAGTCTCGCACGGTAAAAAACGTCAACTCTGCGCGCAACACGTCTTGCAGATCGAAATAGGACATACGCGACAGCGCCAGTTTGAGCGTAGTAGCCAGTGCTGCATTCAACTCATTCAGATAGCTGCGCAATTGCCGATTGAATTCGAGGTTGTTATCAGTCAACCACAGCAATTCCGGATAACGGTTATAAATACTCACGACCGATGGATCGTGAAGCGCAGGTTTTTTGTTTCCAGAGATCTGGGATAGCAAATCGGGTGCTTTGCTGTCCTGAAAAACGGCACGGAAATCCCATTCCCGTTTTGCGAGATCGCCGGACATATGCAAGTCGATCATCGACATGATAGTCGGCGACGCCCCAAGTCCCGGTCGCTGATTGAGTAAAGGTTTTTCCAGGAAGTCACAGCTTGGGGCTGCATGCTCCAGCGCGGACCTGGCGATGGCTCTGCGATCAGGTAGTGGCGTGGAATAGGCGTGGCTGACCTGAGAGAAATTCGCTACATACTGCTGATAGGCCGCTGTAGCCCGTTGTGTCGTCGTTTTTTCGTCCTGTTTGAATTCGACTTCAGTGACGATCGCGTTGATCAACGCCCAGTCCACGATCGGATCGATCAATGCCAGCGTATGCACATCGGCCAGCGCCTGGCTGACCGGTTCCAGCTGCGCGTACGCCATGACCTGCGCATAAGTCATCACCCGCGCGGCGCCTTGAACGACCGCTTCAACCAAAGCGACACCCCGACAGAAAGCCACCCATTCGAGCGACCCGATCGCGATCGATGTCGGAACCTGCCTGACAATGAATTCGGGGGCGATCTGTGCCAGGCACAAGTGAATCGCCAGAGGTGCTGCGTCGTGGCTGACCCATTGATTGGTCACCATATGATCGCGCAGCCCCTCCAGAACTACAGATGCAGGCCTGCCAAGATGGCGTGGCGAGTACATTTCATAGCTGCCTACAGACTTTCTGTTCTGCTGCTTGCCAATAAATGGATTGATATCCAGCAACATGGCAGTTGCCAACAGCTGGCCAAGTTGTGAATCAGAGATCGTCTCTCCTGCTTGCGATCCGAACCAACCGAGGCGCTGCAAGCATGAAAGAGCCCAACTTTTCGAAGTCGCATGACCGATTAACTGCTTTAACAAGACAGCTGCGTTGTCATGTACTGCGATCCCTGACCGGGAACCAGCCATCAGATTGCTCAACAGTTTGGTGTCACGGGGCATTTGTTGTCCCGTGATATTTCTCATTGCCAGGCACTGCTCGGCGGACAAAGTAATGAGTGCCGAGTCATCCGCAACAAGCTGCCCCCAATAATTACCGAGACTGTCGATTTCGGGAAACTCAAACTCAAAATATTCAATCAGATTCTTCAGTTGCGCCACCGTATCTGGCACATCAAAACCATGAAATCCCAGCCATTGCTCTACTGTTATTTCATCGTCTGTCCATACGTACCCTCCCGCCTCTTTGGCGATATCAGTGATTAGCGACAACACACTGTGATCAAACCCCAGTCCCTTGTTATTGCTGTGTTCCTTGAAATCTATCCAGCCATCCTCGGCGGACACTTCCATTTTCCCGGATTGCGTCACGCAAATCGACGGACTGTCGCTCCCCGTCAAACCCAGCATATAGCTACGCATGGCAACCGTACGGGTCAGATTGATCAGGAGCATTTGTCCAGGTGCATGGATGTCATACAAGGACGAGTTCTTCTTCAACTCGATCTGATAGTCCCATCCCAGAATAATCTGTTTTTCAGGGTAGTTCGCAAGACACGATTTCAGTTCGGCCAATACCAGATTGCGCTCTAAAGCATCTGCATCCAGGCGCTGTTGCATGCTCGCACCAACTGCATATTTGAAGAACTTCCCTTTCATTTCAAAACTCATAACTTCCCCATCAGTAAATAAACGTGCCTGTTTGGCCGGCGCGATATTACTTTCACCGAACAAACTTTCCAGCCGTTATTTATGAGGCGAAATTTCAAGCCATAGAAAGCAAAGTCAAACTACGCCTTAGTCCACCAACCCCCATTCACCAGCACTTGAGCCGGATACATCTCCCGGGTGTGCAAGTTTCAGTTTCAGTTTCAAATTATTAATTGAGTCAGCATGCTTTAGTGCTTCCTGTGCACTCAGGACACCCTCAGCCACCAACTTGTAAAGTGCGTCATCAAAGGTTTGCATGCCCAGTTCCCCGGACTTTTCCATGATCACTTTCAACTCCCCCAGTTCATTGCGACGAATGAGGTCGGCAATGGTGGGCGTCCCCAACATGACTTCCACTGCCGCCCGTCGCTGGCCATCAAGCGTGCGCACCAGACGTTGGGAAACGAAGGCCTTCAAATGATTGCCTAGACTGTGGAGCAATTGCGGGCGGCGCTCTTCGGGGAAGAAATTGATGATCCGGTCCAGCGCCTGATTGGCGTTGTTGGCGTGCAATGTCGACAGCACCAGATGCCCGGTTTCGGCGAAGGCCAGCGCATGTTCCATGGTCTCGCGGTCACGGATTTCGCCGATCAGCACCACGTCCGGCGCCTGACGCAGGGTGTTTTTCAGCGCAGCGTGAAAGCTGCGGGTATCGACCCCGACTTCGCGCTGGTTGATGATCGATTTTTTGTGGCGATGGATGTATTCCACCGGGTCTTCAATGGTGATGATGTGCCCGCTGCTGTGGCGATTGCGATGGTCGATCAGCGCTGCCAGCGACGTGGACTTGCCCGAGTCGGTGGCGCCGACGAACAGGATCAGGCCTTGCTTGAGCATCACCGATTCGAGCAACACCGACGGCAGTTTCAGGTCCTCGAATCGCGGAATGTCGAGTTTGACGTTGCGGATCACGATCGACACGTCGTTGCGCTGTTTGAAGATGTTGACCCGGAAGCGGCCGATCCCGGTGCGGGAAATCGCCAGGTTCATTTCCAGATCCCGGTCGAACTCCCGACGCTGTTCGGCGTCCATCAGGGAGGCGGCGACAGTTGCCACCTCGCCGGGTTTGAAGGGCTGATCGCTCAAGGGCGTCAGTACCCCGTCGAACCGCGCACTGGGCGGTGCGCCCGTGGACAGGAACAGATCCGAACCGTGGCGGCTCGCCAGTTGTTTGAGCAGTGCATCGATTTCCATGGCCAAAAGCACCTGCGAAGCTTTCAATGAACTTAAGACCGTGCGTCGTGACGCGACGGGCCTTACAGCGTCTACCGCACTAGGATAGTAGACGCCGCCTCACCGACCGACGCCCAGGATTGATGTGATGAACGCTGTACCGAACACCAACGACGCCCAGGCATTGATTACCCGCACCGACTGGAGCCGCAGCCCGCTGGGCGCCGCCGGCACCTGGCCACAGAGCCTGCGCACCGCGGTGGACATCGTGATTCACTCGCCGATGCCGATGCTGCTGTTGTGGGGACCGCAACTCACCCAGATCTATAACAACGGCTTTGCACTGCTCGCCGGGAGCAAGCATCCGCACGCTTTCGGACAACCGGCACACCAGATATGGCCGGAACTTCGAGACTTTACCGACCCGATTTACAGCGCCGTCCTACAAGGCCAGGTGCGAACCTACAGCGAACGACGCTTTACCCTGCAGCGGGACGGACAGGATTCCGACTTCTGGCTGGACCTGACCTACAGCCCGATCCGCGACGAAAGCGCGCAAGTGGCCGGCATTCTGGTCACCGCCATCGAAACCAACGAACGCCGGCGCATCGCCCTGGAACTGCAGCAACGTTCCGAAGACAGCCTCAAGGCCCAGCGCGAAAGCGAAGAACGTCTGCAACTGGCGCTGGCAGCCACCGATGCGGTCGGCACCTGGGATTGGGACATCGGCGAAGACCGCTTCATTGCCGACGCACATTTCGCCCAGTTGCACGGTGTCGATCCGGCGCTGGCCGGTCAGTTGCCGATCAGCGAATACCTGCACGGCGTGCACCCGGAAGACCGCGCGCTGATTGCCCGCAGCATCAAGCATTGCATCACCCACGGCACCGAATACGCCGAGGAATACCGCCTGCTGCAAGCCAATGGCGAGCTGCGCTGGGTGTTCGCGCGCGGGCGCTGCTACAAGGATCATCATGGCCGGCCGATGCGTTTTCTCGGCGCCGCGCTGGACCTGACTGAACGCAAGCACACCGAGCAGGCACTGCGTCAAAGTCAGACCGAGCTGCAACTGATCATCAACGCCATGCCGATCCTGATCAGCTATGTCGACCACGAAGAACGCTTTCGCCTGAATAACGCCGCGTACCTCGACTGGTACGGGCTCACGCCTCAAGAGCTGTACGGTCGCACGATCCGCGATGTGATCGGCGAAGAGGCCTATTTCCTGCGGGCGCCATACATTGCTGAAGCGCTGGCCGGCCGCCCTTGCTCGTTCAGCCTGTACACGCCGCACCGCGACGGCAGCCAGCGGCATGCCTTGATGAACTACCTGCCGCGCCACGGCGCGGACGGTGCGGTGAACGGTTTCTACATCTTCGTGATCGACGAAACAGAACGCAAAAAGACCGAAGAAGCGCTGCGCAACCTCAATGAAACCCTTGAGGAACGCGTGAGCGCGCGCACCGAACAACTGGCCCAGGCCAACCAGCGTTTGCAGAACGAGATGTTCGAACGCGAGCGCGCCGAAGACGCTCTGCGCCACGCGCAGAAAATGGAAGCGGTCGGCCAGCTCACTGGCGGCATCGCCCACGACTTCAACAACATGCTGACAGGCATCATCGGCAGCCTCGATTTGATGCAGCGCTACATCGCCAGTGGCCGCGCCGATGAGATCGGCCGTTTCACTGACGCGGCGGTATCCTCGGCCAACCGCGCGGCGGCACTGACCCACCGTCTGCTGGCGTTCTCCCGCCGCCAGTCGCTGGATCGCAAGACCATCGACGTCAATGAATTGATCCACTCGCTGGAAGACCTGATCCGCCGCACCAAGGGTGATCCGATCGAGCTCAAGTTGCGCCTGGCCGACAACATATGGCCGGTCAGCACCGATGTCAGCCAACTGGAAAACGCCCTGCTCAACCTGGTGATCAACGCCCGCGATGCCATGCCCGACGGTGGCGAACTGCTAATCGAAACGGCCAACGTCTACCTCGACGGCAACGACATCACCACCCTCGAGCCGGTAAAGGCCGGCGACTACCTGATGCTCGCGGTGAGCGACAACGGAACCGGCATGACGCCTTCGGTACGTTCCAAAGCGTTCGATCCGTTCTTCACCACCAAGCCGATCGGCCAGGGCACCGGGCTCGGGTTGTCGATGATTTATGGCTTCGCCCAGCAATCCGGCGGGCACGTCAGCCTCGACAGCCTACCCGGTCAGGGCACCTGCGTGCGCCTGTACCTGCCTCGTTTGTATGCACTGGAACCGGAGCGGCCGGTGATCGAAACGGTCAGCGAGGCCCCCGCTTTAGCCACCGGCGAAACCGTGGTGGTGGTCGAGGACGATCCGGCGGTGCGCATGCTGGTCATGGACCTGCTCAAGGAGCTGGGTTATCGCGCCCATGAAGCCGAAGACGCCAAGGGCGCCCTGCCGCTGTTCGAATCGGATCTGCGGGTTGACCTGCTGGTGACCGACGTCGGCCTGCCGGGCATGAACGGCCGGCAAATGGCGGAGATCGCCCGCCAGCATCGTCCGGGGCTCAAGGTGTTGTTCATGACCGGTTACGCGCAGAAAGCCGCCGAGCGCCAGGGCTTTCTCGAAGACGGCATGGACATGGTCGCCAAACCGTTTTCCATCGAACAGCTGGCCGGCAAGATCCGCACGATGATCAGCCAAAATCCGTGACTTGAGGCATAATCCGCGCCCCGCCGTCACCCCGCTACAGGTATTGCACGATGAAAGCCCAAGCCCGCCACATTCTGGTGAAAACCGCCGAAGAGGCTGAAAAACTCAAACAACGCATCGCCAACGGTGAAGCGTTCGATGTGCTGGCGAAGAAGTTTTCGACCTGCCCGTCCGGCAAGCGCGGCGGCGATCTGGGTGAAGTGCGGCCGGGGCAGATGGTCGGTGCGATCGATGCGGTGATCTTCAAGAAACCGCTGCGCACCGTGCACGGGCCGATCAAGAGCAAGTTTGGGTATCACCTGGTGCAAGTGTTTTACCGCGATTGATCCAGTGCCCTGAAGGCGCGGCTTTCGGCAGCGCCTTCAGGGATCGGCATCAATCCTTGGGAATCAGCGCCCCAGGCACTTGAATGACCTGACTGGCCAAGCGGTGCCCCGCCTCCGCCGCCTGCGCAGGGCTAGCCCCCGACAAGCGACTCGCCAGATACGCCGCACTGAACGAATCCCCCGCCGCCGTGGTGTCCACCACCTTCTCGACCTTCTGCGCCGGCACTTCAAACGCTTCGCCGTTGCAATGGATCAGACAGGCTTCAGCGCCGCGCTTGAGCACCACTTCCGGCGTGCCGATCTGCGCGTACGCTTCAAACACCGCGTCACAGTCTTCGAAATGGAACAGCGCCTGCTCGTCGTCCACCGTCAGCAATGCCAGATCGACGTGAGGCAACACGCTGCGATACGCCGCCCGCGCCTCTTCCACCGAAGCCCACAGGCGTGGCCGATAGTTGTTGTCGAAGACGATTCGCGCGTCACGCTGACGGGCTTCGATCAAGGTCTCGATCAGTTTTTCCCGCCCCTGCGCACCGAGTACCGCCAGCGTGATACCGCTGAAATACAGCACGTCGTAATCCGGCAGCGCCGCCAGAATCGGTGCGGCGGCTGGCGTGGTGAAACAGTCGCGAACGGCGGCTTCGTTGCGCCAGTACAGAAAGCGTCGCTCACCGGCGGCATCGGTCTGGATGCAATACAGGCCCGGCAAACGACCGGGCAAACGCTGGACCAGATCCAGGCCAATGCCTTCGTCGGCCCAAATGCGGCACATCGCGTCACTGAAGCTGTCATCACCCAGCGCCGTGACGTAATCGACCTGCGCCTTGTCACCCATGGCGCGGGACAGATAGACCGCCGTGTTCAGCGTGTCACCGCCAAAGCTCTGTTGCAGGCTGCCATCGGCACGTTGCTGGAGTTCGATCATGCATTCGCCGATCAGGGCGATGCGCGGGGTGTTCGGACCCAATGGACTGAGCGTGTTCATCAGAAACAGGTTTCCATGGTTTCGATCACCGATAGCTGCTCGTCCACCAGCAGCCCCACGCGCCACTTGTCGAAGGTCAGGCATGGGTGGGAAGTGCCAAAGGAAATGATGTCGCCCACGCGCAATTCCACGCCCGGCGCCACGGTCATGAACGCGTGTTGGTCCATCACCGCCGTCACCTTGCAGGCGCCGACATCGTCGCCCACCGCCGGCAACACACCGGCCTTGTAACGCAGCAACGGTACAGGCATCCCGGCATCGAACGCCACGTCACGCTTGCCCAGAGCTATCACGGCAAAGCCCGGCTCCGGCATCGACTGCACGTGAGCCCAGACTTCCAGCGCCGGGCGCAGGCCTTCGTGCAGATCGCTGCGACGGTCGAGTACGCAGCACTGCGCTTCTTTATAAATGCCATGGTCGTGAGCGACGTAACTGCCGGGGCGCAACACGCTGAGGAAACGCCCGCCAGCGTTCTGCGCTTCGAACGATTCGGCGATCAGGTCGTACCAGGCCGAACCCGACGCAGTGATGATCGGCTTGGCGATAGCAAACGCGCCGCTGTCCTGCAACTGCACCGCCAGGCGCACCAGCGAGGCGGCGAATTCACGGATGCCAGTGACGGCGTGATCGCCATGAATCACGCCTTCGTAACCTTCGATGCCGGTCAGGGCCAGCGCCGGTTGCGCGCCGATGGCATTGGCCAGCTCGATGACTTCCTGCTCGCTGCGGCAACCGCAACGGCCACCGACCACGCCGTACTCGATCATCACGTTCAGGCGCACACCGCGCGATGCGAAATAGGCACCCAGATCGGCGACGTTGTCCGGGTGATCGACCATACAATAGAAATCGAAGCCGGAATCGGCCGCCAGCAGATCGGCAATCAACGCCATGTTCGGCGTGCCGACCAGTTGGTTGGCCATCAGCACCCGACGCACGCCGTGGGCGTATGCAGCGCGGGTCTGGGTGGCGCTGGCCAGGGTGATACCCCACGCGCCGGCGTCGAGCTGACGACGAAACAGCGCCGGGGTCATGCTGGTCTTGCCGTGGGGCGCGAGTTCGGCGCCGCTGTCGCTGACGAATTTCTGCATCCAGCGGATATTGTGTTCCAGCGCTTCGCGGTGCAGCACCAGCGCCGGCAGGCTGATGTCACGCACCAGTTGCGCGCCGACGGCGGCATCGCCCTTTTCCACGGCAGCAGTGTTGTTGGCAGTCGTCATGGTCGAACTCCTCACAGTCGCGCCCGCAGGCAGGCGCGGTTATTCGTTGATTCGCCGGGCGAGGCTGTTGGCGCTCTCGATCAAGACCCGGCGATAGTCGTTGTAATTAGTCTTGGCATCGGCGCGCGGGGCGACGATGCACAGGGTGCAGATAGCCACGCCTTGAGGGTCTTTGACCGGGGCGGCGAAGCAATGGGTGAAGGTGTCGGCGACACTGTCGAAGGAGAAGAAACCGTCGATGCCGGCCTGACGGATTTCCGCCAGAAACGTCTCCATCGGCAGGCGTTCGCCACCCGGCAGGATGAAGTCGTCAGGGTCGATCAGGTCGCTGATCTGCTGATCGCTCAAGTGCGCCAGCAGCAGGCGACCGGAGGCGGTCCACGGGATCGGCGCGTTTTCACCGATATCGGAAGAAATGCGGAAATGCCGCTCGCCCTCCTTCATCAGCGCCACCGTGTATTTGCGCCCGTTGAGCAGGCACATCTGCGCGGTTTCCCGGGTCTGGCTGACGATCTCCTGCAAGGCGTGATCGGCCTCGCGACTGAGGTCGAAATGACGCAAGTGCGCCTGGCCGAGGAAGTACAGCTGACGACCGAGATAGACGTGACCGTCCTTGCCCACCGGCTCCAGAATCCGCCGTTCGAGCAATGACGCCACCAGTTCGTAGACCGTGGATTTCGGGCTGCCGATGCCGTTGGCGATGTCGTTCGGACGCAGGGGCTGGCCGATCTCCTTGAGGAAATCGAGGATATCGAACGCCCGGTCCAGACCGCGTGCCCGGCGCTTGATGGTGTCTTCGGTCATTTCAGTGGTTCCCATTCAAAGTGCCGGGAGTTTATCGCGAAAGATCGCTCCCACGCTCTGCGCGGGAGCGGTCGATACTCAGGCCTTCTTCTTGTATGCAATGCAGTCGATCTCGACCTTGCAGTCGACCATCATGCTCGCCTGCACACAGGCCCGGGCCGGTGCGTGTTCGGGCTTGAAGTACTCGCCGAAGACCTTGTTGAAACTGGTGAAATCCCGCGGATCGTCCAGCCATACGCCAACGCGTACCACGTCTTCCAGGCCATAACCGGCCTCTTCGAGAATCGCGATCAGGTTCTTCATGGTCTGGTGCGTCTGCTCGACGATGCCGCCCACAATGATCTCGCCATCCACCGCCGGCACCTGCCCTGAAACGTGCAGCCAGCCATCGGCCTCAACGGCGCGGGCGAATGGACGAGGCTGGCCGCCAGCGGCGGTGCTGCCGGTGCCGTAACGAGTAATGCTCATGGGTGTTTCTCCTGATTGAAAAAGTGAAAAGTCAAAACCGCGTGCTTTTGAGAAATTCCGCCAGCCGCGGCGATTGAGGACGCTCGAACAGCTCCTTCGGAGGCCCCTGCTCTTCGATGCGTCCCTGATTCATGAAAACGATCTTGTCCGAGACCTCGAAGGCAAAACGCATTTCGTGGGTCACCAGCAACATGGTCATGCCGTCCTCGGCCAGGCCCTTGATCACGTTCAGCACTTCGCCGACCAGTTCCGGATCGAGGGCCGAGGTGACTTCGTCGAACAGCATCAGGCTCGGGTTCATCGCAATCGCCCGGGCAATCGCCACGCGCTGCTGCTGACCGCCGGACAACTGGCCGGGAAAGTGATTGCGCCGCTCCAGCAGGCCGACCCGCTCCAGCCATTTTTCGGCCAGGGCCACGGCTTCGTCCTTGTGCATCTTTTTGACTTTCAGCAAGCCGAGCGTGACGTTCTGCAACGCGGTGAGGTGCGGGAACAGGTTGAATTGCTGGAACGCCATGCCGGTCATCGCACGATGACGGGCAATGACTTTTTCCGGGTGGCGCACGCGCTTGCCGTTGAGTTCGTCATAGCCGATGGATTCGCCGTCGAGCAGGATCTGCCCGCCCTGGAATTCTTCCAGCATGTTCACGCAGCGCAGCAGCGTGGTCTTGCCCGAGCCGCTGGAGCCAATCAGCGTCACCACATTGCCGCGCTGCATGCTCAGGTCGACGCCCTTGAGGACTTCGACCGCGCCGTATTGTTTGTGCAGGCCACGGATGTCCAGCAGGGGCTGACCGTTCTGGACGTTGGAAACTTGAGCTTGAGTCATGGCAGGGCCACCCGCTTTTCAATGTGCCGGCCGAGTAATTCGATGCCGTAGTTGATGACGAAGAACAGAAAACCGGCGAACAGGTAAAACTCCAGGGTCATGAACGTCCGGGCGATGATCTGCTGGGTGCTGAGCAACAGCTCGGCCACGCCGATCACCGACAGCAAGGTCGAGGCCTTGACGATTTCCGTGGACGAGTTGACCCAGGTCGGCAGGATCTGCCGCAGCGCCTGAGGCAATAGCACGTAGCCGAGGGACTGATAGAACGTCAGGCCGATGGCCTTGCTGGCCTCCATCTGCCCGCGTGGCAACGCCTGCAACGCACCGCGCACGATCTCGGCCACGTGCGAGCCGCAAAACAGCGTCAGACCCAAGGCCCCCGCCTGAAACGCGCTGATCTGCCAACCGAGCGCCGGCGCCATGTAGAAGCAGGCCAGCACCAGCACGAACACCGGCGTGCCGCGAATCAGGTCGACATAAAAGCGGAACGGCGCGCGCATCCAGAACTTGCCGTAGGTCAGCACCAGCCCGGCGAATACGCCGATAAACGTGCCGAACAGAATCGCCAGCGCCGACACCTGCACGCTGGTCAGAAAGCCTTGCCACAAGGCTTCGCGGGCAATCCACAACTCATGCAACCAACTGGGGGATTCGTACATCGCAGCCTCCTATCGGCGGATTGCCAGACGCTGCTCGAGGTAACGCAGCAGCATGGCAATGAGGTAACAGGCCGCGACATACAACGCCGTGGTCACCAGCCAGGTTTCGATCACCCGGTAGCTTTCGACGTTGATCTTGCGCGCGTAATAGGTCAGCTCCGGCACCGCGATCGCGGCGGCCAGCGAGGTGTCCTTGAACAGCGAAATGAAGTTGTTCGACAGCGCCGGCAGCACGTTGCGCAACATCACCGGCACGGTGACGTAGGCTTTCACCTGCCACTCGCCCAGACCGATGGCCAGCCCCGCTTCGCGCTGGCCCTTGGGGATGCTCAACAGACCACCGCGGAACACTTCGGTCAGGTACGCCCCGGCATACAGCGACAGGGTGATGATGAACGACGGGATCTTGTCCAGCCGGGTCCCCAGGCTCGGCAACGCAAAGTAGATCAACAGAATCAACACCAGAATCGGCGTGTTACGGATCACCGTCACATACACCGATGCCAGCACCCGCAAGGCGCGATGCTTCGACAGCAAGGCAAACGCCATCAGCAGGCCGATCACGCAGCCGATGGCGATCGACACCAGCGCCAGTTCGAGGCCCAGACCGAGCCCCGCCAGCAAGGTGTCGAAATCGCGCCACACGGCGGCAAAGTTCAACTGATAGTTCATGGTCGGCAGTACCTTGAGCGGGGCGCATCAGCGCGCCCCACTCTCACGGGATCATTTGAATTCGACAGGGAAACCGATGGCGGGCGATGGCAGATCAACACCGAACCATTGCTTGAACGAAGCGGCGTAGGTCGGGAACTCCACGCCGGTCATGGCCTCATGCAGGGCGGTGTTGACGAAGTTCAGCCAGTCCTGATCGCCACGTTTGACGGCGCAGGCGTAGGTCTGCGGGCTCCAGGCGTACGTCGGGCTGCGATAGCGGCCAGGGTTCTGCACCATCAGGTATTTGACCGAAGACTGGTCGGTGGCGGCGGCATCGGCGCGACCGGAGTTCACCGCCTGATACATCAGATCGACGCTGTCGTACTGATCGACCTTGGCCTTGGGCAGCGCCTGATGCACCAGCTCTTCGGCGTACACGTTCTGCAGCACGGCCACGGTCACGCCGTCACCACCGGCCTGCAGGTCTTCGATTTCCTTGTATTTGCTGTTGTTCGGCAGCAGCAGGCCGACGCCTTCGCGGTAGTACGGCAGGGTGAACGCCACTTGCTGCGCGCGGCTGGCGGTGACGGTGATGAACTGGCAGCTCATGTCGACCTTGTCGGTCAGCAGGTTGGGAATCCGCGCATCGGACGACTGCACTACGAACTCGACCTTGCTTGGGTCATTGAACAGACCTTTGGCCACGATCCGGGCGATGTCGATATCAAAGCCCTGCAACTTGCCGTCCGCGCCCTGGAAGTGCCACGGCGCGTTGGTGCTGCCGGTCCCCACAATCAGTTTTCCACGGGCCAGGACGCTGTCCAGCTTGCTGTCGGCCGCCTGGGCCATACCCATGACAGCGGTCGAAGCCGCAAGAACAAAAACACACGCTTTGAACAAGGAAGGTCGGCGATGCATGGCAAGCACTCCAGAGGATTGTTTATTCCGCTATACCGGAACACGGTTTGTTACTACGGAATAGACAGCAGAAAGTGTGCCACAGGATTCGCGGGGAATCTGCAATGGATTGAAATTTGTTTTGAATCAAAGAGATGGAGGTAACCCGCGGATCGGTGTAACCAAAAGTGATTCCGCACTTCGCTACTTTGCGCCACACATGGCGGGTAGCCGGGCCACATTCTGGTGCGCGATGCACGATTGGGCGCGGGCTGCACCTGTCAACTCTGACAGTTGCGGCAACGGCCGCGGCTCCCCTAACGTCGTACTGTCCAGCACATCGAATAAAGGAGGCTCCGATGACGACGCCGACTCGATATTCAGCGTTGCCCCCTACGTACCAAAAGGTATTGAAAGCCAGGCGCCTTGTTGTCCTTTATTTCTTCAACCAGCACTGCGGTGCGTGTATATCTTCCGGCCCGGTGTTTCTCGAGATCGCCAAGCCCTTTCGGTCCTGGATGGATATCTTCATGCTCGATACAGCACAGTGTTGTCGGCATCCGGATGTCACGGGCACACCGATGGTGCTGTTCTACAAGGAAGGCGTCCTGCTCAAAAAGCTGGAAGGCATCGGTACGGAGGAATCCCTCCTGCAAGACTTCACCCGATTCCTCGGCAAAACCCGGCACCCCGCTGCACTGCGCAAACCGACCCATGACCTGAACTGGCTTCGCCACACCCTCAGCACCCTCTGCACCATCCCCCGCGCAAAACGATGGAACTTTTCCTGAAAGTGCCACCTAAGAGCCATCAGGTAATGGCACCGTCGTTCCAATTGATCTGTAACAACTAGCCTCGAAGCCGGATTGGACAAGCTCCCATCCGGCTGCTTTTCTTTATTTCTCAGAAAGAGACAAGTGCTGCCGGCCCTCTGGTCGCAGCCTTGCTTCGTCCCAGGAGGGGTCTAATGTCCTTTAACGTCATGATGGTTTTCGGTACTCGCCCGGAGGCCATCAAAATGGCCCCGCTGGCCCGGGTTCTGCGTCAGTGGCCCGACATCACACTCAACATCTGCTCCACCGGCCAGCATCGCGAGATGCTCACCCAGGTGCTGGACGCGTTCGAACTGACGGTCGACGAAGACCTGCAAGTCATGACCCAGGGCCAGACCCTGAACGGTCTGTCGCAGCACCTGCTCGCCCAGCTCGATCAGGCCTACGAACGGGTCAAACCGGACATCGTGCTGGTCCACGGCGACACGACCACCAGCTTCATCGCCGCCCTCGCCGCCTTCAATCGCCAGTTGCCCATCGGTCACGTCGAAGCTGGTTTGCGTACCGGCAACTTGCGCGCGCCCTGGCCCGAGGAAGCGAATCGACGCCTGACCGGCGTGATTACCGACCTGCATTTCCCGCCGACCTCCAAGTCCGCCGCCAATCTGCTGCGCGAAGGCGTACCTGAAGACAACATTGAAATCACCGGCAACACCGTGATCGATGCCTTGCTTTGGATGCGCAAGCACCAGCAGGAGATCGATTGGCATCCGCCCGCCGATTCGCCTCTGGCGGCGATTGATGATCAGCGCCGGATGATTCTGGTCACCAGCCATCGACGGGAGAATCTCGGCGACGGTTTCCGCAATATCTGCCAGGCCCTGGCCGAACTCGCCGAGCAATACCCGGACGTGCAATTCGTTTATCCGGTGCACCTCAACCCGCTGGTGCAGGAGGTGGTGTACGGCATGCTGGCCGACAAACCCAACATCTATCTGGTGCCACCGCAGGACTATCCGAACTTTGTCTGGCTGATGGGCCGCGCGCACTTCATCCTGACCGACTCCGGCGGCGTACAGGAGGAAGCCCCGGCCATCGGCAAACCACTGCTGGTGCTGCGCGACGTCACCGAGCGACCGTCCGTGCTCGAGAGCGGCACCATGCTGCTGGTGGGCACCGACAAGGCGCGCATCGTCAAGGAAGCCCGACAACTGCTGGACGACCCGGACACCTACGCGCGCATGAGTCGCGTGCACTTCCCCTATGGCGACGGTCACGCCAGTGAACTGATCGCCACCCGCCTCCACGCCTGGCTGAGCGCACACTCGGCGGCGGGTAACGGGGTATGAGCCTGGGTTGGGTCGATTTCTTCGCGTATGTGCTGTTCGGTCTCAAATATGTAGCGATTGCGCTCGCCCTGTTGATGTTCATCCTCGGTCTCGATGACCTGTTCATCGATCTGGTGTACTGGAGCCGCAAGCTCATCCGGCGCTGGCGGATCTACGAAAAATTCAAGCGAGCCGACGAGGAACGCCTGTATTCGATTCCCGAAAAGCCGCTGGCGATCATGGTGCCGGCGTGGAACGAGGTCGGCGTGGTCGGTGAAATGGCGCGTCTGGCCGCCTCGACCATCGACTACGAGAACTATCAGATTTTCGTCGGCACCTACCCCAACGATGCCGAAACCCAGGCGGATGTCGACGCGGTCTGCCAGCACTACCCCAACGTGCACAAAGTGGTGTGCGCCCGACCCGGCCCGACCAGCAAGGCCGACTGCCTGAACAACATCATCGACGCAATCCTGCGCTTCGAGAGCGAAGCGAAAATCCAGTTCGCCGGGTTCATCCTGCACGATGCCGAAGACGTGATTTCACCGATGGAATTGCGCCTCTACAACTACTTGTTGCCGAACAAGGACCTGATCCAGATTCCGGTCTACCCCTACGCGCCGGAGTGGAAAGGCTTCACCGCCGGGCACTACGTCGATGAATTCGCGGAGAACCACGGCAAGGACGTCATCGTTCGCGAAGCTCTCACAGGTCAGGTGCCAAGCGCCGGCGTCGGGACGTGCTTCAGCCGCAAGGCCATCAGCGCCCTGCTGGAAGACGGCGATGGTATTGCCTTCGATGTGCAGAGTCTCACCGAGGACTACGACATCGGTTTCCGCCTCAAGCAGAAAGGCATGAAATGCATCTTCGCCCGTTATTCGGTCAGCGATCCGAAACTGGCGCTGGAGCAACCCTGGGTGTTCGGCATGAATCGCGAATTCTCCCAGGTGATCTGCGTCCGGGAACACTTCCCCCGTGACCTGCAACACGCGATCCGGCAGAAATCCCGGTGGATTGTCGGCATCGTGTTCCAGGGCACCAAGAACCTCGGCTGGAGCCGCAAGGGGCTGCTCAACTACTTCCTGTGGCGCGACCGTCGCGGGCTGATCGCCTACCTGTTGAGCTTTCTGGTGAACCTGCTGTTCCTGGTGCTGCTGGCGATGTGGGCGGTGACGATCATTTCGCCGGACTCGTGGCGCTATCCCTCGATCCTCGCCGACAGCTCGCTGCTCTCGGTGCTGCTGTGGCTCAACGGCCTGATGCTGCTCAATCGCCTGTTCCAGCGCGGCTGGTTTGTCACGCGTTACTACGGATTGGTTGAAGGTCTGCTGTCAGCGCCGCGCATGATGTGGAGCAACTTCGTCAACTTCTTCGCCAACCTGCGCGCCCTGCGTCAGGTCATGGAAATGGGCGATTCACGACGCGTGGCCTGGGACAAGACTACCCACGAATTCCCGGCGCTGACCAAGGCGCAGCGCACGCCACTCGGCCATCGATTGGTGGAGAAAGGCCTGCTTACCGAAGAACAACTGGAAGCGGCGATTACCAGCCCAGTGCGCCGTCGACTTGGCCGCGAACTGTTGCTGCGTGAGTACATCGACAGCACTCAGCTCGTCGAGACACTGGCTGAACAGCTGGATCTGGAATGGGCACCACTCAATCCGTTCAAGCTCGACAAACGCTTGATCGATACGGTGCCGCGCCGGGTCGCTTCCCACTACGGAGTTCTGCCCGTGGCAGAAGAAGGCGACACGCTGATTCTGGCCTCCGAAGGTCCGGTCAGTCAGGTCTCGCTGGGCGCCATCAGCCGTCAATTGAAACGCCCGGTGCGCAGCCGTCTAGCACCCCAGGGCCGCGTCACATTGGGGATTCGTTACTGGTACGCCAGCCCCCGACAGAATGAGGAAGTGCGTCATATGCTCGAAGTGCTTGAGCGCCATCAGGACGATGAAGCCCTGCTGGAACGGGTCAGCCGCCATCAGGTGCTGCTGGGCAATCTGTTGCAGGTGCGCGGGATGGTGCCGCCCACCCTGTTCAATCAGGCGCTGATCGACTTCGATGCCGAGAAGATGTCACTCGGCGAACACCTGATTTCCCGGGGCATGATCACCCAGGAAGTACTGGAACAGGCCCTCGCCGATCAGGCCAGCGAACAGCAAGCCGCCTACCGCATTGTCCGGGAGGTCGCATGAAGCCTGTGCATCGTCACACCCTGCTGATGGGCAGCCTGCTGCTGGGCCTGAGCACCGCGTATCCGCTGCAGGCTGCACCGCTGAGCGACTTTGAACAGTTCCGCAGCTATCCCTACATGGACCGCAGCTATCGCGAGGCGAAAAAGGGCAACTGGAAAGAAGTCGAACGACTGATGCGCCACTTGCTGGAAAAGGTCCCAAAGAACGACGAGGCCCGGGCACTGCTGGTGGAGTCCCTGGCCAAGCAACGCCGTTACAAGGAAGCGCTGCAAGCATTGCCGGACGACAGCAACGCCCTGCTCGACCTGCGCCTGACCTGGATCGAACAGGACCCGCCGACCAGCACACAAGTTGAAAGCTGGATGGCCACCAGCAGCCTGAATGACCGCGTGCGCCTGTGGCAGGCTTACAGCCTGAGCCTGGCCAAGTTCGGCGGCGCAGCCAAGGCCCATGACTGGCTGGCACAACTGGCGCCCAAGGGTGATGACAATATCCTGCGTCTGGCGCGCGCCAACTGGTCGGAGCAATTGCGCGACTGGAGCGGCACCATCGACCAACTGGCGCCGCTGGCCGCGCGCAAAGAACTGGACGCCGAAGGCTGGCAACGACTGGCCAACGCCTACGTACAACGCCTCGATGAAAAGCCGCTGCAGCAACTGCTGCAACAGGCGCCGAGTCCTGAGGCCGCGCGCAACATTCGCCTGGCGATGGTCGACCGCGCCATCGCCATGGGCCACGAGCAACAGTCCCAACGCTGGATGCAGTCGCTGCCAGCCAGCGACCTCGCCGATCCAGCGCAACGTCAGCGACTGTGGGAACTGGCGCGCAAGACCGAAGACGTGCCTACCGTGCAGCGCCTGAGCAACGATCTGCAACGGCCCTGCCTGGAAACCGCCGAATGGCTGTCGCGGCAGGATCCCGAAGCGGCGCTCAAGCAACTGCGCAGCTGCTCGCCGACGGACGATCCACAGACCTGGCTGGTACTCGCCCAGCGCCTGCAAGCCACGGATCTGCTGCAAAGCATCCGTCTACCGGAGCCTTGGGACAGCCGTCGGCAAACGCAGGTGCTCGACATCTGGCAGGAGCAAGGTCGTAGCGCCGAGGTCAACGCCTGGCTGGCCGGGCAGAAACAGACGCCCGATATCGTCAAGCGCCGAGCCGAACTGACGCAGCGCATGGGACGGATGATTGAAGCGGAAACCTTGTGGGAACTGCATTACCGGCAAACCGGCAATCTTTCCTCGCTCAATCAGGCCACTTACCTGGCGGTAAATGCAGGTGATCGCGCACATGCTCAACAGTTGCTGGAATCTGCGTTCGATCGTCATGACGGGCGTTTGCCGGCGACGGCGTTGCAGCGTCTGGCCGGTTTGTACGCCGCAACGCCTTCCACGACACCAGAGCAACAGCGGCGTATGGCGCTGCTGCTCAACCGGGTGGACGGTGCCACGCGTGGCCAACTGCTCGCGCAACTCGCGGAGACCGGCCAGTGCGACGCCGTGCAGCAAGCCATCGGCAGCCACCCGCAAGCGGCTGGCGATTACCGCGCGCTCGGTCGCTGCGCCATGCCTGATCGCCCGGGTGAAGCCGTCGTCTATTACCAGCAGGCTGAAAAGCTCGGCGATCGCGGCAGTCGTCTGCCGCTGGCCTATGCCCTGGAAGCGGCCGGTGATTCTGCCGGCGCACTGGCCATCTGGCGCAGTTTCCCGACCGCCGAACTCAGCGACAACGCCCGCCTGACAGCCAGTCGCAGCGCGCTGAATGTCGGCGACAGCCAGACCGCAGAAACCTACTGGCAACAGAGCACCACGCGCGGCGCCAATGAATGGGCGCTCGGCGCAGCCATCGCCGACGCGCGGGGTGATCACGCCCAGGCACTGCAACGCCAGCGTCAGGCTCTGCAGCAGGCACCGGATGCCGGGCACTTCTACGCCGCATCGGTCACTGCGCAAAAGGCCGGGGACCTGCCGCAAAGCACTGCATGGCTGGCCGAAGCGGTACGCCGCGAGCCGAACAACCCGCGTTATCGCGCCGACTACGGGATGCGTCTGGCCGGTGCCGAAACCCGCGAAGAGCGCGCCACGGCGATTCCGTACCTGCAACAGGCGACCCGGAATTTCCCCGAGGATTACCGCCTCGGCGAAACCCTCGCCTGGCGCTACGACGAAGTCGAAGACAGCGCCTCCGCGCGCAAGGAACTGCGTCGGGTGATCGATCTGGAGCAGAATCCGGTGGCGGCCGATGATGAAGACGGCAGCATGGAAGCCCGGCGTTACCGTCAGCGCCGCGCCCATGAGGCGTTGTCGCGGCGTGACAGTTTCACCGTTGCCAGCACCTGGTCACCGGCCGGAGTTTCGACCAACGACTTTCTGCGCCCGGATGACAGCGAAGGCAGCAAACGAGTGACCCGCTCGCAGAACGTTCAGGTCGCGATGTGGGATCACGCGCTGGGTGAAGAGCCGAGTCGGGCCGGCAGTACGCTGTCGATCTATGGACGTGGATTGCTCGGCGGCCAGGGCCGCTCCAGCTACTTCGAATCGGTCGCCGCCGGCGTCGGCCTGCGTTACAAGCCTTGGGGCACGGCCAACATCAACTTCTACGCGGAAATCTACAAGCAGAGCGAGGTCAGCGACGACGCGGAGCATGGCATGCGTCTGGGAGAGTTGTTCAACCCCGGAAAAGTCTGGGATCAGGGTCATGACTTCGACCGTTACGGACGCACGAACACGGACTATCTGCTGCGCGCCACCGCCTCATTCCTTGATCAGGGCAAATACCGCAACGACTGGCGGGTCGACGAGAACGAATGGGACGAGCGCTTTCTCTACCTCGATGCCGCATGGTGGACCAAGGCCGGCGATCACCAGTGGCTGTCGCGCTTCCAGCAAGGTCACGCCTGGAAACTGCCGTTCAGCGGAGCCCAGACCATCATGCCTTACGGCTTCCTCGAGTTTGCCAGCCAGGACCCGAGCAACGACTGGCGCCAGGACCTGCGCACCGGTGTCGGCCTGCGCTGGCAATGGTGGTACGACGAGGATCGCTACAACGCCTACCGCTCGAAACTGACGGTTCGCACCGAATATCAACAGTCGCTGGGCGGCAATCTGTATGAAGGCGGCAACGGTGTGCTGCTGGGCGTGGAGTGGAATTTCTGATGGCTCGATGGATGTTGTGTTTGTGCCTGCTGATGAGTGCCACTGTCGCCAAGGCCGATGAACGAGTGTTCTATCAGCCGCTGAATGTCGATGCCGGCCTGACCCAGGCACAGTGGCAGAAAGTCTGGCGAGACACCGCCAAACAAGGCACGCGTACCGTGATCGTGCAGTGGACGGCCTATGGCAACTCGGACTTCGGCGGCGCCAATGGCTGGCTCGCCAACAGCCTGAAACTCGCTCAGCGACAAGGTCTGCAACTGGTGCTCGGCCTGGCGATGGACCCGGCTTACTACAAACGGATCGATGAACTCGACAGCGCCGGCCTCGGCGCCTACTGGCAGGCGCAACTGGGGCAATCGCTGGCCCAGCAGCAGAAACTGCGCCAGGACTGGAAGCTGCCGGTCAGCGGCTGGTATCTGCCGCTGGAACTTGACGACCTGCACTTTCTGGCGGCAGATCGACGGGCCACACTTCAGCGTCAGTTAAAGGACTTTGCCGCGAAGCTGGATGCGCCGCTGCATGTCAGCGCCTTCAGCGCCGGCAAGCTGGCCCCGGCGGTCAACGGTCAATGGCTGGGCGAATTGACGGCGGCCGGTGCGCAGGTCTGGTGGCAGGACGGCGCGGGCACCGGTCGTTTGTCACCACTGGTGCGCAACGGTTACGCCAGTGCGCTGCCCTGTTCCGTGGGGATAGTGCGCGAAGCCTTCCGGCAGGTCAGCCGTGAGGGCGAGCCTTTCCGTGCCGAACCGGCCAGCCCGGATGCGACCTCGACCGGCTGCCATCAGAACGCGGTGTTTTCCCTGCGCTACCGACCGTGGGGCTCGGTCATCCTCGATAACCAACGCAAGCATCCGGGCAGCAATGTACAAAACCATTGAAGACGAAGTCCTGAAAAAGACTGCGCCCGCCGAGCTGTGGAGCGAGTTCATCCAGCATGAATTCGAGCGGCTGCACAGGTTCTGCCTGCTGATTTATCTGGCAAGCATCAGTGTCTGGATTGTCTTCGATCTGATCGTCAGCTTCCTTGGAGGGCAAGGTTTTACCTGGCGCTCGATGGTGTTTCTGACGGTGTTTTCGATTCAGGCGGTCATTCTGCTGTTCACGCGAAAGGCCGCCCATTTCGACATCCTGAACATCCTGTTCATCGTCGCCATGACCCTTGGCGTCCGACTGCTGATCGACGGCCTGCCCGCAAGCTTTCAACCTGCGTGGCTGGTGCTGGGCGCCTCGAGCATGCTCTACAGCATCTCCGTTTTGCCCATCAGCCGCTGGTCGTTCTACACCTCGCAAGGGGTGATCTGGCTGGTGCTCAATCCGTTTTTTGGTACCGAAGTCGGGCTGTTCGAACTCAAAGGCGTGATGACCATCGCTTACGCCGTGTTTCTCTGCGGGTTGACGATCTATACGTTTTTGAAGCTCCGCGAGGCCAAGCTCTACAACTACATCATGTCCAAGCTGTTGCTGGACCAGGCCTACAACGACACCCTCACTGAAATCCCCAACCGCCGCTCGTTCATGACCCGCGCCGGAAAAACCCTGCAAGCCGTGCCGCGCGAACACGACCATTACCTGGCGATGATCGACATCGACAACTTCAAGAAAGTAAATGATGTGTACGGCCACGACATCGGCGATGAGGTGCTTAAGCGCATCGCCGCGGACATCAAAACCGTGATGTCACACTTCGAATACGCACGATTGGGCGGTGAGGAATTTGCGATCTATCTGGCCGGTGTGCGCCGCGAAGATGTCGAGGCGCTGGCCGGGGAGTTGTGCCGGGTGGTGCGTGAGCAACCGACCCGGCACCCGGTGACCATCAGCATCGGTCTGGCCCGGGTCGAAGATGACGACACCCTAAACCAGGCCCTGATTAAGGCTGACGAAGCACTGTACGAGTCAAAGCATACCGGCAAGGACCGGTACACTTTTCATCAATGAGGCCGTCAGGCCTCACGCACCAGCAACACCCGCGTCACGCGACGCTCTTCGACCGCCATTACGGTCATGCCCCACCCTTCATGCTCCAGTCGATCGCCCTTCATCGGCAGGCGGTCCAGCAGGCTCATCACCAGTCCGGCCAGAGTCTGGTAATCCTCGGTCGGCTCGGCGCGAAAGCCGGTGTGCTCGCGGATGCGGGTCAGGTTCAGCGCACCGTTGACGATAAACCCGCCCTGCTCCTCGACCACGTCGGGGCCGGCGATTTCACTGGCATCCGGCAGTTCACCGGCAATCGATTCGAGAATGTCGGTCATGGTCAACACACCAACGAAGTCACCGAACTCGTTCACCACGAAGGCAATGTGGGTGGAAGCCGCACGCATTTGTTCCAGTGCGTTGAGGATCGAATAGCTGTCCAGCAGATTGACGGTCTTGCGCGCCAGGTGTTCAAGGTTCGGCTCGTTACCGGCCAGGTATTCCTTGAGCAGTTCCTTCTTGTGCACGAAGCCCAACGGCTCATCCACTGCGCCGTTACGAATCAACGGCAAGCGCGAGTAGGACGAATGCATCAATCGCGTACGAATAGCCTCGGCGTCGTCCGCCAGATCAATGTGATCGACATCGGCGCGCACTGTCATCAAGGCGCGAATCGGTCGCTCGGCCAATTGCAGCACACCGCTGATCATCACCCGCTCACGACGGTCGAACAGCTCCGCGCTCGGCGCTTCACCGTTGTCCAGCAAGTCGGAAATCTCCTCGCCGACCTCTTCCACCGCCAGTTTGCGACCACCCAACAGTCGCATCACCGCATGGGCCGTGCGCTCGCGCATCGGGCGCAAGCCCTGCATCGAGCGCTTGCGACGAGCGCGGGCGATCTGGTTGAAGATCTCGATCAGGATCGAGAAACCAATGGCCGCGTACAGATAACCTTTCGGGATGTGGAAACCCAGGCCTTCGGCGGTCAGCGCGAAACCGATCATCATCAGGAAGCCCAGACACAGCATGATCACCGTCGGGTGGGCGTTGACGAAGCGGGTCAGCGGCTTGCTGGCCACGATCATCACACCGATGGACACGACCACCGCGATCATCATTACCGCCAGTTCATCGACCATGCCCACGGCAGTAATCACCGCGTCCAGGGAGAACACCGCGTCGAGCACGACGATCTGCGCCACGATCGGCCAGAACAGCGCATAAGCGGTGTTGGTGGAGCGCTCGCCAATATGGCCTTCCAGCCGCTCGTGCAGCTCCATGGTCGCCTTGAACAACAGGAACACACCACCAAACAGCATGATCAGGTCACGGCCGGAGAAGCTCTTGCCGAACACTTCGAACAACGGTGCAGTGAGGGTGACCAGCCAGGAAATACTCGCCAGCAAGCCAAGACGCATGATCAGCGCCAGGCTCAAACCGATGATGCGTGCGCGGTCGCGCTGATGCGGCGGGAGTTTGTCCGCCAGAATCGCGATGAACACCAGGTTGTCGATACCCAGTACCAATTCCAGCACGATCAGTGTCAACAAGCCCAGCCATGCCGTGGGATCCGCTAACCATTCCATAATCTGTCTTTATCTCTCGTCAGTGAATTCAGGCTGCCGGACACGGCAAAGTGCGGCGCGAAAGCTCGAAGGCTGCGCCATCAACGATAGTCGGTAGTCGGAAGACTGGATGTTGCGAGTGCGTCAAGACCGCGCGGTGGCGCGAGGGGAACGGGGTTCTTTGAATAGAACTGGGAGGCTCCGAGAGGGTGTTCATGCAAATCCTGAATGAAAAAAGGCCTTGAAGCGTACAGGCTCTGATGACTTTTCCTACAGCTGGAAATCATTTCAAAATCTGTACGCCGCAGACATCTCCGGACTTTTACGGATAAAGCGTCGACAACACCCGGTCGGCATTGGCACCGCAGCTCATGCCTTCGGGCTTGGATTGAATGTTCTCGATCACCTCCAGCAACCGCGCCTTGCTCTGGGCCAGATGCTGCTGCATGACTTCGATCTGCTCGACCTTTCGAGTCAGGCCTGCCACCAGTTCATCGTGCTTGAACTCACCGGTTCCGGCGGCCGGCAACAACTGTTTGAGTTCCTCCAGGGAAAACCCGGCCTGCTGGGCGCTGCGGATGATATTCAGGGTTTGCAACACTTGTGGCGGGTAACGCCGGTAACCATTGCCCTGCCGCTCCACTTTGGGAATCAGACCCTGAGCCTCGTAAAAGCGAATGCTCGAAGCGCTCAAGCCGCTCTGCTGCGCCAACTCACCGATTTTCATTTCAGCCTCGATTTGCCCGCTTGACATTAAAGTTAACTTTAAGCTTAGCCTCTCTCCATCACTGATGAGGAGTCAAGCAATGTCGCCCTTCCAGATCTTGAATCTGCCCAATGGTCAGACCGTCGGCAACCGTATCGCCAAAGCCGCCATGGAAGAAAACCTCGCGGACCGTGACCAGGCACCGTCCCGCGAACTGTTCCGTTTGTATAAGGCCTGGGCCGACGGCGGTGCCGGGCTGCTGTTGACCGGTAACGTGATGATCGACCGCCGTGCCATGACCGGCCCCGGTGGGGTGGTGCTTGAAGACGAGCGGCATCTGGAGCGTTTCCGCCAATGGGCCGAAATCGCCCGCAGCGGCGGCGCGCAGGTCTGGGTACAACTCAATCACCCCGGTCGTCAGACCTTCGCCAACATGGGCCAGCAAGCGCTGGCGCCGTCGGCGGTGGCACTGGAAATGGGCTCGTTCTCGAAACTGTTCGCCGAGCCCAAGCCAATGACCGAGGACGATATCGAGGAAGTCATTCAGCGTTTTGCCAAAAGCGCCGCGCTTGGCGAAAAAGCCGGATTCACCGGGGTGCAGATCCACGCTGCCCACGGATATCTGCTGAGCCAGTTTCTCTCGCCGCTGACCAATCGCCGCACCGACCGCTGGGGTGGCTCGTTGGAAAACCGTGCACGCCTGCTGTTGTCGGTGATCGAGGCCATCCGCCAGGCGGTGTCGCCGCAGTTTTGCGTGGCGGTAAAGCTCAACTCGGCAGACTTCCAGCGTGGCGGATTCGACACCGACGACGCGCGCCAAGTGATCGAATGGCTCAACGAACAGCCGATCGACCTGCTGGAACTGTCCGGCGGCAGCTACGAAGCCCCGGCGATGCAAGGCGAAGCGCGTGACGGGCGCACCCTCGCCCGTGAGGCGTTCTTTCTGGAAATGGCCACTGAACTGGCCAGCGTCGCCCGCATGCCGGTGATGGTCACCGGCGGCATTCGTCGCCTGCCCGTGGTCGAACAAGTGCTCGACAGCGGCATCGCCATGGCCGGCATCGCCACCGCACTGGCCATCGAACCAAGCCTGGTCAAGCACTGGCGCGAAGGCCGCAACAGTGAGCCGCAACTGCCACCGATCCGCTGGAAACGCAAACCGCTGGCCGCACTGGCGAACATGGCCGTGGTGCGTTTTCAGATGGCCCGCCTGAGCCATGGCCGCCAGCCCAAACCCGAGGTGTCGGCGCTCTGGGCGCTGATCCGCGACCGGTTGTACCTCAGCCGCCGGACCCGCCAGTACCGTCAGGCAATGGACGTCTAACGCCCGGCAAACCGCAGTCGAGATAACTGACGCAGGTCGTCCTCGACGTAGTAGTCGTTGGTCCAGCTGTCATCCGCCGCCAACGGCTGCACCTGCTTCAACGCCAGTTTCTTCGCGAAGTAGCGAAAACGGTAATGCTCGTAGAACCGCAGCAGTTCCAGGCCATAGCGATCCGCCAGATCGGTGTCGCCGCGAATGATCAGGTAGTTCTCGTCATTGCCGTTGCTGGCCGAGGTGCTGAGGTTGTGGCTGCCGCTGATGATGGTCGGGCTGTCGCTGGTGAAGTCGGTGACCACCGCTTTGGTGTGCACCAGCAGGTTGCCTTTCTGGCCTTTCATGTTTTCCCGCAGCCAGCCTTCCAGCCCGGTATTGAGCAATGCGGTGGCGGCGAACTCGGCGGTGCGGTCGGCGTGAAACCCGGTGATGCGGCTGACGGTGTTTTGCAGGCCGTAACGCAGGATGTCGTCGTGGGGCTGGCCGAGCAATGCGTTGAGAATCGCGTCGGGCAAGGCGAAGGCGGTGACGAACAGCAGGTCTTTCTTCGCCCCCTCGATGATATCGACAAACTCCCGCAGATCCGCGCCGCCGGTGCGCGGGGAAAACCCGGCGAACAAGGGCTGCGCCGGATTCATCGGATTGTGCTGGGTGATCCAGTCTCGGGTGGCGCCGACGTCCGCCGGCTCGGCCCAGATCTGCTCGAAGGTTTTCAGGTAACTCGCGCTGACGGCCGAATCGTCCAGCACATGCACCACGTTGGCCTGGCGGTACACGCCGTTGGCCGTGAAGTTGGTGCTGCCGCACAGCACCGCTTGCGGCTGGCGCTCACCGCCTCCGTCGAGGCGGCTGAGGACGATGAACTTGTTATGGAAAATGTTGTGAGTGACCCGCCCGCGCTTGCTGGTCGACGGCAGTTTCGCAAGGCTCGCTTCGTTGATCGTCGTGTCTTCGTCGTCGGGCCGGGCGTGATACAGCACGCGCACCTGAACACCTCGATCGAACGCCGCGTTCACCGTGTCGACGATGGCTTGCAACTGGTATTCGTAGATCGCGATGTCCAGCGCCCACTGCCCGTCTACCGCACGCTCGATAAATCCTTGCAGGCGCCCGAGCAGACCGTTCTCCAGCCACTGACGCGCCGCATCGGGCCAGGCTTCGATGGGCATGTTCTTGTTGGCGCTGATCTGTGCGTCGAGCTCGGGAAACTTGCGCTGAAACGCCTGGCTCGCGGCCACGGCACGGTTGAAGATCACGCCCTGATTGGCAGGATGACCGTCGTCGGAGCGGATCGTCAGCTCCAGCGCTTCACCCAGTTGCGGGGCATCCGGCGAGCCATACGCCGGGTGCACGCGATAGTGGATCGTCATGCCTGGATTGACCGCGTAATCGGCCCAGCGAAATTTCTGCAGCGGCGCCTTGTCGCTCGGCGTGGCGTGAAACTGCGGGAAGGTGTGAACCTTGCCGGGAAAGGTCAGGCTGTTGAACAGGAACAGCCACGGCTTGTCACCTTGCTGCTTTTCGATGGCAAACCCCAGCAGGCCTTTGCGGCGGGGTTCGGCAAGGTCCATGGCGAGCAGCACGCCGTTGGTGCCGGCGTAGGCCTTGACGCGAAAATCGTCCTGCGGATTGGCGACCAGAACGCGCATGATTCACTCCCTGTGATTTGGCCTCACTGCAGCATAGCTCTCAGACCGACATCAACTCGTCGATATGCCGGTAATCGGCGTCCAGTGCTGTCGCCAATTGCTTCGCGCGGCCCAGGCGAATCGGCCCGCGCTCGATATCGATCAGCACGCCCGGACACTCCAGCGCTGGCAGTTCCGGACAGTCTTTCAAACGGCCATCGGTGATCACCAGCAAACGTTGTTGTTCGGCGGGAAAACGCTTGCGCCGCACCGCCAGCCAATGCCCGGCTTCCGTCAGCGCTGCCAACAGCGGTGTGCCGCCTCCCGCACCCAACTCATCGAGCCACGCGCGCAACCCGCTGGAGGCCTTCAGCCCCTGCACCTGCCATTTCGGCGCGGCGCCGCTCGCGGTCAACAACGCCAGGCGCGCGCGCTGCCGGTAAGCGTCGTCGAACAGTTGCGCAAGCACGCCCTTGGCATCGCTCAAGGCTTGATGGCGACGGGTCGAGGCCGAAGCGTCGACGATCACCAGCCACAGTTCATGGGGCGTACGGGTGCGCAGTTGGAAGAGCAGATCCGCCCGGGTTTTCGGACGGCCATTGAGCAAGGTTCCGGGCCAGTTCACCGAGCCACTGCGAGCCGCGTGACGCTTGCCCTGGCGACCGTTATCGAGGCGTCCGGCGCGGGGTCTGGCATTCGCCCCCGCGTCGGTTCGGGGGCGAATGCCTAAGGCTTTTTTGGCCAGACAGGCACTTCGCGGCGGGCACCGGTCGAGAGTGCCGGCGCCGGCATTTCACCCCACTGCCCCTGCCCTTCGCTCGGCTCGGCGTTAGTGCCGGACGGCGATTGCGCCGGTGACTGTGCGGGGGATGAAGGCTGCTCGCGACGACGATGACGCAAAGCAAACTCAGCCACGGCATCAATGTCTTGCTCGGCGATGGCTTCAGCTCCGCGCCACGCTGCATGCGCACGCGCCGCACGCAGCCAGACCAGATCGGCGCGCAAACCGTCGACGCCAGCCGCGAAGCAGCGCTCGGTAATCTGCGCCAGCGCCGCGTCATCCAGCGGGATGCCCGGTAAAACCTGGCGGGCGTTTTCACAGCGCTCGCGCAGGGCTTGCTGCTCAGCCTCCCACTGCGCACAGAACGCCTGCGGATCGCTATCGAAATCCAGCCGACGACGAATGATCTGACCCCGCTCGGCCGGCGCCGTATGACCGCTCAGGGCGACGTTGAGTCCGAAACGATCCAGCAATTGCGGACGCAACTCACCCTCTTCCGGGTTCATCGTGCCGATCAATACGAACTTCGCCGAATGCCGATGGGAAATCCCGTCACGCTCGATCAGATTGGTGCCGCTTGCGGCCACATCAAGCAGTAAGTCCACCAGATGATCCGGCAGCAGATTCACTTCATCGACGTACAACACGCCGCCGTCAGCCTTGGCCAGCACACCCGGAGAAAACTGTGCACGACCGTCGCTGAGTGCCGCGTCCAGATCCAGCGTGCCGACCAGTCGCTCTTCAGTAGCGCCCAACGGCAAGGTGACGAACTGACCGCTGGCCAACAGATCCGCCAGACCCCGGGCCAGCGTCGATTTGGCCATACCGCGCGGGCCCTCGATCAGCACGCCGCCGATCTTCGGATCGATCGCCGTCAAATACAGCGCCAGTTTCAGATCATCGGCGCCGACCACGGCGGAGAGCGGGAAATGCGGGGTGTCGGTCATATTCAGTCTCAGCTCTCTTCTTCTATGTCCAGCAGCAGGTTTTCCAGGGCCTCTTTGTAGGCGCCCGGTTCCTGCCACATTCCGCGCTGCTGCGCTTCCAGCATGCGCTCGGTCATGTCGCGCAGTGCGTGGGGATTATGCTCGCGCACGAAGTCGCGGGTCGCCGGGTCCAGCAGATACGCATCGGCCAGCAACGCGTACTGGTGATCGTCGATCAATTGCGTGGTGGCGTCGAAGGCAAACAGGTTGTCGACCGTCGCCGCCAGTTCGAACGCGCCTTTATAGCCGTGGCGCTTGACCCCGTCGATCCATTTCGGATTCGCCGCCCGGGAACGAATCACCCGGTTCAGCTCTTCTTTCAAGGTGCGGATCTTCGGCAGATCCGGCTGGCTGTGATCGCCGTGATAACTCGCCGCCGCTTCACCGCGCAGGCTTTCTACGGCGGCGAGCATGCCGCCCTGGAACTGGTAATAGTCGTTGGAATCGAGCAAGTCATGCTCGCGGTTGTCCTGGTTTTGCAGCACGGCCTGCACCTGGCTCAGGCGCTGGACGAATTGCTCGCGGGCGGCGGTGCCTTCGTCGGAACCGCCGTAGGCATAGGCGCCCCAATTGAGGTAGACCTCGGCCAGATCCTCACGGGTTTGCCACAGACGACCGTCGATCGCGCCTTGCACGCCCGCGCCATAAGCGCCGGGCTTGGCACCGAAGATACGCCAGCCGGCCTGACGTCGCGCCGCTTCTTCGTCCAGCCCGGATTGCCGCAGCGCCTCGCGTTCTGCACGCACTTTGGCGGCCAGCGGGTTGAGATCGTCCGGCTCGTCCAGTTCCGCCACGGCTTGTACAGCAGCGTCGAACAGGCGGATCAGGTTGGCGAACGCATCGCGGAAAAATCCGGAGACCCGCAGCGTGACATCGACCCGAGGACGGTCGAGCAGGCTCAGCGGCAGAATCTCGAAATCATCGACGCGCTGACTGCCGGTGGCCCACACCGGGCGCACACCCATCAGCGCCATGGCCTGGGCAATGTCATCGCCGCCGGTGCGCATGGTCGCGGTGCCCCAGACTGACAGGCCGAGCTGGCGCAGATGGTCGCCGTGGTCCTGCAGGTGTCGTTCAAGAATCAGGGTCGCGGACTGGAAGCCGATCCGCCATGCCGTGGTGGTTGGCAGATTGCGCACGTCCACCGAATAGAAATTGCGTCCGGTTGGCAGCACGTCGAGGCGGCCGCGACTCGGTGCGCCGCTTGGGCCGGCCGGGACGAAACGGCCGCTGAGGGCATCGAGCAAGCCGTGCATTTCGGCCGGGCCGCAGGCATCGAGGCGTGGGGCGATCACTTCGCGCAGGTGAACAAGGATGGCACTCACCTCAGACCAGTGAGGACCCTGTGGGAGCGAGCTTGCTCGCGAAGGCGTCGTTTCAGTCGATATTTTTGGCACTGACATACCGCATTCGCGAGCAAGCTCGCTCCCACAGGAGTCGCTCACGGCGTGCGAGATCGATTGAGCCGCGAACAGCTCAAGGCGTTCACGGGTATCCCCCGCCGTGCGCCAGACTTCATCGCTCAGCGATTGCAGTTCCATCGGACGCGGGCCCGTCCAGGGATCAGCCAGTCCGCAATCCAAAGGATCGAATCCCAACTGAAACGCCTTGGCCAACGCCCGCAACAGACTCGACTGAGCCCCTTTGCCATCGCCGCGCGGAATCCGCAGCAGCGCCAGCAAGGTGTCAATGCGCAGCCGTCCACTCGGCGACTCACCAAAAATGTGCAGGCCATCGCGGATCTGCGATTCCTTCAAGTCACACAAATAGGTGTCCAGACGCGGCAGCCAGATCGCCGCGTCGGTGTCGCTGTCGAGGCCCTCGTCCAGCTGCAATTCGCGATCAATCTGCGTGTCACGCACCAGTTGCAGGATGTCGCGCTGCAATTCACGGGCGCGGCGCGGATCGAGCAACTGAGCTTCGTAATACTCGTCCGCCAACAGCTCCAGATTGCGCAACGGGCCGTAGGTTTCGGCGCGGGTCAGCGGCGGCATCAAGTGGTCGATAATCACCGCCTGAGTGCGACGTTTGGCCTGGGCGCCCTCGCCCGGGTCGTTGACGATAAACGGATAGATGTTCGGCAGCGGCCCGAGCAGCGCGTCCGGCCAGCAGTTCTCCGACAGGCCCACGCCTTTGCCCGGCAGCCATTCGAGGTTGCCGTGCTTGCCGACGTGAATCACGCCGTGAGCGCCGTAGGTCTGGCGCAGCCAGAAATAGAACGCGAGGTAGGCGTGCGGCGGCACCAGATCCGGGTCGTGATACACCGCGCTCGGATCGACCTGATAACCCCGCGCCGGTTGAATGCCGACGAAGGTCAGGCCAAAACGCAGACCAGCGATCATCATCCGCCCGTCACGGCACATCGGATCGTTTTGCGGCGAACCCCAACGTTCCAGCACCGCCGCGCGATTGGCTTCGGGCAGTGCATTGAACATCGTCAGGTAATCATTCATCGCCAGGCTCTGCTGGCATGGGCGCTGATCGAGGGTATCGAGATCGTTACTGACACCGCCGAGCAGTTGCCGGATCAGCTCAGTGCCGCTGTCCGGCAATTCGGCCGGCAGCGGATAACCTTCGGCCTGCAACGCCCGCAGGATATTCAGCGCGGCGGCCGGCGTGTCGAGGCCGACGCCATTGCCGATGCGTCCGTCCCGGGTCGGGTAGTTGGCGAGGATCAGCGCGATACGCTTTCCAGCGTTCGGCACCCGCGCCAGATCGACCCAGCGTCGCGCCAGTTCTGCGACGAAATCCATGCGTTCAGGCTGCGCCCGATAACACACCACGTCGGACTGACTGCGCTCGCTGCGCCAGGCCAGATCCTTGAAACTGATCGGCCGACTGATGATCCGGCCGTCGAGCTCCGGCAAGGCGATGTGCATCGCCAGATCCCGCGGGCCGAGGCCCTGCTCGCTGTCGCGCCAACCGGGCTCGTTGTCCTGGGCACAAATCGCTTGAATCACCGGAATGTTGCGGCGGAACGGCCGCAGATGCGGCGCTTCCGGGCTGGACTGGGCGAAACCGGTGGTGTTCAGGATCACCGAAGCTTCGACCTCATCCAGCCAGTCCTCGACCACCGACAGGCAGCCGGGCTCTTTCAAACTGGCCACGGCGATCGGCAGCGGATTGAGTCCGGCCGCCTGAAGCCGTTGGCAGAACACGTCGATAAACGCCGTGTTCGCCGCTTGCAAATGCGAGCGATAAAACAACACCGCCGCGACCGGTTGACCGGGCAGCCAATCGGCTTGCCAGTCACTCAGTGCGGCGGTGTTTTTGTTCGGGTGGTAAATCGCCGTGCGCGGCAGCGTCTGTGGCTCGCCCCACACGTAATCCCGCGCCAGCCAGCGATTGGCCAGGCAACGGAAAAAGTCCAGCGCATTGCCCATTCCGCCCTGACGCAAAAACTGCCAGAGCCGGTCGCGGTCTTCCGCGCAGACGGTGCTCAGGTCGCTGAGCTCCGGGTCGGGCCGGTCATCGCCCGGCACCAGAATCACCTGCACGCCACGCTCGGACAACTCGACCAGCCGCTCGACGCCATAACGCCAATAAGCGATGCCGCCGTGCAACGAAATCAGAATGACCTTGGCGTGGCGCAACACTTCATCGACGTACAGGTCGACCGACGCATGGTTCTGCACTTGCATCGGGTTGGCCAGCCGCACGCTCGGGTAATCCTCGGGCAGTTGCTGCGCCGCTTCGGCGAGCAGCGCGAGGCTGGAATCGCCGCTGCACAGGATCACCAGCTCGGCGGGGGTTTGTCCAAGGTCGGCAATGTTGTCATCCGACACGAAACCGCCGGGCTGGGTCCTGAGCAGATGCATGGCTTAAACGCTGAGCGCAGCGCGCAGTTGCGCTTCGAGCTGGGCCGCGTCCAATTCCTGGCCGATCAACACCAGACGCGTCACACGTGTTTCATCGGCGCCCCACTGACGGTCGAAGTGCTTGTCAAAACGCGTGCCCACGCCCTGGATCAACAGACGCATCGGCTTGTTCGGGATCGCCGCGAAACCTTTGACTCGCAGGATGCCGTGCTGAACCACCAGTTGCGTCAGCGCGTCGAGCAGCAGGCTTTCGTCGGCTTGCGGCAGTTCGATGGAAATCGAATCGAAGGCGTCGTGATCGTGGTCGTCGTGATCGTCATCGCCTTCACCGTGGTGGTGATCGTGATGGCTGTGACGGCTGTCGATGTGCTCTTCGGAACCGGCACCGAGGCCGATCAGCACGTCCAGCGGCAGGCGGCCGTTGCTGGCTTCGATGATTTTTACCGCTGGCGGCAGTTCTTCAGCGACTTCCAGGCGAACGCGCGCGAGGTCTTCAGGGCTGGTCTGGTCGGCCTTGTTGAGGATGACGAGGTCGGCGCTGGCCAGTTGGTCGGCGAACAGTTCGTGCAGCGGCGATTCGTGGTCCAGGTTCGGATCGAGTTTGCGCTGGGCATCGACCTGATCCGGGAACGCAGCGAAAGTGCCAGCAGCCACGGCCGGGCTGTCGACCACGGTGATCACCGCGTCAACGGTGCAGGCGCTGCGGATTTCCGGCCACTGGAAGGCTTGCACCAGCGGCTTTGGCAGGGCCAGGCCCGAGGTTTCGATCAGGATGTGGTCGAGGTCGCCGCGACGGGCCACCAGTTCGCGCATCACCGGGAAGAATTCCTCCTGAACCGTGCAGCACAGGCAGCCGTTGGCCAGTTCGTAGACGCGGCCGGTGGCTTCTTCTTCGGTGCAGCCGATGGTGCATTGCTTGAGGATTTCACCGTCGATGCCCAGTTCGCCAAACTCGTTGACGATCACCGCGATGCGGCGGCCCTGGGCGTTGTCGAGCATGTGCCGCAGCAAGGTGGTTTTGCCCGAGCCGAGGAAGCCGGTGACGATGGTGACGGGGAGTTTGGCCAGTGTTTTCATCGGATGCCCTTTGGCAAGGTGGCGGGCATACGGGACGAGACCGGCAACGCGGGTGCGTGCCTGGAGAGTTCGCCACCGGATCACCCCGCCCGGTTGAAAGTGAGAATCTGTGACGAGGCAGGTCTCCTGGCTGACGGTGTTCGGGTCTTGGCCCGGTATTCGCTGCGCCTTCCCGCTGGCTCTGGATTGAGTTGGCAGTGGCGTGGCAGCGAACAGCACCGTTCACAGTTGCGGGGGCAGCCGCGGCTTGGACCGCGTTCCCTTCTTAGCTTCGGCGTGGGCCGAAGAACCTCGAAAGCGCAAGGCTACGCAGGGTGTGGGGATGGGTCAATGGTTGGTGGTTTTTGAGATTGGGGGCATATCCGTTGCTTCGGGTGCTGCCGCTGGCGGTTTCGCTCTTACAGCGAGTCCCTTTTTCAAACGCCAAAAAGGAACCAAAAGGCTTTTGCCCCGGCGTACGGCACTTCGCTTAGGCTCAGTGTTCCCTCGCTACGGTGTCCATCAGGGGGCATCGCCTACGGTTTGCTTCGCTGCACCTCCTCTCGATGTATGCGGCTTCGCCGCACGGCGCTGCGCGCCTACCCCCTGATGGACACCTCCGCTCGGCCTGCCGAAGGGGCTAAAGATCAAAAGCAGATCAAGAGCCAGAACCAGAGCCAGATCAAGAGCCCCGCTCCTCACCACTCAACACGATGAGCGTTAGCTCGAGTACCGCTTTTGATCGCAAGGCCCGTCGGCAGGCTGAGTGGAGGGATTGATCCGGGGGTGGGAGCGCAGCGACCGTGCGGCGCAGCCGCATGCATCGAGAGGAGGTGCAGCGAAGCAAACCGTAGGCGATGCCCCCGGATCAATCCCGGAGCGAAGGAACCCCGAGCCTCAGCGAGGGGCCGTACGTCAGGGTTAGAGACTTTTTGGTTACTTTTGGGGCGTTTGCCAAAAGTGACTCGCTGTAAGAGCGAAACCGCCAGCGGCAGCACCCGAAGCAACGGATCTGCACCCAATCCCAATCCCAATTGACTCAAATCCCCCCCGCATGGTCTCCTACACAACTTGTTACGGGTGCCCTTCACAGGGTGAAACGGGAAACCGGTGAATCATGTGCTTTACTCTAAAGCCATGTCAGTCCGGTGCTGCCCCCGCAACGGTAAGCGAGCGAAGCGTCAGATCCACTGTGCCCACAGGCATGGGAAGGTGACGCTTGCAGGTCGGCCAGACGCCAACCCCTCGTGAGCCCGGAGACCGGCCCGCAACACACAGTGCGCATCCTTGCGCCACTGAACATAACAAACCCGCGGTGGGCGGGCGCTGTTCGAACCTCTGCGTGCCCGGCCGCAGGGGTTTTCATGCGCTCAATTCACCCGCTGACACTCCAGAGGGAAGCGCCATGTCGATCATTAGCAGCACCGGCAGCAATTCGGACAAGATCTCCAGCACCACCACCCTGAGCCAACGCCTGACTGCCGCCGTCTGCGCGTCGATCCTCGGTGCGTGTCTCGTGTATTTCGCCGGTTTCTCGCATATCGAAGCGGTGCACAACGCCGCGCACGATACCCGCCACAGCGCCGCGTTCCCGTGCCATTGAGACCTGACGACATGATCAAGCGTATTGCGCAGACCGCAGGTTTCACCGGCCTTCTGGCCGCCCTGCTCCTGACCTTGCTGCAAAGCTTCTGGGTTTCGCCGCTGATTCTGCAGGCCGAAACCTTCGAGAAAGCCGAACCGGTTGCCGAAGTTCACGAACACGCCGCCGGCACCGCCGCCCATACACACGATGCCGAGGCCTGGGAGCCGGAAGACGGCTGGCAGCGCGTGGTATCAACCACCGGCGGCAATCTGGTGGTTGCCGTGGGTTTCGCCCTGATGCTCGCGGGTCTGTACACCCTGCGTGCGCCGACCAAAACCTCGCAAGGCCTGCTCTGGGGTCTGGCCGGTTACGCGACCTTCGTGCTCGCCCCGACCATGGGCCTGCCACCTGAACTGCCGGGCACTGCCGCCGCGGATCTGGCCTCGCGGCAGATGTGGTGGATCGGTACCGCCGCCTCCACCGCTGTCGGCCTGGCCTTGATCGCGTTCAGCCGTAACTGGCTGATGAAGTTCCTCGGCGTGGCGATCCTTGCCGTGCCGCACGTGATCGGCGCGCCGCAACCGGAAGTGCATTCGATGCTCGCCCCGGAAGCCCTCGAAGCTCAGTTCAAAATCGCTTCGCAGCTGACCAACGTCGCGTTCTGGCTGGCCCTGGGCCTGATCAGCGCCTGGTTGTTCCGCCGCAAAAGCGAAGGTCAGTACCACGCATGACCGATGACAGCGCAGCGCCGACCTTCGTGGTCGGCCTGGGCTGCCAGCGCGGCTGCCCGGCCAGCACGCTGCGTGCATTGCTTGACCAGGCGTTACAGGCGCATCGAATTGATCTTGAGAAGGTCAAGGCGCTGGCCAGCATCGACCTCAAGCGCGATGAACCCGGTTTGCAGGAACTCGCCGCCCAACTGGCGCTGCCGTTGCTGTACTTCAGCAGCGAAGAACTGGCCAGTTACCAGCAACGTTTGAGTCACCATTCGCAGATCGCCTTCGAACGCACCGGTTGCTACGGTGTGGCGGAAAGTGCCGCGCTGGCGCTCGCCGAACAGCTGATCAGCGGCCCGGCAAAACTGCTGATTTCCCGGCAAAAGTACGCTCAGGCAACTCTGGCATTGGCCGGCGCGGCGTAAATTCCCGATAATCCCCGCTTTCGATCATGAGCATTCTTCATCTCAAAGGCTTGTGAAGCACTGCCCTGCCCCTTTTCTACAGGATCCAACGATGACCGTTTACTTCATCGGCGCCGGCCCCGGCGACCCGGAATTGATCACTGTCAAAGGCCAGCGGCTGATCCGCAGTTGCCCGGTGATCATCTACGCAGGTTCGCTGGTGCCGACGGCGGTGCTGGAAGGTCATTGCGCTGAAACCGTGGTCAACAGCGCCGAGCTGCACCTAGAACAGATCATCGACCTGATCAAGACCGCCCACGCCAAGGGCCAGGATGTGGCGCGGGTGCATTCGGGGGATCCGAGTCTGTATGGCGCCATTGGCGAGCAGATTCGTCATTTGCGCGAGCTGGATATTCCGTTCGAGATCATTCCCGGCGTAACCGCCACCGCCGCGTGCGCCGCGCTGTTGGGCGCTGAACTGACCCTGCCGGACATCTCGCAAAGCGTGATCCTGACCCGTTATGCGGACAAGACCGCGATGCCTGCCGGCGAAGAACTTGGCAGTCTGGCGCAGCACGGGGCGACCATGGCGATTCATCTGGGAGTCAATCATCTGGAGAAAATTCTGGTTGAGCTGCTGCCGCATTACGGCGCAGATTGCCCGATCGCGGTGATTCATCGGGCGACTTGGCCGGATCAGGACTGGGTGGTTGGGACGCTGGAGGATATTGCCGCGAAGGTTGCCGCCAAGGGGTTTCGGCGTACGGCGTTGATTCTGGTTGGGCGGGTGTTAGGTAGCGATCATTTCAGTGAGTCGTCGCTGTATCGCGCGGGGCATGCGCATTTGTACCGGCCATAAAAAAACGGCGCTCACGGGGCGCCGTTTTTCATGCCGCAGCGAACACCTTAGTAGTAGGCGTTTTCTTTCTGCGTGTGGTCGGTCACGTCGCGAACGCCCTTGAGCTCCGGAATGCGTTCGAGCAGGGTGCGCTCGATGCCTTCCTTCAGGGTCACGTCCGCCTGGCCGCAGCCTTGGCAACCGCCGCCGAACTGCAGCACGGCAATGCCGTCTTCAACCACATCGATCAGGCTGACCTGACCGCCGTGGCTGGCCAGCCCCGGGTTGATTTCGGTTTGCAGGTAGTAGTTGATGCGCTCGTTGATCGGGCTGTCGGCGTTGACCATCGGGACTTTGGCGTTTGGCGCCTTGATGGTCAGCTGGCCACCCATGCGGTCGGTGGCGTAGTCGACGACGGCATCATCGAGAAACGCTTCGCTGAACGAGTCGATGTAAGCGGTGAAGCTTTTCAGCCCCAGCGCCGTGTCTTCAGGTTTCTCTTCGCCCGGCTTGCAGTAGGCAATGCAGGTTTCGGCGTACTGGGTGCCAGGCTGGGTGATGAAAACGCGGATGCCGATGCCCGGGGTGTTCTGCTTGGAGAGCAGATCGGCCAGGTAATCATGGGCGGCGTCGGTAATGGTAATAGCGGTCATGGAGACTCCTCGCAGGCTTAAGGCGGAGTTTACGCCAATCGGCGCGCGGCACAAAGTCCTAGTATTTACGTAGGAATAGTTCGCAAATCGGCTAGGCGCCAGGTTCGCCGTCAATCCGCGCTTTAAGCCATTGATAACTGCGTTTTTCCACCCATTCGTAGCTCAACCACGAACCGATAGCGATGGCCAGTGCGCAGACGACGAACATCAAATACGGGTTGATCCCATAGCGTCGAGCCAGATAACCACCGGCCGACAGCACCAGCACATGCATCAGATACACCGAGTAAGAACAGTCGCCCAGCAGCTTCAGCAGCCTGTTGCGCTCGACATGCCGCTCCAGCGCCATGCTGGCCATGACCAGCACTGCGCTGGGCACGCCCCAATTCAGCAATCGGGGTTCCGGCGGCAGGTGATAGATCGCCAGCAACGCCGCACCGATCCCCAATAAGGACAGCCAGACCGCCGGCCCGATCCAGCCGCGACGGTAAAGCATGCCGATGCCGATCCCCAGCAGGAACTCATAAACGATGTCCGAGCGATAAAACTCGCTGACCCAGCCAAACCCGGTCCAGGCCTGGCACACCGCAAACAGCAGCGCCGAGACCACCAGCAAACGAACTTGCAGCCGGAACAACAGCGCCCAGGCGAACAGCACGTAGAACAACATTTCGTAATTCAGGGTCCAGCCGACATTCAGGGTCGGATAGATTCCGTAGCCCCCGGGGTTTTCGGTCGGGATAAACAGCAACGACAGCAGCAAATGATTCCAGTCCACCGTCTGATCTGGCAGCAGCGGCCGGGCGAACACCACCAGCAACGCCATCAGCACCGTGTAGAGCCAATACGCCGGGACAATTCGAAACAGTCGATACAGCAGAAACCGCGCCGGCGGCAGCGCCTTGCCTTCGGTCGACAGGAAAATCACCAGCCCGCTGATCACGAAAAAGATATCGACGCCCACGGCGCCCTTGTCGATGAACAGCTGCCCTATCGGCCCGCGCGCCTCGAAGTCGAAGAAAATCTGCATGAAGTGATGGCAGACCACCGCCCACGCGGCGAGCGCTCGCAGGGCCTGCACTGAAATCAACATCGATGGCGCTCCCGATCCCGTACGTCACAAGATTGGGACAACCGCCATCGTTCAAATGATCAAAGATTCTCGTACCGGTTCATATCCAGCACGCCCTCTTCCACCGGATCGGTTTCGTGGAGGTACTGGCTCAAATCATGGAAATAGAACCAGAACTGCGGATGGCTGCGGCGAATGCCCCAACGTTCGACGATTTTCTCGAACTGCGCCGCGTCCTTTGCACTTTCCATGGCGTCGACAAACGCCGGCACCTGATCCGCCGGGATGTTGAACATGAAATTCGGGTAGCTGCTGAGCACACCCGGATAGATCGTCAGCGTATCCAGCCCCGGTTGATAACGCAGCGATTCACCGAGCAGGAACGCCACGTTGCTGTGCGCACGGTTGCGCAGCAGGCTGTAGACCTCGCGTTTGCCGCTGCGGGTTTCGACCCGCAGCATGGTCGCTTCCGGCAATTGATCGATCACTTTCAGGCCGGCAGCCGGGCGCGAAGTCAGGCGACTGAGGGCCTGTTCGGCATTTTGCAGGGCCGGGTCGATGTTCGGACGCGAGCAATAGGCATCTTCGCAGCGGTTGATCGGATCCGGACGCGCGTTGAGATCGCCGTAGCGCGCCAGCAATTGCATGGCGAAATCGCGTTTCGGGTCCTTCTCGTCGAGTTTCAGCGCGGTCGGCTTGTCGTCGTCGATGGCTTCGTAATCGAGCCACATCTTGAACTGGCCGCTGCTCTGGTACCAGTCGTCGAGATAACCCTCGCGGGAATCGGCGGGCATCAGGCGCAGGAAGTTCTGTTCGGCGCCGTTGCGGATCAGGTCGAAATACAAGCGTGTTTGCGCTTGATGGGAGACGTTGCCGAACACATCGAAATTCACCGCCAACTGGTAATACGTGCGCTCCAGCAGCGGATAGTCGAACAGCCACATCGTCTGCGGCACTTCGCCGATCAGGCCTTTGGTCACCGAGGCGCTGTCGAAGTGGCGGAAGATGCTGAGCAAGGCGTTGTCGTTGCCGGCCCACAAGGTCGACCAGCTCGGCGCCGGCAGGTCGGCGTAGCTGTCACGGCGCAGGGCTTCGTATTTGTTGCGCTTGTTGCGGTAGTTGTGCCACAGGCTCAGGACACTGCCGACATCGTCGTTCTGCCCCGGCATGGCCAGCAATGGAGTGGCCTGGCCGCGATAGTTCGGGTCGGTGATGTACAGGTCGTGTTCCGGGGCCTGGAACAGTGCCCAGAAGTTGTCGCGGATCACGTCGGTTGCGATCTGCCCACGGCACACCGGGCCGCGAATGAAGGTGCGCACGAAGTATTCGGCGTTATCGAGCATGAACTGGTAACGCGCCTGCGCGGGGATCGCCTCGAAGGTCGCGAACGGGTTGGCCCTGCTCTGCGGCCCGTAACCCGGCAAGGCATTGACCTGCCAGTGGCCGTTGTAGAACAGGCTCTTGACCCGCGCCATCTTCGCCGCGCTCAGCGGATAGGTGATGTGGGTCTTGTGCACGATCACACCCTGCACCGGCCACAGGCGGTAATACACCTGAGTGCCCGGATCGTCGTTCGGGCGACGCGTGGCGATCAGGTCGATCGGCTGGCCGGTCGGCGTGCGCGAACGCACCCACTGGAAGTAATGCCCCGGCTCGCCATCCTTGAAATAGATGTGCGCCAGGAACCAGTGCTCGTACAGCCAGCGCCCGACCAGACTTTCCCGTGCGCCGGGCTGGTTGAGCAGGTTTTCCCACTGGACGATCTGCAGCGCCTCTTTAGCGCTCGGCGCCAGGCCTTGCTCGTCGATCGGCGCGCCGGACGCCAGCCAGCGTTGCAGCGTTTGATATTGCTGATCGGTCAGGCCGGTTACCGCCAGCGGCATGCCCTCTTTCGGATGGGCGCCGGCGTAGCCGTCGAATTCGGCAGGCATCGCGCACAGGTTTTCGCGATTGAGGCCCAGCACGATGTCTTCCGGCAATTTGGCGTTGGGAGTCAGGGGCGTTTTGTGTCCCAGCTCCAGCATGCGCGCCATCAGCGCCGCCTGACTGCCCTGAGCGTCGAGCACCGAATAGAAGTCTTTCTGCTGCCAGGCGCGTTTGCCGAAGGCGTCATAGAACAACCGAGTGGTCGGTGCCGCCTGAGTGCGTTCGCCATCGTAGACCGGCATCTTGCTCGCGCCACGGGCCGCACCTTCGCCGCTGCCCAGGTTCAACTGGCAGGCAGAGTCGTAGCACGCATGGCAGGCCACGCACTTCTCGGTGAAGATCGGCTGGATGTCTCGGGTGTAGGAGATAGAAGAAGAAATAGCGGGACTCTGCGCCGCCGCGCCAAAGCTTAAAAACAGCAATGCAATGCTGATGACGCGGTACGACATGTCCCTGATCCTGATCCTGAAGAAAAACGTCGCGATTCTACCGTTATGACGCCCGTACCAACATGAGCGATATTCATGCAAAAGCGCCACATGCTCTAAATCGGCACAGGTTTGTTATGATCCCGCTCCTTCGTCATGGTCTTTTTCGAGTAGTCCCAATGTCCGATCGCAGCGTCCGCCTTCAAGCTCTCAAGCAAGCCCTCAAAGAGCGCATCCTGATACTCGATGGCGGTATGGGCACGATGATCCAGAGCTACAAGCTCGAAGAGCAGGATTATCGCGGCAAACGCTTCGCCGACTGGCCGAGCGACGTCAAGGGCAACAACGACCTGCTGGTCATTACCCGTCCCGACGTGATCGGCGGCATCGAGAAGGCTTACCTGGATGCCGGCGCCGACATCCTCGAGACCAACACTTTCAACGCCACCCGCATTTCCATGGCCGACTACGGCATGGAAGAACTGGCCTACGAACTCAACGTAGAAGGCGCACGACTGGCGCGCAAGGTCGCTGACGCCAAGACTGCCGAGAACCCGGACAAGCCACGCTTCGTCGCCGGCGTGCTCGGTCCGACCAGCCGCACCTGCTCGCTGTCGCCGGACGTCAACAACCCGGGCTATCGCAACGTCACTTTCGATGAGCTGGTGGAAAACTACACCGAGGCTACCAAAGGCCTGATCGAGGGCGGCGCCGACCTGATCCTGATCGAAACCATCTTCGACACCCTCAACGCCAAAGCCGCGATCTTTGCCGTGCAAGGCGTGTTCGAAGAACTGGGCTTCGAATTGCCGATCATGATTTCCGGCACCATCACCGACGCCTCCGGCCGTACCCTGTCGGGCCAGACCACCGAAGCGTTCTGGAACTCCGTGGCCCACGCCAAACCGATTTCGGTCGGCTTGAACTGCGCCCTCGGTGCCCGCGAACTGCGTCCGTACCTGGAAGAGCTGTCGGACAAGGCCAGCACCCACGTTTCGGCGCACCCGAACGCCGGCCTGCCGAACGAATTCGGCGAGTACGACGAACTGCCGGTGGACACCGCCAAGGTCATCGAAGAATTCGCCCAGAGCGGTTTCCTCAACATCGTCGGCGGTTGCTGCGGCACCACGCCGGGCCACATCGAAGCCATCGCCAAAGCCGTCGCCGGCTACGCGCCACGGCAGATTCCGGACATTCCAAAGGCCTGCCGCCTGTCGGGCCTGGAGCCGTTCACCATCGATCGCAGCTCGCTGTTCGTCAACGTCGGCGAGCGGACCAACATCACCGGTTCCGCAAAATTCGCCCGCCTTATCCGAGAAGACAATTACACCGAAGCTCTGGAAGTCGCCCTGCAGCAGGTCGAGGCCGGCGCCCAGGTGATCGACATCAACATGGACGAAGGGATGCTCGATTCGAAGAAGGCCATGGTGACCTTCCTCAATCTGATTGCCGGCGAGCCGGACATCTCCCGCGTACCGATCATGATCGACTCCTCGAAGTGGGAAGTGATCGAAGCCGGCCTCAAGTGCATCCAGGGCAAGGGCATCGTCAACTCGATCAGCATGAAAGAAGGCGTCGAGCAGTTCATCCACCACGCCAAACTGTGCAAACGCTACGGCGCCGCCGTGGTGGTGATGGCGTTCGACGAAGCCGGCCAGGCCGATACCGAAGCGCGCAAGAAAGAAATCTGCAAACGCTCCTACGACATTCTGGTCAACGAAGTCGGCTTCCCGCCGGAAGACATCATCTTCGACCCGAACATCTTCGCCGTGGCCACCGGTATCGAAGAACACAACAACTACGCTGTGGACTTCATCAACGCCTGTGCCTACATCCGTGACGAACTGCCGTACGCCCTGAGCTCCGGCGGCGTGTCCAACGTGTCGTTCTCGTTCCGCGGCAACAACCCGGTGCGCGAGGCGATCCACTCGGTGTTCCTGCTGTACGCGATCCGCGCCGGCCTGACCATGGGCATCGTCAACGCCGGTCAGCTGGAGATCTACGACCAGATCCCGCAGGAATTGCGCGACGCCGTTGAAGACGTGATCCTCAACCGCACGCCGGAAGGCACCGACGCCCTCCTCGCCATCGCCGACAAGTACAAGGGCGACGGCAGCGTCAAGGAAGCCGAGACTGAAGAATGGCGCAGCTGGGACGTCAACAAGCGTCTGGAGCATGCGCTGGTCAAGGGCATCACCACCCACATCGTCGAAGACACCGAAGAATCCCGTCAGTCCTTCGCGCGCCCGATCGAAGTGATCGAAGGCCCGCTGATGTCCGGCATGAACATCGTCGGCGACCTGTTCGGCGCGGGCAAAATGTTCCTGCCGCAAGTGGTGAAATCCGCCCGCGTGATGAAGCAGGCCGTGGCCCACCTGATTCCGTTCATCGAACTGGAAAAAGGCGACAAGCCGGAAGCCAAGGGCAAGATCCTGATGGCCACGGTAAAAGGCGACGTGCACGACATCGGCAAGAACATCGTCGGCGTGGTGCTGGGTTGCAACGGCTACGACATCGTCGACCTCGGCGTGATGGTCCCGGCCGAGAAAATCCTGCAGGTGGCCAAGGAGCAGAAGTGCGACATCATCGGCCTGTCCGGCCTGATCACTCCGTCACTGGATGAAATGGTCCACGTGGCCCGCGAGATGCAGCGCCAGGACTTCCACCTGCCGTTGATGATCGGCGGCGCGACCACCTCCAAGGCGCACACGGCGGTGAAGATCGAACCGAAGTACAGCAACGACGCGGTGGTCTACGTGACCGACGCCTCCCGCGCCGTGGGCGTGGCGACGCAACTGCTGTCCAAGGAACTGAAAGCCGGTTTCGTCGAGAAGACCCGCGAAGAGTATATCGACGTCCGCGAGCGCACTGCCAACCGCAGCGCCCGTACCGAACGTCTGAGCTACGCGGCTTCGATCGCGAAAAAACCGCAGTTCGACTGGGCCTCTTACACTCCGGTCAAACCGACCTTCACCGGCACCCGCGTGCTGGATAACATCGACCTCAACGTGCTGGCCGAGTACATCGACTGGACGCCGTTCTTCATCTCCTGGGACCTGGCCGGCAAGTTCCCGCGCATCCTCGAAGACGAAGTGGTCGGTGAAGCGGCAACCTCGCTGTACAAGGACGCCCGCGAGATGCTGACCAAGCTGATCGACGAGAAGCTGATCAGCGCCCGTGCGGTGTTCGGCTTCTGGCCGGCCAATCAGGTCCACGATGACGATATCGAGCTGTACGGCGATGACGGCAAGCCGATGGCACGCCTGCATCACCTGCGCCAGCAGATCATCAAGACCGACGGTAAACCGAACTTCTCGCTGGCCGACTTCGTCGCGCCGAAGGACAGCGAAGTGACCGACTATGTCGGTGGTTTCATCACCACCGCCGGCATCGGCGCCGAGGAAGTGGCCAAGGCTTATCAGGATGCTGGCGACGATTACAACTCGATCATGGTCAAGGCCCTGGCCGACCGTCTGGCCGAAGCCTGCGCCGAGTGGCTGCACCAGCAGGTGCGTAAAGAGCACTGGGGCTACGCCAAGGATGAAGTCCTCGACAACGAAGCCCTGATCAAAGAGCAGTACTCCGGCATCCGCCCTGCTCCGGGCTACCCGGCGTGCCCGGACCACACCGAGAAGGCCACCCTGTTCGCCCTGCTCGATCCTGAGGCCGAGGAAATGCGCGCCGGTCGCAGCGGCGTGTTCCTGACCGAGCACTACGCGATGTTCCCGGCGGCAGCGGTTAGCGGCTGGTATTTCGCCCATCCCCAGGCGCAGTACTTCGCCGTGGGCAAGGTCGACAAGGATCAGGTGCAGAGCTACACCTCGCGTAAGGGCCAGGAACTGAGCCTGACCGAGCGCTGGCTGGCGCCGAACCTCGGCTACGACAACTGATTGATTGACGCAAAAGAGCCCCTGTCTCGGACGCAATGAGACGGGGGCTCGGCTAAGTGGCGCTCAGGTTACCTGACGTCCTCCCCAGGTTCGGACTCGCTGCCGGACCAGTCGACGAACTGATCAAATTCGGTATCGTTAAGCCAAAAATCGAGCGTTTCTCGCTTGATACCCAGAACCTGCTCTCCGCCCACTCTGTCGATATGAGCCCTGAGTCGAATCAGACTGTCCGTCATCAAGTAACGCCAGTTCGGCGACATTCGCGTACCCGCCAGCAAAGCGTCGTGGTTTCCGTCAAACGCCCTTTGCGGAATCTCTCTTATCGGGTTGTCTTCAAGGTTCAACGCAAGCAGGCGCTCAGCCTGCAACACACCTTCCGGCCAATCGCGCAAGTCATTGCCATTCAAATGTAGGACTTCCAGTGTTGCGGTAACGGGCCCGTTGAACTGCTTCATATGATTGAAGCTCAGCTCCAGCCAGCGTAACGCCGGTAATTGCTCGGCCGTGACGCCATTGAAAACCGTCAGACGGTTGTAGTTCAGCTTCAGCCATTTGAGCCGCGGCATGGGCCCCAATGCGTCGACAAGAGCCGGGAAATCGTTGAACCGGTTACCGATGAGCCCCAGTTCTTCCAGTCGCTCCATGCCAGCAATCACCGACGGCACTGCACGCAACTCGTTGAGACCAAGATCCAGCCAGCGTACCTGGGGAAAAGCCTGAAGAAACTCTTGAACGTCTGCCCCGCTCAAACCGAGCCCCCTCAGGCTGAGCCCTTCCACGTGTGCAAACTCTGGAGACAGTCGAGGCAGCGTTCCCAGTCTGGAGATATTGGCCAGATCCAGCGTTCGATCGCTACGCACCGCCGCCCCCAGCAACCCCTTCCTCCAGCACTCCATGATTCTGAGCGAGGCATCCCGGCGGCCCTGTGACGTCGACCAGTGCCCCCCAAAAAGCGTATTTCCTGATCGGCGCGTGAAGATCCAGCCATTGAGCTGGCGTGTCATTGACTCCAATCTCTGATTCCAGTCTTCGATCCGCGCATTGACCTGTTCGACGCTTGCGTCCTGCAATAAACCCTCGACCACTTCGAAGGCCTTTTCTTCGGTCAGGGATGGATGCACCCTGCGCAAACGCCGGGTAAACGCCGGAACCTGATCCGTGAATGGTATTGGCGCGGGTATACGCAGCAACCGGCCAGCCACCAGAGTGCCGTTCTCTAGCGGCCGACTGTCCTGCTCGGGTACGTCTTCGAGCATGAATTGCGCCAGCGCCCCCTGCGGCAGATCCAGCGCCAGTTCGCATCGCTGCTGCGCGACCCGCAACTGCAAGCGTGCGTCATCGGTCAGTGGCGTCCCTGTCAGATTCATGTTCAGCACCCACTCATCGCGGGCCAGGGCTTGCCGTGGAATGTCGGAAATCAACGTATTACTCAGGTCCAGCCATCTCAGGTTGCGCAGATTGTCAGCGCCGAGCGGCCATTCCTGAAGGCGCGTCCCCTTCAAATTGAGCAATTCGAGACGCCACATCCCGGTGACATCCAGGCGACTCACGGGATTGTTGGAAAGGTCCAGCTCAAGCAGCCGGCCAGAGGACTCCCGAGGAATCGGGTTGGTGACCAGGTGGTTGCCACTGAGGTCGAGGAATTCAAGTTCGGGAAAATTGCGCAGGAATCCGCGCATCTGTCCGAGGGTGGCGTGGGGCGCTTGAAGTCGCATCACCGTGACATGGGAGAAGTCCGCCGAGAAACCGGGCAATGCTTCATCAGTGGCCAGATCCAGGTGGCGCAACGTCGGGTTTTCTTCGGCGAATGGCCTTTTTCGCCAGCACCTTTTGAGACGGGTCGCGATCCTGTCTTTTTGCGCCCGGTTCGGTCCGGTACTGGCCCAATGATCCAGGGATTGCTCAAGTTCAAGCCATTGACGCCTCAAATCCTCCAGCAATTGAAGAATGTGCGCATCGCTTTTGCCAGCCCGAATCATCTTCAGAAGCACGCCGTTGGCCCTGGAGATGCTCAGTTCCGGATAAATGCTCAGCAGTCTCACGACCAGCGAAGCGTTCAGACCGGAAAGCCCGACCGCTCCTTCGCCGCTCGCGTGATAACCCACCAGATGCTCCCTGATCCGCTGCGGAGGCTTGAACTTGAGTGTCCTGCGGCCGTGCAGCGCAAACATCGTGGCCGTATCGCCGGCATGCTCGGTAGCGTAAGCAGTGATGGCTCGCTGAAGATCACTCCCGCGGGCGGTTTCAGACAGGCCGAGGGCCTTTCGAAAGGGCTCGGGGAGCAGGCGCAAGACCGAGGCGTAAAAACCGTTTCCCGAGACCGGCAGCTCATTGAGCGCGACACCTTGTTCATTGAATGCCTGATAGAGCGGCCCCTTCTTGACCACGCTGCCTCGCACAACCGCGCTTTCGTGACCGATGGAATCGATCTGTCTGCCATCGACGCGGCCGTCACGGATATCGAGCTGCATATCAGCGGACCAACCTGGCAACTTGCTCAAGGTGTGCAGGGCAAGACGACGGGTATCAGCCGACATCATGTGCTCCATGTGCAGCCCGGCAAGCGCGCGAACCAGTCGACCACGCCGTGCATACCATCGCGCCTCCTCCAGCATTGCTTCCGGCATGCGTCCGGTGCTGTACAAAATCGCCATGTCGTCAGCGTTGGCGTGGCGAAGAATCTCTTGCGCCGCGGCGTCGCTGAGTCCGGCGTAAGCGCGCTGCAACCTGTCAACCATGGGATCCGCGATGGCACTTTCCTGGAACAGGCTTTCGAACAGCGTCGGACGATTCGCCCGGGCGTAATCGGCCAGCAGATCCCGAAAAGCCTGAGGTCGCCATACCCGGTCACCCGCCTCTTTGTCACCGAATAACGCGGATATCTCGGATTCATCGAGGGCAGACAGGATTCTGGCGGGTAACTCGCCATTGAGCACATGGCTGCGGCTCACCCGGATCGGCGGTTTATTCGCCACCTCCGCCACTGGTTGCTCCGAACCATAGCGGGTGGAAGGCCCGGTAAAGTCTGGGGTGTCATAGACCTTCAAAGTGCGCCCGACAGGCCAGCCCGGCAGTTCGATGATCAAGGGCAAGGCGTGTAAATAGCGATGATCGATGTCCAGATCGCCTGCCAATTGCTCGATGACTTGCACAACACCACGATCAGTATCAAACAGTCGCAAGGCATCCGTGAGTTCCGGAGGTGGCGAAAGGTTATCCATGTGCATCTTGCGTAACGCGTTGTCGCTGACCCCGCTGATATCACCGATCGTGAGAAGTTGTTCGTCTGTATACGCTTCAGTGATGTGTCCGATGCGCCGCAACAAGGTCTGCCGGCTCCATTTCAGCGGATTCTCGAGCGTGTGGCGCCACGCTCCCGCCGCGTTGTGAGTCAGGACAGGCTGGTACGCATGCGGATTGTCGGGGTGCCTGATACACCAGCGCCCCAGCGCCCGGTCATACACCTGCTCAAAGGTCCTGCCCTCGATCCGAATGAAGTGTCTGCCCTGTATCTCGTAACGCCCCAGCGCATCGGGCCGGACATCTGGATCGAAGCGGACCGTGCTTTCATATCCCCCGAGATCGGACTTTCTCAATCGCGCATGGCCATCAGGACGCGTGACTGGATGCAGATCCTCGATAACCGGGGCAGCATCGACCGGCTTCAGTCGGGTCAACCCCTTCGTCACGCCCCCCATCAACGCGATCAACGCCAGATTGCTCGCAATGTCCACCAGATGCGCCGTGGCAGCATGCCGATCCCCTTCGCTCCACTCGATCACGCCCTCGATGGACTCTTCCAGAAGCTGGCAAGCCATGACCCCCATCATCACTTCGCCCAGCACGGGCACAAGCATCGAAACCGTGTTCAAGATGAGCATGCCGCTGTTCAGCAATTTCGCGAACAGCGCCTTGCGAGCATTCGCATCGACATCCTCCACGGGCACGGCGTAACTGCGTGCATCTTCAAGCAGTTGCTCGCGATGACGTTCGAACAGGTAATCCCACAGATCGATATTGTCATCCCAGAAACGCAGTCCCTTGAACGGCATGTTGACCGGCGCGAGAAACGGGTCCTGGTTGGCAACCTGTCTGATCGCGGGCGCGGGTGGCACGAGATCGACAAGTGCGTTTGGCAAAGGGCTCAGCCCGTTGATCCAGTCGTTGATCCGTGCAAGATAAGACGTGATCTTGCTGCTGAACGAGGCATCCGGTGCATCGTCAGTAAACTGACTGAAGTAGTACGCACGGTCGGCATAGGCTACGAATCTGCTGAAAAATCGTTGATATTGCGTCGGCGAGCCGTCATCGACCGACGCGCTTTCCCAGGCCGTGAATCGCCGCTTGAGGGCGGCCTCCAGCTGCGAGGTCTTGTATCGCTTCAAGGGGTGATGCGGATCATCGGGAATGTACAGAATCAGTTCTTCAGGGTCCTCGAACCTCTCACTGATTGCGAACCACAGACAACCAGTCAAGCGACGCCTCATCAGGCTCATTTCACAGAACCAGATACGCCGGCCGCCAAGCAGGGGTTGGCGCTCTCCATCGAGGATTTCCTGGAGCGACGCATGATCCGCAGGCTCGATATCTCCTTGCAGCAGTGCCTGCTCGGCGGCCGCACGCAAGGCTGCTCTGCGCGCGGAGGTAAATAGTTCGCGCAGGGTTTGACGGCCTGGCTGATTTTCGGAATACAGATAATGCTTGAGGTATCGCTGATACTGGCCGCCAATGTCCAGCGTGCGGCAGGCGACCATGAATTGCCGGACGGACATCGAAGTGCGCACAGCCTTGAAAGTCCCCGCCGGCAATCGGGCGAGAAATCCCGACCGCTTGTGAAACGCACCGTTCTCACATTCGGCCGCTTCGAAATTGTGCAGCGCGGCTTGCAGCAATGACATTTTCGACACCTCGAAGGTGCCGATCTCCGTGGACCATATTCCTGCATTGATCGGTTGAATCAGCTGCAAAAACGTGTCTTCGACATCCAGTTCGACGTTGAAACGATCCTTGAGCATCGCGCACAGCAGGGTTTTGCCAAACGCATGAATGCCCTGCATGTCGGCCAACGCGTGGTCCAATCGTGTCTGGGCGCGAAAGCTCGCCGTAAAACTCTCGTTCAGAGCGCTGCGTTGTCCAGACGAGGCCTTCCGATACCAGTCCGGCAAAATGGCATTGGCGTTTCTCAACGACGCACGGCGATGGGAAGCAGCCTCCGTCAGCCAGTCGGGAATGGATTGCTCGAGCATTGCTGCGTGAATGCTTCGTGTGACGTGCTGGCGTGAAGGCTTGACGCTGCTCGAATCCGGCTGAAAGTTTTCAGACATGCTCTCGTTCCTTGGAATGAAAGCAGCAGAACACCATGCCAGGCGAGCCGGACTGCGTTAGATAGTTATCGTGACTGGCGGCGATTTGTTGCCATGGATTTCTTCTGTCATGACCGGCTCCGCAGGATTCGCAGGATTGGCTAAGCTCAAGAGGTACACTTTTCAGACGAGGGATATATGGACGATCCAGTCGACAACAAACCACCGACCTTCTGGCAGATGCTGCACAGCGTCATGGCGGCGGCGTTCGGGGTGCAGAGCGGCAAGAACCGGGCAAGGGACTTCACCCACGGCAAGCCCAGCCATTTCATCTTTCTGGGCATTGCGTTCACGGCGGTGTTCGCCCTGACGCTGTTCGGCATCGTGCAACTGGTGGTGCACCTGGCGGGCGTCTGATCCGCTCAGCGCATCAACGTCTGCAGATTGAACGGATAGCGATACGACACCGGACGGCCCTTCGCCGAGAGCTTGCGAAAGCGTACGCCGTAGTCCGGTGAAGTGCCCATGGCCAGCATTCGCCGGGCATGTTCTTTGTCGATCAGTTGCAACAGCGGAATCTGCCGGTCACGACCGCCGTACTGATTCAGATCGACGCCTTGCGCGTGATCGTGCAGCTCGACCAGCGCCCAGCCACCGAGGGTGAAATGCCCGCCGAGCAAGGCGCTCAGGCGACCGTCGACCATCGCCTGCAAGGCCTCGGGCGAGGTGTTGACCGCGCTGAACAACACGTCCTTGCCCGGCACTTTGCCGGCCTCGGACACGGCGCGCATCGCGCCGAACGCCATCTCATCGTTGGCCGCCCACACCAATGACACGTTGGGATAGCGGACCAGCAATTGCTTCGCCTGTTCGTAGGCCCGCTGTTGCGTCCAGCCGCCGTAGACCAGCTGGCGCAGACGCACCTGAGGATGTTCGGCCAGCGCCCGTTGCATGCCTTTCTCGCGCAGCTGTGCCGAGGGCGTGATCTTCAGTCCGGAAAACGCCAGCAGGTCGATGCTTTCGCCGGGCGCCACAGCCGGATGCAGACGAATCAGCTCCTTCATCATCAGGTAGCCGCCCTCCTCGTCGTTGGGCACCAGGCTGCCGATGCGATCCGCGCGCTCGGTCACCAATGCCTGCTGATTGGGCGTCAGGGCCGAATTGACGATAAAGAGCTTCACGCCGCTGTCGTTGGCCATGCGCAGAATCTGCGGCGCCACGTACTGTTCGTTGACGAACACCAGATAATCCGGGCGTTCAGGCCCCTGCAAGGCCAGTCGCGCCTGCGCGAGGGTCAGTTCCGGCTGGCGCTGGGCGTAGAGGATACGCAAGTCGATGCCCAGATCCCGGGCGGCAGCCTGCATGAATTGCGAGTAGCTGACCCAGAACGCTTCCTGCGTCGAGCCCGGATTCAGAAACAGCACCGACTCTGCACGCGCGCAGGTACCGAAAACCGCGCCGAACAGCAGCAGGCTGAGGTGGAGAAGCTTGAACATGAATCATCCGGGCCCGAGGAAAAATGGCCGCGCATTATAGCCATTCATCGCCTGGCCTTTGGCGCTTGATCCCGCCTTTTGTCCGACAATCGTCGGAGGCGGGCCCGGACGGGTCGTTTTACTGATGACTGACCCAGAACACCGCCGTTCCAACGACCAGAATGATCAGGAACAGAATGGCCCATGCATCGACGCTGCTATCGCTTTTCCTTGCCTTGGTTGGGTTGCTCATTGCATCGCCTCTTGTCGGTTTTATCGGTGATTGCAGAAAGACTCGACCACAGTTAAGACGATGATTGTCCGCACGACAAATGTGGGTTAGTTGACAGTGATTCTCGTTAGGCGATTTGGTTCTTTCCATATACTCAAACATCACTTTTGCGCATAACTGCAAACGGGTATATTGCCCCGGCTCCGTCAGGGAGTGCGCGGCCGTGCGCGCAGAATTGCAGAGGAACCATCGGACTCCAGCAAGCGAAAACGCAGCGTTTTCCGAGTGGCCAAAGCCTGAGAACAGGACTTATATGTACGTATACGACGAGTACGATCAGCGGATCATCGAGGACCGCGTCAAGCAGTTCCGTGATCAGACCCGACGCTATCTGGCAGGTGAGCTGAGCGAAGAAGAATTCCGCCCCCTGCGCCTGCAAAATGGCCTGTATATCCAGCGTTTCGCGCCGATGTTGCGCGTGGCGGTGCCTTACGGCCAGCTGACCTCGCGTCAGATGCGCATGATGGCAAAAATCGCCCGCGACTATGACAAGGGCTACGCCCACATCAGTACCCGCCAGAACGTGCAGTTCAACTGGCCGGCGCTGGAGGACATCCCGGAAATTCTCGCCGAGCTGGCCACCGTGCAGATGCACGCGATCCAGACCAGCGGCAACTGCCTGCGCAACGTCACCACCGACCAGTTCGCCGGTGTTGCGTTCGATGAGCTGATCGACCCGCGTCCGTGGTGTGAAATCGTTCGTCAGTGGACGACCTTCCACCCGGAGTTCGCCTACCTGCCGCGCAAATTCAAGATCGCCGTCAACGGATCGACCTCCGACCGTGCGGCCATCGAAGTCCACGACATCGGTCTTGAGCCGGTCCATAACGCTGCTGGCGAACTCGGTTTCCGCGTGCTGGTCGGCGGTGGTCTGGGTCGTACCCCGGTGGTCGGCGCGTTCATCAACGAATTCCTGCCATGGCAGGACCTGTTGAGCTACCTCGACGCGATCCTGCGGGTCTACAACCGCTATGGCCGTCGTGACAACAAATACAAGGCGCGGATCAAGATCCTCGTCAAGGCGCTGACTCCGGAAGTCTTCGCCCAGAAAGTCGATGCCGAGATGGAACACCTGCGCGGCGGCCAGACCACTCTGACCGAAGCCGAAGTGCATCGCGTCGCCAAACACTTCGTTGACCCGGACTACAAGGCGCTGGAAAACCAGACCGCCGACCTGGCCGCCCTCGACAAAGAGCATCCGGGCTTCGCCCGCTGGCGCACCCGCAACACTTTGGCGCACAAGAAGCCGGGTTATGTGGCCGTGACCCTGTCCCTGAAGCCGACCGGTGTTGCGCCGGGCGACATCACCGACAAGCAGCTCGACGCCGTGGCCGACCTGGCTGACCGCTACAGCTTCGGTCAACTGCGCACCTCCCACGAGCAGAACATCATTCTGGCCGACGTCGAGCAAAGCCAGCTGTTCACCCTGTGGGGCGAGCTGCGTGAAGGTGGCTTCGCCACACCGAACATCGGCCTGCTGACCGACATCATCTGCTGCCCTGGCGGTGATTTCTGCTCCCTGGCCAACGCCAAGTCGATCCCGATCGCCGAATCGATCCAGCGCCGTTTCGACGACCTGGACTACCTGTTCGACATCGGTGAACTGGACCTGAACATCTCCGGCTGCATGAACGCCTGCGGTCACCACCACGTCGGCCATATCGGCATCCTCGGCGTGGACAAAAAAGGTGAAGAGTTCTACCAGGTCTCCCTCGGCGGCAGCGCCAGCCGTGACGCCAGCCTGGGCAAGATCCTCGGCCCGTCGTTCGCCCAGGACGACATGCCGGACGTGATCTCCAAACTGATCGACGTGTACGTGGAACAACGCACCGAAGACGAGCGTTTCATCGACACCTACCAGCGTATTGGCATCGACCTCTTCAAGGAACGCGTCTATGCAGCGAATCATTAAGAACAACGAGGTCGTCGACGAAACCTGGCACCTGCTGCCGAAGGATTTCAACATCGACGAAATCAGCAACTGCGACGACCTGATCGTCCCGCTGCAGCTGTGGCGTGAACACGCCCGCATGCTCAAGGCCCGCGATGGCGGTCTGGGTGTGTGGCTGGACGCCGACGAAGAAGCCGAGGAAATCGGTGACGACGTCAATGAGTTCCAGGTGATTGCCCTGAACTTCCCGGCGTTCACCGACGGCCGCAACTACTCCAACGCCCGCCTGCTGCGTGACCGTTACGGTTTCAAAGGCGAACTGCGGGCGATTGGCGACGTGCTGCGCGACCAGCTGTTTTACATGCGCCGTTGCGGTTTCGATGCCTTCGCCCTGCGCGCGGACAAAGACCCGTACGACGCCCTTGAAAGCCTCAAGGACTTCTCGGTGACCTATCAGGCCGCCACTGACGAACCGCTGCCGCTGTTCCGTCGCCGCTGACCGTATACCCGAGCCTGCACTCGCGGGCTCGGGTATTGCCGTTTATCCCTCTCTTGTTCCCAATCTGCTCGGGCCCGGCGTGACCGGCAAGCTCAGCCCTGGATGCCTCGCCAGCGCCGCATTGGTCAGCTGTTTGCGCAGTTCCAGGCTTTCATTTCTGAAGTTGTCGAAGATCGTCGTCATTTGCTGACTGGCTGCTTCACGGGACAGCCCGACCTGCGATTCCAGGCGCGCGAACGCGTGAGCACTGCGATCGAGAACGCTGGTAAATGCATCATGACGTGTCGTCAGCAAATACTCGGCCCAAAACTCCTGCCTGCTGACTGACTCGGAAAGTTGCGTCGTCTGTTCGGCCCTGACCACCTCCAGATAGGCGTGATCGATCTGCGCGTCGGTCACCTCGGCATCCAATGGCACATTCAGGTCTGTGGGTTGCGCCGGCAACGCCAGGCGCTGCGCCAGTCGCACTCGATAAATCAGGCTGACATCCAGTGCCTGACGTTGAGTGAAAGTTCCTGCGCGGGATCGGCGCGCGATATCGAGCAACGCCTGTTTTTCTACCTGCTGCAACCGGAACAACCCGCGCAACAGACGAACCAGATCGCCTTCGAGCGTCTGTGTACCGGTGCGAGCGGCCGCCGCTGCCCGATAACACAGAACCCTGACCTCCAGATCACTGAACAGTCCCGCAACATTGGGCGCACTGACCCAGCCTGTGCGGGCCATGCGAAACAGCGCGCGACGCAACGAATCATCCTCACAGGCCGCCTCCAGCACATTCCATACCCGCTGCCCGAGCTGTTCGCGGGTTCGGGAGTAATCGGCCGTTTCACGCAGTTGCATGAGCACTTCGAATAAATCCCGGGAATCCGGATCAGCCGACAGTGACGACAACACTTGCTTCGCCCGACCGATCTCCACCGTCGGCAGGCCGTTTACCCATCCCGCCCCTTCCCGATCACCGGCCAGTCGTGCGGTGCTGGTGTACTCGGTGGTGATGACGCCCAGACTTATACCTTGTGACTGTTGGTACGCAGCGATGGCTTGCAGGCTTTCGGTCGACAGCGGATTGCCATCGATCGTGGTGCCCCGATTCAGTACAGCGCGGGAGGTGAACACGGACGTCGGGATCTCGACAATCCTGTTGTTGCGCAGATCGAGAGATTCCAGATGCACGAGCGCATTGGTATTTCCGGGCCATTCGGTGATCCCGGTATTACGCAGGCACAAGTGGCGCAAATTGCGCATCGCACTGACATCCGGAGTGCGCCCCAGGAGCGGATTGAAACCCATATCCAGCGTACGCAAGTGCTGCTTGCCGGCCAGCTCTACTATCGTCTGCTGAGTAAGCCGGATACGGTTGTTGCTCAGATCCAGACCTGTCAGCCCCGGCATGTCCCCGATCGCGACAGGGATGCGTGTCAGTCCGTTTCCTGACAGGTTCAGTACCCTGAGTCCTGGAAAATTACGCAGAAACGAGTTCAAACCTGCACTGGCACCAACGCCGCTCATTTCCAGCGCGGTGATGTGGGAAAAGTCTCCGATAAGTACCGGCATCTCCCCTAACGGCACCGCATCGAGCGTCAGACTGTAGGTCGGATGCCCCGAGTGTGCCGAGTGACGGGTTTCCTTGCGCCACGCGCGCAAAATAGCCTGCATTGCCCGCGCCTTGCTATGGGCGGGCACCTTGAGTCTCGGACCTTCCTCACCCTGATAATACGTATCGCGGTGGGTCCAGCGCTCCAGGGTTTCCACCATCGTCCGGTATTGCTCGCGCAACCGTTCAAGTGACCTGATGGCCAATACTTCGTCGGCGCCCAGTGAGGTCACGAAACGTTTGATCTGTGCGGTCGATTGGGTCGGGTACAACTCCTGCGCCCGACGCACGAGCGCGGGCGAAATGCCCAGAGATGGACTTGAAGGTGCCGATTGCTCCACGGTGACCTGTTCGATCCGGGGATCTGCCAGCCCCATGGGTGAACGATAACTCGAGCGCACCGGTGCAATTTCCAGCACTTTGGCGAAGGCTTCGCGCCGCTGCAGCGCCAATGCGGTGATTTTCTGCCGCAAGCCCGTACCGTCAACGTCCGCTTCAACGCCGATGGCCTTGCGACTGTGGGTTGGAAGGCTTTCCCACAGCGCCTGGAAAAAACTCGCCCGGGTGCGTGATGGATGACTGGAGACCCTGTTCTTACGCGTGTCCTGGACCTGATAGCGCTCGGCATAGGCTTCCAGAAGCACCTTGTGCGCAGCATCGCCCGGGCCGACGAGGGCTCGCTGGTCGGCATACACACCCCAATCCAGAATTTCGACAAATACATCGCCAGGCCAGCCCGGCAAGTGGCTCAAGGTGTCGAGTACCAACATGTCGGCATCGCGCCCGCTGGCGGCGTCCAGGTATAACCCCTCGTACGCGCGGTTCAATCGCTGTACCTGCTGATAGCGCCTGGCCTCCTCGGACAGACGCAACGGTACGATATCGGATTCAAGCTGCGCCCACTCACGCGCATCGGCATGTTGCACCAGTTCGTCGGCAACACTGGCTGAAAGCCCTGGAAATGCCTTGATGATCGGCTCGCCTCTGGAAAGCTCGCAGACGTCGGCTCGCCGGAATAACCGGTCCATCATCGCCATGCGCATCCGCGGCGCCAGCCCGGCAATATGTTTGCCCAATAACGCTATCTGGTTTTTCGACTCCACAGTGGCCGAACCCAGCAAGTGTGAACGCTCACTGTCGCTGAGCGCCGCCAGAATAGGGGTATGAAACTGGCCGTTGCGCAGTGCGTCTTCACTGAGGCTCACCTGGCGGACAGCCTTGTCTGCGCCATAGCGTGTCACTTCATTACCAAAGACGTCTTGCACAACGATTGCCATATCCTGTGGCCAGCGCCCCGCCCCTGTCAGCAAATAAAGTTGCAGATCCGCATCCGCCAGCGACGCAGACGCGGGCGTATCAATTTGCGTCATGAACTGGCTGACGTCGGAATCGGCACGAAAGCGTCTCACCGAATCCGTGAGCATCGCCATCGGCTTGCCGCGCTCGACAAATAATTTGCGCATGGCTGCCTGGCCGATCCCGCTTGCCGCAATGGCTTGCAAGGCACGGGGATCTGAAATCTTCTCCTCACGAAAACCCAAGCGACGGAACAGGGTCAACAAATTCCACTCATGAGGCAGTTCGGAGTCATGACGCCAGGCGCCAGCTCCATTGGTCTCAAGCAACGGTGAATAACGCCCGGGCAATTGCGGGTCATGGACCTCCCACAAACCGGTGCCGGTAACCGGACGCACCGCGTATGCATCGGGGCCCAGCGGCAAATAGCGGTTATCTGCGCGCCATACCAGCCCTTGCGCATCCGCAGCAAAACTGCGCGGCAAAGACTCTCGCTGACGGTAAGCCGTCATGTCCGGATTCCACAGGCGGTAAGACATTGGGCCCACCGGAACGCGGCGCAGACCCTGCATGAAACTTGACGAGCGCACGGCGGTATAAGCCTTACCCACCGCAACACCGCCGGCAGCGAAACCCACCATGAGGATCAGATTCTCAAGCGTGTCGAACAGGCAATCGGTGGCATGTTCCTGGTCACCGTGAACCCAACTGTCGATGCCCTCGTAGATCTGACCGAGCAACTGCATCCCGGCGACGGCACAAATGACCTCGCCGAGAACCGGCACGAAAGACACAAAGAACAACAGCGTATTCAGCCCGATGGCTTTATAGGAGTCTTGCCTGGCAAGGCGGGTTTTTTCATCTTCATCATCCGTCGGCACCACCAGCAGGCGAGTATCGGCCCGAACCTGCGCCGCGCGGTGTTCGAACATCGCGAGAAACAGGTTCTGCTTTGCATCACCTTGAAGATCAAGTCCTTTCAGCGGAAGGAAGGTCGTAGAAACGGGAAACTGATTCGGTCGCGCTTTCAACAAACGTACATCGAGTCCGGTGAGAAAAACCGAGCGATCCTTCATCGGGATGAAGCGCATGAAAAAACTGCGAAACTGCGAGCTGCGTAAACGGCCGCTCAACTCGAGCTCGAATTTCTGGAAGGTAGTGTATTCCTTGAGAGGATGGTCGGGATCGCCAGGCATATAGATCACACAGCGGTAATCGCCATCCGCATGTTCGCTGACCGGGCCGATGAACATCGGCCCTCTGAGCGGTACATCAAGCATTTCAAGGCTTTGATAACCCAGGGTGTTGTTGCCCAGTTTGATTGAAGTCTGCGAGTTCTTGACCGACTCAAGCATGCGGTACACATCCAGACTGATATGCCCACGCATGTAAGCGATATGCCGCTCGACATCAAACTGGTCCCTGGAACAGGCAACGGATGACTCCTGCAGACTGGCGACTTGACTATCGCTGCCGAAGAACCCTTCCACGTGCTTTTGATATTGCTTACCGAGATCCAGATAACGGCAAAGCCTGGCAAACTCGTGAGGCTGTATCGACAATAACTTATTGTTGCGCCCGGTTATCCGCTGCGGGATGTACAGCAATGAACTCTCGTGATAGGTGCTGGCCAGTGTTTCCGACAATTCGAAATTTTCACAGGCAGCGGTCAGCAAATCACGATTGATCGGCAGCACCAGTTTCCTGCGCAACCCCAACAGGCTGGACGTGGAGCGTACATGTTGAAAAATCGCCCCTTCGACCTCGAAAAAAGGTTCGCCCAGCTTCTCAGCCATGGCCTTGGCCAGCAGTGGCGTACAAAAACTCTGCGGGGATTTCAGTGCGCGCAATTGCTCAAGTGCGGCATGACGGGATTTGAAACTGGCCTTGAAACTTTCATAGAGATCGTTTCGAACAGTTTCTGAAGATTTAAGCAACCAGTCAGGAATCTGTTTTTCATACAATTCAAAAAAGACACCCTGTTGAGCGGGCGTCATGACTGGCAAGATCAATTTACTCTTTTCAACATCCATGTTTAGCAACTTTATCTCTGAAATGGGCATCCAGAATAAAGTTTCAGACTCTTTCAATACAGCGTGATTAGTTGATGAATCAACCTGTAAAACAACAACAATACGCAACTATAAAATATCTATGTACCGCACTTTCTTCCGCTGAAAATGCAGCACGCCCGCGAGCTTGATTGCTCACGAGCGTGTGAGGTGTTTACCAGAAGCGTTGCTGAGTCAGCCGGCTCCACCAGTTCAGCAAAACACGATCCACAGAACCGCTGGCCGCCATGCCGATACGCTCCTGCAGACTTTTGCGTTCGGCATAGTGCAGGTGATAGACCTCGGACTGTTTGGCGCGCTCGGCCAGGTATTCGTCGCTGGTCTTGAGTTCGTCGACCAGTTGCTTGTCCAGCGCCGCGATGCCGAGCCAGACTTCACCGGTGGCGACTTCATCGATGGCCAGTTGTGGGCGATAACGGGCGACGAAGTTCTTGAACAGTTGGTGGGTGATGTCCAGGTCTTCCTGGAATTTTTCCCGGCCCTTCTCGGTGTTTTCGCCAAACACGGTCAGGGTGCGTTTGTACTCGCCGGCGGTCAGCACTTCGAAATCGATGTCATGCTTTTTCAGCAGGCGGTTGACGTTGGGCAACTGCGCCACCACGCCGATGGAGCCGAGGATGGCGAATGGCGCGCTGATGATCTTCTCGCCGATGCACGCCATCATGTAGCCGCCACTGGCCGCAACCTTGTCGATGCACACGGTCAACGGCACGCCGGCTTCACGGACGCGCGCCAGTTGCGACGAGGCCAGGCCGTAGCTGTGCACCATGCCGCCGCCGCTTTCCAGACGCAGAACCACTTCGTCCTTCGGCGTGGCCAGGGTCAGCAGTGCGGTGATCTCGTGGCGCAGGCTCTCGGTGGCCGAGGCCTTGATGTCGCCGTCGAAGTCCAGCACGAACACCCGAGGCTTGGCGTCGGGTTTCTTCTTCTGTTTCTTCTCGGATTTGGCCTGGCCCTTGCGCAAGGCCTTGAGCTGATCCTTGTCGAGCAGGGTCTGCTCCAGCCGCTCACGCAGGCCTTTATAGAAATCGTTGAGCTTGCTGACCTGCAACTGGCCCGCGGATTTGCGCCGGCCCTTGCTGCGCAACGCAGCGAAACTTGCCAGCACCACCAGAATGGCGATGACCAGCGTCACGGTCTTGGCCAGAAAACTGGCGTATTCAGTGAAAAACTCCACAGTGACTCCTTCAAACGATGCGCGGTCGTGAAACACACGCGGGAATTGGCTCCAGCATACCCATGCACCGGCCGGTCGACCAGCCGTGAAACCTCTGGCAACAAGGCTGGAACGGGCATTTCAAACAAGCGTATGTTTTTTCATTGACAGCTCACCGTCATCCCCATAACCTCGCCACAACCTTCAACGTACCGGGATGACGCGGACGTGGGCAGCATCTACTTGATTCGACATGGCCAGGCCTCCTTTGGTGCAGACGACTATGACGTCCTGTCGCCGACCGGTGTACGCCAGGCAGAAATCCTCGGCCGCCACCTCGCCGAACTCGGAATCAGCTTCGACCGCTGCCTGTCGGGCGACCTGCGCCGCCAACAACATACGGCCAACAGCGCCCTTGAACAGTTCGCCGCCGTCGGCCTGCCGGTTCCGGCTCTGGAAATCGATTCGGCCTTCAACGAATTCGATGCCGACGCCGTGATCCGCGCCCTGCTCCCGGCCATGCTGCCGGAAGAACCCGAGGCGCTGGAGATCCTGCGCAATGCCGCGCAAAACCGTGGCGAGTTCCAGCGCATCTTCGCCCTGATCATCGAACGCTGGCTCGCCGGCACCTACGACACACCGGGCCTGGAAAGCTGGCTGGGTTTCGTCGAACGGGTACAGGCCGGGCTGCAGCGGATTCTCGAACAGGCCGACAACACCCAGAAAATCGCGGTGTTCACCTCCGGTGGCACGATCACCGCCCTGCTCCACCTCATCACTCAAATGCCTGCCCGACAGGCCTTTGAACTGAACTGGCAAATCGTCAACACCTCGCTCAACCAGCTGAAGTTCCGCGGTCGCGAGGTGGCTCTGGCTTCCTTCAACAGTCATGCACATTTGCAACTGCTGAAGGCCCCGGAACTCATCACGTTTCGCTGAGTCCGGATTACTGTGAACCTGCTGCAATCAACCAAAAAGGATCGAACCATGACCTCCGTAGCTGATGCCGTAAAAGCAATGCAAGCCAAGTTCAACCCAGCCGCCGCTGCCGGTCTGGATCTGGTCTTCGGTTTCAACATCACTGACGAAGACAAGCAATACGCCCTGATCGTCAAAGACGGCACCTGCGACATCCAGGAAGGCGAAAACCCGGACGCCAACTGCACGCTGGTGCTGGACAGCGAAACCCTGAAAGGTATCGTCAGCGGCGAAACCGACGGCATGCAGGCTTTCATGGGCGGCAAACTGCGCGTTGAAGGCGACATGATGCTGTCGATGAAACTGTCCGAGCTGTTCCCGGCTTAAGACCGCAGCCAGTCTGCAAACAAATCCCGCCCCTGTGGCGGGATTTGTCGTTTCAGGCGTTCACACCGGCAAACGACGACGCCAGCAGCTCCCGCGTATACGGGTGCCGGGCCGAATGAAACAACCCGGCCGTTTCGCCGCGTTCCACCACCTCGCCATCCTTCATCACGATCAGATCGTGGGCCAGCGCCCGCACCACCGCCAGATCATGACTGATGAACAGATAAGTCAGTCCGTGCTCCTCCTGCAACCGGCGCAACAGCGCGACGATCTGTTTCTGCACTGTGCGATCCAGCGCCGAGGTCGGCTCATCCAGCAGGATCAGATCCGGCTTGAGCACCAGCGCCCGAGCGATGGCAATGCGTTGCCGTTGCCCGCCGGAAAACTCGTGGGGATAGCGATGACGCGTCGCCGGGTCGAGCCCGACTTCCGTCAATACATCGATCACAGCCTGCTCGCGCGCCTGCGCATTCAAGTCGCTGTGCACCTGCAAACCTTCGGCAATGATCTGCTCCACACACAAACGCGGGCTGAGGCTGCCGAACGGATCCTGAAACACCACTTGCAGGCGTTTGCGCAACGGACGCAATTGTTTGCCGCTCAGTTGTTCAAGCGCCTCACCCTTGAAGCGGATGCTGCCGTCGGCGTCGATCAGGCGCAGGATCGCCTGACCCAGCGTGGATTTACCCGATCCCGACTCACCGACAATGCCCAGAGTCTTGCCCCGCTGCAGGTTCAGATCGATGCCATTGACCGCGTGCAGAAACGACTTGGCCCGCAGCCATCCGCCACCCAGCGGAAAACGCACATGCAGATCGCGAACTTCGAGCAGATCCTCCGCCGAATCCCGGCACAGCGCCGCACCGCCGGGTTCGGCGTTGAGCAATTCGATGCTGTAGGGATGCTGCGGCGCGCGGAACAATTGCTCGCAGCTCGCCTGCTCAACGATTTCGCCCGCGCGCATCACCGCCACTCGTTGGGCGATGGTGCGCACCAGATTCAAGTCATGGCTGATGATCAGCAGCGCCATGCCCAACCGCTGTTGCAGTTCCTTGAGCAGCAACAGAATCTTGCGCTGCACCGTGACGTCGAGGGCCGTGGTCGGCTCATCGGCAATCAGCAATTGCGGTTCGCACGCCAGCGCCATGGCGATCATCACCCGTTGCCGCTGCCCACCGGAGAGCTGATGCGGATACGCCTTCAGCCGCTCGCGCGGTCGTTGAATGCCCACCAGTTCCAGCAACTCCAGAATCCGCTTGCGCGCCGCCGCGCCCGCCAGGCCTTTGTGCAGCGCCAGGCTTTCGCCGAGTTGCCGCTCGATGCTGTGCAACGGGTTGAGCGAGCTCATCGGCTCCTGAAAAATCATTGCGATGCGGTTGCCGCGCAGTTGCCGCAGATAGCGCTCGTGTACACCCAGCAACTCTTCGCCGCCATAACGGATGCTGCCGTCGATCTGCGTGATGTGCGGGTCCAGCAGTTGCAAAATGCTGTGGGCCGTCACCGACTTGCCGGAACCCGACTCGCCCACCAGCGCCAGGCATTCCCCCGGGCAAATGTCGAGGTCGATGCCGTGCACCACTTCCTGCCCTTTGAACGCCACCCGCAGGTCGCGTATTTCGATCAGATGTTCACGCATATCAAGTCCTCGGGTCGAAGGCATCACGGCAGGCTTCGCCGATGAATACGAGTAGAGAAAGAATCATCGCCAGGGCAAAAAATGCCGTCAGCCCCAACCACGGTGCTTGCAGATTGTTCTTGCCCTGACCGATCAGCTCACCCAGCGAAGCACTGCCGGCGGGCATGCCGAAGCCGAGGAAATCCAGCGCCGACAACGTGGCGATCGCCCCGGTCAGAATGAACGGCAGGTACGTCAACGTTGCACTCATGGCGTTGGGCAGAATGTGCCGAACGATCACCTGCGCATCGCCGACACCCAGCGCCCGCGCCGCTTTCACGTACTCGAGCCCCCGGCTGCGCAGGAACTCGGCGCGCACCACGTCCACCAGACTCAGCCAGGAAAACAGCGCCATGATCCCCAGCAACCACCAGAAATTCGGCTCGACGAAGCCCGACAGAATGATCAGCAGATAAAGCACCGGCAGCCCTGACCAGACCTCCAGCAGACGCTGGCCGAGCAAGTCGACCCAACCGCCGTAATAGCCCTGCAAGGCACCCGCGGCGATACCGATCAACGCGCTCACCGCCGTCAACGCCAGGGCGAACAACAGCGAGACCCGCGTGCCGAATATCACCCGCGCCAGCACATCCCGCGCCTGATCGTCGGTGCCCAGCCAGTTTTCAGCGGTGGGCGGGCTCGGGGCCGGTTCGGTGAGGTCGTAGTTGGCCGTGTCGAAGCCGAACGGGATCGGCGCAAACCACATCCGTCCGCCCTGCCCCTCGATCAGTTCACGCACCTGGGCGCTGCGGTAGTCGGGCTGGAACGGCAGCTCACCGCCGAAATCCTGCTCGGTGTAGCGCTTGAACGCCGGGAAATACCACTCGCCCTGATACGTCACCAGCAGCGGTTTGTCATTGGCGACCAGTTCGCCGCCCAGGCTCAGGCCGAACAGCGCGAGAAACAGCCACAACGACCACCAGCCGCGCCGATGGGCCTTGAACCGCGCCCAACGGCGCTGTCCGATGGGAGAAAGCGTCGGCATCAGGCAGTCCTCGCGGTGAAGTCGATGCGCGGATCGACCAGCGTGTAGCACAGGTCGCCCAGCAGTTTTATCAAGAGCCCGAACAGGGTGAAGATGAACAGCGAACCGAACACCACCGGGTAATCCCGCGACACCGCCGCCTCGTAGCTCAGGCGGCCGAGACCGTCGAGGGAGAAGATCACTTCGATCAGCAACGAGCCGCCGAAAAAAACCGCGACCAATGCCTGAGGCAATCCGGCCACCACCAGCAGCATCGCGTTGCGAAACACATGCCCGTACAACACCTGTCGTTCACTCAGGCCCTTGGCCCGGGCCGTGACCACGTACAGCCGCGAGATCTCGTTGAGGAAGCTGTTCTTGGTCAGGATCGTCAGCGTCGCGAAACCGCCGATCACCAGCGCACTGACCGGTAACACCAGATGCCAGAAGTAATCGGCGACCTTGCCCCATAGCGACAGCTCGGCAAAGTTGTCCGAGACCAGCCCGCGCACCGGAAACCAATCCAGCGCCGTACCGCCGGCGAACACCACGATCAGCAGCAGCGCAAACAGAAAACCGGGCATCGCATAGCCGATGATGATCGCCGCGCTGCTCCAGACATCGAACGCCGAGCCGTTGTGCACGGCCTTGCGAATGCCCAGCGGAATCGATACCAGATAAGTGATCAGCGTCGCCCACAATCCCAGCGACAAGGTCACCGGCAGCTTCTGCCAGATCAGCTCGGTCACCGTCGCGCCCAGGAAGAAACTTTTGCCGAAGTCCAGTTGCGCGTAGCTCTTGAGCATCAGCCACAAGCGCTCACCGGCACTTTTGTCGAAACCGTACTGACGCTCGATCTCGGCCACCAGTTTCGGGTCCAGGCCACGGGTCGCGCGGGACTCGCCGCCAATGCTCTCGACATGACTGGCACCCACCGCCGCACCGACACCAATCCCCTGCAATCGGGCGATGGCCTGCTCGACCGGGCCTCCGGGCGCGGCCTGCACGATGACGAAGTTCACCAGCAGAATCGCCAGCAAGGTCGGCACGATCAGCAGCAGACGCCGCAGGCTATAACCCCACATGGGCATACTCCTTTTGCTGTTGCTGCATTTGCGTCGAGGTCAGCGCGGTCGGGCTGATTTCCCACCAGGTGTCGAGGCCGGCGTCGTACAGCGGCGCAATTGCCGGGCGACCGAAACGGTTCCACCACACCGTGGAAATCCCCGGCGGGTAATAGTTGGGAATCCAGTAGTAGCCCCACTGCAACACCCGATCCAGAGCATGGGCGTGACGCAGAAGACTCTCGCGATTGTCGGCCTGCACCACGCCTTCGAGCAGCGCATCCACCGCCGGGTCGCGCAGCACCATGTAGTTGTTGGAGCCGGGATCGTCGGCGCCGTCGGAACCGAAATAGTTGAACAGCTCGCGCCCCGGCGCCTGACTCACCGGGTAACCGACGACGATCATGTCGTAGTCGCGGCTGCGCACGCGGTTGGTGTATTGCGCGGTGTCGACCTGACGAATATCGAAGCCGATGCCGATCTGCGCCAGGTTGCGCTTGAAGGGAAGCAGCAGGCGCTCGAAACCCTTCTGGCCGTTGAGGAAGGTGAATTGCAACGGCTCGCCGGCGGCATTCACCAGTTGATCGCCACGGGGTTTCCAGCCAGCAGCATCCAGCAATTTCAGCGCCTGCAACTGCTGCGCACGAATGTTGCCGCTGCCGTCGGTGCGCGGCGCTTCGAATACCTGGTTGAAGACTTCATCGGGAATCTTGCCGCGCCACGGTTCGAGGATTTTCAGTTCTTCGGCATCCGGCAGTTCGGTGGCCGACAACGCACTGTGGGAAAAGAAGCTGCGCTGGCGCAGGTACATGCTGCGCATCATCTGCCGGTTGCTCCATTCGAAATCCCAGAGCATGGCGATCGCCTGCCGGACCCGGCGATCCTGAAACATCGGCTTCTGCAGATTGAATACAAACCCTTGGGAACCTTGCGCAGCACCGGGTGCGAGGTGTTCGCGCAGCAGCTTGCCCTGCTCCAGCGCCGCGCCGGCATAACCGATGGTGTAACTGGTGGCGGAGAACTCGCGGTTGTAATCGAAACCGCCGGCCTTGAGCACTTGTCGCGACACGTCGGTGTCGGCAAAGAACTCCACGCTCAACTGATCGAAGTTGTAGAGCCCCCGGGTGATCGGCAGATCTCTGCCCCACCAGTCCTTGATCCGCTGGAATTTCACGCTGCGCCCGGCATCCACCGCGCTGACCTTGTACGGCCCGCTGCCCGGCGGAATCTCGAAGCCTGCGCCATCGGCGAAGTTGCGCGTGCGCCACCAATGCTCGGGCAGCACCGGCAACGTCGCCAGATCCAGCGGCAAGGTACGGCTCTCGTTGTTCTTGAACACGAAACGCACCTCGGTCGGCGACTCGACCTGCACCTCGGCGACATCGCGAAACTGCTGGCGATACTTGAGGCTGCCCTGAGTGGTGAACAGCTCGAAGGTGTAGCGCACGTCTTCGGCGGTGATCGGCGTGCCGTCCTCGAACCGTGCCTTGGGGTTGAGGTAAAAGCGCAGCCAGCGCCGGTCCGCATCCAGCTCCATGCGTTGCGCCACCAGACCATAGACGCTGTAAGGCTCGTCCTTGCTCCGATAGGCCAGCGGCGCATAGAGCCAGCCGTCGATGTCGGCAACGCCGGTGCCTTTGTCGATGTAGGGAATCAGGTGATCGAACGGGCCGCTCTCCAGTGAAGAGCGGCGCAAGGTTCCACCCTTGGGTGCGTCGGGGTTGGCGTAGGCCAGGTGCTGGAAGTCCGGGGCGTATTTCGGCGCTTCGCCGTAGACCGTGAGGGCGTGCTTTGGCGCCGCGAACAGCGCCGGGCTCAGCACCAGACCGACGCTGAACAGAATGACTCTGGAAAACATGGGCAGATCCTTTCACCACGTGCCTGCCTGACTGTGATGTGCAACAGGCCGGGCCTTTTTATAGGGCGAGGTTTAGAACGATGTGTTACTAAAACCCGCCCTGACCGATCATTCTCAGAACTTGTAATTGACCCGCGTGTACAGCGTGCGGCCAAACGGATCGCCGTATTTCGGGTCGTAGCCGCTCTGGAACGTGTAGGTCTGGTTGCTGAAAGGCGGCTCGCGGTCGAACAGGTTTTTCACCCCGAGGGTCACCGCCAGAGTCTTGCGCCAGGTGTAGGTGCCGGCCACGTCCCAGACGTTGTACGAACCGACGTAATCGTGAGTGTCGCGATCCGAGTCGTGGTAACCGCTGGTGTAGCGGTTGGTCAGGCTCGCGCCGAGCGGGCCGTAGTTCCAGCTGCCGGTCAGGCTGTGACGCCAACGGGCCACGGCGCCGGCCGAGGCAAAGTCGCCGCCGCGAAAATCGCCGAGCTTGTCGATGTAGTCGCCCTTGAGCTGCTGCTGATAGTCGTAGCGGGTGACGTAAGTGCCTTGCAGGCCGATGCCGAAATCGCCGTACGGTGTGCTCGGCAGGCGATAGTCGAAGCTCACGTCGACGCCGTTGGTCTTGATCTTGCCGAGGTTGGCCAGGCCAGTGACGATGTGATCGATCGAGCCATCAGGCTTGCGGATCAAACGCTCCGGGTATAGCTCCGGGTTTTCGAACACCGCCGACTCGGGAAACTCGGCGATCTGGTTGGCGATGTCGATCCACCAGAAGTCCAGTCCGGTGGTCAGGCGATCGAATGGCTGATAAACGAAACCGAGGGTGACGTTGCGAGCGGTCTCCGGGCTCAGGTCCTGGTTTCCGCCGGTCCGACTGTTGAACTGCTGAGCGCAGTCGCGGTTGGCAATCCCGCCGTTGCTCGGGTTGCCACCGGCACACAGCCGCGGGTCGTTGTAATTGGCTACGGTGAACGTGGTGAAGTTCGGGTTGTACAACTCGTACAGCGACGGCGCGCGGAAGCCTTCACTGTAGGCGCCACGCACCACCAGTTCCTTGAACGGCTGGAAGCGGAAAGAGTATTTCGGGTTGGTGGTGCTGCCGAAATCGCTGTATTTGTCGTGGCGCACAGCGGCGGACAGTTCCAGGCTGTCGAGCACCGGCACGTTGACCTCGGCGTACTGCGCCGAGACGCTGCGATCCCCGGCGACGCTGGCATTGGGATCAACGCCCAGGCTCTGCACATCAGCCGCGAACTGGGCGAAATCCTGATGGAAGTCCTCCTTGCGGTATTCGCCGCCCAGGGCCAGCGCCGACGGCCCGGCGCCGAACCAGTCGCCGATCTCGCGGCTGATGCGCCCGTCAATCGCCTTGACCCGGCCCACTGCTGTCGAGTAATCGCCGTCCACTCCGTTGGCTGCCAACAAGGCCGAACCGGCAGCCGTCTGCGGACCAAACGGGTTGATCACACCGTTGGCAATGCCTGCGCTGACGGCGCGGTCGTTCACATAACCGCTGCGAATCGTGTTGACTACTTTGTTCTGGTTGTACGACGCGCCGAGGTTGTAATCCCACCCGACCAGCGTGCCATCGAAGCTCAACAGCAGACGCTGACCGGTGTTGTCATCTTCATGCTGACGGGCACCGACGGCGGTTTCACGCCAGTTCACGTCCACCGGTTGCGTCGGGTCGAGGGCAAAACCGCTCGGCCCGGGCGTAATGCCGTTACCCGGATAGAACGCGGTGCCAGGATTGACCTGACTGCCCATTAAAGTGCCGGGGCCGATCTGCGTCCGGTTTTCGTTGCGCGCCCAGAAGTATTCGAGGCTGACGTTGTGGTCATCCGACAGCTTGCCGGTGGCTTTGGCGAACGCCGAGGTCTTCTCGGTTTCCGGCACCAGATCGAGGTAGTTCCACAGGCTCTGGCGGCAGATACCATTGCGTGACAGCAGCCCCGGCGCATTGCAACCGGAACCGGCCAATGGGTTGGTGGCGTTGCTGCCCTGACTCCAGTTGGCGGGCGATGCCGTGCCGGAGGTGTAATCAAGACCGCGCCCAGGCTGATAGTTGTAGGTGTAACCGCGATCTTCGGCGGCCAGCCGTTGTTGCTTGTCGTAACTCACCACGCCGAAAACGTTGAAGCGATCGTCCTGCAAATCACCGAAACCCCAACTGCCGCTGAAGTTGCGGCTTTCACCGCCACCGGAATGAGTCGGCGTGTCGTAATTGGTGCTGATCTGGCCTTCGGTGAGGCTGGTCTTGGTGATGAAGTTGATCACCCCGCCGATGGCATCGGTGCCGTACAGCGCCGAGGCGCCGTCGCGCAGCACTTCCACCCGGTCGATGGCAGCGAACGGGATGGTGTTGAGATCGACGCCGGAGCCGTTAATGGCGTTGGTCGCGTTGTTGCTCAGGCGCCGACCGTTGAGCAACACCAGAGTCTTGTTCGGGCCGATCCCGCGCAGGTCGGCGTAAGACGCCCCGCCGCTGCTCGACCCCACCGAGCGCCCGGAGCCCACCGAAGACTGGTTGGCCGAGATGCGGTTGACCAGCTCCTCAGTGGTGGTCACGCCCTGCTTCTGCAACTCCTCGACCCGCAGGATGGTGACCGGTACGGCGGTTTCGGCATCGACCCGACGAATCGCGGTGCCGGTGACTTCGACCCGTTGCAACTGGGTGGTCGGTTCTGTAGCACTGCTGTCGGCAGCAATCGCCGGCAATGTGTTGATCGCCAGCAGCAAGGCCAGGCTCAAAGGGGATTTAACGGGTGAAAAATGGATCATGAACAGCCATCCCTGCGTTTTGGTTTATGCAGGGATGTGCAATGGCAGATGTTGATTTATAGGGCGCGATTTAGACCGTTGGGTGCTGAGGTTATGCAAAATGCAGCATGACATTTCATCAGACCAACGCCATTTCCCCGAGTAATCGGGTATCGAGGCCGAACCGCTCCTGCGAGACCATCTTGAACTGCCCCTCTGCCAGGTCGCAGCTCACCAGCAAGTTCCACGAATGCCGGGTTGCCGCCGAGGGAATCAGTACAAACGGATGTTCAGCCAGTAAAGCGTCGGCAAACAATCGCTGATTGGGTGACGGCCGTGCAGGGCTCAGCCAGTAAGGGTTCGGCACCTCTTCGGGCTGCACGATTTTCACCTTCGCGTCGCTGATGACCTCAAAGCACGTCAATACATAAGGTTCGCGATCCAGGGCATCAAAACTGCGGTTGGCTGCCACCTCCAGAATGGCCGACGACGGATCGACGGATGCATACACGACGCGTCGTCCGGGAATGTTCCATCGACCTCCTCTCATCTTTGACCCCATCCCGCTATCCCACGTTCTTCCATAAACCTCGCGGTCAAGCCGCCATGCATACCAATGTTTGTCCCACGGCAAGGGGTTCATGGGTAAACCCCGTAGATAAGCTGACTCAGATACTGCTCCACCATCTGAAAACCCAATGGATGCAGGGTCAATTCCCGCGGCACATGACCGTAAAAATAGGTAGAGGGTTTCTGCAGCCAGTCCTCCGCCCGTGGTTGCCCCCCGAAGGCCCGAATGGCCAACTCCAGCACCAATGCATATTGGTAGGCGATGACACTCTGCTGCGGGTCAAGCCGTACCGGTTTGCCTTCCTTCAGCAGCCGCCTTACCGTCCTGACCGACTTGCCAGTGATGAGTTTGACCATGTCGCCTTGCTGGTAAAGCTCGGAGGTTGAAAGCATGTCGACGACGTCGTTCAGCTCGAAACCTTCATCGGTAAGCTGAACAATCAGCAGGGCGTCATCACCGATGTTCCGGCCATGCACGAGCAATTCGACAGGCTTGCCCTCGACTTTCTTCAAGCCCCCCAACCGGGGTACTTTTGCGCTGGGCAAGGCGACATCCTCCATGGGGCACCTGGCACGATCATCGCGCCACTGATGGCGAGCGGAATAAGCAGGCGTTTCGTATTCGAGGTGTGCAGTTCGCATGATCAATCCATTATCAGAGGCCTGAGTGATCAGGCCGTTAACGACTTCAATGTCATCGCCGATGCTATAGATCACGCTTCCGACGGCCAACCTTAAAAAGTCGTCGGAAATATCCCCGTTTTCGCCCAAAGCCCGGCAACTTCCGTAGGACGTTGCCGGACGCCATTCCGTCCTCAACTGCCGAAGTGATAACTCACATCCAGCCACCACTGGCGCCCGTAAGGGTCGTAGTTGCCGGTCGGGTAATACGGCCAGCCCGCCGAGTCGTCATGCTTGACCTGATTGAGCACGTTGTTCACGGTCAGCCCGATACTCGCCCGGTCGTTGAGCTTGTACCGTGCACTGGCGTTGAACACCGTCCACGGAGACAGTCGCCCGTCACCCGCGCCGTTGGTGACCGAGCCGTAACGAATTCCCATCAGCGTTGCCGTGGCCTTCTGGTAATCCCAGGTCAGGCTGGCGTTGACCTTGCTGCGCCAGTCGTAGTTGGTGCGCGAGGTGCGCCAGTCCTGGGTCGGGGCTTCGTCCGATTCCTTGTAGTAATGCGACAGCACCAGGGTGTAGCCCAGCGCCGAACTGAACGCGCCATACTGCCCGGCGCCCCAGCGAATGTTGCTCTTGAAGTCCAGGCCGCTGACCCGCTCGCTGGCGGCGTTGATCGCATTCACCCGCACCCGCTGCAACTGATTGGGATCGACGGCGGCATTGCCGGGATTGCGATCCACACGTGCCAGGGTCGACTGGCAGTTGGCCGAGTTGATGTCCTGGGTGCCATTGCGGCATTCGTTCTCTTGCTGCAACAGGCGGTTTTCGTCGACGGTGGTCAGCAGGTCATCGATCTCCACCCGCCAGAAATCGGTGGAGAAATCGAAATTGCGTGAGGGCGACCAGACGAAACCGTAGGTCCAGGATTTGCCGCGTTCGGATTCCAGATCCGCCGTGCCGTTCTGGGTGTAATCGACCCGCCCGCGATCGCAGGCGCCCTCCACGCCTTGGCTGCAACCGTAGTAGTCGATCTGCGCAGGGTAATAACCGTTGCTGTCGGACTGATAGATGTAGTTCAAGTCTGGGGCGCGGAAACTGGTGCCGTAACTGCCGCGCACCAGCAGACTGTTCACCGGCCGCCATTCCAGGCCGAGGTTGTAGGTTTTCTGTTGTTCGGTGCGGCCGCTGAATTTGTATTGGTCCCAGCGCCCTGCGGCTGTCGCCAACACCGTGTCGGTGACCGGAATGCTGAACTCGCCACCGGCCGCGTAACGCTTGCGCGAACCGCCGGAGCTTTGCGCCGGGGTCACGCCGTAGAAACTGCCGTCATTGAGGCTGTCATCCGGATTGATGCGGTATTCCTGCTTGCCCGCCTCGAGCACGCCGGCGAATCCCACCGGACCGGCGGGCAGGTCAAACAAATCGCCGTTGACCGACGCGTTGTAACTGGTCGACACCGACTTGCTGCTCTGCGTCAGGTTGCCGCGAAATTGCTCCCATTCCTGCGGCGTCAGTGGCCGGTCGAGGCGCGAGGCATCCGGCGCGAACACCGGATAACCGTCGCGGGTGCCCAGTTGCGGGCCGAGGTAGAAATCCTGGATCGACGACAGCGGCGTGTAACGCGTGGTGCGCACGCTTTTGTATTCAGACCGGTTGGCCGCCAGTTCATAGTTCCAGCCGGTGTCGGCGATCTTGTCCGAGAGGCCCAGGGTGCCGGTCCATGAGGTGTCGCGCCATTTGCTGTTGTTGCTGGTGCGCCCGCCGATTTCCTCTTCACCGAAGCGCCGGTACCAGCGCTCCAGATTGCCGCTGTTCTGGTTGATGAAATCCGGCGAGGTGAAGCTCGGGCCGCGCGTGTTGTTCTGGATATGATCGAGACCGTACATCAGGTCGGCGAACACCTGACCGCTGTCGCTGAAATGCCAGGTGCCACGGGTGTAGCCGTCGTAGTTTTCCTTTTGCGTCTGTACCGTCCAGTAATCGTTGTACATCTGGTCGGTGCGGCAACGTCCGCCGCTGTTGAACAGCTTGTTGTCGAACGTGCCCTGATAGGCGCCGCAGCCGGGCCCCAGATAACGGTTGTTGGTCAGGTCGCGACGGTAGCCGACATCCGCCAGCGGCCCGCTCTGCATGAAGCCGCGATCATCGGCCCAGATCGGGTCGCGGTTGGTCAGTTCGAGTCCAAACAACCCGTCGAAGTCGCCCCAACTGCCGCCGCCGCTGATCTGCAAGCGCTGGTTGTCACCGCCGCCGCGCTCGCTGGTGCCGCCCTTTAGGTTGACGTCGACGCCATTCATTTTGTCCTTGAGGATGATGTTCACCACCCCGGCAATCGCGTCCGAACCGTAGATCGCCGAGGCGCCGCTGCTGAGCACTTCGATGCGGTCGATGATCGCCGACGGAATGTTCGCAAGGTTGGTGAAGTTGACCTTGCCATCGTACGGCGTCGGGTAATCGGCGACCCGCCGGCCGTTGATCAGCACCAGCGTGTGGTTGGGACCGAGGCCGCGCAGGTTGAGGGCGCTGGCCGCCGGTTGCCAGGTGTTGCCGTAGTCTTCGCCCTGGGTCATGCCGGTGTTCTGGGTTTGCGTGGCGAGGGCGTCGTAGACGTTCTTGTAGCCGCGCGCTTCCATTTCTTCATGGGTGATGACGTTGACCGGCGTCGCTCCATCGCTCTGCGCCCGGGCAATGCGCGAGCCGGTGACGGTGACTTTTTCCATGCGGTAATCGGCGCTGCTGGCGGGCGCCACGGCAGCCGCCTTGACCGACGCCGCGCTCGGCGCATCGGCCGGGCGAATGCTCAGGCCCTGGGTGCCCTGCTCGACTTGCAGGCCGCTGCCGATCAGGGCTTTCTCCACCGCCTGACGGCCACCCAATGCGCCGCGCACCGCACCGCTGCGCTTGCCCTGAACCAGATTCTGACTGAAGGAAATCGGCACGCCGGTCTGGCGCGAGATGTCCAGCAGCACCTCGTCGAGGGCCCCGGCGGCAATGTCGAAGGTATAGACCTGAGCGGCGACGTCCTGTGCCTGAACGGTGGCCGGGACAATCCCCGTCGCCAGCACGATGGCCAGCGTCAGGCGGGACAATTGTTGTTGTTTGAATGAGAACATCGAGGGGCTTCCCTGTTGAAGGCGTCTGCAGGGAATGAGCAGCGGGCCGGCGCTTTTTATAGGGGGACGGATAGACCGGGAAGTTATGGATTTATAACCGTGCTTCGATGCTCACCCAGTACGGGTTGTGCCAAGTGACACGGATCGGCAGCGAACGCTCCAGCAGTTGCAAAGTGCGGTCACTGTCGTCCAGCGGATAGAGACCGCTGAGGCGCAAACCGGCGACCTCGGGGCTCAGGTGCAGGATGCCGCGACGGTAGCTGCGCAGGCTGTCGATGACTTCGCTCAAGGGGCGATCGCGCACTTCAAGCCGCCCTTGCACCCAGGCACTTTCCTGCCCTTTGCTGCGTTCCAGCGCGAGGATTTCCTGCCTGTTGAACAGCAGACTTTCGCCGGCCTCCACCACTTGCCGCGCGCCGCTGGCGGTGACCACTTCGACCTGTGAATGCAGCATCACCAGCCGCGTTGAATCCTCACCACGTTGCACCAGGAATTTGGTCCCGAGCGCACGCATCCGCCCATGCCCGGTTTCGACCACAAACGGCCGGGACAGATTTTTCGCCACATCGATCAGCAGCTCACCGCTGCGCAGGTCCAGCAAACGCTCGAGATTGTTGAAGCGCGGCACCACGCGGCTGCGGGCATTGAGGGTCAGAGCGCTGCCGTCCTCCAGCGTGAATTCCCTACGCTCGCCGATACCGGTCGACAATTCGCCGGCCTCGGGCAACCAGCCATAACGTCGACCGAGCAAACCGGCCAGCACCGCGATACCGAGCACACTCAAACTGCCACTGAGGAATCGGCGTCGACTGGACGGTGCATTCAGGCTGTGCAACACACTCTCACGCGGCAAACCACGCAGATTCGAATGGCGTAGCAGGTTCAGCCCGCCACCCATTTGCTCGATGATCTGCTGATGCCGTGGATCCGCCGTGCGCCAGGCGTCAAAGGCGGCGCGCTCCTGCAAGCTGACGTGCCCCGATTGCAGCAGCGCCATCCATTGCGCGGCTTCGTCGATCAGCGTTTCGTCCGGCCTCATGCCTGCATCGCCTGATAGCAACGCTTGAACGCCTCGACCATGTATTGCTGCACACGGCTGGTGGACACGCCGAGGCGTTCGCCGATTTCGCTGTAGGTCAGGCCGTCGAGCTGGTGATAGAGAAACGCAGCCTTGGCCTTGGCCGACAATCCGTTGAGCAAGCGATCCACCGCCAGCAGCGTTTCGATCACCAACTCCCGTTCCTCGGGTGACGGATGCACCGGTTCCGGCGCCAGTGCCAGGCTTTGCAGGTAAGCGCGCTCCAGATCCTGCCGGCGCCAGCCTTCATAGACCAGCCGCCGGGCAATCGTGGTCAGCAGCGCGCGGGGTTCGCGAATCGCCAGCGGATCGGGCAGCGCCAGGACCCGAAGAAAAGTTTCCGAAGCAATGTCCTGTGCGCTGTGCGGGCAACCGAGGGTACGGCTGACCGCTGCGCACAACCATCGGTAGTCCTTTTGGAACATTTGCCCGATGACCTGGTAATGCGGGTTGTGACTCCCCATGCCTTACTCCCTGAAAACGGGCTCCACCCGCTGCGAAAATCCATGGATATGCCGGGATCTTCCGGCGGTGATCAGGGGTGCGACTGTGCTATAGCGCCTGAGACATTTGAAGTAATAAAAAATCAGGATCAGCAAACCTTTGAGAATAAGGCACGTCGTCGCCACGGCAACATTGGCTGACACAACGTTGATCTCGATCAGTGGCGCCGGCCACGCCAGTCTCTAACCTTGCGCCTCCATCGATAGCCACGGACGGCTCACCGGGAGCCTGCGGCTGACCTTTCAAGGAAGAGCAATCATGCGATCACTCAACATCATTCTTCTGTCGTCGGCGTTCAACGGCCTGACTCAGCGTGCCTGGCTGGAACTGCGTCAGGCCGGGCACTCACCCAGCGTGGTGCTGTTCACCGACGAAACCGCCGTGTGCGAGCAGATCGAAAACAGCGGCGCCGACCTGGTGATCTGCCCGTTTCTCAAGGATCGCGTGCCCCACGCGCTGTGGAGCAATCCGCAGCGTCCGGTCGTCATCATTCATCCCGGCATCGTCGGCGATCGCGGTGCCAGCGCACTGGACTGGGCGATCATGCGCGAGCTGCCATCCTGGGGCGTAACCGCCCTGCAAGCGGTGGAAGAAATGGACGCCGGCCCGGTCTGGGCCACCTGCGAATTCAACTTGCCGACAGGCCTGCGCAAATCCGAGCTGTACAACGGCCGGGTCAGCGACGCGGCGATCCGTTGCATCCGCGAAGTGGTGGAGAAATTCATCGACGGTTTTGTGCCGGCTGCGCTGGATTACAACAATCCGAAAGTGCGCGGGCGTTTGCAGCCGAACATGAAACAGGACGACCGCACCTTCAGCTGGCACGACTGCTCACGCTTCATCAAGCGCTGCATCGATGCGGCGGACGGCCAGCCCGGCGTACTCGCCAGCCTCGCCGGCGGGCAGTATTACGTGTACGACGCGCACATCGATCAACGCACCGGCATGCCCGGCGAAATTCTCGCGGTGCACGACGACGCGGTACTGGTGGCGACCGGTGATCACAGCCTGTGGATCGGCTCGCTGCGCCGCAAACCGCAACCGGGCGAAGAAACCTTCAAGCGTCCGGCGCGGCATGTGCTGGCCGGGCAGTTGTCTGGCGTGCCGGTGCTGGACTGGTCGATTGCCAACGCGCCGTTCAGCGACGAGGCGTATCAGCCGATCCGGTATCGCGAGTCCGGCCAGGTCGGCGAGCTGACGCTGGAGTTCTACAACGGCGCGATGAGCACCGAGCAATGCCGGCGCATGGTCGAGGCCCTGCGCTGGGCCAAGTCCCGCGACACTCAGGTGTTGCTGATCAAGGGCGGACGCGGCAGCTTTTCCAACGGCGTGCACCTGAACGTGATTCAGGCTGCCGAGGATCCGGGCGCCGAAGCCTGGGCCAATATCCAGGCCATCGATGATGTGTGCGAAGAATTGCTCAGCGCACGGCAACTGGTGGTCAGCGGGGTTACCGGCAATGCCGGGGCCGGTGGCGTGATGCTCGCTCTCGCGGCTGACATCGTGTTTGCCCGCGCCGACATCGTGCTCAATCCGCATTACAAGAGCATGGGTTTGTACGGCTCGGAATACTGGACTTACAGCCTGCCCCGCGCCGTCGGCCCGGCCATGGCGGAGCAACTGACTCAGGCCTGTCTGCCGGTCAGCGCTGCGCAAGCGCTGCAACTGGGCATGGTCCAGGAAATCGGCCCGCGTTGCCCGGACGAGTTCTCGCTGTGGCTGCTGCAACGGGCCAACAGTGTGCTGAGTGATCCGACTTATGTGTCGGTACGGGAGCGCAAGTTGCGGGTCGATCATGTGTTGATTCGTGAGTGTCGCGAGGCGGAGCTGCAGGAGATGCAGGAAGACATGCTGTACAACCGCAATCAGTTTGCCGAGAAGTGCCGCAACTTCGTCTACAAACGCAAGACTTGCTGTACGCCGGCGCGGTTGGTGGAGGAATGGGCTCGGGTGCGTGAAGTCGAAGTGGCTGACTGAACAATGACGCGGTCCCGGGGCTGCCCGTACAATGCGGGCACCTCAACCACCGGCCCGCCCATGGACATCGACCTCGCCCGCACCTTTCTGGAAATCGTCCGCCACGGCAGCCTCGCCGCGGCGGCGGAAAAGCTGTTCGTCACGCAAACGGCAATCACCGCCCGTGTCCAGAAACTCGAAAGCCAGTTGGGCAGCACGCTGTTCGTGCGCAACCGTGCCGGTGCGCGGCTCACTGCCAACGGCGAGGCCTTCGTGGTCTACGCCAATCAGTTGGTGCAGACCTGGGAAGCGGCGCGCCGCGACCTGCCCTTGCCCGAGGGCTATCACAACGTGCTGCACATCGGCGGCGAGGTCAGCCTGTGCAACCCGCTGATGCTCAGTTGGGCCGCCGAACTGCGGGAGAAAATCCCCGGCCACGCGTTGCGCATGGAAATCCGCGACGGCGAAAACCTGCTGCGCCAGCTCGAACTGGGGGTGCTCGATGCGGCGCTGGTCTATCAACCGGAATACTGGCCGGGACTGCAGGTCGAGCAGGTGCTGGAGGAGAAACTGATTCTGGTCACCACGCCCGGCCGCCCTGCCCCCTACGTGTACATCGACTGGGGCCCGGACTTCCGCCGCCAGCACGACGCCGCCCTGCCGGAAAAGGCCAAGGCCGCCCTGAGCTTCAACCTCGGCCCGCTGGCCCTGCAATACATCCTGGAGAACGGCGGCAGCGGCTACTTCCGCACCCGGGTGGTGCGCACTTATCTGGAAAGCGGCGCGCTGGAACCGGTGACCAAAGCCCCTGAATTCGGCTATCCGACCTACCTCGTCTACTCCCGCGACCGCGACTCGGCGATCCTGCAACAGGCGTTCGATCTGCTGCGCGAAGTGATCAAGGCCGATGACGACTGGTCGCAGCGCTGGAACCCGTTGAGCTGACGGCCGCTATACACCGGAGCATGGCACTTGTGACCTGAAGGTTGCCCCTGCACAAACGGCGGGATCGGCTAATCTGCCGGGATAACGACAATATCCGCAGGTGACCGCAGTGAGGCAGACCACCGAGGCATTTCGCAGCCGCTACCGTGCGGCGATCCATCCCCGCTACAACCCGTGGCTGCACGGCGCATTCGTGCTGCTGTTCGGCGTGCTGGCCATCGGCGCGTTCTGGAGCAGCGTGCATCAGGTCCAGGCGCTGGAATGGCTGACCGTGCCGCTGACCCTGCTGTTCTTCAATTTCGGCGTGTACATGGTGCACCGCCACCTCGGCCACCACAAAAAGAGCTTCGCCCGGATGTTCTACGCCCGGCATGCCGGCGATCATCACAGCTTCTTCACCCCCGGCCACATGACCTATGACGGCGCCCGCGACTGGCGGGTGATCCTGTTTCCGGCCTGGCTGATCGTGCTGCACACGCTGGCGATCACCCTGCCCCTGTGGTGGCTGTTCGCGCAGGTCAACAGCAACGTCGCCGGGCTGTTCGGCGGCTGCATGGTGTTCGGTTACCTGGCCTATGAAGTGTTTCACGCCTGCGAGCATCTGCCGCCGCAGAATCCGCTGACCCGCCTGCCGTGGATCCGCCAGATGCGCCGCCTGCACGAGCTGCATCACCGTCGCGAACGCATGCAGGAGCGCAATTTCAATATCGTTTTTCCGCTGATGGACTACCTGTTCGGCACCCTCTACTGGGAGCCGGAAACCGCCCCTCTGACCGATTCGAGAACGCCCATGACCCGCATGCAGCACACAGTCGACATCGCTGGTGATCCGATCGCCGTCCTCGCCTACGCCGCCACCGTCAGTCGCTGGCCGGAGTGGCACCCGTCTTCGCTGAAAATCGACGGCCCCAGCGGTGCGCTGCATGCCGGTGCGCGATTCGACGAGGATATCCACGCCGGCGGGCGCGAGGGGCATTTGCGCTGGGAGGTCACCGAATACCTGCCAGGTCGGCGCTGGTGTGCTCGGGCCCAGGGTGATCAGGGTCTGTCCTTGCTGCTGACCTATGAATGCTCGGCGCACAACGATGCCACGCGGTTCGTGCGCACCCTCGATTACCAGTTCGAGGGCATCGGCCTGCGCATCGCCAACCACCTGCTGCTCAAGCGGCGCATCGATCGCGAATCGGCGGCTTCGATGCTGGCCTTGCGTGACATGGCGACCCGGCACCTGGCACTCGCGGGAGCCCACGTGTGAGATGGCGATATCTGCTGTTGCTGCTGGTTATCGGGGTTCTGGGCTTTTTGCTGTTGATGCCGACCAAGGTCGAGCCCGTCGGCTGGACGCCGCAACCGGCGCCCTCGCTGACCGAAGGCCAATTCGCTGACAACCAGCGACTCAAGGGCGCGGCGCAAGTCGGCCCGAGCGACATCGAAGGCCCCGAAGCGCTGCTGCTGGAAAACGACTTTCTGATCACCGGACTGCACGACGGACGCCTGCTGCGCACCAGCCTCGACGGTCAGCAACGCAAGGTGCTGGCGGATACTGGCGGCCGGCCGCTGGGGCTGGCGCGGCATCCCAACGGTTTGCTGGTGATCGCCGATGGGGTCAAGGGTTTGCTGTCGCTCGACGCGCAGGGTCGGCTGGTGGCGCTGTCTACCGAAGCCAATGGTCTGCCGTTCGGGTTTACCGATGACGTGGCCATCGACAAGTCCGGGCATTACGCCTACTTCAGCGATGCCTCGAGTCGCTGGGGCTACGGCCACGATGGCGAAGCGATCATCGAGCACGGCGGCGACGGACGTCTGTTGCGTTATGACTTCCAGACCGGCAAGACCGTCGTGCTGCTCGACAGACTGGAGTTCGCCAACGGCGTGACTCTCGGCCCCGATGACGCCTATGTGCTGGTCAACGAAACCGGCGCCTACCGCATCAGCCGCTATTGGCTGACCGGGCCCAAGGCCGGCACTTATGACCTGTTCATCGACAACCTGCCGGGGCTGCCGGATAACCTCGCCTTCAATGGACGGGATCGCTTCTGGGTGGCGCTGTACACGCCGCGCAACCCGCTGCTGGATCGCACCGCTGAACACCCGTTCGTACGCAAGATGATCGTGCGGGCGATGACCGTGCTGCCCAAACCGGTGGAGAAACGCGGGTTCGTGCTGGGGCTGGATCTGGACGGCAAGGTGATCGCCAATCTGCAGGACGCCAGCGCCGGCAATTACTCGCCGATCACCACGGCGCGCGAGTATGGCGAGTGGTTGTATTTCGGCTCGCTTAAGGCGACGCACATGGCGCGGATGCCATTGGAGGCAGCCTTGAAGTGAGGCGATGCCAGGCGGTCAGTTGCTGGACCGATCGAACTTGTCCGGATCCTCATCCTCCGGCACTTCCTCGCTCTTGCGTTCCTCTTCAGGATTACGAACGGTGTGCGCCGGGCTATTGGGCTCTGGATGCGTGGGAACCGGGTCAAATGCGCCCTGCTCTTCACTAGGGAATTTTGGATCTTTCATAAGGCACCTCGCAAAGAGTCGCAATGTGAAGACTCTTAACATTCGAGGTGCCGGTCGGGGCTGTCGTTCCAGTCGTTTCACCACCGAGGGCCGGTGGCGCGACTGACGGTCAGGTTCGAGCCTGTAACTGCTCGACGATCTTGTCTTTGACCTGCAGGCGTTTCTCTTTGAGTCTCTTCAGGGTGTCGTCGCTGGGTGCATCCGAGGTCGCCGTCTCGGCCTTGACGACTTCGGCGTCCGCCTGGGAATACTTGTTGATCAGTGCATCCAGATGTGGATCCGCGGTGCGTCGTTGCTGGATCTCTTCCTTTGTCAGTTTCAAGTCCTGTAACAAATCATGGGTCACCGGCATGGAACACCTCCGTCAGTTGATCGGCAGCCAACGCGACCGATTGCGCTGGCCAAGTATCAGAATGGCCTCGGTTGACCGGTTCTGTCGACCACCTGTCAGACCAGCGGTGCCCGTTCGTCGCCCTTTCGCGAATGCGATAAAACCTTTGGTCGGCCAATTCCCTCCATTGAATAACGCTCACAAAAACCTGCGTGGAGAAACACCAATGGACGGATTCAAACTGCGTCACCTTTTTCTGGCCGTGGCCTTGAGCACCGGCATGGGCTCGGCCTTCGCCGCCACCGACAATGATTTCGTCGACAACGCCGCTGCCGGCGGCATCGCTGAAATCGAAACGAGTCGCCTGGCGCTGGAAAAAAGCCAGTCCGCCGACATCAAGGCTTTCGCCAACATGATGATCACCGACCATGGCAAGGCCAACGATGAACTGGCGACGATTGCCAAGGCCAACGACATCGAAGTGCCGGACACCACGACGCTGGTCAAACAGGCCAAGGAGAAAATCCTCGACATGCGCGATGAATCTTTTGATGCGGCCTACGCCAACAATCAGGTCAAGGCCCACGAAGAAGCCATCAAACTGTTCGAGAAACAGGCCAACACCGTGACCGACGACAAGGTCAAAGGCGCCACGGAGCTCAAGGGCTTTGCCCAGAAAATGCTTCCCGGGCTGCAAAAACACCTGGCCGCTGCCAAGGAACTGCAGGCCAAGCACCCGAGCAAGTAGACACAACACACCTCAAGAGGCCGCCTCCATTGGACGCGGCCTCTTTTTTTGGCCCGTTGTTTTGCGCAAAAGATCAGCGCCGCCAGCCATGACGACTAGAGTTATCGGTGCGTTCCGTGCGGTAGATCAAAAATATGATCGCGGGAACGAACAACTATTTCGAACGGCCAAGGTCATTCACTTCGCGCCGGTCATTTTCCGAAGAACCGGCCCCCAATTCGCAATGGAGCAACAGGCACATGGCAGCACTGCAGAACAGCACACTCGATGCGATGAAAAACAAACAGGCACAACTGCTGGGCGAATGGACTCAAGGGCTGGTCGACAGCGGCGCCACCCGCAATCTCAAGGAACACGATGTGCAGCAGCAGACCAGCGAATTCCTGCAACTGGTGGTCAGCGGTCTGGAAAACGACAACGGCACCAACATCGCCGCGCCGGGCTGGGAAACCACCCGCCAGTTCCTCGAAAAGCTCTCCCACAGCCGCGCCCTGCTCGGTCAGGATTCGCAACAGACCGCCAGTTTCATTTTCTCGCTCAAAGGGCCGCTGTTTGCCCTGCTGCAAAATCATTACAAGAAACAACCCGCGCTGCTCGGCGGACAGCTCTGGGAAATCTCCGAACTGCTCGACGCGTTCGGCCTGCACACCATCCGCACCTTCCAGAAATCCCGTGAAGCGGTGATCAAGCGCCAGCAGGAAGAACTGCTGGAACTGTCGACCCCGGTGGTCAAGCTGTGGGACGGCGTGCTCGCCCTGCCGATGATCGGCACCCTCGATTCGCAACGCACCCAGGTGGTGATGGAATCGCTGCTGCAACGCATCGTCGACACCGGTTCGGAAATCGCCATCATCGACATCACCGGCGTGCCGACCGTCGACACCCTGGTGGCCCAGCACCTGCTGAAAACCGTGACCGCGATCCGCCTGATGGGCGCCGACTGCATCATCAGCGGCGTGCGTCCGCAGATTGCCCAGACCATCGTCCACCTGGGCCTCGACCTGCAAGGCGTGGTGACCAAAGCCAATCTGGCTGATGCGTTGAAACTGGCGCTGACCCGCTTGGGCATCACCCTCGCCAAGACGGTTTAACCAATGGAACGTATCCCGATTCTTCAGATGGGCGACTTCCTGCTGGTGACCATTCAGGTCGACATGCATGACCAGCTCGCCCTCACCCTCCAGGACGATTTGTCCGAGCGCATCAGCAAAACCTCCGCCCGCGGGGTGTTGATCGACATCTCGGCGCTGGACATGGTCGATTCGTTCATCGGCCGGATGATCGGCACCATTTCCGGTCTGTCGAAAATCATGGACGCCGAAACCATGCTCGTCGGCATGCAGCCGGCGGTGGCGATCACGCTGGTCGAGCTCGGCCTGAACCTGCCCGGCGTCAGCACCGCGCTGAACGTCGAGCGCGGCATGAAACTGTTGCAGGAACGAGTACGCCAGCAATGACCGTGCGCAGCAGCGGTACCCAACCGATCAAAATCGAGCAGGACGTGGTGCTGGCCCGGCAGCAGGCGCGCAAACTGGCCACCGAATGCGGCATGCGCCTGATCGACCTGACCAAACTGGTGACCGCCGTCAGCGAGCTGGCGCGCAACACCATGGTCTACGGCGGTGGCGGCGACATGGACTGGCAGATCCTCGACGACAACCACAAGGTCGGCCTGCGCCTGACATTTCGCGACGAGGGGCCGGGGATTGCCGACATCAAACTGGCGATGACCGATGGCTGGACCTCCGGCAGCGGCCTGGGCCTGGGCCTCACCGGCGCCAAGCGGCTGGTGGACGAGTTCGAACTGGACACTGCGCCCGGCGAGGGCACTCGCATAACGATCACCCGATGGACATGAATATCAGCGGGAGCCTGACCCGAGTGCTGCCGATCGAGGACAGCAGCCAGATCGGCCACGCCCGGCGCACGGCGCAACAACTCGCCGAGCAGCACGGTTTCGATGAACGCGATGCCGGACGTGTCGCGCTGGTGGCCACGGAACTGGCGAGCAACGTGCTCAAACATGCGACGCACGGTGAAATGCATCTGCGGGCACTGCAGCGGGCCGAGGGTTTCGGCCTCGAAATGCTCGCGGTTGACCGGGCCGGCGGCTTCGATCTCGACGCGTGCATGGCCGATGGCTTTTCCACGGGCGGCACGCAAGGGATCGGCCTCGGCGCCGTGTCGCGTCAGACCGAAGTCTTTGATGTGTACGCCGACGCTCGGGGCGCGGTGTTGCTGGCGCGGCTGTATCCACGCAGCGACCGGCAGCCGGATCAGCGTTTCGGCGTCAGCCAGCACTCATTGCACAACGACCCGGCGTGCGGGGATGTCTGGCATCTGGCGTTCAACGGGCCGGACATCAGCGCACTGATCGTTGACGGTCTGGGCCATGGCGAAGACGCCGAGCGCGCCGGACGGGCCGGTGAGAAAGCCTTCGCCCTGGCCCCGTTCGCTTCCCCGGTGCCGTTGATGGAAGATCTGCACCGGGAAATGATCGGCACGCGAGGCGGCGCGGTGGCGTTTGCGCAGTTCCATGGCGAGCGCGACAGCCTGACCTATGCCGGTGTCGGCAACATCGGCGCCAGTCTTGTCATGGCCGACAAATCCCGCGGACTGGCCTCGCACCCGGGGATCGTCGGCGGCCAATACCGAAAAGCCCAGCCCTTTGACTATGCTCACGTGAACGGACATCTATTGATCATGTACAGCGACGGCTTGCAGTCCCGTTGGAACCTTCAAGACTACCCCGGTCTGGTGCATCGCCATCCCGCCGTGATAGCCACCGTCCTGCACCGCGATTTCTGCCGCGGGCGCGACGATGTAACGGTGCTGGTCGTTGCCCTGGAGGCCGCCCATGGCTGAGTCCCCGACCTTGAACAACGCTGAACAATCAGCGCTGATCGCCCAGTTGCAGAGCGAATCCGCCGCGCTGCGCGAAGAGCTCGACGAAACCAATCAGGGCGTGCTCGCCCTGTACGCCGAACTCGACACCCAGGCCGAACAACTGCGCCAGGCCTCCGACCTGAAAAGCCGCTTCCTGTCGTACATGAGCCATGAGTTCCGTACCCCGCTGGGTTCGATCCTGAGCATCAACAGCCTGCTGGCCGACGAACTCGACGGCCCGCTCAGCCCCGAGCAACATAAGCAGGTCGCGTTTGTCAGCAGCGCCGCCCGAGAGCTCAGCGACATGGTCGACGACCTGCTCGATCTGGCGAAGATCGAGGCCGGGCGCATCACCATTTCTGCGGCATGGTTCGACATGTTCGATCTGTTCGCCGCACTGCGGGGGATGTTCCGGCCGATTGTCGACGCCACCGCCGTAGACCTGATTTTCGAAGAGCCGGTGGGCCTGCCGCGCCTCTACACCGATGACAAGAAGCTTGCGCAGATCCTGCGCAATTTCATTTCCAATTCGCTGAAATTCACCACCCGTGGTGAAGTCCGGGTCTCGGCGCGCCTCGAAGGTCAGGACAAGGTTCGATTTGCAGTGAGCGACACCGGCATCGGTATCGCCCCTGAATTGCACGGCACCCTGTTCGAAGACTTTTCACAGGTCGACTCGCCGCTGCAAAAACGCCTGCGCGGCACCGGGCTCGGCCTGTCGCTGTGCAAGCGTTTCGCCGAATTGCTCGGTGGCGAGGTCGGTGTCGAGAGTACGCCGGGCGTGGGTTCAAGCTTTTTCGTGATCATTCCGTTGGCGATTGCCCAGGAGAACGTCGATGAAACATGACATCCGTCTGTTGATCGTCGATGACAACGTCGCCACCCGCTACGCCTTGCGCCGACGCCTGGAGCGCCACGGCTACGAAGTGTTCGAGGCCGGCACCGGCGGCGAAGGCCTCGCCCTGATCGCCAGTGAACCGCTCGATGCGCTGATTCTCGACGTCAACCTGCCGGACATGAGCGGGTTCGACATCGTCCGTAAACTGCGCACCGACCCGGGTACCGCCCTACTCCCGGTAATCCACGTGTCGGCCGCCTCGATCCAGACCGGCGACATCATCACCGGCCTCGATGCCGGGGCCGATGCCTACCTGATTCACCCGGTCGATCCCGATGTGCTGCTGGCAACGTTGCGCACCCTGCTGCGGGTGCGCGACACGGAGAACGCCCTGCGCGAAAGCGAGGCGCGTTTTCGCGAGATCTTCATCAATATCTCCGCGCCCATCGCCGTGCTCGACGCCGACCTGAAAGTCCACGAGTGCAACCACGCCTTTTCCCAGCTGATTCAGGACAACCGCGACCCGCAGACTCTCAGCGAATGCTTCGCCGAGGATCAGAGTGCAATCCTCGACGAACTGCGCCTGCGGCTGGAGGATGGCGAACGCTGGAAAGGCACGCTGAACATGCGCGTGCAGGGCGAGATCCGCGAGACCGAGTGGCAGATTTCACCCTATCGCACGCCGAGGCTGAGCCTGGTGTTCGTCGAAGACGTCACCGAGCACCGTCATCGCGAACGCTCGCACCTGGCGCGGCTGGACGACACCACCACGCAGCTGGCCAAGGAAGTCGCCGACCGGGTCCGCGCCGAATCGCAGCTGCTGCAGGTACAGAAAATGGATGCGCTGGGCAAACTCACCGGCGGCATCGCCCATGACTTCAACAACCTGCTGACCGGGATCATTACCAGCCTTGAGCTGATCCAGAAACGCGTCGCCGATGCCCGCCCGGACAAGGTCCAGTTTTACGCCGAAGCGGCCCTGAACTCAGCGATGAGTGCGGCCTCGCTCACTCATCGCCTGCTGGCTTTTGCCCGCCAGCAACCGCTCGACACCCGTCCGGTGGACATCAACGATCACGTACGTTCGCTGGAAGAATTGCTGGTACGCACCATCGGCGAACGCATCGCCCTCAAGCTTGAGCTGACCACTAAACCTGCGATTGCGCTGGTCGACCCGATTCAACTGGAAAGCGCGGTGCTCAACCTGGTGATCAACGCCCGGGATGCGCTGCCGCAAGGCGGCAATATCTGGGTCAGCACCTACGCCGCGTACTCCCACGGCGATCCGAACCTCACCGATGGCTCCTACGTGGCGCTGTCGGTACGCGATGACGGTACCGGCATCGAGCACAGCGTGATCGGCAAGGTGTTTGAACCGTTCTTCACCACCAAGCCGCTGGGCCAGGGCACCGGGCTGGGGCTGTCGACGATCTACGGTTTCGCCCGCCAGTCCGGCGGCGATGCGCACATCCGCAGCGTGGCGCGACGCGGCACCGAAGTGACGATCATGTTGCCGGCGACCACCGACCCGACCGCTGCCGATCTGACGCCTCCGGTGATCGACCCGCAGGGGGCCGGCGAGCATGTGCTGATCGTCGAAGACATGCCGTCGGTGCGGCTGTTCGTCACCGAAGTGCTGGAGGACGCCGGTTACCGCTGCACCCAGGCCGGCGATATCGAAACCGCACTGGAGCGCTTGCAGAACGATCCGTCAATCAACCTGCTGCTGACCGACGTCGGCCTGCCACGCATGAGCGGTCGTGAACTGGCGGACGTTGCCCGGGGTTGGCGTGAGGGGCTGCCGATCCTGTTCATGACCGGTTACGCGGAAACCGCGATCAACCGCCAGGTGTTCCTCGGGGCCGGCATGGACATGCTGGTCAAACCGTTCCAGATCAGCGAATTGCTGGACAAGGTACGCCGCACGCTCGACGGAGCCTGACACACCGCCATCGCGGGCAAGCCCGCGATGAGGTCGGCCCTGGCGACGTAGTTATCGGCTCAAGGCGCGGGCAAGAAACGGCGCAGTCCGGCTCTTCTTGCTCGCCGCCACTTTCTGCGGCGTCCCGGCCACAACGATCTTGCCGCCCTGATCCCCGGCACCCGGACCGATGTCGATTACCCAGTCGCTCTGCGCCACCACGCGCATTTCATGCTCGACCACGATCACCGTGTGCCCTGCCGTCACCAGCGTATCCAGTTGCTCCAGCAAGCGATCGACATCCCGTGGGTGCAAGCCGGTGGTGGGCTCATCCAGCACATACAACGTCGCGCCGCGCTGGTTGCGCTGCAGTTCGGTGGCCAGTTTGATCCGCTGGGCCTCGCCGCCGGACAGCTCGGTCGCCGGTTGCCCCAGGCGCAAGTAACCGAGGCCGATATCGCGCAGCACCTCCAGCGAACGGCGGATCGCCGGTTGCTCGGTAAACACCGTCACCGCCTCGTCCACCGTCAGTTGCAGCACCTGCGCGATGCTCAAGCCCTGCCAGAGGATGGCCAGGGTCTCGGGGTTGTAACGCGCGCCGTGGCAGGTCGGGCACGGCGCATAAACGCTGGGCATGAACAGCAATTCGACACTGACAAACCCCTCGCCTTCGCAGGTCGGACAGCGCCCCTTGGCGACGTTGAAAGAAAACTGCCCGGCGTCGTAGCCCGCCGCTTTCGCCTCGTCGGTCGCAGCGAATAACTTGCGCACGTTGTCGAACAGCCCGGTGTAGGTCGCCAGATTCGAACGCGGTGTGCGGCCGATGGGTTTCTGATCGACCTGCACCAGACGCTTGATCGACTCCAGCCCGGCGCTGACCTGGCCGGCGCTGGCAGTCGGGGTATCGTCTTCCAGATTGAGTTCTTCCGACTCGGCATCACTGACGCTGCGCCCAAGTTGCGCGCCGACCAGTTCCAGCAGCGCCTGGCTGACCAGGCTCGATTTGCCGGAACCGGAGACACCGGTGACCGAGGTGAAACAGCCCAGAGGAAATTCGGCGCTGAGGTTGTTCAGGTTGTTGCGGGTGACGCCGTCGAGCTTCAGCCACCCAGAAGGCTTGCGCGCCGCGCGGGACGGCCGTTGCTGTTCGGCGAACAGGTAGGCGCGGGTCTGGGAGCTTTCGATCGCGGCCAGCCCTTGGGGAGGCCCGCTGTAGAGAATCTGCCCGCCCTTTTCGCCCGCTGCCGGGCCGACGTCGATCAGCCAGTCGGCGCGGCGCATGGTGTCCAGGTCGTGCTCGACCACAAACACGCTATTGCCGTCGGCCTTCAGACGCTGCAACGCTTCGAAAAGGGCCTCGCCGTCAGCCGGGTGCAGGCCGGCGGAGGGTTCGTCGAGCACGTAGATCACGCCGAACAATTGCGAACCCAATTGTGTCGCCAGGCGCAAACGCTGCAACTCGCCGGACGACAGGGTCGGCGTGCTGCGCTCCAGGGCCAGATAACCGAGGCCGAGATCGGTCAGGGTGCTGACCCGGTCCAGCAAGTCCTCGGCAATGCGCTGCGCGGCCAGGCGTTTTTCCAGCGACAGGTTCGGCGTATGGCGCACGTCCGGCGCGTTGGCGTGGCCGCTGGCGCCATGGGCCACGCGCTGCTGACGGGCTTCGCGGGTCTGGCTGTGGGTCAGGGTTTCACCGGTTTCATCGGCGTGTTCCAGCCAGCTCGCGTCCGCCACCGGTTTCAAGACTTCGGCGACTTGCAGCAGCGGCATCCGCGACAACTCGCCGATGTCATGCCCGGCAAACGTCACCGACAACGCCTCGCGCTTGAGGCGTTTGCCATCGCACAACGGGCACAGGCTGCCGAGCATGAATTGCGACACGCGCTTCTTCATCAGCGCGCTTTGCGAATGGGTGAAGGTGTGCAGGATGTAGCGCCGGGCGCCGGTGAACGTGCCTTGATAGCTCGGCTCCATCTTGCGCTCGAGGGCGACGCGGGTTTCATCCGGCGTCAGCCCGGCGTACACCGGAACCGTCGGTGTTTCCTCGGTGAAGAGGATCCAGTCGCGCTGCTTTTTCGGCAGCTTGCGCCAAGGTATGTCGACGTCGATGCCCATGGTCACCAGGATGTCGCGCAAGTTCTGCCCCTGCCAGGCCAAGGGCCAGGAGGCCACGGCGCGCTGGCGGATGGTCAGTTCGGGATCGGGCACCATCAGTGCCTCGGTGACCTCATAGACCCGGCCCAGTCCATGGCACTCCGGGCACGCGCCTTGCGGTGTGTTCGGCGAGAAATCCTCGGCATATAGCATCGGCTGGCCCGGCGGATAGCTGCCGGCGCGCGAGTACAGCATGCGGATCAGGCTCGACAGCGTGGTCACGCTGCCCACCGAAGAACGCGTGCTCGGCGTGCCGCGTTGCTGTTGCAGGGCCACGGCCGGCGGCAGGCCCTCAATGGAATCGACATCCGGCACGCCAACCTGATCGATCAGCCGCCGCGCATAGGGCGCCACCGACTCGAAATAGCGCCGCTGGGCTTCAGCATACAAGGTCGAAAACGCCAGCGACGACTTGCCCGACCCCGACACACCGGTGAACACCACCAGCGCATCACGGGGGATATCGACGTCGACGTTCTTCAGATTGTGTTCACGGGCGCCACGCACGCGAACCATGCCGGCGGCGGAATTGGAGCTGCGCTTGGAGGTCATTGGCCAGCCTTGGTCAAGGGATTCGAAGCTCAGGCACTGAGCACGGAACGGATCATCTGCAACAGCGCTTCGGGGCCGTAAGGCTTGCCGAGCAAATGGGTGTCGGGGCTGAGCTGATGGTTGCGCGAGATGATGTCGCGGGTGTGGCCGGAGGTGAACAGCACCGCCACCGGCGGCATCTGAACCTTGGCCCACGCCGCCAGATCGGAACTCTTGATCAGGCCGGGCATGACCACGTCGGTGAAAATCAGGTCGACACGCGCGCCTTCCATCAACATCTGCATGGCCGCGTCGCCATTGCCGGCGATCAGCACGCGGTAGCCTTCTTCGCGCAACAGTTCGACGGCCGAAGTGCGTACCGCTTCGTTGTCCTCGACCACCAGGATCGTCTCGTGGCCGCCAGTGAGGGGTTTCTCCACGCTGGGCGCCGCTTGCCCCACAGCCCGCAGGCTGCGCGGGAAGTACAACTGAACTCGCGTGCCCTGGCCCACCTGGCTGTCGATCTCGACATGCCCGCCGCTCTGTTTGACGAAGCCGAACACCATGCTCAAACCGAGGCCGGTGCCCTGGCCGTCGGCCTTGGTGGTGAAGAACGGTTCGAACACCTGCTCGAGCATGTGCGGGGCAATGCCGACGCCGCTGTCACTGACCGAAACCCGTACGAAATCCCCCGGCACGATGCCCTTGCCCGAACAGAACGCCCGGTCCAGTGAGAGGTTGGAGGCGCCGAGCACAATCGTGCCCTCGCCCTTCATGGCGTCCCGGGCGTTGATCGCCAGATTGAGAATGGCGTTTTCCAGTTGATTGCGGTCGACGTTGATGTGCCACGGTTCGTCCGGCAGTTGCACGTCGATCTGAATGGTTTCGCCCAGCGCCCGTTGCAGCAACTCGCCGACGCCTTCGAAGATCTGCCGTGGATCGCACACCGCCGGCGACAGCGGCTGGCGACGGGCAAACGCGAGCAGTTGCGAGGACAGCTTGGCGCCACGTTCCACCGCCGCCAGCGAGGCGCTGACCCGACGCTGGACGTTGGCGTTGTTCGGCTCATGCCGCGCCAGCAGGTGCAGATTGCCGGCGATCACTTGCAGCAGGTTGTTGAAGTCATGGGCCACGCCACCGGTAAGGCCGCCGATGGCTTCGAGCTTCTGCGACTGGCGCAGTTGCTCTTCAGCGGAGAGACGCGCGCCGACTTCATCGGCCACACGCTGTTCGAGATTGCGGGTGAACTTGAGCAGGGATTCTTCGGCGATCTTGCGCTCGTGAATGTCGATGAGTACGCCGGGGAAACGGAACGGCTGGCCCTGCTCGTCGAACTCGCAGCAACCGCTGGCCAGCACCCACAGGAAGCTGCCATCGGCGCGGATCACGCGGTATTCGGCGTTGTACGGCTCGCCGGTGCGCACCGAATTCTCGACGCATTCCTGCACCCAACTGCGGTCGTCTGGATGAATGTGCGCTTCAGCGATGTGCTGCGGCAGATTGGTCAGGTCCTGATTCGGCGGGAAGGAAAACGTGCGGGCAAATCGCTCGTCGGCGGACAGCACGTTGTTCCTGACGTCCCAGACAAACGAGCCGAGCAATGCCCCGGCATTCAGCGCCAGGCGCACCCGCTCGTTGTCGGCGCGGTAGGCATCTTCGGCGGCTTGGCGCAACCGTTCGGACTGCACCAGTTCGGTGGTTTCCACCACCATCGCCATCACGCCCGAGGGAACTCCCGCATCGTTGGCCACCGGGCTGTAATACAAATCGAGCCAGACGTCCTCGGGTACGCCATCGCGCAGCAGCACCAGCACCTTGTTGCGATATTCCAGGGTGCCGCCCGCCAGACAGGTGTCGACCACATGCCGGTTGAAATCGGCCACCTCCGGCCAACCCAGCTCTACCGGTGATCCGAGCAGATACGGATGGCGTCCGCCGGCGAATCGGGAATAGGCGTCGTTGTAGATCATGTAACCGGCATGGCCCCAGAGCATGACCATCGGCAGCGGCGAAGCCAGCATCAGCTGAACCGTGCTGCACAGGCTGGCCGGCCAGGTTTCGAGGGGGCCCAGATCCGTGCCGCTCCAGTCGAACGCACGGATCCGCCCGGCCATCTCGCCTTGCCAGCCGTCACACCCATGGCTATCGGATAAAAACTGCATCGGCTGCTTCAACGCCTTGTGGTGGGTCCGGTTCTATCGCTGCGCGTTCAAGCGCCGCGCCCGTCTGTTTCGAGCGCGCGGGGCAGCGATGGTTTCATTAGAGGTATAGCCGATTTCACCCCGGCTCGACGTTCAGACTTCGATCAGGTGTTTGAGCGGATGGTAGCCAGTCTTGAGCTTCGCAGCGACGTCGAGAATCGCCTTCTGGATGCCGTCCAGGTGCATGCAGGTCAGCTCGATCGCGGCGCTCTGGTTGCCGGCCTCGATGTACTCGATCAGCCGCAGATGCTCGTCGTCGCGGCAGGCTTCGTGGCTGTCGTCATCCAGCGCGGCGGCGTACAGCGAGGCGCGGGAAATCAGCTTCTGGAACCAGTCGAGCAACACCGGGTTGTTCAGGCTGCGGGCCAGTTTGATGTGGAACTCGCCGAGCAGGTGAATCAGCCGCTCGTGATCGCCGGCTTCGTGGGCTTCGTCTTCCAGCAGCAAGTGATCGCGCAAGTCCTGCATCACCGCAGAGTCCTTGCGCCGGCACAGTTCGGTGACGATGCCGATCTCGATCAAACGCCGGGTTTCGAACAGCGAACGGATCTCTTCATCGCTGGGCAGCGACACCGACGCACCTTTATTGGGCTCGGTGGTGACCAGTCCGTCGGCCTCCAGTTGCTTGAGCGCCGCCCGAACCGACGTGCGGCTGACATTGAACAACTCCGCCAGCGACGCCTCGCCCAGCTTCATCCCCGGACGCAGCGAACGCTTGCTGATCGCCTCGTAAACCCCTTGGTAGACGCGGTCGACCGTGGTTTCCGTTTTCTTCTCGGTCATTCAAAAACTCCTTCAATGCTGGCAACGCTGCCCGACGAACGACTCAGTCAGGGAAATGGGGGGTTGCGCAAGCAGATTAATCCGGGTATTTCTAAATTGCATTCAGATATTGCATACAATAATTAGAGGATTGCACCATTATGGGTCAACCAATAGCCATTGAAGTGCGTAACGTATCCAAGCGGTATTCTGATGATCCTGGCCTGGCGCCAGCCCTCGATAACGTGTCGGTGAACATCGCCGACAACGAATTCTTCACCCTCCTCGGCCCCTCCGGCTGCGGCAAGACCACCCTGCTGCGCACCATCGCCGGTTTCGAACACGTCAGCGACGGCGAGATCCGTCTGGCGGGCGAAACGGTCAATCACCTGCCGCCGTTCAAGCGTCGGGTCAACACGGTGTTCCAGAGTTACGCGCTGTTTCCGCACATGAGTGTCGCGCAGAATATCGCCTTCGGCCTCGAGATGCAGGGTCTTGATCGCAAGACGATTCCCGGACGGGTCGATGAAATGCTCGCGCTGGTGCAGATGGAGCACCTGGCCGGGCGCAAACCGGCGGAATTATCCGGCGGCCAGCAACAGCGTGTCGCGCTGGCCCGGGCCCTGGCGCCGAAGCCGAAAGTGCTGTTGCTCGACGAGCCGCTGTCGGCGCTGGACCTGAAGCTGCGCAAGGAAATGCAGGTCGAACTCAAGCGCGTGCAGCAGGAAGCCGGCATCACCTTCATCTTCGTCACCCACGATCAGGAAGAAGCCCTGACCCTGTCCGACCGGATCGCGGTGATGTCCGCCGGCAAGATCCTGCAGATCGGCACCCCGACCGACATCTATGAACGGCCGCAACACCGCTTCGTCGCCCAGTTCATCGGCGACATCAATTTTCTCCCCGGCCAGCTCAAGCGCGGCGAGCACAACGAAAACATCTTCGTGCCCAACGGCATGCCGGTGGAAATCCCCTGCCCGCCGCAAGGCGTCAATGGCAGCAGCGTGCAACTGGCGTTTCGCCCCGAGCGTTCACAACTGGTCTCGGCGGATCAACCACATCATCTGCGCGGCGTGATCGAAGCGGTGCTGTATGTCGGCACCGCGACGCTGTACCAGTGCCGTTTGAACAACGACATCAAAGTCATGCTGCGGGAAAACAACGAGGGCCTGAGCGCTTGTCGTGCGGTCGGTGAACGCGTGGCGGTGCACCTGCCACCCCAGGCCTGCCTGTTGATGGAGGCCTGAGATGAGCGTCAGCAGCACTTCCCCCTCCCTCAACCGCGCGCTTTTGCTCAGCCCGGTGGTGTTGACCCTGCTCGCCCTGATCGCCATTCCGCTGGGGATCATGGGCTACATCAGCCTGCTGCCGCGCAACACCTACGGCGGCGTTGACTGGCAGGCCCAATGGCAACTGCAGAGTTACGTGCAGCTGTTTTTCCAGGAAGGTTTCGACGGCGAACTGGAACTGAACTGGGTCTACGCCCAGGCGCTATTGCGCTCGGTGTTCCAGGCCGGCGGCACCACGGTGTTGTGCTTTTTGTTCGGGTTTCCGGTGGCGTTGTGGATGTCGAGCCTGACTCCGCGCCGACGCAATCTGATGGTGTTGCTCATCACCATTCCGTTCTGGACCAACCTGCTGATCCGCAACTACGCGTGGCTGATCATCCTGCGCGAACAGGGCTGGGTCGCCCAGAGCCTCAACGCGCTGTTTCCGAGCGCCGGCGGCATCACCCTGCTCTACAACGACTTCGCCGTCAGCGTGGGTCTGGTCTACAGCTTTCTGCCGTTCATGATTCTGCCGATCTACTCGACCCTGGAAAAACTCGACTGGCGTCTGGTGGAAGCCGCCTATGACCTGGGCGCCAACCGCTGGCACGCGTTGCGCCGGATCATCCTGCCGCTGTCGATGCCCGGCGTGATTGCTGGCGCGTTGCTGGTGTTCGTGCCGAGCCTCGGCGCTTTCATCACCCCGGCGATCCTCGGCGGCGGCAAGACCCTGATGATCGGCAACCTGATCCAGCAGCAATTCGGCACCGCGCGCAACTGGCCGCTGGGCAGTTCGCTGTCGTTCCTGCTGCTAGGGATTCTGCTGTTGTCGCTGGTGCTCTACGCCCTCTACAGCCGCAGCGCGGCGAAAACCCTGAACCGGGGAGCGAAAGCATGATCTCTCTGCACCTGAAAAAACTCCCGGCGACCCGGGAAATCAGCCTGCTGATCCTCGCCTACCTGTACGTGCCGATCCTGGTGTTGATCGCCTACAGCTTCAACGCCAACCGCTCGGCAACGGTGTGGACCGAGTTCTCGTTCGCCTGGTACGGGCGGATCCTGGCCAACCCGTCGATCCAGACCGCAGCGCTGAACTCGATCATCGTCGCGACCATCACCACGGTCTGCGCCACGGCAATTGCACTGCTCGCAGCACTGGCGACTTACCGGCCGTTCTACGGGCAGAAAATGGTCGAGGGCGGGATCAACCTGCCGCTGATCCTGCCGGAGATTGTCACCGCCGTGGCCACCCTGCTGCTGTTCATGGCGCTGGGGATCAAGCTCGGGTTGATGACGGTGATCGTCGCGCACATCGGCTTCTGTATTCCGTTCGCCTACCTGCCGATCCGCGCACGGCTCAACGATCTGGACAAGAGCCTGCTGGAAGCCGCCAACGACCTGTACGCCAACCCGTGGCAAGTGTTCCGCCGGGTGACCTTGCCGCTGCTGTGGCCGGCGGTGTTGTCCGGTTCGGTGCTGGCGTTCGTGGTCAGCCTCGACGATTTCATCATGACCTTCTTCGTCGCCGGCCCCGGTTCGACCACGTTGCCGGTGTACATCTTCTCGGCGATCAAGGCCGGTGTGACGCCGGAAATCAACGCGATTTCGACCCTGATGCTGGTGATTTCCATCGTGCTGGTGGTGCTGGCCTTCTGGCTCGGCCAACGCGGCAAACAACAATAAACCTGGAGCGCTCTGTTCATGAAAACCAAAAGCATGCGTTTGGCTATTTCCGGTCTGGCCCTGAGTTGTTTCACCGCGTTCAGCGCCCACGCCGCCGAGCCCAAGGAATTGTTCTTCTATAACTGGACCGATTACTACCCGGTGGACCTGCTGGCCAAGTTCGAAAAGGAGACCGGGATCAAGGTCACCATGGACGGCTATGACAGCAACGAAACCCTGCTCGCCAAGTTGCAGGCCGGCGGCGCCGCGTATGACGTGATCGTGCCGTCGCAGTCGATCATGCAGACGCTGATCAAGCAGGATCTGCTGCTGGAAATCGACGCTCCGACCCTGAACAACTTTCAGTACGTCAAAGGCCCGTTCCGCGACCCGAGCTTCGATCCGGGCCGCAAATATTCGGCGCCTTATCTGTGGGGCACCACCGGGTTTTCCTATGACAGCGCCCGGGTGCCGGGCGGCAAGCTCGACGACTCGTGGAAAGAATTCTTCGAACCGCGCAAAGAGCTGCAAGGCCAGCTCGCCGCCCTCGACACTTCCAGCAGCGTGATCAACGCCGCCAGCCATTACCTGAACGTCGACGAATGCACGGAAAACCCGCAGGACGCCAAACGCATCCTTGAGCTGCTGCAGAAGCAGAAACCGTTCTTGAAGATGTACAGCTCCGACAACACCGTCGACCGCATGGCCTCGGGCGAAGTGATCATGATGCAGAACTGGAACGGCTCGACGGCCCGCGCCACGTTGCAGAAGAGCACAATCAAATACGTGTACCCGAAAGAAGGCCTGGCGATGTTCCAGGACAACTTCGCCGTACCGAAAAGCGCGCCGCATCCGAGCAACGCCAAGATCTTCATCGACTGGATGATGAAACCGGAGAACGCGGCGGCCGTGTCCAACGCGATTGCCTATGCCAACGGGATTCAGAGCGATCAGTTGCTGGATGCGAAATGGAAGGTCATGGACGCGATCAACATGCCCGAGGAATACGCCTCGCGGCTGCGGCCGGAGAAGGAATGCAGCAACAAGGCGCGGGAGCTGCAGGATCGGATCTGGTCGAAGCTTAAGGGCTGATCGCCTGACTTGAGACCGCGTCGCGGCCATCGCGAGCAAGCTCGCTCCCACAAGGATCGGTGGCGCTCACAGTTCCAATGTGGGAGCTGGCTTGCCAGCGATGAGGCCCGCCCAGACAACATAGAAACAGAGGTATGAAATGTCCCACCCCCGCTGGCTCAGAAACATCCGTCCCTACGGCGCCCCCGCCGAAGACCTGCTGATCGAAAACGGCAAGTTCACCCAACGCCGCCCGGCCTCCAGCACCCCGCTGGCCGCCACCGACATAGATGGCCAGAACCAGCTCCTGACCGCCCCGCTGGTGGAAAGCCACGTCCACCTCGACAAGACCCTCTACGGCCAACCCTGGCGCCCGAACAGCGCCGGCCCGACGCTCAAGGACTACATCAGCAACGAGCGCCGCGTATTGCGCGAAGTGAAAGCCCCGATCGCCGAACGCGCCGGTGCGTTGCTGGAAAATTGCATCGCCCGGGGTTCGCTGACCATGCGTTGCCACGTCGACATCGACCCGGAATTCGGCCTGCGTCACGTCGAAGCCATGCAGCAACTGCGCGAAACCTACAACGACCTGATCGACCTGCAACTGGTGGTGTTCCCGCAAACCGGCCTGATCAGCCGCCCCGGCACCGCCGAACTGATGCGCGAAGCCATGGCCCTGGGCGTGGAAAACGTCGGTGGGCTCGACCCGTGCGGCATCGACAACGACCCGATCGCGCAGCTGGATTTCGTGTTCAAACTGGCCAGCGAATTTCAGCGCGGCGTCGACATCCATCTGCACGACAAGGGTGAACTGGGCCTGTGGCAGATCGCCCGGATCGCCGATTACACCGAACGTTTCAACCTGCAGAACCGAGTGATGATCAGCCACGCCTATTGCCTCGGCATGCTGCCGTGGAGCCAGGTCAAACCGGTCGCCGAACGCCTCGCTGCGCTGGGCATTTCGCTGATGAGTTCGGCACCGGCCGACTGCGCGGTGCCGCCGTTTCTGGCGCTGCGTGAAACCGGCGTCAACGTGTGCCTGGGCTCCGACGGTATCCGCGATGCGTGGTCGCCGATGGGCAATGGCGACATGCTGGAACGGGCGATGCTGTTGGCGTTCCGTTTCGACCTGGGCAAGGACGATGAATTGGCAGCGGCATTCGACGCGGCGACCGTGAACGGCGCCCGCGCATTGGGTGTTGAAGAGTATGGTTTTGGAATCGGCCGGCCGGCAGATTTTCTGTTGATGCCGGTGGAAACCCTTGGAGAAGCGGTAGTCGCGCGGCCGGTGCGTCAGGTGTATCGCGGCGGCGAACTGATCGCCAGCGGCGGTCTCCTGCTGGGCAGCCGTCTGTGAAACGGATCGGCCTGAAGGCCGGTTGCGTGGTCGGCTTCGACGGCACGCAGCATGTGCTGTGGCGTGACGGTGAAGTGGTGTTCGCCGGTTCGCGCATCGAGTTTGTCGGGCGCGGTTATCAAGGGCCGGTGGATCAGTGGATCGACTACGGTAATGCGCTGATCGGCCCGGGTTTCATCGACCTGGATGCCCTCGGCGATCTCGATTCCACGGTGCTGACCCTGGACAACGGCGAAGAGCGCGCCATGGGCCGGATGTGGTCGGCGGAGTATCTGGAGGCCGGCCCGCGTGAGTCGTTCAGCCCTGAAGAAGAAGTCTTCAAGTACCGCTACGCCTTCACCCAGTTGATCCGCAACGGCATCACCACGGCGATGCCGATCACCTCGATGTACTACCGCGAATGGGCGGAGACCTACGACGAGTTCGCCGCGGTCGCCGGCGTGGCGGGCGAACTGGGGCTGCGCACCTATCTCGGCCCCTGCTACATGAGCGGCATGAGTTACTGGCGCGCCGACGGCAGCCTCGCCCACCACTGGGATGAGGCTCGGGGGTTGGCCGGACTGGATGCGGCCGAACGGTTTTTCAAGGATTTCGATGGCGCGCACGCCGGGTTGATTCGTGGTGCGCTGCTGCCGGATCGCATCCAGACCTGCACCCCGGCGCTGCTTCAGCGCACGTCCGCATTGAGCCGCGAGCTGAACGCGCCGATGCGCCTGCATTGCTGTCAGGCGCTGAGTGAGGTGGCGATGGTCGAACAGCTGCGCGGCACCTCGCCGCTGGGCTGGTTGCAGCAACTCGACCTGCTCACCCCGCGCAGTCTGTTGCCCCACGGCATCTACACCTCGGGCGATGACGATCTGCAACGGGTCATCGACGGCGGCGCGAGTCTGGTGCACTGCCCGCTGGTGTTCGCCCGCGACGGCGAGGCGCTGAACTCGTTCGGCCGCTATCGCGCCAAAGGCATCAACTTCGCCCTCGGCACCGACACCTGGCCTGCGGACTTGCTGGCCAACATGCGCCACGGTCTCAACATCGCCCGCTTGATGGAGGGCGGCTCGGCGCTGACCAGCAGCCTCGATCTGTACAACGCCGCTACCCTCGGCGGCGCCACAGCGCTGGGCCGTGACGACCTCGGTCGCCTGGCTCCGGGCGCCAAGGCCGATATCACCGTTTTCAGCCTGCGCGGCCTGCACCTGGGCCCGCTGTTCGATCCACTGAAAAACCTGCTGCTGGCCGGGCGCGGCGACGACTGCATCGCCAGTTTCATCGACGGTCGCTGCGTGATGCACGACGGTCAGGTCAACGGCGTCGACTACCCCACTCTGCAACGCCAGGCCCAACGCCAATACGAAAAACTGATGCGCAGCCACAGCGACCGGGCCTTTGGCCGACCGGACTGGAAAACCCTGTTCCAGCCGGCCATTCCGTTCGCCGACGACTACAGCGCCGAGGCGCCGTTGAGCGCCATCGATCCACTTCTTTAGAGAACACTGCCATGCACAGCTTCGATTTCAGTCAACTGAGCCCACGGGAAAAGTACAAGATTCTGATCGGCAGCGTGGTGCCGCGCCCGATTGCACTGGTCACCACCATCGACGCCGAAGGCCGGGTCAACGCGGCGCCGTTCAGCTTCTTCAATGCGCTGTCGGCGGACCCGCCCATTCTCGCGCTCGGCGTCGAGAACTACGGCGACCAGAGCCCGAAGGACACCACGCGCAATATCCAGATGAATCAGGAATTCACCGTCAACATCGTCAGCGATGCACTGGTGGAGGCTATGAACGTCTGCGCCGTGCCGTTCGCGCCAGGCTTCGATGAGTTGACCGCAGCAGGGCTGACCGCGATCCCCGGCACCTCGGTCAAATGCCCGCGAATCGGCGAAGCACCGGTGGCGCTGGAATGTCGGCGGATGATGGCGCTGAACATCGGTCAGTCGCGGGAGATCATTTTTGGCGAGGTGTTGATGGCGCACGTGCGCGATGAGTTGATCGATCCGAAAACCCTGTACATCGATCAATTGGGGCTGGATGCGATCGGGCGCATGGGCGGGCATGGTTATGCGCGGACCCGGGATTACTTCGACCTGCCGACCCGCTCGTTGCAAGCGTGGACGGAGGCACCCGGGGGTGGCGAGCGGTTCTGGCCCGCCAAATAAAAAAACGGCCCACCGAGGTGGGCCGCCGTTACAGGTCGATCAGTCAGTGCCGTACTTCGGCGACCGTGGCCCGTACAGCAGGCCCGCCGGATGACCGGCCGACAGCAGTCGATTGCTGGCCACACCGGCAATCGGGTAGCCGGCATCGGTGGAGCTGTTGATGATCTGCTTCACCGCCGCAGTGATCAGCATGCCGATCAGGCCGCCGGCGTTGCTGTTGTTGCCCTCCTCGCTCGACGCCCGTGCCGCTCCGGTCCACAGGGTGACGCCGGTTTTCAGGTCGACCAGTCTGGCGTTGGCGGTGACGGCAGTTTCGCTGCTGATCACCATGTAGCGTGTGCCGTACTCGCTGACGGTGATGTACAGCGCCGCGTCGGCACCGAAGATTTCCTGCAGTTTGTTGGCCGGCGCCGCATGGATGTCATCCGGCGTGGTCAGGCCGTTCTGGCGGAATGTCTCGTCGACCAGGGTGATCGGCAGCACGTAGTAACCGGCTTCGGCCAGCGGGAAGGTCACTTGCGACAGCAGGCTGTAGGACGCCTTGACGTCCGGCGAGGTGTTCAGCGGTGGCAGCACCAGAATGGATTTCGGCCGTGCTTGTTTGTACGCCGAATAGTCCACGGTTTTCGGTGCAACGCAGCCACCGATAACGGTCAGCGCCAAGCCTGCGGCCAGCAGCTTCAAGGCACGCGAGATCATTGGGCGTCTCCGGTCCTGGCGTTTTTAAGCAGAAAATCCATGTAGGTGCCGGACTCGGGGAACAGGGTTTTCTCGGTGCGCAATTGCTGCACCATCTGATCGTCCTTGCCCATGCTCAGGTACAGCAGACCGAGGTGGGCGTGGTAACCCGGCGGTACGGGCTTGCCACTGGCGCGGATCTTTTGCAGATCGGCTTCCAGCGCTTCGGCCTGGGCCTCTTTCGGCGTTTCGCTTTTGAAGTATTCGTAGACTTGTGGCTGGTAGCCTTCCCACTGGTACAGGGTTTGCGGGCTGCTGCAACCGGCCAGCAAGGCGCTGCCAGCCAACGTCAAGGCCATTAGCGACCGGGACAGGGACAGATTCATGGTGTGTTGCTCCTTGCAATGGGCGTCTATCAGTTGCCCGGTTTCCAGGCACCGGCGTTCATGCCGTCAACCAGACGATTGATCGCCTCGCGCATGGCCAGATCGAGGACTTTGCCGTTGAGGGTGGAATCGTAGGCAGCGGTGCCGCCGAAGCCGATGATTTCGCGATTGGACAAGGCGTACTCGCCTGCGCCCTGGGTCGAATACACCACTTCGGACGTGCTGATGTTGACGATGTTCAGGTTGACCTTGGCGTAGGCGACCTGGGTCTTGCCACGGCCAAGAATGCCGAACAGTTGATGATCGCCGGTCTCTTTGCGGCCGAACTCGGTGACGTCACCGGTCACCACGTAATCGGCGCCTTTCAGGCGCTGGGCCTGGCCCTTGATCGCCGCTTCCTGCTGGATTTCGCCCATGTTGTCGCGATCCAGCACCGAGAAACGGTTGGTCTGCTGCAAGTGAGTGATCAGGATGGTTTTGGCCTGGCCACCGAGACGGTCGACGCCATCGGAGAAGATCCCGCGCATGTAGCTCGAACGGTTGTCGAACTTGCCCACGGCCATCGGGATACGCACACCGGACCAGGCCTGGGAGGCGCTTTCCACCTTGGCCACCGGCAATGCGCGGGAGCTTTCGGTGGCGCAACCGGAAAGCGAGCCGGCCAGAGTGCCGAGGACGGCAATCGCAACGCCCGAGACCAACATCCGGGAGATCATTCTCACTGTGCATTCCTTCTGAAAAATGATGTGTCCCGGCACGGCAAAATCGTGGGGGATCGGGAAAGGGGCGGCATTATGCCAAAGTGCCATCAGTGAAGACAGGCTTTTTTGACGTCAGTAAATTGGCTTGCGAATCAACCAGCAGCCCTCAGTAACGATCGTTCCCACGCTCTGCGTGGGAATGCATCCCGTGACGCTCTGCGTCACAGTGGACGCGGAGCGTCCATGGCGGCGTTCCCACGCGGAGCATGGGAACGATCAGTTCGGGGTATCAGTGGAAGTCGCGGCTCTGCACCCGGATTCCGTTGAGCAACGGACTGAGGTCGCTCAAGCGGCCGGCGATCAAATGCCGCACCTCGCCTTCACGCTCCCAGCGGCCATCGACCTTGAGCAGTTGCGAGCCGACCAGCACCTGACGCTGACGCTCGGCCAGATCGCGCCAGACCACCACGTTGACGTTGCCGAACTCGTCTTCCAGGGTCACGAAGGTCACGCCGCTGGCAGTGCCCGGCCGCTGGCGCCCGGTCACCAGTCCCGCCACGCTGACCGGCCGGCCATGCTCGACGTCCAGCAACTCCCGGGAGCTGCGACAGCGCCGGGCCCGCAACTCGTCGCGCAACAGCGTCAACGGGTGCGGCCCCAGCGTGGTGCCGAGGGTGGCGTAGTCGGTGAACAGGTCTTCGCTGACACTCGGCGTCGGCAGCAGCACATCCGGCTCGTCCTGACTCGGCAACCCGGCAAACAACCCGAGCTGTTTCTGCACCCCGGCCACTTCCCAGCGCGCCCGATGGCGGTGACCGGCCAAATCGCGCAAGGCTCCGGCATCCGCCAGCAATGCCTGGGCCCGACTGTCGAGCCCGGCCCGTTCACCCAGATCGGCGACATCGGCAAACGCGCCCCTCGCCCGAGCGTTTTCAATGCTGCGGGCATCTTCCTCGCGAAAGCCCTTGATCATCCGCAGGCCCATGCGGATGGCCGGTTGCTCGCCAGTGATCGGTTCCAGGCTGCAATCCCAGTCACTGGCGCGCACGTCCACCGGGCGGATCTGCAAATGATGCCGGCGTGCATCCTGAAGAATCTGATCCGGGCTGTAGAAACCCATCGGCCAGCTGTTGATCAGCGCACAGGCGAACGCCGCCGGTTCGTGGCACTTGAGCCAGCAACTGGCATAGGTCAGCAAGGCAAAACTGGCGGCGTGGGACTCGGGAAAACCGTAGCTGCCGAATCCCTTGATCTGCTCGAAAATTTGCGCGGCGAATTCCGGGCTGTAGCCGTTTTTCTTCATGCCGGCGGCCAGCCGTTCCTTGTGCGGTTCCAGTCCGCCGTGGCGTTTCCACGCCGCCATGGAGCGGCGCAGCTGATCGGCCTCGCCGGGGCTGTAGTCGGCGGCGACAATCGCGATCTGCATCACCTGTTCCTGAAACAGCGGCACGCCGAGGGTGCGCTTGAGCACCACTTCCAGCTCCGGTGACGGATAGGTTTCCTCTTCTTCCTTGTTTCGGCGACGCAGGTACGGATGGACCATCCCGCCCTGGATCGGCCCCGGCCGGACGATGGCCACCTCGATCACCAGATCGTAGAAAGTTTGCGGGCGCAGGCGCGGCAGCATCGACATCTGCGCCCGGGACTCGATCTGGAACACGCCGATGGTGTCGGCGCGGCTGATCATGTCGTAGGTCGGGCGATCGTCAGCCGGGATGGTGGCCAGGCTCAGATTCTGGTTGCGATGACGGCGCAGCAGGTCGAAACAGCGGCGAATCGCACTGAGCATGCCGAGGGCGAGGATATCCACCTTGAGCAACCCGACGGCATCGAGGTCGTCCTTGTCCCACTGGATGATCGTGCGGTCGGCCATGGCGGCGTTTTCCACCGGTACCAGCGTGTCCAGCGGTTGCTCGGAAATCACGAAACCGCCGGGATGCTGCGACAGGTGCCGGGGGAAGCCGATCAGTTGCCCGGTCAGGCTCAGTACCCGGTGCAGCAGCGGACTTTCGGGGTCGAAACCGCCTTCGCGCAGGCGCTCCACGGGCGGCGTTTCATCGCTCCAGTGGCCGCAGCAGTCGGCCAGCGCATTGATCTGGTCCGGTGGCAGACCCAGCGCCTTGGCCACATCGCGGATCGCGCCGGAAGCATGGTAAGTGCTGACCACCGCCGTCAGCGCCGCACGACGTCGACCATAACGACGAAACACGTATTGCAGGACTTCTTCCCGGCGTTCGTGCTCGAAATCCACGTCGATGTCCGGCGGCTCGTTGCGCTCCCTCGACATGAAACGCTCGAACAGCAGCGTGGTGCGATCCGGGTCGATCTCGGTGATGCCCAAGGCGAAACACACCGCCGAGTTGGCCGCCGAACCGCGACCCTGGCAGAGGATCTTCTGCTCCCGGGCGAAGCGCACCACGTCGTGCACGGTGAGGAAGTAGCTTTCGTAGCCGAGTTCGGCGATCAGCTCCAGCTCATCGTCGATCTGCTTCAGCACCTTGGGCTGCGCGCCTTTCGGCCAGCGCCAGGCGATGCCTTGCTCGGTCAGGTGGCGCAGCCAGGAACTGGCGCTGTGTTCCTCGGGCACCAGCTCTTTGGGGTATTGATAGCGCAACTCGCCCAGATCGAAGGTGCAGCGGCGAGCCAGTTTCACCGATTCGTCCAGCAAGGCCTGCGGATACAACTCGCGCAACACATCGAGGCTGCGCAAATGCCGCTCGCCGTTGGGGTGCAGGCGCAACCCGGCTTCGGCCACCGGAACGTGATGACGGATCGCGGTCATGGTGTCCTGCAAGGCCCGCCGGCCACGGGCGTGCATGTGCACATCGCCGCTGGCCACGGCTGGAATCTGCAGCTCATCCGCCAGACTCAGCAGCGCGGCCAGCCGTTGCTGATCGTTCTGCCCGCGATGCAACTGCACCGCCAGCCACAGCCGTTCGCCGAACGCCTGTTTCAGCCAGCGGCCCTCTTCCACCTCATCGATCGCATCCGGTACCCACAGCACCAGCAATCCCGGTAACGATTCGCTGAAGTCCTCGCGCAGCACTTGATACTGGCCTTTTTGGGTACGCCGTCGAGCCTGGGTGATCAAGCCGCACAGCGCCTGATAACCCTCGATGTTCTCCACCAGCAACACCAGTTTCGGGCCGTTCTCGATGCGGATTTCGCTGCCGATGATCAGCGGCAGCTCCACGGACTTGGACGCCTGCCAGGCACGGACGATCCCGGCGAGGGTGCATTCATCGGTAATCGCCAGCGCCTGATAGCCGTGTTTTTTCGCGCGCTGGAACAACTCCAGCGCACTGGACGCGCCGCGCTGGAAACTGAAATTCGACAGGCAGTGCAGCTCGGCGTAACCCTGGCTCACGCGAACCAGCCCTGCAGCCACAACGGACCGCCCTCACCCACTGCCCGGTACGCCCAGCCTTGCTGGCCGGCGCGGTTCTGGATCAGGTAATAGTCGCGGCGCACGTCGTCACCGTCCCACCAGCCGGACTCGATACGCTCCGGGCCCATGAGGATGCGCGCCGAACCTTCGGGCACGGACTGCGGCTCGCCCAACAACCAGCCCGGACGCTGCACGCCCGGCAATGCAGGGCAACGTTGTTTGTCGTCGGCGTTCTGCCATGCGCACTCCGGGCGATGATCGGCCTGAAAGCGCAGGCCCTGCACCGCCTCATCCCCCAGCCGCGCACGCAGGCGTTCGCGCAGTTGCTCCCAGGGCAAGGTCTGCTGCGGACGGTCGTCGAACAGTTCCTGAAACTGCGGCACGAAACTCGGCAGATCCTCGGCGCGCAGACGAAAACCGCGCACCGGGGCTTCGACCTGCACCTGCTCCAGTCGGCCACGGGCCAGTTCAAAGAGCATCGCCGGGTCGCGCTCGGCGCTGAGCAGGCCGACCTTGATCAGCGTGTCCGGCAGCCCCGCATGTTCCAGATGCAAGTCGAAGCGCTGTACGCCGCTGTCGCGGCCGCACAAAAACGCCGCCAGATCGGACGTCAGGCGGCGCAAGGGGAATAGCAGCGCCTGATGGGACTGCACGTCGAAATTGAGTTCGATGCGCACATCGAAGCGATCCGGCGGCAGGTAAAACGCCAGCGCCAGCGGCCGTGCGCCGAACAGCGTGTCCAGGTGCTTGAGCATCGGCGCCTCGAAACGCCGGGCCAGGGCCTGACGCGGCAGGTTCTGCACCTGATGAAGGTTGCGCAGGCCCATGCGCGACAGCGCCGTGGCCACACTCGGCTCAAGCCCGATGCGGTCGACCGGCAATTGCCCGAGGTGATGGCGCAGGGCTTCACCGTCGGGCGCCACCAATCCGTCATAGGCGTTGGCCAGTACTCGCGCGGCCACCGGGTTGGGCGCGGCGACGATGCGGTGCCGAAAACCCAGTTCCGTCAGCTCCGTGCGCAATCGCGCCTCGAACTGCGCCCAGGAACCGAACAGCCCGAGGCTCGATTCGATCTCGAACACCACGGTGCGCGGATAATGCACGCTGACCTGGGCGCTGAAGCGATAGGCCCAGGCGGCGAGAAACTGCTGCCAGTGCTCGACCTCGGCCGCGTCGTAATCGACGGTGGCGAACCCTTTGCTCATGGCCTGCGCAGCAGTCATCGACTGCCCGGGACGCAAGCCCAGCGCCCGCGCCGCCGGGTTGACCGCTTGCAACACCCGGCGCTGGGCCGGGCCGCTGAGCAGCGCCAAGGGTTGCTCGGGATCGGGGCGCTGACGCAGCACGGCGTCGAGGGCCAATTGCGGGAACAGAATGCAAACCCAGCGCATGGCGACCTCAATGCCCCGCGGCGAAGGCAATCGGGGCGCTGCGCGCCAGACCGCCCCGGCACTTGAGCACGCGCAACTGCGCCGGGCGGGCATCGATGGCAATCCGCAGCGCAGCGGGCGACGGGTTGACCGCTTCGCTCAACGGCCGCCACGCGAACGCCAGGGTCTGGCCGGTTTCCGCCGCCACCTGCAAACGGCGCAAGGCACGGTCATCAGCCTTGTGCGGCCAGCACAGCACCGCGCCGCAACTGCCCGAGCGCAGGCATTGCTCCGCCGCCCACAACGCATCGCGCTCGCTGGCCTGGATCACCGACAACTGGCGCAGATCGACCCCGGCATTGGCCCAGGCCTGCGGGTACGGCACGAACGGCGGCGCCACCAGCACGATGCGCTCGCCCGCCGCCGACAGCCGCGCCAACGTCGGCCACACCAGTTGCAACTCACCGACACCGGGCCCGGCCAGCAGGATTTCGCTCAGCGCCGCTTCCGGCCAGCCGCCACTGGGCAAGGCTGCGTCCAGCGCGGCGTGCCCGGTGGGTTGCGGGCTGGCGGCGGGTGGCGCAGGCCGGCCCTTCCAGACCTGGCCGCCATTGAACAGCGTATCCAGCGCAACGACGGCACCCATCAGCCTTGCCTCACCAGACCGCAGAACACCCCTTCGATGGCCAGGTCCTGATCGGCCCGCACCACAATCGGCTGGTACGCCGGGTTGCGCGGCAACAGGCGAACCTCATCGCCGATCCGCTCGAAGCGTTTGATGGTGACCTCACCGTCGAGTCGCGCCACCACGATCTGGCCGTTGAGCGCCTCGGGATTGCGGCGCACGCCGACCAGATCGCCGTCGAGAATCCCGTCCTCGATCATCGAATCGCCCTGCACCCGCAGCATGTAGTCGGGTGTACGGGAGAACAGCGCAGGATCGAGCATCAGCCGATTGTGCAGGTCGGCATCGGCGCCGATGGGCGCACCGGCAGCCACCCGGCCGAGTACCGGGACTTCGAGCAGTTCCGGCCGCGCAGGTTGCCCGAGCAGGCGAATGCCCCGGGCCTGATGCGGATTGACCTCGATGAACCCGGCTTCGGTGAGCGCCAGCACATGCTTGCGCGCCACGCTGCGGGAGGCGAAACCAAAAGCCTCGCTGATTTCAGCGAGGCTTGGGGGCTGACCGTGTTCGGCGATGCGTTCGCGGATAAAGGTCAGGATGGCGGTACGGCGGGGAGTCAGATTTGTCATGGAGTACATTTGTACTCCTGTGGGAATTTCCTGACAAGCACCGCCAGTCAGCTCAAACCGCGCTCCGCCAGAAACTCCGCGATGTAATCAATAAATGCCACAACCTTGGCCGTCGCCCGTCGATGGCTCGGGTACACCGCCAGAATGTGCGGGCCGAAGCTGTCCGGATCGATCTCGTAATCGGCCATGACCCGCACCAGTCGCCCATCGGCAATGTATGGCGCAGCGCTCCACAATGGCGTGTGCAGCAAACCGCGCCCGGCCAAAGCGCTGGCCAGCAGCAAATCGTAATTGTCGCTGCGCAACAGCGGCGCCGCCGGTTGCGCCAGGCTCAGGCGCTGGCCGTCGCGTTCGGCCCACCAGAATTCGCGGCTGAGCAACGGATGCCGGTACAGCAGCCATTCATGCTGATCGAGGGTTTGCGGCGTGACCGGCAAGCCCTTGCGCGCCAGGTATTCGGGGCTGCCGCACAGCGCCAGGCGATTGCTGCCGACCACCCGCGCAATCAGCCCCGGCAAATCATCGTGCCCCTCGCGCAACGCCAGGTCGTAACCGCTTTCCAGCAGATTGACGAACTCGTCGCACAAATCCACTTGCAGGCTGATCTGCGGGTATTGCTGCAAAAAGCCGTCACACACCTGATCGAGAAACGCCCGCCCGTAAGCCAGCGGTGCGGTGATTTTCAGGCTGCCGCGCAGGCCGTGCTGCAACTGCTCGATTTCTTCGCTGGCCTCATCCAGCCGTTGTAATACCTGTCGTGCGGTTTCCAGATACAGCCGGCCGATTTCGGTCAGCAGGATCCGCCGCGTGCTGCGCTCGAACAGCCGCGCCCCAAGTTCGGATTCCAGATGATTGACCGCTTTGGTCAGGGCCGACGGGGTCTTGCCCAGTTGCTCGGCAGCGCGGCTGAAACTGCCGAGCTGCGCGGTGACCACGAACATTTTCAGTGCACCCAGCTTGTCCATGCTTTTTCCATTCAGGCAAAAACGTTTTTCGTGAGGGAGGCGTTCTGTCGGGCATTGGCAGCCACTAATCTGGCCATCAGACGCAATAACAAGGAAATGTTCAATGAAAAGATTCATCCCGCATTTCACAAAAAATCTGCTGATCGCCGCTATGAGTTTTGCCTCGATGGAAGCCATGGCCGCCACTGATCTGGTGCTGCTCAACGGCAAGATTTTCACCGCCGACCGCGCTCAACCGAAGGTTCAGGCGCTGGCCGTGGAGAACGGCAAGGTGCTGAAGGTCGGCAGCGAAGCGCAGATCAAGGCCTTGATCGAACCCGGCACCCAGGTGATCGATCTCAAAGGCCAGGCGCTGATGCCCGGCCTGATCGACAGCCATTCCCACGCGATTTTCGGCGGGCTGGAAATGGTCTCGGCCAACATGGAAGACGAAATGGTCGAACTCGACGAACTGGAAAAACGCCTACGCGGCTGGCGTGAAGACGGCAAGGCCCGGCATGGCGATGTGTTGAGTGTGGCCGGCATGAGTTCGGCGTACTGGGCCAAGGCTGAAGCGCTGGGCAAAATCTTCAACCACGGCGAATGGGCCGCCGTGCCGGTGGTGTTCACCGGCAGCGACCACCACACGGCGTGGGCCAACAACGTGATGCTCAAGCGGGCGGGTATCGACGCCGCGCTGCTGAAAACCCTGCCGGACGCAGAAAAAGACACCATCGGCAAACTGCCCAGCGGTGAACCGAACGGCTTTGTGGTCGACGCCGGCTGGGATCGCGTCGCCTCGAAAATGCCGGTGCCGAGCCCGGCCGACATGCTCAAGGCTGCGCAATCGGCGGTGCGTTTCAACAACAGCCTCGGCATCACCGCGTGGATGGACCCCGCCGCCAACGCCGCGCCGGGCGAGCCGGTGTTCGCCCTCAAGCCCACCGAGAAAACCGTCGGCGTATTGCCAGCTTATAAAGCCCTGTCGGAAAGCGGCGGCATGACCGCCCACGTCGCCGCGCTGCTGGTGGCCAACCCGAAAAGCGTCCCGGCCGATCTCGACACCCTCGACAAGGTTCGCCAGCAGTTCCAGGGGATCCCCAACCTGACGCTGCCGGGAGTCAAGATCTTCGCCGACGGCGTGATCGAATACCCGGCCCAGAGCGCCGCGATGATCGATCCCTACAGCAACTCGCACAAACAGGGCGAGTTGCTGATCGATCCACAGCATTTCGGCGAACTGGTCAGCGCCATCGACCAGCGCGGCTGGCTGGTGCACATCCACGCCATCGGCGACCGCGCGGTGCGCGAATCTCTGAACGGCATCGCCCAGGCGCGCAAGGACCGGCAGAGCGGCGTGACGCACTCGATCACCCACCTGCAAATGGTCAACCCGAAGGAGTTCGCCCGCTTCAAGCCGCTGAACGTGATTGCATCGATGCAACTGCTGTGGGCCAGCGCCGACGACTACACCACCGACATGATCAAGCCTTACGTCAGCGCCCTCGCCTTTCGCTATCAATACCCCGCGCATTCGCTGCTCAAGCAAGGCGCGACGATTGCCGGCGCCAGCGACTGGCCGGTGTCCTCGCCGAATCCGTGGAACGCCATGGCCCAGGCCATCACCCGCACCGGGCCGCTGGGCGTGCTCAACGCCGACGAACGCCTGGACCGCGAAACCATGTTCTACGCCTACACCGCCAACGCCGCGCGGACCATCGGCCTGGAACAACAGATCGGCTCGCTGAGCCCCGGCAAACAGGCCGACTTCATCGTGCTCGATCGCGACGTGTTCAGCGTCGATGACAAAGCCCTGCATGACACTCAGGTCCTGCAAACCTGGTTCGCCGGCCGTCAGGTCTACGCCCCTACCCTCTAATAACAATCGCCGTATCCGCTGCCCGACCCCGCGCCCGTCGCCGGGGTCCGGCGCAGCCTTGCCCGCTTCCTGCCCATAACAACCACAACAACGGGACTTCACATGAAAGCCTTGCCCCTGTTCGCCCTCACTTCCTTGAGCCTGCTGCCCTTGAGCAGCCACGCGATCCCATTGAGCGATGATTTCGCGGTGCTGGTCGACCTGACCCTGGCCAGCGACTACCGCACCCGCGGCATCTCCCAGACCCAGAACGACCCGGCCCTGCAGGCCGGTCTGACCCTGGCCCACAGCAGCGGCCTGTACCTCGGCGCGTGGAGCTCGAACGTCGATTTCGGCGGCGGCCTGAAAACCCGTCAGGAAGTCGATTACTACGCCGGCTGGCTGTGGCAGGCGACCGAGGCTGTGAGTCTGGATCTGGGCTACATCAAATACGCGTATCCCAAGGAGAGCCAGTTCAACCAGAGCGAGGTGTACTCGATTCTCAGCGCCTACGGCGTGAAACTCGCGGCCTATTACTCCAGTGATGCGCCGGGCATCGACAGCAAACAGAGTTCGCTCTACAGCTATATCGGCTATGAAACCGAATTGCCGTTGGATTCCGGGCTGAAGCTGCGCTACGGCAACATGGACTTCAAAGATCCGCATATGTATTCGGCGTCCGGTCACAGCGAAGAGTCCTACCGGGAGTGGGAAGTCAAACTGACCCATAACCTGGCCGGCGTGGTGCTGGGCCTGAGCTACATCGACACCGACCTATCGCAGAGCCAGTGCCTGAGCAGCTGGGGCTTCAAGGACGTGTGCACGGCGACGGTCGTCGCCAGCGTCAGCAAATCCTTCTGATCTGCCGCAAACCTCCCGTGGGAGCCGGCCTGCTGGCGCCCACATTTTTTGCACTTACCGTGATTTTGTTACCGGATGTTTACGGAATTTTTACCAATGTTCTTCTACAGTTACGCGCGTAACCGTATGGGTTTTCGACTGACGTAGAGGAAAGTATCGAAATGGCTTTGGGCAAAGGACTGCGTTTACCGTCCATCACTCCGACCCGTCTGGTGCTGCTGTTTTCGCTGGCACTGGTGGCGCTGTACAACCTGGCGACCTGGAAGGCGCTGGGAACGCTGATTACCTTGCAAGGCGCGCACAAACTGGCGTTTTTCGCGTCCTTCGGGCTGTTTCTGTGGGCGGCGATCACGCTGCTGCTGACGCTGGTCTCGTTTCGCTGGACGCTGAAACCGGCGCTCACGCTGGTGGCCCTGCTCTCCGCCTGCGCCGCGTATTTCATGAACGAATACGGAATCACCATCGACACGGTGATGATCCAGAACGTGTTCGAAACCAATCCCGGGGAAGCCACGGCGTTGTTCAGCGGCAAACTGCTGGCTTACGTGCTGTTGCTCGGTGTGTTGCCGGCCGTGCTGATCTGGCGCTGGCCGGTGGTTTATCGGCCGTTCTTTCGGGGCTTGCTGAACAAGGTGCTGGTGATCGCGGCCTGCGTGCTGGTGATCGGCGCTTCGGTGGGCGCGTTCTATTCGACCTACGCGCCGATCTTTCGCGAGGAAGACAAGCTCACCCACTTCATCAACCCGACCAACTACATCTACGCGATCAGCAAATACACCAAGCAGCGGCTGGGGATCAAAAAGCATTTCGTGGTGCAGGCCATCGGCGAAGACGCAGTGATGAGCGCCAAGGCCGCCGGTCGCGAGAAGAAGTCGCTGATGGTGTTCGTGGTCGGCGAAACCGCCCGGGCCGACCACTTCTCGCTCAACGGTTATGAACGCGAGACCAATCCCGAGCTGAGCAAACTCGACATCCTCAACTTCACCCAGGTGCATTCCTGCGGCACTTCGACGGCAGTGTCGGTGCCGTGCATGTTCTCGATGTTCCCGCGCGAGGACTACAGCGACAAGAAAGGCAAAACCTACGAAGGCCTGCTGGACATCCTGCAACGGGCCGGCGTGCAGGTGCTGTGGCTGGACAACAACAGCGACTGCAAGGGCACCTGCCTGCGCGTGCCGAACCGCGACATCGAAAAGACCCAGCCGGGGCCGTTCTGCGACGGCAACAACTGCCTCGACGAAGCGTTGCTGGCCGACTTGCAAGGCTACATCGACAGCCTCAAGGGCAACGCGATCATCGTCCTGCACGCCGACGGCAGCCACGGCCCGGAATACTACGAGCGCTATCCGAAGGACATGGAGCGCTTCAAACCGATCTGCCACACCAACCAGCTGGGCAGTTGCAGCCGTGACGAACTGGTCAACGTCTACGACAACACGATCCTCTACACCGACCATTTCCTGGCCAAGGTGATCGAGCTGCTCAAGCGCAATCAGGACCATCTCGATACGTCGATGCTGTACGTGTCCGACCATGGCGAATCACTGGGCGAGAACGGCCTGTACCTGCACGCCGCGCCCTATGCGCTGGCGCCGGAAGCCCAGACCCATGTGCCGATGGTGATGTGGTTCGGCAACAACACCCTCTCGCAACTCGGCATCGACCGTGGCTGCCTGCAAGGCAAAAGCAGCCAGCCGGATCTGAGCCATGACAACCTGTTCCACTCGGTGCTGGGGTTGTTCGAGGTCAGGACGTCGCTGTATCAGCCGGGGCTGGATATTTTCCATGGCTGTCGGCCGGCGATGACGGCGGGACAGTGATCCCAACTAACTGCGCCAGAAAGGCCCACGGGTAAATCCCGCGCTGGTGGCCGTCGCTGAACACCAGTTGCAGGCCGTAGCCCTGAGCGTTCAATTCGATGACCCGCACACGCGGGTCAACCATTGGCGGCGAACCCCGCAGGCGGAACGCCCGGCACTGCGAGCACGGACACTGGCGACGCAGTTCGGCATGGTCGAGCAACTGCTCGCGGCCATCCGGCCAGCTAAGCCGCAACCTCTGCTCACTTTGGGAATTGCCGACCGACAGCGGATTCATTGCAGCTGACTCAACGCAATCCGCACGGCTTTGCGCACTTCCGGGTCGCCATCGTCCTGCGCGGCCTGCAACGCCGCCACCGCCCCGCGATCGTTCAATTCGCCGAGGGCCAGCGCGGCTTCCTTGCGCAGGTTGCTGATGCGATGGCCGAGAGTGTCGATCAGGGCGTCGAGGGCTGCGACGTACTTGAGGCGCCCGAGGCTGCGGGTTGCGCGCAGGCGCACCTGCCAGTAGTCGTCGGCCAAGGCTTCGATCAGCGCCGGACCCGCGTCGGTGTGGCCGACCTTGCCGAGGGTGGTCGCGGCTTCTTCGCGCACTTGCCACGCCTGATCCTGCAAAGCCTGACGCAACGCGGGCAGCACTTCGGCATCACTTGCCAGGCCCAGGGCGCCGGTGGCGGCGCGGCGCACTTCGGTGTCCGGGTCATCACTCGCCAGGCGGGCCAGGGCTGGCAACGCGTCGAGCTGCTTGAGCCAGCCGAGCACGCCGACGGCTTCGCGGCGCACGCTGGCGTCGGCATCGTTCAGCGCTTGAATCGCGGCCGACGCAGCGCCGGGGAAACGCAATTCACGCAAGGCCCGGAACGCGGCAATCCGCACGCCGGTTTCGGCATGGCTGGTCCACGGCAGAATCACCCTGCCCGCGGCTTCGGTCTTGAGCAGGCTCAGGCTCTGCGCCGCAGCGGCTTGCACCGCCGGCGACGGATCCGTCAGGGCCTGGCACAGCGCTTCAACCACCGGCTCGTCTTCCCAGGCTTCCAACAGGCGCGCCGCTTCGGCACGCACTTCTTCGGCAGGGTCTTCGGCCAGTCGCTCGACCAGCCAGAGCAGACCGTCCGGCTCTTCGAGGTCGGCCAGATCGATCAGGGCAATCCTCCGCACACCGGCGTCATCGGCGGTCAGGCGTGGTTGCAGGGCGAGAATGTCGTCGTTATCGGTCACAGCAAAAAATGAGGTCATAGGGCAAATCGCGGCAAGGAGTTTTCTGGAGGCAAACCGAGCGGATTGAGGCGCGGCAGCGGTCGGTCGTTGTCGTGGCGCAGCAGGTCGAGGCAATGGCGTTTGAGGCGCGAGAACTCGTGGCTGGTCACCAGTTCGGTGGTGCGTGGCCGGGGGAAATCCAGGCGCAGGTCTTCGATGATTCGCCCCGGTCGTGCGCTCATCACCAACAAACGGTCGGCGAGGAACAGCGCTTCGTCGATGTCATGGGTGACGAACACCACGGTGGTGCGAATCCGCGTCCAGATGTCCAGCAGCAGTTCCTGCATGTTCAGTCGGGTCAGCGCGTCCAGTGCGCCGAAGGGCTCGTCCATCAGCAACAGCCGTGGGCGATTGACCAGCACCCGGGCGATCTCCACCCGTTGCTGCATGCCGCCGGAAAGTTGATCGGGCCAGCATTCGGCGAAGCCTTCGAGGCCGACCAGTTTGAGGATGTCGTCGGCAGCGCGATGGCGCTCGGCCTTGCCGATGCCGCGCATTTTCAGGCCGAAGGCAACGTTGTCGCGCACCGTGCGCCACGGGAACAAGGTGTGATGCTGGAACACCATGCCGCGTTGCGGTGACGGGCCGGACACTTCGGCGCCATCGACTTTCAACTGCCCCCCATGGGGCTGCAGATGCCCGGCCAGCGCGCCGAGCAAGGTCGATTTGCCGCAACCGGACGGGCCGAGAATGCACACGAACTGGCCGGGTTCGATCTGGCAATCCAGCCCCTGCACCGCTTCGAATGCTTGCCGGCCTTCGCCGAGGACGATGGAGAGATGACGGATATCGATCCGCCCTTCCGGGGTTTGCATGACGCTCATCAGGCCTTTCCTCGTGGTCGATGCCAAGGCGTGAACAGCCCGCCCAGGCGTTTGATCAGCAGGCTGCTGCCCATGCCCAACACGCCGATCAGCAACATGCCGACCACAATGTCGGCGTAGTTCTGGATGGTGTAGGACTCCCAGGTGTAGTAACCGATGCCGAACTGGCCGGAGATCATTTCGGCAGTCACCAGACAGAACCACGAGGTGCCCATGCCGATCGCGAGGCCAGTGATGATGCTAGGTGCGGCGCCCGGCAGGATCACTTCCAGCAGGATCGCCCGACGTCCGGCCCCGAGGCTTTTGGCCGAGGCGATCAGGCGCGGGTCGACGCCTTCGACGCCGTGCACGGTGTTGAGCAGGATCGGGAACAGCGCGCCGGTGAAGGTGATGAAGACCATCGACAGTTCGGAGGACGGGAACATCAGGATGGCCAGTGGAATCCAGGCGACGGCGGGGATTGGGCGCAGGACCTCCAGCGGTGGCAGCAGCAGGTCTTCGGCCCACTTTGAACGGCCGATGGCCAGGCCCAGGGCGATACCGGTCAGCAGTGCGGCGAGGTAGCCGGCGAAGACCCGGCTGAGGCTCGCGGTCAGGTGCTGGATGAGTTTGCCGGAGTCGCCGAGGCCGAGGGCGGCTTCGATCACGGCCAGCGGGGTTGGCACGTTGGCGAAGGTGACGAGGCCGAGGTTCCAGTGGTGGCTGGCGGCTAGTTGCCAGAAGAGCAGGCAGAGCAGCAATGAGGCGGCTCTGGGGAGCCAGCGTCGATAAGGTCTGAACACAATAATTCCTCTCACCCCGACTCTATGTGGGAGCGAGCTTGCTCGCGATTCGGATAGGTCAGGCAAAGTTGCACCGGCTGACCGGACGCCTTCGCGAGCACGCTCGCTCCCACAGTTGACCGAGTTGTTATCGGGTTAACGACTGGCCACGGCCTGCGCGGTGGCATCGGTGAAATCAAAGACTTTGCCGCCTTGGGCCGAAGCGTACTGCTGCGCCTGCCCCTTCAACAAAAACGCGCTAAGGCGCCCCTTCGCATCACTGGCAAACCACGCCTGCTCCGCCAGCAACTTGATCCCGCTGTCACTCGCCTGCGCATACACCGCCCGAATATTCTTGCCTTCCGACTTCAGACCGGCCAACGCAGTGAACGCCTCTTCAGCCGAGGCATACCGCCGAACCTTGTCCTCACCGCGCACCCAGATTTCCGCAACATGACTGAAATCCGAAATCGCTTTCCCGGTCACCGCATCGACCGACTTCAACGGCGTCTGCGCGTAGTTGGCCAGTTGCGCGGTGTAATCCAGATTCGAAGCCTTGAACGCCGCACGAATGTACTGATCGTCGATAAAGGTATTCAGATCGAGCCCGCGATCGGCCTTCTTCAGCAGCTTCAGCGTGTCAATCGCGGTGCCCACAGCCTGGCGATATTCCGGCTTCCAGCTCAGGTCGCGGGTCTGCACGCCGAGCGGGCCATGGAACAGGTAATTGACCTCGGCATCGACACCAGTGACCTTGGCGATCAGTTCGCTGTATTTCTCCGGTTCGGCGGCCAGCAGTTGGTTGGCCTCGATGCTGGCGCGCAGGTAGGCGACGACGATTTCCGGGTACTTTTTCGCATAGGCCTGATCGACCAGCGCACCGTGGAAGGTCGGCGCATTGGCCTGGGCGCCGTCGTAGATCTTGCGGGCGAAGCCGCGGCTCGGGAACAGTTCGGCGAACGGTACAAAGTCAGCGTGGGCGTCGATCTTGCCGGCCTGCAACGCTGAACCTGCGACCTCTGGCGGTTGGGCGATGATGTTCACGTCCTTGAGCGGGTCCCAGCCCTGCTCCGCCACGGCGCGCAGCAACATGCCGTGGGCGGTGGAGGCGAACGGCACGGAAATGGTCTTGCCCTTGAGTTCGCTCAGCGACTGCACGCCCGACGCGCTCGGCACCACGATGCCGTTGCCGCTGCCCTTGATGCTGCCCGACAACACGCTGATGAACAGGCTGTGCTTGCCGGCGGTTTCAAACGCCACACCGTTGAACGCCCCGGGGAAATCGGCCATGGCGCCGAAGTCGAGTTTGCCGGCGACCATCTCGTTGGTCAGCGGTGCGCCGCTGGTGAAGTTCTTCCACTGCACGTCGTACTTGGCGTCTTTGTAGGCGCCGTCGTGAGGCAGGTATTTGTCGAGCAGGCCCAGCTCGCGAATCAACAGGCCGCCAGCGGCGCAGTTGATGGTGGTGTCCTGGGTGCCGATGGCAATGCGGATGGTTTCGGCCGAGGCCGACAGGGTGAACGAAGCCAGTACCAGACCGGCGATTGCTGCACGCAACATGGTTGAATCCCCTCGAATCATTTATAGGATGTTCGTCTCCGCCGCGATCAGGGCGCGGTGGGAAACGAGGGGTGTTTGGTGAGTCCAGCGTCCGGGGTTTACGGATGGCTTTTGTGTTGTCTGTGCGGGCCTCTTCGCGAGCAAGCTCGCTCCCACATGATCGTCGGTGTACTCATTATTTGCGGCTGGCTTAAATCCACTGTGGGAGCGAGCTTGCTCGCGATAGCGGACTACCGGTCAACGCAGTAAATATGGGATTTCGACTTTCACCGCACCGGTCGGGCAGTCCTTTTCGCAAGGCATGCAGTACCAGCATTCATCGAAGGCCATGTAGGCCTTTTGCGTGGCCGGGTTGATCGCCAGCAGGTCCATCGGGCAGACGTCGACGCACACGGTGCAGCCCTTTTCGGCGATGCATTTGTCCTCGTCCACGGTGACGGGAGCGTTGGAGCGGAAGAAGATTTCCTGGGCTTGGTAGGCCATGGTTCGGACTCTCTCTAGTGATGCCTCAAGCGGCGAAAGCACCGACCCGAAGGCGGTCGTAAGCCTGCATTTCCTCGGCATCGAGGGGGATGATGTAAGGCTCGACGGCTTTCTTGAAACTGGTCATGCGTCCGTCCTCGCCCTTCTTCAGGTGGCAGTGGCAGAACCATTCGCGGTCGTCCCGTTGTGGGTGATCGACGCGGTAGTGGTACAGGCCCCAGCGGCTTTCGGCGCGGAACAGCGAGGCGCGGGCGGCCATTTCGGCGCAGTCGCGGATCACGCTGGTTTCCATGGCGCGCATCAGTTCGTGGGCGTTGTTGGCCTTCATCTCGTTGAGATCGCGTTCGATGTCGCTGAAGCGTTGCAGGCCGATTTCCATTTTCTTGGTCACTTTCGGCGGTTGCAGGTAGTCGTTGACGAAGCGCCGCAGCTTGTACTCGACCTGCGCCGGCGGCAGACCGTGTTCGCGATCCAGCGGTGCGTAGACCCGGGCTTTTTCCTTCTCGATCTGCTCGGCATCCAGTGCGGAGAACTCGCGCCCGGCGACAAACTCCGCCGCGTTGTGGCCCGCGAACCAGCCGTAGGTGAACGCGCCAAGCATGTAGTTATGCGGCACGGCGGCCATGTCACCGGCCGAGTACAAACCTTTCACCGAGGTTTCGGCCCGCTCGTTGACCCACACGCCGGACGCCGAGTGGCCGCTGCAAAAACCGATTTCCGAGATGTGCATCTCGACCATCTGCGTGCGGTAATCGGTGCCGCGATTGGCGTGAAACTGGCCGCGACTCGGGCGCTCGTTGCTGTGGAGGATTTCCTCGATGTTCTGGATGGTTTCCTCGGCCAGGTGATCGAGTTTGAGGAACACCGGGCCGTTGCCGCTCTCCAGCTCCTGGTGGAACTCCCACATCATCTGCCCGCTCCAGTAGTCGCACTCGATGAAGCGTTCGCCCTTGTTGTTGGCGGTGTAGCCGCCGAGCGGGCCGGTGACGTAGGCGCAGGCCGGGCCGTTGTAATCCTTGATCAGCGGGTTGATCTGGAAGCACTCGAGGTTCGCCAGTTCGGCCCCGGCGTGATACGCCATGGCGTAACCGTCGCCGGCGTTGGTCGGGTTTTCGTAGGTGCCCATCAGGTAACCCGAGGACGGCAGACCGAGTCGACCGGCAGCGCCGCAAGCGAGGATCACTGCCTTGGCCTTGATCACATGGAAGTCGGCGGTGCGGCAGTCGAACCCCATCACACCGTTGACGGCGCCCTCCTCGTCGGTCAGCAAACGGGTGCAGGCCAGTCGGTTGGTGATGCTCACCCGCGCGCGCTTCAACTGGCGATACAGGACTTTCTTGATGTCGTGCCCTTCCGGCATCGGCAGCACATAGGCGCCCATGTGGTGGACTTTCTTCACCGCGTAATCGCCGGTTTCGTCCTTCTCGAACTTCACGCCCCAGCGGTCGAGCTGCTCGATGGTTTCGAAACTGTGCGTCGCATAGGCGTATACCGCCGCCTGATTGACGATGCCGTCGTTGGCGATGGTGATTTCCTTGGTGTACTGCTCGGGCGTCGAGTGGCCGGGAATGATCGCGTTGTTCAGGCCGTCCATGCCCATGCTGATCGCGCCGCTGCGCTTGACGTTGGCCTTGTCCACCAGCAGCACGCGCAGATCCTTGTTTTTCTCCTTGGCCTTGATCGCGGCCATCGGGCCGGCGGTGCCGCCGCCGATCACGACGATGTCGTATTCCTGTTCGAGTGTCGTTCGACTCATGCCTGCTCCCCTTTTTGCCGGTCGATCCGCAGGCGGTACTGGAACGCATCGCCACGGTAGTAAAGGTGTTCGAAGTCCAGCGGCTGGCCGTTGGCGTCGTGGGTCAGACGCTCGATGCGCATGATCGGCGAGCCGGCCTCGACGTTCAGCGCCTGGGTCAGGTCGCTGTCGGCCAGCACCGCGTCGATGGCCAGATCGGCGTGGCCGAGGGCAATGCCGCAGTCGTTTTCAAGGATCAGGAAGATGTCGCGGGTGACCAGATCAGCCTTCTCCAGCCGTTCGCCGACGGCTTTGGGCAGGTAAGTGATTTCCAGCGAGATCGGCTCGCGGTTGATCAGCCGTACGCGTTTGATCTGCGCGACGATTTCGCCTTCGGCGACCTGCAATCGCTCGGCGACCAGTTTGTCGGCGGCGATGAATTTGAAACTGCGCAGGCGGTTGATCACCTCGTAGCCACGGCCGGTCATGGACTCGGCGAGGCCTTGCAGGGTGCTGACGTTTTGAAAGGTCTTGGGTTTGGCGACGAAGGTGCCTTTGCCGTGGATCTTGAAGATCAGCCCTTCTTTCTGCAGATCGCCCAGGGCCTGGCGCACGGTGATGCGGCTGACCTTGAACAGCGTGCCGAGCTCGCTTTCGGACGGCATCTGGCTGTCTTGCGGGTATTCGCCGTCGAGAATCCGGGCGCGCAGCACGTCGCGCAGTTGGGTGTGCAGCGGAACGCTGCCAAGGGAAAGAACGTTATCGGTCATCACGGGATCACTTGTTATAACGAGTTATGACATGATCTTAGAGACGTTATGACAAGCTTGAGAAATACCGAATGAGCATAAGGTTAGATGCGCAACACCATCCCCTGTGGGAGCGAGCTTGCTCGCGATAGAGGTGTATCAGTCACCAAAGTTATTGACTGACAGGACGCTATCGCGAGCAAGCTCGCTCCCACAGGGGGGACGGTGTGGTCTGGGGAATTATTGGCGTTTGAGGATCTGATCCATGACCCAATCGGTCTTCAGGGCTTCGGCGGCGATTGCCGGGTGCCGGGAGTCACCGCGAATCTGCGCGTTCATGCCCAGTACGTGGTGCCACTGAATGTGTTCGTGGTGAGGGATTTCCAGGCTGATGTCCTCGTCGGCATGCAGCTCGACCGGATGCTCGTCGAACACCGAAAAACCGATCCGTCCTTTGCTGCCGATGATCTCGACCCGATCCTCGCGCCGATCCGCGACAAAGCTCCAGCAGCCCATGCCCAATGCGCCCGAAGCGAATCGCCAACTGGCGCTGACCGCATCCTCCGCCGCGTACAACCCGGCCTGACGCGCGGTGAAGCCAGCGACTTCGACGATGTCGCCGAGCAGGTACTGAAACAGGTCAAGCCCGTGGCTGGCCAGATCCGCAAAGTAACCACCACCCGCCACCGCCGGATCGGTGCGCCAGTTTGCGCTGCCGTCCAGATCCTTCGGTGATGGTGCCTTGGTCAGCGTCCAGCTCAGATGCCGCACCTCGCCGATACGCTTCTGCTCCAGCCATTGCCGAACCTGCTGAAAACGCGGCAACGAACGGCGGTAATAGGAGACGAACAGGTGCAGGCCGGCATCGGCAAACGCCTGCTGCATCTCGCGGCTTTGCCCGGCGTTGAGCGCCATCGGCTTTTCCACGCAGCAATGCTTGCCGGCGGCGGCGACTTGCAGGCTGTAAGCGTGGTGGCTGTCGGGTGGCGTGGCGATGTACACCGCATCCACCTCGGGATCGTTGATCAGGGCATCGACGTCGGTGTAAGTCCGAGCAATACCGTGACGCGACGCGTAATCGGTCACCGCTTCCAGACGTCGCCCCATCACCGCCACCAACGCCGAGCCGGGCGCCTTGTAGAAAGCCGGCCCGCTCTTGCGTTCAGCCACACTGCCGCAACCGATCATGCCCCAGCGCACTACGTTCATCGCTATCCTCCCGAGTTTTAACCGATGCGCAGTGCGCGAAGGTCGAGGTGGCCGTTTTGCAGCGGCGGGCACCAGTAGTAGCCGCCGGTGATCGGCCGGCTGATGCGGTACAGACCATCGGTGATGCCGTCTTCCAGACCGCTCATGCGGCGCAGTTGTGCTTCGAAGGCGTCGAGGGAGAAGCCGAACGCCAGGAACATCAGGCCGGCGCGGTCGCCTTCGATCCACGGCATCGAACGGCGCACGACGAAGGCTTCCGGGGCGAAGCTTTCCTGGGCGGTACGTTTGACGTGGGCGGACACCGGGGCGTCGTCGATCTCTTCGTTGTCGCTCAGGCGACGGCCCATGATGTTGTCCTTGTCTTCGGCGGACAGCGCATGGAAACCCTTGAGGTCGTGCTGCCATTGCTGGATCGCGGCAAAGCTGCCACCGACCAGACCATCGGCGCCTTCACTTTGCAGTGCGGCGGCGACAGCGGCTTCGTCATGCGGATTTTCGGTGCCGTCTTCATAACCGGTGAGGTCATGGCCGTCCTTGTGGCGGAAGGCTTCCTGCATCTGCACCAGACGCAGCGCCGGGGCCAGGGCGGCCTCAAGCGCGGTGCTGCGGTTGAGCAGATCACCACGGTCGACACCGTGCAACCAGACCCACAGGGCGTGCTGGGTCGACGGGTTTTCCACGCCAACGCCGGTCAACGCCGGGAAGCTGCGCAGACCGTCGATGTTCACATTCAGGGCCTTGGCCAGGGACTCACCGAAACCGACCACCGCCGACTTGCCGTCCACCAGGTTCAGCAGGTTGTCGATCGCCTGCGGCAGCGCTTCAACCGACTCAAGGGCGAAAAACAGGTGACGTGCTTGCGGGGGAACTGGGGTGGCGAGGATGCCCGGCTGGTAGTAACTCATGTCGACTCCTTGGAAAGAGCGCGGAGTTTAACTGTAGCCGGAGGATTTGTGTGGGATCAGATGACGCACTCGCTGCGCCACGCACTCGGACTCTTCCCCGTCCAGCGCTTGAACGCCCGCCGAAAACTGCGCACGTCGCTGTAACCGACTTCCTCGGTAATCCGCTCGATCGGCATCTCAGGATTGGCCAGCAAACTCATGGTGCGTGCCTGGCGCACTTGCTCCAGCAGCGCCTCAAACGTCAGCGAATGTTCAGTCAGCCGCCGGCGTAAAGTACGGCTGCTCATGTTCAAGTCACCAGCGATCTTTTCGATGTGACTGCCCCGGCTCAGATCCCGGGCAATCGCCCGCTCCACAGCCTGGATCAGATCGAGTTTCTGATGCACCTGCGCCGCTTCCAGCTCCAGCAACTTGACCGCCTGACGCAGCGCCAGCGAATGGTGGTTAGGCAGGTTCACATCCAGCCATTGCACGTCGATCAGCATGCGATTGTGCAGACACCCGAAACGCACCTCCGGCCCCAACAGCCGCCGGTATTCATCGACGTAATCCGGCGCGGCGTGCATGAACTCCACGGCAATCGGCTTGAATGTCTCGCCCACCAGCGCCCGGCCGTAGACCAGCAGGCTGGCGAAAAACTCTTCCACCGCAAACACCTGCACATCGGCAAATGGCAGCCGGCATTCAACGTCGACGTACACCTGGTCGCCCACTACATCGACACTGGAAACGACGATCCCGCCGGACGTGTGCTGATGCCGGACCCCGATTTCGAACGCGTCGCGCAAGGTCTTGCACAGCGACAGCACATGCCCCAACAGCCCCAGCGTCCCTAGCACGTTCTGCGCCCCGACCCACAGGCCCAGCCCCTGATTGGGCAAAGCCTTAAGCGCACGCTGGATCATGGCCACGGCCTGGCGATAGGAAATCCGCTGCGAAGGATCCTGCAAATCCTCGAAATCAAAACCCAGGCCACGGCACAGGCTCTGCGGTTCGATGCCCTTGTTGGCGGCGACTTCGGCCAGGGTTTGCAGGAGAAATGGCGACACCAGCGCCAGTTCGAAGGTGGGGTCTTGGACTTTTACGTTCATGGAGGCTGACATTCCGGATCACGCTGAATTGTTATTTTTGTAACCGGTTATGTCGAAGGAAGTTAGCACAGGGTTGACGGGCTGTCCGCAGAAGTCCCCTTCCGTGTCCGCCAATACCCTGCCCTGTCGTGCGCCAAGGGCTTATTTCTATAGTGGCCGGGCGTCCTGCGTGCCGGCGTTGCGCCCAAACACAATAATAATGAGGACGGACATGACCCCGAACCGCGCGACATTCCCTGTGCGACTGGCGCTGAGCCTGCTCGGCTGCGCCGCGACCCTGCCGGCGCTGGCCACCGAAGCCGGCGTCGACAACATCGGCCCCGGCACCGACGGCTTCTTCATGCTGCCGATGGAGGTCGACAGCCTTCCGGAGAACATGGTCGCCTTCAACCTCTACTACAACCACTACAAGGCGACCAAGCTCAACATCAGCTCGTTCGGCGGCAAGGTGCCGAATGTCGAGATCGAGTCCACCGCCGTCATCCCGCGTCTCGACTACCTGAGCCCCGTGCGGATCTTCGGCGGGCGCCTGGCCGGTTACATCGCCCAGCCGTGGCTCAAGCAGGAAGTCTCGGTGTTCGGCCTGAGCGATACCCGCGAAGGCATGGGCGACACCACCATCGCGCCGATTATCCTGTGGGACATGGGCAAGGATCTGACCCTCGGCGCCGCCGTGGAAATCACCGTGCCCACCGGCGAATACAGCGTCGACCGACTGGCCAACACCAGCAACAATTTCTATACCTACAAACCGCTGTTCTCCTTCACCTGGCTGCCGACCGAGCGCACCGAGGTGTCGATGAAGACCACCTACAGCTTCAACGAGAAAAACAAGGACACCGACTACAAGTCCGGGCAGATCTTCCACTTCGATTACTCGGCCAGCTACAAAATCACCGATGACCTGATGCTCGGCATCAACGGCTACTACCTCAAGCAAACCACCGACGACAAACAGTTCGGCCACACCGTGCAGTTCGCCGGCGAAGACGTGAACGACGGCGTACGCGGCAAGGTGTTCGCCATCGGCCCGGCGCTGCACTTCACCTTTCTCAAGTACGCCAGCGCCGAGATTCGCTGGGCCAAGGAGTTCGACGTAGAGAACCGGCCAGAGGGGGAAATGTTGTGGGCGAAGGTGAGTATTCCGTATGCGTTCTGAGTGCATTTGTAGGAAGGCGTGCGCGGATTTGTAGGCTGAAAACCTGAAAAACAGAGGGTAGGAATAGGCCTACAGCGGCGGTCGAGATTGCCGGACAACGGTGGGAAACGTCCGGCAGATTTCAAAGGGGGGCTTGCAGATACTGGGCTTCGTTACTCCATGGCCCTTCATGGGCTCATGGGGTACATCGTCTGCCAGTGACGACAATGGGCCATTCCCCCTTAAACTGCTGAGATTGATCACGGAGATCACTATGAGCTTATTACTTTCCCCGTATTACTCTGACTTCGAATCCGAAGAAGAGGCCGAGAGCTACGATCGCTGGTTTCGTGCAGAGGTACAGGAGGCACTCGATGACCCCAGCCCTGGCATTCCCCATGATGAAGTTATGGCAATGCTCGACCAGATGCTGGAAGAGATACGCAGGAAGCGTCGCGCTGCAGCTTGAATGGAGCAGCAAGTCCTCGCGTCAACTGGCTGACATCTTCAAATACATCGAGCAACACAATACCAACGCTTCAATTTCGCTAAGACACAAGGTGGGTGCAGCAGCACAGCGACTTTCATCAATACCTTATGGTTACCGACCTGGCCGAGTGCCTGGCACTCGTGAAATGGTGATTCATCCGAACTATCTGCTGGTCTATCGAGTGAATGGCCACATCAAAATACTGAGGGTGCTTCACGCCCGACAAAAATACCCCTCAACTTCAGCAACATAAAAAAAGGGCGGCCAAACGGCCGCCCGAAGCGTACTACACGAGAGTCCTTTACAACGTCAGCTGTCCCCGCTCCTCTTCGGTCAGCTGCTGTTTCGCCTGTTCATCCAGCGTCCCGGCGCCCAGCACCTGCACCGGGCTGTTGGGGTTGTAGCCCGGCGTCGGCGCGCGGCTGGCGCCGTCTCGGGTCGGGGCCAATTGTTCGTTGCCGAAGCTCAGTACTTGCACGGTGAACACCGAGGCCTGGTTCTGGCGCGACGCGGCTTGTTGCTGACGAGCGACATCTTCCGCCGCCTGGGTCGCCGACGACGCGGCGGAGCTGGCCGAAGTGATCGCCCCGGTGTTGACCGCCGAGACCACCGGCACGCCGGTCGCCTTGCCCTGCACCGAAATGTTGGCGGCGTTGACCACCGTCAGCGCGGCGATGTTGACGTTGCCCGAGACGCGAATCCCCGCCTCGCCCGCATCGATGGTGCCCAGCGGCGCGATCAGGTCGATGTCCCCCGGCGCCACTTCGGCAATCGGGTTGAGCGTGGCGATACCGGCGCCGGTGCTTGGCACCGATGGCGACAGCGTCACGTTGCCCCAGGTGTCGTACACGCGTTTCGGCGGCGTGTAGACCACGGTGGTTTTCGAACCGCGACCGGCGTTGATGTCGCCCTCGGCGGACCAGCCGAGGATCGAGCCGCCAAAGGTGGTCATGATCCGGCTCTGCCCCAGCAGAATGCTGCCCTGTGAGTAGAGCTGAATGTTGCCCGAGCCCTGGGTGATGATCCCCGCCGTCGATGGTGGCGCCGCGCCCTCGATGCCGAACACCTGACCACCGCCCGGCGTGAGCATCTGGATATCGCCGCCGAACAGGGTTTTCACCCCTGCTCCGCCATACAGGGTGATGTCGCCGTCATAACGGATCGGGTTACCGGCCACATCGACGGTCGGAAACAGCGAAGCAATGGCGTTGCGACCGCGCAGATAACTGCCTTTACGCGGGCCGTCGACGTCGTTGTATTCCAGGCCCCCGGCACGCAGTTCGGCGAAGTACACCTGACGGGCGAAAGTCGCCTGCTCTGCACTTGGCAGCGCGGCGAAGAAGGCTTGCGCCTGTTCTGCATTGCCGCTGAAGCCGTAGCCGAGGGTCAGCCAGCTTTGCAACTCATCGAGGTAGGTCTTGACCACTTTGCCTGGCTGACCGTTGAGGGATGAGTTCGGGTCGGCAAGGTTATTCGGGTTGAGATAACGAGCGATGAATCGCGAGTAATCCGGCCCCTGCGCGCCCACACCTGCCTGCAACACAATGCTGGCACCACGCCGATTGTCGCCTGCCACGACAGGGCCGATGCTGGTGATGCCGGCGCGGTCCTCCATCAGAATGTTCCGGCCTGCATTGATGTCCAGCAGACCCGGGCCGGCGATGTCGAAGCTGCTGTAGAGAATGTCGCGTCCGGCCGAAACCCGGGATACATCGCGCGCATCGTTGTGGAGGAACAGGTTACCGGTAGAAGTGACCACTTCGTTATTCGGGATAGTCACCTCATCCACCACGATTGTCGGCTGCCCCAAGTTGGTTCCCGAGGCAACGATATCGCGACCGGCCAACATCCAGACCGGCCCGGCGGCCTCATACCATTTGCGTTGCGCGACGCCATTTCTGGAGTACGTCAGCGTCTCACCACTGCGTACGCCCACAAGGTCTCCGGTCAGGGCATAGATTCTGGCAGGTGCCTGCACCGTGCTCAGCCCTGAGTAGCTGTCGGCCCCGAAGGCGAACAATGGATAGCGGGCATTTCGGCTGGCCGGTAAGCCGTCAACGCTGTTGTTGGTCGTGATCGGGTTACCGGCGGTGTTGCTGGCAAACCCATTGAAAGACGGTGCAAACGGCGTAGCGATGGCAGTCGGACTGGCGCCGGACTGGTTGATTGCATAGCCGCCGGCATAAATCGAATCACCGGCCAGCAATTCAAGTTGACCGGCGGACGACGGCGCCAGCAACAGCGAGAAGCTTGTCGCAGGCGCCGGATTGCCCGAACCGTAAGCAGCCGACGGGCCTGCGAAGATCGAACCTTGAGCGGCGACTGCGCGCAGGATGGACGGATAGACAAAACGCCGGTCAGTGGGTGAGGTATTGAGCCCGGTAACGACCGTTGGCGTCGTTTCGGCCAACTGCGTACTTGGCGTGAGATTACCCCCGGCTGAAAACAGATCGATTGCGGTGTGGTCGGTCCACAGGGAGAAGCCTGCCAGGCCACCGCCCGCATGGTAAACACCATCCGCGTCGGTAAACGGCGAGGAATTCTGCAAACGAACCCGGCCCGGATCCACCGCCCCGCCCATGACCAGATCGCCACGGGTACTGAGGCGCATCCCCGAATCCCCCGGAATCAGCACAAGCCCGCCAGTTGCACTGCCGATGGTCGCTTTGAACGGGTCAAACGCTCGCGTTTCCCGTGGATCCTGATCCAGGGTAAAGGCGCCATAGTGCAGATTGACGCCCCCCACGGAACTGGCGGTAATTTGCGCAGCACCGCGCAGGTTGATCAACGCACCTTGCAGATCATGGCGCGGAGCTAGCGTTCCAGACTCCCCGGCGCGGGCCTGCAGTGACGGATTGAGCGAGCCGCCGATGCGGATATCGATGTCTCCGCCACCGGTCAATTGCAAGCTGCCATCGCTGCCCACCCGCCCCGTGCTGCCGACGGCAACGATCAGACCCTGACTGCGTGGGTATAGATTCGAGCGGCCGTCACCGATCGGGCTGAGCATGCCGCCATCGGCGCCGGCACGCAGGTTGATGTTGCCACCGCCCAAGGTGCCGAAACCGGTGAAGCCGACGAGATAAGGCCCTTTGTCACTGTCCAGGTTGGGCAGAGGCGAAGTCGCGTAACTGCCGAAGTTGATCCACCAGGCGGTCGGTACTTCTGCGTTGCCGGTGCCCTGCCGCCACAGCCAGTTGCCCACGGCCACGCTTGGAACCTGCGCTCGGGTATCCACCTGGAGCGAATTGTCTCGCCGTCCGAGAACGTCACCTGAAATCGAACCACCGGCACCGATGGTCAGATTGCCGCCCAATTGCGGATACCAGGCTTGATAGAGATTGCTGTCCCCGCCATCGACCCATTTCTCGTTATCGCTGCCCGCGCTGCCGAGCACTGAGCCGTCATCCGTCAAGCGCCCGCGCGGTTGATTGAATCGGGCGTCGACATCGCTCGACTGGGTGCCGGAGGTATACACGCCAAATGGCGAATTCATGCTCAGGTTGCCGCCGGCCATAAGGTCCAGATCACCGGTGCCGGTACGCAGGACGCTGAACATCTGCGAATGCGTGGCAACCATGGTGCCACCGACGTTGGCTACGCAAGACATGGGATCGATATCACACCAGAACAAATCGTCTTCGCTGACCGGTGAGCCGGCCGGCATCCCCATCATATTGCCCTCCGTCCACAAGAACTTCGCCGGCGCGATGCAGACTCCGGGAATCGCGTCGCACCAGAACATGTCTTCTTCTTTGACGACATCTCCGGGGGTAAAGCCCAATCCATTATCTTCGGCCCACGTGGTATCGAGTTTCTTCACGGTGACTTTCATACCGTAATGGGTGTCCGCCAGGCGCAGATTGCCGTTGGTATTGAGCGGTTTCACCGCACGACTGTCGGCCGCGTCCAGATCTGCCCCCGCCACCATGCGCAGCGACCACGAGGTGCTGCCCGACGGCAGCATGCTCGCCAGCGCCCAATTGCGACCCTGAGACGTTCCGTTCGAAGGACGCAGATCAATGAACGCTGTGCCGTCGGCCAGAACCACGTCGGTCATGGAAGGAATCAGCGCGCCCCGCAGCAGTGCCAGTGAACCACTCAACTTCACACCAGCGGTCTGGTTGTCGGCAACGGTGCCTGGCAGCGGTACACCTTTGGGCCAGAGCATGGCGTCCAAAAAGGTATTGGCGACAAGCCGGGTGCCGGCGCCCAGGCGACTTCCCACCGGCAGCGTCACGCTGTCGCTGAGCACCGTACCGGCGGCATACAACAGCGTTCCCGAGGCATCGTGTATGGCACCCGCCAGCACCGTGCCAGCACTGATCGTGTAGGGTGCGGCCAGCGTGGCCTCCGTCGGCAACAGTGTGCCGCTGGCGAAGGTCGCCCCCTGGATCGGCAAGTCGTAATTGAGTGTCGTGCCCTTGGGAAACGCCGTACCTTCAGCCAGGGTGACGCCGGCCTGCGGTACGGTCAGATCGCCCCCGAACGGCTGTATGCCGGGCACCAGTTTCCAGCCGGCGTCGTCGACAGTTTCCGGGGGGGGTGCAAAACCGTCGTTGATGCTGCCATAGATATCGAGGTTGCCACCGGCGCGGATCAGCAGACTCCCCGCTTCGCCAGAGCCGTAAACCGCCGTTTTTTGCGTATGTGGATTCAGGCTCGCATAGCGGTAGCCGGACAGGTCCAGATCGCCCTGCACCACCAGATCGCCATCGACGCTTTTGCTGGCAATCTCCACGCCTGGCCGCAAATGGAACGCATCGGCATAGACCGGGTTGTTCAGGCCGGCCACTTTGCGTTGCAGCAGATCGGTGTTGCTCAGAGCCGCGTCGATGAAGGTGCTGCTATCGCCATGGATGTGATCCAGATAGGCCTGATCGATAACTTGGTAGGGCCGACCGCTGACTGCCGGATCGACGCCGTCATTGGCATCGGCGTAGCGGCGCATGGCGTTGAGACCAATCGAACGGGCGCCTGCGATATCCAGCGAACCGTTGGCGTCCACGGCAATATCGTCACTGCCCAGACGTGGTGCAAACAGCTCCAGCGTGCCACGCGGCAAACCGTCGCTTTGCCCCGCCAGTTGACCGAGTGGCGCATCCGTGCCGTGTCGCAGATCGATACGTGCGCCGGAAGTCAGCGTCAGCAGGCCATCACCCGAATCGAGTTCAACCATGGCGCGGTTTGGTGCATCGATGATCTTGCCGTAGCTGTCGACCCGCAGCACTCGCCCATGGGCGTCGAGCACCGCGCCGCCGGCCAGCGTCAACCCCCGATTGCCGGCCAGACGAATGCTGCCGACCCGCTCGCCACTGGCATCGACCCGACCGACCACGGTCAGACTGCCATTGTCCACCGAAACATTGATCTCGCCGGCCTTGAGCCCGTCCCCGATCAGCAGATCACCCTGTTTGAGCTGGAAGCTGCGACTGCCGAAGACCTGACCGGCATTCAAGCGTTGATTCAGCGACGCGAACGATGAGTTCAGGTCACCACCCAACGTCTGCGCGCGAATATCGACGCCACCTGCCTTGTACGGCACCCGGGTCCCGCCCGCGTCGTAGTCACCGCTGCTGGAGCCGAGAATCTCGCCTTGCAGATCGACCAGGCCCGCCTCGGTTGCCAGAGCCACCGCGCTGAGATGACCAGCCTGATTGTTGTGCGCCGACACATCGATGCGCGAACCGACAGCCTGACGAATGTTGCCCTGACTGCTGTACAGCGCCACGTCGCCGCCCCAGCTGTACTTGTTGATGTCATTGAACGGCAACGTGCGACCGGCCAGATCCAGTTGCGCAGCGCTGGTCAGGTTCAGATCGTGCTGCGACTTGACTACCAGTTTGCCGCTGGCCAGCGCGATACGGCCATCCAGCGTGACCTCACGCGCATCGAGCGTCAGCTCCGCCCCCAGCGCATTGGCCAGCGTCGCGTTCGCCGGGCCGCTGAGCGTCAGGTCATTACCGGCCTTGAGCAGATTGACCGAACCGGCTTCACCGGTGAGCAACGGCGTACGCAGATTCAGATTCCCCCCGCTGTAGACGTAGCCGGTTACCGGATCAAACGCACCCTGCTCGCGATACACCGCCAGACTGCCCTTGTGATTGGCCGTGATGCGCTCGCTGGCGTTGAGGTTGACGTTGGCGAAGCCCAGCGCGAGTCGGTTATTCAGATCCAGACCATTGGGTTGCGGGTTCGGGCCATAGCCGAACTCGATGCGCTTCGCTTCAATGTTCAGGGTTCCGCGACCGGTGCCGGCTCCGCCACTGACCACCGCCCCAGGTGCCTGGGTGGCGCCACTCCAGATCAGGTTCTCGGTGCGGATGGTTGCCACATCGTCGGATTTGCCGAGACCGTAAATGGCCGGTGTGGTGATCAGCAGATTCTGCAATCGGCTGGTACCGGTTTTTGCATCGAGCGTATCGAGGCTGACATTGCCAAAGAAGTTGAATGCATCACGAGCGGTCAGACTAAGGGTTTCCAGGGCCGGTGCCCCAAACCGGGTGTCGCCGCGGAGCAACCGGTCGAGCACATCCTGGTTCAGGGTCAGACCCGCCTGCACATGGCCCCCGGCCGCCGCGAGGGCTTCAACGCTGCCGGCGTTCACCGCGCCGACAGCCAGCGCCAGATGCCGGGTCCCGAAGCGCACCGCCTCGCCCAACTGGAATTGGTTATCCGTGGCCGCCGTTATGCTGCCGCTGGAATAGAGCGACGTTTGCGCACTGCACATTTGCAGTTCACAGGTGCCGATGCGGATGCTGCCACTGCCCTCGATGCTGTTCGTGATCTGCGGTGCAAGGACATTGGTCCAGCCATTGGACACCACCAGCAGGCTGGCGGCGCCAGGTTGATAAATGAAGCCGTCGGCGGAGTCGTAAGGTGCATCCGCACGCCCCAGTGTATTGATCGCCGCGCCCTCTTCGAGGGTAATGCCGCCATTACGATTCGTTGTGCGCATCAGCACTTCAGGCGCCGACAAGGTCGCCCCCGCGCGTAGCGTGATGCTGTTGGCATATCCGTCAAACTTGATGAAGTTTCCCGCCGGTCCATATTCCACCGTGGGTGTCGCACCGACGCTCAAACGTCCGGCGTTGAGCTGGTTGAGGCTGTCGGCATACATCGAAATGCCGTCGAAGCCAGGAGTGCGTGACTGCCCCGGGGCCAGGATCTCGATGTTCGCGCCTTGCACTGACGCGGTTCCGACCAGGCCACCCACCGTCGGGGAGAACAGCGCCTGCCCCTGAAAATTCAGGTTGATCTCGTGAGTCCCGCCGCTGGACAACTCCAGTTTCAGCGATTTGCCATCCATCGGTGCCAGGGCTCGCGGTATGCCACGCCGTGCGGCATCGCTTTGCACAAACTGGGTGAAGCTGGTTTCGTTGTACTGCGAATACCGCCGCAAGACATCGGCCGAAGTCAGGATCACCTGACGCGCAAGGCTTTCACGCAGGCCACTGTTGGCAATCGACATTTGCCCGGCACTGCTCCAGGAATCATTACGCAGCTTCAGCGCGCCAGAAGTGATGCCGGACGAGGCCTGACCATTGACCTCGACGCGGAACGCACCGGGCAACAGGGCGAATGTCGAAGGCAGCAACGTGTAAGTGCCCGCCGCCAGTCCCGGCACGCCTGCGCCGAGGGTGATCTGCTGGCCGATACGCGGATCACTCGCCCCTGCCTCTGCCAGTACCGGCGCGTAGGCACTCTGGTTACCCGGCACAATCGCGTACACCGGGTTGGTGCTCAGGCCCGGCAGACTGAACGTGCCATCGTAGGCTGTGCGCACCAGTGGACTGAACCGCGCATCTGTAGAACCGCCGCGACCGGAAACAAACCCCGCCCCCCGCAAATCACCGCCACCGGAAAGGTCCAGCAAGGCACCGTTCTGTACGTCGATGAACGCCCCGGTCAGGGCGATGCCGTTCAAGTTCCCGGCAACGCCGTTCAAGACCACCGACTTGCCGTTGTAGCGATAGTCGATACCGTCGGAAGTCCCGCCATAGGGCATGACCAGTCCGGCAGCACTGACCGAGGTGACGCTGCCCGGCAACAGACTCAGTTCCAGCGTTTTGCCCAGTAAGTTCTCTCCCAGCCTGATCAACCCGAGAGGCGCGCGAATGACCCCGCCCTGCTCGATTTTCCCGGCGACCATCAGCAATTCGCCAAACACCGAATAAGGCAGCGCCTGTGGCGCCGGGCCGTGACTGCCGATGCGCAAGGTACGTTCCTTACCGGGCACTGGCGTGAAGCCCTGATAACCGACACGCACGTCGGCCGAGACCCCCGCGGCAGGGTAGATCTGCGCTGCGCGCAGGTTCAGGTCGCCCGCCGTCCACAACCGCGAACTGCGTTCGTTGTCCGTCGGTGCGAGAAAGCGCAGGTCGCCCTGACTGTCGAGCGTGACCTGGTCGAAACTGCGCCGACTGACAAAACTGGCGGGGGCATTGAGCTGCCGGATCGAACCTTCAGTACCGAATGACAGGGTATTGTTCATGTCCAGCAAGTCGGCCGTGGCGATCAGTCGGGCTGACGACAATTGCGTCGTTGCACTGGCCATGACCCGTGGCCGGACACTCACGTCCGAAGGCTGGTACAGACCCAGTCCGGACAAGCGCATATAGGGAGCAGCCAGATTGATACGTGCGTCGTCCTTGGACGTCTGGGCCAGCGACACCGATCCGGCATAGAGACTCAGGCTTTGCTTCATGTGCAAGTCGACGTCGCCGTCGAACGTCAGCATGCCGTTGCTCAACAGACTCAGGTGGTCGAAGCCGCCCGTCATCAAACTGTCTGCACTCAAACGCGTTTGGCCAAAGCGTAACGACTGCGCCCCTTCTCCCGGCAGCAGGTCGGCGGGCAGGACGTCATCCGGCGCCTGGCCGATGATCAGCTCTCTTGGCACCCGCACCTCGTTGCTGGCCAGGGTGTGTCTGTACAGCGGCGCCTCCTGCGCGATTTCGAGCCGCCCGCCAGACGTGCCGCCCCCCCCGGCCGTGGCTTTCAACTGACCGTCAATGACCAGACCGTTGTAGGAACTCAATGCAATCCGCCCACCGTCCGTGGCGATGGTGGTCGGCCCCGCTCCTGCGATATCCAGCATCGCTTGCGTCCCGGAAGCGTCCAGCCGTGCGCCTTTGCGCACGATCACATAGGCATCGGCAGACGTGGCCGTGATCTTCTTCGCATCGATCTCGCCGCCGACAATGATGCTGCCGCCCTTGCCCACCTGACCGTAGGTCCGACCCCGCGCATCCGTGGCGGTGAACGCGCGCCCGGCCACATCGAGGACGGCGTGATCGCCGATCCAGATCGAACGGTCGTGGCGGTTCGGATCAGCCTCTTGAAGGCCGGTGGCAACGTCGAGCAAGCCAAACTGTTGCTGACGGATATCGATCGTGCCGCCCCAGGCATTCAACTCGCCGTCCACGGTAATCTGCCCCGCCCCTCGCACGTTGATGCGCTGACCGGGATCGACGCTGATGCGCGAGTTCTGCCCGATGCGCAGCGTACTGCTGGCCGGGTCAATGAGATTGAGCACACTGTGACCGGCCTGCAATGTCAGGCTGGCGCCTGCACGTTGGGTCAACTGGCCCTGAACGGGATTTTCCTGAAACAGGCTCGGTGTCCACAGTTCCAGTGCCGTGCGCGGGTCAGAACCGCTGCGCTGGTTCACCGCCGTATCGCCGAATCGATAAACCGGCACCTGCACATCGATGACCGCCCCATCAGCCACTTCCAGCCCATTCAGACCCGTGATGCTGTAGGCTGAAAAACCCTTGCTCAAAAGCGCCGGTGCCAGTTGCAGGACGTGATCGGCCAGCGTCGAGGCGGCGTCACCGATCAGCACCTTGTTGGCCTGGATCAGCAGACTGCCGCCGCCCGTGACGCCATAACCACGCAGTTCGCCATCAAGGCTCAGTCGCGATTGTCCGGGGGCAGAAAGCGCACTGGATTCCAGCGTGACGTCGCCGCCCTTGCCGCCGCGGGTCTTGCCATTGGCCAGGATGGCGCCGCCGGACGACACATCGAGCAGGCTGCCGTCAGCCAGTTGAATGTCCCCGGAGCTGCGGATCAGGATCTGTCCGCCATTGACATAGGCCAGGTCATTCGACGCCTGCGGGTCGGTGCGAAGATTGCTCCACACACCGCGCGTGTCCAGTTGCACGCCTTCGCTCACCGCTACGGCCGCGCGCGTGTCCTTTGGCACGAGCAACCCGGTATTGCCCGTCAACACGTCACCCAAATGCAGCGAGCCACCCCGGGCAGTCAGGTTGGCATCGATCTGCACATGCGGTCCGAACAGGGTGATATCGCCGCCCGTATCGACGGTCACGGCCTCTTGCACGTCGACGGTTTCACGGGCCGACACCTTCAACGCACCTAGGCGGTAGCCACGGATAAGCTCACTGTCGAGAAACAGCTTGCCGACGCGTTCTGCGGCCACCGCATCGTTCAGGCCGGGCACCGTCAGATCGGCGGCGCGCTCACCGCCAATGCGCACCTGATCGAATGTCGGCGTGAGGTCATAGAGCAGACCACCGGCACTCGCCGAGTAGACAGGCTCGTAGTTGCCAACGATCAGCTGCGCCCGGCGTGCCACGGCGGTCTGGCGCTGCTCATAGCCATCGAGCACGGCACGTGGCGCTTGCGTCTGGCGCTCGCCCTGGAACACTTCACCGAGCAACTGGCCGTCAAGCAACGCGCTGCCGGTACCGATGAGCAATTGACCGGCATCTCGGCCAACGGTGTAACCCGATTCCTGGCGAGTGGACGGGGCAATCAGCGGGTTATAAAACACCCGGGTCTGTCCCCAGCGCTCGCTGCTGTCTTCATAGCCTTTGTAAACGCCGGTGTAGAGCAAGTCCCCCGGTGCCCGGGAGACTTCATACAAGTGCCCGTCAGCACCGCGCAGCCAGCTCTGGCGAATACTGCCGCTCTGAACATCGAGCGTGCCGCCAGACAGGTTGATCAACGAATTCTTTTCGGTGACCACATCGTTGCCAGTGAAACTGACACTCCCGCCCTGGGCCATCCATTCCCCGATGCGATGCCCCTGAGTGCCGAGATAACCGCCGACCTCCAGCAGACCTCCGGCGGTGTACCAACGATCGGTCGCGTAGCCGTTGGTTCCGGCCGGCACATACACCAATTCACGGACATCAACCCAGACATCGTTGCTGTTGAGCGCACCGCTCTCGCGATTGACCGCTGCGTCGCGCTGCTCGTTGCCTTGAACGTTGATCTTGATGCTGTTGGCTTCCATGGCCACTTTCACACCAATGGCGCCGGACACATCGATCTGCGCGCCGTCACGCACCACACTGCGGCGCCCGGCTGCCACCGCGACCTGGCCGCCGGTGGCTAGAGTGATCGAGCCGTTCTGGAACTCGACGCTGCCACCGCTGGCGATCTCGATGCGTGACTGGTCGGCGCGAACCGGATTGTTGGCGTTGACCCCGGCCAATGCCGCCTGCCGTTGACTGTCCAGCGCCGTCAGGTCACTGCTGTCGAGAAGGACAGCAGTGACACTGCCCTCGCCGAGCGTAACGCTGCCGCGGGTGTCGGATGCCGGGTTGCGCAAATGGACAGTGCCGCGTGTGTTCACGGAAGTGCTGGCCAGCAGTACACCGTTTTGCAGCACGTCATGGCCGGTCAGCGTGATGTCGCCAGTTGCCGCTTGAATCAAACCATTGTTGCTGACCTTGCCGGCACTTGCGCCCTCTTTGAAACCCGGGGTGACTTCGCTGCCGAAGGTCGTGGACAGCGTATTGCCCTCGGTGCCCGAGCCTTTACGGATATAGAAGCGGTCACCGGCCCCAAGCACCGTCTGCCCCTTGGCGGTACTGATGCTGCCATCGTTCTGTACCTCATTGCCCAGCAGCAACGCATAACCACCGGCATCGGTCGACAACGCCGGCTTGTGCGTCGCGATAGTAGCGCCCCGCTCCACCAGCACCTTGCCAACGGCATCGGTGAAGGTTGGCTGGCTGCCCGTGGTGTCGAAGTACAGGCCTCGATCGTGGAACTGGGTGTCGGTGATATTGGCCGCAGCCGCCACGAGGTTGCGTACATTGACCTGGCTGCTGCCGCTGAACACGATGCCGTTACGGTTGACCAGCATCACCGTACCGTCACCCTTGATCTGTCCCTGGATCTGGCTCGGGCGGGCGCTCGGGTCGTTGACCCGGTTGAGCACCGCCCAGTTCGCCTGTTGGGCAAATTCGACCGTGGTATTGCGACCGACGTTGAAGGTTTCCCAGTTGAGGATCGCCTTGTCGGCCGTCTGTTCGATACGCACACTGGTTTTGCCGTCAGCCTGGGTTTGCTGAGGGCCCTTGGCATTCTGCCAACCTTGCGCAAGGCTGTTATCAACCTTCAAGCCGCCCTCGCCCAAACCATCCGGAACGAACTGCACCGAACCCAGCGCCGCCGCCCGTCCGGCAGCCTGAGCGGCTTGCTGCGCCGCAATGGCTGCCACCGTGTTGTTCAAGGTCTGGATCGAACGCTGCAACTGCTGATTGGCCTTCTGCTGTTGAGCCAACGGCGGCGTCATGCCCGGCAACCCGCCCACGCTTGGGCGAGCGGCCGCCGCCTGTTGCGCGGCCCCCTTGGCAGAGAACCAGCCGGAACTGAACGCTGTCGCCGCCTCGGCACTGCCGGCCACCAGACACAGCGCCACCGCGTGTGCCAACGGCTTGAGCAGCCACAACGCGGGATCGGCCACCTCACGCTTGAGCATCTGGGAACGGGTAACGCGACGGGATGGGCGAGCGAGCATCACTACGAGATCCTTTTTGTTTGCCACACGAAGCTGCAGGCCAGCGAACGCCTGCCGTTACGACATAGGCTGTTGGCAAGGGGCGCGACCGAACGGATGTCACACAAACTTCATGAACGGGGTGTAATTGCGCGGCAAAAAAAATGGCAGCCCACAAGGGGCTGCCATTCGAACCGCAGGTGAGAAGTGGTGCCTTACAGCGGACGGCCTGCGGCGTTGCACACGCTGGCGTTGTTGATGTCCAGGTTGTTGCCTGTGGAGTTGGTGATGAAGTTCGCGGTCACAGCGTTTTTCCAGTTGGTCGGAACCGGAATGAAGCCGTGAGCGGCGGTGGCGACGGCATTGCCTGGCACGCTGTAGTGCTGGGTCAGGAAGGCTTTGACGTCAGCGGCAACAGCGGCATCCTTGTAGCACTGGCCGAAGATGAAGTTGGTGTAGGCCGCCATGGCATAACCGTTCGCAGGGTTGGCGACTACCGGGGACCATTGAGCAGGATTGTTCGGGCTGGTTGGCAGCGGCGCCGACGCCAATGCCGCGTTGACGTTGGCGCTGGTTGGCTGAACGCCGTTGATGCGAGCAACCACGGCGTTGCTCGAAGCGTTCACGCCGTCCGGACCGACATAACCGATCGAACCGTCGACCGCGTTCACGGCGGGTGCCACGTCAGCGGTGTTGGCGACGCCAACCCAGGTCGAAGGCACTGCCGAACCGGCCGGCAGACGAGCGTTGGTGAACGTGGTATTGACGGCGAACTGGGTCGGGCAGATCGAGTTCAAGTGACGGCTGAGGATCTCGGTGGTGCCGCTGGAAGCCGTGCGATACACAACGCGAATCGGGGTGGTATCGGAGGTGTTCAACAGCGCACCCCAGGTAGTCTTGGCGCCCGACAATGCGTCACACAGCTGAGCGCTGGTCAGGTTCAGGGTGGTGTTGCCAGCCTTTTTGTATGGGATCGCTACCGAGGTGGCAACCGATGGCAGCTGAATCAGCGGGCCGTAGGCAGTACCGAAGTTGGCGGTGTAGGTGCTGAGTTCCGAACCGCTGAGAATCGAATCGCTGGCAGCGAAGTGCACGGTGCCGGTGGTGCCGAATTGCGAAGCGGTGTTGGTCAGGAAAGCGCTTTTGCCGATGCCGCTACCGGTCACGGCGTAGCTGAAATTGGCAGGCAGGATGCTGTTGCTAGAGCCTTTGTACAGAGCGGCAGGCAGTGAGGCGCCACCACCGGTTACGTTGGCAGCCATGGCCTGGGCGGAAGCCAGGGCAGCGACGGTCAGGGAAGCTGCGATCAGAGTGCGCTTGAACATGAAGAATCTCCTTTTCAACTAGGTTGGGAACACAGGTTTTCGGATTGCTTGCATGACACTGGGAGGACTCACCGCTGACCTTCGCAAGCGGGGTCCGTGGTTAAGTCGCACTGAGAAATTCGCAGTTTCCGGTGACAGATAAAGGAAAAAACCTCGGGAGGTGCGAGGTGTTTTTCGGGGGATTTTCTCGGGTGTTCTGGTGGTTGTGCGGAGTGTCTACGGCACGCTTTTCGAGGGAATCGGCCGCAGCCCTTGAAGGGCCGTTGCAGATGACAGAGAGGAGAACCCGAGGATGCCTTTTTTCGCGCTCGGGTGAGATCTGGGCGCCGGCGAAAAAGTTGAAAAAACTACTGCACGAGTTGGTTGATCTCGATGATCGGCAACAACACCGCCATCACGATCACCAAAACCACCCCGCCCATCACCACGATCATCAGCGGTTCAAGCAACGCGGTCATGCCCATCGCCCGGCGCTCGATATCGCGGGACAGGGTTTGTGCGGCGCGTTCAAGCATCGGCGGCAATGCGCCGGTTTTCTCGCCGCTGGCGATCAGGTGAATCAGCACCGGCGGGAACACGTTTTCCACTTTCAGCGCTGCCGCCAGGTTGACGCCCTCGCGCACCTTGGCGGTGGCCTCATTGACGCTCAGGCTCAGACGATCATTCGACAAGGTCTGCCGCGCCGCTTCCAGTGCCCGCAACAAAGGCACCCCGGCGCCGCCGAGAATCGCCAGGGTCGAGGCGAATCGGGCGGTGTTCAGCCCCAGCACAAACCGCCCGATCAGCGGCAGCTTCAGCACCCGGTGATGCCAACTCAAGCGCGCCGCCGGGTTGCGCAAATACAGGCGCCAGCTCCAGAACGCACCGGCCATGATCCCGGCGCACAACCAGCCCCAGGCGCGAATGAAATCACTGGCATTGAGCATCGCCAGCGTCAGCCCCGGCAGATCCTGTCGTGCCTGGGAAAACGCGCTGACCACCTGCGGCACCACATAACTCAGCAGGAAAATCACAATGCCGATCGACACCAGCCCGACCACGCCCGGATAGATGAACGCGGTGAGAATCTTGCCGCGCAGGTTGTTGCGCTCCTCGATGTAATCCGCCAGCCGCTCCATCACCTCCGCCAGATCACCGGACTCCTCGCCCGCCGCAATCAGCGCCCGGTAAATCTCCGGAAAATCCCGTGGCCGCGCCGCCAGCGCTTCGGCCAGGCGCATGCCGCTGCGAACGTCGGCGCGAACGGCGCTGAGGGTGTGGGCGATGTGCTTTTTCTCGGCCTGCTCGACCGTGGCACTCAGCGCCGCTTCCAGCGGCAAACTGGCGCCGAGCAGGCTCGACAGCTGTCGCGTGGCCCACGCCAGATCGTTATCCGACAGCCGCGCACTGAACATTCCACCGCCGCCATTCTGGGAGACATTGCTTTCCTTCTCCACCGACAACGCCGTCAAGCCACGACCACGCAGCACGCCGAACGCGGCGCCCTGACTCTCCGCTTCCAGATGCCCGGATTCGATCTTGCCGCTGGCATCGGCGGCTTCAAAACGATAGCGATTCATCAGGCGTCCCGTGTCACACGAAGGATTTCTTCAGGGGCCGTGGCACCGCTGCGAATCCAGCGCTCACCGTCCTCGCGCAGGCTGAACATCCCGGCCTTGCTCGCCGCCGCACGTAACGCCTGCTCCCCTGCCCCTTGGTGAATCAACGTGCGGATGTCGTCATCGATGCAGAACAACTCGTGAATGCCGGTCCGACCGCTGTAACCGGTGTGATTGCACGCCGCACAACCCACCGGGCGCCAGGTGCCGGGCGTCGCGGGGTCTTCCTGTTTGCACTGATTGCACAGGCGCCGTACCAAGCGCTGGGCCAAAACCCCGAGCATCGACGAGGCCAGCAGAAACGGTTCGACGCCCATATCGACCAAGCGGTTGACCGCCGACACCGCGTCGTTGGTGTGCAAAGTTGCGAGCACCAAGTGACCAGTCAGCGAAGCCTGCACCGCGATCTGCGCGGTCTCCAAATCGCGGATCTCGCCGATCATGATGATGTCCGGGTCTTGCCGCAGAATCGCCCGCAAGGCCAGGGCAAACGTCATATCGATCTTGGCGTTGACCTGAATCTGGCTGATGCCCGGCAGGTCGTATTCCACCGGGTCTTCCACGGTGAGGATGTTGCTGGTGCTCGCATCAAGCCGCGCCAGTGCGGCATACAAACTGGTGGTCTTGCCGCTACCGGTCGGGCCAGTGACCAGCACGATGCCGTGGGGCTGGCGGATCAGGTGATCGAGTTTGGCCAGCACCTGCGCGTCCATGCCCAACGTTTCCAGATGCAGGCGCCCGGCCTGCTTGTCGAGCAGACGCATCACCACCCGCTCGCCATGACCGGTGGGCACGGTTGAAATACGAATATCGATCGGCCGCCCCGCTACGCGCAACGCAATGCGCCCGTCCTGCGGCAGGCGTTTTTCGGCGATATCGAGCTGCGCCATGATCTTGATCCGCGACACCAACGCACCGTGCAATGCCTTGCGCGGCGACACCACGTCGCGCAGGGTGCCGTCGACGCGGTAGCGCACCACCGAATGGGTTTCGAAGGGTTCGATATGAATGTCGCTGGCCTCATCCCGCGCCGCTTGAGTGAGCAAGGCGTTGATCATGCGGATCACCGGCGCGCCGTCCTGGGTGTCGAGCAGGTCAGTGATTTCCGGCATGTCCTGCATCAGGCGGTCGAGGTCAACTTCGTTTTCCGCCGCACCCACTACCGCCGCCGCGCTGCCGGTGTCGGCGTAGGCACTGGCGAGCAAACCGTCGAGTTCGTCATCGCGCACCCGCTCAAGCCTGGCCGCGCCGAACTGCCGGCGCACTTCAGTGATCGACCAGCCCGGCGTCGACGGGCACACCGTCAGCACGCCGTCGCGCAGCAGAATCCGCTGCGCCTTGGCCCAGGCGTAAGGCAATGCGCTCATTGCAGCGGCACCGCTTTGATGGTCGCGCGCGGGCCGGACACCGGTGCCGGCACGCCTTGGGCGGTGGCCGGTAATTGCGGCGCCTGCATGTCCGGCATCGCCCAGCTGTGCTCCGGTTGCAGACCGCCCTGGGCGCGGCGCATGAAGTCGTAACGGTTGAGCGTGATGCTGCGGCCCGCCGCGCTGTCGCGGATGATGTACGGGCGCAGGAACACCATCAGGTTGGTCTTGGTGATCGAGCGGCGTTCGTTGCGAAACAGCGCGCCCAGCCCCGGAATACTCGACAACCATGGCACCGCGTCATTGCTCTGGCTGTAGCCGTCCTGCAGCAGACCGCCGAGCACCATGATCTGCCCGTCATCGAGCAGGATGCTGGTGTCGAGCGCGCGTTTGCTGGTGACGATCCCCGCCGAGTTGGCTGCCGCCGAGGCGCGCTCGTCGATGCTGCTGACTTCCTGATAGATGTCGAGCTTCACCGTGCCGCCCTCGGATATCTGCGGCCGCACGTTGAGCTTCAAACCGACCTCTTCGCGGGTCACGGTCTGGAACGGGTTGTTGCTGGTGCCCCCGCCGCCGGTGACGTAGCTGCCGCTGACAAACGGGATGGTCTGGCCGACAAAAATGCTCGCCGCTTCGTTGTCCAGGGTCAGCAGGTTCGGCGTCGACAGCACGTTGGTGCCGCCCTTGCTCTTCAGCGCCCGGGCAAGCACTTTCAGGTCGAGAATCTTGCCGATGCCGGGGATGTCGACGGTGCCGTTGACGTAACCGAGGTTCAGGCCTTGCGGCAATACGTCGATGCTGGTCTTGCCGTTGACGTTGATCCCGGAGCCGCCAAGGTTGGCGCCGCCGATCACGCCGTTGCCGCCGAGGTTGCCGGTCTGCCATTGCACGCCGAATTCGCTGGCGTCGTCCTCGCCGACTTCGACGATCAGGCTTTCGATCACCACTTGCGCGCGGCGCTGGTCGAGCAAATCGATGACTTCGCGCAGGTTGCGGTACAGCGGTTCCGGCGCGGAAATCAGCAAGGTGTTGGTGGTCGCGTCCGCCTGAATGGTCACGCCGCCGGCGCTGAAGGCGACGTTCTGTTCGCTGCTCTGCGCATTGCTGCTGCCACTGGTGGCGCTGCTGCCCTGAGCGTAGCTGCCACCGGTACTGCCGCTGTTGGTGGTCGAAGTGCTGCCGTTGGTTTGCGTACCGCTCTGGCCGTTCTGCCCGCCGCCCGAGTTGGTGGAGCTGCCCATGTTGCTGAGCACCGAACGTGCATTGTCGCTGGTGCCGCTGTCGCTCTCGCCGGTCAATAAACCGCGCAGGGCCTGGGCCAGTTTGCCGGCCTGAGCGTTGCGCAGATACACAACATGCAGATTGCTCGGGTTGCTTTGCGCGTTGTCGAGTTTGTAGATCAGGTTGCGCGCCAGCTCCGTGCGCTCCGGGCTGCCGGCGCGGATGATGATGGTGTTGGAGCGTGGGTCGCCGATCACGGCGATTTTCTGGGTTGGATCGTTGCCCGGCGCGTCGAGCAGGTCGGCGACCATCGGCGCAATGTCGGCGGCGATGCCGTTCTGGATCTGCACCACGTCGGTGTCGATGGCGCTCGGGGTGTCGATGCCTTGAATCAGTTGCGCGACCCGTGTGAGGTTCTCCGCGTAGTCGGTGACGACGATGGTGTTGTTGCCCGGATAGGCGTTGATCGGGTTGTTCGGCGAGACGATCGGGCGCAGCACCGGGATCAGGTTCACCGCGTTCTCGTATTGCAGGCGGAACGTGCGGGTGAGCATGCCGTTGCCGGCCGGTTTGTCGGCGCTGTAAATCGGCCCGCCGAGCAACTTGGCGTCGGCCTCCGGCACCACCTGCGCCACGCCGCCGACGTCCACCACACTGAAACCCTGCATGCGCAGCGCCGCCAGCAGCATGTCGTAAGCCTGATGCGCCGGCACCTGGCCTTCGGAGACCAGCGTCAGGTTGCCCTTGACCCGAGGGTCGACCAGAAACTGCTGACCAGTCGAGCGCGACAACGCCCGCACCACCGCTTGAATATCCGCGTCGACAAAATTCAGCGTCACCGGTTGATCGCCCAACGGATTGGCCGGCAACGTCGTGCCCCGCGCCGAGCCGCCACTGCGAGCGCGTTCGGTGATGTTGTGCAATTGCTTCGGCGCCGGTTTGACCTGGGCCTGCGCGCGCTCGCGGTCGAGCACCGCGTCGCCACTGCGCTGGGTGTTGGCCAGCGGCCGGCCGAGCTCGCTGTCCACCAGCAGCGGCGGTTGATTCGGTGGCGTGGTGTTGCTGCACGCGCTCAATGCCATCAACAGCATCGGCAACGCCATGCGTTTGGATCCTGACCCCTTCATGAAGCTTCCTTAGCGCCCAGCGCCTGATCCATGCGTACGGTGCCCGACAGAGTGCCGGCGGTGTCATCGGTCGCGGCGTCGTCTGCGCGTTGCAGACGGGCCTCGACCACTTGCAGTGAAAAATTCCGGGGTTGGCTCAGCAGCCAGTCGAGCACGGCGTCGGCCGGTGCCGCGTCGAACGTCAATTGCCAGCCAGTGGACGCGGTCACCAATTGGTAATGGCCGCCCAGTCCGCTGGCCTGCAAGGTCTGTTGCAGCGATTGCTCGAGGTTCTGCCCGTCCGGGCGCACGCTGACGTCGCGCAACAGCACTTCAAGCGCTTCGGCCTGGGCGCGCAATTTCGGGATCTCGACTTGCGACGCGGCGATCTTCTTCAGCGGCGGCTGAATCAACGCCACCCACACAAACAGCCCCAGCAACAGCGCCGCCATGCCGCCGACCATGCGTTTTTCACGCAGGGCCAACGGCTGCCAGCGGGCCTTTAGCTGAGCATTGAAGCGCTGCCAACCGGCGCGGTATTTCGCAAGCGATGGGCTATTCATCTTCGGCTCCGCTGCTGTCGTCGTTGTCGGTGGCGGCGGTCGCCTCGCCGGCCGGGCGCAGGACCCAGCCGTCGTCATTCGGGCTGATGCTGATGCCGGCCTGGGCCAGCGTGCCTTGCCAATCCTTGTCGTCGCCCGAACGCCGGGCCTCGGGCAGCAGACTCAATTGCAACGCGCCGTCGACGAATTCCAGCCGCTGCACCGTGCCCGCCATGGACGGCATGCCGCTGCCGGCCTGCGACACCAGTCGCGTGAAGTCCTGCCCCGGCGCATCCACCGCGCCTTGCTGACGCGCCGCAATTTGCTGACGGGCCTGTTGCAGCGGATTGAGGATCACCGGCAATTCGGGGAACGCCTGCTTCACCCGCTGCGCCATCTGCGCCTTGAGCTGCTGGCCCTGCGCGGCCTCGCGGGCGGCGTACAGGTTCAAACCGATCACCCACACCGCCAATGCCAGCGCGCAACAACCGAGCGCCCTGCCCCAGCCGCGATGCTCGGTGCCCGGTTGCTGGAGGCCGCCGTGCAGGCCCCAGTTCGGCAACGGGCCGGTGTTACGCTGCGTGTCGGGCAATGTTGATTGCACCGCTTCGGGCGCGCCGTCACCGATCCAGTGCGCCGGCAGACCGGTTTCCAGTAGCCATGCCTCGTCGATCATCGGCTGCACCTGCGCCGCATTCGGGCCGTGGCGCAGCAACAGATGATCGTCGCTCAGGCAGCCGACGCCGCCCGCCATCACCGGCAAACTGTAGGCCGCGGGGTACAGACCTTTGAGGTTCAAACCGAATTGCCCGAGGTGCTGCAAATCCTTGCGTGCTACCCAGGCAATCTGCACCTGGCCGCTTTCATTGCGAGCGCTGTGGGCGATGTGCATCTCGGCGCTGTCGCCGAGCATCAAGGCCTGCGCCGCACATTGCACAGCGGCGGCGGTTTTGCTCGCGGGCAACGGCGGCAGATCGATGCTCGCCAACAGGCTGTCCGACGGGTGCAGAAAACACACCAGCGGTTGCTTCGGCAACGCGCCAAGCCGCACGCGGTCCTGGCGAACGACCTGCCCCTGGCGATCCAGCCACGCACAATCCACTTCACTGTCGAGACCCAGCTCCGCCAGCGGCGGCAAACTCACGCGCAACTGGCTCATACACCCACCCGCGACCAGATCACTTGCGGCAAACGATCCTGACTGCGATGCAGCAACGCATCGAGGCTCACCCGCCGCTGATCCCGCCGCGCCTGCCCGCGCAGCCGGAACCAGTCGCTGGTGATGCCGACCTTGACGCTGGTGATCTCCAATTGCGGCAGCCGCAGCCGATTGACGAAATCCCCGCGATTGATAAACCAGCGCCCGGCGTCACGCTCATTGATCAACGCCTGCGCCCGCTCCAGCGACAGCCCCGGCACATATGCCGCCAACACAGGCGCCGTGGCCGTGTTGCCGTTGAGCCAGGTGGTCGCCGGAATCACCGTCAGGTACGGCGCCAGTTTCGCCAACAGCGCATCGTTGACCCCGTCGACACTGCGCAAATCCTCAAGCGTGCGCAGCATCGGCAAGGTCGGCGATTGCGGTTTGCGCGACGCGGACGGCGACGTCGCGCGCCCACTGTCGAAGGTGTTTTTCGCCACAGGCTTGTCCACCACTTGGGCATTCAACAGGTGCGGATACGAGCCGATCACCCGCTGACTGATGCGCCGGCTCAAGCCGTTGCTGACACCAATCAACTCGCACAAGCGCTCGAACGCCTGCACCTGCGCGTCATCGATTCGCTCGTTGGCCACCAGATTGCGCAGGTTGAACTTGCCCTGCTCGTCTTCCAGCCGCCCCTCGAAACCCTGGGTGTTCAACCGCTGCGCCCAGGGTTGATCGAGTCGGGTCAGCGGATCGCGTTGCCGCGCATCCCACAACAATTGCCGGCTGATCTCCAACCCGCCGTGCAACACCCAACGGCCCTGCACGCGCAGTTGTTCGGCTTCCAGCGCCCGGGTCGAAACGCTCTGGCGCGTCAGCATGCCGGCGGCAATCACCGCGACCACCGCCGCGATCAGCAGCGCACTGATAATCGCCATCCCCTGCTGGTTCGATTGGCTGTTCATGACCGGCCTTACAACTGCCAGGAACCAATGTCGGCATTCACACCGTCGCCGTCAGGCTGGCCGTCGGCGCCGAGGGAAAAGATGTCGATCTCGCCGTTGGCACCGGGATTGAGGTACTGATAAGGACGACCCCACGGGTCATTCGGCAGGCGCTCAAGGTACGAACGCCAGTTGGTGTTCTTCGCATCGGCCGGCCGCTCCACCAACACCTTCAAGCCCTGGTTCTGATTCGGATAAGTGCCGTGATCAAGGCGATACAGCTTCAGCGCCTGCATCAACCCGCCAATGTCCTGCTTCGCCGCCGTCGCCCGCGCCTGATCCGGCCGGTCGAGCACTTTCGGCACCACCATCGCCGCCAGAATCCCGAGAATCACCACCACCACCATGATCTCGATCAGCGTAAAACCCTGCTGCCCACGGGGCATCCGGCTCGGTCGACTGGGCTGTTTGAATTGCGCGATATCCATCTCGTCATTCCCTGGCTTGATTCGATTCGACGCGCAGTGTTGCAAGAAGATATGTCAGGGATGTTGAAAATCCTCGGGTGTTTTCGTCGTCAAGCCGTCAAGCACGGGCGTTAGCGTCAAGGGCTGCCCCACTGCCCGAGCCCCCGATGCGCACCCCCTCCCCGCAAGCCGGATTCACCCTGATTGAAGTGCTCGTCGCGCTGGCGATCATCGCCGTCGCCATGTCCGCCGCCGTGCGCGTGGCGGGGTTGATGACGCAGAGCAGCGGGATATTGCGGGATCGTTCGATTGCGATGATTGCGGCGCAAAGTCGGATGGCTGAACTCCGGTTGGAAGGGAGATTGCCGATGGGGGTTAAGGCGATGGAGTGTGATCAAGGGAGGTTGTTGTTGCGGTGTGAGCAGGTGATTGGGGGGGCGGAGAATGGGCGGTTGTTGAAGGTTGGTGTGCAAGTCTTCGATCGCAGCCAGGAGGCGCCGGCGTTGGCGAGGGTTGAGACGTTGTTGAGCAGACCGCAGGACTAAGGCCAATGGCGATTTGCCTGTCTAATCGATTTCCTGAGAGGCTGTTTTCTGAAAGTATGCAGGTCTCCGTTTTCCGTGTCCTAGCGACACCTTTTGGATCAGTACAAACCTCATGGATTTTGATCACAACCTGCCTCAACCTGGTGACATCCTGCTACTGAGAGGAAAGAGCCTGTTTACCAAGCCGAATATGGTGGCTCAATCGATCACACGGTTACAAAAATCAAGCTATTCACATGTCGCCATTGTTACCGGGCAGAACATGATCATGGATGCAACGCCAGGCACTGGCATAACCCTGCGTCAATGGGATGAGGTGAGTCATACCTACGACGTCGCCAATTCGTTGTTGGTCAGGCATAGAACCGCTGACCCGTTGGCGACTCAGGATCTGGTTCGACGAGCGAATTACTACTACGGCCAGAAGTACAAATTAATTGCCTTAATAGGGAATGAACCGACTTTTTCGGATAATAAAGGAATCGTGTGTTCACAGTTCGTCGCGCAGGTATACCAGGACTGCAATCTACGCTGCTCAGAAAAGCCATGTCGTAAAACTCTCCCGACAGATATCCATACCTTTGTCACGTCAAACCCGGAGTGGATTCAACGGCCCCTATCTGAAGTCGAAATTGGACTGAGCCATTACACTGATGAGATCAATCATTCCTTGGCATATTCGACTCACCAAATGGATAACTATGTTGCGGCTTCTGTTAAGCAGGCGTTTGATTTTAGCCGCATGTTTCATAAATTAACCGCGCACATCGCGGATCTGACTGACACGGTCAATGTCACGAACGGTGGTTTGATCCCTGTTACCCTGAGGATGGCCACCTCCTCCAAGACCGACATTTCCATCGAACACCTCAGTGCCTCATGGCGCCAATATTTTCTCGAGCCAAAAGCCAAGGCCACGTTCCTTCATGAGGACGGCCCGGCAGCTGACAAGCAGGTAACGGTCTTTATAAAAACATGTGAAATTGTAAAGCAGCATACCAATGCAGCAGACGAAGCATCGAATCAGCTGCAAATTTTAATGAGCACGTTTGAAGAACTTTCAAAGTCTCTGTCCCCTGCCCCTACTGAAGACGAAATTCGAACTTGGACTGCTAGCCATCTTGAGTTCAGGGCAAGTGCACAACATCAAATAGATATTCTGGACTGGATCTTCAACTCCAACCCCAACAATATTGATTTCGTCAAAAAATTTGATTTCCAGGCACTTATGGAGGAGTACGGTAAAAACCCGAGGCCCGACTACAAGGAAGCGCTAGATACACTCTCTATCATTGCCAACTATTGTCTGCTTTGCGATTGCTGGATAAAGCAGCGCCCACACTATGCTCAAATAATGAGCGCCCACGATGCTGCGGATGATCTGACGAAGCAGTAGATCCTGATTTTTTGATAAGAACCGAAGTAAAACCTCAGAGATCGGTGGAAACGCTGAAGCGATTGGTTGGAGCAAAGCGCAAGGTCGCCAAGTGGTTGGCGACCCATAAAGGCAACGACAGGATCTCGAGCAAGGCATCAATGCCTGAACATGATGCCGCCGCTGGCCAGGCTGGAGATTTTGCTCAACCACACGACCAAATGCATCAAGCCGATCAGGTTTTTAATACCCCGCCTCCCGCACCGAGAATAACCAGAAGCACGACATCCGCAGGATTAGGCGTTCCTGCATAGAGAACACCCGAACTTCTATAGCCGGAAATCCTGACAAGGTTGCCGCCCAGGCTGCCAGTGAAATCGATCGCACCGTTCACACAACCACCGTCCGTAAGGTCGATCATGTTACCGACGCCGCGCATCCGAATACCCGCGTAATTGGGGTTCACCGCTGCCGCTGTCGCGCCGAGCACACCACTGATCTTGTTCGCCGTCCCATGGTTATCAATGCAATAGGTGCCACGGGGCGCGTAGTAATCGCAGTCGCTGAATGAGTTCTGGTTGCTGTGTATGACGAGTGGGCAATGACCGCCCTCAAAGTGTGAGTTGACGGCCGTACAACCGGGTGCCGATTTTTCGATATAAACCGACGCCGCTGGAACATTGCTGGTAGAAGAACGGTTCCAGGGATGCAGGTTATCCGCTCTGAAGTTCCTGAGCGCATACAGTCCGTACCAGGCGTTATCTTTCGATACCCCGCAGTCCAGCAGCGTGACGTTGGTCATCGCGGAGTCGGTTGGCCCGTTGTACAACCAGCCATGCTGACCCGTCGTATCAATCAGAATGTCTTCGTACGTACTTTCAAAACCCAGCTTGCGCTCACCGTCAATGATGTCGAAATCAGTGATCAGGCCATGGGAGGCAGACTGTGTAATCGTCACCTGCCGCAGATTCTGCTTGGCGCCTTTGAGTGCAAAGGTGTTCCCGTTGGTGTTATTGGCGCGGTTGCCGTCGAACTGCATACCGACAATCGAAACGTTGTTCGTGTTGATGTTGAAGTTCGAAGAGATGAAATCCGTGTTCAGGCCATTCTTGGCCTTGAGTATCGTAAAGAACTGCCCTTTACCGACCCAGGACATGTTCGGAATGATCTGGATGTACTCGCAGATGTAAGTGCCGTAACCCCACACGATTCTCGCGCCTGCGGCAGTGACTGCTGCAATCGCCGGGTTCAGCGTCTTTTGCTCATTCAGAACGCCATCTCGCCTGAATCCACACTGCTCAGCGGTGACATCACCGTCGTGCATCAACTTCCATTGGCCACCATCGTTCGCCTTGATGACCATGGGGATCGCCTGGTCGGTCGTCGTGCCTGTTGTGTCCAAAACGTACTCAGCGTGCCCTCCATCTCCGCGAGCATGAAAGCCAAGCGTTGAAACCTTCTTGTACGTGGCCGAACTCACGGCGTACAGATCATCGAGGGTATCGACCGTGATGCAGTCAATCTGGGCGGCGAGGTTTGTGGTGTTTCCTGTCATTGGGCATAAATCCTTTTGCGTAGGGAAAGCCCCGCGTCTGGCGGGGCTCGGTGGCAACCTGACTTGTTGAGGAAGGGTTGCGGTGGGGTTGAAGAGATTTTTTAGGCGGCCCGTGGAGCCGGTTTGGAAGCAAGAATATGCATTTGCGCATACATAATCAATGCACATATGCATATCTGTTTTGATTACCCCAAAACGCTGATTGCCGATGGCATGGAGCGCGATCCGACGATTTGAGCGCTTGCCCCGTGAATCCATAGTCGCCTCAGTCGTTCTGGTCGATGTATGACGCCAGACACCTCGGTCGGCCCCCTCTCCCTCCGGGCGGTCCGACGTTTCGGGAGGGCTGGGGTGAGGGCCGCTTGTTGAATCACCCGTTTACCCACCCCAAAAACCACGTTTAAAAGACACCAACCGTTACCTCCTCAAGGCTACACAACCTTGCGTCATTACCTACGACTACGCCAGAATCCGCCGGCTTGTGCGTCTAGTGCGCGGGTCTTATCGTTTCCGGGTCACTGAAAAACAGTGATCGGGTTTGGTAGCCCGACCTCCCATATGACGCATAACGTCACCTAGCGCAGATGCCCTTTCGGCATCCGTCTTATGGTGGCCATGCGCAGGGCGCCCTCGGGCGCGCCGGATTTTCCATATGGGCCGGTCTACCAACCTTCGTATGGCCACCACCACTCGTTTGGTAGCGAGAGTGATGGCTCCTTAAGTCCCATATGGAGCTACATCTATGTTCAAACCAACACCAAACCCACCGGAAACCGATCCAGTTTCTCCCTACAAATTCCCCGATTCCCGAACGCTCAACGAAGCCGCCGAACGCGCGCTCGATCACTACCTCACACCGCAGCAACGGATCATGGGCAGCCATCACAAACACGACCCCATGTACCTGGCCAACCCGGCCTACAACACTGAATCCCTCTTGGCCAACGCCAGCGAATCATTGGGATCGGCCAGCGAAATGCTCAACAACTTTGCGGCCACGCTGGAGCCGGCTCATCGCAAAACCGCGATCGGGATTGCGCAGCTGGTGATGTTGAGTGAGTTGGCGGTGAATCAGGCGTTGGATCATGTTGAGGTGAAGGCGTAAGCATCTGAGTGCTGTAGCTCAATAGACGAAAAGAAAATGGCCGAGGTTGTCAGGTGTGACTGACGACCTCGGCCAAATGCGTTTTTCTCTGTACCAAAAGCTTCAACCGATCCGAACGCAAAGGCGATACGGGCTACTCGCTTCAAGATCATTCCCAACCCGTCAACCAAAGAATTGTAAGAATTGTTGAGCGCAACATTTGCCTCAGGCATCCTGTGCGACGCAAACGCACAGGGTGGCGGATTTTTGATACTCCCGCTCTGCCAAACGTTTGATGTTCGCACTCTCTCAGTGGCCGGAATTTCTAATCCAATCAGGCCAAGGACAACTGAATTTTTGAAAAGGAATTTCCCGTGAGTGGCAAACCTGCAGCCCGAGTAACAGATCCCACCAGTTGCCCACTCCCGGGGCACGGCGCAAATCCAATTGTCAGCGGCTCTGTTAAATGCAACTAAAAATATTAGCCATCAGCCTTTTATGTTGCGTCAGTTTATTTTCTAACGCTGCCGACCTTCCTATCAAAGAGGGCATGCCATTTTCGGAAGCCCGAAAAGCTTTGATCAAAAATGGCTGGAAGCCGAATCCGACCTACTCAGGTGAGTTCGGGATTGAAAGCGTCATCCAAAGAAAGGGCTTCAGTGAAATCGAGTCTTGCACGGAAGGCGTCCGTTACTGCAGCTTCAACTACATCAAGAACGGAGATTGTTTAGGTGTAGGAACTGTCGGCGAAGAAGTCAAAGACATGAAAATTTATTCCTGGATCTTCAAATGCCCTGAAAAGGATTGAAGCCAGAAATCAAAGGGGACAGAAATCTGTTCTTTTTTGGAACGATCAAATGAAGACCACGACCCTCCTGCTCCTCGCAATGTATTGCACGGGTACAAGCTTTGCGTTTGCCGGCGGCTCGCAATCGACAAATGACAAGCACGGGACAGCAGGCATCACCGTCGGTGAGCCTTTGGAGTCGGCCAGATCCAAGTTGATCAAACAAGGATGGAAGCCAACCCGCATGCACACCAGCGATGGCTATGAATACAGCGGTGTAGAGCGCGAGCTGGCAGCACGCAATTTCCTGGAACTCGATACCTGCTCGTTTGATAGCTCGCGCTGCATCCTGTTCTATTCAAAGAAAGGTGCCTGTTTGCGCGTTGACACCATGGGTGAACAGCTCAAAGGCATGACGGTTACGCGATGGGCCGAAGAATGTCCTGATGCTCCTTTAGAGCAAGATAGCGGCGACGCGGGTTAAGAAACAAAGGGGACCGAATGAAATAATTCAGTCCCCTTCCCCCTCTTTCCTCCCTAAATCCCTGTGGGAGCGAGCTTGCTCGCGAAGGCGTCAGAATTGATACCAGCTTAATCAGCAGGTGATCCCGATGTCTGCTTGACCGGCATTTGCAAATTATCCAACGCCCGATTCACCGCCAGCTCCCCGAGCATGATCAACTGCGCAATGCCCACCAACGCTCGACGCTGCGAAGCCGGCACCAGACTGGCGATGTTCTGGGCAATGGTTTGGGCCGAAGCGAGTGTTTCACTGGCATCAATCAGCAGTTCTTCGTTTTTGTTGTCCGCAGTCACGGCATACATCCCGCGGGTTCTGCGTGGGGGCGGCGTGGAGCCGGGCGGACAGAGGTAATGGTCGAGCGCGCGGTCAGCGGCTTCGTGGAGTTTTTTGGAATCGATGGATTCGTAGGGGGAAACCGAGTCGGTTTCGGGCGGGTTGGGTGTTGGTTTGATCATGGTGAAGCTCCATTTTTATACCTGGTGGAACCACCAACACCTGTCGCTAAACAAGTAAGGGTGGCAGCTGTACGCGGGTTAGCGAACCGAGAGGTATAAGACCCGGCAGACCCGAAGGTCTCCCACGCACAGCCACCATATCGTCATCGCAAAAATCTGCGACGAACTGGAGCGTCGTTGAACTTATACCTGGTCAGGTCGCTAAACCCGATCGCTGGGTTGCCAGCGACCCATAGACGATAAAGACCAGGTACAAAGCGCACAAGCCGGCGGATTCTGGCGTAGCTGTAGGCAACGGCGCAAGGATATGTAGCCTGAGAGAGTGTCTGGAGATGTCTTTTTAAACGTTCGTGTTTATCGGAATTCTCATTGCGTCTCGGATCCCACGACAGATCCGTCCCCTTGCCCCAACAAACGTAAAGCGTCCGGTGAACACATCCCCCTGACGCTGATAGGGAGCCGTCGCCTCCATTGAACCGAAGCAGTAGTGGTTATGCGGAATCTGTTCTCTGCATAATGACTGACCGACCATGTTTAGGGTGCTTGTCATGCCAGCCTCCGCTGATCAAAACTCCGCTGTCGTTTTATGCGCAGCTTCCAATAACGACCTGGAAGATCTGGTAGCCATCAGGATTGAGGCCATGCGCGAGAGCCTTGAACGGCTTGGACGATTTAACCCAGATCGAGCGCGCGAACGATTTGTTGCTGGGTTCGACGTTAACAGCACTCGCCGCATAGAAGTATCAGGTGATCTGGTCGGTTTTGTCGTAATCAAAGACCACCAGAGCGAGCTTTTGCTTGACCACTTGTATGTGATACCCAGTGCTCAAGGAGCAGGAATCGGCTCTGAAGTCCTTACTCAGATCTTCAGAGAGGCTGATGAGATCGGGCGTCCCATCAAGGTCGGTGCTCTCAAGGAAAGCGCTTCAAATCGTTTTTACACTCGCCATGGCTTCGTGTTCGTCGAAAGCGGTGAATTCGATAATTATTATGTCCGAGCTAACGGTAATGCCGTTGATTTGGGCGACTAGGCAGATCTTGTTACGCCGCCCGTCAGATGTTGCACCTTTAGATGAACAAAGGGGATTGATCTATTTTCTGGAAAATAAATCTGTGCCCTTCTTCGTCCGTCCCCTTCTTCGTCCCCTTCTTCCTCCGCTTACGCGTCGACACCATGGGTGAGCAGCTCAAAGACATGACGGTTACGCGATGGGCCGATGAATGTCCTGACGCGCCACCAGAGCCCAATAAAGACGACGCGGGTTAGTTACTGGCTTGTGGAAATCCGTCTGTTTAAGCGACTTTCTGAATACTGTTTAACGACACTCACCGTTACTTCCTCAAGGCTACAACGCCTTGCGTCATTGCCTACGACTACGCCAGAATCCGCCGGCTTGTGCGTCTGGGGTGCGGGTCTTATCGTTTCCGGGTCACTGAAAAACAGTGATCGGGTTTGGTAGCCCGACCTCCCATATGACGCATAACGTCACCTAGCGCAGATGCCCTTTCGGCATTTGTCTTATGGTGGCCATGCGCAGGGCGCCCTCGGGCGCGCCGGATTTTCCATATGGGCCGGTCTACCAACCTTCGTATGGCCACCACCACTCGTTTGGTAGCGAGAGTGATGGCTCCTTAAGTCCCATATGGAGCTACATCTATGTTCAAGCCAACACCAAACCCACCAGAAACCGATCCGGTCTCCCCCTACAAATTCCCAGACTCCCGAACCCTCAACGAAGCCGCCGAACGCGCCCTCGACCACTACCTCACCCCACAACAACGCATCATGGGCAGCCACCACAAGCACGACCCCATGTACCTGGCCAACCCGGCGTACAACACCGAATCCCTCCTGGCCAACGCCAGCGAATCACTGGGATCGGCCAGCGAAATGCTCAACAACTTTGCTGCGACGCTGGAGCCTGCGCATCGCAAGACTGCGATCGGGATTGCGCAGTTGGTGATGTTGAGCGAGTTGGCGGTGAATCAGGCGCTGGATCATGTTGAGGTGAAGGCGTAAGCGGCTGCGCGCTGTAGCTCAATAGAGGGAAAGAAAATGGCCGGGATCGTCAGATGTGACTGACGACCTCTTACCCCATGAACAAACCAACTACTCCGGCACATTTCGATGTGAACTCGAGTATTCAGATCTGTGTCTATCCTCACCATTTAAGCGGAACGGGTCGTTTTTCTAAAAAATAGATCCGTTCCGATCTTTTCTTTCAATACCCAAGCTCTGTAGATGGTTGCCTTGGAATACCATCAAGATTATTTACAGCGACTGACATCGACCACTGATTATTTGAGTGCGATGGCAATGTCAATTTCTATAATTTCCCGCACAGCTCAGACATATCAACAAGTTAGCTACGCCCTTGGTCAATTTCGGCTTCGAAATTCATTCCGAGCAGGCACTAAACACGTCGAAGAACTTGAGCAATAGAACAATCTAGCCTTAAATATATCCGCCACATGAAGAAAGCCGCTATCAATACGCAGGATTTACACTTCATTAAGGATGCAAAAAAATGAAATCACGATCACGAAGCATGCTAGAAAAATCTATATCAGCAATGCTTTCAGCAATGGAAATTTATAACAAGCCGGATTTTAAATACCGAGAGGAAAGCTTCTCGGTATTATGCATAAACGCTTGGGAATTACTGTTCAAAGCAAAAATCTTGAGCCTGTCAAGTAACAAAGCAGCGTCATTATACGCGATGGAGCATCGAACTCTAAAGAACGGTGAAAAATCAAAGCTCCCCAGACCAAAAACCAATCGATCCGGAAACCCGATGTCTATAAGTATGTTTGAAGCATTCCGAATAATCACCGAAGAGTTCGGAAGCAAGATCGAAAAAGCCGTGATCGATAACATAACCGCATTAAGTGAAATCAGAGACAACTCCATTCACTTCATTAATGACGATCTGATGCTGAGCCAAAAAATACAAGAGCTTGGCACTGCCTCATTACAAAACTATGCAAACATCGTGAAAAGCTGGCATGGCAACATCCTCTCAACATATAACTTTTACTTGATGCCACTTTCTTTTTTCCGAGGATTTGACGAAGCACCAGGCATAATGCTGAACCCGAAAGAGAAGAAAATCCTGGATTACATAGGCCAAATAGAAAAAACCTACGACAGCGATGACATTGGAGCCTATAACCTCACACTGAGAATTGATATAAAATTACAAAAAGTAAAAAGCGACGACGGCTTGCCAATTCAATATTCCACGGACAGCAATGCAACTAGAATCATAATCACCGAACTGGAAATATCCGAAAAATACCCGTGGGACTATCAAAACCTCACCACCCGCTTAAAACGCCGATTCAAAAACTTCAAACAGAACAACAACTATCACGCCATTCGCAAAGCATTAGAAGAGGACGATAAATTTGCACATAAGCGGTACCTTACGCCTGGCAGCACGACTGGAATTCCAAAAATCTTTTACAACCCAAACATTCTCAAAGAGTTCGATATACACTATGAGAAACACTGACAATCTTTACAAAAAAAGCATCAAAAAAACGGACTGAGCTATTTTATAAGATAGATCAGTCCTTTTTTTTCTACTATCTAAGCAATTTTGCTTTGTTAGTCGCGACATCAATCGCCCTAGATTGACTCATTCCAATATTCACTGATGCTGCCAACCGCTGCTTATCCTTATCGGTCGTGTGAAACATATGCAAGTGATAGAACACTAAGCTCTGCAATATAGTAAAAGCAAAATTATTTGAAATAGTATCTTTCGCTAACTTTTCAATCGCTTCAAACGGGATATGCCCCGGATGGACCAAACATGAGGCTATTCCGATCAACCGATATGCATTGTTTTGCTTATTAGCTACAAGTGAGTTTATATCTTCACGGATTTTTTCAGAACTCACCACCTGACCCACACGCGCTATAAAACCTGTGCAGATCATGCCGAGTACTTGGAATGCAAGCCGCTTCGCTGTCTCTTTAGCTTCGTTAGCAGTTAAGTCGGGCTTTCGGTCGTTCAGCATTCTTTCTAATTCAGCAACAAATGCATCGGGCTGATCAAAAATCTCCTCAAAAATAGCCTTCAAACTACGTAGCGAACCATTAAAAATTTGCTCCAAGTAGCTAGCTTTGCGAGAGCGCTCCAAGGATCCATAATAATTCTTAGTGATATGCCCCATAATTTCCGACGTTTTAATCATCAGGTTTATGTTAGAGCTAAAGCTAAGTATGGAATCAGCATCACCAGGAGACAGCGAGTTTGTTTTAGGTGGTTCGGGAATATCGCGAGTATCAGATAAATCAGCAGCACGCCGAGATTCTAACTGATTTTTCTCAACATCTTGATCATTAATTTCATCGATAACTATTTGCGCCGTAGTATTAACTAGCGCGCTAATTGATGCAATATCCCCATTAAATTCGATCGGCGCCTGATCGGAAAAACATCCATTTAAAACATCCGATACCTGCTCTATCACCCAGGGATTGTTTCCGTGATGCGTCAGGAACATTACACAGTTCGCATTTTCTTTGCGATAAAGCTCCTTACAGTAACCCCTGACCAGCTCTTTAATACTATCCTTATGAAGATTTGCCGCAAGATACTTTCCGACAAATAAAAAGTAAACATAAGAATAACTAAAGCTAAATAGATCACCATCCTGCTTCAGTATTTTTGCTTGTTTTAGCAATGACAGCCTTGTGTCAAAATCAACTGTCGCATACTCATCGCAAAAATTTCTATTAAATTCCCTAAGATTTTCCAGACCAAGCTCCGTCACATCTCTACTTTTGAAAAACCAAGCAAGATGAGATAGATAATTAAACATCTCATTTAGATGATCAAGCCTAAAATCGGCCTCTTTCAGACTCTTAACTATCAGGAACTCATAATATTGAGAAAAGCTGCTATTTTGAAGCTCAGTTTGTTGATCTTGCGCGCAGCTTTGCAACAATATCAGCAAATAAATTGGCTTTGACGGGACGAGGTTCTTCCCTAGGATCACTCCTAGAATACGTTCAACATCATGTACTTTCCTATCCAACTCTGACTTGGTATTTAACCCCCCAAGCATGCACCACTTCTTAATCAGATTGTGACGCATTAGATGCCCGAATGGACGTATTTTCAACGTCTCAAAATCCGAAAGCGCCTCAGCTGCCGAAGAATCAATATATTCATTCAATTGATATCTTGAGCTAGCAGTAACTATTACAGCCCCAAATGACTCGCTCAGATACTCTATTAATTTTGCTTGGTTTTTTGATCCGCCACTCAACCGATCCAGATCGTCAACAAGAGCAACCTTATTAATCCTCTCTGCGTAAACAAAATCCTCGTTTTTTTCGTACTGCACCTCTGCAAGCTGTGAAATTTTTCGGTCAAGCTCCCTCGTTCCAACTGAACTAAGCTCGGCAGCCTTTATATATACTGGCAACCCCCCTTGTGAATGAATGTCAAAAAAAGCTCTTTTTAACAAAAATGATTTTCCAGACTCGTCATCACCTAAAATCAGTGTCCTGCCTAGCTCCTGCCAACTGCTTATGACCTTGTCGGCAAATATATATTTTTTATCTTGCTCCGCATTGGTATCTTCCAACTCCGGATAAAGAAATACATCTTCAGCGACTATTTTTTGTTTGCTCTCATGAGTAAAATTACCACCTGCATCAGATAGAAAATCAATAAATCCAACGGAAATTTTATTGATTTGTCTTGCACACCCACCTGATACCTTTAGTGCATGCTGAAGTTCCTCAAGTTCCACCGGGAGTGTTTTACCTGCTTTGAATCTCTTCTCAAAAACCACTTTTTCATCAAGGTCAAATAAAAGACAACTAAATTTTGGATCAAACTCATTACCATGAGGCTGTAAAGCGGCACCTTCAAAAATCAAAACATTCCCAATTGATCCATCCACTACTTCTTCAGACGCAGATGAGTGTTCATGACCGGAAAGGATCGCATTTGAGTGCGTTCTCAGCGCTTTCTTTAGTGGATGATAACTTGCTTGGCAATACCAATTTAGGGGGTGATGTATCAGTGACAACCTTAGATTAGATGGAGCTTCAAGAAGATCATAGTAATTTTCGATTGGGAAGACCAATTGCCCCTGAGGCTCTGGAAGTCTTGACATCCAGGCTGCATTAAGTGAAGAGACCCGAACAACCGCACCTTTTATGTTTAATTCATACTCTTTCCAAAGGCTATCCGAGTACACAGGAGTTAATGTTGTCACCCTGTCCTGAAACTTAAAAAATTCACTCTGCACAGAAGTACAATCGTTCACGAGACCTTTGCTATTTGCCCGTGCTGGATCCTTAACAATCTGTTCAATTATAATTGTTCGGCCTTCGTTCTCAGGCTTGAGCACACAATCATGATTTCCAGGCGCTAAAAAAAAATCGACACCTCGCCCTATCTCGGATTCAATATCCTTTTTAATACCATCAAAAAAAACCTCGGCCAAGTCATACTCTTCTTTTTTGCAACTAAAAGCGATATCACCAGTAATTATTATTGCAAATGCGTCGCTTTGATGAGCCGTTGTGTAACATGCTTTCGCTATTGATAATCCAACTTCTAAAATCTTGTCAGCCGAACTCTTTATATGAATATCACTTACATGCAACACACCTAGCTTCATCAGAAACTCCCAGTTCTTAGTTATAGCTCATACTTGGCGCCAGAAGGAATTTGATCTTTCTATAGTTCAGCCATTTATAAAACTATTATTGTTTTTTTGTAGAACCAATTGCCACTGTTTTGATATCACGTTTTTTCGTTCCACGCAATTGGGCGGGACGAATTCGATCAACGGCTTAGGCCTAGGGGCTCTATCTACAAGCAATTGCCAAGGTGAATGCCTGCTACTGGCTCGGACGTCCTCTGAGAATTGAAGATGAGCGTTCTTGAGCGTCCGAAAACGACCACACATTTTTTTGTCCAATTTCGAGACACTTAAACCGGTCGCCGAGAAGTCACTCTCTTAACTGAAGTGACGAGATGACTGATACCAACCTCACAACTCACGGCCTAACCAACCTAGGCATCTCCACCCCCTCCCCCAACCTCTCCACCCCCAACCGCACCCTCTCCCCACCCTGCTCAATCACCACCCCATCCCCCTCCACCGCCACCAACTTCACCCCAGGACTCACCCGATCCCCCTGCAAAAAACTCCTCGGCGGCCCATCGTTCAAACTCAAAATCGCCACCGCTCCCCGACTTCCCGCCATCACGCCACTCACCTTGATCTCCACCGGCGCCGTTCGATTGGAAAACCACTGCAACGCCGGGTTATCGCTGCGCGCAGCGAGCAGTTGCGGGGTGGCGGCCGGGGTGTGGGATTCGGCGGTGGTCAGGAGCAGGGATGACCAAGTGGCGATGCCGACCAGGGCGGCCAGCAGTGCGGCGGCCTGGATGAGTTGGGGGGGTGAAAAGCGTGCGGTGTATCTCATGGGCTGAATCTCCTTTTAGTCCCGGTGACCAGACTACGCGGCAATTCTCACGGTTTTATTTCACACGCCTTACATGTTGGCCGTGCAGGATGGTTTTTTGGGACGGGGCTGGACGCAAGGGAGTGCGCAATCGATGAACCGGTGCAGGCAGCAGGGTTTTACGTTGATCGAGTTGATGGTGGTGCTGGTGATCATCGGTATCGCCAGTGCGGCGATCAGTCTGAGTATCAAGCCCGATCCGTTGCAGTTGCTGCGCAAGGATGCCGAGCGCGTGGCGCAGTTGCTGCAGATTGCCCAGGCTGAGGCTCGCGCCGATGGCCGGCCGATTGCGTGGTTGAGCGATGGCAAGGGGTTTCGGTTCAGTCGGCGCAGTGACAGTGGCAAGGGCTTTGATCATTTCGATCGGGACCCGCAGTTGCGGCCGCGTCCCTGGCAGAGTCCGAAGCTGGAGGTGCGGGTGGAGCCCAAACAGAAGGTGGTGCTCAACGCGGAGTGGATCAATCCGCCGCTGCAGTTGACGTTGTCTGACGGGCTCAATCGGTTGAGTGTGCTGCGCGATGCTTCGGGCCGGATTAGCGTGCAATGAACAGACAACAAGGTTTTACGCTGATCGAGGTGATGGTCGCGATTCTGTTGATGGCGGTGGTCAGTCTGATTGCCTGGAAGGGGCTGGACAGTGTCACCCGCGCCGACAGCCATTTGCAGGCCAGTGGTGAGCAGAGCGACAGCCTGTTGCGGGCGTTGAATCAGATGCAGCGGGATGTGGAGATGCGCGCCGGGATCGAGCTGACGGAACCGAAGAAGGTCGGCACCGAGGATGAACCGGCGACGGCCCCGCCTGCCGTTACGGTGCGCAGCAGTGACAGCAAGGGGTTTCGGCTGGACATCATTCGTAGCGCGGCGGATCAGCCGGGGGCGTTGCAGCGGGTGCGGTGGTGGCTCAAGGGCGACACGCTGTATCGCGCGGTGGCGCCGGCGCGTAGTCGGTATCCGTTGCCGGCGCCTACTGCGGGGGTGGCGGTGTTGGGTGAGGTGAGTGATTTGCAGGTGCGGGTTTGGGAGGCGGACAAGGGGTGGCGGCAGTTGAGCGGGAATCGCCGGGAGGATCCGTTGGGGTTGGAGGTTCGGTTGACTCGGCAAACACCGCAAGGGCCGGAGAAGTACCGGCAGGTTATGGGGCCACTCCAGTAACTTGGTCCACTGAGGTCCCTGTGGGAGCGAGCTTGCTCCGGGCGGCGATCCGACGAAGGGGCCGGAAGATTCAACATCTCATTGCCTGAACTACTGCTTTCGCGATCAAGCTCGCTCCCACAGGGTTCTGTGGTGTTTGTGGGGGTTGTGTTGGGTTAGCTGAGGACTACGACGCCGCCCGGTAGCTCGGTGCATTTGACGCCATAGGCATCGCGGATCAGGGCGCCTACGCCGGCCAGTTGGTCGAGGGAGAAACGTGCTTGTACCCGGCGTTGGCCGAGCTCCCGATTGAGCAGCAGCAACATCCCCGGACGGTAGCGGTTGATCTCATCAATCATCTGACTCAGCGTCGCACCGTTGAACACCAGCACCTGCTGACGCCAGTTCATCACCGCCGCTGTGTCGACGCTTTGCACAGTGCCAACCTGTTGCGCGTCATAGGTCAATTGCTGGCCCGGTTCCAGGCGCAGGCTGCGGCCTTCGACTTCCACTTCTACAGCGCCATCGAGGCACGTCACGCACACCTGCTGATCGAGGTTGCGCAGGTTGAACCGCGCCCTGCTCGCCCGCAACCAGCCGCCACCGGCCTGCATCGCCATGGGCAGCCGTGCGGTCTGCACTTCGACTTCGCCGCTGACCAGTTCAAAACCTTGCACGCCCTCATCCACCGAACGCTGGTTGATGCGGGTCTGGGTGTTCAGTTCCAGGCTCAAGCCATCGGCCGGTTCGACCCGACGTTGCTGGCCAACTTCGGTGATGTAATCAGCGCCAAGCCCGGAGAACCCGCCCGGAATCGTGCCGCGCACCAGCAGGAACGCTGCCGACGCGGCAATCGCGCCGCCGAGAAACGCCCGGCGTCCAAACCGTCGTGGCGCCTGTGTCGCTTCGGCCGCCGGTTGCAGCAGATGCCACAACGCCTTGCACTCTTCGAAGGCGCGGGCGTGTTCGGGGCTTTGCGCGCACCACTGGCGCAGCGCTCGGGCGTCGGCGACCGTGGCGCGGCCGGAGGTCAGCAGGATCAGCCAGTCGCGGGCTTCGCTTTGCAGACGCTCGGCAGGCGTGGGCTCGGCAGGTGTCAGACGGAAAATGTTCAAACGCACAGGTACTCGACGGGTTGATCGGGACACTAAATCGGAGCTTCATTCACTAGACGGTTTTCCGGCCCCGCGACCGAACCGCTGAAACACTTTTCTTTCCAGTTTGGCCGCGCAGTGTCCGAGGGCAGCCTTGATTTCCTTCTCGACCATGCGCGTGGAGATGCCGAAACGCTGGGAGATTTCCAGGTGCGGCGCCTCTTCCAGCCGTGCGGCGATGAAGATCCGGCGGCGCCGGGCCGGCAGTTCGTAGAGGGCGCTGAGCAGGGACTGGATTTCCTTCTGGCCGCCGACCACGCGCATCGGGTCCAGCGCTTCGTCGCTGACTTGCAGCAGTTCTTCGACTTCGCTGCCGGTGAGCAGCCGCGCATCGGCCTGGCGGCGGTCGGCGGCGATGTTCAGGGCCATGCGATAGAGGTAGGCGTTGGGCCGCAGCAGGTTCGGCGGCGCTTCCATGCGGTCGACCCGCAGGTAGGTTTCGTGCAGCACGTCGTTGGCCAGGTCCTCCGAGCCGAGACGGCGTCGCAGGCGTACCCGAAAGTCCTCGTAGGACGTCAGGAACAGCTGGACCATCGAACTTTGTCCGGCGTCTTTCATCCCCCGGAAACTCCTTCCCATTGTGTGCATTCCATGCGCTTTCCTGACGATTCGGGTAACAACAGCAACGTGACTGGCTGGCGCAATGCGCCGGGAGTCGGCCGGTCGATTTTCAGCGTGTGAAAACTGTCTACCAGCGCTGCATCGCGCCGAACATCGCCGGTGGTGGTGACCAACCGGTTGTGCTGCACCACACCGTCGCGACCGATCCACAGCTGCAACACTGCGCGAAAACTGCCGGGCCGGGTCAGCGGCGAGCGGCACAGGTTGCGTTCAATCGCGGCCTGCACCGCCGTGGCGTAACTGCGGTTGACGGCTGCGCTGGCGGGAGTCGGTTTCTCCGCCGGCATTGGTACTTCCTCGACTTGCGCAACCTGCAAGGTGAACGCGTCGTCGCGGCTGTACTTGGCCATCAACCCGCTGCCGCCGAGCATCCGGCGTAATGCTTCGGCGGCGGTGAATTCGCCATCCACCGCCAGGGAACGTCGACCGCGACTCAACTGGCTGTCGACCAGCACCGCCATGCCGGTGGCGCGGCTGAACTGATCGAGGGCGCGCGCCAGTTCCTGGGCCGGGATGTGCAGCGTCATGCGCATCGATGCCGGCACCGGGTCGGCGCTGGCGCGGCTCAGAAACAAGCCAAGCAGCAGCCCCAGACAGAGCTGGCGCATGAGCGCTGAGCGCACAACATCCTCCCTGGCACGGCCTCGCTGCACGGCTGATGTATCCCTGAAAACCGTCATCCTGAGGGCTGTTTATGAATCTGGTGTGACGGCCACTGCAAAAAAACCATCACGGGATCGGCGCCGCCGTTGCACTAGACTCTTGAGCTAGAGCGGCCCCTTCGGGCCGGCCAGGAGGCACGCATGAAATCAGTCTGGAAAGTCGTCTTCGGCGGGTTGTTGCTGACGGTGTTGGGCGGTGCACACGCGGAGGAGCCGCTGGGTTGCGTCGAGGTGACGGTGGGCGGCTACAAGGCGCCGAATTACGATTGCCTGAGCCAGCAGATGGGCAACAACCCCAATGGCGCGGCGGCTGCGCAGAAGAATCAGGAAGCGATGAATGTGCCGGTCAACAAGCGGCCGCCGAATCAGGTGGGGCTGGCGACGCCAGCGGCCACCGCAACGCGGATGGGAAACACGTTTGGCACGTCGGTGAAACCGCAGCGGCCACCGAACTAACTGATCTACTGTGGTAGCGAGCCTGCTCCGGGCGGCGATCCGACAATAGCGTCCTGTCAGTCAACATTGATCGCACAGACAAACCGCCATCGCTAGCAAGCTAGCTCCCACAGGGTTTTGTGTTTGGCATTGTTCAATGGTCTGCGGGAATCTGGCGAAAGCTCACCGCCAGCCGATTCCAGCTGTTGATGGTGCTGACGGCCATGGTCAGGTCCACCAGTTCCGTCTCGCTGAACTGTTCCCGTGCCTGCTGGTAAACATCATCAGGCACCCTGCTATCCGCCAGCAGCGTGACGGCCTCGGTCCAGGCCAGTGCGGCCCGCTCACGCAGGTTGAAGAAGCCGCTGTCGCGCCAGACTGCGATGGCGTACAGCCGTCGATCTGTCTCCCCTGCCCGCCGTGCTTCCACCGAATGCATGTCGGTGCAAAACGCGCAGCCGTTGAGCTGCGAGGCACGGATCTTGATCAGGTGCAGCAACGGCGGTTCGATGCTCAGGCTGCTGGTCAGCGCTTCCAGGGCAATCATCGCTTTCATGGCTTTGGGTGAAGCGCTGTAGTAATCCAGACGCGGGGACATGGGCGGGCCTCGGGCAGCAGAAGAGTGATTTCACGGTAAACGCTGGTTCGGCAACGTTACAGCCCCAATTCCACGAAAAAACGGCAGACCACTGATCCAGGCAAAACACGAAACCTGTGGGAGCGAGCTTGCTCGCGAAAGCGGTGTGTCATTCACCTTTGACAGTGGCTGAACTGACGCCATCGCGAGCAAGCTCGCTCCCACAGGGCCCTATGCCAATTTGGGGGATTTGCACTACGCAACTTCTGCCGGAACTACATTCGGGAGTAATCTGGCCGGCACACTCAATCGCCCGGAGAGCCCCCTCGGTATGGAACTTCATGTCGTGATCAACGGCCGCAAGGACTTGGCCGGTCAGTTGTACCAACAACTGCGCGGCGCTATTGAATCCGGGCGTCTGGCCGCCGGCACTCAGCTGCCGCCCAGTCGTTTGCTCGCCGAACAATTGGGGATTTCGCGCAAGACCATTTCCGACACTTACGCGCAACTCACGTACGAGAATTTTCTCACCGGCGTGATCGGCAAAGGCACTTACGTCAACGCCCGCTCGACGCCGGTGCTGCGCAAGCAAAGCCATTCCGAGCTGGCCAGTTCCGAAGTGATCGAGAGCTGGCGCAATCTGCCGGTGTTCCTGCGGCATCCGACGCTTGAGGGTTCGTTGCGCTATGACTTCATCGGCGGCGCCACCAGCAAGGGCCAGTTCCCCCAGGATGACTGGCGCCGCTGCGTCTCTCACGCGCTGCGGCAGATGGCCAATTCCAAAGGTTTCTACAGCGTGCCGGAGGGCCTGCCGGCGCTGCGCAATGCGATTGCCCGGCACATCGCGTTTTCCCGGGGCGTGAACTGTCAGGACGAGGACATCGTGGTGTGCAACGGCGCGCAACAGGCGCTGGATTTGATCACCCGGGTGTTGATTCGTCCCGGAAGTCTGGTGGCGATGGAAGATCCCGGTTACCCGCCGGCGCGGCTGCTGTTCGGCACTCATGGCGCCACCGTGGTCGGCGTGCCGGTGGATGCCGAGGGCATTCAGGTCGAGCGGATTCCCGAGGGCACGCGGCTGATCTACGTGACGCCGTCGCACCAGTTTCCGCTGGGCATGCCGATGAGTCAGGCGCGGCGCGAAGCCCTGCTCGAACGGGCCCATGAGCTGGGCGCGATCATCATCGAGGACGACTATGACAGCGAGTTCCGCTACGAGGGCCGCCCGACTGATTCGCTGCACAAGCTCGATCAGCGCGGCATCGTCGCCTACGTCGGCACCTTCTCGAAAACCCTGCTGCCGGAGTTGCGCCTCGGCTACGCGATCCTGCCGCCCGCGATTCTCGAAGCGGTGATTCGCGCCAAGCAGCTCACCGATCTGCACGCCTCCACCCTGCCCCAATGGGCGTTGGCCAAGTTTATCGCTGAAGGCTGTCTGCTCAAGCACATCCGCCGCTGCCACACCATTTATGCCCAGCGCCGCGAGCGGATCCTGGCGCGCATGGCCACCGACCTGTCGCCGTGGCTGGAGGCCGTACCGCCCAGCGCGGGGTTTCACATGGCGGTGTTCTGCAAGGTGCCGATCGACTTGCCGCTGGTGATCGAACTGGCAAAAAAAGTCGAAGTCGGGCTGTACGCCATCGACGGTTTCTATTACCAGCAGCCGGCCAGAAACGGGATGTATTTCGGTTTCGGCGCCATCGAGACGCTGGACATCGATATCGCACTCGACCGCCTGCGCGACATTCTGCAACAGGTCGTTGGTTAGATTGGACTAAACGATTAACCGCCGATTGGTTATTGGTGATCCGGGGGTGCAGGCCTATCCTGCACAAGCGTTATCCCTCAATGAGCAGGATTCGTCCGGCCTGATTCAGGAGTGTGAGCAATGTCCAACGAAGTGATCAACACCGTACAGGTGCAGGCTGCAGCCGGCCGATCGGAGGAGCTGGGCAAGCAGTTGCAGAAGATCGTCGAAACCCTGCGCGAAACGCCGGGCTGCGATTCCTACATGGTCGACCGCTGCCCCGAGGACAGCCACCGCTGGACGGTCAGCGCCCGCTGGCAGTCGGAAGCGGCGATGCAGGCGCATTTCAATCGCCCGGAAGCCCAGGGCTTCATCGACCTGATCGACAGTCGTCTGGCCAATAGCGTGGATTTCAACAGCTTTCCTATCGTCTGATCCGCCGCCTTCGCGAGCAAGCTCGCTCCCACAGGGTTTTGTGCAGTTCACTAATAATATGAACGACACAGAAAACTGTGGGAGCGAGCTTGCTCCGGGCGGCGTTCCGACGATGGCGTACTCGAAAGCGCAGAATCCCCCAGATTGGTCACCCAAACTTCCCGAATATTGGCCGTTTGAATACCCCGGCCCGCGGACTACTGTGATTACCGACTCCCCAACTTGATCAGGTGATCCCCATGAAAGTCCTGCACTTGCTTGCCGCCCCGCTCGCCGCTCTGGCCCTCACCATCAGCGCTTCGGCACTGGCCCACGGCACCGATTCCCCGTCCGAGAAAATCTCGGTGCTGCAGGATCAGATGCTGAAAAACGTCCCCGGCAAAAAAGCCATGATGATCGAAGTCGATTACAAGCCCGGCCAGTCCTCGATCGCCCACAAACACGACGGCACCGCCATGGCCTACGTGCTGGAAGGCGAGATCGTTTCCCAGGTCAAAGGTGAGCAACCGATCACCTACAAGAAGGGCCAATACTGGTACGAGCCGGCCGGTTCCGAGCATTTGATCTCGAAAAACGCCAGCAATAGCAAACCGGCCAAGTTGCTGGTGTTCATGGTGCTGTCGCCGGACGAGCAAGTGCTGATCCCATTGAAAAACTGATGGTTGTTTAACCAGCCATAAATAAAAGGCGCAAATTATTGATTTGCGCCTTTTTTATTTCTTGCGGCAATTAATCAAGAACGCTTACAGCCAATAAAACTATTGCATGACAGTCATTCAGCAAATTGTCAGGTTGTTTTCAGTTTGCCGGGAGTAGTCTGAGGCAACTGTCGCCGGTTCCATTTAATCAACCCCGACACCTCTGACTTTCCGACTGAAGTTGCTTCACGGGAGACTCACCATGAAACTTGCCTTTGCCAGTACCTTGGCGATATCGGTTTTAGCGTTGTCCGCCTGTTCCGTTCCTACCGCCCCCAAAGCGGTTTCTTCCCTCGACACACTGTTCACCCAACCGGTCGGCCGCAGCAGCGCCACCCAGGTCAAAAGCGGTCCCGGTGTCTCGCTGGGCGTCGTCTACAGCCCGAGCACCCAGACCAACCGCGAATACCTACGCGACTATCAGGCCAACGCCGGCACCGGTTTCGGCCAGAGTTTATTGGTGCAGCCGATCCACGACGCCTACGTCGCCACCTCAAAACCGGACATGGCGGTGGATTGGGTCAAAGCCTCGCTACAACGCCAGTTCGGCTCGGTAACGGTGTACCCGGACATGCAGAGCCTGCGTGCGGCCAACCCGGATGTGGTGGCGATCGTCGACACGCACAGCCAGTTGATTACTTCACGCAGTTCGGACATCAAGGCCGATGTGAGTGCAGACTTCTATGACGGGAAGTTCAACTATATCGGGACGGCGAAAGGCTCTGAGGCGAAAGAGTTGACGCCGATCTGGGCGGACTTCAAGCGTTCGGAGGAGATTGTTGCGGATATTAATCAGCAGCAGGAAGTTCAGGTTCGGGCGTTGCAGAAGTTTGACCAGTCGCTCAGTAATTTATTGACCAGGCCGGCAGATAAAGTGTCGATGCTCGATAATAAACAAGGACATAACTTGCAGTAACGACAAATCCATCAGGCATAAAAAAGCCCCCGCATCTCGCAATGCAGGGGCTTTTTCATTCAACGGCTACTCAAGCAAGCTCAAGTTCCGCAGTCGCCGAAGCAGGCACGACCGCCTGACCGCTCAGCGCCACGTCGTTCAGCTCGCGGTTGGCCACCGCGTACATGGCGTAGTCGGTGCCGCTGGCAGCACGGATTTCCACCAGCATCGCGCGCCAGCGTTCGATCATGGCGTCGTTCTGCTTCATCCACAGTGCCAGACGGGTTTCCACGTCCGAATCACCGCCGCCCGCTTGCAGAACGGCGATGGTGATCGCGCGTTGCTGCCAGTCGACGTCGTCGCGGAACGCTTCACGGGCCAGGGCTTGCCAGTTGTTTTCAACCGGCAAGGCGCTGATCTGCGAAATGTACCAGGTGATGTCCAGCGCGCTGCCCACGGCGAAGTACGCCTTGGCCACTTCGGCTGGGTCCTGACCGGTCACGTCGGCCGCTTCGATGATCGGCAGCAGCGTGTAGAGGTGGGTAGTGCCCGCCACCATACGCGCCAGCAATTCCGGTACACCGGCGGCGACGTACGCCTGATAACGCTCCTGCCAGTTCTCGCGGATTTCGCCGCTCAGCAGCTCGTCCAGTTTCAGGCCCAGCTCCTTCAGGTGCGGACCGAAATGCGCGACGTCACGGGCAGCGTTCTGCTCGTTGCGGCGGGCACGCAGGAACCAGCGCGTAGCGCGACGGCCCAGACGCATCAGCTCGTCCATCAGCTCCAGCTGCACGTCAGCGGAAACCTGATAGTCCAGCGCTTCGATCTGACGGAACCAGTGCGGGAGGTGGAAGATGTCACGCACGATCACGTAAGCGCCCGCCACGTTCGCCGGGGTCATGCCGGTGGACTCTTTGAGTCGCTGAACGAAAGTGATGCCCATGTGGTTGACCAGATCGTTGGCGATCTGGGTGCTGACGATCTCGCGCTTCAGGCGGTGACGACGCATGGCTTCGGAGAACTTGCTGACCAGAGTCGGCGGGAACGCCGTTTCCATGTCGCGGGTCAGGTAGTCGTCATCCGGCACCAGGGAGCCCAGCAGCTGCTCCTTGAGGTCGATCTTGCTGTACGAGATCAGCACCGACAGTTCCGGACGGGTCAGGCCATGGCCTTCGGCAACGCGTTCGGCCAGTTGCTCTTCGGTCGGCAGGAACTCGATGGCGCGATCCAGCTTGCCACGGCCTTCCAGGTCGCCCATCAGACGCTTGTACTCGGCGATGCGCGCATAAGCACGTCGGGCCGCCAGGGACAGGGCCTGAGTCTGCTTGTAGTTGTTGCCCAGCACCAGACCACCGACTTCGTCGGTCATGCTCGCCAGCAACTGGTTGCGTTGCTTGTCGGTCATGTCGCCGGCCTGAACCACTTCGTTCAGCAGGATCTTGATGTTCACTTCGTGGTCGGAGCAGTCCACGCCACCGGCGTTGTCGATGAAGTCGGTGTTGGAGCCGCCGCCATTGAGACCGAATTCCACACGACCCAGTTGGGTCATGCCGAGGTTACCGCCCTCGCCCACCACTTTGCAGCGCAGTTCGTTGCCGTTCACGCGCAGCGCATCGTTGGCCTTGTCGCCGACATCGGCGTGGCTTTCGGTGCTGGCTTTCACGTAAGTACCGATACCGCCGTTCCACAGCAGATCCACCGGCGCCTTGAGCAAGGCGTTCAGCAGTTCGGTCGGGGTCAGTTTGTCGGCCTTGATGTCGAAGCGTTCCTGCATCTGCGGAGAGATGGCAATGCTCTTCGCGCTGCGCGAGAAGATGCCGCCGCCTTCGGACATGATGCTGGTGTCGTAGTCGGACCAGGCCGAACGCGGCAGGTCGAACATGCGCTGACGCTCGACGAAGCTGGTGGCCGGGTTCGGGTTCGGGTCGATGAAGATGTGCATGTGGTTGAACGCGGCAACCAGTTGCAACTTGTCGGACATCAACAGGCCGTTACCGAACACGTCACCGGCCATGTCACCCACGCCGACCACAGTGATGCTGTCTTCCTGGACATTGATGCCGCGCTCGCGGAAGTGGCGCTGTACACCGACCCACGCGCCCTTGGCGGTGATGCCCATTTTTTTGTGGTCGTAACCGGCCGAACCACCGGACGCGAACGCGTCACCCAGCCAGAAGCCGTAGTCGATGGCGATGCCGTTGGCGATGTCGGAGAAGGTTGCAGTGCCCTTGTCCGCCGCGACGACCAGGTACGGGTCATCGTCGTCATGACGCACGACGTTGGCCGGCGGTACCAGTTTGCCGTCTTTCAGGTTGTCGGTGATGTCCAGCAGACCCGAGATGAAGATGCGGTAGCAGGCGATGCCCTCGGCCGCGATTTCGTCACGGCTGCCGCCCAGTGGCAGGCGACGCGGCAGGAAGCCGCCCTTCGCACCCACCGGCACGATGACCGAGTTTTTAACTTGCTGGGCTTTCACCAGGCCGAGGACTTCGGTACGGAAGTCTTCTTCACGGTCGGACCAGCGCAGGCCGCCGCGAGCAACGTTGCCGAAGCGCAGGTGCACGCCTTCGACGCGTGGCGAGTAAACGAAGATTTCGAACTTCGGAACCGGTTTCGGCAGTTCAGGGATCAAGTGCGGGTTGAACTTGAAGCTGAAGTACGACTTGTTCTGGCCGTTGGCGTCGGTCTGGTAGAAGTTGGTACGCAGGGTCGCTTTGATCAGGTCCAGGTAACGACGCAGGATGCGGTCTTCGTTGAGGACTTGAACGTCGTCCAGCGCGGTCAGGATTGCCTGCTCCAGACGCTGTTGCTTGTCGTCCAGATCATCGCTGCCGAGCTTGCGCGCCAGATAGAAACGGGTCTTGAACAACCGGGTCAGTTCGCGAGCGATGTCGGTGTGATTGTTCAGGGTGCTGGCGATGTAGCCGAGGTCGAAGCCCAGGCGGATCTGCTTCAGGTAGCGGGCGTAGGCACGCAGCAGCGCAACGTCGCGCCATGGCAGGCCGGCGGTCAGCACCAGACGGTTGAACGCATCGTTCTCGGCATCGCCACGGACGATGTGGACGAACGCGTCCTGCAGGGTGTCGTTGAGTTGCTGGATGTCCAGGTCCAGGCCTTCGGCAGCGGTGAACGCGAAGTCGTGGATCCAGAACTCGCGGCCGTTGGTGTGACGCAGACGGTACGGGAATTCACCCAGCACGCGCAGACCAAGGTTTTCCAGGATCGGCAACACGTCGGACAGTGCCAGCGGAGTATCGGCGTGATACAGCTTGCAATGCAGCTCGCGTGGGCCGGAAGCCAGCGGCTGGTAGAAGCTCATGGCCAGCGGCTTCTTCTCGCTCAGGTTAAGCAGGTGCTGCATGTCGACCACAGCCGAATGCGCAGCGAAACGCTCGCGGTAGCCGGCCGGGAAGCCTTTCGGGAAGTCGGCCAGCACGTTGGTGCCGTTGGCTTCGCCGAAGGTTTCGACGGTCAGTGCGGCGTAGTCGTCCTGCCAGCTGCGGCAGGCCTGGATCACTTCGTTTTCCAGTTGCAGCGGGTCGATGTCGATGCGGTTTTTCGGGTCGACGCGCAGGATCAGTTGCACGCGAGCCAGCACGGACTCGGAGAAGAAGGTCCAGAACTCGCAGTCGGAAGCCTTCAGGCGTTCCATCAGCACTTGCTGGATTTTCTGGCGGACTTCGGTGGAATAGATGTCGCGCGGCACGTAGGCCAGGCAGTAGCAGAAACGACCGTACGGGTCTTTGCGCAGGAACACGCGGATCTTGTTGCGTTCCTGGATCTGCACGATCGACATCACGGTGCTGAACAGTTCGTCGACCGGAGTCTGGAACAGGTCGTCACGCGGCAGCACTTCCAGAACCTGAGCCAGTTCCTTGCCCAGGTGAGCCTTGGCCTGGAATCCGGAGCGACGCTCGATTTCCTCGACCTTGCGGCGGATGAACGGGATGACACGCACGCTTTCTCCATACACCGACGAGGTGTACAGGCCCATGAAGCGGTGTTCCTTGATCACTTTGCCGTCGGCATCGAGTTCGCGGATCGACACGTAGTCCGGGTAGGCCGGACGGTGTACGCGGCTCGGGTGCGCGGCTTTGGCGAAGGACAGCAGCGTCGGTTCGCGCAGGTAGGCAACGGCGTAGTCTTCGATGCGCAGCTCGTCATAGGTCATGCCGGTGCGCAGCAGTTTGGTCAGGCCGAGGAAGGAATTCTGGTCGTACTTGATGTGGCCGCCATCCGGCTCATCGGTCACGGTGAATTCTTCGTAGCCGAGGAAGGTGAAGTGGTTGCCCACCAGCCATTCCAGGAAGCTCTTGATTTCGTTCTTTTCGTCGGCATCGACGGCGAATGCGCTGTTATCGAGCTTGGTGAGGATTTCCTGCACCTTGGCCTTCATCGGCTCGAAATCGGCGACCGCGACGCGGACTTCACCCAGGACCTGTTCCAGCTCCTTGGACAGCACATTCAGTTCGGCCGCGTTGGCGCAGCGGTCGATTTCCAGGTACATCAGCGACTCGTGCAATACGCCTTCGCCGGTCGAACCTTTTGGCAGGATTTCCAGCAACTCGCCCTTGCTGCCACGACGCACGCTGAGCACGGTGGTCTGCAGGGTATGGATGCTGTAGCCGCGACGGTTCAGCTCGGTACGCACCGAGTCCACCAGGAACGGCAAGTCATGGTGCAGCACTTCGACCGCGGTGTGGGTCGACTGCCAGCCGTGACGTTCGTAATCGGGGTTGTAGACGCGCACTTGTGGTTGCGCGTGATCGAAGCGCTCAAGCAGGCGCCACGCAGAAAGAGTACAGCCAGCGAGGTCGGAGAGGCGACGTTGGGTCAGCTCGTCCAGGGAAATGATGCCGAAGAATTGTTCAGCGAACAGCGCCACTTGTGGCAGTGCCTGTTCACTGATGTGCTGCGCCAGTGCCGCTTGCAGTTGGTGCTGGAAGTCGGCTTTGCTGGCTGCGGTGAAGAACGCCATCTGTGGTACTCCGCTTGGGCTTGTTATTGATGGAAAGCGTCGCGTACAAAACCCCTTTCGGGGCGTTCCGTCGCCCTGTTCCTGATTCTCGGGCAGAGGAAACAGGGTGACAGGTGGGTGAAGCTGGACGAGACACTCAGGTCACATTCACCTTCCATGAATGGGCATCTGCAAAAACGACTGCCCGGCGCCGCTCGCGGGGCCATGGCAATGCCTTTACGGGTGCTCATCCGTTGCGCAGCTTAATGGGTGCGACAATGTGTCTGCTTGCGGTGCTGCGACATATTCGGTCATTGGCACGTAAACCAAGGCTTGCGCATCGGTAAACACTAGCATTCATGGGGCAGAACGCCGGTCTGAATGCCCGTTTTTACGGTACATGCGTGCCAGGAATGACCATTGACCTGTGTCGCGTTCACGACACATCCTCTGACACTCTCACATGCAGAAATTCCCGGGGGCTGGCAGAATCGCGCCCAATTGCGACCAACAAGCCCGCCGAGGCAGGAATTCCCCATGCAAATGACCACCGCCCTTTTGATCGTCAACCCGTGCGACGACGAAGAAGACAACATGGCCATGCTCTGCTGCCACAGCGACAAGGGCGACATGTTCCTGATGAGCCGCTATCCGGACGAAGACGAGCTGGAGATCACGCTGGATGGCGAGCCTTCGACCCTTGATGGTGTCAAGGTCACCCTGAGCAAGACTCTGCTGAAGATCGAAATCGCGGCCGCCGATGCCGATGCGTTGAATGGGGATGATGTGCTGGAAATCACCTTCAACCCGGACATGGTGGATCTGGCTGAAGTCGAGGAAACCCTGAAGAACATTCTTGATGGTACTGGCACCTATATCAGCCAGATTTGATGGTGTCTGAACTGGCGCCTTCGCGAGCAAGCTCGCTCCCACAGTGACCGCGTTCTGTCAGGAGAACATAGTTCATTGTGTGAGCGAGCTTGCTCCGGGCGGCGTTCCGACGAAAGGGCCCGAAAGAACACCGCACCTCCCCCACCCTACAAAATTCCAACAATTGCCCCGGTCATTTCCCGCACTTTGCGCAAAATGCCGTTAGTCGCCACCCCCTGCGATGGATTAAAGTAACGCCCCCAGCCCCGGCGTTATCCGAACGCCTGTGGCCACCCTTTCCAGGAACAGTCATCGATGGAACATCGTGAAGCGCTGCTGGCGCTGCGAACCTTTCTTTCAACGCAGATTCTCGGCCAGGAAAAACTCATCGAGCGCTTGCTCATCGCCCTGCTCGCCGACGGCCACATGCTGGTCGAGGGCGCTCCGGGTCTGGCCAAGACCAAAGCGATCAAAGAGCTCGCCGAAGGCATCGAAGCCCAGTTCCATCGCATTCAGTTCACCCCGGACCTGCTGCCCGCCGACATCACCGGCACCGAGATCTATCGCCCGGAAACCGGCAGCTTCGTGTTCCAGCAAGGCCCGATCTTCCACAACCTGGTGTTGGCGGACGAAATCAACCGTGCCCCGGCCAAGGTTCAATCGGCGCTGCTCGAAGCCATGGCCGAGCGTCAGGTCAGTGTCGGGCGCAGCACTTACGAGCTGTCGCCGCTGTTTCTGGTGATGGCCACGCAAAACCCGATCGAGCAGGAAGGCACCTATCCGCTGCCCGAGGCCCAGCTCGACCGCTTCCTGATGCACGTGAAAATCGGTTTCCCGGATGCAGCCGTCGAACGCCGCATCCTGCAACAGGCCCGGGGCGAAGCCCTGAACGGCGAGACCAAGCCCGAACGTCGGGTCAGCCAGCAGGCGATCTTCGCCGCGCGCAAGGAAATCCTCGGTCTGTACATGGCGGACGCCGTGGAGGAATACCTGGTGCAACTGGTCATGGCCACGCGCAACCCGGCCAAGTTCGACCCGGAAATGGCCGAGTGGATCGCCTACGGCGCCAGCCCGCGTGGTTCCATCGCCCTCGACCGCTGCGCCCGCGCCCACGCCTGGCTGGCCGGTCGCGACTTCGTCAGCCCGGAAGACATCCAGGCTGTGCTGTTCGACGTGTTGCGTCACCGCATCATTCTGTCGTTTGAAGCCGAAGCCGCTGGCATCGACCAGGATCGGGTGGTGCAGCGGATTCTCGACGTCGTAGCCGTCGCTTGACCCCGATGAACGCCTCTCTGCCGTCCGAACCGGGCATCCGCATCAGCCTCGCCGAGCTGATCGAGATGCGTCACCGCGTGCGCGAAGTGCAGCTATTTTCCACGCCGAGCCAACGCAGCCCGCTGATCGGACTGCACCACTCCAAGTTTCGCGGGCGTGGCGTCGACTTCGATCAAGTGCGGGTCTATCAGGCCGGCGACGACGTGCGCACCATCGACTGGCGCGTGACCGCGCGGACGCAGGAACCGCACACCAAACTGTTCCATGAAGAACGCGAACGGCCGATTTTCATCATGGTCGAGCAAAGCACGCGGCTGTTTTTCGGCTCCGGGCTGATGTTCAAGTCGGTGCTCGCGGCGCAGGCGGCGGCGCTGATCGGCTGGGCCGCGCTGGGCCACAACGACCGGGTTGGCGGACTGGTGTTCGGCGACAACGAGCATTACGAAATCAAGCCGCGCCGCAGCAAGCAGAGCCTGCTGCAACTGCTCAACCGTCTGGTGAAGGTCAATCAATCGCTGCACAGCGAGCGGGAGCCAGATCGCGATGCGTTTGGCGTAGCGCTGCGCCGGGCCCGCGAAGTGCTGCGACCGGGCAGTCTGGTGATCGTGATCTGCGACGAGCGCGCACTGTCCGACAGCGCCGAGCAACAGTTGAGCCTGCTGTCGCGGCATTGCGATCTGTTGATGCTGCCGCTGTCCGATCCACTGGATCATGCCCTGCCCGCCGCCGGGCTGCTGAGATTCGCCGAGCGCGGCGCTCAACTGGAACTCGACACGCTGAATTTCGACCTGCGCCAGACCTACCGCGCCCAGGCCGAAGCGCGGATCGCCCGCTGGGAGTTGCTCGCGCAGAAGCTGCGCGTACTGCTGATGCCACTGAGCACTCAGAGCGAAATGGTCGAACAGATGCGCGAATTCCTTAACCCGCAACGTCCGGGGAAAGGTCGATGAACGGCCTCGAACAACTGCAACCGCTGATCTCCCCGCCGCCGATTGCCTTCTGGCCGCCGGCGCCGGGCTGGTGGCTGCTGCTTTTGCTGCTGCCGGTGATCGGTTTCGCGGTCTGGCGTCTGCGGCGTTTCATTCCGATCAAGAAAAAACCGATCGTGCGTGCCGAACTGCCGCTCGATCCGGTGCGTATCGCTGCACTCGCCGAACTGGCGCAGATGCCCAAACCCTACGACGGCGCCCCGGCCGGTGCCTGGCTGCAGCAGCTCAATGGCCTGCTCAAGCGCCTGTGCCGCAACCACTATCCCTACAGTCAGAGCCATACCCTCAACGGCCGCAAATGGCTGGCGTTTCTCGACAACCGTTGCCCCGCCGCCGGCCTGACCCGCTGGATGGTGCTCGTCGAAGGCGCCTACAAACCCGAGTGCAAACTCGACGACAAAGCCATCGCCGGCCTGACCCAGGCAGTCGACACCTGGATCCGCAAACATGTTTGAGTTCGCCTGGCCGTGGATCTTTCTGCTGTTGCCGCTGCCGTGGCTGATGCGCCTCGTGCTGCCGGTGGCCGACAGCGGCGAGCCGGCGCTGAAAGTGAGTTTCCTCGGTGACCTCGAAGGCCTCGCCCGCCGTCGCGCCCGGGCCAACCTGCCAGCGTGGCGCCAGCAAGCGCCGTTCATCCTGCTGTGGTTGTTTCTGCTGATCGCCACCGCCCGCCCGCAATGGCTCGGCGAACCGTTGCCGATTGCCGCCAGCGGCCGTGATCTGCTGGTGGCGGTGGACGTGTCCGGCTCGATGGATTTCCCGGACATGCAATGGAACGACGAAGACGTCAGTCGCCTGTCGCTGGTTCAGCATTTGCTCGGTGATTTTCTCGAAAGCCGCGATGGCGACCGCGTCGGTCTGATCCTGTTCGGCAGCCAGGCCTACCTGCAAGCACCCCTGACGTTTGACCGGCGCACCGTTCGGGTATGGCTCGATGAAGCGCGGATCGGCATCGCCGGCAAGAACACCGCGATTGGCGACGCCATCGGCCTGGCCCTGAAGCGCCTGCGTATGCGTCCGGCCCAGAGCCGGGTGCTGATTCTGGTCACCGACGGCGCGAACAACGGCGGTGAAATCGACCCGCTGACCGCCGCAAAACTGGCCGCCAGCGAAGGCGTGAAAATCTACCCGATCGGCATCGGCGCCGATCCCGAAGAAAGCGGCGCCACAGCATTGCTCGGCGGCAACCCGACTCTCGATCTCGACGAGCCGGCGCTCAAGGCCATCGCCGAGGTCACCGGCGGGCGCTATTTCCGCGCCCGCGACGGCCAGCAACTGCAAGCGATCAAGGACACCCTCGACCAACTCGAGCCGGTGACTCAACAACCGACCCAGGCCCGTCCGGCACAGGCGTTGTATCAGTGGCCGCTGGCATTCGCGCTGCTGCTGAGCATCTTGCTGGTGGCCCGTGTGTTGTGGCCGGACAACCCGCTGCAACGGCTGTTCACCAAGGAGCTGTATCTGCAAAGCCCCCTGCCTGACTGGCGCGAGCGCCTCAAGCGCCTGCGTTTGCGGAGGCGCCGATGATCGCCCTCTGGCCGCACTGGTTCCGCCCCTGGTGGCTGTTGCTATTGCCGTTGCTCGGCTGGCTGATCTGGCAGCTCTGGCACCGGCAAAAACGCGCAGGTCGCTGGCAGATGATTCTGCCGCCGGCCTTCCACGCCACGCTGCTCAGTGGCGGCAGCGGTCGCGACAGCAAACTGCCGTGGGTCGCCCTGAGCGTGGCCTGGCTGCTGACGATTCTGGCGTTGCTCGGGCCGAGTTGGGAACGGGTCGAACAAACCAGCCAGAAACCCGCCGATCCATTGGTGGTGGTGCTGGAACTGACCCCGGAAATGCTCGCCACCGACTCACCGCCAACGCGACTGGAACAGGCCCGGCGCAAGCTGTTCGACCTGTTGAAAGTGCGCAGCGATGCCCAGACCGCCATCGTCGTTTACGCCGGCAGCGCCCATACGCTGGTGCCGCTGTCGGATGACCTGGCGACCAGTCGCAATCTGCTCGACGCACTCAAGCCTTCGCTGATGCCGGAAAGCGGCCACCGCGCCGATCTGGCGGTGAGCAAGGCGCTGGCGTTGCTCAAGCAGGGTGCGCTGGGTCAGGGGCGGATTCTTCTGATCGGCTCTTCGCTATCGGAAGAAGAACGCCAAGGTATTCGCCACGCGCTGAGTGGCCAATCGGCGCAGTTATTAATGCTCGGCATCGGCACCGCCGAGGGCGCGCCGATTGCTCAGGAGGACGGCAGTTTCCTCAAGGATGCTCAGGGCGCGATCCGCGTGCCGCAGCTCGACAGCCCGGGCCTCGGCGCCTTCCTCAACGCAGTCGGCGGCGAGTACCGCAACGCACGGCTGGATGAATCCGATCTGGGCGACCTCGGCTTGCTCGATGGCCCGCGCAGCCTGCGCAACGATGGTCAGACTGTGCGCCTCGACACCTGGGCCGATCAGGGTTACTGGCTGCTGCTGCCGCTGTTGTTGCTCGCCGCGTGCGCCGGGCGGCGTGGCTGGCTGTTCTGTCTGCCGTTGCTGCTGGCATTGCCGCAACCGAGCTATGCCTTCGACTTCGAAGACCTGTGGCTGCGCCCCGATCAGCAAGGCCTGCATCTGCTCAAACAGAAGCGCCCGGCCGAAGCGGCGAAGCATTTCGAAGATCCGCAATGGCAAGGGGTGGCGTTGTACGAGGCCGGCGACTACAGTGGCGCCGCTCAGCGTTTCGCCGAGGGCAATGACGCCCACGCCCACTACAATCGTGGCAATGCCCTGGCCAGAAGCGGCGAGCTGGAAGCGGCGCTGGATGCCTACGAGCAGGCCCTGGAACGCCAGCCGGATCTGCGCCCGGCGCTGACCAACAAGGCGCTGGTGGAAAACCTGCTGAAACAGAAAAACGCCCCGCCGCCGGCCGAACCACAAGACAAACCGGCGCAGCCAAACATACCGGGCGATGAACCACCGCCACCGACCGCTCCGCCGCCAGCGGTCAAAAGCGAAACCCACAGCGAGCCACAAACCGGTGAGTCCGCCAGCGAGCCGCCACCGACCACTCCGCCGCTGCCGGGTGCCAACGAGCTGCCGGACGGCGAACCGGGCGAAGAACAGAACACTCCGCCGCTGCTGCGCCCCAATGAGGACAACCTCGAAGGCGAGCAACAGCAGGCGCTGGAACAATGGCTGGGCAAGATCTCGGATGACCCGGGCGAACTGCTGCGACGCAAATTCTGGTACGAACAGCAACAACATCAGGATCAGGAAAACATTCGATGACCCGTTTCACCGCTCTCTTGCTGCCCCTGCTGATCTGCACGGCCACCGCTCAGGCGGCCGAGCTGACGGCCAGTGTGGATCGCAGTCGCCTGAACTCCGGCGAGACGGTCGAACTCACCCTCGAATCCAACGATGTCACGCAGTTCGGCAAACCGGATCTGAGCCCGCTGGAGCCGCTGTTCGAAGTGCGCGGCACGCGTCAGGTCAACCAGTTGAACACGCTCAATGGTGACAACCGCGCCACCACTCGCTGGATCATCACGTTGCTGCCCAAGCAGAACGGCAGCGTTGAAATCCCGCCGCTGAAACTGGGCGACGTCGAGAGCCAGCCGATCACCGTGCAGGTGATCGAGAGCGACACCCGCGAAGAAAACAATGCCCGCGAACCGGTGTTCATTGAAGCCAGTCTCGACCAGACCAGCGTCTATGTGCAGGCCCAGGCCATCCTGACACTGCGCATCTACCATTCGGTGTCGCTGTACGACGACAGCAGCCTGACGCCATTGCAGATCGCCGACGCGCGCATCGAGCAACTGGGCGACATGCGCACCTACGAAAAAGACATCAACGGTGTGCGCCACGGCGTGATCGAGATGCGCTATGCGATCTATCCGCAGCACAGCGGATTGCTGAGCATCGCCCCGCAGACTTTCAGCGCCACACTGGTCGATACCCAGCCCTCGCAGGACGCCACGGCGCAGGGGCCGAAGCCGGGCAAACTGATGCGCGTCAGCTCCAGCGCCACGTCGCTGACGGTCAAACCGAAACCGATGACCTACCCCAGCGACGCACCGTGGCTGCCGGCCCGCAGCCTGAGCCTGAGCGAGAGCTGGAACCCGGAGCCGGAACACACTCAGGTCGGCGACTCCCTGACCCGCAGCCTGACCCTCAAGGTCGAAGGCCTGGCCAGCTCGCAACTGCCCGCCCTGCCCGCCACCGAGGCCAATGGCCTGCGCCGCTACCCGGATCAACCGGTGCTGAACAACCAGAGCAGCGACCGCGGCCTGATCGGCAGCCGCGAAGAACGCGAAGCGCTGGTGCCCAGCCGCAGCGGCTCGATCGAATTGCCAACGGTGGACGTAGTCTGGTGGAACACCTTCGAAGATCACCTGGAACACACCAGCCTGCCGGCTCGCACCCTGCAAGTGGCGAACAACCCGAGCCTGCAAGTCGACACCCCGGCCGGCAGCGCGCAACCGCTCAGCGCAGCCGACAGCGAAGCGTTGTGGTGGTGGAAACTCAGCACATTCGTTTTCGCCTGCACCACCCTGCTCGGCTTCGGCCTCTGGTGGCGTGCCCGCTGGCAACCGGCAATCCTGCGAGCCGCACAAACCGGCCCGAGCCCGCGCACCCTGCTCGACGACATCAAACGCGCCAGCCAGGCCAACGACCCCCACGCTACCCGTCAGGCCCTCGACGCCTGGGCCCGCCAGCAACCGGAAACCCTCGCGGACATGGCGGCGCGGTTTGTGCCGTTGTCGGATGCGCTCGACGGGCTGAACGGCGCGCTGTACAGCGAGACCGGGCAGCATTGGCAGGGTGAAGATCTGTGGCGAGCGATCCGGACGATTCCGACGGCGGAGCGGGTGCAGGATCCGGTCGGGGATAGTGGGTTACCACCGCTGTATCCGAAGTAGTTGCAGTCCAATAGAGGCTTTTGCCCGTAAACTCTCTTCTTTTTTCGCCGCGCTTTTTTTCCTGCGGCCATCACCTCTTTATATTGCGGAGTCAGCCTTGCGTCTGTTTCACACCTCCGACTGGCACCTTGGGCAGAACCTGCACGGCCAGGAGCGCGATTTCGAGCACGCCTGTTTTCTCGAGTGGCTGCTGCGCCAATTGAAACTGGCGCAGCCGGACGTGCTGCTGATCGCCGGCGACATCTTCGACACGGTCAATCCACCGGTCAAAGCCCAGGAACGCCTCTACGATTTCATCGTCAGCGCCCACGAACAGCAGCCGTTGCTGACCATCGTGATGATCGCCGGCAACCACGATTCCGGTTCGCGGATCGAACTGCCCGCGCCGTTGATGCGGCGTTTGCGCACCCATGCGCTGGGCCGGGTGCTGTGGCTGGATGACGGGCAACTGGATGCTGGGCGTCTGTTGTTGCCGCTGCCGAATGCTTCCGGCGAGATCGCAGCGTGGTGCCTGGCGCTGCCGTTCCTGCGGCCTGCTGAGGTGACCGGCGCGCATCTGGGTGAAAACTATCTGCGCGGCATCGGTCAGGTGCATGAATGGCTGATCGAAGCAGCCAACGCCAAGCGCCAACCGGGCCAGGCGCTGGTCGCCATCAGCCATGCACACATGGCCGGCGGCTCGGTGTCGGAAGACTCCGAACGCAGCCTGATCATCGGCAACGCCGAAGCCCTGCCCGCCAGCCTGTTCGGGCCGAGCATCAGCTATGTCGCACTCGGCCATTTGCACAAGCCGCAGAAGGTCAACGGTGAAGAACGGATTCGCTACAGCGGTTCGCCGATCCCGTTGTCGTTTTCGGAAATCAGTTATCAGCACCAGATTCTCGACGTTGTTCTGGACGGCGAAACCCTGGTCAGCGTCGAGCCCATGCTGATTCCGCGTTCCGTGAATCTACAACGCCTCGGCCCTGCGCCGCTGGCGGAAATCCTGCTGCAACTGGCGGACCTGCCGAACATCGACCTGCTGGCCGAAACCCAGCGCCAGCCGTGGCTGGAAGTGCGGGTGCGCCTCGACGAGCCGCAGCCGGATCTGCGCCATCAGGTGGAAAGCGCCCTGCAAGGCAAGGCTGTGCGACTGGTGCGGATTGCCGCCGAATACGCCGGCAACCGTGGCGCTAATGGCGCCGAAGACGGCAGCGCGCTGATCGAACTGGACCAGCTCACGCCGCAGGAATTGTTCAGCCGCGCCTGGCTCGACAACTATGGCAGCGAGGTCGACGAGCAAACCCTCAAGGACTTCGCCGAATTGCTGCAGGACGTACAGATGGAGGGCGAGCAGCCATGAAGATTCTCGCCATTCGCCTGAAGAACCTCGCGTCGCTGGCCGGCCCTTTTGAAATCGATTTCACCGCCGAACCGCTGGCCAGCGCTGGCCTGTTCGCCATCACCGGACCGACCGGCGCCGGCAAGAGTACTTTGCTCGATGCTCTGTGCCTGGCGTTGTTTGGCTCTGTGCCGAGGTTGAACAACACCGGGCGTGACGCCAAGGTGCCGGACGCCGACGGTGAAATCGCCACCGGCGACCCGCGCACCCTCCTGCGTCGCGGCACGGGTGAAGGTTTTGCCGAAGTGGATTTTGTCGGCGTCGACGGCCGTCGCTATCGCGCGCGCTGGGAAGCCAACCGCGCCCGGGAAAAGGCCGGCGGCAAGTTGCAGGCGAGCCGTCAGAGCCTGCGCGACATCGATCAGGATCAACTGCTCGCCAGCCAGAAAGGCGAGTACAAGACTCAGCTTGAAGCCGCGCTGGGCCTGAACTTCGAACAGTTCACCCGCGCCGTGCTGCTGGCCCAGAGCGAATTCAGCGCGTTCCTCAAAGCCGACGACAACGACCGCAGCGAACTGCTGGAAAAGCTCACCGACACCGCGCTCTACACCCGCCTCGGCCGGCGCGCATTCGACAAGACCAAAGAGGCCCGCGAAGCCCACAAGCAGTTGCAGGATCAGGCCACCGGCGTGACCCCGCTGGCGCCCGAGGCCCGCGCGGAGCTGGACGAGCGCTTCAATGCCGCCCAGCAACAACTGAAGTTGCAGCAGGCGCAGCTCAAGCAGATCGAGCAGCAGCACGACTGGCTCAAGGAACTGCTGCGGCTGCAAGACTCGCAACAAGCCGCCGCCGAACAACTGCGCAGCGCAGAGCACGAACGGGAGTCGCTGGCCGGCGAGCGTCTGAAGCTCACCCGCCTGGAACAACTTGCCCCGCAACGGCACCAGTTCGCCCGCAAAACCGAACTTGATGCACAGCTGACACCGCTGGCCGCACAGATCCACGCGCATACCCAACAGCAAGGTGAACTGGCTGAGCGCCAGACGCGACTGGAGCAGGATCTCGCCGCAGCGCAGATCGCCCTGACCCAGGCGCAAACGCAGCAAAGCGAAAGCGCGCCGCTGTTGCGTCAGGCCTTCGAGGAGCAAAGCACCCTCGCCCGCCTCGCCAAGGATGTCGCAACCGGCACCGAAGTGAAGCAAGCCGCTGAGCAATCCTGCGCCCAGGGCCAAAGCGCGATCCAGACCCTGCTCGATCAGCAAAAACAGGTCGCCGATCGCTTGCAGCGTATCGCCGCCGATCTTGAGCAAAGCGCTCACTTGGCACCGTTGAGCGAAGCGTGGAATGCCTACCGCGACCGCTTGCAGCAACTGATGCTGATCGGCAATCGATTGAACAAGGGCCAAAGCGAACTCGCTTCCCTCGAAGAAAACGCCGCTCGCGCCACCGAAGCGCTCGCCACGCAAAAGCAGCAGCTGGAAGTATTGTTCAAGGAGGCTGGCGCCGAACCGGACGCGGTCGCCGAGCAGATCGGCATTCTCGGCACTCTGTTGCAGGACAACCGCAAGCAACTGCGCGCCATCGAAGACCTGACGCGCCTGTGGGCCAGCCAACAGGATCTGGACAAGCGCAGTGCCGAGCTGCAACAGCGTCAGCTCGATGCGCAACAGGAGCGCGAGCGCCTGACCCAGGACGGGGTGAAAACCAAGTCCGAGCTGACCGTCGCCGAACAGACCCTCAACGTCACCCGAGAATTGCTCGAACGTCAGCGTCTGGCCCGCAGTGCCAGTGTCGAAGAGTTGCGCGCGCAGTTGCAGGACGACCAGCCATGCCCGGTCTGCGGCAGCAACGAGCATCCGTATCACCAGCCGGAAGCCCTGCTGCAAAGCCTCGGCCGTCATGATGAAAGCGAGCAGGCCCGCGCGCAGCAAGCGGTCGATCAACTGAAGGAAAAACTCACCGACCTGCGTGCCAGCGTCGGTGGCGTGATTGCCCAACAGAAAGAGTTGCTGCAACAGCAGGAACAACTGGCGACACAACAGCAAACGCTGACGCCGAGCATCGAGGCGCATCCGCTGGCGGCGTCGTTGCTGAATCAGGACGCCGATAAGCGTGCTGCGTGGCTCACCCGCCAGAATGAACAACTGAACCAGAGCATCACCCAGGACGAACAGCGCCAGACCGCCCTGCTCACGCTGCAACAGGATGCGGCGCGCCTGACCCAGCAATTGCGTCAGGCAGAAACCGCACACCAGCAAGCGTCGCAGCACCTGAGCAATCAGCAGCGCGAGCTGAGCGCTGACCGCCAGCGCCTGGACGAAGAACTGGCGGCCTTCGCCACACTGCTGCCGGGCGACACCCTCGACGCCTTGCGCGCCGAGCCGGCCGCGACCTTCATGCAGCTTGACCGGCAGATTGCCGAACGTCTGGCGCAAGTCGATCAGCAGAAAGAAGAACTGGCCGAGCAACAACAACGCCAGCAGACGCTTGAGAAAGAACAGGATCGCCAACAGGGCCGTGTGCAGCAGCTGCAAAATGCTGAGCAGCAGCTCAACGCGCTGACCGGGCAACAACAGGCCAGCCAGGAAAAACTGGCGCAATTACTCGGCAATCACAACTGCGCCGAACATTGGCAGCAGCAACTGGAACAGGCCGTGGAACAGGCGCGCAACGCCGAATCCACGACGACTCAGGCGCTGCAGGAAGCGCGTACGCAGCTTGTGCAAATCGCCGCTGAACTCAAAGCGCAGCAGGAGCGTCTGCAAGCGCTGGAAATCGAAGACCGCGACCTGGCCGGCAAGATTGCCGACTGGCGCGCACGCCATCCGGAGCTGGATGACGGTGGCCTCGAAGACCTGCTACGGGTTGATGACGCGCAAGTCGACGAACTGCGCCAACGCTTGCAGCGCAACGAAAAAGCCGTTGAACAGGCCAAGGTGTTGTTGCAGGAACGCGATCAGCGCCTGCTCGATCATCAGGCTCAACACAACGGCAACCTGGATGCCGAACAACTCGCCAGCGCCCTCGCCGACCTGCAAACCCAGTGCACGGCCAGCGAACAGCACTGCGCCGAACTGCGCGCCGAGCAGGCCGAAGACCAGCGCCGCCAGAACGCCAATCAGGCGCTCGCGCAGCAGATCGCCGACGCCAATGCCGAATATCTACGCTGGGCGCGGCTCAATGCGCTGATCGGCTCGGCCACCGGCGACACCTTCCGCAAGATCGCCCAGGCCTACAACCTCGACCTGCTGGTGCATCACGCCAACGTGCAGCTGCGACAACTGGTCAAGCGCTACCGCCTCAAGCGTGGCGGCAGCATGCTCGGCCTGCTGGTGATGGACACTGAAATGGGCGACGAACTGCGTTCGGTGCATTCGCTGTCCGGTGGCGAAACCTTCCTGGTGTCGCTGGCCCTCGCCCTGGGTTTGGCCTCGATGGCATCGAGCACGTTGAAGATCGAATCGCTGTTCATCGACGAGGGCTTCGGCAGCCTCGATCCGGAATCCCTGCAACTGGCCATGGACGCCCTCGACGGCTTGCAGGCGCAGGGTCGCAAGGTCGCGGTGATTTCCCACGTGCAGGAAATGCACGAGCGGATCCCGGTGCAGATTCAGGTACAGCGCCAGGGCAACGGTCTGAGCACACTGGAGGTGAAATGAACACGTTGTATTCCTTCCGCCGCTGCCCGTACGCGATGCGGGCGCGGATGGCCCTGCGTTATTCGGGTGTGCCGGTGGAGATCGTCGAAGTCAGCCTGAAAGCCAAACCGGCGGAGATGCTGGCGATCTCGCCCAAGGGCACGGTGCCGGTGCTGGATGCGGGCGGTCAGGTGATCGATGAAAGCCTGGAGATCATGCGCTGGGCGCTGGCGCAGAACGATCCGGATGACTGGTTGCTGGGTGGCGATTCAAGGATCGCCGAGTTGATCGAAGCCAACGATCAAGTATTCAAGGTTCACTTGAATCGCTACAAGTATGCCGAGCGTTATCCGGAACAGCCGATGGAGGTTTATCGCGCGGAAGGTGCGCTGTTCTTGCAGCAGCTCGATGAGCTGCTCGAGGGTCGCGATTACTTGTTGACCGGGCATCCGAGCCTGGCCGATATCGCGTTGCTGCCGTTCGTTCGCCAGTTCGCCCATGTTGATCGTGACTGGTTTGCGCAGACGCCTTACGTGCGGTTGCAGGCCTGGTTGCAGCGGTTTCTTGAGTCGGAGCTGTTCACCGGCATCATGAAAAAGTAAGCGCGTTACGCCAGCACTTCACACATGCCGATAGCCGAGCAATCCACTTCGAACGGGCCGAGAAAACCGCTGGGGGTTTTCACCGGCGGATTGCCGGCCAGCAGCCCCAGCGCATTGGCCCGTTCGATGTTGTGAGCGATGGTGTGGTTGGCCTCTATGGCCCGGGCAAGTCCGCCGACCGAACCCTGGCCGAATCCCAACAGGGAAGCGCCGTTGGTCATGAACGCCAGTCCGGCAATAACCCAGAGTCTGTAGCCTTTCATGCTCCGCCGACTCCCGCGAGTTCAGCTGAATCCACCGTCGCGTTTTGCGAGCGGAGTTCGAACTGGATGCCGGGATGGGCGACGTCGATCGGTGCTTCGAAGCTGTGTTGCGACTGCGACGCCAGACTGACAAACAGCACCATGACCAGGTACAGACCGATGGCCACGTAGGCGCCGCGTTTGGCGGAAGTGATGATTGAACTGGCCATGATGTGTGCTCCGTGGACAATGTTTCGAGGTCCACAGAATCGATCAAAAAAGCCGGGGTAACCACTCAGGGTTTGGCATAGTAACCATCAGCTTCGTTGATTATTTAGCCGGTCTATCTCGCTGTTTGAAAATAGCTATCGCTGGTCGTTGCGCAGGCAAAAAACTGCCCAAGGCTACGATCTTTTGATTTTGCTTTTTTGAGAAACAAGATCAAAGGATCGCAGCCTTGGGCAGTTCCAGGGTGTGACGGAAATTTCAGTGTTGAGCTTTGTGATCCAGCGCGGCGTAGAAGTTGGCGCTTTGTTGCAGGTATTTCTGGGTGTAGCTCTGGGTGTGGGATTTTTTGTCGCTGATTTCAACGTTGGCACTGGCTGGCAGGGCCACGGTGGCGGAGATGGCGGAAGCGGCAATCACGGAGAAGAGATTGAAGTTCATGGCGGTAACCCTCGTGTTCAGTTGGCTTGCTTGCCCGGTTGGGCCGTGAAGCAAACTTAACGCTCGAGGGTTGATCGCTTGAAATGCTTTGCAACATTACCTGTTATCAGCAGGATTAATACAAAGCTTCAGGCCCCGTAGACCGGGTCCTGCGGCTTATTGACGCACGAGAAACTTGAGGTCGCTCGGGGCGTCCATCGGCAGTTTTTGCACGGTTTTGCCCAACAGACCGGTCTTGCCGTCGCGCTCGACCACGACAATCTGGTTGCTCTTCTGGTTGGCAATCAGCAGGAATTTGCCGCTCGGATCGAGGCTGAACTCACGCGGGTGATCGCCTTCCACCGAACGTCGCTGCAGTTCCTTGAGCTGGCCGCTGGCCGGATCGATGGCGAACACCAGCAGCTGATTGGCGGTGCCACGGTTGCTGACGTAGAGGAATTTGCCATCGGCGGACGCGTGCAGCGCGGCGGCGGCCTTGTCCGAAGTCGGCTGGCCGGCAGCCAGATCGACCATTTGCGTCTGGGTCAGCACGCCGTCCTTGTAGTCGAATACCGCGACCTGAGCGCTCATTTCCATGGTCAGCCAGGCATGTTTGCCGTCAGCGCTGAACAGCAGATGACGCGGGCCGCTGCCGGCTGGCAGTTGCACCGACGCGGTTTTTGCCGGGGTCAGCGGCAGGTCCGGGTTGGCTTTCGGGTCGAATTGGTAGATGAAGACCTTGTCCGCACCCAAGTCATTGGAGAACACGTAACGGCCGTCCGGCGAAGACACCGTCGAGTGCACGTGGTTCGAGGCCTGACGCTCGGGATTGACCCGGCTCGCCGGGTGCGCGCTCATCTGCACCACCGGTTTGAGCTTGCCGTCGCTGCCGACCGGCAACACCGCGAGCGTGCCGCCCGGATCTTCAACCACCGAGTAGTTGCTGACGAACAGATGGCTGGCGTCGCCGCCGAGGCTGGAATGGGTCGGCTCGTTGCCCAGGCTCTGGACCTGATTGATCAGGGTCAGGGCGTGCGTTTTCGAATCGATTGAATAACTGCTGACGCGACCGACCGGATCTTTCTGGCCTGGGCCGTTTTCGTTGACCACGAACACCCGGTGCTGATCCTTCGACAGGGTCAGCCACGACGGGTTTTCGCTCTTGATCACTTGCAGCGGCTTGGCGTCGATCTGGCCGGTGGCGCTGTCGAAGTTCATCCGGTAGATGCCTTCGCTGGTGCCAGCGGTGTAGGAGCCGACCAGCAACTGGAAGCTTTCGGCCGAGGCGCTGGAAAGGCCCATCGCGCCGACGCTGCCGGCCATCAGCAATGGCCAGAATTTACGCATGTTCATTCGGTGTCATCCTCGTCGTCGGCGCTGCTGAGTACATCGCCGAGGCATACCAGACGGTGTTCGCCAACGGTTTTGGTGTCGCTGGAAAAACCGACGATCAGCCAGCTCTGCAGATCTTCATCAAACGTCGCCGCTGCCACCTGAGCCGGGGTGAACTCCCAATGCTTGGCGGCCCGGCCATCGATGCATTCGATGTGCAGATTGTCGTCTTCGTCGAGGGCGAATTCGAAAGCGTGCAGGCCGTCGATTTCGACCATACCGCAGTGTTCGAGGGCGTTGAGAAGGGTGTCGGTTACGGCAGTCATGGCAATCATGTCTTTCAGGGGGAAAGGGCCAATGATAGCTCAAAGCAGGCGCTGAGCCCCTGTGGGAGCGAGCTTGCTCGCGAATACGGAGTGTCAGGCAATCAACAAGTGACTGGACGACCGCCTTCGCGAGCAAGCTCGCTCCCACAGGGATCTCGGTGTGGTTTAGAGGGCTTCGCGCGAAGGCTTGCCGTCGACCAGCCGCTGAATGCGCAGCGGGTTGGCGTTTTTCAGCGGTTCCGGCAGCAGGCTGTCGGGGTAGTTCTGGAAACACACCGGGCGCAGGAAACGATCGATTGCCAGCGTCCCCACCGAAGTGCCGCGGGCATCGGACGTCGCCGGATACGGCCCGCCGTGAACCATCGAATCACACACTTCGACACCGGTCGGATAGCCATTGAGCAGGATCCGCCCGACCTTCTGCTCCAGCAAAGGCGTCAGCTCCGCGAAGCGCTCGAAATCCGCCTGCTCACCGATGATTGTCGCCGTCAGTTGTCCATGCAAGCCCTGCAACGCCGCGCTCAGCTGCGCCTTGTCCGCCACTTCGACGATCACCGTGGTCGGGCCGAACACTTCTTCCTGCAGGACTTCATCGCCGTCGATCAGCAGGCTGACATCGGCCTTGAACAACTGCGGCTGCGCCTGATTGCCTTGCTGCGGGTTACCCGCCAGATGCTCGATGCCGGTATGCGCCAATAATTTTTCCAGGCCCTTGCCGTAGCTACCGAGGGTGCCGGCATTGAGCATGGTTTGCGCCGGTTGATCGCCGATCAGCGCCGCGACTTGCTCAACGAATGCCGTGAATTGTGGCGAGCGAATGCCGATCACCAGACCCGGGTTGGTACAGAACTGTCCGCAGCCCTGCACCACCGACGCGGTCAGATCGCGGGCGACCGTTTCCGAACGTACGGCCAGGGCTTGGGGCAACACGATCACCGGATTGATGCTCGACATCTCGGCGAACACCGGGATCGGCTGAGGGCGCGCGGCGGCCATGTCGCACAGCGACCGTCCGCCACGCAGCGAACCAGTGAAGCCCACGGCCTGAATGGCCGGATGTTTGACCAGCCATTCGCCGACGCCACCACCGTAGATCATGTTGAACACGCCCGCCGGCATCGCGGTTTTTTCTGCTGCGCGGATCAGCGCATCGGCAACAAGTTCAGCGGTGGCCATGTGACCGCTGTGGGCCTTGAACACCACCGGGCAACCGGCGGCCAGCGCCGAAGCGGTATCGCCGCCGGCAGTAGAGAATGCCAGCGGAAAGTTGCTCGCACCGAACACCGCCACCGGCCCTAGGCCGATGCGGTACTGGCGCAGATCCGGACGTGGCAGCGGCTGGCGATCCGGCAACGGCAGATCGATGCGCGCACCGTAGAAGTCACCGCGCCGCAGGACTTTGGCGAACAAGCGCATCTGGCCGCTGGTGCGCCCTCTTTCACCCTGAATCCGCCCCGCCGGCAATGCGGTTTCGCGGCAGACCACGGCCACAAAGTCATCCCCCAGCGCATCCAGTTCATCGGCAATCGCATCGAGAAACTGCGCGCGGCGTTCGGCACTGAGGCTGCGATACGCCGGATACGCCGCCGCAGCGGCCTTGGCGGCGGCGTCTACTTCCGCTTCCGTGGCCTGAATGAAATCGTGAGGCAGTGCCTCGCCCGTGGTGGCATCGACGCTCTGCAGCTTGACGTCGCCCGCCGCGCTGCGACGGCCGCCGATGTAGTTGTGACCGAGAATCTGAGTCATGGGATCTCCTTAAAGGGTGCCGATGCTGTGCGGTTCGAATGCCGCTGCGACCGGGGCGATGCCGTTGACCAGCGGTGCGCCGAATTCGGCCTGGCTGATCTCGAACACGTCGCCCGGCTGAGTGCGAATGCCATCGGCGAACGACAGGGTCGCGGTGCCGAAGAAGTGAATATGCACGTCGCCCGGACGCAGGAACTGGCTGTACTTGAAGTGGTGGTATTCGAGGTTCGCCAGGCTGTGGCACATGTTGGCCTCGCCGCTGAGGAACTCGTTCTGCCACAGCACTTCGCCGTCGCGCAGGATGCGGCTGGTGCCGGCCAGATGTTGCGGCAGCTCACCGACGCGCAACTCCGGGCCGTAGCTGCAACTGCGCAGCTTCGAGTGGGCCAGGTACAGGTAATTCTTGCGCTCCATGACGTGATCGGAGAACTCGTTGCCCACCGCAAAACCGAGGCGATACGGCTTGCCGTCGTGGCCGATGATGTAGAGGCCGGCCATTTCCGGTTCCTCGCCGGCGTCTTCAGCAAACGGCGGCAGCGGGAACGGCTGACCGGGACGCACGACAATGCTGCCGTCGCCCTTGTAGAACCATTCTGGTTGCACGCCGGCCTGCCCCGCCGCCGGTTTGCCGCCCTCCACGCCCCACTTGAAGATGCGCATGGTGTCGGTCAACGCCGCTTCGTCGCCGGCCTGCTGATGCATCTTGTCCCGGGCCGAGGCGCTGCCGAGGTGCGTGAGGCCGGTGCCGCTGACCAGCAGGTGCGCCGGGTCCGGGTGGTCCAGCGGCGGAAGGATCCGCAGTTTGGCCAGCAATTCGGCGTAATCGTGGCTGATGCCCAGGCCGAGGGTTTGCACTTGCTGCGCGAGGGTGCTGCCGGCCTCGATCGCGGCCAGGGCCAGATCGCGAACCGTACGCGCGTCCTGCACTTCACGCACCAGACCGTCCTCGACCACCCCGACACGGCGCTCGCCGCTACTCAATTCGAATTGAACCAGATGCATGATGTTCTCCTGTTAAAACAAATCCTGGATCGAAATCAGGTGCGTGTCGCACCGCGTGCACTCGCTGCAAATTGCTCGACCGGCAGCACATGCTTGCGCTCCAGCAAGCGATAGACGACGCCCGTCAGAATCAGCCCGAACACCATCACCCCGGACAGGAAGTACAGGCCCGAAGCGAGGTTGCCGGTGTATTCCTTCAAGGCGCCGATCACGAACGGGCCGATGTAGCCGCCAAGGTTGCCTACCGAGTTGATCAGCGCAATGCCTGCCGCCGCACTGGCGCCGGCAAAGAACCGCCCCGGCAAAGTCCAGAACACCGCCGTGCAGGAAAACAGCGCGAACGCCACCAGACACAACGCCGCCAGTTGCGCCACCGGCAACGACAGCCAGGCGCTGAGGAACAGGCCGATGGCGCCCAGCACATACAGCACCGCCAGATGGCCGTAGCGATCATTCAAACGGTCGGAACTGCGCGGAATGATCAGCAGGCCGATGATCCCGAAGATGTACGGCACCGACGACACGAAACCGGTCACCAGATCGCTGCCGCCAAACTGTTTGATCAGGGTCGGCAGCCACAGGCCCAGGCCATAAATGCTCAGGGTCACCGGCAGATAAAACAGCGCCAGCAGCAGCACGCGTTTGTCTTTCAGCGCATGCAGCGGATTGCCGTGACGGGTCTGGCCATATTCCTGCAGGTCCTTTTTCAACTCGCCGGTCAGCCAGTCCTTCTCGGCCTGGTCCATCCATTTCACTTGCTGCGGGCCGTCCGGCAGCCAGCGCAATACCGGCCAGGTCAGCAGGATCGCCGGGGTGCCGATGACGATGAACAGCCACTGCCAGCCGTGCAGACCGAGGATGCCGTCCATGCCCAGCAAACCGCCGGACACGGGGCCGGTGATCATCATCGCGATGGGTTGAGAAAGGATGAACAGCCCGAGGATCTTGCCGCGATGGCGCACCGGGAACCATTGGGTGATGTAGTACAGAACGCCGGGAAAGAACCCCGCCTCCGCCGCGCCAAGCAGAAAGCGCATCACGTAGAAACTGTGCGGGCCCTGGACGAAGGCCATGCCGATGGTGATCGCGCCCCAGGTGATCATGATCCGCGCGAACCAGCGCCGTGCGCCAAAGCGTTCGAGCATCAAATTGCTAGGGATTTCAAATAGAAAGTAGCCGATGAAAAACAGCCCGGCGCCGAGGCCGTAGGCGGCATCACCGATACCGATGTCGGCGCCCATGTGCAGCTTGGCGAAGCCGACGGCAGAGCGATCCACATAGGCGATCAGGTACAGCAGGATCAGGAAGGGAATCAGTTTCAGCGTGATGCGCCGGACAAGCCGCAGTTCCTGGCTCATGAGATCGGTCTCCGATTGTTGTTTTTATGGAACCTCGGGGGACGCCTCTCGCGAAAAATCGCCAGGGCCATCTCTCCGTCGAAATCGACTATATAGTAATACTAATTACGCAACAACACTTCCAAACCGCCGATTTTGCGCTTATGTTTAGCCGAAGCTCGCAAACAATAGTCTTACAATAAGAGAATCGATCATGTCTGATAAGAAACCCACCCTGCGCTCCGCCCAATGGTTTGGCACGGCCGACAAGAACGGCTTCATGTACCGCAGCTGGATGAAGAATCAGGGCATCGCCGACCATCAGTTCCATGGCAAGCCGATCATCGGCATTTGCAACACCTGGTCGGAACTGACCCCGTGCAACGCGCACTTCCGCCAGATCGCGGAGCACGTCAAACGCGGGGTGATCGAGGCTGGTGGTTTTCCGGTGGAATTCCCGGTGTTCTCCAATGGCGAATCGAACCTGCGCCCGACCGCCATGCTCACCCGCAACCTGGCGAGCATGGACGTCGAGGAAGCGATTCGCGGCAACCCGATTGACGGCGTGGTACTGCTGACCGGTTGCGACAAGACCACCCCGGCCCTGCTGATGGGCGCGGCCAGTTGCGACGTGCCGGCGATCGTCGTCACCGGCGGGCCGATGCTCAACGGTAAACACAAGGGCAAGGACATCGGCTCCGGCACCGTGGTCTGGCAGCTCAGCGAGCAGGTCAAGGCCGGCACCATCACGATTGACGATTTCCTTGCGGCCGAGGGCGGCATGTCCCGCTCGGCCGGTACCTGCAATACCATGGGCACCGCGTCGACCATGGCCTGCATGGCCGAAGCACTCGGCACTTCCCTGCCGCACAACGCGGCGATTCCGGCGGTGGATGCGCGGCGTTATGTGTTGGCGCACATGTCCGGCATGCGGGCGGTCGAGATGGTGCGTGAAGACCTGAAACTGTCGAAGATCCTGACCAAGGAAGCCTTCGAAAACGCGATCCGGGTCAACGCAGCGATTGGTGGTTCGACCAACGCGGTGATCCACCTCAAAGCCATCGCCGGGCGCATCGGCGTCGAGCTGGATCTGGACGACTGGACCCGTATCGGCCGTGGCATGCCGACCATCGTCGACCTGCAACCGTCCGGGCGTTTCCTGATGGAAGAGTTCTACTACGCGGGCGGCTTGCCGGCCGTGCTGCGCCGTCTCGGCGAGGCCAATCTGATCCCCAACCCGAACGCGTTGACCGTCAACGGCAAATCCATCGGCGAGAACACCAAGGACGCGCCGATCTACGGCGAAGACGAAGTGATCCGCACCCTCGACAACCCGATCCGCGCCGACGGCGGCATCTGCGTGTTACGCGGTAACCTGGCGCCACTGGGTGCGGTGCTCAAGCCGTCAGCCGCCACGCCGGAACTGATGCAGCACCGTGGTCGCGCCGTGGTGTTCGAGAACTTCGACATGTACAAGGCGCGGATCAACGACCCGGAACTGGACGTCGATGCCAACTCGATTCTGGTGATGAAGAACTGCGGGCCGAAGGGTTATCCGGGCATGGCGGAAGTCGGCAACATGGGGCTGCCGGCCAAACTGCTGGCACAGGGCGTGACCGACATGGTGCGCATCTCCGACGCGCGAATGAGCGGCACCGCTTACGGCACCGTTGTGTTGCACGTCGCCCCGGAAGCGGCGGCCGGCGGGCCTTTGGCGGCGGTGAAGGAAGGTGACTGGATCGAGCTGGACTGCGCCAGCGGGCGTTTGCATCTGGACATTCCGGACGCTGAACTGGCGGCGCGCATGGCGGATCTGCAACCGCCGCAACAGCTGTTGGTGGGTGGGTATCGTCAGCTGTACATCGACCATGTGCTGCAGGCGGATCAGGGGTGTGACTTCGACTTCCTCGTCGGTTGCCGAGGGGCTGAAGTCCCCCGCCACTCTCACTAACACCACCGCCCCTGTGGGAGCGAGCTTGCTCGCGATTGCGATTTATCATTCAACATCCAGGTTGGCTGACACTCCGCTATCGCGAGCAAGCTCGCTCCCACATTTGCTTTGTGTATCCCCCTCAAGAATGAGCCACGCCTGCTATGATGCGCGGCATCTCCATCGCTCAGGATCGCGCCACTCCCCATGGATTACCGCAAACCTTCCGACCGTAAAAGCATGCACTCGCGCATCGTCCAGGAACTGGGCATGCAGATTGTTTCCGGACGCTTTCTGCCCTGCGACAAGCTGCCCGCCGAAGCCTTGCTCTGCGAGGAATACGCGGTCAGCCGGCCGGTGTTGCGCGAAGCCACGCGGGTGCTGGTCGCCAAGGGCCTGGTGTATTCGAAACCGCGCGTCGGCACCGTGGTCAAGCCACGCCGCGAATGGCACATGCTCGACCCGGACGTGCTGCACTGGCTGATGCAAAGCAGCCCGCAGAATGAATTCTTCAACGTCCTGACCAGTGTGCGCAGCATCATCGAACCGGCCGCCGCCGCCCTCGCCGCCCAGCATGCGACCGATGCCGACATCGCATCGATTGCCGAGGCTTACCAGCGCATGGAAGCCGCGCCGACCCCGGAAGCCTTGCTGCAACCGGATCTGGATTTTCACAGCCGGATTGCCGACGCGACCCATAACGATTTGCTGGCGAACCTGTGCAACATGCTGTCGGTGGCGATTGCCGAGGCGCTGAAGCATTCGAATCAGCGGCCGAATCTGCATGAACTGGCGTTGCCTCGGCACAAGGCGATTTTGACGGCGATCGAGAATCGGGATGCGTTGGGCGCGCGGCATGCGACGTTGGTGCAGCTGGATGATGCGCGCAGTGCCTTGAGTGTTGTGCTTGGGGCGGATCTTTCGTAAGCCTTTAGTGCGCCTGCCCACACCGCAGACATAAAAAAGCCGCAACCCTAAGGTTGCGGCTTTTTCATTTCAGCCAACCGGATCAGTGAGCAAACAGAGAATTCCCCTTCTGCCCCGCCAGTTTCTCCGGCTTGATCAGGAACTTCGCCAGTGCCGGCAGCAGCCACAGCGCACCGAACATGTTCCACAGCAGCATGAAGGTCAGCATCAGGCCCATGTCGGCCTGGAACTTGATCGCCGAGAAGATCCAGGTGCACACGCCGATGGCCAGGCACAGACCAGTGAACAGCACCGCCTTACCGGTGGATTTCAGGGTCTGGTAATAGGCTTCCTGCAACGGCAGGCCGGCACGCAGGAAACTTTCCAGGCGGCTGTAGATGTAGATGCCGTAGTCCACGCCAATCCCGACACCCAGCGCCACCACCGGCAGGGTCGCAACCTTCACGCCGATGCCCATGAACGCCATCAGCGCGTTGCCCAGCACCGAGGTCAGCACCAGCGGCAGCACGATGCACAAGGTCGCCGCCCACGAGCGGAAGGTGATCATGCACATGACCGCCACGCAGATGTACACCAGGATCAGGATGGTCAGCTCGGACTTCTTGATCACCTCGTTGGTGGCCGCTTCGATCCCGGCGTTACCGGCGGCGAGGATGAATTCCAGGCCTTCCTTGTTGTTTTCCTTGGCGAAGTCCTGCACCGCATGCACCGCGCGATCCAGGGTTTCGGCCTTGTGGTCGTTGAGGAACACCAGCACCGGCGCCAAGGAGCAACTGTTGTTGTAGAGGCCATCGGCCCGGGCGATGGAGTTGTTCAGCACGTCCGGGTTGCGCGACAGGGTTTCCCATTTCAGGTTGCCCTCGTTCATGCCCTTGATCATCTGCTTGGACACGGTCACCAGCGAGATCGCCGACTGCACGCCCTCGGTGTTCTGCATCTTCCACATCAGTTCGTCGATCGGCGCCATGGCTTCATAGCGCGAGCAGCCTTCGGACTTGGTCTTGACCATCACCACCAGCACGTCGGAGCTGGTCGAGTAGTTGCTGATGATGAAGTTGTTGTCCTTGTTGTAGCGCGAGTCCGGACGCAGTTCCGGCGCGCCCTGGTCGAGGTCGCCGATCTTCAGGTTCTGGCTGTACCAGAGACCGCCACCGAAGGCGACCAGCGCCAGGGCAATGGAAATCGGGGCGACTTTCGGGTTGGCGAAATTCGACAGCAAGCGCCAGAACGGATGCTCGCGGTGCGCGTCCTTCTTGCTCTTGGCGATGGCGCGCTTGCTGATGCCGACATAGGAAATCGCCACCGGCAGCAGGATCAGGTTGGTGAACACGATCACCGCCACGCCGATGGAAGCGCCGATGGCCAGCTCGCGGATCACGCCGATGTCGATGATCAGCAGCGTGATGAAGCCGACGGCGTCCGCCAGAATCGCGATCATCCCCGGCAGGAACAGCTGACGGAAAGTCCGTCGTGCGGCCGTCAGCGCGTTGTCCGCCTCACCGGATTGCAGGGCGATCCCGTTGATTTTCTGCACGCCGTGGGAAATCCCGATGGCGAAGATCAGGAACGGCACCAGCATCGAATACGGATCGAGTCCGAACCCGAAGAAGTGCATCAACCCGAGTTGCCAGACCACCGCCACCAGCGTGGTGCTCAACACCGCCACAGTGCTGCGCAGGCAGTTGGTGAACCACAGCAGCAGGATCAGGGTGATGACGAACGCGATGCCGAAGAACATCACCACCATCACCAGACCGTCGATCAGGTCGCCGACCTTCTTGGCGAAACCGACGATGTGGATCTTGACGTTGGGGTTCTGCGCTTCGAACTTGTTGCGGATCTTGTCTTCGAGCTCATGGGAGAACTGGCGATAGTCCAGCGCCAGCAGCTTGCCCTGGTCCTGCGGATCCGGGTAGGACTCCAGCAGCGGGATGTCGACGATGCTCGACTTGAAGTCGTTGGCCACCAGACGCCCGACCTGACCGGACTTGAGCACGTTGTTGCGCAGCATGTCGAGGCTGTCCTGAGAGCCGTTGTAGCTCTGTGGGATCACTTCGCCGCCAGCAAAACCTTCCTCGGTCACTTCGGTCCAGCGCACGCTCGGGCTCCACAACGACTTGAGGCCGGAACGGTCGACGCCGGAGATGTAGAACACCTCGTCGTTGATCTGACGCAGGGTCTCCATGTACTCCTTGGAGAAGATGTCGCCATCCTTCGCTTCCACCGAAATGCGCACGGTGTTGCCCAGGTTCGCCAGGTCGTTGCGGTGCTCCATCATCTTTTCAATGAACGGATGCTTGAGCGGGATCATCTTTTCGAAACTGGTGGACGGGCGGATCAGCGTGGCCTGCCAGAACAGGAAAATGCTGACCAGCAGGCAGATCACGATCACTGCCGGGCGGTTGTTGAAGATCAGGCGCTCGAGAAACGTCGCCTTGTCCTGATGATGAGTGCTCAAGGAAGTCATAGCCCCGCCTTCTTATTATTGATTCGGCTCATTTGCCCAGCTCGGCGCCGTTCGCAGTAGTCACGCGAACGCCACCCTGCCCGCTCAGGATCAGATTGCCGTTGCCGGCGGCGGTGACCGACGACAGCGAGATGCGATCCGGACGGTTGAACACACTGAAGGTTTCGCCGTTGTCACTGCTGCTGACCACCGAGCCGCCGTTGCCGACAATGACGATGGAGCCGTCTTCAAGCAGTGTGGCGCCGGACAGGCCGAACTCCAGCGAACCGCGCGCAGCTTTCAGTTCGACCTGCTCCCAGGTGCTGCCGAAATCGGTGGAGCGGTAAAGGTTGCCGCGCAGACCGTAGGCCAGCAGGGTTTGCGGTTGCGCCGTGCCGATCACGCCGAACAGCGAACCTTCGTACGGGCCTTCGAGTTTTTCCCAGGTCTGGCCCCAGTCGGCGGAGCGGAACATGCTGCCCGACTCACCGACGATGAACAGGCCGGCGTCCTTTACCGAAGCGATGGCGTTGAGGTGGAACTGGTCTTCGTTGTCGAGGCGATCGCTGACGTCTTCCCAGTGTTTGCCGCCGTCGGTGGTTTCCAGCAGCGCGCCGTAGGCACCTACGGCCAGACCATTGTTGACGTCCTTGAACCAGACGTCGAGCAGCGGCGATTCACGCTTGAGGTCTTCGAACTGTTTGGTCCAGGTCAGGCCGCCGTCTTCGCTGGCGAGGATCTGTGCGTCGTGGCCGACCGCCCAGCCGTGCTTGTCATCGACGAAATACACGGCAGTCAGCAACTGGCGGCTCGGCACTTTGGCCTGGGTCCAGGTCTTGCCTTGGTCGTCGGAATAGAGAATGTGCCCGCGATCCCCGACCGCCACCAGCCGGGTTCCGGCGTGAACGACATCGAGCATCAGGCTTTTCGAGGCCTTGGCCGATTCGGTGGAATAGACCACGTCGGCAGGCGCTTCGGCGGCGAGAACCGGCGCCGACAATGTGGCAAAGCCCAGCAGAGAGAGTGCTGTGGCCAGCAACGCGGTGTTGCGTAACGCCGGCGGGCGGCAACGACTCATAGACCTTCCCCTGTTTATTATTGTTGGTCATGGACCTTAAGGGCGCCGCAAGGGTGCTCACGGTGACTGCCTGGTCACAAGCATAGTCCTGAAACCCGCCATCCAGAGCCCCTTCGGAAGCTGGCTCATCCTATCGGGCATTCGAAACGTCTGACAATCGGCGCAACGTTATCTTTTGTTAACCGAAAGGGACTACAGCGGCAGCTGAATGCGCGGGCATTCGTCCGACTGATGGCAGGGATTCTTGCGAGGGGGACTTGCACGATCGGTATTATGGTATACCATCAGACGCACAGACACTCTTTATCCCCTACGGAGCAGCTCATGAGTTTCGAAATTCGCAAGATCGTCAGCTATGTCGAAGAAACCTTCATCGAAGGCGGCAAGGCGTCCGACACACCGGTGACCATGGTCGGCCTGGCCGTCGTGATGAAGAACCCGTGGGTCGGCAACGGCTTTGTCGAAGACCTCAAGCCGCAGATCCGCGCCAATTGCTCGGACCTCGGCGCAATGATGGTCGAGCGTCTGGTGGGCATCATCGGCGGTGCCGAGAAGATCGAGGCCTACGGCAAAGCCGCGGTGGTCGGCGCCGACGGCGAAATCGAGCATGCGTCGGCGGTGATCCACACCCTGCGCTTCGGCAATCACTACCGTGAGGCGGTCAAGGCCAAGAGCTACCTGAGCTTCACCAACAAGCGCGGCGGTCCGGGCACTTCGATTCAGATTCCGATGATGCACAAGGACGACGAAGGCCTGCGCTCGCACTACATCACCCTGGAAATGCAGATCGAAGACGCCCCGCGCGCCGACGAAATCGTCGTGGTGCTCGGTTGCGCCGACGGTGGTCGCCTGCACCCGCGCATCGGCAACCGCTACATCGATCTGGAAGAACTGGCCGCCGAAAAAGCCCAGTAATCACAATAAAAAAGGCATTGCAGGAGCGCTCCATGATTCGGCTCACCGCTGAACTCACCCCGGCCGGCACCAGTTATCTGGCGACCGGCCAAGGCCAACCCGTGGTGTTGATCCACGGTGTGGGCTTGAACAAAGAAATGTGGGGCGGCCAGATTGTTGGCCTGGCCACGCAATACCGGGTGATCGCCTACGACATGCTCGGCCATGGCGCCAGCCCGCGACCGGCCAGCGGCACCGCCCTGCTCGGTTATGCCGATCAGTTGCTGGAGCTGCTCGACCACCTGCAATTGCCCGAGGCGTCGGTGATCGGCTTTTCCATGGGCGGTCTGGTGGCGCGGGCGTTTGCCCTGCATTACCCGGAGCGCCTGAAAAGCCTGGTGGTGCTCAACAGCGTGTTCAACCGCAGCGAAGAGCAGCGCGCTGGCGTCATCGCCCGCACGGCGCAGGCTGCCGAACACGGGCCTGATGCGAATGCCGAAGCGGCCCTGTCGCGTTGGTTCAGCCGTGAATATCAGGCGGCCAACCCGGCGCAGATCGCCGCGATCCGCCAGACCCTGGCCGGCAATGATCCGCAGGGCTACCTGACCACCTACGAACTGTTCGCCACCCAGGACATGTACCGCGCCGACGACCTGGGCAGCATCCAGGCGCCGACGCTGATCGCCACCGGCGAACTGGACCCTGGATCGACCCCGGAAATGGCCGAGCAACTGGCCGCGCGCATTCCCGGCGCGAAGGTTGCCGTGCTGCCCGAGCAACGGCATATGATGCCGGTAGAGTCGCCACGGCTGGTGAACCAGACGCTGCTGGAATTTCTCGACACCGCACACGCCCGACAAAACCATATAAAGGGGATCGTTGCATGACGCTCGCACGCTTCCAGATGTGCATCGGCGGAGAGTGGGTCGACGCCCTCTCCGGCAAGACTTTCGAAAGCCTCAACCCGGCGCTGGCCGAACCCTGGGCCGAATTGCCCGACGCGGATGAGGCCGACGTCGAACGCGCCGTACAAGCGGCACAGACCGCTTTCGACAGCCCGGCATGGCGTGGCTTGACCGCCACTGCGCGCGGCAAACTGCTGCGTCGTCTTGGTGACCTGATCGCTGAAAACAAGGAACAACTGGCGCAGCTGGAAAGCCGCGACAATGGCAAGCTGATCCGTGAAACCCGGGGTCAGGTCGGCTATCTGCCGGAGTTCTTCCACTACACCGCCGGCCTCGCCGACAAGCTCGAAGGCGGCACTCTGCCGCTGGATAAACCCGATCTGTTCGCCTACACCGTGCACGAAGCCATGGGCGTGGTCGCCGCGATCATTCCGTGGAACAGCCCGCTGTATCTGACCGCGATCAAACTGGCGCCGGCATTGGCAGCGGGCAACACCATCGTGATCAAGCCGTCCGAGCATGCATCGGCGACCATTCTGGAGCTGGCACGCCTGGCTCTCGAGGCCGGGATTCCACCGGGCGTGGTCAACGTGGTCACCGGTTACGGCCCGAGCACTGGCGCCGCCCTCACCCGCCATCCGCTGATCCGCAAGATCGCTTTCACCGGCGGCGCGGCCACGGCCCGGCATGTGGTGCGCAGCAGCGCCGAGAACTTCGCCAAGTTGTCGCTGGAACTGGGTGGCAAATCACCGAACATCATCTTCGCCGACGCCGATCTCGACAGCGCGATCAATGGCGCCATCGCCGGGATCTACGCGGCGTCCGGGCAGAGCTGCGTATCCGGTTCGCGACTGCTGGTGCAGGATGAAATCTACGACGAATTCGTCAGCCGGTTGGTGGAGCGCGCCCAGCGCATCCGCATCGGCAACCCGCAGGACGACAGCAGCGAAATGGGCCCGATGGCCACCGCGCAGCAACTGGCGGTGGTTGAAGGTCTGGTAGCGGATGCCATCGCCGAAGGCGCGCGCCTGCGTCTCGGTGGCAAGCGTCCGAGTGGCGTCGGTGACGGCTGGTTCTATGAGCCGACGCTGTTCGAGTGCGATCGCAATTCGATGAAGATCATGCAGGAAGAAGTGTTCGGGCCGGTGGCCTCGGTGATCCGCTTCAAAGACGAAGCCGAAGCGCTGGCGATCGCCAACGACTCGCAGTTCGGCCTCGCCGCCGGCATCTGGACCCGCGACCTGGGCCGCGCCCATCGCCTGGCCCGGGACGTGCGCTCGGGGATCATCTGGGTCAACACCTACCGCGCGGTGTCGGCAATGGCACCGATCGGTGGCTTCAAGAACAGTGGCTATGGACGCGAAAGCGGCATCGATTCGGTGCTGGCCTACACCGAACTGAAAACGGTGTGGATCAACCTCTCCCAGGCGCCGATGCCTGATCCGTTTGTGATGCGTTAGGAGTCCTGCGACATGATCGAACCCGGCATTTACAAAGACGTCATGAGCTCGTTTCCGTCCGGGGTCACGGTGGTCACCACCCTCGACCCGGACGGCGGCATCGTCGGCATCACCGCGAGCGCCTTCAGTGCGCTGTCGATTGATCCGGCGCTGGTGCTGTTCTGCCCCAACTACGCTTCCGACACCTACCCGGTGCTGCGCGACAGCAAGCGTTTCGCGATCCATTTGCTGTCCGCCGACCAGACCGCCGAGGCCTACGCCTTTGCCGGCAAAGGCAAGGACAAGGCCAACGGCATCGACTGGCATTTGAGCGAGCTCGGTAACCCGATCCTCGCTAAAGCCACGGCGATCATCGAGTGTGAGTTGTGGCGTGAATACGACGGTGGCGACCACGCGATCATCGTCGGCGCGGTGAAGAACCTGATCCTGCCGGCGCAACCGGTGACGCCGATGATCTATCACAAGGGCAAGCTCGGCGCGTTGCCGACACTGGGGTGAGCGGAGGAACACATGAGCAACGAAAAGTATGAGCAAGGCCTGAAGATCCGCACCCAGGTGCTGGGCGAAGCCTATGTGCAGCGCTCGATCGAGAACGCCGACGACTTCACCCGCCCGCTGCAGGAAATGGTCACCGAATACTGCTGGGGCCATGTCTGGGGACGCGAAGGCCTGTCGCTCAAGGAGCGCAGCATGATCAACCTGGCGATGATCTCGGCGCTCAACCGCCCGCACGAACTGAAACTGCATGTGCGCGGCGCCTTGCGTAACGGCCTGAGTCGTGAGCAAATACGCGAAATTCTGCTTCAGGTCGGTATTTATTGCGGCGTCCCGGCAGCCGTGGACAGTTTCCGGCTCGCCCGTGAAGCCTTCGCCGAAGCCGACGCCGAGGCCTCCAGTTAACCCCTCGGCTGTTTTGATGCCCGTCTGGCATGGACAGCCACCTTAAAGAGCGGACCCCATGAAACGCCTGCCACTCGACGACAGCTTCAAGGTCAATCGCAACCCCGTCACCCTGCGCGAAATCGTGCTGGATAAACTGCGAAGCGCCATCATGAACTTCCAGCTGCTGCCGGGCGATCGCCTGGTGGAGCGCGATCTGTGCGATCGCCTGGGCGTGAGCCGTACGTCGGTGCGTGAAGCCTTGCGTCACCTGGAATCCGAAGGCCTGGTGGAATTCGCCGACGCCAAGGGCCCGCGCGTGGCGATCATCACTCTCGCCGATGCGGTCGACATCTATGAGCTGCGCTGCGTGCTCGAAGGCCTGATCGTCCAGCTGTTCACCCTGCGCGCCAAGGCCAAGGACATCAAGGCCCTGGAAAAAGCCCTCGACGAGAACCGCAAGGCGCTCAAGGACGGCGAACTACAACAGGTGATCGATTCGGTGCAGGGTTTCTACGACGTGCTGCTGGAAGGCTCCGGCAACCATGTCGCGGCCACTCAGTTGCGTCAGTTGCAGGCGCGCATCAGCTACCTGCGCGCGACGTCGGTGTCCCAGGAAAACCGTCGCGGCGCCAGTAATCACGAGATGGAAAAAATGGTCGAGGCGATCAAGAGCGGCGATCCGCTGGCGGCGCATCAGGCGTGCGTCGATCACGTGCGCGCTGCGGCTGCCGTGGCCCTCGATTATCTGAAGCGCAAACAGGAAGAGACCGGCGCCACACCGCCGATCACCCTGCCCATCGCGCTGAAAGAACCGCGCATAGGTCACTGACATGTTCAGCCCGAGCTTTTGCCCGAAATGCGGTGGCGCCGACCTCGGTCAGCAGGTGCCGCCGGGCGATACGCACGAGCGCCTGATGTGCCGCGGCTGCGGCTACATCCACTATGTAAACCCGAAAATCATCGCCGGCTGCATCATCGAGCAGGACGGCAAATACCTCTTGTGCCAACGGGCGATTCCCCCGCGCCCCGGCACCTGGACCCTGCCCGCCGGTTTCATGGAAAGCGGCGAAACCACCGAACAGGCCGCCCTGCGCGAAGTCTGGGAAGAAAGCGGCGTACGCGCGGAAATCGTCTCGCCGTACTCGATCTTCAGCGTGCCGAAGATCAGCGAGGTCTACATCATCTTCCGCGCCCTCGCGCTGGAAATCACCGGCCAGTACGGCCCGGAAACCCTCGCCTGCAAGTTCTTCGCCCCCGAAGACATCCCGTGGGAGCAGATCTACTACCCGGCGATCCGGCAGATCCTCGAACGCTACATCGAGGAACGCCAGGCCGGGGTATATGGCATGTACATGGGCAATGACGACAGCGGCAAGATTCATTTCATGCGCTGAAATATTACCTGTCCTTCTGTTCCTGATCGTTCCTACGCTCCGCGTGGGAATGCCTCTTCGGACGCTCCGCGTTCGGCTCTGGAAGGGACGCGGAGCGTCCCGGGCTGCATTCCCACGCAGAGCGTGGGAACGATCAGAGGTAGGCGATGCCTTCCACAATGATGATCTCCGCCCGCGCCCACTCCTCCCGGTAGCTCTTCGCTTCCTGATACGCCGCCGAGTGGTAGCACGCCACTGCCTGCTCGTAGCTGTCGAATTCAATCACCACGCTGCGCTGCGGCGTCGCCCGACCTTCCATCGCTTCGCTGCGCCCGCCTCTGGCTAAAAACTTCGCGCCGAACTCGGCGAACGCCTTTGGCGCGCGCTCGGTGTATTGGCTGTAGTGATCGGGATCGGTGATGTCCACGTGTGCAATCCAGTACGCCTTCATAGTGACCTCTTGGTTGAATTTGTATTATGGTATACCACGAATTTCAATCCTATCGAGAGTTCAGCATGGCCTTCAACAGCATCGAAGAAATCATCGAAGATTATCGCCTCGGCAAAATGGTGTTGCTGGTCGATGACGAAGACCGGGAAAACGAAGGCGACCTGCTGCTGGCAGCTGATCGTTGCACGCCCGAGGCGATCAGTTTCATGGCCCGTGAGGCTCGGGGGCTGATTTGTCTGACGTTGACTGACGATCATTGCCAGCGTCTGGGGCTGGAGCAGATGGTGCCGAGCAATGGCAGTGTATTCAGCACCGCGTTCACGGTTTCTATCGAAGCGGCGGTCGGCGTGACTACCGGGATTTCCGCCGCTGACCGCGCTTGTACGGTGGCCGCTGCGGTGGCGCCGAACGCACGCGCTGAAGACCTGGTGCAGCCCGGCCATATCTTTCCGCTGCGCGCCAAGGAAGGTGGCGTGCTGACCCGCGCCGGCCACACCGAAGCCGGTTGTGATCTGGCGCGGCTGGCGGGTTTCACGCCCGCCTCGGTGATCGTCGAAGTGATGAACGACGACGGCACCATGGCCCGCCGCCCGGATCTGGAAATCTTTGCCCGCAAGCACGGGATCAAGATCGGCACCATTGCCGACCTGATCCACTATCGCCTGAGCACTGAACACACCATCGAGCGCATCGGCGAACGGGAGTTGCCGACGGTGCATGGCACGTTCCGCCTGATCACCTTTGAAGATCGCATCGAGGGTGGCGTGCACATGGCGATGGTCATGGGCGAATTGCGCCGTGAGGAACCGACGCTGGTCCGCGTGCACGTGATCGATCCGCTGCGGGATCTGGTTGGCGCCGAGTACAGCGGGCCGACGAACTGGACGTTGTGGGCAGCGCTGCAACGTGTCGCCGCCGAAGGGCATGGCGTGGTCGTGGTGCTGGCCAATCATGAGTCGTCGCAGGCGTTGCTGGAGCGCATTCCGCAACTGACACAACCACCACGGCAGTTCAGTCGCTCGCAATCGCGGATCTATTCAGAGGTCGGGACTGGGGCGCAGATTCTGCAAAACCTGGGCGTCGGCAAGCTACGCCACCTGGGCCCACCGCTGAAATATGCCGGTTTGACCGGCTACGATCTGGAAGTGGTCGAGAGCATTCCTTTTACCGAATAACCCCGTTCGCCAGATAGCCGGTACGGCAAAGTGCTTGCACAAAGTTTGGAATACCATAATATGATATTCCATAGACCGGACGACCTGAAAAACCGTCCAGCTACTGCTCCCGACAGGCGGGCAACAACGCAAGCCCGCTCAAAAACACAACAATGAGGGCGTAAAAATGGTGTTGAACAAAGCTGCAACCGCGATCTTTCTTGCGGGACTGCTGAGCGTGACCGGTCAGGCCGCGATGGCCGCCGAGAGTGTGAACTTTGTCAGCTGGGGCGGTAGCACCCAGGATGCGCAGAAACAGGCCTGGGCCGATCCGTTCAGCAAGGCCAGCGGCATCACCGTCGTGCAGGACGGCCCGACCGACTACGGCAAACTCAAGGCCATGGTCGAAAGCGGCAACGTGCAATGGGACGTGGTCGACGTCGAAGCCGACTTCGCCCTGCGCGCCGCCTCCGAAGGCCTGCTCGAACCCCTCGATTTCAAACAGATCCAGCGCGACAAGATCGACCCGCGTTTCGTCAGCGACTACGGCGTCGGCTCGTTCTTCTTCTCCTTCGTCCTCGGCTACAACGAGGGCAAACTTGGTGCCAGCAAGCCGCAGGACTGGAGCGCGCTGTTCGACACCAAGACCTTCCCCGGCAAACGCGCCCTCTATAAATGGCCGAGCCCCGGCGTGCTCGAACTGGCGCTGCTCGCCGACGGCGTGCCAGCCGACAAGCTTTACCCGCTGGATCTGGATCGCGCCTTCAAGAAACTCGACACCATCAAGAAAGACATCGTCTGGTGGGGCGGCGGTGCGCAGTCGCAGCAACTGCTGGCCTCCGGTGAAGCGAGCATGGGCCAGTTCTGGAACGGCCGGATCCACGCCCTGCAGGAAGACGGCGCACCGGTTGGCGTGAGCTGGAAACAGAACCTGGTCATGGCCGACATTCTGGTCGTACCAAAGGGCGCGAAAAACAAGGACGCGGCGATGAAGTTCCTGGCCAGCGCCAGCAGTGCCAAAGGCCAGGCCGACTTCTCCAACCTGACCGCCTACGCCCCGGTCAACGTCGACAGCGTGGCGCGTCTGGACTCGACGCTGGCCCCGAACCTGCCGACTGCCTACGCTAAGGATCAGATCACTCTTGATTTCGCGTATTGGGCCAAGAACGGTCCGGCCATCGCGACACGGTGGAACGAATGGCTGGTCAAATGAAAATGGCGGCCACCGCGTCCCGTCCCTCCACTGCCACCGGGAGCGCCCCGAGCGCTGCCGGCCTGGCTGAAGGCAAAAAGGCGAGTGCCATGGCGCAAGCCCCGTCCCTCAAGCAACGCTGGCGCGGCGCCGGCAATCTCGCGCCGGCGCTGCTGTTCCTCGGTCTGTTCTTTCTCGCACCGCTGATTGGCTTGTTGCTGCGCGGCGTGCTGGAGCCGGTGCCGGGCCTTGGCAACTATGAGCAACTGTTCGCCAACTCGGCGTATGCGCGGGTGCTGTTCAACACCTTTTCGGTGGCGGGACTGGTGACCGTGTTCAGCCTGCTGCTGGGCTTCCCGCTGGCTTGGGCGATCACCCTGGTGCCACGGGGTTGGGGTCGCTGGATCCTCAACATCGTGCTGTTGTCGATGTGGACCAGCCTCCTCGCCCGCACCTATTCCTGGCTGGTGCTGTTGCAGGCTTCGGGCGTCATCAATAAAGCCCTGATGGCCATGGGCATCATCGATCAGCCGCTGGAAATGGTGCACAACCTGACCGGCGTGGTGATCGGCATGAGTTACATCATGATCCCGTTCATCGTGCTGCCGTTGCAGGCGACCATGCAGGCCATCGACCCGATGATCCTGCAGGCCGGCTCGATCTGTGGCGCGAGCCCGTGGACCAACTTCTTCCGGGTGTTCCTGCCTCTGTGCCGGCCGGGTCTGGCGTCCGGCGGGTTGATGGTGTTCGTGATGTCGCTCGGTTACTACGTCACCCCGGCGCTGCTGGGCGGAGCGCAAAACATGATGCTGCCGGAATTCATCATTCAGCAGGTGCAGTCGTTCCTCAACTGGGGCCTGGCCAGCGCCGGCGCCGCGTTGCTGATCGTTATCACTTTGGTGCTGTTCTACGTCTACCTGAAGCTGCAACCGGAATCCCCGGTTGGCGCCAGTAACGCGAGGTAAGCCGACATGCTCCTGACGCCCAATGCCATGAGTCGCCGGATGCGCTTCGGCCTGTATTTCACCACCGGGCTGATCGGTCTGTTCCTGCTGTTGCCGATCGTGTTCATCGTCCTGCTGTCGTTCGGTTCGTCCCAGTGGCTGGTGTTCCCGCCACCGGGCTGGACGCTGAAATGGTACGTGCAGTTCTTCTCCAATGCCGACTGGATGAGCGCAGCGCTGGCCAGCCTCAAGGTCGCGGTGCTGACCACGATCTGCGCCGTCGCCCTCGGTTTGCCGACGGCCTTCGCGCTGGTGCGCGGACGCTTTCCCGGCCGGGAAATGCTATACGGTCTGTTCACCCTGCCAATGATCGTGCCACTGGTGATCATCGCCGTGGCGGTGTACGCGCTGTTCCTCAAGCTCGGTTACACCGGGACGATGTTCGCCTTCGTCGTCAGCCATGTGATCGTCGCGCTGCCGTTCACCATCATCTCGATCATCAACTCGCTGAAGCTGTTCGATCAGTCGATTGAAGACGCAGCGGTGATCTGCGGGGCGTCACGCCTGCAAGCGGTGTTCAAGGTGACCTTTCCGGCGATCCGTCCGGGGATGGTGGCCGGCGCCCTCTTCGCCTTTCTGGTTTCGTGGGACGAAGTGGTGCTCAGCGTGATGATGGCCAGCCCGACCCTGCAAACCCTTCCCGTGAAAATGTGGACCACCCTGCGCCAGGACTTGACGCCCGTGATCGCCGTCGCTTCGACGCTGCTGATCGGCCTGTCGGTATTGGTCATGGTGATCGCCGCCGCCCTGCGCCGGCGCAACGAAATCAGCGCCTGAGCGCCCAGGAGTACGACATGAGTGCCGTGATCAAAGACGCATCCCAGCAGAACGACAAACCCCTGGTCAGCCTGCGCAACCTGAACAAGCACTACGGCGATTTCGCCGCCGTGGACAACATCTCGCTGGACATCAAGGACGGCGAATTCCTCACCTTCCTCGGCTCCAGCGGCTCGGGCAAAAGCACCACGCTATCGATGCTCGCCGGCTTCGAAACCCCGAGCAGCGGCGAGATCCTGGTCAACGGTCAGTCGCTGGTCAATGTGCCGCCGCACAAGCGCGATATCGGCATGGTGTTCCAGCGTTATTCGCTGTTCCCGCATCTGTCGGTGCGCGACAACATCGCGTTCCCGTTGGCGATCCGCAAACTCGCTGCGGCTGAACGTGACAAACGCGTCGATGCGATGCTGAAACTGGTGCAGCTGGAACAATTCGCCCATCGCCGCCCTTCGCAACTGTCCGGCGGCCAGCAGCAACGAGTCGCCATCGCCCGGGCGCTGGTTTACGAGCCGCGCATTCTGCTGATGGACGAACCGCTCGGTGCGCTGGACAAGAAACTGCGTGAAGACTTGCAAGATGAATTACGCCAGCTGCACCGCCGCCTCGGCATCACCATCGTCTACGTGACCCACGACCAGGAAGAAGCCATGCGCCTGTCCCAGCGCATCGCGATTTTCAGTCACGGCAAGATTGTCGGGCTCGGCAGCGGGTATGACCTTTATCAGAATCCGCCGAATGCGTTTGTGGCGTCGTTTCTCGGTAACTCGAACTTTCTCAAGCTCAAGGCGCAGGGTAATGCGGCGGCGAGTTTTGAGGGGGAGTCGCTGTCGATCCGTCTCACCGCTGGATTGCAGACCGGGCAGGATGTTTTGTTGATGGTGCGTCCAGAGAAGGCGTTGGCGTTGAGTGTGCAGCAGGCGGCGAGTGAGCCGTTGGCAGCGGGCTGGAATGAGGTTTCGGCGAAGGTGGTTGAGGTGTTGTTTCTGGGGGAGAGTCAGACGTGCAGTGTGGTCACGTCGGGTGGCACGTCCATGACCGTGAAAGCATTGTCGGCGGCGGGGATGCCGTTGAAGGCTGGGGATCCGGTTCGGGTGCGTTGGGCGACGGCGGATGCATGCGTCTATACCGAGTGGGCTGAGAGCGATCTGAATAAAGCTGCCGGCGCGCACTGATTCAACAGAGATTTGCGTGCCACTTCTGGCCACCGCAACGTCGGGTTGCGGTGGCCATTTTTTCAGACGATGGCCTTAAAGCCCTCAATCTCATCCGGCCAGGCCGTCAACACCTCAAACCCGTCCTCAGTCACCGCAATCATGTGCTCCCACTGCGCCGACAACGATTGATCCTTGGTCACAACCGTCCAGCCATCCGCCAGACTCTTCACATGCCGCTTGCCGGCATTTAGCATCGGTTCGATGGTAAAAATCATCCCCGCCTTCAGTTTCAAGCCCTGCTCCGGATAACCGTAATGCAGCACTTGCGGCTCATCGTGATAAACCTTGCCGATCCCGTGCCCGCAGTACTCACGCACCACGCTGAACCCTTCCTTCTCCGCCAACGTCTGGATCGCATGCCCGATGTCACCCAACGTGGCGCCCGGCCGAACGACGCGGATACCGGCGCACATCGCGTCGTAAGTGGTCTTGATCAGATGCCACGCCTCGGGCGTCGGTTCGCCGACCACGTACATGCGGCTGGTGTCGCCGAACCAGCCGTCCTTGATCACCGCGATGTCGAGGTTGACGATGTCGCCGTCCTTCAGCACGCGCTTCGAAGGAATGCCGTGGCAGACCACTTCATTGACCGACGCACAAACGGTTTTCGGGAAGCCGTGGTAACCGACGTTGGCCGGAATCGCCTTCTGCACATTGACGATGTAGTCGTTGCACAACTGATCGAGCTGATCGGTGGTGACGCCAGCCTTGACGTGCGGCACCAGCATCGCCAGCACCTCGGCGGCCAGCCTGCCGGCCTCGCGGGACTGGGCGACTTCGGCCTGGGTGTTGATCTTGATCGGGTTTCTCATGCCTTAATCGCCTCTTTGACCGAGGCGTTCTGCGCGGCATCCGCCAGTGCGCAGACTTGCTGCAGATCCAGACCGCCCGACTGCTCGGCGCGAATCAGCAACCGGCAAATGGCGTGGTGATCAAGGTCGGGATACAGCTCGGCGAGCATGCCGATGCGCATCCAGTGTTCGGCCTGCGCGTTGATCGAGCGGCTGAGTGCGTTGCTGGAGATGCGCAGATTCTCGTGCATGTCCTCTGAAATCTTTACGATGCCCATGGCAATATCCGATACGAAGTGTATATGTATCGTATATTAATCGTGCATCGTCCGGGATTGCAAATTTTGCGCGCCCAGTAAATCCCGGGCAAAAAAAAGCTGCCCGGAAGGCAGCCGAATCATGAAAAGCACGCGATGTATTGGGGCCAAGTATGGGCAGCCGATAATGACAGTGTCATGACAGCGATGAATTCATTGAACCGCCCCGCCCGCGTCATCAGGTTGTCATCGAACCCACGGCAGAATCCTCGCAAACCGTCCGCGCCTCCCGACGGATGATTTGCAAGGATCCCCATGAAAGAAGACACCTCGCTGTTTGCCGCCATCGACCTCGGTTCCAATGCCTTTCGCATGATGATCGGCCAGTCGGTGCGCAGCAGAAAGGGCTTCATGATTCAGGAGGTCAAAACCTTGCGCGAGCCGGTGCGGCTGGCCGAAGGTTTCGACGGCCGGGCACTGGATGAAATGGCGCTGGATCGTGGCTGGCAGGCGCTGGCGCGGTTCGGCAAGAAGCTGCGCGGTTTCGAGCCCGGTCGCGTGCGTGCGGTGGCCACCAGCGCGGTGCGCGAGGCGGACAATGCACAGCTGTTTCTGGCCAGCGCGGAACGGCATCTGGGGTTTCGCATCGATGTGATTTCCGGCCATGAAGAGGCGCGCCTGGTCTACGCCGGTGTGGCCCACACCCTGCCGGTCGCCGATGGCATGCGTCTGGTGGTCGACATTGGCGGCGGTTCCACCGAGCTGATTCTCGGCCAGGGCTCGCAACCGCTGCTGACCGAAAGCATCGCCCTCGGCAGCGGTACCTTGAGCACGCGCTACTTTCGCAACGGCGAGATTTCCCCCGGTGCGCTGCAAGAAGCCGAACGGGTAGCCATTCTGCAATTCGAAAAAGTCGCCCGCCGTTATCGTGCCCAGGGCTGGCAGCAGACAATTGGCTCTTCGGGTACCGCGCGGATGCTCGCCAAAGTGCTCAAGGCCAATCGCCTGAACGATCATGGCGAGAGCGGCATCACCTACGGCGGCCTGTTGCGGTTGTCGTTGCGCTTGCTGGAAGTCAGCAATGTTCAACAGCTGAAACTGGCCGGCCTGCAACCCCACCGCCAGAGCATCCTGCCCGGCGGCCTGGTGGTCATGCTGGCAGCATTCAAAGTGTTCGGCATCTCGCAAATGGTGCCGTCCGAACCCGGTCTGAGGCTGGGTGTGCTGCACGGTCTGATGAGCAACCACTGAGCGGTTTTCGCTGCAGGATTTTCACTGCCGGATCAAGCGCTTCGTGACGCCGAAGACGCCCTTTCAATACTCGATGACGCCTGCGTATAAACCCCTGCAAATCACTTCCTTCCCCTCTCCGATTTCGTTCTATCGTTAGATCGAAATGGCTGTATTTCCGGCCGTTTAAAGGTTGCGACAGCTCAGGTCTGAGCCTATGTTGCACGCGAGCTTTTTCCCCGCGAATGGAACGCGATCAACACCACAAAGAGGTGAAGAGATGTCAAAGGATTCACGCCCTGCCGTACTTGGGCTGATCGGCAATACGCCGCTGGTACAAGTCACCCGCTTCGATACCGGTCCCTGCACCCTGTTTCTCAAACTCGAATCACAGAACCCCGGCGGTTCGATCAAGGACCGCATCGGTCTGGCCATGATCGACGCCGCTGAGCGCGACGGTCGTCTGCAACCGGGCGGTACGATCGTCGAGGCCACCGCCGGCAACACCGGTCTGGGCCTGGCCCTGGTCGGCCGCGCCAAGGGCTACCGCGTCGTGCTGGTGGTGCCGGACAAAATGTCCACCGAAAAAGTCCTGCACCTCAAGGCCATGGGCGCCGAAGTGCACATCACCCGCTCCGATGTCGGCAAGGGTCATCCCGAGTATTACCAGGATGTCGCCGCGCGTCTGGCCAAGGACATTCCCGGCGCGTTCTTCGCCGACCAGTTCAACAACCCTGCCAACCCGCTGGCCCATGAATGCAGCACCGGGCCGGAAATCTGGGCCCAGACCGAGCATGACCTCGACGCGATCGTGGTCGGCGTCGGCTCGGCCGGCACCCTGACCGGCCTGACCCGCTTCTTCAAACGCGTTCAACCGGACCTTGAAATGGTCCTGGCCGACCCGGTCGGTTCGGTGATGGCTGAATACAGCCGCAGCAAGTACTTGGGCACCGCCGGATCCTGGGCGGTGGAAGGCATCGGTGAGGACTTCATTCCGTCGATCACCGACCTGTCGAGCGTGCGCAGCGCCTACTCGATCAGCGACGAAGAAAGCTTCGATCACGCGCGCCAGCTGCTGAAAGCCGAAGGCATTCTCGGTGGCTCGTCCACCGGTACCCTGCTCGCCGCCGCGCTGCGTTACTGCCGCGAACAGACCGAGCCGAAACGCGTGGTCAGCTTTGTCTGCGACACTGGCACCCGCTATCTGTCGAAGGTCTACAACGACCAGTGGATGACCGATCAGGGCCTGTTGCAGCGCAAACGCTACGGCGACCTGCGCGACCTGATTGCCCGACGTTTCGAAGACGGCAAAGTCGTCAGCGTCGGCCCGGACGATACGCTGATGACCGCCTTCCAGCGCATGCGCCTGGCAGACGTTTCACAACTGCCAGTGCTGGTGGATGGCAAGCAACTGGTCGGCGTGATCGACGAGTCGGACATTCTGGTGCGGGTACACGAAGACGCCTCGCTCTTCAGCAAACCCGTTGCCAAAGCGATGACGGACAAGTTGCAAACCCTCGCCCCCGGCGCCACGCTGGCTGAACTGGAAGCCGTGCTCAGCAGCGGCCTGGTGGCCATCATCGCCGACGCTTCAGGCTTCCACGGCCTGATCACCCGCGTCGACATGCTCAATCAATTACGGAGATCCCTGGCATGAGCCAGCACGACAAGAACGCCCGTCAACAGGGCTTCGCCACCCGCGTGATCCACGCCGGGCAAACGCCGGACCCGACCACCGGCGCGCTGATGCCGCCGATCTACGCCAACTCCACGTACCTGCAAGACAGCCCTGGCGTGCACAAAGGTTTCGACTATGGCCGCTCGCACAACCCGACGCGTTTTGCCCTGGAGCGTTGCGTGGCGGATCTGGAGGGCGGCACACAGGCGTTCGCCTTCGCGTCCGGTCTGGCGACGATTTCCACCGTGCTCGAACTGCTCGACGCCGGCTCGCACATCGTGTCCGGCAATGACCTGTACGGCGGCACGTTCCGTCTGTTCGACAAGGTGCGCCAGCGCAGTGCCGGGCATCGTTTCAGCTTCGTCGATCTGGCGGATCTGTCGGCGTTCGAAGCGTCGTTGCAGGACGACACGCGCATGGTGATTGTGGAGAGCCCGACCAACCCGCTGCTGGGTCTGTCCGACCTCGCCGCCATCGCCCGCATCTGCAAGGCGCGCGGGATCCTCTGCGTGGCCGACAACACCTTCGCCAGCCCGTGGATCCAGCGTCCGCTGGAACTGGGTTTCGACATCGTGCTGCACTCGACCACCAAATACCTGAACGGTCACTCCGACGTGATCGGCGGGATCGCGGTGGTCGGTGACAATCCTGCGCTGGCCGAGCGTCTGGGCTTCCTGCAGAACGCCGTCGGCGCCATCTCCGGCCCGTTCGACGCGTTCCTCACCCTGCGTGGCGTGAAGACTTTGGCGTTGCGTATGGAGCGTCATTGCAGCAATGCACTGGAGCTGGCGCGCTGGCTGGAACAGCAGCCGCAGGTCAAACGTGTCTACTACCCGGGCCTGGAATCCCATCCGCAGCACGAACTGGCCAAGCGTCAGATGCGTGGTTTCGGCGGGATGATTTCCCTGGATCTGAACAGTGATCTGGCGGGCGCCCGGCGCTTCCTGGAAAACGTGCAGATCTTCGCTCTGGCCGAAAGCCTTGGCGGGGTGGAAAGCCTGATCGAACACCCGGCGATCATGACTCACGCGACCATTCCGGCGGAAACCCGTGCCAAGCTCGGCATAGGTGACAGCCTGGTGCGTCTGTCGGTGGGTGTCGAGGACATCGAAGACCTGCGTGCGGATCTGGCGCAAGCGTTGGCCAGTATCTAACGCCCGAAAACGTCAAAGCCCGCACGAGGCGGGCTTTGGTGTTTGAGTAGGCGGCCAGTGCTGGTCTCTGGCTTACGAGGTTTCTCAGGACTCCCACAGTACAGGCAATGTGCTCTGCTGCTTCACACGGCATAAGGGCTGGAACCCAGCGCGGGGTTCTTTCTAACCGTGTACCCTTCGGAACGCGCCCAACGCTTCCTCGCTATCCGCTTGCGCATCAGTCTGCGTCTTCGCCTACATCCTTGAGCCTAGCAAACACGCTACATTGCGCTACGCGGTTTTTAGACTGATTGTTTTCTAGCGCCGGCCTGCAAGGAAGTTAACCGACTATCGCCTTCACGGCCCTTCAGCCTGCCTCTCGCCAAGGGCGAACTATACTTTTCAGTTCGCTGTCCAGATTTCCTGTAAACCGTCGACACCCGTGCACCCTCCGGTGCCCCCGTGCCACTCACCAATCTGGTTGACCCCGGGCCGACGAGCCTTCCGTCAAGCAACGAATGACGGGTAATGCTCGGTTGTTGTGTGGCTGATGGGGCGTGGAGAAAATCATGAAGCACACGCTTTGGCCGGGCCTCGTCCTGGCAGTTGCGGCAACGGTGGCAATGCCCAATGTCTGGGCTGCGAAGGCGCAGGCTTTGGCGTCGGATGGGGCGGATCATGTGGGTGCGGGGGCTGTGGCTTCTGATGGATCGGATCATGTTGGCGCGGGGGCCGTTGCCTCTGATGGCGCGGACCATGTCGGTGCTGGCGCTGTCGCCTCTGATGGTGCAGATCACATCGGCGCCGGAGCAGTTGCTTCAGACGGCTCAGATCATGTCGGCGCAGGGGCCGTTGCTTCTGATGGCTCCGATCACGTTGGTGCAGGCGCCGTTGCCTCCGATGGCTCCGACCACGTAGGCGCCGGAGCAGTCGCTTCTGACGGTTCCGATCACGTTGGTGCAGGCGCAGTCGCCTCTGACGGCTCCGATCACGTAGGTGCCGGAGCAGTCGCCTCTGACGGCGCGGATCACGTTGGTGCTGGCGCAGTCGCCTCCGACGGTTCCGATCATGTCGGCGCCGGCGCAGTCGCCTCTGACGGTTCCGACCATGTCGGCGCCGGCGCAGTAGCTTCTGACGGCTCCGACCATGTCGGCGCCGGCGCAGTAGCTTCTGACGGCTCCGATCACGTCGGCGCAGGCGCAGTAGCTTCTGACGGCTCCGACCACGTCGGCGCAGGCGCTCTCGCCGCCGATGGCGCAGACAAGGTTGGTGCCAACCGGCTCGCCTATTCCCGCGCAGGCGTCGGTTCGGACCAGGTCGCTTCCGCCCTCATGAGCGGCAGCTATTCCGACCAGTTCAACAGTCCTCAATAACCGCTATCGGCGCAACCAGCCCACCGCTGGTTGCGCCGCACTAGCACATTTGTGCTAATCGACCACCCCGATCCCTGGCGTTATATTCCTTCGCAACCCCCGACACTCCCCAACATTGCCGCTGTGCAGTGCGCGGGATCGTTGTGCCTGGAAAAACAACAACACCAAGGAAGAAACACCATGAAACTGCAACTCAGCCTCGCCAGGATCACAGTCCTCGGTGCCCTGCTCCTCGGCGCCAGCGGTTGCCAGACCGCCAAACCCACCGAAGACAGCATGCGCGAACGTGCCCAGACCGTCATCGGCCAACCGGTGACCAAGATCGGCAACATCCGCAACGACAGCACGCTGACCTACTACACCGCCTACACCGCCGCCGGCGAATACAACTGCGAGCTGCCCAGCGGCGCGATCATCGCAGTGGCCAGCATGGGCATCATGACGCCTCCGCTGTCCTGCCTGCCCAAAGGCGCTTCGCCGATTCCGTACCAGTAATCCGGCGCAGAAAAACCGTTCAAGTGCCTCTTCTCATCCGGTAAAGGATTCCGTTCGATCATGAAAACACTCATCGCCACCCTCAGCCTTGCAGCCATCGTTCTCACCGGCTGCGCCACCCCAAAACAATGGGAAGCCACCGGCGGCAGCAAGACCGACGGCGTTGTCCAGGTCTCCTATGAACTGGGCCAGTTCGAGAGCGGGCAAACCTCCGCCGCTCAAGGGTTGGCCACAGCTGAAGGCCGTTGCAAGGTCTGGGGCTACAAGAGCGCCGAAGTCTCGGGCTCGGAGAAAAACATCTGCCGCACCATGGGCCAGTACAACTGCCTGCAAACCACCATCACGCAAGACTATCTGTGTAAGCGCTGACCGCTTCGGTCTGCCGGTCGCGCAGCGCACGCAAGGTCGCGCGCAGCTCGGCCGGGCGTACCGGTTTGGACAGAATGGCGATCTGCCGATCATGCAGGGCCGCCTGGATTTTTTCGATGTCATGCCCGGTGATGATCATGGCCGGCACCGCATAACCGCGCTGACGGCGAACCTCATCGATGCACTCGATGCCGGTGCTGTGGGAGCCCAGGTCATAGTCGGCAACGATGACGTCGCAGTCCGTGACCAGGCCCTGCCCGCTCAGCTCGGCCTGCACGACGCAGCCCCACCGTTCGAGCAACGCAGAAGTCGCCAACAGAACGTTGCGATCATCCTCCACCAGACAAACCTTCAACCCCGTAAGTAACCCGACTTGCCTTGCCTCCTCACGATTGACAGGCATCTGCGGCGGCGCGAGTGGCAGTCCATGCAAGGCCACCGCCGTGCCATGCCCCAGCCGTGAGCGGATCGCGACGTCGACACCGATCAACTGTCCCAGACGCCGGACAATCGACAGCCCCAGGCCCACCCCTTCAACGTCCTTGTCGCGCAACTGGCGCACCCGATAAAACTCCTCGAACACCTTGGGCAAATGCTCTTCGGCGATGCCGTTGCCGCGGTCATAGATCGCGATGGCCAACCCCGCGCCGCGCTTGCGCACACCGATCAGCACCGGCCGGTGCGCGCCGTATTTGAAGCAATTGGAGAGCACGTTCTGCACCATGGTCGCGAGCAACGCCGGATCGGTGCGCACCCAGTGTTCGCAAGGCCGCAAGCGCAGTTCGACACCCGCCCAGCGCGCGGCTTCGGCGTTCTGGCGGATCAGATCCGCCAGCCATTCGCCCAGTTCAAGCGTCTGCAACCGGGGCAGAATCCGCCCGTTATCGAGGGTGTAGAGATCGAGGATCGAGCGAAACAGCTGCGACACGTTGAGCAGCGAACGATCGATGCTGTCCACCAGCCGCCGCTCCTCCTCGCCCAGCCGCGACTCGCGCAGGCACGCGGTAAACAACCCGATGGAGTGGATCGGCTGACGCAAGTCATGACTGGCCTGGGCCAGGAAACGCGACTTTTCCAGATTGGCGGCGACCGCTTCTTCCGACGCCTTGCGCGTGCGCTCCAGCAGCAAGTGCGCATACACCGGAATCACCGTGCTGGTGATCATCAGCATCAACACCATGAACGGTTGCGCCTGCCAGTACGGCGTCAACCGATAGACCGCCAACAACGCCAGCAGTGCCAGCACCGTGGCGATCGCCAGGTAGCGCGAGCCGTAGCGCATGCCGTTGCCGAGATTGACCCAGACCATGACGGCATAGATGGGCAAGGCCGCCTCGCCGCCGACCACCAGGCCGAAGCTGGTGCCGGTGTAATCGTGGAGCATGCCGAAAATCCGCCGCGCCGGATAATGCCCCGGCCAGCGCACGATGGCCTGGCGCAGCACGACGGAGGCCAGCAAAAACAGGGAAATGTAGGTGACCACCGGCAGATAGGTATCGAAGCGCTGGCCCGGCAGGAAACCGAGCACGGCCATGTAAACCAACGCGATGCTGGCGATGATGATGCGCAGATTGGCCTGGTCGAGCTCGGTGTTCTTTTCGAACTTCATGGGGGAACGTCCTTGTGCGGCAGTCGTCATAAACAGCACGAATCAGCAGGCAATGCCTTCGCCCGGTGCTAAGGTGCATGCCGTGAGAAATGCTGACCCAGGGAGGGTTTTGCCATGGCGTGCCGAATTATCATAGCCGACGATCACCCGTTGTTTCGCGAAGCATTGCTGCGCACCGTCCAGCGCTTGCTGCCCGACGCCCTGATCGAAGAGGCCGGCGACCTCGACACCGTGCTCGCCCTGCTGCCGGCCGGCGATGAGCCCGACACCTTGATCCTCGACCTGCGCTTTCCCGGCCTGACCTGTGTCAGCCAGCTCGCGGAACTGCGCCGGCGTTTGCCGCGAACCACGCTGATTGTGGTGTCGATGGTCGATGACGAGGCGCTGATCGGTGAGGTCATGGCGGCCGGCATCGATGGTTTTATCGGCAAGAACATCGCCCCGGACGAGATCGGTCAGGCGATCCGGGCGATTCGTGAAGGTGAGGTGCTGGTGAAATTCGCCCCGTCCGGCTTGCTGCCGCTGGACACCGGCACCGCCCTCACCCCGCGTCAGCAAGAGGTGCTGCGGCTGATCGCCCAAGGCAAGACCAACAAGGAAATCGCCCGTGAACTGGATATTTCGCCGTTCACGGTGCGGATTCATGTGTCGTCGTTGTTGCGGGTGCTCAACGTGCCGTCGCGGGCCGCGGCGGCAGTCAAGTATTCCGGTGCGGGTTAGCGGTGGACGCCGAGATCAAGGATCAACCTGGGCCATCAGTTCAGGCACCGACTCCTGCCGCTTCGCATAGCGCTGCGCCAGCACCGCGCAGACCATCAACTGAATCTGATGGAACAGCATCAGCGGCAGAATCAGCACGCCAATCGTGCTGCCGGCAAACAACACCTGCGCCATCGGCACACCGGTGGCCAGGCTCTTTTTCGAGCCGCAGAACAGAATGGTGATGCGGTCTTCCAGATTGAAACCGAACAGCTTGCCCAGCACTGTGGACGCGAGCAGCACCAGCGCCAGCAGGATGCAGCAGACCACCACCAGCCCCAGCAGGTCGATCACCGGAATCTGGTGCCAGATGCCCTCGTTCACCGCCTCACTGAACGCGCCGTAAACCACCAGCAGAATCGAGCCCTGATCGACGAATTTCAGCCAGTTCTTGTTGCGACCGACCCAGGCGCCGATCCAGCGACGGGCGATCTGACCGGCAATGAACGGTAGCAGCAATTGCACGCTGATTTTCACGATCGCGTCGAGGGTCGAGCCGCCGTCACCGTGGACGTTCAGCAGCAGCGTCACCAGCAGCGGCGTGAGGAAAATCCCGAACAGGCTGGACGCCGCCGCGCTGCAAATCGCCGCCGGAATGTTGCCCCGCGCCAGCGAGGTGAAGGCAATCGCCGATTGCACCGTGGCCGGCAGCGCACACAGGTAAAGCATGCCCATGTACAGCTGATCGCCGATCAGTGGCGACAACAGCGGTTTGAGCGCAAGACCCAGTAGCGGGAACAGGACAAATGTCAGGCCGAACACCAGCAAATGCAGGCGCCAGTGACCGGCGCCGGCGATGATCGATTCGCGCGACAGCTTGGCGCCGTGCAGGAAAAACAGCAGCGCGATGGCGATGTTGGTCAGCCAGCCGAAACCGGTCGCGACCTGACCGCTGGCGGGCAGGAAGCTGGCCAGCAGCACCACGCCGATCAGGGTCAGGGTGAAGTTGTCGGGCAAAAATCGTGGGCGCGTCATGGTTTGCTCATCCGGGGGTTGCCAGTACGTGGAAGCGACTCTAACGTGACTGGAAATTACCGACTAACGCCGAAGAACCCACAGATGCCGCCAAAAGGACACGACAAAAGCATCAGACGCAGCATTCCTGGGCTGCCCAGCCTGCCGCGTCCGCTATACGGGCGCACTGAATCGCTGCCCAATCGCGCGCTGACCCGCCGTCACAGTCATCCGTGGGTGCAGTTGTCCTACGCGATCCAGGGCGTGCTCGAAGTGCAGACCGCCGTCGGTCGTTTTGTCGCGCCGCCGGAGCGGGCGGTGTGGATTCCGGCGGGCGTGCCGCATCGGGTATTCAGTTCGCCGCACACGGAAATGCGCAGCCTATACATCGATTGCAGTGTCGCCAATTGGGCGCCGGAGCGTTGTCATGTACTCGGGGTCAGCGATCTTTTGCGTGAGCTGATCCGGGCTTTCAGCCAGATTCCTGTCGAGTATGACCAGAGCGGCCCGCACGGGCGTCTGGCGCAGGTGATCCTCGATCAACTGGCCGATGCGCCGCCCATCGATCTGATGCTGCCACTGCCGCAGGACAGTCGCTTGCGCCAGATCTATCAGAGCCTGGAGCAACATCCGGAACAGCAGACCACCCTGGCGCACTGGAGCGAAAAATTCGGCGTGACCGAGAAAACTCTGACTCGGCTGTTCCTGCGCGACACCGGTTTGACCTTCCGCACCTGGCGTCAACGCTTGCGTCTGCTGGGGGCTCTGACACCGCTGGAGCGCGGCGAACGCGTCACCGACGTGGCTTTGGCCTGTGGTTATGACTCGACGTCGGCGTTTATCGCGGCGTTTCGCCAACAGTTCGGCGAGACGCCGGGAGAGTTTTTCCGATGAAATTAACCGATATTTATCGACTTTATGCATGCCATTGAGCAAATTTCAGGGTAGAGTTTCGCCCATCAAGAATCTTTGACATCTTTCGACGATAACAATGATCAACCACCCTTTAGCGAACCTGTCGGCGGTAACAGCATGATCGAAGTCACTGAAGTTTCCATTGCCCAATTGCGCGCGGCGCTCGAATCCGGCCAGACCACGGCGGTTGAACTGGTGCAGGCCTACCTGGCGCGCATCGACGCCTTTGACGGCCCGGACACCGCCACTGCCCTGAACGCAGTGATCGTGCGCAACCCTGAAGCGCTGAAAGAAGCCCAGGCCTCCGATGCCCGTCGCGCCAAGGGCGAAACCCTCGGTCCGCTGGACGGCATCCCCTACACCGCCAAGGACAGCTATCTGGTCAAAGGCCTGACCGCCGCGTCCGGCAGCCCTGCCTTCGCCGATCTGGTGGCCCAGCGCGATGCGTTCACCATCGAGCGCCTGCGTGCGGGCGGCGCGATCTGCCTGGGCAAGACCAATATGCCGCCGATGGCCAATGGCGGGATGCAGCGTGGCGTCTATGGCCGCGCTGAAAGCCCGTACAACGCTGAATACCTGACCGCGCCGTTTGCTTCCGGCTCGTCGAACGGTGCCGGTACCGCCACCGCCGCAAGCTTCTCGGCATTCGGTCTGGCGGAAGAAACCTGGTCGAGCGGTCGCGGCCCGGCGTCGAACAACGGCCTGTGCGCCTACACGCCGTCGCGCGGGGTGATTTCGGTACGCGGCAACTGGCCGCTGACGCCGACCATGGACGTGGTGGTGCCGTACGCCCGCACCATGGCCGATCTGCTGGAAGTGCTCGACGTGGTGGTCGCCGAAGACACCGACACCCGTGGCGACCTGTGGCGCCTGCAACCGTGGGTGCCGATCCCGAGCGTCGCCTCGGTGCGCCCTGCTTCCTATCTTGAACTCGCCGTGCAAAGTGATGCGCTGGCCGGCAAACGCCTGGGCGTACCGCGCATGTACATCAACGCCGACCCTGAGGCCGGCACCAGCGACGAGCCGGGCATCGGCGGCCCGACCGGGCAGCGCATCTACACCCGCGCGTCGGTGATCGATCTGTGGAAACAGGCCCGTCAGGCCCTCGAAGCCGCCGGCGCCGAAGTGATCGAAGTGGATTTCCCGCTGGTCTCCAACTGCGAAGGCGATCGCCCGGGTGCGCCGACCGTGTTCAATCGCGGCATCGTCTCCAAAGAATTCATGCACCACGAACTGTGGGACCTGTCAGCCTGGGCCTTCGATGATTTCCTGCGTGCCAACGGCGACCCGAAACTCAACCGTCTGGCAGACGTCGACGGGCCGAAAATCTTCCCCCACGACCCGGGCACCCTGCCCAACCGTGAAGGCGACCTCGCCGCCGGCATGGACGAATACGTACGCATGGCCGAACGCGGCATCACGCCGTGGGATCAGATCCCGACGCTGCCGGACGGCCTGCGCGGCCTGGAGAAGACCCGCAAGCTCGACCTCGAAGACTGGATGGATCGCCTCGGCCTCGACGCCGTGCTGTTCCCGACCAACGCCGACGTGGGCCCGGCCGACGCCGACGTGAATCCGGCCTCGGCCGACATCGCCTGGAGCAACGGCATCTGGGTCGCCAACGGCAATCTCGCAATCCGCCACCTCGGCGTACCGACCGTCACTGTGCCGATGGGCGTGATGGCCGACATCGGCATGCCGGTGGGGCTGACGTTCGCCGGGCGCGCCTATGACGACTCGACGTTGCTGCGCCTGGCAGCGGCGTTCGAGGCGACCGGTTCCAAGCGTCTGGTGCCGCCGCGTACGCCAGCACTGGCGACAGGCAAGTAAATGCAAACGGCGGGATCGATTGATCCCGCCGTTTTTTATCGCTCTGCCAGTTCTTCCAGTAAATCCGCCGAAGGCACGAAAAACAGACTGCCGGTGACCGCCGTGCTGAAGTCCAGCAACCGGTCGTAGTTACCCGGAGGCTTACCGACAAACATGTTCTCCAGCATCTGCTCCAGCGGCTCCGGCGAACGCGCGTAGCCAATGAAATAAGTGCCGAACTCACCCGCGCCGGGCCGGCCGAACGGCATGTTGTCGCGCAGGATCTTCACCTCTTCGCCGTCCTTGGTGATGGTCGTCAACGCGCTGTGGGAATTGCTCGGTTTGACCGAATCGTCCAGCTCGATATCGGACAGTTTTGTACGCCCGATCACCCGCTCCTGCGCTTCGACCGGCAATTCGTTCCACGCCTTCATGTTGTGCAGGTACTTCTGCACCAACACGTAACTGCCACCACTGAACGTCTGATCTTCATCGCTCACGAGGGTGAAATGCTCGGCTTTTCGGCCCACCGGATTTTCCGTGCCATCGACAAAACCGATAATGCTGCGCATGTCGAAATAGCGGAAACCCTGCACCTCGTCGGTCACCGTCACAGCGCCGTCCAGTGCCGACATCAACTGCGTCGCCAGTTCGAAACACAGGTCCATCTGATCGGCCCGAATGTGCAGCAGCAAGTCGCCAGGCGTGGAAACGGCGCGCCGCCCTTCTACACCGAATTCGCGAAAATCATGCAAGGACGCCGGGCGTGGACTGCCGAACAGACGATCCCACGCGCTGGAAGAAAACCCGCAGACGCAGGACAGGTTTCCCGAGGGAACGCGCTTGCCAACCGAGCGCGTCAGGCCGGCGATATCGGCGCACCAGCCACGGACTTTTTCGGCGGCCTCGGCCTCGGCGCTGAGGGTCGCCACGATGAAGATGGCAGCGCTGGTGATCGGGCTGCAGACGGCTTGAGGATCTGGCGTGTCGATGATCGTAGCTCCCAAAGTGGTGGACTGACTCGACAGCGAGGTTAGCAAAGAAGTGTTGACTGAAGTATTGCCCGCGCTCTGCCCATGTCGTCCGACACTTCGTTATTCACGAACAATACCCACGAAATAAACGATTTTTCTTCGTCGGAAGGCTCCTACTAGCATGGCCCCGTCTACCCCGAAAAACATAAAGACAGGGAGAACGGCATGCACCCCATCAACATCGGCGAACCCTGGATGTGGGTCGCCTTCATCGTTTTTGTCCTCGCCATGCTGGCCGTCGACCTGTTCGTCTTCGGCGGGCGCAAGGCACATCGGGTCTCTGTACGTGAAGCCTCATCCTGGGTGATTGCCTGGTGCATGCTGGCGATGGCTTTCGCCGGATTGCTCTGGTGGTATCTCAACGGCGAATTCGGTCCCGAAATCGCCAAGGTCAAGACTCTGGAATTCCTTACCGGTTACCTGATCGAGCAGTCGCTGTCGATCGACAACATGTTCGTCTTCGTGATGATCTTCAGCTACTTCGCCGTGCCGCCGGAGTTGCAGCGCCGGGTGCTGCTGTACGGCGTGCTCGGGGCGATCGTGATGCGCGCGGCGATGATTTTTGCCGGGGTGTGGCTGGTGTCGCAGTTCACGTGGCTGCTGTACGTGTTCGGCGTGTTCCTGATCATCACCGGGATCAAGATGCTGGTGTTCGCCGAGCAGCAACCGGACCTCGATAACAACCCGCTGCTGCGCTGGGTGCGCGGGCATCTACGGATCACCAATGGTTTTCATGGCGAGCGTTTTTTCGTGCTGCAGAACGGCGTGCGCTGGGCCACGCCGATGTTTCTGGTGCTGGTGCTGATCGAGGCCAGCGACTTGATGTTTGCGGTCGACAGCATCCCAGCGATCTTCGCAGTGACGACCGATCCGTTCATCATTTTCACCTCGAACATCTTCGCGATCATGGGGCTGCGGGCGCTGTACTTTTTGCTGGCGGACATGGCCGACCGTTTCCATCTGCTCAAGTACGGACTGGCGCTGGTGCTGGTGTTCATCGGCGGGAAGATGACGGTGATGCCGTGGTTTCACATGCCGGTGGAGTGGTCGCTGGCGATTGTCGGCGGGCTGATTCTCGCGTCGGTGGTGCTGAGTCTGATCCTGACGAAGGACAAGTCGCCCGAGAGCGAAACGCAGGAAGGTCAGGCGAAGTAAAATTTGTGGGAGCGAGCTTGCTCGCGAAGGCGTCATGTCAGCCAACTAATCTGTTGAATGACACAACGCTATCGCGAGCAAGCTCGCTCCCACAGTAATGTGAACTGCTACTTATCCGATTTGATGCTGGTCCACACCCTGGTCCGCACCCGCTCCAATTTCTGCGGCAACGGTTGCACCACATACAGCTTCTTCAGCGCTTCGCTGGTCGGCGTCAGGTTCGGGTTGCCGGTGATTTCCTTGTTGATCAACGGCAGCGAATCCTTGTTGGCATTCGGGTAACCGAGGAAGTCACTGATCGACGCGATGACCTTCGGATCCAGCAGGTTGTTGAGGAACTCGTGGGCCTCTTCGACGTTCTTCGCGCTCTTCGGAATGGCGAACGTGTCGAACCAGATCGGCGCGCCTTCCTTCGGCAAGCGCCAGTCGACCACTACGCCGTTTTTCGCTTCTTTGGCGCGGTTGCCGAACTGGTAGAAGCTGCCGGAGTAACCGATGGCCACGCAGATGTCGCCGTTGGCGATGTCGGTCATGTACTTGGCCGAGTTGAAGTAGGTCACGTACGGGCGAACCTTGAGCATCAGGTCCTTGGCTTTCTCATAGTCGGCCGGGTTCTGGCTGTTCGGGTCCAGGCCCAGGTAATGCAGGGCCAGCGGCAGGATTTCGGTCGGCGAATCGAGCATCGCCACGCCGCAGGATTTCAGCTTCTCCATGTTCTCCGGCTTGAACACCAGATCCCAACTGTCCACCGGCGCATTCTCGCCGAGCGCAGCCTTGACCTTGGCCGGGTTGAAACCGATCAGCACCGTGCCGACCATGTAAGGCACGCCGTACTGATTGCCGGGGTCGTTGACGTCGAGCAACTTGAGCAGCGCCGGGTCCTGGTGACTCCAGTTCGGCAGTTTGGACTTGTCGAGTTTCTGGAACACCCCGGCCTTGATCTGGGTATCGAGGAACTGGTTCGACGGCACCACCAGGTCATAGCCGGAGTTGCCGGTGAGCAGTTTGGCTTCGAGAGATTCGTTGGTGTCGAAGGTGTCCCAGGTCACTTTGATGTTGCTTTTGGCGGCGAAATCCTTGGGCACCGACGGCAGGATGTAATCCGCCCAGTTGTACACCCGCAGTTCGCGCTGTTCGGCCTGTACGGCGCTGGCCAGCAGCGTCAGCCCGAAAACAGTGGCGCCCAGAATGCGTTTCATCGTGACCATGTTGTGTTTCCCCGAATGCAGCGTGAGTCGATGGTTTTTATGTTCTGTACACGGCAGCGGCTGTCAGATCAGCCAAGGGCAAGGAAGGTGCAGCATTTAATTGTGGCTTCGATTCTTCCTGACAGCGTAGACGCGGCACAGTAGCCCGTTGGCCAAAAGGGGATCGAAATGGCCAATTTGCGTGACCGCCAGGATGCGGAAACAAAAATGCCCGACGTAGTGCCGGGCATTGTTTGAGAAGACTGCAGAATATCAGTCAGTAAAACCCAACCGCGCCGCCCTGCTCTGCTGCGTCTGTCCACGGGTCGCCAGGCAGTAATACAGCGGGCATGTGACGATCAGGCCGACCAGCCACGACAGGTCCGCGCCTTCCACCAGATTGGCGTACGGCCCGACATACAACGACGTGTTGGCGAATGGCAGTTGCACGATGATGCCGATGAAGTAGGCAATGATCGCGTGCAGGTTGAAACGCCCATAAATGCCCCCGTCGGCGCGGAAGATCGAGGCGATGTCGTAATTGCCGCGCTTGATAAGGTAGAAGTCGATCAGGTTGATTGATGCCCACGGTACCAACACCAGCAGCAGCGCCAGAATCAAACCGATGAACTCGGAAATGAAATCCGCCGAGGCACCCAGCGCCACCACACAGCAACCCGCCAGCACGATGCTCGACAAGATCACCCGCACCTTGATGCTCGGCGTCCATTGGCTGGCAAAGGTCTGGATCGAGGTGATGATCGACAGCACCGCGCCATACAGATTCAGCGCGTTGTGGCTGATGATGTTGAGCAGGAACAGCACCATCAGAATCGGTCCCAGCCAACCGGTGGACTGCTTGACTGCCGCCATCGCTTCGGTGCCTTCCGGGGTTGCCAACACCGCCACCGCGCCGAAGGTGAACGACAGAATCGTGCCCAGCGTTGCGCCCAGATAAGTCGCGATAAACGGCTTGCCGATACCGATGTCCGCTGGCAGGTAACGGGAATAGTCGGAGACGTACGGCGAGAAACTGATCTGCCAGATAATCCCCAGCGACACCGTCGCCAGCCATCCCGAGAGATTGAAGCTGCCCCGGGTAAAGAAGTCCGCCGGCAACTCATGGGCAAAGATGTAGATGAACCCGGCCAGCAGCGCGCTGCCCATCACCCAGGTGCCAATGCGGTTGAGCGTGTGGATGAAGTTGTAGCCAATCACGCCAATGGCCGTGGCGCTGAGGGCGCCGATCAGGATGCTCAGCGGCGCCGGCACCGACGGCGCGATGCCGACGATGGACTTGCCGGCCAGCACGATGTTGGAAATGAAGAAACCGATGTAGATGATCGCCGCGAAAAACACGATCAACAGCGCGCCGTAACGCCCGAACTGACCACGACTCTGCACCATCTGCGGAATGCCCATGCGCGGGCCTTGCGCCGACGCCAGGGCGATCACCACCCCGCCGATCATGTGCCCCAGCGCAATCGCCAGCAGCCCCCAGAACAGGTCGAGATGAAACACCTGGACCACCATGGCGCCGGTGACGATGGGCAGTGGCGCGATGTTGGTGCTGAACCAGAGGGTGAAAAGGTCGCGGGCCTTCCCGTGGCGTTCCGCGAGTGGGACGTAGTCGACCGTGTGATTCTCGATCAACGGATCTTGCCGGGACATCTGGGACATAAAAATGAACTCGATTGGGTCTGTTCTTATCGTTGTATGAAGCCAAACCGGGGGAGCATCGTGGCCGCCCCTCAGATGCAGACCATATTATGGTATTCCAACATTTTCACAAGACTGATCCGCTGTTTGCGATGGCATCTGATCCGGCATCCTCCCTGATAGCCAGCGTTCACGGCTAGAGAAAAGCCCCGTAAATGCTGAGTTTCCGACGGATGAACCACGTTTATCGTTTCACCAAAAAAGCGCTTGCAATCGACGTATTACGGTATACCATCAGACCCATAAACACATAAAAACACGCTTCACCGCACTCGAGGATTGACCAATGATCGATGCTGCCGTCTACAAACAAGTCATGGGCTCGTTCCCGTCCGGCGTTACTGTCATCACCACCCTGGATGACGACGGCCAGATCGTCGGCCTGACCGCCAGCGCGTTCAGTTCGCTGTCGATGGACCCGGCCCTGGTGCTGTTCTGCCCCAACTACAGTTCCGACTCCTATCCCGTCCTGATCAAGAACAAACGCTTTGCCATTCACGTGCTGTCCGGCGGCCAGCAAAGCGAAGCCTACGCGTTCGCCCGCAAAGGCAAGGACAAGGCGCAGGGCATCGAGTGGACGCTTAGCGAACTGGGTAACCCGATCCTGGCCAACGCGACAGCTATCATCGAATGTGAGTTGTGGCGCGAATACGAAGGCGGCGACCACGCGATCATGGTCGGCGCGGTGAAAAACCTCATCGTCCCTCAGCAGGACGCCGGCCCGCTGGTGTATTGCCACGGCAAAATGGGCGCCCTGCCCGCCTTCGCCTGATCCGCACGATTGCACTTAAACAGGCCGGCAATCGACCGGCCGACCCCAAGAGATTCGAGGTAGCGTCATGAAATTTTCCCTGTTCGTACACATGGAGCGCTGGGACGAAAGCGTCAGCCACCGTCAACTGTTCGAAGACCTGACCGAACTGACGTTGATGGCCGAGGCCGGCGGTTTCAGCACCGTGTGGATCGGCGAACACCACGCGATGGAATACACCATCTCGCCGAGCCCGATGCCGCTACTGGCCTACCTCGCGGCCAAGACCACCACCATTCACCTGGGCGCCGGCACCATCATCGCGCCGTTCTGGCATCCGCTGCGGGTCGCCGGTGAATGCGCGCTGCTCGACGTGATCAGCAACGGCCGGATGGAAGTCGGCCTGGCCCGCGGCGCCTATCAGGTGGAATTCGATCGCATGGCCGGCGGCATGCCCGCCTCCAGCGGTGGCCAGGCGCTGCGGGAAATGGTCCCGGTGGTGCGCGCCCTGTGGCAAGGCGACTACGCCCACAACGGCGAGATCTGGAAATTCCCCACCTCCACCAGCGTGCCGAAACCGATCCAGAAACCGAACCCTCCGATGTGGATCGCCGCCCGCGACCCGGACTCGCACAACTTCGCCGTGGCCAACGGCTGCAACGTGATGGTCACGCCGTTGATGAAGGGCGACGAAGAAGTCCTTGATCTGAAGAACAAGTTCCAGACTGCGCTGGACAACAACCCGGATGTGCCGCGTCCGCAATTGATGGTGCTGCGTCATACCCACGTGCATTCGGCGGATGACCCGGAAGGCTGGAAGGTGGGCGCGAAAGCCATCTCACGTTTCTATCGCACGTTCGATGCGTGGTTCGGCAACAAGGAAGTGCCGGTGAACGGCTTCCTGGCCCCGAGCCCGGAAGAGAAGTTTGCCGGACGGCCGGAATTTGAGCTGGAGAGCCTGCACAAGACCGCCATGATCGGTACGCCGGAAGAGATCATTCCGCGGATCAAGTACTACCAGGAACTGGGAGTGGATGAGTTCAGTTTCTGGTGCGACAACAGCTTGCCGCATGCGGAAAAGAAGAAGTCGCTGGAGCTGTTTATCAAGCATGTGGTGCCGGCGTTCAGATAAAACTGCGACCCGGCATACGAAAACGCCCCGAGCTGTTCGGGGCGTTTTCATTTGAGGTTTCAAGGCAACGATGGCTCTGTTGGATCAGGCAGAAAGAATCGCGCTGTCAGCCAGCATGTCGCCATTGCCGTGACGAACAGCACGACCATTCCGAGCATCTCATCGGAAAAGGTCGCTCCCTTAACGTCCGAAACAACGGCGAGGACAAACGGTGTCACCCATAAAGTGGCCAACGCGGCACCCGACAGCGCAATCACTGAACAGGCTCGGCTCGTCCGTTTGACCTTCATCAGTGCAATCACCATTGCGAACAACAAAAACGGTACAAGAAATACAACCTCGGCGAGCACAGGGCCGAGGAACGGCATCAACATCAACTCCCCTCCCACGACCTCACCCATCAGCCGTGGGTTCATGGCCAGATGGAAGATCGTTGCAAGGGTCTTGAGGATGCTTGCGATAAACCCGGGAACCAGGGGACAAAGAAGAAAAGCCAGGAACACTTTCAGACGCGGATATTTCACTTCACTCACTGCCAAAATCCTTTTTCCAAAAAAAACAACGTTGTGCATCGTCCTTCACGTCGCAGAGCCTCAACGTCTGACGCCTGTTTGCGTCGCGATATCTTCCGGCGCCAAATGGCGACCATCGGCCGACAGCAACTCAAGCTTCCTGATCGGCTTTCGCTTTTGCGCATCCACCATCACCGAGCCAGACTCGCCAGGCTCGAACATGAATTCCCCGCCCCACTGCGACAGCGCAACAATCACGGTTTGCAACGCCCGGCCCTTTTCAGTCAGCACGTACTCCTTGTAAGCGCTGCCATCGGACGCCGGCACCAAGCGCAGGATGTCGCGCTCTACCAGCCCCTTGAGCCGGGTGCTCAACATGTTCTTGGCGATCTCCAGGCTCTTCTCGAAATCGCTGAACCGACAAATGCCTTCCAGCGCATCACGGATGATCAGCAACGACCACCAGTCACCGATCAGGTCGAGTGTCCGGGCAATCGGGCAGGCATTGCCCGCAAGGCTTTTGCGCTTCATTTCGGGTGTCTCCGGCAAAACGGCAGGTTCGATGCGGTTGCATCTTACAACTCATGCCGCCAAACCGATAACGCCATGCGCAGCGAACTTAGCACTTGCGTACAAGTGGCCAATCCGCTTTGTCGCGATAGTGAACGCTGCCATCACGGCATCCACGCAGGCCCACACCCAAGGAGTTTTCATGAGCACGTTCACGACCCAAGACGGCACCGAGATCTATTTCAAGGACTGGGGCAGCGGCAAGCCCGTGCTGTTCAGCCACGGCTGGCCGCTGGATGGCGACATGTGGGAATACCAGATGGAGTACCTGAGCAACCGCGGCTATCGCACCATCGCCTTTGACCGTCGCGGTTTCGGGCGCTCCGAGCAGCCGTGGACCGGCTACGACTACGACACCTTCGCCGATGACATCGCGCAGCTGATCGAGCACCTGGATCTGCGTGACGTGACCTTGGTCGGCTTCTCTATGGGCGGTGGCGATGTCAGCCGCTACATCGCGCGCCACGGTAGCGAGCGCGTTGCCGGGCTGGTGTTGCTGGGCGCGGTGACGCCGCTGTTCGGCAAGAAACCGGACTTTGCCGAAGGCGTCGACAAGTCGGTGTTCGACGGGATCAAGGCCGGCCTGCTGAAGGATCGTGCGCAGTTCATCGCTGACTTCAACGCTCCGTTCTACGGCACCAATCAGGGCCAGAAAGTCTCCGACGGCGTGCTGACCCAAACCCTGAACATCGCGCTGCTGGCCTCGCTCAAAGGCACCGTGGATTGCGTCACTGCATTCTCGGAAACCGATTTCCGCCCGGACATGGCGAAAATCGATGTGCCGACGCTGGTGATTCACGGCGATGGCGATCAGATCGTCCCGTTCGAAACCACCGGCAAACAAGCGGCCGCGCAGATCAAGGGTGCCGAGCTGAAAGTCTACGCAGGTGCGCCGCACGGCTTTGCGGTCACCCATGCGCAGCAATTGAATGAAGACCTGCTGGCGTTTCTTGATCGCTGAGTCCTTGTGATCTGAACACGCCTTGAAAAGGGCCGTCGACTCCCCTGTCGGCGGTCCTTTTTTTTGTTGTCCCGGATTCCGGTGCCAAGGTGAAGCCCCGTATTTACGGGGCTTTCAGGCCTCTGCATCACGTTTTTATCTTCACATGCCAGCTTAATAATATTTTACCGATAACCACCCCCTCCCTAGTCTGATCCCAAGCACAGAGAACAGGTCGACAGCGACCTGAATCCAACGGCCTCGTGAGAAGGGATCAGAGATGACCACTGAAATAATAAAAACAGACACGCTTGTTGTCGGCGCCGGTCAAGCGGGTGTGGCCATGAGTGAACACCTGAGCAAACTCGGTGTGCCGCACCTGGTGCTGGAGCGCAGCCGCATTGCCGAACGCTGGCGCACCGGGCGCTGGGACTCGCTGGTGGCCAACGGTCCAGCGTGGCACGACCGCTTTCCGGGGATGGAATTCGATGATGTCGATCCGGACGGTTTCGCCCACAAGGAGCGCGTCGCCGATTACTTCGAGGCGTATGCGAAGAAATTCAACGCGCCGATCCGCACCGGCGTCGATGTGAAAAGCGTGGTGCGCAATGTCGGGCGTCCGGGCTTCACCGTCGAGACCTCCGAGGGCGTGATCGAAGCCGCCCGCGTCGTCGCCGCCACCGGCCCCTTCCAGCGTCCGGTGATCCCGGCCATTGCACCGAAAGATGAGCGTCTGCTGCAGATTCACTCGGCCGACTATCGCAACCCGCAACAGTTGCCGGCCGGTGCCGTGCTGGTGGTCGGTGCCGGTTCGTCGGGCGTGCAGATCGCCGATGAATTGCAGCGCTCGGGCAAGCAGGTTTACCTCTCGGTCGGCGCTCACGATCGCCCTCCTCGCGCTTACCGCAACCGTGATTTCTGCTGGTGGCTCGGCGTGCTCGGCGAGTGGGATCAAGCCGCGATGAAACCCGGCCGCGAGCACGTGACCATCGCGGTCAGCGGCGCTCACGGTGGTCGCACCATCGATTTTCGTGGTCTGGCCCATCGCGGCATGACTTTGGTCGGCGTCACCGAATCGTTCAGCGACGGCGTGGTGACCTTCAAACAGGACCTGCGCGACAACCTCAAGCGTGGCGACGAGAACTACCTCGCGCTGCTGGATGCCGCCGACGCCTACATCGAACGCAACGGTCTGGATCTGCCACTGGAACCGGAAGCCCGCGAGACTTATCCGGATCCTGAATGCGTGAAAAACCCGCTGGCCGATCTCGATCTGGCCGCCGCCGGCATCAGCTCGATCATCTGGGCCACCGGGTTTGCCGTGGATTATTCCTGGCTGAAAGTCGCGGCTTTCGACGACAACGGCAAGCCGCAGCACCAGCGCGGTGTGTCCAGCGAATCGGGCGTGTATTTCCTCGGTTTGCCGTGGCAGTCGCGACGCGGGTCGTCGTTCATCTGGGGGGTGTGGCACGACGCCAAGCACGTGGCCGATCACATCGCCACCCAGCGCAAATACCTGGCTTATCGCGATGCCGAACAACGCGAAGCCGCGCTGCACAACAACGCTGTCGACACCGTCGACGCTTGATTTCCCTCTTCAATCCCGGCGCCCGTCGCGCCGGGCCCGATTTCGTCAGGAGCCGCACATGAGTCAGCCAACCCACACCCGCATTCGCATGTTCAACACCAAAGACACCTACCCGAACCAGACCCTGGACAACGACCTGTGCCAGGCCGTGCGCGCCGGTAATACCGTGTATGTCCGTGGTCAGGTCGGGACCAATTTCGATGGCGAACTGGTCGGCCTCGGCGACCCGCGCGCGCAGACCGAACAGGCGATGCGCAACGTCAAGCAACTGCTAGAAGAGGCCGGCAGCGACCTGAGCCATATCGTCAAGACCACCACTTACCTGATCGACCCGCGCTACCGCGAGCCGGTGTATCAGGAAGTCGGTAAATGGTTGAAGGGCGTGTTCCCGATCTCCACCGGGCTGGTGGTGTCGGCTCTGGGTCAGCCGCAGTGGCTGATGGAGATTGATGTGGTTGCGGTGATTCCCGAGTAATTCGACCTTAGCGAAAGGAGGCCACACATGACATTTTCCATCGCCGCCCGCTGCCCTGAAACCGGTCAGTTCGGCATCGCCATCAGTTCCTCCAGCATCGCCGTCGGCGCCCGCTGCCCGTGGCTGTTGCCCGGTGTCGGCGCGGTGTCGAGCCAGAACATCACCCTGCCGTCGCTCGGCCCGGAAGTGCTCGCCTTGATGGAGCAAGGCCTGGCGCCCGAGGCGGCGCTGGACAAGGTGCTGACCCGCAACGGCTACAGTCAGTACCGGCAGATCACGGCCATCAATCACCTCGGTCAGACTGCGCATTTCAGCGGCGCGCAAACCCTGGGTGTGCACAACGCCGTGTCGGGCGAGCAATGCGTGGCGGCGGGCAACATGCTTGCCGGGCGCTCAGTGATCGAAGCCATGGTCAGCGCGTTCGAAGAAGGCGAAGGCCAATTGGCCGATCGCCTGATCAACGCCCTGCACGCCGCCCAAGCCTTGGGCGGTGAAGCAGGTCCGGTGCATTCGGCAGCCGTGGTGGTGGTCGGCGAGCTGACCTGGCCCATCGTCAACCTGCGGGTGGACTGGGCCGATAAAGACCCGATCGGTCAATTGCAAAAACTCTGGGACGCCTATCGCCCGCAGCTTCAGGACTACATCGACCGCGCCCTCGATCCGGCCAAGGCGCCGGGCTACGGGGTTGCCGGAGACGACCGATGAGCGACAGCGTCGCGTTGCTCAAGACGCTGGTGGGGTTCGACACCACCAGCCGCGAGTCCAACCTGCAATTGATCGACTTCGTGCGCAGCTACCTCGAAGGTTTCGATGTGCCGTGCGAGCTGATCTACAACGATGAGCGCAGCAAGGCCAATCTGTTCGCCACGATCGGCCCGGCCGATCGGCCGGGCATCGTGCTTTCGGGGCACACCGATGTGGTACCGGTCGATGGCCAGCCGTGGACGTTGCCACCGTTCGAACTGAGCGAGCGCGACGGCAAGCTTTACGGTCGCGGCACGGCGGACATGAAGGGCTACATCGCCTGCGTGCTGGCGTTGGTGCCATCGTTGATCGAAGCACCGCTGCGCCTGCCGGTGCACATTGCTTTGTCCTATGACGAAGAGGTCGGCTGCCTCGGCGTGCGCTCGCTGCTCAAGGTCCTGGAGCAACGTCCGGTCAAACCGCTGCTGTGCATCATCGGCGAGCCGACCGAACTCAAACCGGTGCTCGGGCACAAGGGCAAACTGGCGATGCGCTGCGATGTCCAGGGTCATGCCTGTCACTCGGCCTACGCGCCGCTCGGGGTGAACGCCATCGAATGCGCCGCCGAACTGATCGGCGAACTGGGACGCATCGGTCGGCAACTCAAGGATGAACACGTCGATCCGCGTTTCGACCCGCCGTACTCCACGGTGCAAACCGGTGTGATCAACGGCGGCAAGGCGTTGAACATCGTTCCCGCCGATTGCCGTTTCGACTTCGAAATCCGCGCCCTGCCCTCACAGGATCCGGCGCTTGTCGCGCAGCAACTCAAGGCCTACGCCGAGCAGCAAATGCTGCCGCGCATGCGGGCCGTCAGCGAGCAGAGCGATATCCGTTTCCGCGAATTGTCGGCCTATCCAGGGCTGGCGACGGATGCCCGAAGCCAGGCTGCGGAATTGATCGCCACGTTCTGCGGTTCGGACGATTTCGGCACCGTGGCGTTTGGGACTGAAGGCGGATTGTTCGATGCGGTGGGGATTCCCACGGTGGTGTGCGGTCCCGGCAGCATGGATCAGGGCCACAAGCCGGACGAGTTCGTCAGCGTCGATCAGCTCACGGCCTGCGATGAAATGCTGCATCGAATGTTGGCGTCTATTCGCCTCTGAAAAAACGGCCTGGCTGCTGGATTCAGGTCTGCAGCCGAGCCGCAAGAACACCGACAGACAGCTGCTCCGACGGAGGTCAGCTGCGTTGTCGTTCATGGCGCTGAAACACCCGGGACAGAGCGTTTTCAGCTGACCGGAGAGCCTCGTTTTTTTAACGCCTGAAGCAATAAAACTACTAATTTATCTCTCCCCTTTCCTTGCCCATGATCAACCCCAACAAGAAATGCGCCGTCCGTGCCGGCGCTTACTGAAGTACGTCCACGTACTCGTCCTTGCCTTGGAGTTCGTCATGGCCACCTCTGCAACAACGTCCGCACCGCTCATTGAGAAACACACGATCGGCTATGTGCCGCCCGAAGATCGCCACGGAAAGGTTCGGGATCTGTTCACCCTCTGGTTCGGCGGCAATATCGCGCCGTTGCCCATCGTCACCGGCGCCCTCGGCGTGCAGCTGTTTCATCTGAATCTGGTGTGGGGCATCGTCGCCATTCTGGTCGGCCATCTGGTCGGCGGTGTGCTGATGGCGCTGCACTCGGCGCAGGGCCCGCAGATGGGCATTCCGCAGATGATCCAGAGCCGCGCACAGTTCGGCTCCCTCGGCGCATTGCTGGTGGTGTTGATTGCCGGGGTCATGTACATCGGTTTCTTCGCCTCCAACATCGTGCTGGCCGGCAAGTCCCTGCATGGCGTGGTCGACAGCGTTCCGGTGCCGGTCGGCATCGTCATCGGCGCGCTGGGCTCGGGGATCATCGGCATCATCGGTTACCGCTTCATCCACGTGCTCAACCGCATCGGTACCTGGGTTCTGGGGATCGGCATCGTGGTCGGCTTCGGCTACATCCTCACCCACATCCAGACCGATGACTTCCTCACTCGCGGCAGCTTCAACATCTCGGGCTGGCTCGCCACCGTGTCGCTGGCAGCACTGTGGCAGATCGCGTTTGCACCTTATGTTTCGGACTACTCGCGCTACCTGCCGGCGAACGTGCCGGTGGCGGCGACCTTCTGGACGACCTATCTGGGATCGGCACTGGGTTCGAGCCTGTCGTTCGTGTTCGGCGCTGTCGCCGTGCTGGCGACGCCAGTGGGCATGGACACCATGGACGCGGTGAAACTCGCCACCGGCGCCATCGGCCCGTTGATGCTGGTGCTGTTTCTGCTCAGCGTTATCAGCCACAACGCGCTCAATCTGTACGGCGCGGTGCTGTCGCTGATCACCCTCGTGCAAACCTTCGCCTACCGCTGGATTCCGACCGCCAAGAGTCGCGCAGTGATTTCGATCATTGTCCTGCTGGCCTGCTGCTTCGCTGCGGTCGGCGCCTCGGCGGACTTCATCGGCCACTTCGTCGACATGGTGCTGGTGCTGCTGGTGGTGTTGGTGCCGTGGACCGCGATCAACCTGATCGACTTCTACGCCATCCACAAAGGCCAGTACGACATCGGCTCGATCTTCCAGGTCGATGGCGGCATCTACGGCCGTTACAACCCGCAGGCCTTGCTGGCGTATGCGATCGGTATCGCGGTGCAGATTCCGTTCATGAACACGCCGCTGTACGTCGGGCCGGTGTCGGCGCACATCAACGGCGCGGACCTGTCGTGGGTGGTTGGCTTGCTGGTGACTTCGCCGCTGTATTTCTGGCTGGCGACCCGTGACAGTGCTTATCGTCGGCGGCTGACTTCCGGAAAGCTGGCGGGCAGTCTCTGAGATTGACTCGATGCACCAACAAAGGCCCGCCATGTGCGGGCCTTCTGTTTTGCGTTGTGCTATTTCTTTACGCCCGATGACAACCGGAGATGGAAATCCAATGCTGCGAATTCTGGGCAAAGCCTCATCGATCAATGTGCGCAAAGTGCTGTGGACCTGTGCTGAACTGAACCTGCCCTTCAAACGCGAAGACTGGGGCTCAGGTTTTCAATCAACGTTGACGCCGGAGTTCCTCGCACTCAATCCCTGCGCGATGGTGCCAGTGATTCAGGACGATGACTTCACGCTGTGGGAATCGAACTCTATCATTCGCTATCTGGCGTCGCGCTATGACGGCGAACAACTTTACCCGAGCGAGCCGCGCGCCCGCGCGCGGGTGGATCAATGGATCGACTGGCAGGCTTCGGAGCTGAACAAGTCCTGGTCGTACGCGTTCATGTCGCTGGTACGCAAGTCACCTGCGCATCAGGACAGCGTTGCTTTCGCGGCCGGTTGCCGGGAGTGGGCACGGCACATGGAGATCCTCGACCGGCAGCTGCAAAAGACCGGCGCCTATGTCAGCGGCGAGCAGTTTTCCCTCGCCGACATCCCGATCGGTCTGTCGGTCAATCGCTGGTTCGAGACGCCGCTGGAACATCCGCACTTGCCGGCGGTGAGCGCTTATTACGAACGTTTGAGCCAGCGCCCCGCTTACCGATTGCACGGACGAAACGGCACGCCTTGATGCCGGTCACTTGTTTTTGAACGCCTCACGCCGCGCCTGCCGTTCGGCGGCGTACGCCTCTTGCGGCTGGCTGATCAGATCCTCACGGCGCAACACTTCACCGCAGTGATCGCACAGCGGCCCGAGGCCGGCGCTGTGGTTGCAGTTCTTGTGGGTCATGTTCACCGCCAGCCCTTCCTCCGGCGACTTGCACCAGGTCTCGCCCCAGGCGCGTAACGCAATCACTACCGGGTAAAACGCCTCGCCTTTTGCGGTGAGGTGGTACTCATAGCGTTTCGGCCGCTCGTTGTACAAGCGGCGCTCGACCAGCCCGTCCGCTTCCAGGCTTTTCAGACGGGCGGCGACCATCTGCGGCGTACCGCCGGTCTGGGCCAGGATCTCGTCGTAGCGATGGCTACCCATGAACAATTCGCGCAAAACCAGCACCGTCCAGCGATCGCCGACGATCGACTCGGCCCGGGAAATCGGGCACAGCGTGTCGGGAAGACTATCGTTTACAGCCATCAGGGCTTGCCTCTTTCACAGTTACTATGATTATCATATCAGCACGATGCGGGAACAAGCCCTGAGCATCGATCACTCTCATTGCCGGAGTCCATCGTCATGTCGAAACCTCTCTATCCGCTCGACAGAACCGCCTACCTGCTGGTCGATCCGTACAACGATTTTCTCTCCGACGGCGGCAAGATCTTTCCGCTGATCAAGCCGATGGCCGAGCAGAACGGCCTGCTCGACAACCTGCGCAAACTCGATCGCGCCGTGCGGACCCTGCCGACTCCGGTCGTCATCGTACCGCATCATCGCTGGGTCAAAGGCGACTACGAGAACTGGGATCATCCAAGCCCCACCCAACAAAAGATCATGCACATGCACCACTTTGCCCGTGGCGAATGGGGTGGTGAATGGCACCCGGATTTCGCGCCGAAGGACGGAGACATCGTGGTTCAGGAACACTGGGGCTCCAGCGGTTTCGCCAACACCGACCTGGATTTTCGCCTGAAACAGCAAGGCATCACCCACGTGATCATTGTCGGCCTGCTGGCCAACACCTGCATCGAAGCCACCGCCCGCTACGCATCGGAACTCGGTTATCACGTCACGCTGGTGCGCGATGCCACCGCCGCGTTCAAAGAGGAAATGATGCACGCCGCCCACGAACTCAACGGCCCGACGTTCGCCCATGTCATCACCACCACGGACGAACTGATCGCCAGCCTTCAGTCCCAGGGTGACGCGAAATGAGTCTGACCGGCCACCTGCTGATCGGCGCCGTTGACGTGCCCGCCACCGAGGGCACGATGAAGGCACTGAATCCGGCAACCAACTCGCTGATCGAACCGGAATTTGCCTTCGGCGGTGCAGCGCAGGTCGATCAGGCGGCAGCCCTCGCCGATGCGGCCTTCGACAGCTACAGCCACACTTCGCTGGCCGAACGTGCGGCGTTTCTGGAAAGCATCGCCGACAACCTCGACGCCGTGCGCGAGGAACTGGCCGCACGTGCCTCGCTGGAAACCGGTCTGCCTCAGGCGCAGCTCGAAGGCGAAGCCGCACGGGCCGCGACCCAGTTCCGTCAGTTCGCCGAGGTGGTGCGCAAGGGGCGCTTCCTGCAACTGGCGATCGACCCGGCGCAACCTGATCGCCAGCCGCGACCACGCATGGATCATCGCCTGCAGAAAGTCGCCATCGGCCCGGTGGCGATCTTCGGTGCGAGCAATTTTCCGATCTCCTATTCAGTGGCCGGCGGCGACACCGCGTCGGCGCTCGCGGCCGGTGCGACGGTGATTCTCAAGGCCCATAACGCGCATCCCGGCGCCTCGGAAATCCAGGCTCGCGCTATCCGCAAAGCGGTGCAGATGCATGGCCTTCACGAAGGGGTTTTCTCCATGGTGCGCGGTGGCGGCAATGCCATCGGTGAGGCACTCGTCGATCATCCGTTGATTAAAGCGGTGACGTTCACCGGTTCGGAGATGGGCGGCATGGCGCTTTATCGCCGAGCCCAATTACGACCTGATCCGATTCCGGTGTTCACCGAAATGACCAGCGTCAACCCGACGTTCATTCTGCCCGCAACGCTGTCCACGCGTGGCGGTGAGATTGGCGATGGTTTTATCGAGCGGATGCTGGTGAATGTCGGGCAAGCTTGTCTGTGTCCGTCGATCCTGATTGCAGTCGAGGGTGAAGGTCTGCAAGCGTTGCGCAACGCCATGATCAAGCGGGTCAGCGCAGTGCCGTCACGCACGATGTTGACGCCAGGGATTCACGGTTCATACGTCAAAGGACTGGTGGCGATGGAAAGCGTGGGGGCGAATCTGGTGGCGGTCGGCGCGCCGACGGATGGGAAGTTTGAAGGCCGCTCGGCGCTGTTGGAAGTTGACGGCCAACGCCTGCTCAGCGAACCGGCGCTGGCCCATGAAGTGTTCGGCCCGGCGGCGCTGTTGGTAACGGTCAGGGATGATGAAGAGTTGCTGGCGGTCGCCCGTTCGTTCAAGGGTCAGCTCAGCGCAGCCATCCACCTTGAAGACCACGATCTGGATCTGGCCCGGCGTCTGTTGCCGATCCTCGAACGCCGCACCGGGCGCATTGTGGTCAACGCCTTTGCTCATCCGCAGGAAGTGACTTTCGCCACCGTGCACGGCGGGCCATTCCCGGCCACGTCGGACAGCCGCTTCACCTCGGTTGGCATGACGTCAATCGAGCGTTTTCTGCGGCCGGTGGCGTATCAGGGCTTTCCCGATGCGTTGCTGCCGGAGGCGCTGCGCGACGTTAATCCTCTGGACTTGCCGCGACTTGTCGATGGGCAATAACCCCGTCCCGGTTCGCCGTTAAGCCGAACCGGGACGCAGGTTTCAGATTTGCGCCAGCCATTCATGTTCCGGGTGTACAACTGCCAATTGCTCGATTAACCAATGCCGCTCTCCGGGCGAAAGCCTGGGCAAGGCGAGATTGAAATCGGCTAGATCCTTTGTCCTGAGGTGTTTGGCCTTGAACAACAGAATGGCCGCAGGCCTGAGATACGGAATGCCTGCATCGCTCGTGCAGACCATCTCACTACGTTCGCCAGTGATCGACGTATCGCGCTTGTAAACCCATCGGTCTGGCGTACCCGGTTCAATCATCATGTCGACCCGCCAGGCTTGCGCCTCGGTATCAAAACACCAGATCTGAAAAATATCGGAAGCCGGTTCGCGATTTGACTCCAGCCGCTCAAAGACGCCGCCCTTGACCGCATAGAAATCCAGAGGCCCCAGCGCCTCGCGAAACACCGGGAAATCTTCACGCAGGATGGTGAACTCGAGGTCTTCATGCGTTCGGGTTTGCTGTCCCTGCCAGACGTCAAACGCCCATCCGCCGACAATGCACCAAGGCCGATCGACGTGTTCGAGTCGCTGGAATAAATCAGTAGGTGTCCAGGGGTTCCATGCCTCTTGATCCGGCAGGTGTTCCTGAGCCGTCATTCGCCGTTCTCCATGTCCTTGGCTTTATCCGGACATTGAAACAAAAAAGTGCCGGGCTCGCTTGAGCCCGGCACTTCTTTTTTACAGCCATTGACCTGACAGATTCGATCAGGCCGGCACACCCAGAATGATGTGCGAAGCCTTGATCACGGCCGTCGCGCTGACGCCAGCCGCCAGGCCCAGTTCGTTCACCGCATCGCGGGTCACGATCGAATAGACCTTCGAACCGCCGGCCAGCTCGATCACCACTTCAGCGTTGACCGCGCCATCGGTGACGCTCAGCACCTTGCCTTGCAGGCAGTTGCGGGCCGACAGGCGAATGTCGCTGGATTCGGTCATCAGCATCACCCAAGGCGCCTTGACCAAAGCAACGGCTTCTTTGCCCACCGCGATGCCCAGGCTCTTGAGGCTGGCCAGGGTCACAACCGCCACCAGCTTCTCGCCGCCCGGCAGGGTCAGGACGACCTCCGCATTGACCGAGCCTTCCTGAACCTGGCTGACCTGACCTTTAAAAACGTTGCGGGCACTGACTTTCATGATGGACGTCCTTTTGTTGACTTTGGAGTTAGGAAACGGGCTGCATCATCGGAGCAAGCGCTATGTACTTACAACTACAGCGCTGCACCTGAATGAACATTGACCCCCTGACTCTAGATCAACAAGTCCTCATAGAAAGCACCGTACGGAAGCTCAGGGTGTTCGATCTGGATTTCCAGAATCCAAACACCGGCATTCGGAGCCTGATCGAAGTCACCCAGATTGCCGCCCCGATAAATCGCATGAGGAAAATCGCTGACCCGGTGGCCCTTGATGTCCAGGTTCAGCTTCCAGCCCATCGCCTCGGCCTGATCGGTGGCATAACGGTACAGCTCAACACCGGTTACGCCCTGACGCCAGAAGGCTTCGACCTTGTCGAAGAGTTCTTTGGAGGCCGCCGCGCAAGCGATCATTTGCGGATCGGAACCGGTGACAAACGTCGCCCCGGCATCGCCTTCGTGGCCTTCCCAGACCACGCCCATGTCGATGAAGAAAATGTCGTTCTCGCCCAGAACCGGATCGCCGTCGGAACGCTCCTTGAAGGTCTTCAACGTGTTAGCGCCGAAGCGGATCAGCAGCGGATGCCAGATCCGGTCCATGCCCAGTTCAACGAGAATCTCTTTGCCTCGCGCATGGGCCTCGGATTCACGCATGCCGGGCTTGATTACCTTGGCGATCTCGTCCACGGCCTTCCAGGTCAACTGCTGGGCGTGGCGCATGGTCTCCAGCACAAAACGCTCACCTACCGCTTCTTTCCCGCTCAGGGCTGTGGTCATCGCTGATTCCTTCTGGCTAATTGCTTGCGCTGTATAGTTTTTTATATTGCGAAACAGGACGCCTAAGATACAACCATGACACAACGTGTCAATTCTCTTCTGCGCGCACCACGCCGCGCTCTTCCAGCAAGCGCACAAACATGCTCAGACTGCGCGAAACCGTACCCCGCCGCCATACCAGCCACGTCGTCAGATAGCGGAAATCCGACGCCAGCGGCCAGACACTTACCGTCGCGCAACCGGGCATGCTCTGCAGCATGCTGCGCGGCATCAAAGCCAGGCCGGCGCCCGCACTGACGCAGGCGAGCATGCCGTGATAGGACTCCATTTCAAAAATCTTGCCCGGTACCGCAGCGTCAGTGCTGAACCATTTTTCGAAGTGATGGCGATAGGAGCAGTTCGAGCGGAACGCATAGATGTTCTCGCCGTTCACGTCCGCCGCGCGCTGGATCGGCCCGTGATGAAGCGGCGAGATGATGACCATTTCTTCTTCGAACGCCGGGATGCCTTCCAGCGCCGGGTGCAGGACCGGGCCGTCGACGAACGCAGCCGCCAGGCGTCCGGAGAGCACGCCGTCGATCATCGTCCCGGACGGACCGGTCGACAGGTCCAGATCGACCTTCGGATGTTGCTGGTTGTAGGTAGCCAGCAAACCGGGAATGCGCACCGCCGCCGTGCTTTCCAGGGAGCCCAGCGGGAACGCGCCTTGCGGTTCCTCGCCGGCCACCGTGGCACGGGCTTCCTGGACCAGATCGAGAATGCGCCGCGCGTATTCGAGAAAACTCCAGCCGGCCGGCGACAGGCGCAAACGGCTTTTCTCGCGGATGAACAGGTCGACGCCCAAGTCCTCCTCCAACTGCTTGATGCGCGTCGTCAGGTTCGACGGCACGCGATGGATCTGCGCCGCCGCCGCGCTGATGCTGCCGTGCTCGGCAACGGCCTTGAAGATTTCCAGTTGCACCAGATCCACAGTCATTCTCCAATCGTGAAAGAAACGCTCTTTATTATTCAGTTTCCAGAAATTAAACGCCACCCTACTCTGAGCGCATCCACTGACCTCGCAGGACGATGCCATGAGCCCGATTTCCAGCCAGACCCACGCCATCTCGATCAACCCCGCCACCGGCGAGCAGATCGGTCACTACGCCTTCGAATCCGCCGAAGCCCTCGACGCTGCGCTGACCCGCGCCGCATTCGGCTTCAACAAGTGGAAACGCAAACCGCTGCAGGATCGCTCCCGCGCCCTGACCGCGCTGGCCGGTGCGCTGCGTGACAGCAGCGAAGCCATGGCGACCATGATCACCAGGGAAATGGGCAAGCCGATCGCCCAGGCCCGTGGCGAAATCGAGAAATGCGCGAAGCTCTGCGAGTGGTACGCCGAACACGGCCCGACCATGCTCAACGCCGAAGCGACACTGGTCGAAGGCGGCAAGGCGCGCATCGAGTATCGTCCACTCGGCCCGATCCTCGCCGTCATGCCGTGGAACTTCCCGATCTGGCAAGTGCTGCGCGGCGCCGTCCCGGCCCTGATCGCCGGCAACACGTACGTGCTCAAGCATGCGCCGAACGTGATGGGCAGCGCCTATCTGTTACGCGACGCCTTCACCCGCGCCGGTTTTGCCGATGGCGTGTTCGAAGTGATCAACGTCACCCCGGAAGGCGTTTCCACCGCCATCGCTGACCCGCGCATTGCTGCCGTGACCCTGACCGGCAGCGTCCGCGCCGGCATGGCCATCGGCGCACAGGCCGGTGCCGCGCTGAAGAAATGTGTGCTGGAACTGGGCGGTTCCGATCCGTTCATCGTGCTCAACGACGCCGATATCGACGAAGCCGTGCAAGCGGCGGTGATCGGTCGTTACCAAAACTCTGGCCAGGTCTGCGCCGCCGCCAAACGTCTGATCATCGAAGAAGGCGTGGTCGAAGAATTCACCCGCAAATTCGTCGAAGCCACCCGCCAGTTGAAGATGGGCGACCCGTTGTCCGCCGACAACTACATCGGCCCGATGGCCCGATTCGATCTGCGTGACGAACTCGATCAACAAGTACGCGACACCCTGGAAGAAGGCGCCACCCTGCTGCTCGGCGGCGGCAAGGCCCAAGGCCCGGGCAACTACTATGAGCCGACCGTGCTGGCCGATGTCACCGACCGCATGACGTCGTTCAAGCAGGAACTGTTCGGCCCGGTGGCCTCGATCATCACCGCCCGCGATTGCGCTCACGCCGTGGCCCTGGCCAACGACAGCGAGTTCGGCCTGACCGCCACGATCTACACCGCCAACGTCGCCCTGGCTCAGCAACTGACCAGCGAACTGGAAACCGGCGGCGTGTTCATCAACGGCTACTCCGCCAGCGATCCGCGCGTGACCTTCGGTGGTGTGAAGAAAAGCGGTTTCGGCCGCGAGCTGTCGCACTTCGGCGTTCGCGAGTTCTGCAACGCGCAGACGGTGTGGCTGGATCGCCGCTGATTCAATGAAAAAAAGCCCGGAAGCGTTTTGCGCTTCCGGGCTTTTTCATTTCAAACCGCCGCTTGTTGTGGCTCCGGCACCGTCCGATCCTTGCTCAACAGCCCCAGCACCACAGCCGCCGACGCCAGCGTGAGGATCGTCAGGATGTGCAGCAGATACTGGAAGGCCGAAGCGTAACCTTGCACCAGACGTTCATTGGCCAGGCCCGGGACCGTGTTGATCGCGTGAGCCATGTCGCCGGTGGTCACCCGGTGCGCGGTCTCGGCAATCAGCGCTGCGTCTGCACCGCCGGCCACTGCTTGTAGATCCGTGTGTAGCAGCGAAGCAAGAATCGCCGCGACACTGGCCAACGCAATCCCCTCACCCGCCACCCGTATCGTGTTGAAAATCCCGGCCGCCATGCCGGCTCGCTCTTTCGGCACCACGCTGACCGACAGTCCATCCATCAAACCCCACGGCAGGCCCGCGCCGATCCCGATCAACACCATCGGCACCACCAGCGCGAATTTCGGCTCGCCGACGTTGTACAGGCTCAGCCAGTGCAGCCCCACGGCGGCAATCAGGAAGCCCACGCCCGACAGGATGCCGGCCGAGACAAACCGGGTCATGGACGCCGCCAGCATCGGCACCACCAGCATCGGCGCCGACAGCGCCAGCAACAGCAGACCGGCATCGATTTCACTCAAGCCTTCGACGCCGATAAACCGCAGCGGCAGCATGACCACCAGCACGATGTAGCAATAGCAGGTGCCGATCGGCAGCATCTGCACGCCGATGAAGCGCGGAAAGCGGAACAGCGTCAGATCGAGCATTGGACGTTTGACGCGCATTTCGATGAAGACGAACAGCGCCAGCAACAACGCCGAAGCCCCCAACAGACCCACCACCAACGGATTGCCCCAACCGCTTTCGGGGGCCTGGATCACACCGAACGTGAACAGCGCCAGCATCGAGCTGAATGTCACGGTGCCCGGCCAGTCGAGACCGCTGGCGTCGGGGTCGCGGGTTTCACGCATGCGTGGCAGACCAAAGACCATCGCGATCACACCGATCAGCGCCGTGAAGACAAAGATCGCGCGCCAGTTGAACGCTTCGATCAGCGCCCCGGCCACCAGTGGTCCGAACGCCAGACCGATGCCAAACGTAGTACCAAGCATGCTGTACGCACGGGTGCGCGCATGACCTTCGAATTCCTGCGCCAACGCCGCCGAACCACTGGCCAGCGCCGCCGCCCCGGCCACGCCCTGAATCGCCCGAAGCACATCCAGCCAGAACACCGAAGGTGCCAGGCTCTGGGCAATCGACGCTGCGGTGAACAACAGCATGCCAGCAGTGAACAGGCGCTTGCGTCCGTAGACATCGGCCAACGCCCCCGCCGCCATCAGCAAACTGCCGAACGACAACATGAACGCATTGGTGATCCAGGTCAGCGCCACCGGGCTGCCGCCCAGGTCACGGCCAATGGCCGGCGTTGCCACCGCGCCACCGGTAAAACTTAACGGCAGGACCAGCGCCGACAGGCAAATGGCCGCGAGGATCAGGAGCTTGTCGCGCGCGCCTTGATGTTGGGAGACGTTTGTCATGATTTCATCCAATGAAAAGAAAATCAGGCTGCGATCAACAGAGCGCAGCCTGCGATGGCTTCAACGGGGTGAAGTCAGTCCTTGAAATCCGTGGACAGCGCCAGCTCATTCCACTCGGCCAACTCCTGCGCCACCAAACGATTCTTCGCTTCGATCCGCGCAATCGTGTCGCTACCCAGCGCCAGCCGCTGCGGCGGGTTCGGTGCGTTGACCAGCGCCAGCATCGCTTCGGCAAACTTCACAGGATCGCCCGGTTGCGCATGGTTGGCCGCTTCGGCAAACGTGCGCATCGTGCCCACGGTTTCGTCGTAGTCCGGCAGCACCAGTGCGGTCTTGATCAGCGATTGCTCGTCGAGGAAGTCGGTGCGGAAGAAGCCCGGTTCGACCACCGTGGCATGAATGCCCAGCGGCGCCAGTTCCTGATGTAACGCTTCGCTGATGCCTTCCACCGCGAACTTGGTCGAGCCGTAGACGCCCCAGCCCATGTACGCCTGATAACCGCCAATCGACGAGATATTGATGACCCGCCCGCTGCGCTGGGCGCGCATGTGCGGCAGCACCGCGCGGGTGACGTTGAGCAGACCGAACACGTTGGTGGCGAACAGGCGCTCGGTTTCGCTGGCGCTGGTTTCTTCGACGGCGCCCAGCACGCCGAAGCCGGCATTGTTGATCAGCACGTCGATGCGGCCGAAGCGCTTGATGCCTACTGCCACCGCTTGGTGGGCTTCTTCTTCGCGGGTGACATCGAGGCGCACCGCCAGCAGGTTCGGGTGATCGCCGAGGCGGTCGGTGATGTCTTGCGGGTTGCGGGCGGTAGCAATCACCGCGTCACCGGCACGCAGGGCCTGCTCAGCGATAAGGGTGCCAAAACCACGGGAAGCTCCGGTAATCAGCCAGGTACGCATATCAACTCCTCCTGTCGGTGACCCTGGCGAGATTGCCGGGCCTTCTTGATGAGTTGAGTCGACTTTAAAGCCGTGCTACTGATGTGATAATCCCAACAAATTTGCATGACTTTGTGAAAGGCACTCACAAATGAAAAACCCGTCCACGGCGGATCTGTCGATCTTTCTTTGCATCGCCCAGCACCTGAATTTCAGTCGTGCGGCGGTTGATCTGGGCCTGACACCGTCAGCCCTGAGCCATTCATTGCGAGCGCTGGAAAATCGGCTCGGCGTGAGGCTGTTCAATCGCACCACCCGCAGCGTGGCCCTGACCGAGGCTGGCGAACGTTTGTACGCGAGGCTGAAACCGGCGTTTCGCGACATCGACGACGCACTCGAAGACCTTAATCACTTTCGCGACAAGCCCTCGGGCAATCTGCGCATTACCTCCGGGCGCCAGGCCTGTGAGCTGGTGCTGCTGCCGATTGCCAGCGAGTTCCTGCTGGCCTATCCGGACATACGTCTGGAAGTGGTCGAAAGCGATGCGCTGCTGGATATCGTCGCCGCCGGATTCGATGCAGGTGTACGCTTCGGCAACCGGCTGGAAGCTGACATGGTGTCGATGCCCATAGGGCCGACCCTGCGCTCGATAGTGGTCGCTTCACCGGCGTTTCTCGAACGGCACGCCGCACCGCAAAAGCCGGAGGACTTGCACGCCCTGCCCTGCATCCGTCACCGGTTTCCCAGCGGCGCGCTGTATCGCTGGGAATTCGAACGCGGCGGCATCGTTCAGGAAATCGAAGTCAACGGCCCGCTGACCCTGGGCGATGTCAGCCTGATGATCGGCCCGGCGTTGCAGGGCCTGGGACTGGCGTATGTGTTCGAGGACATGGCTCGCGAGCACTTGGCAAGCGGGCGGCTGGTGCAGGTGCTGGCGGACTGGTGTCCGTACTATCCCGGCCTGCACCTGTATTACCCGAGCCGTCGCCACGTACCGGCGCCGCTCAAGGCGTTTATCGATTTCGCCCGCAATGCCCGCGAAGGCAAAACGGGCTAAGCCGTTCTACAGATACTTCAACCAGGCAATGTCGCGCCGCCGGGCCTTCAACGTCGAAAACCAGCGCACGGACGGGAACAACGCGACCGCCAGCAGCACCGCCGCCAGCCACACCGCCGTCACCGTCGAGAAACCGAAATACGTGCCCTGATTAAGCCCGAACAGCGCCACGCCGATCAGGTACAGCACCTTCAGCGCATACAGGTGCAGCAGGTAGAAAAACATCGGTGCCGAACCAAACACCGTCAGCCAGCGAATCCAGCGCCGATTCTGCGCACGCTCGAACACCAGCAACAGCAGCAGCCCGACACTCACCGTCAACGTGATGAACAGCAGCGACGGCGGGTATTTGGTGATGTTGAAAAAACTCATCAGGGTTTGCAGACCGCTGTCACCCAAGGCCCAGGGTTTCTCGCCGTAACCGTTGACCAGTCGTAGTGCCACAAAGCCCAGCAGCCCGGCGACACCACCGATCAACAAACGGCGCTGACGCACTCCGGCATCGGCTGCGCGCGCGAACCACGGCCCCAGCGCGTAACCCAGACCGATCACACCGATCCACGGCAACAACGGGTACGAGGTGCGCAGGCGCAAGGTCTCGCCCGCCTCGATCCAGCCGCGGTCATGCAGGATTGCCCACGGCACGTGCAGCGCCGAATCGGTTGCGAAGTGCAGTCCGTCGAGCAGGTTGTGCCCGGCAATAATCGCCAGGCTCAGAGTGAGCAACAGCCAGCGTGGCAGCCAGACCAGCAGCGACAGCGCGATCATGCTCAGGCCGATCGCCCAGATCACTTGCAGGTAGATCACGGTCGGTGGCAGCTGGAACGTCCAGGCGAAATTCACCAGGGTGAATTCGAGCGCCACCAGGAACAAACCGCGCTTGAACAGGAAGGCACTGACGTCAGCCTTGCCGTCGTACTTCTCGCCAAACAACCACGCCGACAACCCGGTCAGCAGCACGAACACCGGCGCGCACAGATGCGCCAGGGTGCGGCTGAAAAACAGCGCAGGTTCCGTGCTGGCGATGTCCATCGGGTCGCTGACCTGACGATGCAGCAGAAAGGTTTCGCGCACGTGGTCCAGCAACATGAACAGAATGACCAGGCCACGCAGCGCATCAATGGACAGCAACCGGCCAGTCGCCGAGGGGGCAGAACGGGGAACCGCAATCGTCATGGAGGTATCGCAATCGAAAGGTTGATCGATGCGGCCGCCCGAAAGCGGTCGCATAATTTGCGTTACCTTATAACATGAAAAACCGATCCAATCGCTAGCGGTTCTCAACCAGAGATCACGCTGTTCGCAGGATTTCCAGCACGACCTGCAACGGATGACGCAGCTGTTGATCGGCCTGGCGCTTGACCTGACTGCGGCAGGAATACCCGGTGGCCAGCGCTTCGCCCTTCTCCGCCGGTGCCTCGATCTGCTTCGCCCAGGATTGCTCGTAGATCACTGCCGAGGTTTCGCGATTGCGCGCTTCGTGTCCGTAAGTGCCGGACATGCCGCAGCACCCGGTGGCCTGGGTCGCCAGCTTCAGGCCGACACGCTCGAACACCTGCTCCCATTGCCGGGTGGCGGCCGGGGCGTTGGTTTTCTCGGTGCAATGCGCCAGCAGGCGGAAGGTGTCTTCGCGGCGCTGATCGGCCTGCTCCGGCGTGACCTTGAGCAACCACTCCTGCACCAGCGCCACCTCCGGGCATTTCTCCATCCCCGGCACTTTCAGATATTCCTGGCGATAGACCAGGGTCATCGCCGGGTCGAGCCCCACCAACGGCACGCCGATCTCGGCCAGTGCGCGCAATTGCCCGGCATTGCGCAACGCCGCGCGATTGAACGCCGACAGGAAACCCTGCACATGCAGCGGCTTGCCGTTGGCACTGAACGGCGCCAGATAAACCTGATAACCGAGGCGCGAAATCAGCTCGATCAGATCCGCCAGCAACGGCGCTTCGAAATACCGGGTGAAGGCATCCTGCACCAGCACCACACTGCGTTCGCGTTGTGCCTGTGTCAGCGTCGACAGCACATCGACCGACGCCGGCTGAACCTGCCAGCGACGCATCGCCGCGTGGAAATCGAAACAGCTGAGCAACGGCACATCGACCATGCCACCAAGGCGCTCGATCAAGCGACGGCTGAACGAGGCGCCCATCAAGCCGTTGTAGAGCAACGGAATCCGCGCCATGTATGGAATCGTGTACTCCAGCGAGGCAATCAGATAATCCCGCGCCGGCCGCAGATAACGGGTGTGGTACAGCTCGAGAAACCGCGAACGGAAATCCGGCACGTTCACTTTCACCGGGCACTGCCCCGCGCAGGACTTGCACGCCAGGCACCCGGCCATGGCGTCGTACACCTCGTGGGAGAAGTCCTGTTCCTGCGCACGGCTGTTGCGCCAGCGCTGCAACAACGTGCTGAAAAACGGCGGACGGCGGCTGGCATCGGCCAACACATCAACACCCGCCTCGCCCTGCAAACGCAGCCATTCGCGAATCAGCGAAGCGCGGCCTTTTGGCGATTGCGCGCGCTGGCGGGTGGCTTTCCACGACGGGCACATGGCGTCGTCGGGATCGAAGTTGTAGCAGGCGCCGTTGCCGTTGCAGTGCATCGCCGCGCCGTAGTCCTGCCAGACTTTTTCGTCGATCTGCCGGTCGAGTTCGCCGCGCAGGGTCACTTCGTCGATCTTCAGCAACGCAGCGCCGGGGATATTCGGCGTGGCGATCTTGCCGGGGTTGAACTGGTTGAACGGATCGAACGCCGCCTTCAAGGCTTGCAGCGCCGGGTACAGTTCGCCGAAGAAGGCCGGCGCATATTCCGAACGCAGGCCTTTGCCGTGCTCGCCCCACAGCAGGCCGCCGTAACGCTGAGTCAACGCCGCCACGCCATCCGAAACCGGGCGCACCAGCGCAGCTTGTTGTGGATCCTTCATGTCGAGAATCGGCCGCACGTGCAGCACGCCGGCATCGACGTGGCCGAACATGCCGTATTGCAGCTTATGGCTGTCGAGCAGGTCGCGCAGTTCGGCGATGTACTCGGCCAGGTGCTGTGGCGGGACGGCGGTGTCTTCGACAAACGGCTGTGGCCGCGCTTCACCGGCGACGTTGCCGAGCAAGCCCACCGCGCGTTTGCGCATACCGTAGACGCGATTCACCGCCGCATGCCCGACGGCCAGCGTATGCCCCAGGCGCTCGACCGTGGCGTCGATGCCCAGGTGCTGGACAAAAGCCTCGACCCGGCCTTGCAGCTCCTCGGGATCGTCGCCGCAGAACTCCACCAGGTTGATCCCCAGCGTCGGCCGCTCGGCGCTTTCCGGGAAATACTCGGCGACGCCGTGCCAGACGATGTCCTGCATCGCCAGCAACAGCACTTTGGAGTCCACTGTTTCGATCGACAATGGCTTGAGCGCCATCAACGCGCGGGCATCGCGCAAGGCATCCATGAAGCCGGCGTAGCGGATGTTCACCAGCATTGTGTGCCTGGGGATCGGCAACACGTTGAGCTTGGCCTCGACCACAAACCCCAGCGAACCTTCAGCGCCGCACAGCACGCTGTTGAGGTTGAAACGGTTGTCGGCTTCGCGCAGGTGCGCCAGGTCGTAGCCGGTCAGGCAGCGGTTGAGGTCGGGGAAGATTTCCCGGATCAGCTCGCCCTGCTCATCAATGATCTGCCGCGCGCAGCGATACACCTCGCCGGCCCGGCCCTCGCGGGCGCATTCCGCTGCGAGTTCGCTTTCTTCCAGTGGACGGCTGTGCAAGCGCTCGCCACCGCGCAGGACCATGTGCAGTTCCAGCACGTGGTCGCGGGTCTTGCCGTAAGTGCAACTGCCCTGGCCGCTGGCGTCGGTGTTGATCATGCCGCCGACGGTGGCGCGGTTGGAGGTCGACAGTTCCGGGGCGAAAAACAGCCCGGCGGATTTCAGTGCTGCGTTGAGTTGATCCTTCACCACACCGGCCTGCACCCGCACCCAACGCTGTTCAACGTTGATTTCGAGGATGCGGTTCATGTGCCGCGAAAGGTCGACAACGATGCCGTCGGTCAACGACTGGCCATTGGTGCCGGTGCCGCCGCCGCGAGGCGTGATCACGACTTTCTGGTAGGCCGGCTCGGCGATCAGGCGTGCCAGCAGCGCCACGTCGTCGGCGTCGCGCGGGAATACCGCCGCCTGCGGCAAGCGCTGATAGATCGAGTTGTCGGTGGCCAGCACCACGCGGCTGGCGTAGTCGGCACTGATTTCGCCACGAAAACCGCCGGTTTCAAGGGCTTTAAGAAACTGCTGGTAGTCGGTGTTCAACGCGGTGGAAGGCGACAGCTGGGCAATCATCGGAAGGGCAATCTCGGTCAAAAACGGGCCGTGTGGCGGTGAACAGTTGTGCGCAATGAATGATTGCGTCACGCTCCCGCCATCTCATAGGCCTTATGTTCATTGCAGAGCGACGCCGGGACAACCGTAAAATCGACCCCCAATCCATGACTAAAACGAATGAATCCGCGAACCCTCACTCCCTCGATGTCGTTGCTGCTGGCGTTTGAAGCCGCCGCACGCCATGAAAGCTACACCCGCGCCGCCCACGAACTGTCGCTGACCCAAAGCGCGGTCAGCCGGCAGGTGCAGATTCTGGAAAAGATGCTCGGCATGCGCCTGTTCAGCCGCGAAGGCCGGCGGGTGATCCTCACCGACGTCGGGCGCATGTATCAGCGCGAACTGTCCGAGGCCCTCGGCCAGATCCGCAGCGCGACGTTGCAGGCCATGGCGTTTGGCTCGGGCATCCACAGTTTGCGCCTGGCGACCCTGCCGACCTTCGGCTCGAAATGGCTGCTGCCACGCTTGAAGGACTTCTACACCGCGCACCCCGGCATGACCGTGCACCTGCATTCACGCATCGAAACCATCGACTTCGACACCAGCGAAATCGACGCGGCGATTTGCGTCGGCGGCGGTGACTGGCCGGGGCTGACCGCTCACCGCCTGCACACCGAAGAACTGGTGGTGATCGCCAGCACGCAGTTGTCCGATGCCGAACGTCTCGCGGCCGACAAGGACATCGCCGGGCAACTGCTGCTCAACGTCAGCAGCAACGCTCAGGCCTGGTCCGAGTGGTTCAGCCATCACGCCCTGCCCCATCGCAGCATGCGCATCGGCCCGAGTTTCGAGATGACCTCGCACTTGATCCAGGCGGTGCGCGCCAACATCGGCATCGGGCTGGTGCCGAGAATTCTGGTGGAGGATGAGCTGCACAACGGTGAGTTGCTGCAACTGGGCGAACCGATCAGCAGCCGGCGCAGCTATTACCTGGTGTACCCGGCGCGCAATGAGTCGCTGGCGTCGCTGAAGGCGTTTCGCGACTGGCTGATGCGTACGCTCTGAAACAACAGAGGGCGCCGTTTGGCGCCCTCTGGCTTTGCTCGATCAGAACCGCGGCTTCAGCGCTTTCCAGTCCGGCTTATAGCGCTGCATCTGCCGCACATCATCGCGCTGACGAATGCCGCAGGTCAGGTACTGGTCATGCAGCTTGCCCAGTTGATCGTGATCCAGCTCCAGCCCGAGGCCCGGTGCACGAGTGATCTTCACGCAGCCGTCGACGATCGGCAGTTTGCCGCCCTTGATCACTTCTTCATCCGGTTCCTGCCACGGGTAATGGGTGTCGCAGGCGTAGTCCAGATTCGGCACCGCCGCCGCTACGTGAGCCATGGCCATCAGGCTGATGCCCAGGTGGGAGTTGGAATGCATCGACACGCCGAGACCGAAGGTGTCACACATTTTCGCCAGGGTTTGGGTATCGCGCAGACCGCCCCAGTAATGGTGATCGGCGAGGACAATCTGCACGCTGTTCAGCGCAACGCTGCGGCGGAACTCGTCGAAATCGGTGACCACCATGTTGGTCGCCAGCGGCAACCCGGTACGTTTGTGCAGCTCGGCCATGCCGTCGAGGCCCGGGGTCGGATCTTCGTAATACTGCAGATCATCACCCAGCAACTCGGCCATACGGATCGAGGTTTCCAGCGACCAGTTGCCGTTGGGATCGATGCGCAGCGGATAACCGGGAAAGGCCTTTTTCAGCGCCTTGATGCACGCCACTTCGTGCTCCGGCGGCAGCGTGCCGGCCTTGAGCTTGATGCTCTTGAAACCGTACGTCTCAATCATCCGCGCGGCCTGGGCGACGATCTGCTGTTCGTTCAGCGCCTCGCCCCAGTTGTCCGGTTTGTAGGGAGAATCGACGTGCTGCGCGTACTTGAAAAACAGGTAGGCGCTGAACGGCACCTCATCACGCACCGCCCCGCCCAGCAGATCCACCAACGGCACATTCAGGTAACGAGCCTGCAAGTCGAGAAACGCCACTTCGAACGCCGAATACGCGTTGCTCACGGCCTTGCTGGCGTGGGAACCGGGCGCCAGTTCGGCACCCGCCAGACTGGCCGGTTTGTTGGCAACAACCGTCGCCTGAACGATGCGACGTAGTTGATTGAGGTTGAACGGATCGAGACCGATCAACTGCGACTGCAACTGTTGCTGGATCGCCAGCGCCGGGGTATCGCCATAGCTTTCGCCGAGGCCGATGTAGCCGTTGTCGCTCTCGATCTCGATGATCGAGCGCAGGGCGAACGGTTCGTGGATGCCACTGGCGTTGAGCAGCGGCGGATCACGGAAAGCGATCGGAGTGACGGTGACGCGAGTGATTTTCAAAATGACGCTCCTGTTGAATCGGAATCAGTGGCTCGCCACCGGGCTGGCCGTCGGCGCGACGGCGGTTTCGGGTTCAGGCTTTGCCGGGGTGTTGCCTTTGGCGCCGGGCGCCATGCGGGCGAAGAAGATCACTACTGCCGCTACCAGCGAAGTCGCGGCCAGGCCATACAGGCCACCCTCGATAGAGCCCGTGGTCTGTTCCAGAAAACCGAACGCGGTCGGCGCAACGAAGCCGCCGAGGTTGCCGATGGAGTTGATCAGCGCGATCACCGCCGCCGCGATACGGGCATCCAGATAGCTTTGCGGAATCGGCCAGAACAGTGCCGAAGCCGCCTTGAAGCCGATGGCCGCGAAACAGATGGCGACGAAGGCGAAAATCGGCCCGCCAGTGGTGGACATGAACATGCCGAACGCAGCGATCACCAGGGTCAGCGCAACCCACGCCTGCTGGAATTTCCATTTGCCCGCCAGCGCCGCAAAGCCGTACATCGCGACGATGGAAATGATCCACGGCACTGAGTTGAGCAGCCCGACCTGGAAGTCGCCGAGGTTGCCCATTTTCTTGATCATGCTCGGCAGCCAGAAGGTGGCGCCGTAGATGGTCAGGGCGATGGAAAAGTAGATGAAGCAGAACAGCGCGATCTGCCGGTCCGCCAGCAGTTTGAACATCGAAGGTTTGGCGACGTGGGTTGCTTCGCGGGCACGCTGCTCCTCGGCGATCGCGGCCACCAGCGCTTCACGCTCCTCTTCGCTCAGCCACTTGGCCTGACGCGGATGGGATTGCAGCCAGAACCAGACAAACCCGCAGAGCACCACCGACGCGGCGCCTTCAATCAGGAACATCCACTGCCAGCCGTGCATGCCCAGACCGCTGATGTGCAACAGCGCGCCGGACACCGGACCGGAAATCACCGAAGCGATTGCCGAACCGCTGAGAAACACCGCCATGGTCTTGCCGCGTTCAGAGGCCGGCAGCCATTGGGTGAAGTAATAAATGATCCCCGGAAAGAACCCGGCTTCGGCGGCACCCAAAATGAAGCGCAACACGTAGAAACTGGTTTCACCCTTGACGAACGCCATGGCCATCGCCGCGGCGCCCCAGGTGAACATGATCCGTGTCAGCCAGGCGCGGGCACCATAGCGTTGCAGAAGCATGTTGGACGGCACTTCAAACAAGGCGTAACCGATGAAAAACAGACCGGCGCCAAGGCCATAGGCAGCAGCGCCGATACCCAGATCGGTTTCCAGATGACTGCGCACGAAGCCGATGTTGACCCGGTCGATGTAGTTGACGATGAACATCACCACGAACAACGGCAGCACATGGCGCTTGACCTTGGCGGCGGCGCGGGCGAGTACCGTGATATCCGGCGGACTCTGGAGGGTATTCAAGGGGCGACTCCCGATCTTTGTTTTTGTAGGGATAGCGGTGGCCTTTGAGGCGTAGAACGATCATGGACGGGGCAATTGATCCCGTCTAATCTAACTTGGCATTCGATTGATACCTGGATTAGATCAATGTTCGAACTCACCCAACTGCGCTGCTTCACCACCGTCGCCACCGAGCTCAACTTCCGGCGTGCCGCCGAGCGGTTGAACATGACCCAGCCGCCACTGAGCCGGCAGATCCAGTTGCTGGAACATCATCTGGGCGTCGAACTGTTCACCCGCAGCACACGCAGCGTGGCACTCACTGCCGCTGGTCGCGCATTCTTCATTGAGGCGCAGAATCTGCTCGAACGCGCGCAACAGGCCGCCGTCACCGCCCGGCGTTTTGCCGAGGGCGATATCGGCTCGGTGAACATCAGTTTTGTCGGCAGCGCGGTGTATGAGTTCTTACCCAAGGTCATCGCCGAGGCGCGCCTCAAGCAGCCGCAGGTGAAGATCGACCTGACCGAAATGAACACCTACCAGCAACACGAAGCCTTGCGCGCCCGACGCATCGACCTGGGTATCGTCCGCGCGCCGTTGCTGGAACCGGGTTACGCCACCGAATGCCTGGTGCGTGAGCCGTTTGTGCTGGCGGTGCCGAGTGGGCATCGACTGGCCGAGGCCGACGACGTGTCAGTGAAGGACCTGGATGGGCAGCCGTTCCTGATGTATTCCCACGCCGCCTATCCGCCGTTCAACGAATTGCTCACCGGTATGCTGCGTTCGGCCCGGGTCGCTCCGGATTACGTGCAGTGGCTGGGTTCTTCGTTGACGATTCTGGCGCTGGTCAATGCGGGCATGGGGCTGGCACTGGTGCCGCGTTGCGCGACCAGTGTGGTTTTCAGGAATGTGGTGTTTCGCGAGATCGATCTGGGCGAAGGGGTGCAGAGCGAACTGCATCTGATCTGGCGGGAGAACAACGACAACCCGGCGTTTGCGATGTTGCTGGAGGGCATTCGCCGGGCGGTGAAGGATGGATGGGGTTAGTAGCGGGCTCGCGGTGATGGGGGGTACTTCAGCGGTGGGGGGGCCTTTGGGCCCGTGATCAATGGTTTCTCCAACAGCTTCCCGTCGGGCCCTACGAAAAGTCGCTCCAGATGTTGTGGCATTGGTTGCGGTGCTCTGGCGGTCATGATGAACCCTCTGATGCCGGGCTGAATTCAACCCATTTAACCTTCGCGGAATCTATCAGCAAAAATTCGGCGCCAATAGGATCCAATTTGCCATCTTCGTTGAGCCAGCGTGGAAACCTCATCAAAAACTGCCCTGTGTTCGACTCCGGTGGCCACTCGACTGGCCAGCCTAGAACGCGCCTTTCATCCTCCAGATGAAGGGTGATGAATCGATCATATTGAGCGAAAGCGCAGAACCATTCACTGGGATAGGAAGATTGTTTCGTTACGTTTCTACTGCGCAACCACCTATGCAATTTGCCATTGGTTGCCAGACAACAAGCCATCAACCCCAGCAGCAACGAAGTAGAAAATGCCCAACAAGCCTCCGCCTTCGCATCCCACTTCCCTACAGAAAACCCTTTCTCCCCCACCCACACACAAACCGCTCCAACCCCCAACACCACCCCGTGAGTCACAAACGTGAAAATCAACGCCTGCACAATCTGCCCGAACGTATCCGGCCGCTTGAACGCCGTCAGGGTGTAGAAAATCCAGGCCGAGACAAACCCCGGGATCAGGTACTGCAACAACGGAATCACTTCTTTCACCAGATCATCCATGACCGGTCGCTCCTTGAATCAAAAACAATCCTCCAGAAACAGCAATGCCGGCCCGTAATGAGCCGGCATTCGAAGCCTAGTGCACGCTGGAAAGACGCTTGCGATCAACTGTCACCGCGCATTACGCATCCTGCAGAATCAGATCCGCGCCCTTCTCCGCCACCATCAGCACCGCCGCATGGGTGTTACCCGATGTCACGTTGGGGAAGATCGACGCATCGACGATCCGTAATCCGTCGAGGCCATGCACCTTGAGACGCTTGTCGACCACCGACGTCTGCTCGTCTGCACCCATCGCGCAGGAGCCGCACAGGTGATAGATCGAACCGCAGTTGTCACGGAAGTACTGCAACATTTGCTCGTCGGTTTCCACTGCCGGTCCCGGCAAGACTTCATCGACCGTGATGCCTTTCAATGAAGGAGCGCCCATGATCTTGCGCATCAGGCGACTGCCCTGGATGACCTCGTCGATGTCCTTTTGCGTGCTCAGATAGTTCGGATCGATCAACGCCGCATCACGGGGATTTTTTGAGGCAATCGTGATGTGCCCGCGACTGGTCGGGCGGCACGGATTGAAGCACAGCAGGAAGCCTGAATACGGCTCGGGCTTGAGGCTGGCCTTGTTGTTTTTCGGAATCTGGTAAGACAGTGGGTTGAAATATAACTGCAGGTTCGGATGGCTCTGCTCCGCGTTGCCTCGGAAGAATCCGCCGGCTTGATTGACGCTCATCGCCAGCGCGCCCTTGCGGGTCAGCAGATATTTCACGCCGAGCTTGAACTGGCCGAACAGCGAGCTCAGCTCATCGTTCAGGGTCGGGATATTGGCCTTGTAGTAGTAGCTGACGCACAGGTGATCCTGCAGGTTCTGCCCCACTGCCGGCAGGTGTTTCACCACCGGAATCTGATGCTTGGCCAACAAGGCGCGATCGGCCACGCCGGACAATTGCAGGATCTTCGGCGTGTCGACGGCACCAGCGCATAGAATCACTTCCTTGCGCGCCGTGAAGGTCCGCGCCACACCATGCTGGGTGATGGAGATGCCAGTGGCGCGCTGTTGAGTCTCATCGAACAGCACTCGATCAACCAGCGCGTAATGCTCGACCGTCAGGTTTGGCCGGCTCAGCGCCGGGTGCAAATGGGCGAAGCTGCTGGAGCTGCGTTGACCGTTGCGAGTGTTGACGTCATAGATGCCCGCGCCTTCGAATTTCGGCCCGTTGAAATCGTCACTGCGAGGGTAGCCGAGTTCGTCGCAGCCCTTGAGGAACACGTCGCAGATCGGGTGCGTCTGGCCGGCCATCGGGGTGATGCTGATCGGGCCGCTGCCGCCGTGATATTCGCTGTCGCCCAGCGGATGGTTTTCCAGTTTGCGGAAGTACGGCAGCACTTCCTTGAAGCCCCAACCGTCGTTGCCGTTGGCCGCCCAGTCATTGAAGTCATGGGCCTGACCACGCACGTAGATCATCGCGTTGATCGAGCCCGAACCGCCTTGGACCTTGCCGCGCGGGGCGTAGATTTCGCGATTGCCCAACTGCTTCTGCGGCTGGCTGTAGTACATCCAGTTGAAGGTCGGGTTGTAATACATTTTGGCGAAGCCGACCGGGATCTTGAACCACAGGGAACTGTCCTTGCCGCCCGCCTCCAGCAGCAGCACCGTGTGTTGGCCCGAGGCCGAAAGCCGGTTGGCCAGCACGCAGCCAGCGGCGCCTGCGCCAGCGATGATGTAGTCGTATGTCATGCACGGTTACCGCGTAAGTCGTTGTACAAAGAATGCCTGTCAGCCAGGCACTATCCTTGTGGGAGCGAGCTTGCTCGCGATTGCGGTGCCGCATTCAACATCGATGCTGACTGAACTGACGCTATCGCGAGCGAGCTCGCTCCCACAGGTCTTGCGGTTGGGTTAAAAACCTCGTCAGCCCTTGGCCGGCGATGTGTCTTTGACGTCGGCCGGGGTCGGGGCCATTTGCAGATGCAGACGTGAACCGGTGTACGGCGAATGCTTGCGCACCACGTCCATGTTCAGCTCCACGCCCAGGCCCGGCTCGGTGGACGGAATGATGTAGCCGTCCTCCCACTGCAGCGGTTTCTTCAGGACTTCGGCGTGGAAGCCGCCCCAGGTCTCGATGCTTTCCTGGATCAGGAAGTTCGGCGTGCAGGCCGCAAGCTGGAAACTCGCCGCTGCACCAATCGGCCCGTTGTACAGATGCGGAGCGATTTGCGCGTAATAGGCCTCGGCCATGCTGGCGATCTTCTTGCCTTCGAGCAGGCCGCCGCAGCGCGCCACGTTCATCTGCAGAATCGACGCACCGCCGGCCTGCAACAGCTTGAAGAATTCGTACTTGGTGGTCAGGCGCTCACCGGTGGCGATCGGAATGCTGGTCTTGGCCGCGACCTGCGCCATGGCCTCTTCCTGGCCCGGCGGCACTGGTTCCTCGAACCACAGCGGGTCGTACTTCTCCAGGCGCTTGGCCAGGCGAATCGCCGAAGACGGCACCATTTGCCCGTGGGTGCCGAACAGCAGATCGCACTTGTTGCCCACCGCTTCGCGGATCTTGCGGCAGAAGGTTTCGCAGCGCTCCAGCACTTCCAGCGAGATCTGATGCCCGGAGTACGCGGTGTACGGCCCGGCTGGATCAAACTTCACGGCAGTGAAGCCTTTGTTCATGTTTTCAATCGCGCACTCGGCGGCCAGGTCCGGGTCGTCGTAGTCGTACTCGCCACGGCTGTTGACCGGGTACAGATAGGTGTAGGAGCGCAGGCGTTCGTGAACCTTGCCGCCGAGCAGTTCGTAGACCGGCTTGTTCGCAGCCTTGCCGATGATGTCCCAGCAAGCCATTTCCAGACCGCTGACCACGCCCATCATGGTCAGGTCGGGACGCTGGGTGAAACCGCTCGAATAGGCCTGACGGAAGAAGCGCTCGATGTGGTGCGGGTCCTGATTCAACAGGTAGCGTTCGAACACGTCTTCGATAATCGGCAGCATGGCTTTGGGGCCGAAGGTCGCGGCGTAGATTTCGCCGACACCTTCGATGCCGCAGTCGGTCTTGAGCTTGACGAACAGCCAGTACATGCCGCCGATGTGCGGTGGCGGTACGGCGACGATATGGGTTTCAAGGGCGACGATTTTCATCTCAGGCACCTGTCTTTTTCAAAGATTTGCGATTGATCCGGGCACGCAGGGTCACGGCAGCCAGGGTGCCGATCAGTCCGATAGCAGCGATGTAGCCGAAATAGAGTTCGTAGCCGAGGGCGCCGGGGAAATGCTCAGTGAGGTAGCCGTTGATCAACGGGATAAAAGCATCCGGCATGTAACCGACCACCGAGACGATGCCGATGGCCAGTCCGGTGATGCGCAGCGGAATGTTGCAACTGTCGAGGATCGCCCAGTACAGACCGCGAATCGCGTAGGTCATCAGGCCGATGAAAATCACTGTCGCGATCAGCAGTCCCATGCTGTTGAGTGCCGGGAACACGATCAGGCCGACAATCGCCAGACTCGCCAGCAACAGCGCGACGATCAGCACCGAGATGTTCGAGAACTTGTCCCCCAGCCAGCCGCCGCCGATGCCGCCGATCGGGCGCATCCACAGTTTGATGGTGGTGATGGTGCCGGCCATGACGGCGGTCAGGCCGCTGCCTTGCAGGTAGTCCGAGAAACTGTAGGTGGCCCAGAAGATGTGATAACCGCAAAACACGATCGCGGTGACCAGCCACAGTTCAGGGATCTTCACCAACGTTGCCAGATCATTGAACAGGTTGAACTTGCCCTTCTCCACCGGCGGCGTGTCTTCCATCGACTTCGGGTCCTTGATCAGCACCAGCACACAACCGATGGCGATACAGGTGAAGGCGTAGAGGTAAACCACGTGTTTGAAACCTTCGGCGGTGGACTCGCCACGGGTTTCGGTGGCGTAGGCGAACAGCCCCAGCGCAACCGTTGCCAACAGCGCTTCGACCAGTCCGCGACCGCCATCGAGAATGCCGAAGAACCGGCCCTGCTCGGTGTGATGGGCAATCATCTTCACGCGCTTGAGCACCGAGGCCCAGAACGTCAGCCCGGTGGTCAGACCCCAGCAACCGAAGATGATCATCAGCCCGGTCATCGATGGCGCGGTCGAGTACCACAGGCCCAGCACGCCGGTGGCCACCAGCGAGAAGAAAATCAGGAAACGCGGCGCGATACGGTCGGCCAGCCAGCCGCTCGGCAAGTAGCTGAGCAGGAAAATCGTCCCGAGCATCGAGTACAGATAACCGAGCTCGCTGTGGTTGATCTGGAACACCTCGAGCATGGTGGTCTGATAGACCTGGCGCAGGTACAGAATCGGGTAGATCGCACCGGCGGCGAGCACCAGCAACATCAGTTGGAAATAGCGACTTCCCTTGTCGCTCCGGCTTTTCGAAGCCGAGTTGGAACCCTGAACAGCGGCAGCAGAGGATGCATGCTTGGACATTGAAGTGACCTCGGGCGACCCGTGCTCCGGGCGCCCCTGATAATTGTTTTTATAGGTGTAGCGTGAGGCGTGATGCGGTGGATCAGTACTTCATGACCACGAGTCGGGTCTGGGTGAATTCGAGCATGCCGTGCTTGCCGTCATCGCCGCCCAGGCCCGAGCGTTTCCAGCCGGCGTGGTAACCCTGATACGGATCGGCCGGGGTGCGATTGACGTACAACTCGCCGGCTTCGATGGCGTTGGCGACTTTCTGCGCGGTGCGGTAATTCTCGGTATAGAGCACCGACGACAAGCCGAACTGGTGGTCGTTGGCCATGGCCAGCGCTTCGTCGATGTCGCGGTACTTGAGCACCGGCAGCACCGGGCCGAAGATTTCTTCCTGGACGATTTCCATGTCCTGACGGCAACCGCTGAGCAGCGTTGGCGGGTAGAAATGCCCCGCCCCCTCGGGCAGCACACCGCCGCTTTCGAGGACGGCGCCGTCGGCAATTGCGCGCTCGACCATGGCGTGGATGTTCTTCTGCGAACTGGCGTTGACTAGCGGACCCATCAGGCTGGCGTCTGTGGCGCGGTCACCGAACTTCACGGCGGCGATCTTCGCTTTGAGCAATGCGAGGAAACGGTCGTAGACGCTTTCCTGCACGTAGACCCGCTCCACCGCCGTGCACAACTGGCCGCAATGGGTGGTCTTGGAGGCGATGATTGCGCTCGCAGCGGCTTCAAGATCAGCGTCGGCTTCAATTATTGCCGGAGTCTTGCCGCCCAGCTCCAGCGACGGCTTGGCGATGTTGGCCTTGCAGTAGTCGAGGACGATGCGCCCGGCGTTCACGCTGCCGGTCAGGGTGATCAGGCCCACGGCTTTATGGGTGCACACGGCGGCGGCGGTGGCGTGATCCATGGTCAGGATGTTGATCACACCGGCCGGCATGCCCGATTGCTCCACGGCTTTGGCGATTTCGAATGCCGAAGTCGGAGTGTTGTTGCTCGGACGCACCACCACGGTGTTACCGGCAATCAGCGCCGGAGCGATTTTGCGCAACAGGGTGTAGACCGGGTAGTTGAATGGAATCAGGCACGCGACCACGCCAATCGGCTCGCGGTGCAGGAACAGGTTTTCGTCGGGGCTGTCGCTGGGAATGATCTCGCCTTCGATACGGCGCGCCCATTCAGCGTGGTAACGGGTGATCTGCGCGGCATAACGGGCTTCGTTGCTGGCGTCGCTCACGCTCTTGCCGGATTCAGCGGCCAGTGCGGCGCCGATGGCTTCGGCGCGATCTTCAAGGGCCGCCGCAAACGCTCGCAGGTGCTCGGCGCGTTCGATGCTGGTGAGTTTGCCCCAGGTTTTTTGCGCCTTGGCGGCGGCGTCGACTGCCGCCGTGGCCTCTTCGGCAGTGGCGGCCGACACCTGGCCGATCAACGCTTCGGTGGCCGGGTTGTAGACCGCGATCAGCGCCGCGCTGGCCGGCTCGATGAAGTGGCCGTTAACAAAATTTCGCTCGACTCGCATGTGCATCGCCCATCGTTTGTTTTTATCGATGCCGCCAGTCTTGTCATCGACAGCAGGTTCAACAAACGATTTATCCGGCGATCAAACATTCGAAAAAAGCACGTTACTCAGAAAATCGCCTTCGAGGGCTCAAGCTGGCGCTGCGCCAGCCAGATTTCTTCCTGCAACCACTGACTGAACGCCTGCAATTGCGGCATCTGAGTCTGCTCCGGGCGGGTCACCAGCCAGTAGGACTGGTGCCCTTCGACGTGGACATTGTGCACCTGGGTCAACTGCCCGCTGGCCAACTCCGAGGCGACCATGTGCCAGTCGGCAATGGTAATCCCCAGACCATCGACCGCCGCCTGAATCGCCAGGTCCAGCAGGTCGAATTCATAACCGCCCTGGGTATCGACCCCGCTGATGCGCGCCGCGTCGAGCCAGTGTTTCCAGGTCAGGTAACGCTGATCCTCGCGAGCCAGCACATGCAGCAAGGTCAGGCGATTGAGGTCGATACCCTGATCGCCGCCCTCCCGCGCATACAGGGTCGGCGCGCACACCGCGATATGACGTTCCTGAATCAGCAATGAACTGTCGAGCCCGTCCCACTCGCCGTCGCCAAAACGGATCGCGCAATCGAGGGTGCTGGTTTCCGCGAGGCTGTCCTGCAAACGGGTGGTGATGCTCAGTTCCAGTTCCGGATGCTGTTCGCGCAAGCGCCCCAAACGTGGCATCAGCCAGCGGCTGGTAAAGGTCGGCGGCGCATTGATGTGCAGACGGTTGGCGTGGGTTTTCTGCTGGATGCTACGCACCGTCAGCTCGATCTTGTCGAACGACTGATGCAGCGCCCGCAGCAGAATCTTGCCGGCACCGGTCAGTTCGAGATGGTGATGGCGGCGTTCCAGCAGGCTCTCGCCGAGCTGCTCTTCCAGTTGCCGCACCTGACGGCTGACCGCGCTCTGGGTGACGTTGAGCAACTCGGCGGCGCGGGTGAAGCTGCCGGTGCTGCCGGCCACTTCGAATGCTTTGAGTGCATTCAGGCCGGGCATTTTGCGTTTCATACAAGGCACTCGAAAACCACTGACAAGGTGCAAAGCATCCCACGATGCTGGCGAATTGTCCTACAGGATTTTCCGAGTAACATGCATTCGATGCAGGTTTCCCCACCGTTTTTATCGTTTGTTCAACATCCCGCAGATCGCAAAACTGCGCGGCATCTCTAATAAAAACAATCGAGAGCCGCTCCATGCCCTTCCCTGCATCTTTGCGCCTGCGCACCACCTCCATCGCTCTGTTCTGCAGCATTGCCGCTCCGGCCATGGCGGTCCAGGTCACCGACAATCTCGACCTTGGCGGCGCCATTCGTGCCCGTTGGGACGTGGACCCGGATCGCGACATCCAGAAGTTCGGCCTCGACACGGTGTTCCTCAGCGCCAAGTACAACTCCGACACGTGGATCGGCGAAGCGCAATACCGCTTCTACGGTCGCTCCTACCCGTACCAATACACCAAGGACTACGGCGATATCCGCTTCGCCAAGTTCGCGTGGGTCGGCTACAAGTTCAACCCGGACCAGCAGGTGCAAGTGGGCCTGAACACTGTGCCGTTCGGCCTGCAGCCGTACTTCGGCAGCACCTTCTACGAAACCCTGGGCAACGTCATCGGTCTGGAAGACGTGCAACAGGTCGGCGCCAAGTACATCCAGCAAAGCGGCGACTGGAACCTTCAGGCCGGTTATTACCTGCGTCCGGCGTGGCAAGGCAAAGGCACCAGCAAAGGCGTGACATATTCCAGCGTCGTGTCGGGCGCCGACAGTTATGTGGCCGACGGAAGTGACAACCAGGAACGCAACACCGTGGTGCTGCGGGTGGCCAGGTCGCTGGATCTCGGGTCGTGGAAGTCAGAAGTCGGGATCTCCGGCCTGACCTCGACCCTCGAGAACAAGGACACGAACAATGACGGCCGACGCAACGCCGTGGCCGTGCATTACCTGGGCAAGAACGGCCCGTGGGGCGTGCAGTTGCAGGCGGCGCGGCAGCAGATGTCGCCACGCAATGCCGGCACCGATGAACTGGTGACCCTCGGTGGATACGACGGCACTTACAACGTGGCCAGTCGCGGCAATCTGTACGTGGCTGACCTGAGCTACGACGTCGGCGGCAAATACCTGTTTGACCAGATCAGCGGGATCAAGCTGTACGCCAACTACAGCGCGTTCGACAAGTCTGCCAGCGGCTTCAAGACGTCTGAGCGGATGATCCTTGGTACCTCGTTTTCCGTGAGTAAATTGTGGGTTGCCACGGAATGGCTGTTCGGCAAGAACGATCCGTATATCGGCGGCAGCAGCTACACCCAGAGCCTTGGCGCGGGTGGGCTGGATCAGTGGGAGAACCAGTTATATGTGAACGTCGGTTACTACTTCTGATCCAGCTTCGTTATCGCCCTTCAAATTGCTTTCGCGAGCAAGCTCGCTCCCACAGTGGATTTGTGTCGTACACAGAACTTGTGGGAGCGAGCTTGCTCGCGAATGCGTCTGCCCAAACAACGCTTGCATCCGCCCATCACCGATAGTCAGATAGGCCCATCTCAAAACAACAATAAACCGCCTGCTCCGGAGTCCCGCCTCCATGCGTCAACTGCCCTCGCTCAACACCCTGCGCGTGTTCGAAGAAGTCGCCCGCCATCGCAGTTTCAGCCAGGCCGCCATCGGGCTGAACGTCACCCAGGGCGCGGTCAGTCGCCAGATCAAACAGCTTGAAGACTACCTCGGCGTGGCGCTGTTCGTGCGCACGCCTCAAGGCCTGTCGCTGACCGAAGCCGGCAGCAATCTCTCCCCGCATCTGGCCGAAGCCTTCGACCACATCGAACGCTCCCTGCAAGCCGTGCGCGTGCCCAATCTGCGCCAGCGCCTGAAAGTACTGGCTCCTCCGACCTGGGCCACCCGTTGGCTGTCGCCACACCTGCGCGCATTCTGTCAGCGCTATCCGGACATCAACCTCAGCGTGACCAACCAGATCGGCCACGACAGCCTTACGGAAGTCGATTGCCACATCCGCTTCGGCCTCACTGCAGCGCCCCACTGCGTCAGTCAATTGCTGGTAATGGAACGACACATTGCAGTGGCCAGCCCGGAGCTTTTCAACGGCGATCAACCACCGGACCTCCGGCAGTTTCCGCTGCTGCACATCCTGCACGACGGCAAGCGTTTGAAGGTGTGGGAAAACTGGCTGGCCGCCATGGGCCGGGATGACATCGATGCCGGGCAAGGGCTGGAATTCAGCACCCTGGATCAAGTGATCCACACCGCACTGGCCGGCGGCGGTCTGGCGGTGATCGACCGGCAGATGATCGAAAAGGAACTGGCCAACGGCAGCCTGCTGCCGATCACCCCGACTGAGGTGATCGGCCCTTATGGCTATTGGCTGGATGTGGCGAATGACAAGCAGGGGTTGTCGAAGGTGAAGCTGTTTACCGAGTGGCTAGGGGTTGTCAGCAACCCCTGACCTGCACTCATCAGACGGGGGTAGCGACTTTCCCGACCGTCCCTACCGCGACTTCCACCGGACTCTGCGCCTTGCACGCCTGGCTCAACGTCAACGATTTGGTCTCCGGCGCCCACGCCCACGACAACAACGCGCCAATCCCCAGAATCGCCGCAAGAATCCCCATCGTCGGGCTCAGACCAATCCCCGCCACACTCACCGGCAACAGGAACGTACTGACCGCCGAACCCAGACGACTGACCGCCGTCGCCAGACCAATCCCGCTGGCCCGCACTTCCGTCGGGAAGCTTTCCGCCGGGAACACGCCGACCAGATTGCTCACCGCCGACAGCACCAGCGTGAACACGCCGAACACCAGCACCATCAGCCACGCCGCGCTGCCCGGCAACACCGCCAGCAGAAACAGCGCCACCGCCAGAATGATGAACGAGTTGATCAGGAACCCGCGCCGGGTGAACTTGATCGTGCACCAGATGCCGATCAGTGCGCCGAGGATCAGCAGCATGTTGAGCATCAGTTCGGTGCCAAAACCCTCGGCCAGGCCCATCTTCTGCAGGATCGACGGCAGAAAGGTGTAGATGGCGAAGTACGGCATGACAATGCAGACGAAGAACAGGCAGTTGAATGCCGTGCGCTTACGGTATTCACGGCTGAACAGCACCGCGTAGCCCGAACGGGTTTCCGTGGAGCGGGTTTCATCCAGCTCGACGTTGTCGCCCAGATGTTTTTTGACGATGGCACGGGCTTCGGCCACCCGGCCCTGATTGACCAGCCAGCGCGGTGATTCCGGCGTGCCGATCCGCGCGATCAGAATCAACGCGGCGGGGATCGCCGACGACGCCAGCATCCAGCGCCAGGCATCGTCACCGAGGCTGAGCATGGCGGTGCCGACAAAGGTCGCTGCGACGTAACCGAAGGTCCAGATCACGCTGAACGAACCCAGCAAAACGCCGCGATGTTTCTTCGGTGCGAACTCGGCAAGCATCGCGTGGCCGACGCTGAAATCGCCGCCCAGGCCGATGCCGATCAGCACCCGGCAGAGAAACAGGCTCATGGCGGTTTCGACGTAGAACTGCATCACCGAAGCGATCGTGATCAGCACAAAACTGACCAGGAAGATTTTCTGCCGGCCGACCTTGTCCGAGATCCAGCCGAAAAACAGACTGCCGAGAAACAGACCGATCAGCGCCGACGCGCCGATCAGGCCCTGCCAGAACGCATCGAGCTGCATCTGCGGGCTGAGCAAGGTGAACGCGATGCCGATCAGGCCAAGGATATAGCCGTCGGTGAAGTGCGCGCCGAAGGTCAGGCCAGCGATCTTGATATGGAAGCGCCCGATGGGCAGGTCATCGATCTTTACGGGTTGAGCGGACATGTTCGTCTCCAATTGTTGTTATTGACGGAGAAACGGAAAGCTCTGGGAGGAACCCTGCAGGAGCCAGCTCCCACAGGGTTCGGGGAGGTCTAGAGACCGCCCATCAACAGGTATTTGATCTCCAGATAGTCATCCAGACCGTACTTCGAACCTTCACGCCCAAGGCCCGATTCCTTGATGCCACCGAACGGCGCCACCTCCGTGGAGATGATCCCTTCGTTGATGCCGACCATCCCGGCTTCCAGCCCTTCGGCCATGCGCCAGACCCGGCCGATGTCGCGACTGTAGAAGTACGCCGACAGTCCGAACGGCGTGTCGTTGGCGCGCGCCAGCACTTCGGCTTCGTCCTTGAAACGGAAGCACGCCGCCACCGGGCCAAAGGTTTCGTCTTGGGCAATCAGCATGTCGCCGTTGGCTTCGGTGAGGATGGTCGGCTCGTAGAACGTGCCGCCCAAGGCATGACGACGGCCGCCGCACAACAGCGTGGCGCCCTTCTCCAGTGCATCGCTGACGTGGGCTTCAACCTTGGCCAGCGCAGCGGCGTTGATCAGCGGACCTTGCTCGGTCTCACCGTCCAGCGCACTGCCCACGCGCATCGCCGCCACGGCTTCCGCGAGTTTGCCGGTGAAGGCTTCGTAGACGCCGTCCTGAATGAAGAAGCGGTTGACGCAAACGCAGGTCTGACCGGTATTGCGGAATTTCGAGGCCATCGCGCCTTTCACGGCCGCGTCGATGTCAGCGTCGTCGAAGACAATGAACGGCGCGTTGCCGCCCAGTTCCAGCGAAACCTTTTTCAGGGTGTCGGCGGCCTGGCGCATCAGCAGTTTGCCGGTGCGGGTCGAGCCGGTGAACGACAGTTTGCGCACCACGCTGGAGGCTTGCAGCGCGCCGCCGATAGCCACCGCATCGCCGGAGACGATGTTGAACACGCCCGCCGGAATCCCTGCCTGCTCGGCCAGCACCGCCAGGGCGAATGCCGATAGCGGCGTTTCTTCCGAGGGTTTCAGGATCATCGTGCAACCCGCCGCCAGCGCCGGGCCGACCTTGCGGGTGACCATCGCCAGCGGGAAGTTCCACGGGGTGATCGCCGCGACCACTCCAATGGCTTCCTTGGTCACGATGATCCGCGCATCAGCCTTGTGGCTCGGGATCACATCACCGTAGGCACGCTTGGCTTCTTCACCAAACCACTCGAGAAAACTGGCGGCGTAAACCACTTCGCCCTTGGCTTCGGCCAGCGGCTTGCCCTGTTCACGACTGAGCAAGGTCGCCAGTTCCTGCTGGTTGGCGAGCATCAGATCGCTCCAGCGCTTCAGGCGCTGGCTGCGCTCCTTGGCGGTGAGTTTGCGCCACGCTGGCAAGGCACGATTGGCGGCGTCAATGGCGAGGTTGGTTTCCTCGACACCGGCGTTTTGCACGTCGGTGATCAACTCACCGTTGGCCGGGTTGCGCACCGGGTAAGTGGCGCCACCCTGGCCCCACTGACCGTCGATAAAGTTGCCGTGACGAATCAACCCGCTCATGCCACCGCCCCCTGCAACGTGAAGCGCTCATGCCCCGGACGGGCCGTGCGCAGGATGCGTTTGCCAGCGGTGTAATCGTTGATCACGTCGCACGGGGTGTAGTTGCGTTCCAGCTCGTGCAGCTCTTCCGCATCGAGTTTTGTTTCCAGCGCCGCCAGTGCGCTGTCGAACTGCGCGGTGGTGTCGGCGCCGACCAGCATACAGTCCACGCCGGGATGATTGGCGACCCAGGCCTGGGCGATCTGTGCGTTCGACACGCCACGGGCACGGGCCACGCGCTGCACCGAATGAGCGATTTCGAACGAGGCTTCGTCGCTGTACATCTGCTGGGTGAAGAAGTCGGTCTGGTTGCGGGTCGATTGCACGTCACCGGTCAACAGGCCACGGGCCAGCGGGCTGAACACCGACACGCCGATGCCCTGATCGCGGCAGAACGGAATCATCTCGCGCTCTTCTTCGCGGTAGGCGCAGTTCAGTTGCAGCTGCATGTTGATCGGCTTGACCCAGCCATTGCGCTCGCAGGCCATGAGGATTTTCGCCAGTTGGCCGGTGAGCATGGTCGAGACGCCGATGTAACGCGCCTTGCCGGAACGCACGATGTCGTTCAGCGCGCCCATGGTTTCTTCGACAGGCGTGTTCACGTCGAAGTAATGCAGCATGAACACGTCGACGTAATCCATGTCCAGACGCTTCAGCGAAGCATCGATGCTGTCCATGATGTGCTTGCGCGAATGGCCGCTGGCGTTGATTGCGTTGCGGGTGCCGTAGCCGACCTTGGTGGTGATCACCAGGTCTTCGCGACGGGCCAGACGTTTGACGATGCGCCCTACCACTTCCTCGCCGACACCGGCGGAATAGAAGTCCGCCAGGTCGATGAAGTTCACGCCGTTGTTCAGCGCGTGAGCGACGATCGGCTCGCTCTGTTTTTCATTGAAGATCCACGGCTTCCAGTCCGGGGTGCCCATATTCATCGTGCCCAGGCACAGGCGGGAAACTTGCAGGCCGGAGTTGCCCAAACGGATGTATTGCATGGCGCGGACCTCAGGCTTTTGGCGTGTAGAAAGGGTTGCTGATGTGGTTGACCACATCCTTGAGCTGCGCGGTTTCCGGCTTGCCGGTCAGGGCGGCGCGGATCGCGGTGCGGCAGGCGTTGTAGTTGTTCAGGTAGACCGCATCCAGGTCATCGCAGGCCGGGTTGACCCAGTTGGCGGTGACGATGGCCCACTCGTCCTCGGCTTCCGGCGGCAGCGTGCCGTCGAGCAGTGCTTCGAGCACAGCCTTGGCGATACCGGCCTGGGAGGCGCCCCAGGTTGCGTTGCCGTGCAGGTCGCTGCTGATGGCGGCCTTGTTGACGTACAGGGTCATCGGCTTGACCGGAATGTTCGGCTGAGCGATCACCATGAACGGGCAATGGCCCTGGCTCGGCGACGCCAGGCTGTTGGCGAACGCTTGCCCTGCCGGGCCGTTACGCGGTCCGATCAGGATATTGATGTGCGCGGCGTTCACGCCCGGGCCTTCGAAACCTTCACCGATGTACAGGTCGAGTTCTTTCATCAGTCATTACTCTTTGCGATGCAGATGGATTTTTTGGGGTGATCGACAGCTCACGCGGACCGAATGGCCAACGGGATCAATAACGGACGTGGGGAGACGCGAAGGGAGAATCGGGACATGGCTGCAAACGCTCTCTGGTTGTTATTGATGAGCTGTGTTTGCGATTTTTTAACACCGGGGATCGGGCCGGCCGTAACCATTAAAAATCATGGGGCAATGACTTTTAGTCATAGCCCCGGCGGGAGAGGATTCAGGCGGGGGTTTCTTCAGGCAGGCGATGCTCGCGACAGATCAGTTCGATTTCCGGCGGAGCCAACGCCTCGCCGGTCAATCCGCAAACGGCACCAGCAGTCGATGCCTGGTGAAAACGACAAGTCCGGCAAAGCCCATAACTCGGTACGTTTTCGCTGTGTTGAATGTTGCGCAGCAACTCCAGCAACAAGCCCTCCAGATCGCCGGCACGCGCGCCCATGCGTTGCTCGGCATTGCTCAGGAAATCCGGCGGCATCACTGCGTCGATCAGTTCGCGCGCAGTGGTCGTCAATTCCAGATGCACGCTGCGTTTGTCTCGGGCGTCCGGAACCTTGGTCAGAAAACCATTTATCTCCAGCGCCTTGAGTGACTGCGACACGGTGCCCTTGGTCAGGCCGAGGTAATCGGTGACCGCCAGCGGCGTATTCGAATAGCGGTTGCACCGCGCCAGATACAGCAGCGCGCTGAGTTGAATCGGTTGCAGTTCGGCCAGCAGCGGGTGCTCGCGAAACCACACGCGGGTCAGGCTCGACAATCTTTCCAGCAGGTCAAACAACACGGTCATCGCCTGTTTCAATGGGATCCATAAATAGTATCGTTTAAAAACCTTATTGACAAAAAACAGCGCCACCTTAGGATTGCGGTGTCGATTCGAAACTTAAAACACACTTCGAGGCATCCCATGAAAACCGCATTGGCATTGACCATCAGCACGCTTCTGGCAACACAGGCCTGGGCCCACGGACCTGAAGGCATTCACAGCGAACCCGGTAAAACCGAGGCCGCGTTCGACCTGGTCCACACCCGTGTTTTCAAGGACGGCAACACCCTGGTCTTCGAACAATTGGTCGATGGCAAGGCCGGCAGCCGCGTGCCCACCGCCAAGGGTTCATTTGCCGGCGCCGAGGTTTACAGCTACGTCTGGCCCACCAGCCTCGACAGCGGCGCCGTCGGTTTTGAAGCGAACTCCGGCATCCTCGCCCTCGCCCTGACCTCGCACCCGGACTTCGATGACACCCCACAGCTGGATGAAAACAAGGACGGCAAGAAGGACAACGATGGCGGCCTCTGGCACTCGCACTGGGTGGTCCTGAGCAAGGATGAAAGCTGCGGCCCCGGTGGGCTGAAAGTGCGCGACATCCCCAAGGACGCCAAACCGAAACTGCCTGCGACCTGGCCCGGCGCGCCGATTTACATCGACTCCCTCGGCTACGACCTGAGTGTGAAACAGAACGCCGCGCAGATCCGCGTGCCGCTGGCTGCCGTCGGTTTCCCGCAAAGCTTCAACTATGACGGCGTCACCGCAGCGCTGAAGGTCAATGCCGACCTGCACAACCCGTTGCTGTGTGTCAGCAGCGTCTACGACATCGCCTCGGGCAACCTTTCGCTGCCCGGCACCTGGAAAATGCAGGAGAGCCAATAATGTTCGTCAAAGTATTCGATACCCACGTGCGCACCAAAGATGGCCGCTATCTTCATTTCGACGTGCTGACCGATCGCGAAGCTGAAGCGGCAAAGGCCTACGCCCGGCAGTTCCTGATGGACAACGGCTTGCAGGACGAAGACATTTCCCAGAGCCAGTGCCTGTTCTGCCACAGCGAGCCGGCCAATCCGCAGGTCGCCAAGGCCATCGCCGAAGACGGCTATTTCATCATCACCCTGCAAGGTTTCGAGGAGTAACGCCATGACCCGTTATCAGCCGTTGAACTGTGATCTGCACGACTATCTGGAAATCGCCTGCCTGCGCGGCTATCAGCTGGACATCGAGCTGGTCGACGGCCAGCGGCTGATGGCCCGGGCCGTGACCACGCGAACCAGCAGCGACAAAGAAGAATTCCTGGTGATCGAGCAACAAGGCGCGCAACAGGAGATTCGCCTCGACCAACTGCTCGCCATCACACCTCAGGAGGCCAACGCCGAGTTCGGTCGGGTGGTCCTTGCCGGAGGGGTTTGCGGAATCTGAACGAAAAAAATCCCGCCCGGCATCAACCGGGCGGGATTTTCTGTGCCACGTCGTTTTACGCGACGACGGGGATCATCGGATCCGCAGCTGCCAGCGCGATGGCGCGGTCAGCCGCTGGCGGGTAGATCCACTGGGTGTTGATCTGGGTCTTGAGCGATTTGCCCTCCTCCTTGACCAGTTTCACCTGACGATCCCAACCCTCGGTATACACCGCGCCCCAGGCGCCGAGGTCGAGGCAGGTCACGTATTTCGGCTGGCTGTACGGCGTCGGGTCAACACCCAGAATCTGCGCCGCGACGTTGTTGCCGGCGTGTCGACCAAGGGAAATCGCGTGCTGGCAGGTCATCAGCGCGAAGTTGCCGATATCGTCGGTGGCCGCGTAAGCCACGTCGCCGGTGGCGAAGATGTCGTCCTGGCCGATGACTTTCAAATGGGCATCAACGTGCAGACGGCCCTGACGATCACGCTCGGCAGGAATCTGCTCGGTCAGGGAGCTGGCGCGTACACCGGTGGTCCAGACCACGGTTTTTGCCTCGATGCGCTGGCCGTCCGACAGGGTCACGCCGTTTTCGTCGACCGACAGCACCGACACACCCAGTCGCCATTCAACGCCCAGCTCTTGGCTCGCTTCGGCAATTGACACGCTGATCGCTTCGCCCATGGAGGCGCCGACTTTCTGCGCACGGTCAACGATGATCACCTGAACGTTCGCATCGTCGCCCAGCACGGCCCGCAGACGCGCCGGCATTTCAGTGGCGGTTTCGATACCGGTGAAACCGCCGCCGGCGACGACCACGGTGTTGCGCGCCTGGCTTTCAGGCTGACCGTTCAGGGAATCCAGGTGGTTTTCCAGGCGGATGGCGGCTTCGATCTGGTCGACGTCAAACGCATATTGCGCCACGCCCGGGGTGTCCGGCAGGGCCAGGCCGCTGCCGGAGGCCAGCACCAGTTTGTCGTAGTTGAACACCTGCTGCGCACCGGCTGCGTCGGTGTAGCCCACGGTTTTCGCCTGTACGTCGATGGTGTTCGCCGCGCCTTTGATGAAGTTGACGCCAACCGCGTCGAACAGATCGCCCAGCGGCGCAGCCAGCGTGTGGGCATTCGGCTCATAGAAACGCGGACGAACGCGCAGCTCGGCCTGCGGCGCCAGCACGGTCACGTCGATGTTGTCCCGATTGTGAATGTCGACCAGACGCGTGGCGCTCAATGCCGTCCACATGCCACCGAAACCTGCGCCGATTACCAGAATGTGCTGTTTCATTGTTCTCTCCAGGCACGAAGCCAAGTCACTGAATGAGGTTGAAGGATTCACATCATCGGGAGCGGACACGTCTGTATTTTTCAAGAACGCGAAAGGCTGCTCACCGGATAACGGCGACTGTATTGGTCGCCTTTAAATCCGACAAGTCAGATTTTGTGATGATTAGCATCGAAAACTTCGATAGCTCAAACCGAACGTAGCCACCCTCCACAACCCATTGATTTAGCTGAAAACCAAGAAAACCGGGATCCTCATAGCCAAACACCCAAGGCGTTCCCGATTTGTTTGCCACGAACAACCCTGATAACATCGGCGACAAATACAGTCGGAGATAGTTATGTCGCTTTACAGTGCGGGGGTCGAGTACGGCATTCACTGCCTGGCGTTTCTGGTGGGCAGCGGCGGTGACAGTCGTGAAGCCAGCGTGCGCGACCTGGCAGAGCTGCAAGGCGTGCCGCTGGATTACCTGGCAAAGATCTTCACCAAACTGGCCAAAGGCAAACTGGTGGAATCCACCGGCGGCGTGCGCGGCGGCTTCACCCTGGCACGGCCGGCAGACGAGATCACCCTGCTCGACATCGTCAATGCCATCGATGGTCCCAAGAACATTTTTGAATGTCGGGACATTCGTGGACGCTGCGCGCTGTTCGACGGCTCGCCGCCGGACTGGGCGCTGGACGGCACCTGCTCGATTCACGCTGCGATGATGACCGCGCAAAAGCGCATGGAAGAAGCCCTCGCCCAGCAGACCATCCTCGACATCGCCAGAAAGGTCGGGCGCAAGGCACCGGCAGGGTTCAACAGCCAGGTGGAAGACTGGATGCAGGATCGTCGGGAAAAGAAGACCGGCGGTGCCGGCATCCCGCTCACCGATATCTCGGACTGAACTCGATCAGCAGGCAAAAAAAAGCAGAAACCGGTCACCGGTTTCTGCTTTTTTCATTTCGACCTTACAGGCAGTCGCGTACCGCTTTACGCAACGACCCGGACTTCGCCCACGGCGGCCCCTGATACAGGGAGACACGGCTGCCGTCCTTGTACTTGACCACATCAAGGATCTCGTCGGCGGTAACGATGCTCGGCGCGGTGATCCGGTATCCATTGGAAATCGCTACCTGGGACGTCTTGGCAACGTCCTGCTGCCACAGTGGCAATACACACGCGGCATAGTCCTTGGGAGTCTTTTCGCTGGTCTTGCTGACATTCGGCTCGCCCGGCACCAGTGACGCAGGCAACGAACAACCGGCCAATGCCGCCAGCAGCATCCCCCCGATCAACATCCGCATGATGATTCCTTCATTTGAAAAAACGCGAATGTACCCTGTAACTGTTCGGACATCCATCGTAGCGCTCTGCCTGCACTTCCCTGAATCAGACCATTCAGCTCACAGACAGACGAGGCTTGACCCGCTCCGGAAAAATCCAGCTACTCTGTTTTACCGACAATGTTCCGGAGGTGATCATGCGGCTCAATGAATACGAACACGAACTTCAGCGTGACCTGCAAAGCGTGGCATCGGACCTGAGATGGTCGGCGGTGGACCTCAAGCGCATCGCCGAGCAATTGCGCCAGTCGGGCAACGAGGCGGACGCCCAGGCGGTGCTCAGGTCCTGCGAAGTGCTGCAAAGCGATGAAGAACGCCTGCAACTGTACGCCCGGGAAGTGAAAGCCCGCGCCATCAGCCGAACCAAAGTCCACTGAACCTCACCCTGCCCACAGCAAAAAGCCCCGGACAACCGGGGCTTTTTCTTCACAGACCTTCAGTCTGCCTTGCGACCGCGTGCGCGGCTCTTGTACCCCGGCAGCGCGGCGGCGTACGCCAGCGCTTCCTCGCGACTGGCAAACGATGCGAGCCGGTCACCCTGCGTGCAGACCCGCCACGGGCCGTTGTTCACGCTGAGTACGTCGTAGCCATTCATGTGCATTTTATTCAGCATCGCCATGCTCATAGGCACCTCCTGTCTGCTGACGAACTTTTCCACCTTACACCCGCAACGTACCGCCGTGCCGACCGAACGTCGCACCGCAGTCGCGTCAAGTCTCCGGCACTTTTGCCCTTGCCGAGCACTCAGAAGCTCTAAACCGGCAGCGGCCCAAATATTGCTAATTCATGACAGATTTATGACAAACGGCAATCGGGTAACACATGAAAGTACGAGCAACCGTCATCTGCGAGCAGGATCGACACATTCTCCTGGTGCGCAAACCCAGGTGCCGCTGGACGCTTCCGGGTGGCACCGTCGAACCGGGAGAAACCCGCGCGCGAGCCGCCGCTCGAGAACTCAAAGAAGAGACCGGGCTGGAAAGCGATGACATGCTTTATCTGATGGAATTGCAGACCGGCAGCACCCGCCACCACGTCTACGAGGCGTCGGTGCTGAACCTTGATCAGGTTCGCCCGCTGAATGAAATCGTCGACTGCCTCTGGCACCCGCTGGATGCGGTGCAGAATCTGAACGTCAGTGACGCCACGCTAAGCATCGTCCGCGCCTTTCAGCGACGCCTTTGACCGTCAGCCGGCGAACGCCCGCCGTCCGGCACTCATCTCAGTGCGCAATTCACCGATGAAATTGGAGATGTCACGAATGGTGACCAGATGCTCCGGGGAAACCCCGTTGAGCAACAGGTTGACCCGCCCGCTGTCGGGTTCGTAAACCTTGATCTGCAAGAGTCCCTGCGCCGTTTCGGTGCAATCGCAATACAGCGGCGAAAAGCCGGATTCGACGATGCGGCAAATGTCGGTAATGGCAATCATGGGGGCACGCCTCACAGGCGCAGGCTCGGGCGACCCGATGAGCATAGATGAGCTTTTGTCGCCTTGCTCTCGTCGCCCACTGCAAAATTGCCAACCGCTTCACATCTTCAAGTCGCCGCACTCAGTGGGCGTCATGGTCCCAGATCCAGTTCCAGATCCCCGGCAGATTCACCGGCTTCGACGACTCGCCCACCGTGCGCGCCAGCGCGGCTTTTTCCAGCGATGCGCGATCGTCATAGAACGGCTTGTCCGTCAGTCGCACGCCAGTGGCGGCGGCGCTGTCTAGCAGAATCTGCAAGTACTCTCGGGTGTGGCGGGCGGTGTAGCGGTTGAGATCATGGAAGGTCACCACCACTGGAATCGCCCCGTCCACCGTTGGCAGTTCACCGAGGGCAATCCGTTCGCGGACTTCCGACAGCTGACGCAACATGTTCGCCCGCCGCCGGGGGCTGGCGTTGAAACCCCAGATCTTGCCGTCGTTGGCGCTCAGGTCGGTCAGCAACACTTGCATATGGTGCTGTTGATAGGCGGCGAAGGTACGTTTGTCGTAGTTCCAGAACGGCGGACGCAATAACGTCGGCGGCGCGCCGGTGATCGCCGCGATGTCCGCCGAGCCGTTGGTCAACGTGGTTTCGAGTTCATCCGGGTCGAGCAATCGATGATTGGTGTGCCAATGGGTGGCGGTGTGAAAGCCCAGAATGTGCCCTTCGGCGTGCTCGCGGCGCATGACCCGCCGGCCGATCTCGCTGTTGCCTGCTCGGGGCGCTCGGGTCTGCACGAAAAACACCGCTTTGATCCCCGGCTGCAGCGGGTTGTCCTTGAGGCTGTCGAGCACGGTGTCGGTGGGATTGAAAAAACTGGAAGCGCTGGGGCCGTCATCGAAGGTCAACAGAAACCGCACCGGTGCCTGGGCCTTGAGCCGGGTCTCGGTCTGCGCGGTCATTTCGATGGGAGCGGCGATGCACCCGGCCAGCCCGACGGCCACCGCCATCGCGCTGAAAAGCCTGAACCACTGTGTCATGTTTTGCCTTGAGCCCGACCGTTGCGGTCATGTTGTCGATTGGCAAAACTCCTTCGCCGCTACTGCCTCCCTGCGACCCATTGAGATGGGCCGAGGTTGGATAAAGATACACAGGGTTTGGTTCCGGCGCTCGCTCAGCGTGCCAGTGCCTGTTGAAACGAGCTGTCGATGATCCCCGCCGTAGCCAGCGGAGCCGGCAGCGCCTTGACCTTGAACAGGAAGTCGGCGGTGCTTTGCAGATCGGCGGCGGCCTGCTGATCCACCGGGCCGACCGTCATGTGCGCCTGGCGCAACCAGTGCCGCGAAACCTGCTGATCGAGGTTGGCTTTCTTCGCCCACAAGTCGGCGTATTCGTCGGTGTGACTGTCAACCCAGGCCCGGGCCTGCTTCAGGCGCCCGAGGAAATCGGCGATTGCTTCACGCTTGCTGTCGATGGACGGTGCCGATGCCGCAATCGCGCTCAAGCCCGGCATCAGGTTTTTCGCCGTGAGAATCGGCCGCGCACCGGAGAACACGATCTGCTGGGAAATGTAGGGTTCCCAGACCGGGAACGCATCAATGCTGCCTTGCGGTAGCGCCGCCGCTGCATCGATCGGCATCAGCTTGACGAAGTCGACGTAGTTCTCCGGCAAACCGCCCTGCTCCAGCGCCCGCAAGGTCAATTGCTGACTCCAGGCACCCGGCCAATAAGCGACTTTCTTGCCCTTCAGGTCCTCGATGGTTTTCACCGGAGAATCCTTGGGCACCAACAGGGCGATGGTGTCCGGGTTCTGTCGCGACACACCGATCAGTTTCACCGGCGCCTGTTTGGCAGCCAGGAACAAAAATCCCGAATCCCCCAGAAAACCCAGATCCAGCGACCCGGTCTGCAACGCCTCGGCCAATGGCGCGGCGGCCTGGAAATGTTTCCAGTCGACCGTATAAGGCGCGTCCTTCAACACGCCGGACGCTTCTATGGACGCGCGGATGTTGTAGTAATTCTGGTCGCCGACGTGCAGGACCAAGGGTTCGGCAGCGTAAGTCAATGGCGTGGCAAACAGTGCGCTGGTCAACGCGGCGCGTAGGAAACGTGGGAGCTTCATGGCGAGTCCTGCAGAAGGGATTTTTATAGACCATAACGCTCTTACAAATCGGATTTGAAATTCGATTAGCGCATAAGCTCAGCACCTTCCCGCCGCACTGTTGGCCAAGCAACAGTGGCTCGGCACAGTGTTTTCCCTGCAACACTTCCAACCTGCAAAACCGGCGTTAGACCCGGTAAATGCGGGACGGGGCGAACATGGCACAGAGCCTGCAATATTCCATTCATGCAGGAAGCATTCGATAAAAATATCTTTTTGGACATAAGAACCTGTTGCCTTGCCGGAGCGTGCCCATGAAATCCCTCTTACCGTTTTCCCGCGTCAAAACGCTGCTCGCGGCCTGCGCAGTAGCCCTGAGCCTGCAACCGCTCGCCCACGCTGCCGAAGCGCCGCCGGCCGAAGTGCATCTGGATTACGCCTATTACTCGCCGGTCAGCCTGGCGCTCAAACATCTGGGCTACCTGGAAAAAGCCCTGCCCCAGAGCAAAGTCAGCTGGGTGCTGAGCCAGGGCAGCAACCGCTCGCTGGAATACCTCAACAGCGGCGGCGTGGATTTCGCCTCGTCGGCCAGCCTCGCTGCCGTGCTCAGCCGCGCCAATGGCAGCCCGATTAAATCGGTCTACGTCTACAGCCGCGCCGAGTGGACCGCGCTGGTGGTGCGCAAGGACTCGACGATCCAGTCCGTCGCCGACCTCAAAGGCAAGAAAATCGCCGCCACCAAGGGCACCGATCCGTACCTGTTCACCCTGCGCACCCTGCAACAGGCCGGGCTGAAAAAGGACGATGTGGAACTGGTGCACCTGCAACACCCGGACGGCCGCACCGCGCTGGAGAAAGGCGATGTCGACGCCTGGGCCGGTCTTGATCCGCACATGGCCGCCAGCCAGGTGCAGGCCGGTTCGCGCCTGCTGTACCGCAATCGCGACTTCAACAGCTACGGCGTGGTCAGCGTCACCGAGCAATACGCCAAGCAACACCCGCAAACCATCGACACCGTGATCAAGGCCTATGAGCAGGCCCGCGAGTGGTCGGTGAAAAACCCCGAAGAATTGGCCAAGTTGCTCGCCAGCGAATCCGGCCTGCCGCTGGACGTGGCCAAACTGCAACTGTCGCGCACCGACCTGAGCAGCCCGCAACTGACCGCCAAGGACGTACTGGCCTCGAAAGCCGCCGCGCCGATTCTGGTGTCCGAAGAGCTGGTGCGCCGTGGGGTGAATGTCGATCAGGTGATCGATCAGTTGATCGACACCGGTTTCCAGCAAGTCGCCGCCGCCCAGTAACCGATCAGGCTCATAACAAATCCGCGCCCGTCGCGGATTTGTCGTGAGCGGAGAACCGTCCATGAGCAACGACTTGCCCGCCCGCCTCGCCTTATCGGCACCACGGCGAAAACTCCCACAGCTGAATCCGCTCTGGCGCCGGCGCCTTAAAGGCCTGGCCCTGCCATTGCTGATCGTGATCGCCCTGGAATTTATCGTACGCATCGGTTGGCTGCCGTCCTACCAGATGCCCGCGCCAAGCGAGATCGCCCTGACCCTCACCGACCTGGCCGAGGGCGCCCTGTGGAAACACATCGGCGCCAGCCTGATTCGCGTGCTGCTGGGGTTTGCCATCGGCGCGAGTCTGGCGCTGGTGTTTGCCGCATGGGTCGGCCTCAGCCGCGAAGCCGAGGCCTATCTGGAGCCGACCTTCGCCGCGCTGCGTTCGATTCCCAGCCTGGCCTGGGTGCCGCTGTTGCTGCTGTGGCTGGGGATTGACGAGACCTCGAAAATCGTCCTGATCGCCATCGGCGCGTTCTTCCCGGTGTACGTCAACGTGGTCGCGGCGATCCGCAACATCGACCGCAAACTGGTGGAGGTCGGGCACATCTATGGCTTCAGTCCGCTGCAACTGGTGCGACGGATTCTGCTACCCGCCGCCCTGCCCGGACTGTTCACCGGATTGCGCAGCGGCATGAGCCTGTCGTGGATGTTTCTGGTGGCGGCCGAACTGATCGCGGCGACCAAAGGGCTGGGTTACCTGCTGAGTGACGGTCGCGAAACTTCGCGGCCGGATATCGTGCTGGCCGCGATCATCGTCCTGGCGCTGCTGGGCAAACTCAGCGATGGCCTGCTGGCCATATTGGAACGCCGCTGGCTGGTCTGGCGCGACGCGTTCACCGGCCAGGGCAGCAAGGATTGAACCGTGCAACTAAGCTCAAACCTTCAGGCAGCTGTTCGCCGGAGGGTCGGCCAATGTGCGGAAGACTGTCGCAATACCGGGGCATCCACGATTTCGTCGCGGTGCTGAGCATTCCCGATGCGCTGATCAATCACGTCGGCGACGCACCGCTGGCGCATTACAACGCCGCGCCCACGACGTCATTGGCGATCCTTCATCAGCACGAACAACAGCTATACGCTGACAACCTGCGCTGGGGCTGGCGCCCGCACTGGGCCAGGGATCGCGCCGCGCCGATCAACGCGCGGGTGGAAAAAGTCGCCCACGGGCCGTTCTTTCGAGCGATCTGGCGTCATCGGCTGATCGTGCCGGTCGACAACTGGTTCGAGTGGGTCGATGCACCCGACAAGAGTCGACAGCCGTGGCTGATTCGTCGCGCCGATCATCAGCCGGTTTTCTGCGCCGCCATCGGCCAGTTTCCGACGCCCGGTGAGCCTCCACGGGAAGACGACGGCTTCGTCATCATCACTGCCAACAGCGAAGGTGGCTTGCTCGATGTGCATGACCGGCGCCCGATCGTGCTGTGCGCCGATCGGGTGCACGAATGGCTCGATCCCGCCACGCCCACCGAACGCGCCGAGCAGATGTTGCTGTTCGAAGCCGAACCCAGCGAAGCGTTTCAATGGCACAAAGTCGGCAAAGCGATGGGCAACTCCCGCAATCAGGGTGCGGAATTGATTGAAGCGATGACGTAAATAAATGCCGGTGCGGTGCGTTATCAAGAGCAGGAATCCACGAATTGAATCCGCCGCGTTACACGCGGTGTTTCATTCGCGAAACAGGGAGCTGAAACAGTCGTTTGAGTGAACTAACCGCCTGTCTGACATTTCAATCGTCATACATACTTTTAGAAACACTACGGATAGCATGCGCGCCGCATTTCCTATTGGCATACCAGTTGACCAAAGAGTCAGCAAAACCAGGAATACCCCACAAACTAACAAGCCTTGCAGAGAACTAAGTTGCGCGACGATTTTGCAATCAAACAGGTCACCGGCCTGGAGTGTATTCATCTGTCCACGACAGAACGCTTTCAACTCGACTGTTTTATCGGCCACTACATAAAGACTCGAAACCTGCGTGACGTACCCGATATCGACCGCATCCTGCGCGCCACCCTCGAAAACTATCCCTGCCACCCGCCGGTGATGGTCAACGAGCTGAATGCCTGGATCGACAAGACCTTGGGTTATCGGGCCTCCCACCCCGATTTCACGCAGCTGGAAGATCTTTGATAAAACGAAAAGCCCCGCAATCGCGGGGCTTTTCGTTGTGGCGTTCAGGGTTTCAGCGGGCGTTCCTGATCACGGTCGGACAACTCGCGGCTGTCGTCATGCTTCCAGGTCTGCTCCTTGTGTTTCTCCCGCTCGATCTCTTCTTCACTCGGTTCGTCATCTTCTTCGGGACGTTTCTGCTCGGTTGCCATGTTCACCTCGCTAATGGAATTCATCCATTAAGCGTAGAACTTAAAGCCACCAGCGCAATAGAAAGAAGAACGCCATGCTCAATAGCATGCTAAGCAATGTATTGCGTGTGTAGATCACCAGGCCGATTGCCACTAGTGAACTCAGCAGATAAGGGTTGCCCCACTGCAAATTCAGTTGTTTGTCCGGCATGAATACAATCGGCCCGCAAATCGCGGTCAACATGCCCGGCACGGCAAAACCGAGAAATTGCCGCGCGTTGCTGCTCAAGCGCACCGGCAGGCGCGGTTCGAGAAACACGTAACGGTTGAGGAACACCAGAATCCCCATGCCGAAAATCACTGCCCAGACCATCATGTGCGCTCCCGATACAGCTTGTTGCAGATAAAACCGGCGGTCATGCCGGCCAGCCCCGACAGCACCAGCGCCGAACCCCATTGCCAGTAACTGAAGAGCACCGAGCAGAACAGCGACACCGCCACGCAGACCACCGTCGGCACATTGCGCACCACCGGAGTGATCAGGGCGATGAAGGTCGCGGCAATCGAGAAGTCCAGCCCCAGGTGTTCAAGCCCCGGAATGCTGCTGCCGAGCACGATGCCGGCAAGGGTGAAGAGGTTCCAGGCGATGTAAAACGTCAGGCCGACGCCCAACGCGTACCAGCGATTGAACTGCTGGCGATCATGCTGACTGGTCAGGGCGAACAGTTCATCAGTGAGCAAAAAGCCCAGACCGATACGCCAGCGCCCCGGCAACGGCGAAATCACGTGGCGCATGCTCATGCCATAGAGCAAATGTTGCGAGGTCAGCAGCAGCGTGGTCAGCAGAATCGAGAAAATCCCTGCGCCGCCCTTGAGCATGCCGATCGCCACCAATTGCGCAGCGCCGGCGAACACGATGCTCGACAGGCCCTGCCCCTGCAGCGGCGTGAGGTTGGCTTCGATCGCCATGGAGCCGGCCAGCAGCCCCCACGGCGCCGTCGCCAGGGATAACGGCATGATCGCCGCGGCTCCGCGAAGAAAGGCACTGCGCGGCATTAATGAGTCAGACATAACACTCTTCAACCGTGAGACAAGACCCCGGACTCTGCCAGCAAACGCCCGTTCATGGCTTGAACAATCTTGCGCATTTGGCGCAAATCCTTCCTTCCGTCAGTCGTTTACCGGCGTAACATGGCAACCATTCACACGCGCGTCAGGGAGACGACATGCTGTATCGAATAGCCGCCGACGGGCTGGTGCTGTTTCATTTGCTGTTCATTCTATTCGTGCTGTTCGGCGGGCTGCTGGTGCTCAAGTGGCCGCGGCTGATGTGGCTGCATTTGCCGGCGGCGGCCTGGGGTGTGGCGGTCGAGGTGTTGCACCTGACCTGTCCGCTGACCTATTGGGAAAACCTGATGCGCCACGCCGCCGGGCAGACCGAATACGCGGGTGGCTTCATCGAACACTACGTCTGGCCGATTATCTACCCGGCGGGGCTGACGCCGCAGATTCAGTTGGTGCTGGGCAGCGTGGTGCTGGTGGTCAACCTCCTGGTCTACGGGCGCCTGATCCGCCGCTGGAAACTTCAGCGCGCCGCGCGCATTCCGGTCTAGCGCGCTTTCGAGGTTTCCAGCCAGGCCGGATCGAGGCGCGTCTGATCGGTGTCCAGACCGAGCGCCTCCATCCGCGCCTTGTGCGCTTCGACTTCCCGGTGCAATTGCGCGTGATCGCTGGAGTTGCCGTCCAGTTCATGCATCTGGGTCAAGCCGAGGTGATAGAAACGCAGTACCTTCATCGCCACCGGATCATCCTTCTCCACCGCCGCCGTCACCTGATGCATGACATTGGTGACGCTCATCAGGCTGCGCTTGAGCCGCCAGCCATACACCGCCGGGGCCATCCAGGTCTGGTTCCAGAATCGCCCGCGCAACAACGCCGCCGTCAGCAGAAATGCGCCAAACACCCCGCCGACATTGAACCGCAGGTTATCCCCGCCCGGCTCGCCGAACAGCGCCACCGCCGCCGTCGAAAACGCCATCGCCAGCACCAGAAACAGCACCGCAATGATCAGCGTGCTGCGCCGGGTCTGTTGGCGATAAGTGATGGCATCGATCGGTTGAATCTCGAACATCGCGACAGGCTTCCATGGCTTGAGTTAAAAAGAGGCTGCGCATTATCGCCTCTGAGGCGGATTTAGCTATGCTGGAGCGCCTTTTCATCTTTTCAACGCCCAACGGGGACATGGCGATACCACGCAGATCGTGCCATCTTCATTCATGGATACACACTATTCGGATGCCATTGGCCATGCCGGCAATGACATCGTTTTAAGGATCACTGCATGACCCAACGACACGTAATCAATGCCTCGGTCAGCCCAAAAGGCAGCCTCGAAACCCTTTCCCAACGTGAAGTTCAGCAACTGAGCCAGGCCGGAACCGGCAGCACCTATACCCTCTTTCGCCAGTGCGCCCTGGCAATCCTCAATACTGGCGCCCATGTCGACAACGCAAAAACCATCCTTGAAGCCTACAAAGACTTCGAAATCCGCATCCACCAGCAGGATCGCGGCGTGCGCCTGGAACTGCTGAACGCCCCGGCCGACGCCTTCGTCGACGGCGAAATGATCGCCAGCACCCGGGAAATGCTGTTCAGTGCCCTGCGCGACATTGTCTACACCGAGAACGAACTCGACGCCTTGAGCATCGACCTCAGCACCTCCCAGGGCATCAGCGACTACGTCTTCCACCTGCTGCGCAACGCGCGCACCCTGCGTCCGGGCGTCGAGCCGAAAATCGTCGTGTGCTGGGGCGGCCACTCGATCAACACCGAAGAATACAAATACACCAAGAAAGTCGGCCACGAACTGGGCCTGCGCAGCCTCGACATCTGCACCGGCTGCGGTCCGGGCGTAATGAAAGGCCCGATGAAAGGCGCGACCATCGCCCACGCCAAGCAGCGGATTCACGGTGGCCGCTACCTCGGCCTGACCGAGCCGGGCATCATCGCCGCCGAAGCGCCGAACCCGATCGTCAACGAGCTGGTGATCCTGCCGGACATCGAAAAACGTCTGGAAGCCTTCGTCCGCGTCGGCCACGGCATCATCATCTTCCCGGGCGGCGCCGGCACCGCCGAAGAGTTCCTGTACCTGCTGGGCATCCTGATGCACCCGGACAACGCCGGCCTGCCGTTCCCGGTGATCCTGACCGGGCCGAAACACGCCGCGCCGTATCTGGAACAACTGGACGCCTTCGTCACCGCCACCCTCGGCGAAGCGGCGAAAAAGCACTACGAAATCATCATCGACGACCCGGCCGAAGTGGCGCGGCAGATGACTGCGGGCCTGAAGGCCGTGAAGCAGTTCCGCCGCGAACGCGCCGACGCGTTCCACTTCAACTGGCTGCTGAAGATCGACGAAGGCTTCCAGCGCCCGTTCGACCCGACCCACGAAAACATGGCCAACCTCAAGCTGCACCGCGACCAGCCACCCCATGAACTGGCGGCCAACCTGCGCCGCGCGTTCTCCGGGATCGTCGCCGGCAACGTCAAGGACAAGGGCATCCGCCTGATCGAGGAACACGGGCCATACCAGATCCGTGGCGACGCCGCGATCATGCAGCCGCTCGATCTGCTGCTCAAAGCCTTCGTAGCCCAGCACCGGATGAAACTGCCGGGCGGCGCGGCTTATGTGCCGTGCTATCGCGTGGTGTCCTGACCCGAAGCGACCAGTGCCCGAAGCGCAACGCTTCGGGCACTCCTTATAAAAAGAGCGAACCATGGATCACATCAACCACATCCTGATCGTCGACGATGACCGCGAGATCCGCGAGCTGGTCGGCAATTACCTGACCAAGAACGGCCTGCGCAGCACCGTGGTCGCCGATGGCCGGCAGATGCGCAGTTTTCTGGAAGCCAACACGGTCGACCTGATCGTGCTCGACATCATGCTCCCCGGCGATGACGGGCTGGTGCTGTGCCGCGAGTTGCGCGCCGGCAAGCACAAGGCAATTCCAATCCTGATGCTCACCGCCCGCGACGACCAGACCGACCGCATCCTCGGCCTGGAAATGGGCGCCGACGATTACCTGACCAAACCCTTCGCTGCCCGCGAATTGCTGGCGCGGATCAACGCCGTGCTGCGCCGTACGCGAATGCTGCCACCGAATCTGCTGATCACCGAAACCGGGCGCCTGCTCGCGTTCGGCCGCTGGCGCCTGGACACTACCGCCCGCCATCTGCTCGATGAAGACGACACCATGGTCGCCCTCAGTGGCGCCGAATATCGTTTGCTTCGGGTATTTCTCGACCATCCGCAACGGGTGCTCAGCCGCGACCAGTTGCTCAATCTGACCCAGGGTCGCGACGCCGATCTGTTCGACCGCTCCATCGATTTGCTGGTGAGCCGCCTGCGTCAGCGTCTGCTGGACGACTCCCGCGAGCCGACTTACATCAAAACCGTGCGCAACGAGGGTTATGTGTTCTCCTTCGCCGTGGAGATGCTCGCCGAATCCTGAGGGATTTGTATCGCTCTGTATAAATTCGCCGCGCAGATACGTAACCCGTGTTTTCGGGCCGTATCACCACATATCTGCGATACACCCTCGCGTTTGAATGAACCCACCAGAAAGCACTGGTTCACTCATCTCAAACGCAAGGAGAAGCACCATGTTCAAGTCCTCGAAATCCCTGGTACTCGCAATCAGCCTGTTCAGCGGTTTGGCCCTGGCCGACCTGGCGTCCGCCAGCTCCCAGCCGCTGATCGCGGAATACGGCTCGGAAAACCTGCAGAAGGATCGCGTTGCCGAAGGTGGCGCGGATCGCTTGCAGGAACTGCGTGAACGCGTGGCTGAAGGCGGCGCCGACCGTTTGCAGGAACTGCGTGAACGCGTAGCCGAGGGTGGTGCCGACCGTCTGCAGGAACTGCGCGAACGTTCGGCCCGCAGCGTGCTGGTCGCCGAGAACCGTCCCGAGTTCGGTTCCAAATACCAGCGCTACTGATCGTTTGTACCCGCCGTTGTCGATTCCTGCCGGGGGCGCTCTGCCCCCGCAGCGTTCACTACCGATAAGCCTTGTTCTCTGACACAAAAGCCCCGCTGTTTCCCCACGACAGCCGTCATGGCTCGTACTAAGCTGCGCGATTGATTTGTTCAGGGACGATCCATGAAACGATTTGCCGCCTGTCTGCTGTCCATGCTGGCCCTGACGGCCAACTCGGCGGACCTGCAACTGCTCACCGACAACCACCCGCCCCTGCATTTCATGCAAGGCAATCAGCTCGCAGGATTCGGGGTGGACGTGGTGCAGGCCCTGGCGACCCAGACCGGCGACCGCATCCATCTGCAACAAGTCCCGCTGCTGCGCGCCCTGCGCATGGCCAGCGACACGCCCGACACGGGCGTATTCACCGTGTTGCGTACCGACGAACGCGACGATCGCTATCAATGGGTCGGGCCGCTGATCGAAGTCGAAACCGCGCTGTACGCCCGCGACAATCTCCAGCCTCCCGTGCACAGCCTGCGTGAAGCCGATCATCTGGGCCGGATCACCGTGCCGCGCAAATGGCTGGTCTACAGCTACCTGCAAGGGCAAGACCTGAACAATCTCTACGGCGTGGAAACCCCGGAGCAGATGATGCGACTGTTCAGCCTGGGGCGTACCGATTTCGTGGTCTCCGATACCTGGTCCAAAGCCGCCCTCGCCCGCGAACAAGGCATGGAGCCGGGACGCTTGCAGTACCAGATCCCATTGATGAAACAGAACACCTACATTGCCTTTTCGCCGCAGACCGATCCGAAACAGGTCGCACGCTGGCAGCAGGCGCTGGATACATTGCGGGCCGATGGCCGTCTGGAGCAGCTGCGCCAGCGCTGGCTGAGCAATACCCTACCGCGCTGATCAGGCATCAACGCCTTCGATAACGACTATGCGCAAGGGTGTTTTCACATCAAATCTCTCCAGCACTAGAGTGGGCTCCATCTTCTCCCCACTCTCTGGAGCAACATCATGAAAGACATCATCGCACTCGGCTTCATCGTTTCCCTGATCGGCGCCACCTCCGCCATCGCTGCCCCACACGCCAGCACTCCGGTTGTCGCGGCGGCAACCGTTGGCCAGTCGGGCACCCTGAACGTCGACACCGTCAGCATCGATGCCGAACACAAAGGCAGCCTCAACCTGCAACAGAACGCCGAACAGACCAAACTGTACGTCGCGGAAAATCGCCCGGAATTCGGTTCCAAATATCAGCGCTACTGAGTAATCGGTTTGAGCTGCCAGAAACAGGAAACCCCGCCGAAGCGGGGTTTCTTGCATTTGGCCGTCAGCGTACCAATCGCGCGGCCAGTGCCTTGGCCTGCGAAGCCACATCGGTGACGGCGGTGCTTTCCCACCACATGCCACGCAGCGGCGGGCCCATGGCGAACAAGCGGTTCGAGACCCGACCCTCTTCATCCAGCACAGCGCCGTCCACTGCGGCCTCGATGCCCAGCGCCAATGGCCCCGGCCGAACCAGACCGCGCGTCAACAACTGCTGTGGCAAGGGTCGTGCGACCCGGCGCCAGTCGTATTCGATGCCGCTGGAATTGATCAACGCCGCGCCCTGCACTACGCGGGTTTCAGCCTCGCCGCGAGGGCGAACGCGGATACTCACGCCGTCGCCCGATACCGGCTCAAGCCCCTTGTAAGACGCCGCCTGAATGCGCAATCGCCCTTCCCGGTGCAGACGCTCGACCAGTTCTGCACTCAGCGGCGGCGAACGATGGTGATGACTTTCCCACCACGGCCGCACATGCCGGACGAATTGCCGGCGCTGCACATCGCTGGCCTGACTCCATAACCGGCCGATGTGCGCACGCACGGTGTCGAGCGGCGCCTGCCAGTCGATACCTTGGGTGATGGCGTCGCGACAATGCCGGCGCAATTCACGCAGCAATTGGCGTGGCGTGCGGATACTGTGATTCTCGGCGAGGAAGTCCACCCACGCGAGCGGTTGCCGACGCACATGGGGCAACAGCCCGTGCCGGGAAAACACCTCGATCGGCCCACGATGCCCGGCCTGCTCCAGCGACACCACGGCATCGACCATGGTCAGGCCGGAACCGATGATCAGCACCGTCGACTGCGGATCGAGCTGACGCATGGCCGAGACATCCCACGGATCGAGTGCCGCCGCGTTGAGGCCGCAGGATTCTTTTTGCGGTGTGCGGGCAGCCGGGAACATCCCGGTTGCAAGCACTGCATGAGCGCCCTGCAATTGCTGGCCGTCACTCAAGGTGAGCTGCAGGGAATCGCTGAAAGCCTGAACATCGACCACTTCGGCGCGCACATGCTCGACCGTCGAACCGTGTTGCGCGCCCACCTGCTGCGCCTCCGCCAGACGCTGCTGCACGTACACGCCGAACAGCCCCCGTGGTGGAAACAGTTCGCTGACCGGCACGTGCTGCTGATCCGACTCCGGCCAGCCACCGCCAGCGATGTGATCGGTCAGCCATTGGGTCAGGTCATCGGCATTGTCCGGATCGACGCTCATCCGCGCCGCGTTACCGTTAAGCGTGTGGCCCAGCTCCACCGCGCTGTACGCTTCACCCCGGCCCAATTCGGCCCGGGGCTCGATCACCAGAATCGTTCTGCGCCCCGGCAAACGCAGCAATTGCACCGCCAGCATCGTGCCGCTGAGGCCGCCGCCGACAATCAGGATGTCGGCGTGACGGTGGACGGTCGTATCGGTTTGAGTCATGCCGTTCTCGCAGCTGAGGATATGCTCGGGCCAGTGTCATTCAGACGCCGCGAAGACGTCTAGACGGACGCGACTTTTTTCTCCTGTCGATGCAGCTCACCAAGGTTTCGATAGCCGCTGCCCGGATGGATCTCCGGCAGTCTCGGCCCTTCGCCAAACAGCTTTTCGCGCAAGGTCCCCGGCGCGTACTCGGTCTTGTAAACACCGCGCTTCTGCAACTCCGGCACCAGCAATTCCACGGCATCGATGAAGGTTTCGTGAGTCAGCGCGTAGGCCAGGTTGAAGCCGTCGACGTCGGTTTCGTCGACCCATTCCTGCAACAGATCCGCTACCGTTTCCGGGCTGCCGACGAACAACGGGCCGAAGCCGCCGATGCCGACCCAGTCGGCCAGTTCGTTGGGGGTCCAGACCTTATTCGGATCCGCCGTGGAAAATGCCTCGACCGCAGACTGAATCGCATTGGTGTGCACGTGTTTGAGCGGCTCGTCCGGTTTGAAGCGGCTGAAGTCGATGCCGGTCCAGCCCGAGATCAACGCCATCGCGCCCTCGTAACTGACCCAGGATTTGTACTCCTCGAACTTGGCCTTGGCCTTGGCGTCGGTCTCGCCGAGGATCACGGTTTGCAGGTTGAAGATCAGGATCTTCGACGGATCGCGTCCGGCCTCGGCGGCGCGGCGGCGGATGTCGGCCACGGTTTTCTTCAGCAGCACTTTCGACGGGGCAGCGACAAACACGCATTCGGCGTGCTCGGCGGCAAACTGCTTGCCCCGGCTTGAAGCACCCGCCTGATAGAGGACCGGCGTACGCTGCGGCGACGGTTCGCAAAGGTGAATGCCCGGCACCTGGAAGTGTTTCCCGTGGTGGCGGATTTCGTGGATCTTGCTCGGGTCACTGAAGATGCGGCGCTCGCGATCCCGCAGAATTGCGCCCTCTCCCCAACTGCCTTCCCAGAGTTTGTAGCAGACCTCCAGGTATTCCTCGGCGAAGTCATAGCGCGCGTCGTGTTCGGTCTGGGCTTGCTGACCGATGTTCTTTGCACCGCTCTCCAGATAAGACGTGACGATGTTCCAGCCGGCGCGGCCCTTGGTCAGGTGATCAAGGGTCGACAGGCGTCGGGCGAATGGATACGGATGCTCGAAGGACAACGAAGCGGTCAGGCCAAACCCCAGATGCTCGGTGACCAGCGCCATCGGCGGGATCAGTTGCAACGGATCGTTGACCGGTACCTGCGCCGCCTGCCGGATCGCCGCTTCGCCATTGCCGTTGTACACGTCGTAGATCCCCAGCACGTCGGCGATGAACAAGCCGTCGAACTTGCCACGCTCAAGGATTTTCGCCAGATCGGTCCAGTACTCCAGATCCTTGTACTGCCAGGAACGATCCCGAGGGTGAGCCCACAGGCCCGGCGACTGGTGGCCGACGCAGTTCATGTCGAAGGCGTTGAGACGGATTTCGCGAGGCATCAGATGGCACTCCCGATGTTCGGGAGGCGTTTAGCGGTTTGATTTGAAGCGATCATGTGAGGCGACTCCGTGGTTTCCGGATGAGGATCCAGAACCTTTAGCAGGAGTCGTGCCTGAATATATTTTATTTATTTATCAATAGATTGAGATAACAACCTAAAGCAGTCTGCACGCTGAATGGAGCAAACTGTTTATCCGCTGTCGGCCCTGCAACAGTCAGATCACCACATTGCGCACGAACCGCGCCGCCACTTCCCCGTCATTGCGATAGGTGTGCGGCTGGTTGCTGGCGAACATGAAAAACTCGCCTGCCGCGATGCGCTGGGGTTGATCGCCGAGCATCAGCGTCAGGCAGCCCTCGAATACGAAAATCTGCTCGCTCCAGCCCTCGGCGTCCGGTTGCGACGGATAGACCTCGCCCGGTTGCAGGCACCATTCCCACTGTTCCACCGCGCGAGTGGCGTTGGCTTTGGACAGCAAAACGGCTTTGCTGCCGGGGATGCTGCCGGCCCAGGCGAGTTCGTTGATACGACCGGGATCGCGGTTGTCCGGGGCCTGAATCAGATCGCTGAAGGCCACTTCGAGGGCTTCGGCGACGCGGTCGAGGGTGGTCAGGCTGACATTCTTCTCGCCGGCCTCGATGGCCACCAGCATCCGCCGGCTGACCCCGGACTTTTCCGCGAGGGCCGTCTGGCTCATGTCGGCGGCGTGTCGCAGGCGTCGGACGTTCTGACTGACGTGTTGCAGGACCGAAGCCCGCTGTACGGAATCTCTGTGCACTATATTGCTCACTGGCTGGGGTTGGGCAGTATACTGCGCAACATTTGGCGCATTGTGCGTCCCCTCCTTAAAAGTGCGCAAGGTCATGACGTCAGCCAACTCCCCTCAAACTCCCCTGCGGTTTTCCCGGTTCAGCAAAGCCGAGTGCGTGCTGGTGCTGATCACCATGCTCTGGGGCGGCACCTTTCTGCTGGTGCAGCACGCGATGACCGTCAGCGGTCCGATGTTTTTCGTCGGCCTGCGCTTTGCCGCCGCCGCGAGCATCGTTGCGCTGTTTTCCTGGAAACATCTGCGTGAACTGACCTTGTTCGAACTCAAGGCCGGCGCCTTTATCGGCGTGGCGATCATGCTCGGTTATGGTTTGCAGACTGTCGGTTTGCAGAGCATCCCGAGCAGTCAGTCGGCGTTCATCACGGCGTTGTACGTGCCATTCGTGCCGCTGCTGCAATGGCTGGTTCTCGGTCGGCGCCCGGGGTTGATGCCGAGCATCGGCATCATGCTGGCGTTTACCGGGCTGATGCTGCTCTCCGGGCCATCCGGTGCTTCGCTGAATTTCAGCCCCGGTGAAATCGCCACGCTGATCAGCGCCATTGCGATAGCGGCCGAAATCATCCTGATCAGTAACTATGCCGGGCAGGTCGATGTGCGTCGCGTAACCGTCGTGCAACTGGCGACGACTTCGGTGCTGTCGTTTTTGATGGTGGTGCCGACCGGCGAGGCGATTCCGGATTTCTCGTGGTTGTTGCTGAGCACTGCCCTGGGCCTGGGCGCGATGAGTGCGGCGATTCAGGTGGCGATGAACTGGGCACAGAAAAGTGTTTCGCCGACCCGCGCAACCTTGATCTACGCCGGTGAGCCGGTGTGGGCCGGGATCGTCGGTCGCATTGCGGGTGAGCGTCTGCCAGCGATTGCATTGGTGGGTGCGGGACTGATCGTGGCGGCGGTGATCGTCAGCGAATTGAAGACCAAAGGCAAAGAGACACAAACGGTCACGGAAGAATTGGAGCACGAGACCGAAGGCTAAACGCGGGTTTTACGGCTACTTTGTAGGATTCAGAGACATCCTCGCGTTTGGCGATCCGGGAGCTGGCACGTATGATGCTTCACAAACTTCCGCAGATTAGAAGCCTATGTCCCTGATAGTTCTACTGCTTCTGCCTTTTCTGGGCAGCTGTCTGGCAGCCGTGCTGCCGCACAACGCACGTAATGCCGAATCCCTGCTGGCAGGCCTGGTCGCACTGATCGGCACTGTCTCGGTCGCGCTGCTGTACCCGCAGATCGCCCACGGCGGCGTGATTCGCGAAGAATTCACGTGGCTGCCCAGCCTGGGCCTGAACTTCGTCCTGCGCATGGACGGCTTCGCCTGGCTGTTCTCGATGCTGGTGCTGGGCATCGGCACCCTCGTCTCTTTATATGCCCGCTATTACATGTCGCCGGACGATCCGGTGCCGCGTTTCTTTGCGTTCTTTCTGGCGTTCATGGGCGCCATGCTCGGGCTGGTGATCTCCGGCAACCTGATTCAGATCGTGTTCTTCTGGGAGCTGACCAGCCTCTTCTCGTTCCTGTTGATCGGCTACTGGCACCACCGCCACGACGCGCGCCGCGGCGCCTACATGGCGTTGATGGTCACTGGTGCCGGGGGATTGTGTCTGCTGGCGGGGGTCATGATCCTCGGCCATGTGGTCGGCAGCTATGACCTGGACAAGGTCCTGGCCGCCGGCGATCTGATTCGCGCACATGCCCTCTACCCCATCCTGCTTCCCCTCATTCTTATCGGCGCTCTCAGCAAAAGCGCCCAGTTCCCCTTCCACTTCTGGCTGCCGCACGCGATGGCGGCACCCACACCGGTTTCGGCATACCTGCACTCGGCGACCATGGTCAAGGCCGGGGTTTTCCTGCTGGCCCGGCTGTGGCCGTCGCTGTCCGGCAGCGAAGAATGGTTCTACATCGTCAGCGGCGCCGGCGCCGCCACGCTGTTGCTCGGCGCGTACTGCGCAATGTTCCAGAACGACCTCAAGGGACTGCTGGCCTACTCGACCATCAGCCACCTCGGCCTGATCACGCTGCTGCTGGGCCTGAACAGTCCGCTGGCTGCCGTCGCGGCGGTGTTCCACATTCTCAACCACGCGACCTTCAAGGCTTCGCTGTTCATGGCCGCCGGGATCATCGACCACGAAAGTGGCACCCGCGACATCCGCAAGCTCAACGGCCTGTTCAAACTGATTCCGTTCACCGCCACATTGGCGATGGTGGCCAGTGCGTCCATGGCCGGCGTACCGCTGCTCAACGGCTTCCTGTCGAAAGAGATGTTCTTCGCCGAAACCGTGTTCATCAACGCCACGGCGTGGGTTGAAGCTGCGCTGCCAATCGTGGCGACCATCGCCGGCACTTTCAGCGTTGCGTACTCGCTGCGTTTCACCGTCGACGTATTCTTCGGCCCGACCGCCACCGACCTGCCGCACACTCCGCACGAACCACCTCGCTGGATGCGCGCGCCAGTTGAGTTACTGGTCTTCACCTGTTTGCTGGTGGGGATTTTCCCGGCCCAGGTTGTAGGCCCGTTGCTGGCCGCTGCCGCATTGCCGGTGGTGGGTGGCGTGCTGCCGGAATACAGCCTGGCGATCTGGCACGGCCTCAATGCACCGATGATCATGAGTCTGATCGCCATGTCCGGCGGCATCGTGGTCTATCTGTTGCTGCGCAATCAGCTAAAGCGCGGTCGTTTCAAATTCCCGCCACTGGTAGGCCGCTTCAACGGCAAGCGCCTGTTCGAGCGCAGCCTGGTGGCGATGATGCGTCTGGCCCGGCGGCTGGAGCGGCGCATCGGCACCAAGCGTCTGCAAACCCAGCTGTTCCTGATGGTGTTGGCGGCAGTGCTGGCCGGCCTGATCCCGATGCTGCACAGCAGCCTGAGCTGGGGCGACCGGCCGAAGATCCCGGGCTCGATCGTGTTCGTGACCCTTTGGCTGCTGGCAATAGCCTGCGCCCTCGGCGCCGCATGGCAAGCCAAGTATCACCGTCTCGCCGCCCTGACCATGGTCAGCGTCTGCGGCCTGATGACCTGCGTGACCTTCGTCTGGTTCTCGGCGCCGGATCTGGCCCTGACGCAACTGGTGGTCGAAGTGGTGACCACGGTGCTGATCCTGCTCGGTCTGCGCTGGCTGCCACGGCGGATCGAAGAGGTTTCACCGTTGCCAAGCAGCCTGCGCAAGGCGCGGGTGCGGCGTCTGCGCGACTTGCTGCTGTCGATTGCTGTCGGCGGCGGCATGGCGCTGCTGTCCTACGCCATGCTGACCCGGCAAACGCCGAACGATATTTCCTCGTTCTACCTGAGCCGTGCCCTGCCCGAGGGCGGTGGCAGCAACGTGGTCAACGTGATGCTGGTGGATTTCCGTGGTTTCGACACCCTTGGCGAAATCACGGTGCTGGCCGCCGTAGCCCTGACCGTGTTCGCCCTGCTGCGTCGCTTCCGCCCACCGAAAGAAAGCCTGCAACTGCCGGCCCAGCAGCGCTTACTCGCCCCCGACGTGGTTACCGATCTGGTCAACCCGCGCTCGGCCAGCGACACCGCGCTCGGTTTCATGATGGTGCCGGCGGTGCTGGTGCGTCTGTTGCTGCCGATTGCGCTGGTGGTGTCGTTCTACCTGTTCATGCGCGGGCACAACCAGCCGGGTGGCGGATTCGTCGCCGGTCTGGTGATGTCGGTGGCGTTCATCCTGCAATACATGGTCGCCGGCACCCAGTGGGTCGAGGCGCAAATGAGCCTGCGACCGCTGCGCTGGATGGGCACCGGCCTGCTGTTCGCCACCGTCACCGGTCTCGGGGCGATGGCGGTCGGTTATCCGTTCCTCACCACCCACACCTGGCATTTCAGCCTGCCGCTGCTGGGTGATATCCATATCGCCAGCGCGCTGTTCTTCGATATCGGCGTCTACGCCGTGGTGGTCGGCTCGACCTTGCTGATCCTCACCGCCCTCGCCCACCAATCGGTCCGGGGCCACAAAACCGCTGCCGCCAAAGGAGCCGTCTGATGGAAGAAGTCATCGCAATCGCCATCGGCGTGCTCGCCGCGTCCGGGGTCTGGCTGATCCTGCGGCCACGGACGTTCCAGGTGGTGATGGGCCTGTGCCTGCTGTCCTACGGCGTCAATCTGTTCATCTTCAGCATGGGCAGCCTGTTCATCGGCAAGGAGCCGATCATCAAGGACGGCGTGCCGCAGGATCTGCTCAATTACACCGACCCGCTGCCCCAGGCGCTGGTGCTGACGGCCATCGTCATCAGTTTCGCCATGACCGCATTGTTCCTGGTGGTGCTGCTGGCCTCACGGGGCCTGACCGGCACCGACCACGTTGACGGAAGGGAGCCCAAGGAATGACGGCGATGACTCACCTGATCGCCGCACCGATCCTGCTGCCGCTGCTGACCGCCGCTATCATGCTGATGCTCGGCGAAAAGCACCGTCCGCTGAAGGCGAAAATCAACCTGTTCTCCAGCCTTCTCGGCCTCGGCATCTCGGTGATGCTGCTGCAATGGACCCAGACCACCGGCGTGCCCGGCTCGATCGGCGTGTACCTGCCGGGCAACTGGCAGGTGCCGTTCGGCATCGTGCTGGTGGTCGATCGCCTGTCGGCATTGATGCTGGTGCTGACCGGGATCATAGGCGTCAGCGCCCTGTTGTTCGCCATGGCCCGCTGGGACGGCGCCGGGTCGAGCTTTCACGCCCTGTTCCAGATTCAGCTGATGGGCCTTTACGGTGCATTCCTGACGGCGGACCTGTTCAACCTGTTCGTGTTCTTCGAGGTATTGCTGGCCGCGTCCTACGGCCTTTTGCTTCATGGCTCGGGCCGGGCGCGGGTCTCGTCGGGGCTGCATTACATCTCGATCAACCTGCTGGCGTCGTCGCTGTTCCTGATCGGCGCGGCGTTGATCTACGGTGTGACCGGCACGCTGAACATGGCGGATCTGGCCCTGAAGATCCCGCTGGTGCCGGAGGCCGACCGTGGCCTGCTGCATGCCGGCGCAGGGATTCTGGCCGTGGCGTTCCTCGCCAAGGCCGGCATGTGGCCGCTGAACTTCTGGCTGGTGCCGGCCTACTCGTCGGCCAGCGCACCGGTGGCGGCGATGTTCGCGATCATGACCAAGGTCGGCGTCTATACCTTGCTGCGTCTTTGGACGCTGCTGTTCTCGGGTCAGGCTGGCGCTTCAGCGTATTTCGGTGGTGACTGGCTGATCTACGGCGGCATGGCGACCATGGCCGGCGCAGGCGTGGCGATCATTGCCGCGCAACGCCTGGAACGCATGGCCAGCCTGAGCATTCTGGTGTCGGCGGGGATCCTGCTGTCGGCCGTGGGTTTCGCCCAGCCGAACCTGATTGGTGCGGCGCTGTTCTATCTGGTCAGCTCGACCTTGGCGTTGAGCGCGCTGTTCCTGCTGGCCGAGTTGATCGAGCGTTCGCGCACCGCCATCGAAGTACCGCTGGAAGATGAAAACGAACTGCTGCCACGTCCGCAGGAATGGCAGCGTCCGGTCAAGGGCATCAACCTCGACGACGATCAGAAAGCCGTGGTCGGTCAGGTGATCCCGTGGACCATGGCCTTCCTCGGTCTGAGCTTCATTGCCTGCGCGCTGCTGATCATCGGCATGCCGCCGCTGTCCGGATTCATCGGCAAGCTGAGCCTGATCGGCGCCCTGCTCAATCCGCTGGGCCTCGGCGCCGGCGAACCGATCTCGAATGCCGCCTGGGCGTTGCTGGCCCTGCTGATCCTCACTGGGCTCGGCTCGCTGATGGCGTTCTCGCGTCTGGGCATCCAGCGCTTCTGGTCGCCTGAAGAGCGCCCGTCGCCCCTGCTGCGCAAACTGGAATGCACGCCGATTTTCCTGCTGCTCGGCCTGAGCATCGCGCTGACCTTCAAGGCTGAACCGCTGCTGCGTTACACCCAGGCAGCGGCCGATGCCCTGAACAATCCGCAGCAATACGTGATGGCAGTGCTCGGCACCCGCGCCGTGCCGAGCCCGGAAGCCAAAGCCGCGCTGCTGGAGGTGCAACCATGAAGCGTCTGTTCCCTGCTCCGTGGTTGTCGCTTGCGCTGTGGTTGCTGTGGCTGGTGCTGAATCTGTCGGTCAGCCCGGGCAACCTGCTGCTGGGTGCCGTACTCGGTTTCTGCGCCCCGCTGATGATGCGCAAACTGCGCCCGCAGCGCATTCACATCCGCCGCCCGGGCACGATCCTGCGATTGTTTCTGCTGGTCGGGCGCGATGTGATCGTCTCGAACCTGCAGGTGGCCTGGGGCGTACTCAATGCCGGTCGCCGGCCACTTCGTTCACGTTTCATCAAGGTGCCGCTGGACCTGCGCGATGCCAACGGTCTGGCGGCGCTGTCGATGATCTGTACGGTCGTGCCCGGCACGGTGTGGTCGGAACTGGCGCTGGATCGCAGCATTCTGTTGCTGCACGTCTGGGATCTGGATGACGAGGCGCAGTTCATCCAGCACTTCAAGGTCACTTACGAGCGGCCATTGATGGAGATTTTCGAATGAGCCCGCTGCTGTCGAACGCGATTCTGCTGACGCTGTTCCTGTTTTCCCTGGCCATGGTCCTCACGCTGGTGCGCCTGTTCAAAGGCCCGTCGGCGCAGGACCGGGTACTGGCGCTGGATTACCTGTACATCGTCGCCATGCTGATGATGCTGACCCTGGGGATTCGTTATTCCAGTGACACCTACTTCGAAGCGGCGCTGCTGATCGCGCTGTTCGGCTTCGTCGGCTCGTTTGCCCTGGCGAAATTCCTCCTGCGTGGCGAGGTGATCGAATGAACGCTGAACTGTCTCTCTGGGTGGAAATCCCGGTGGCGATCCTGCTGGTCCTCAGCGGCGTGTTCGCCCTGATCGGCGCGATCGGCCTGCTGCGGATGAAGGATTACTTCCAGCGCATGCACCCGCCGGCGCTGGCCTCGACCCTCGGCGCGTGGTGCGTGGCGCTGGCATCGATCATCTGTTTTTCCGCGCTCAAGTCCGGGCCGGTGCTGCACGCATGGCTGATCCCGATTCTGCTGTCGATCACCGTGCCGGTGACCACCTTGCTCTTGGCGCGGGCGGCGTTGTTCCGTAAACGCATGGCCGGCGATGATGTGCCGGCCGAGGTCAGCAGCCGGCGCACTGAAACCGGCAGCTAGATCCAGGCAACAGCCAACAGCCCGGCTCCCAATATCAGACACAGCGGTGAGTAAACCCAAGTGTCGAGCCGGGCGAACCGCGATCCCTTCACTTCCTTGAAGAAACCCACCAGCTCCGAATCGCCAATCGCCCGCGCAAACATCAGCAGCGCAATCGCGCTGATCACCCATTGCAGCGCCCAGTGATGCACGGCGGGCAGCCACCATCCCACCCGCATGCACACCAGTGCGGCAATCAGTAGCAGGGCTGCCGCCACCACCAGCGTGATCCAGCCTGAAGGTTTGAACGCCGGCCTGAGCGTCAGCCCGCCGTTATCCACCGGAACCTGCGGCACCACCGCCACGGCCGCCCACTGCCCACCCATCGCCCAATACACATGCATCAGGCTGATCACCGCAAATATCGTCACCAGCCATTGAGCCAACACAAAGGTCATGGTCGAGAATCCTTTCAAGGGATTTGAACAAAACATCCTAGTCGGCATTTTTCCATGTGCACGACCGGTCGGCGGTGCGGTAAAGTGCCGCCCCATGAAATTCACCCGTACCGATCGCTCACTGCTGGCCTGGATGCTCTATTGCTGCGTCCTGTTCAACGTGTTCGCCTGCAGCATCGGTCACGGACAAATGGTCGGCATGCAGCTCAACGGTATCGGCGGCCAGTTCTGCGCCGTCGACCCGAGCACCCAGGCGCCGCTCGCCTCGAATCCCGCCGAAGAAAAACTGCCGACCCTGGCCAAAGCATTCGGCTGTCCGCTGTGCTCCACCGGCGGTATGGGCCCGGCGTTCAACTCCAGCCTGACCCTGGCGATCCTGCCGGAACAACACAGCCCGCCGCTGCCGGTCATCGTCAGCGCCGACCTCCCCGCCCGCTTCATCTGGCCTTCGGCCAATCCTCGCGCCCCGCCACTCGCCTGAGTGTCCTTGCCTTTTTGATTTTTCAGCCCACTGCGCCAACGCGCGGCGTTCGCCTGTGCGCTGACTCCTAGACAAGCATTCAGGATTCAATCGATGAAACAACTTACCTTGCTGGCGAGCCTGTGCGGCTGCCTGTCCGTCAACGTCTGGGCGCAATCCACCGTGGATCTGGCGCCGATCACCATTGATGGCGAGTCCGGCACCGAACCCGGCCTGAGCCTCGACCAGTCCAGCGGCATGGCCTCGCGCCTCGGCCTTAGTGTGCGCGACACCCCGGCTTCGGTGGCCATCGCCAACCGCAACGACATCGAACGTCACGGCTCGCAAAACTTTCAGGACGCGGCCAACACCTTGCCGGGTGTGAATGCCAGTGCGCCGCCTGGCTTTGGCGGGTTCGTCTCCTATCGCGGTTTCACCAGCAGCCAGATCACCCAGATGTTCAACGGGATCAACGTTTCCGGCGGACTGGCGCGCCCCGTGGATTCGTGGATTTATGACCGGGTGGAACTGGTCGGCGGTCCCTCTTCGCTGATCAACGGAGCAGGCTCGGTCGGTGGCTCGCTGAACTACGTGACCAAACTGGCCACGCGCGACGAGCAAGCTATCGAAGGCCGAGTCAGTTATGGCACCTACGACACTACCGAAACCGCATTCGGCCTCAACCACGCGCTGACCGAACCCGGTGCCGACGTGCAGCACTACGCACGACTCGACGTCAGCCACAACACCAGCAACGGCTACATCGACCGCCAGGAGCGCGATGCCTGGAGCGTGGCGTTCTCGCTGCTCAGCGACCTGACGCCGAACCTGTCGCACACCCTGGCCCTGGAATATCAGGACGAACACGAGGACAGCCCGTACTGGGGCACGCCGGTGCTCAACCCCAAAGCCGGCGAGTTGAAGATCGACAAGCACAACCGCTTCAACAACTACAACGTCGAGGACGGCCGCTACGAGCAGCGGACAATCTGGGTGCGCTCGATCATCGACTACCGGATTAACGACAGCACCACCCTGCGCAACACTCTCTATCACCTCGACAGCCAGCGTGATTACCGCAACCTGGAAACCTATCAATACAACGCCGACAACAGCGCGGTGAACCGCTCCACTGCGTATCAGGTTCGACACCAGGGCGAGCAGAATGGCAACCAGTTCGAACTGCGCCACGACAACAGCCTGTTCGGCCTCGACACCACTTGGTCCGGCGGTTTCGAGTACAAGGTCAACCAGACCACCAACTCGCCGCTGAACGTCAAAGGCGCCAGCACGGTGAACCCGAACAACTACCGACCGGGGCATTTCTATGACATTCCCGGAACGATGCCGGGTTTTGTCAGCGACAAGACCAACGAAGTCACCACCAAAGCGCTGTTTGCCGAAAACCGCCTGGCACTGACCGACAAACTCTCGCTGCTCACTGGCCTGCGCTACGACGATATCGACCTCGACGTGACCAACCATCGCACGGTGACCGCGAGCAACCCGCGTCATTTGAAGCGCAGCTGGGAGCCGGTCACCGGGCGTGTCGGCCTGACGTATCAGTTCATTCCGTCAGCCAATGTCTACGTGCAATACAGCACCGCCGCCGAGCAGCCCAACGGCACCCAGGACTTTGATGTCTCGACCGGCAAGCAATGGGAAATCGGCAGCAAGTTCGACTATCTGAACGGGCGCGGCTCGGCGACGGTGGCCGCCTACACCATCGAGCGCAAAGACTTCGCGGTGACGGATCCACTGGACCCGACCAGCAGCATTCCGGTCGGCCAGCAGACTTCGAAGGGCATCGAAATTGCCAGCTCCTTGCGGATCACCGACAAGTTGCTGGCCGAAGGCAACTTCGCCTGGGTCGATGCGCAATATGATGAGTTCAACGAGAAGAACGCTGCCGGCGTAGTGGTTTCCCGCAAGGGCAACACACCAACCAACGTGCCGGACCGGGTCGGCAATCTGTGGCTGACCTACGATTTCTCGCCGCAATGGCAAGGCGGGGTCGATGCGCGATACGTGGCGTCGGTGTTCGCCGACAATGCCAACACCATGACCGTGCCCTCGTACACGCTGTTTGGCAGCTTCCTCAGCTACAAGGTGGATTCGCACACCACCGTGACCGGGCGGGTACGCAACCTGACGAATGAGGTGTACGCCGAGTTCGCCCATGTGTCGCCAGCGTATTACCTCGGCACACCGCGTACATTCGAGCTGGCTGTGCAGACACGGTTCTGATTCAACTCGGCGAGGGCCTGGCGCCCTCGCCTCATCGCTACAGACCTGCCTGAACCTTCTGCGCCACATCCTTCGGCAGCCACGCCTGCCACACATCCGGATGCGCCCTCATGAACGCCACCGCCGCATCCCGGGGCGCCGTGTGTTTCTCGCTCATCTCGGCCAGCGCCTTGTTCAGGTCATCAATCGGAAAATCGACCTTGCTGAAGAACTCGGCAATCTGCGGATACTGTTTCTGGAACGGCGTGGACACCCCGATCGACAGCTTAGAGGCCAGTGAACGGGTCGGTTTCGGATTGGGGTTATCGGCGTCGGTCAGGGTTTTCCAGGCCTCGGCATCGAACGGCGGTTCTTCCAGTTGAATCAGCTTGAACTTGCCGAGCAACGGAGTCGGCGACCAGTAATAGAACAGAACCGGTTTGCCCCGGCGGATCGATGAACTGATTTCGGCATCGAGTGCCGCACCGGAGCCGCTGCGGAAATTGACGAAATCATCCTGTAAGCCATAAGCCGTGAGCTTCTGCTTGTTCACCACTTCCGACGTCCAGCCGATCGGGCTGTTGAGGAACCGGCCCTTGCTCGGGGTTTCCGGATCCTTGAACACGTCCTTGTATTTCTTCAGATCGCTGACGCTGCGCAGGTCCGGTGCCAATGGCTTGATACCCTTGGCCGGATCGCCCTTGATCACGTATTCCGGCACCCACCAGCCTTCGGTGGCGCCTTTGACCGTGTCGCCCAGGCTGGCGACCTTGCCTTCGGCCTCGGCCTTGACCCATACCGGGCTGCGCCCGGCCCACTCTTCGCCGATGACCTGAATGTCATTGTTTGCCAGTGCGGTCTCGAGGGTGATGGTGGTGCCCGGCAAGGTGTCGGTCGGCAGGCCGTAGCCCTTCTCGACGATGATGCGCAGGACATCGGTGATCAGGCTGCCGCTTTCCCAGTTCAGGTCGGCGAAGTGGATCGGCGCCTGTGCCGCGCTCACCGCAGGCACCGCCGTCATCAAGCCGAAGGAGGTCAGGCCAGCGGCCAGCAACCGTCGAAATCCGTTCATGCTTTTGCACCTCGTGCTGTTCACAGCAATAGCAGGATGGCCTGACAGAAGACCGCAAGCCTCTGAATACTCAGTCAACTGACTGTAGACGAGGTTCCTGCTTTTTCAGGGGCATGACACGGATGAGGCTACTTTTCAGAAATTTCCTGCAGGCTCTTCAGCTCGCGTCTGACCATGCTGGCGTATTCCGCAGGCTGCAAGGCGTAAATTTGCGAGGCGACCCACCCCAGCCAGGCGCCCTTCATTTCGACCTTTGCCGTGAACAATCGACGTGCTTCTTCACGGGCGCTGTCGAGGTTCTGCAAATGGAAATCAGCGCGGCTCACTCGCTGGCCTTGAACGTCACCAGTTCGCCCTTGCGCCACTTGGCGGCTTTGGCGGTGACGGCTTTCAGGGTCTTGGTCAGGCCTTCCTGCAGTTGTTCATTGGCGGCGAACACGGTAACCGCGCTATGGCCTTCCTTGAATACGATGGCATGACCGTCGGCGGTGGTGACAAACGCGTAGTCGCCCAGACCGTAGACCGTCATTTTGATTTCGCGAAAGCGGATGTCCATCTTGCCGCCTTCACGGCTCGGCAGCACCGACGCGCTGAAATGATCGCCGACCTTGAGCTTGAGGCCAGGTTTGTCATCGACCACCAATGCGCTTTCGGTGTCGATCTCGGCAACGTAAATGCCTTCGGCGTTCTGCTCGGTGATGTAAACAAAACGCGATTGAAACTGCTTGACCAGCTTTGCCCGCAAATCACCCAGCACGAACAAAGCATGCATATCGAGGTTACTGACTGCCAAAGAAACATCCCCACACTTGAAAAGAGTGCCGTACGCGAAAAGCGCGCACGGCAGAAAAAGTCGGCCAGGCCTAAGGTGTTGCGCGATGACTCGAATATACGCCTGAGCGAGCAAAGTGCTCATTCAACGCGAGTTGCACAAGACTACTGGAATGCCACTCGCGAAACCTGCAAAGACGTTCTCCAAATGTTGAAGGAAAACGCGTCACGGTCGGCCAGAGAAAACTGACTACGAACTTTAGGGAAAAAACTCACCAAGAAAATCACTTTTCCGACATATCGTACGCAAAAAATTGCTTTAGATAACGCCATGCCGTCAACAGGTGTTGGCGATTCTAGAGCAGCGATGCTGTTCGCGACTACCCGCAGTGGCCAGTAAATGCGGGTCAATCCATGAAAAGGACTTCATATGTGCACTATGACGCATTTTGCCGTGACTCACGAACCTGCCTTTGCCTTGAACACTTCAGCATTCGAGACTGTTCCTGCAATGGAGCCTTGCGGACGGGAACCGTTGTTTCAGGTAATCCCGGCAGGCAACGGCTTTTTCCATATCAGGGAAAAGTCGACGGGGCTTGTCAGAGGTTTCCGCGAGAATCACAACGCCGCCTGCGCCCTTGCCCGTTCTCTGGAATCGCGAATCGAACTCCTGGCCAGCGAGCACCTCAGATACAGAGAGTGATCGACCCCGCCATCCTTCAAGGAGCACACCATGGAACTGCCTGCCTACAACCTGACAACCCTTTTCGATCAATTAGGGCTGCCGTCGGAGGAAACGGCGATCGACGACTTCATCGAAGCCCATCCGCTGGAAGCCGATACCAAACTGATCGACGCCAACTTCTGGAGTCCGCAGCAGGCGCAGTTACTCAAGGAGTGGCTGCGTGCCGATGGCGAAGAAGCGGTGATGGTCGATGAACTGAACGTGCGCCTGCACCGAGGCAAATGATTTCAATCAGTGCAGGCTGTCACCGGTTTTAGCGCTCAACTGCTCAAGCCACGCGGCCCTGCACTCTTCCGCTTCATTACGACTCGCGAAAGCGGTGCCGCGGCGTTCACCATTGAGCAGCACCACCCAGCAGACACTTTGTCCCATCGCGCGCAGCCCGGCGGGTACGCCGCTGCCGATCATCACCGCGACATCGACTCTGCATTGCATGCTGACCTCCCAACTTCATTAGCAACCTAACTATGTAGGCATATTAATGATTTGGATCAGGAGGAAACAGCGACGCCGCTGCACAGCTTAATTGCAGTTCCGGCAACAATACTTCAGCGCGGATTCTCCGGTTTGTAGCCCAGACGCAACCCGCCCCAATGCCGGCCCTTGACCATGATCGGCACCGACAGGTCGTGCATCAGCTCGCCGGTATCGCGGGTGTAGGTCTGCAACAGCACCGGTTGCTGATGGCTGCCGCAGCGGATGCCGGTGCGATCGGCGAATTTGCGTTTGGTGCGATTGTTGACGGTATCGACCTGCGCATCCCCGGTCAGCGGTTGACTGAACGCCTGATTATGGGTCGGCACATAACCCTGCTGCGTACAGGCGATGGCGAACACCAGGCCTTCGTGGCGCGGCAGCAAAGGTTCCTGAATCGCGGGCAGCACCTGATCGGTGTAGCGGTCGAAACGGGTCTGGAACTTCGCGGGTTGTGTATCGGGAATCGGCTGGTACTGGCGGTCAAACAGATCTTCAATGCTGATGCGCCCTTGCTCGACATCAGCCTCGAACCGCGCGGCAATCTGGCTGGCCCCTTCACGGGCGAGGTCGTAGATGCGCTGGTGATAGTCATCCAGCCCGACTTCGGCCAGACGTTCGCTGATGGTTTCCGCCTGCCCTTCCATCTGCACCGCGGCCTCGGCCAGGCGCCGGGTCTGTTGGTCGCTGATCGCCAGATCGCTGCGCATCTGCTCGATGGCGGTGAACAGGCTGTCGAGCTGTTCGCGATTGGTTTCCGCGCCTCGGGCGATTTCGCCGACTTGGGTTTCTACGCCGGCAGCCAGTCGCGCGATGTTTTCCAGGTGCTGACCGGTGTGTTCGACCTGCTCGACGCCCGTGTGCAAATCGTCGGAGAGCTGGCGAATCTGCTCCACCACCTGCGCCGTGCGTTGCTGGATGTCGGCGACCATCTCGCCCACTTCGCCGGTGGCTGTCGCGGTTCGGGCAGCCAGACCGCGCACTTCATCCGCCACCACTGCAAAACCACGACCGTGCTCGCCGGCCCGGGCCGCTTCAATCGCGGCGTTCAATGCCAGGAGATTGGTCTGGCTGGCGATAGACTGAATCACCAGTGTCACGCGCTGAATGTCATCACTGCGCTGACTCAAGGCTTCGATCAGTTCGCGGCTGGCATTGGCGCGCTGGCTGAGCTGATGCATGCGCGAGATCGAATCCACCAGTTCGGTGCGCCCCGCTGCGCTGCTGTGATGGGCTTCGCTGGCAGCGCCCAATGCCTCACGGCTGAGCTGCGAAGTAGCCTGCTCAGTGGCGATCATGACTTCAGCGTTGTTGACGATCTGCGCGGCGGCGTCGAGTTGCGATTGCAGCTTGCCGGCCAGCTCCTTGACGGAAAACGCCACGCCGGCGGCTGACAGCGCGTTATGACTGGTGGTGTAGGAAAGGTCGCGAGTCAACTCGGACATCGCGCTATTGCTGTCGACCGGTTGCGCATCGCGGACCGCCCGGGAACGCAGGCGCGGCAGCCAGATAATCAGTACCGCCAGCGGCATGCCGACGTACAACGGCCATTCGCCCAGGCTCATCCCGGCCAGCAACAGCATCAGGGCGATGCTTTGCAGGGTCGGCGTCAGCCAGCGATTCTTCGGCAAAACAACTGGTGCAGGCAGAGCCGCAACCAGAGATCCATCTCTCGTCATTTTGTTACCCCACGCTTGTTCTCATTGTTGTGGCTGCATTAAACGCCACTACAACGCCATTATCCATGGTCCGTTAGTCGTGGGTCTGTGGCAGGTCAATGGAATGGTGCGGGGACTTTCCGGCAGACGAGAAAAAGCAAAGATCGCAGCCTTTTGCAGTTCCCTTAGGAGCTGCAAAAGGCTGCGATCTTTTCGCGACGACCCGCATTGAAGGGGTCGCCTCAGAAATCAGGCCTGACGCTGGTGCTTGTCGATCTGCTCGTGACGCTCTTGAGCTTCGATGCAGTACTTGGTGGTCGGGCTGATCAGCAGGCGTTTCAGGCCGATCGGCTCGCCGCTGTCGTCGCACCAGCCAAAGCTGTCTTCCTTGATACGCTCAAGGGCCTGCTCGAGTTGCGGCAGCATGCGCTGGTCGCGATCGATCGCGTTTACCAGCCAGGTGCGCTCTTCTTCCACCGATGCGGCGTCCGCCGGGTCAGCCGGGGTGTCCAGGCTTTCGATGGCAATACGGTTCTGCTCAATGCGCTCATGGGTTTCGACTTTCATGTTCTGCAACAGCTCGCTGAAAAAAGCGTGTTGCTCGGCATTCATGTAGTCATCTGCCGGCATGGCCAGCAACTTGTCCTTTGTCATTGATATCTCTATAAAAAAACGTGCATTAAGGCGAATTAGGGAGCGTTCCGGCGAACCGCCTGCGGTCATCGGAAAGGCATCGTTTATTGCAAACGCCACCCGGCACTCAATTTACGAAGGGGCGGCAGTCTAAGGCCCGTTTGAGGCCTCAGCAACTGTAAATACCGGGAATTTGTCCGACAAGGCCCGGAAACTGCTCTGACACAGGCTTCACAGCGCTCATCGGAGTGCGTTTATAGCAAGAAATTCAGTCGAGCGGCTGTATATAGAAGACAAACGTCGGACGAGCGGCGCTTTGTCGCAATTCGTTACGGTCGTTGACGGCAACACCAGCCCTTCCAAAGACTGACAAAATCCCCCAACCTCAGCTACGTTATGCCCTCCCCGGTTCGACTTGAAGGAACGCGTCATGAAACTGATCGGCATGCTGGACTCCCCTTACGTGCGCCGCGTGGCGATCTCCGCCAAATGCCTGGGGATCGAATTCGAACACGATCCGGTCTCGGTGTTCCGCCACTTCGAGCGCTTCCAGCAGATCAATCCGGTGGTCAAGGCGCCGACCCTGGTGCTCGATGACGGCGAAGTGCTGATCGACTCGACCCTGATCCTCGACTATCTCGAAGCCCTGTCCGGCAAAACCCTGCTACCCGCAGATCTGCCGCAACGGGTCAAAGCCCTGCGCCTGATCGGCCTCGGCCTCGCCGCCTGCGAAAAAGCCGTGCAGCTCTACTACGAACGCAACCTGCGCCCGGCCGACATTCAATACCAGCCGTGGGTCGAACGCGTCGAAGGCCAACTCGCCGCCGCCTTCACCGCCCTCGAACACGAACTCGAAAAACACCCATTGCCCACCGACGGCCCCCTCCAACAGGACGGCATCACCCTCGCCGTCGCCTGGAGCTTCACCGGCCTCGTCGTCCCCGACCAGATCGACGCGGATCGCTTCCCGCGCATCGCCCAATACACCGCGTACGCCGAAAGCACCCAAGCGTTCATCAGCACCCCGATGACCTGACCATGAGCGCAACCGAAACCGCCGCCCCGGCCCTCAAAGAAATCTTCAACGCCGAACGCCTGCAACATATCGCCACAGAAATGAGCGCCGTGTACCTGGCGTTCAAGGCCAAAGCATTTCTTAAACACGCCCATAACGGCCTCGCCGATCTCTCCGTCATGCAACGCATGGCCCGTGTCAGCGAAAGCCTGCACCACGTGCTACCGCTGGATTACGAAGATTCCCTCGCCGTACTACGCGAACTTGCCCCACGCCTGAACAGCGGCTTCGTCAGCATGTGCCTGCCGCACTACGTGGCGAGCTACGGCGCGCACGCGTTCGATACATCGATGGACGCCCTGAAGTACTTCACCACCTTCGGCTCCTCCGAATTCGCCATCCGCCACTTCCTGCGCAGCGACCTGGAACGCTCGCTGGAACTGATGCACGACTGGACCCGAGACGAAAACCACCACGTCCGAAGACTGGCCAGCGAAGGCAGCCGCCCTCGCCTGCCGTGGTCATTTCGACTGGAACCGGTGCAGGCTGATCCGCTGTTGGCTGCCGGGATTCTTGACCGGTTGAAGGCGGATGAGAGCTTGTACGTGCGCAAGTCCGTGGCGAACCATTTGAACGACGTGACGAAAGAGCATCCGGAGTGGGTGCTGGATACGGTTGAAGGATGGTCGCTGGAGAACAAACACACGGCGTGGATAGCCAAACATGCGTTGCGGAGTTTGATCAAACAGGGGGATTTGCGGGAGCTCACTGTGATCGGTGCGGGGGCGAAGGCTGAGGTTGAGTTGCTGGATGTGAAGGTGGAACCGGCGGTTGTGCGGCTTGGGGATACGATTACCTTGTCGTTTACGGTGCGATCGTTGGTGCCGGTGGAGCAGCGGTTGGTGATTGATTATGCGATTGACTATGTGAAGGCGAATGGCGGGACGTCGGCCAAGGTTTTCAAGTTGAAGACGTTGGTGTTGGCGGGGTTTGGGAGTGAGGTTGTTGCGCGGCGGCAAGTGATTAAGGATTTCACTACGCGGAAGCATTATGCGGGGGTGCATGCGGTGCATGTGGTGGTAAATGGGGAGCGGTTGGGGAGTGCCGCCGTTGACATCATCACTTGAGAGGCGTCAAAAATAGTCTGCTCATCAGATGAAAACCGAAAATAGCAGGTCTGTTGGGCCTTGAACCGAATGATGAACTCACCAGCCAAAAGATTCGCAAAGGAATGCATATGATCGATGGTCCCGCCGTTTTGACAGTCTTTTTGGTTTACCTGGCCGGTGTCGTTATTCCAGGACCAAATTTCGTTGCGGTAGTCCACAAAGCGGTAGCTGCATCGCGGCCAGAAGCCTTGGCCTTGGTGGCAGGCATTGTATTGGTCAACTTACTCTGGGCCACCTGTGCAATAGCAGGTATCGGCGTTGTATTTGCTGCGTTTCCTTGGGCGGCGCTGATCGTAAAAGTTCTGGGGGCCGCCTATCTGATGTGGTTTGGACTGCGCCTGCTGCTAAATGCCGGAAAGACCGCGCTTGCCCCCAATAATGACGCTGCCGTCGGAAACTTTCGGCAGTCGTTCATTCAGGGAGTCATCACGAACATCGGCAACCCAAAATCCATGGCCTTCTACGCCGCTATTTTCTCAGCGGCAGCCCCCGCCCACGTGTCAACAAGCACGTTTTTGTCGATGCTGGCGGTCGTAGTGGTGGTTTCAATGACCTGGTATGGAATGGTCGCAATCGCTCTTTCGCAACCTGATATCGCTTCGGCGTATCGAAGGAGGAAAAAAGCTATTGATCAATTTTGCGGTGGATTGATTTTGTCTTTGGGGATCCGGCAGCTTGTTCAATGAGTCAGGGAGGAATGGGGATAGATTTACTTTCGGACTGCTTTTGGCCCAGATCCTGTAAACACGCGTGGCACTTTCTCGCGGCAGGCTTCAGGTTGGAAGGAATGTCAAACTATCAAGATTGATCTCGGCGTAACACCCCATATCCCCCTTGTAAAGTGAGACCCTGGACACTCCCAACTCGGACTGTAAGAGTTCGACAAGCTTTCTGAGTCTCTTGTTTTTGGACAGCGAAGCCGGACGTACCACCGTTGCCTGTCCGGGTTCGTCATCGTAAATTCTGATCAGAAACGTATCCTCTTCGCTCTGTATTTCGTAGTTATAACCACGATACTCATACCCGAGGTCGTGGTCGACGTCATCAAAGCGAGTAGCTTTTATTATCTTCAAAGCAAAAAATGGGGACGCATCTATTTATCAAAAGACCCGTCCTACATTTTCCGACTCACCCCCGCCTTCCAAGAATTACCAACTACCATACGGAATGCCAAATTTCTCGATGTAGCGTTGCGATTTTTCACTGACCGGATAAGCGTAACGCCCTTGGTTCTTACCCTGACTCGGACCTAGCGGTTCGATTTCTGCTTTGGCTTTCGCCACTTTCACCGGATGGTGACACGAGTCCCTGACCCAGACTTGTACAACCCCACCGGGAGCCAGCCCCAGGTAGATAGAAGCGGAATAACTCGCTTGCTCCTTCGGCGTTTCCGAACAACGCTGATTGACCGACGCCCTCATTAACTGTCTGGCCTCTTCGGGCACATCCAACCAAACACTGTAGGTCTGAGGTTCGACAATCGATTGCCAACGCACGTAAATGCGTTTGGGGAGATCGGCACCAATCACTGGCTTTGCAGCAGCTCCCAATGCGTGCCAGCCTCGTGCAGATTCTTTACCGTCTTCAGGCTCCCCGCCAGCAGCCGTACCTCCTCCCGTACGCTTGAACAGCTTGCCGTTTATATCTTCGACAGCACTGTCCTCCACCCACACTTTCATGTAGTAAGGCTCAGTAAATGCGAGTTCCCACGACTCGGACTTAGGGTCGTTTTTTGCAGACAGCGGGTCCGCAGACTGACAGCCAGTCATGAACAAAGCACAAAACAGGGTTACAAAAACTCTCATTACCAAAGCGTCCAATCAGGTACGTGTGGGTGTAGCACGCGGATGGCATCGGCGGTCGGGGCGTTGATGTATACCGCATTTAGTCCGCTGCCATCTCTGCGGCCGAGTGGATGGTTCCAGTTTGCGGACATATGAATGTACTTGAGTTTCAGCAGCTGCTCCTCTTCAGGCGTGGTGCTGTAGTCACCCGCAACGAACCGATCACACAAAGCTTTAAGTTCTGCGGGGACGGTCAAATCCGGAGTGTCAGGAATATCGTTGAATCGAGCGCCTTTCTCTTTTGCCAGATGATGCATCACTCTCAGGTAAACCCTGGATAGCATGCCACTCACCGGACGCTTGAGCTGTACAGCTGCGTAAACACGTTTTGCGCTTGGACTCAGCCGATCTTGCGGACTATTCGGCACCAGAAGCGCTTCTGGAGTCACAATCTCAAGCATGTCTGCAGGCCATCCCTTGGATAACCATTGGTTTCTAACATTAACCGCATCGCTGTAGATCGAGGTAGTCACGACGTCGGTGTTCAATGGCACGATCAGTGTTTGCATTGGGCTAACAAGAACACACTCCTCCGCTTCCTCCAGATACCCCCCGCCTATGTCGGAATGCACTCCAGGCAGAATAATCTCCAGATGATCAGGTTTGACGCGACTGAGTGCGAAGTTGGCTCTGCATTCATCACGAGCAACCAACTGAGCGACATCACTGAAAAAACGACGATCAAGGTAAAGCTTAATACCCGTCGCAATTGGACTTTTGATGTTTCCCAAATTCGACCAACCAGCAATCGAGGGCACTGTATCGAATAAGCCGATAAACCCCATATTGATGTCGCTTTTATACTGGTCATTGAATCTAGGACTGAATGCTCTCGGTAGATTTCGCAATACATGACCAAGAGGGCCGCGACTGGTGCGAACAATTTCGTTGGCGAAATGCCGTGCGGCTGCGGCGCCACGACTGAAACCAAACGTATCGAACGTCAGTGAGGTGATTTCACTGTCCGGGTTATCTTCCAGGACTCGATTGATTGCTTGTTGGATCATGGGAAACGCAGATTCGACTCGCCCTGCAACACCTGTTTCCCCGCGCCCGGTACCAGCACCGAGTGTGCTGTCTTTTTCGCCAGATCGCGTGCCGATCCCCTCGACGTAGACAACGCGGGAGGCTCGTCTCCCTTGCGCCACAGGAACCGCGTCATACAGCTCACTCAGCTTTTTGATATTGCTGACATCATTGCCATAACTACTATCCGGATCACTCATATACGGCTTGCAACTCGCATCAATATCTTGAGCCGCAATCGGATGATGAGCACCACACAGAAGCCCGGCAGCAGCGTTATTGGCATTATTCCCCGTCCCATCGAAGAACACTCCGATCCGCAGGGCAATGCCGATTTTTTCACGAGCCGATGCCGGTTCCTTCCCGTGTTTCTCATACTCAGCCCAACGCTGGGCATGAATATCGACGGGGTCGGTTCCTTTGTTGCGATAGTTTTTAGGCGGGTTGGGAATGTAGCCACTCAATCCTTGATTCCTTCTTCTGATCCTTGAAGAACGGGCCGAAGGGTGACAGCGGAAATCGGGGGGCGCAAGGCGTGGCCGCGTGCCAGCACCTGGCGCTCTTTCTCCCTGCCTGCATTGGTGGCGCCGAGCCACGAATGATAAGGTTCAGCCTCAAAATCAGGGACGACACCTCGTGCACAAACAATGTCTGGCAACAGCAGTAACCTTCGCCATCAGTTTTTCCGCTCTTGCCTCTCCTGTGCCGCAGGAAGAGCTCGAAGAGTGCCAACGAATAGAAAACTCGGCCAAACAGGTCATGAAAACCAGGCAGCAAGGCGTGCCCATGGCTTCGGTGTTGGAATTGGCCGAAGCGGCAGGTAAGCAGAACGAGTACGTGGGTGAGGTGTTCAAGTCGTTGATCCACGAGGCGTACGCGATTCCGCAGTACTCAAGCGAGAGCTTGCAGCAGAAAGCGATCAGCGATTTCCATTCCAATTTCTACAAGGCTTGCATCGTGACGGTGGAAAAGAGAGCAAACGCCAAAGGCTGAGCTCAACGAACAAAAAAGGGAGCAGATTCAGGTAACGAATCTGCTCCCTTCTTACTGAAGTACAGCCTTAAGTTTTCAGTTCGACGTTATCCAACGCCTGATTCACCGCCAATTCCCCGAGCATCACAATCTGCGCAATCCCTATCGCAGTCTTACGATGAGAGGGCTCCAGCGTGGCCGCAAAGTTGTTGAGCATTTCGCTGGCCGAGCCTAGGGATTCGCTGGCATTGGCGAGCAGTGATTCGGTGTCATACGCCGGATTGGCCAGGTACATCGGATCGTGTTTGTGGTGACTCCCCATGACCCGTTGCTGCGGAGTGAGGTAATGGTCGAGCGCGCGTTCGGCTGCCTCGTTCAGGGTTCGGGAGTCGGGGAATTTGTAGGGTGAAACCGGATCGGTTTCCGGGGGATTCGGTGTCGGTTTGATCATGGTGAAACTCCTGATTTTCAATAGGAGCTACCAGCATCACTTGCAGATGATGGGTGGCAGCCATGTGCGGGTCTGCAAGACCGGGAAACCAGGCACCCGGCAGACCCGAGGGTCTCCCGCACAAAGCCGCCATTGGGCGGACGCGAACGAGCGTCCTTTTGGCAGGCTGTGCGACTGGTTTTTCCGGCGGGCTTGCAGACCCGATCACTGATGGGCAGTGACGGGAAGCAAGTTACGGTCGGAGGTCCAGACGCACAAGCCGGCGGATTCTGTCTTAGGTGTAGGGGACGGCGCAAGGCGCTGTGGGCATCCGGGTGTGACTGTAGGACTGGTTTAAACAACCAATGCGCACCGCGTTTAACTCCAGACAAAAGCCGGACTGTCACCCAGTCCGGCCCCCTCGTCACAAAAGCCTGATTCAGTTTCAGGGCCAAAGAGCCCCATCACCTTCGCCAGCAGTAAACGCCGCCCCCTCAATGTGATAAACCTGCGGCTCTTCCGAAAAATACCCCTCCAGCTCCAGCATAAAGACCCTGTGATCCTCACCCGCCTCAAAATCCGTATGAGCCTCAAGCGATTCCCATCGCACGATCAAGTTGAACCGCTCCGGCGTTTCAATCCCCTGCGCAAGCATGTGCCCGCCATACCCATTCGCGCGGCGAAGCAAAGGCGCAACCTCGGCAAATGCACGCCGGAACTCATCAACACGTTCTGCGTGAACAGGCAACAAAGCGATCTCATAAATCATGACGCATCCCCCACAGAACCTGCCCGAAGCGACGGCTCAACCGCAATCGCGATTTTCCCTTGAAGACCGTTATTGGGACTTTCCAACCGAGCATGGGCCTGCGAAATCTCCGCAAGCGAATACACCGCGCCAACATGTGGCCGCAGTTGACCGCGCTCCACCAGCGCACTCAATTCATCAAGCTTGCCACGGTTCTGCCGGGTGAAAACGAAGTGATAGCTCGCGTTCTTGCCCCAGGCCTGAACGAGGTTTTGTGGCCGGGCGATGTCGACGATCGAGACTACGCGGCCAAGCTGTGCGAGGGCGTCAGGGCTGCGCGTCAGGGTGTCGCCGCCGATAGTGTCGAACACCACGTCCACTCCGAGGCCATCGGTTTCTCGCAGGATGGCGTCGACGTAGTCGTCCTTTTCGTAGTCGATGATCACATCGGCGCCCATGCGGCGGACGAACTCGGCGTTTGCCTCGCGCGCGGTGGTGAACACTTTGGCGCCCATCGCCTTGGCGAGCTGGATGGCGACATGTCCGACACCTCCCGCGCCGCCGTGGATCAGAATGCTCTCCCCGACTCTGAGCGCTGCCCGCACGATCAGGGCTTCCCACGCCGTCCCGCCGACCAGGCTCAGGCTGGCCGCTTCGAGATGGCTCAGCGAGGAAGGCTTTTTGCCGATGATGCTGGCGGACGCCACGTGATACTCGGCATAGCTGCCGGGGCCGTCGAAGATTTGCGGCGTGTACCAGACTTCGTCTCCGGGGGCGAAAGCCGTCACGCCGGGGCCGACCGCTTCGACTACGCCGGAGACGTCATGTCCGGTGATGACAGGCAGTTGCACCAGGTCGGGATAGTCGCCGCGTCGGACTTGATAATCCAATGGATTGATCGAGGTGGCGTGTACCCGGACCAGCACTTGCCCCGCTTCCGGCACGGGTTTGGGTACATCGCAGAGTTCGAATGATTCCGGGTTGCCAAATGATTCAAGCAGCATCGCTTTCATGGTGAATCCTCGTATCGACAATAAGGGATATCGAGATATCTCGATATCATGCGGTAAATTTTTTTACAGCTCTTTCCCTATGACCTCGGCCAAAGCGCTGATGTTGGCTTCATTGCGCTTGTAGTAGGTCCACTGACCGATGCGCCTGACTTCAACCAGGCCCACTCGCTGCAGCGTTGCAAGATAACCGGACACCGTTGACTGCGAGAGTCCGATGCCCTCTTGAATACTGCTCACACACACGCCCACCGTGTGAACGTCGCCCTCGTCCTGCGGGGGGAAGTTCTTTACGGGGTCTTTCAAGCCTTTCAGGATTTCAAGCCGTACCGGGTTTGAGAGTGCTTTGAATACTTCGATCAGGTCCATGCCGCGAGAATATCGAGATTATTCGATATGTCAATACACTGATTGACCAGCGGAAAACGAATCGGTCTGCCGACACCCACGACATCGGCAGACCGGATTTCACCGCGAAAAACTTCAGTACGGATTACACCGCTGCGCCACCGCGGTCGCCTGATCCACATACGGCCGCGCCGGTTCAAGGTTCCACTCCGGCTTGTTCCTCACAGGCTTGCCATCAAATGTCGCTGCCAGATGACAGACCAGCTGCCGGCGCAATGACCCGCCGTTGACGCTGTACTGGCGCCATTGCTCGTCGTTTTTGTGTTTGTTGTACAGCTCGGCAAACATGCGGTCGGTCTGGTCGTCCTTGATCGCGCGGCCGCAGGCGGTCGGCACGACTTCCAGTGACCAGGTTTTCGGCCCGAGTTTCGGGTCGTCACGCTGAACCCAGGTGCTGGATTCGATGTACTTCTCGCAGAACTGTTGCGCCGGTGGCGCTGCCGTCTGGATGCACGAGAACGTGGCCTTGGCGGTTGGAGTTTTCGGGAAGTCGATCTTGACGATATTGCGGTCCTTGCCGGTCTTGGCTTTGTAGTCGCGCTGGTTGGCCAGCGCATCGTTCAGGCCCCGCGAGTCGCTGTAGAAAAACGCCAGGATTGGCAATTCATCGGTTTTCGGATTGCCCAGGCGCAGCTCGGTCTGGGTCTGGAACTCACGGGTGTTGATGACGCGCCGGGCGCCCATGAAGTTCTGGAACGCCGTGACCCGATCCTGGCTGCTCATCGGGTTGCGCATGTTGAAGCCACATTGCAGCTGATCCTGCTGGCGGTTGTTGTTGAACTTGGTGAAGTGCGCGACCCACGCGTTGACGTTGGTGATCGGCGGCGCCATGGCCTGGCAGACCGCTTCGGTCGGGCTGGTGTTCTTGTTGTTGCCGCAGCCGCGATCGTCGCGAAAGTCGGTCCAGGCATCGTTGGGGAACGCGCAGTAAACATGCACCGGGCTTTCGGGATCGCGCACCATGTCGACCGGGGTGATGATGTAGCCGTTCTGCGTGCTCATGCCGGGGTCTTCGTAGCTGATGTTGTCGGCGCGCATGTAGGAGGCGGCAAACGTTCCCAGCTCTACCGCTTTGGGGCTGGGGTTCCAGACGTCCCACTTCTGCCCTTTCGCCGGATCGGCCCGGTGCGTGCCCCGGATCAACAGCCCCGAGCAGTCCGACGCCGGGTCTTTGCCGCAACTGGCGGTGGTGTTGTTGTACAAGCTTTCAACGCGTTTGAGGGTTTCCTCACAGGACTCGGCACTGGCCGATGTCGCGTGCAGAAACAATGGAACCGCGAGTAACGGGACGATCCTGTTCCAGTGCTCTTTCATGACGTATTTCTCCCTGATGATGCTTCTGACCTTCCCTGCTCAACCCGATGCGACGTCCTGCTGCATCGGGCGGGCTTAACGCGGAATCGGGTTGCAACCTGCCGAGCGTGTCTCGCTGTCCGAGAGCGCAGGCCGGAAGGGTTCAAGATTCCATGGCGTCTTGGCGCGGTAATTCACCAGTACGCAGCTCAATTGCTGGCGCATGCTGCCGGCGGACTTCTCGTTGTCGCGCCAGTTGCCATCGGCGCCCCTGAGCGCGAACAACTGCTGGTACAGGGCATCAATCTGCTCGTTGGGCAAGGCGCGACCGGCGGCTGTCGGCACGACGCTCAAGGTCCATTCATCCTGACGAGTGCCCGGGTCGTAGCGTTTGACCCAGTCGGCGGAAGCGATGTACTGCGGCGCCTTGGCCGGCAGCGGGTTACAACCGGCCTTGGCGGCTTCCTGAGGGGTGACGACGGGGCGGAACGGCTCCAGATTCCATTCGGTCTTGCCCGGGTAGTTCTGCACCAGACAACTGAGTTGCTGACGCATGCTGCCGGGGGATTTTTCGCTGTCGCGCCACTGGCTGTCGGCGCCGCGCAGCGCGAACAACTCCTTGTACAACGCCTCCTGATCGCTGGCCTGAATCGCTTTGCCCTGGGCTGTGGGCGTGACATTGAGCGTCCACTCGTTCTTGCCGGTGCCGGGGTCATGGCGTTCGACCCAGTTGGCCGACGCAATGTAGCGAGAGGTCACCGGTGCAGGCTGACCGTTGCCGGCGGTCGTCAGATCGATCGCCTGATCCGCCGCGACATAGCTGAAGCGCTGCTCCGGTGGCTTGGTGAAATCCAGCCGCAGGATCGGCACGCTGTAACCCTGGGCCTGGAGTTTCTTCTGGAAATTGCGCGCACTGTTCAGGCCGTTTTCCGGTTTGGGTGGCGCCTGATCGCCGCGAGTGGCGAAGTTCTGGGTACTGTTGACGTTGTAGATGAAGGCGTCGATGTACTTCATGTTTTCGCTGCCGTCGTTGGTGGCCGAGGCATTCTTCAACATGAATTCGTTGACCTGTGCGCTGAAGGCAAAGGGGTCTTTGTTGGTGGTGTTCACCCGCGATTCGTGGACGCGGATCATCGCATTCCAGTCGCTGGGTTTTTCCGCGTTCCAGGAGCACTGGCCGTACTGGATCGGTCCTTTCATCAGCCCGGTGTACTGGCTGGTCCACTGCTCGGCGGTACTCACCCCGGCCTCCGCGCAAGTGCCATAAGCCAGCGCGGCGTTCTTGTTGTTCATCGGAGGCTGGGCGGCGCGCGGCGGTTCGCGGCTGTCGAAAAAGCCGCAGCCATACCACTTGCGCTCGGGCCCGGTTCCGCCATCGAAGGCATAGATGCAAGTGAAGCCCTGCTCCTTCACCGGCAGTTGCAGCGCCGCTGCGTCGGTGGGATTGCGCAGGATGAAACCGGCCGGGTGAATGAGGATACGGGTGCTCAGGTCCTTGCGAATCCACGAGTAGGACGTCGCGCCGATCTTGATCGCGTAAGGGCTGTAGTCCCACGGGTTGAAAGGCCCGTCGTTAACCATGCGCAACGTCACCCCGCTGCAGTAGTAATGCCCGCGAGCGGCGCCGGTGTCAGGTTCCTGGCATGCGTCCTTGAGGGTGTTGTAGTTGCGGTTGATGCGGTTCAGGGTTTCGAGCGGATCCAGGGGTGGCTGGGCAGCCGCGACGCTGAATGCGAGGGAGGTAAAAAACGTCAGGAAAAAGGGCGAACCAACGGCTGCGCGCATAACCGACACTCCTTGTCGTGCGAGATGACACTTCCATGAAAAGCAGCGTAGTTAGCACAACCCTGACGGTCAAACCGATAGTAGATCAGGCCGCACTTCTACTGCGCCTCATGTGAATCAACGCGGTTCGCCCACCTCCCGGCGAGGCTCGCTCCTCAATGTCAAACGGCACAAACCCCAGCGTCGGATACAACAGCAATCCGGCGGTGTTTTCGTTGAAACAGGACAACTGCACCTCATTGGCCTCCCAGTGCTCGAAGGCCAATTCAGTCATGGTCTCGACAATGAACCGGGCTACGCCTTTGCCCCGCGCGCTCGGCGCCACGATCACATTGCCGATGCAGCAAATACCCTGGAGTTCGGCGCGATAGAAGTTGGCGAACCCGACAATCTCGCCATCCGCCTCGACCACCGTGGAGTCAAACCGCTGACTGATCGCAGCGTTCATCTGCGCTTCCGTCAACGGAAATTCCGCCTTCGGGAACATGAAATACAACTCCTGAACACCCTGCGGAAAACTGCAAATCGTTTTGACGTCTTCGGCCGTCACTGGCCTGTGTTTCAAGTTCATCGCTGCCCTGCCCTCACTTCCTGCCACTTGCCAGATGATGAGCAACCAGCGCGTTCGCATGCCCGTGGCCCATGCCGTGTTCGGTCTTGAGCCAGGCGACCAGTTCCATGTGTTTTTTGTCGGTGATGCTGGCAAGCAGGTTCAGCCAGTGGTCGATGGGTTGGCCGTACTTCTTTTCGATTGAAGGAAAGTAGGATGCCGGGCCTTTTACTTTTGCGTCTTCGCTCATGCTGCAAGCTCCCTGTTTGCGATGGAATGTCATGACTCCACAGATTGAAGGCCATGACGTTCACACAGTCCAGTACAAGCATGCCAAGACGTCAGGGAACAACGATCGGAGGCACACGATCTTGCAACCCGGTGGTTTCAACACCGGATCGCGACACCGTCTCCGGCACCGCCACCCAAAGCAGCACCAGCGCCGCCATCGCTACCCCCGCCAACGTCAGGAATGCAGCGCTGTACCCCGCCTCCTGAACCACAATCCCCGCCAGGGTATTGCTCAGCGCAGCGCCCAGACCAAACACTGTCGAAATCGCCCCAAGGCTGACATTGAAATGCCCGGTGCCCAGCGTGAGGTCTTTCACCACCACCGGAAACAGCGCACCGAAAATCCCCGCGCCGATGCCATCGAGCAACTGCACCGAGACCAGCCACCACGGATCGTTCGACAGCACATACAACACGCCACGCAACGGCAGGATCAGAAACCCCGCCAACAGCAATGGCTTGCGCCCCCACAGATCGGCTTTCGCGCCCACCAGCAACGCAACCGGCACCATCACCATTTGCGCCGCCACAATGCAGGCGGAGGTGAGCGGCGTGGCCATCTGCAGATTGGCCTGGGCCAGTTTCTGACTCACCAACGGCAACATCGCCGCGTTCGCCAGATGAAACAGCGCGCAGCAAATCGCGAACATCAGCAGCGGTCTGTTGGTGAGCAACACGGAAAGCCCCGAAGGCTGCTTGCCCTGCCCTGTTTCGCTCGGTGAAAGGCCTCGGGCCAGATCGTGGTCAATGGCATCGGCCGATACGAACGAGACGGCAATCACACTGGTCAGCGCCATGACGGCCATCAAATAAAACACGGCGACCGGGCCGAACAGGTATGCGGACAAACCGGCCAGCAATGCAGCGCAGGCATTGCCGGCGTGGTTGAAGGTTTCGTTGCGCCCGGTCCTTCGCGTGAAGGCGCGCGGCCCAGTGATCCCCAGGGTGATTGCGCAGATGGCCGGCGCAAAGATCGAAGCGGCAATGGCACTGATGGCTTGCGTCACGGCCACCAGCGTAAATGACGTCACGAACGGCAGCAGCAGACAGCTTCCGGTCACCACCAGTGCAGCAATCGCGATCAGCGCCCGCTTGAAGCGTGTGCTGTCGACCAGCGCGCCTGCCGGGGTCTGCGTGATGAGCGCGGCGATCCCGGCAATCGTCATGACCAGACCAATGCTCGCCGGCTCCCAGTGGTGAACCGCCAGCAGATAAATCGCGAGATACGGACCGAGCCCGTCACGCACGTCGGCGAGGAAGAAATTCAGGCTGTCGAGGGACAGGTTATTGCGGCGATCGAGGTGAGTGGCCACGGGTAACGTCTTCGTTGTCGAGGTTCTGCGAGATGACTCAACCTCCGCCATTCGAATGACCTTTTGCCGGGCGTTTTAGTTGCATGAAACAGCCGTCCGTTACTGCCCCATCAACAACGCTCGCTCGCCTTCGCACAACCCCACCACGTAATCCCAAACCACCCGCAAACGCACCGACTTGTGCAACTCTCGCCGCGTACTGATCCAGTAACTGCGCTCGATACTCTCATCCGGCAACAGCGCCACCAGATCCGGATCCGACGCCGCCATGTAGCAAGGAAGCACTGCAATCCCCAGCCCCGAACGCGCCGCCTGCTGCTGGGCAATCACGCTGGTGCTGTGAAACACCACCCGTGGGTTACGACAGAAGCTATTGAGAAACATCAGCTCCTGACTGAACAGCAAATCATCGACGTACCCGATCCACGCATGCCGTCCAAGATCTTCGCGACTGCGCAGCGGTAGCGCGTTGTCGAGATAGGCGCGGCTGGCATAGAGCGCGAGCCGGTAATCGGTGAGTTTGCGCGTGACCAGCATGTCCGCCGCCGGCCGCTCCAGGTGAATGCTGATTTCCGCCTCGCGGTTGAGGATGCTGACGAAGCGCGGCACCGCCACCAGTTCCACTTCCAGTCCCGGATAGCGCTCGAACAACCCGATCATGCGACTGGCGAGAAACATGATGCCCAGGCCTTCGGTAACACCAACGCGGATCTTGCCCAGCGGTGCGGTGGACTGAGTGATTTCCTCCTGAGCCAGCAGCGCGACGTTTTCCATGGCTTCGGCGTGCTTGAGCAGCGCCTCCCCCGCCGGAGTCATCTCGTAGCCTTGGGCGTGCTGGACGAACAGCGCGGTGCCGAGGCTTTTTTCGATGGCCTCGATGTGCCGCGCGACGGTCGCGTGCGTAGTGTTCAAACGGCGGGCGGCGGTGAGCAGGCGGCCGCTGCGCTGCAACTCGAGAAAGAAACGCAGGTCGTTCCAGTCGAACATGGCTTGTCCTTGTCGGCTATCGTCAGGAAGCGCTGTTTGAAAACGCACAGCGGCTGCGCAAAAACTAACATTCTTTTGACGAAAGCTAACAACTAGGATGACTGACAACAAAAACAATAAGCGAGGTCAGGGAATGCAGACTTCCCTCGATGAATTCGATTACATCGTGGTCGGCGCCGGGCCGGCCGGGTGTTTGCTGGCCAATCGGCTGTCGGCGGATCCGCAGCAGCGCGTGCTGTTGCTGGAAGCCGGCGGGCGCGACAACTATCCGTGGATTCACATCCCCGTGGGTTACCTGTTCTGCATTGGCAACCCGCGCACCGACTGGTGCTTCAAGACTGAAGAACAACCGGGCCTCAATGGCCGCGCGCTGAGTTATCCGCGCGGCAAGGTGCTGGGCGGCTGTTCGTCGATCAACGGCATGATCTACATGCGTGGGCAGGCCAACGACTACGACGGCTGGGCCGCCGAGGGCAATCCGGGCTGGGCCTGGAATGACGTGCTGCCGCTGTTCAAGCAGAGCGAAAACCACTTCGCCGGCGCGGCGGACTTTCATGGTGACAAGGGTGAGTGGCGGGTCGAACGCCAGCGCTTGTCATGGCCGATTCTCGATGCGTTCCGCAGCGCTGCGGAACAGAGCGGCATCGCCAGTATCGATGACTTCAACCAGGGTGACAATGAGGGTTGCGGCTACTTCCAGGTCAATCAGAAGGCCGGGGTACGCTGGAATGCGGCGAAGGCGTTTCTGAAGCCGATTCGCGATCGGGCCAATCTCACGGTATTGACCGAAGTTGAAGTGGATCGCGTGTTGTTCGAAGACGGTCGCGCTTCGAAGGTCAGCGCCCGCTGGCAGGGTCAACAAAAGAGCTTCAAGGCGCGCAAGGAGATCGTGTTGTGCGCCGGCTCCGTGGGTTCGCCGAGCATTCTGCAACGCTCCGGAATCGGCCCGCGCCCGCTGCTGGAAAAGCTCGGGATCGGCGTGGTGCATGAACTGCCGGGCGTCGGCGGCAACCTGCAGGATCACCTGCAACTGCGGCTGATCTACAAACTGGAAAACGCCCGCACCCTCAACCAGATCGCCGGCAGCGTGTGGGGCAAGATGGGCATGGGCCTGCGTTATCTGTATGACCGCAGCGGGCCGTTGTCGATGGCGCCGAGTCAGCTGGGCGCGTTTGCCCGCTCGGGGCCGGAACAGACCTCGGCCAATCTCGAATATCACGTGCAACCGCTGTCGCTGGAGCGCTTTGGCGAGCCGTTGCACAGCTTCCCCGCGTTCACTGCATCGGTGTGTGATCTGCGGCCGCAGAGCCGTGGCCGAATAGAGATCCGCTCCGCCGATCCGCAAACCGCGCCACTGATTCAGCCCAATTACCTTAGCCATCCCGAAGACCTGCGCGTGGCCGCCGATGCGATTCGCCTGACCCGGCGTATCGTCAGCGCCCCGGCCCTGCAAGCCTTCAATCCGGTGGAATACCTGCCCGGCGCCAGCCTGCGGACCGAAGAACAACTGCACGAAGCGGCGGCGAAGATCGGCACGACGATTTTCCACCCGGTCGGAACCTGTCGCATGGGCAACGACGCGGACGCGGTGGTCGATGCGCAGTTGCGCGTGCACGGCGTGCCCGGTCTGCGGATTGCCGATGCGTCGATCATGCCGCGCATTACCTCGGGCAACACCTGTTCGCCTACGCTGATGATTGCTGAAAAAGCGGCACAGCTGATTCTCAACCCAACCGCCCGGAGTTTTCCCGCCGAAGAAAAAGCACTGACCGCACTCTCTTGACCAAAGGAACAGCGGCGCCCGCCCACAAGGTCGGCGCCGACAGTGGAAACAACAAAAACAATCACTGTGAGGGATACCGATATGTCAGAACACGTTCAGCCTCTGGACGCCGTGCGCAGCACGGACGTCAGCCCCGATACCCGAAAGGTCATCTTCGCCTCGTCCCTGGGGACGGTGTTCGAGTGGTATGACTTCTTTCTCTACGGCGCCCTGGCGGCGGTCATCAGCAAGCAGTTTTTCGCCGGGGTCAACGACACCACGGCGTTCATCTTTGCGCTGATGGCGTTCGCCGCAGGCTTCATCGTGCGGCCGTTCGGGGCGCTGGTGTTCGGTCGGTTGGGGGACATGATCGGGCGCAAATACACCTTCCTCGCGACCATCATCCTGATGGGCGTGGCGACCTTCGCGGTGGGCCTGCTGCCGACCTACGCCAGCATTGGCATCGCCGCGCCGATCATTCTGGTGATACTGCGCATGCTGCAGGGCCTGGCCCTCGGCGGCGAATACGGCGGCGCTGCGACTTACGTGGCCGAACACGCGCCGATCGGCAAACGCGGCTTCCACACCAGCTGGATTCAATCCACCGCGACCCTCGGTCTGCTGCTGTCGCTGCTGGTGGTGCTCGGCTGCCGCTACTTCACCGGCGATCAGTTCGAAGTCTGGGGCTGGCGCATTCCGTTCCTGCTGTCGATCGTGCTGCTGGGCATTTCCACCTGGATTCGCCTGAGCCTGCACGAGTCGCCGGCCTATCTGAAAATGAAAGAGGAAGGCAAGACCAGCAAGGCGCCGATCCGCGAATCTTTCGGTAAATGGGAAAACCTCAAAGTCGTGCTGATCGCCCTGTTCAGTATCAACGCCGGGCAAGCGGTGACCTTCTACGCCGCGCAGTTCTACGTGCTGTTTTTCCTCACCCAGTTCCTGAAAATGGACCCGGCAGTGGCCAACAGTCTGCTGATCATCAGCGTGGTGATCGGCGCGCCGTTCTTCATCTTTTTCGGCTGGCTGTCGGACAAGGTCGGGCGCAAACCGGTGCTGATGCTCGGCCTGTTGCTGGCCACGGCGCTGTACTTCCCGATCTTCAAATCCCTGGCCCACTACGCCAACCCGGCCATCGACCACGCCAGCCAGCAGGCGCCGATCACCGTGGTGGCAGACCCGGCGACCTGCACCTTCCAGTTCGATCCGGTGGGCAAGGCCAAATTCGACAGCCCGTGCGACAAGGTCAAGACCTTCCTGGTCAAGCAAGGCCTGCCCTACTCCAGCGTCGCCGCCCCGGCGGGCAGCGCGGTGCAAGTGAGCGTTGGCGATGTGAAACTCGACGGTTTCGACGAGGCGGCACTGCGCGGCGCCATCACCCTCGCCGGCTACCCGCAACAGGCCGACATGCAGCAGATCAACAAACCGATGATCGTTGCCCTGATTGTCGGCCTGATCATCATTTCCGCCATGTGCTACGGCCCGCTCGCGGCGCTGATGGTCGAACTGTTCCCGACCCGCATCCGCTACACCTCGATGTCCCTGCCGTACCACATCGGCAACGGCTGGTTCGGCGGATTCCTGCCGACCGTGTCGTTTGCGCTGGTGGTGTACACCGGGGATATTTTCTATGGGCTGTGGTACCCGGTGCTGATTACCGGGGTGAGCCTGGTGGTGGGGATGATCTGTCTGCGTGAGACGAAGAATATCGATCTGGACAAGAACTGATTGATAAACGAGTGGCGGGGGCGCAATGCCCTCGCCACCCTGCGGAATCTCAGACTTCCGCCTCCAGCAATTCAAACTTCACCTGATCGGGATAGAACGCCACGTAGTCCTTGATCTGGCTCACCGAAATCTTCGGATGTTCGTACGTCCACACCGCATTCGCCCCTTCATGCCCCGGCACTTGCAGACTGAAATAGTTGGCATCGCCCTTGTACGGGCAGTAGGTGGTGTGGTCGGTGCGGGCGAAGTATTTTTCGTCGATGTCTTCGCGGGGGATGTAGTAGACCGGCGGGTAATTGGCTTCGAGCAGCACCAGTGCTCGGGCGGAGGCGGCGACTTGTATGCCGTGGAATTTCACCAGGAGGCAGCCAGGCTGCTCGGCGATGGTGATGACGGGACTGGGACCGGAAGTTTTCATCGGTTTCTCCTGACTGCGGCGAAGGCACCGGTTCAGGTATAACCCATGCGGGGGAATCTCGTCGGGTTCGCAGCCGAACGGCCTTTCTTCGATCAGATATGACCGCCGCTTGCGAGGGCGGCGGTTTCTGGTTTCATATCACGCGCAAAACAGCCAAATCGCCCACCGACAGGAGTCATCATGCGTAAGGATTACCTGGCTTTTTTCATCTCGCTGTTCCTGTCGCGGCTGGCGGATCAGATCCTGTTGTTCATCGTGCCGTTGGTGGTATTCCAGACCACCAACAGCGCGTCCTGGGCGGGGCTTGCATTTTTCGTCGAGTCGCTGCCGCGCTTTCTCGCGTTTCCGCTGTGCGGGGCCCTGTGCGACAAGTTCTCGCCCATCAGAATCCTGCACATCAGTCAGGTCTACCGGGCGCTACTCTGCGTGCTGGCGGTAGGGCTTTATGCCGTCTTCGGCGGTATCGCATGGCTGGTGGTGCTGTCAGCGCTGTGCGGCGTGCTGACTACTCAGGGCATCATGGCCCGCGAAGTGCTGATGCCGCATATCTTCCAACACTACAGCTACACCAAAACCCTTTCCTACTCGCAGATAGCCGACCAGACCGGACTGGTTCTGGGGCCCTTGGTGGCGGCATTGCTGCTGGAGGTTTCGGCTTGGCACTGGGTGGTGCTGTGGGTGGCCGGACTGTTCCTGCTGGCCGACCTCAGCATGCTGGTGTGGCAACGTTTCAGCCGTATCACCCTGGAGGTGTTCGAGCAGCATCAGGACATCTGGCTACAGCCTCTGCGCATCGCTTTCAGGCATATCCGCGAACTGGCGGAGCTGAAAAAGATCATCACCCTGGCAGTCGGGGTCAACCTGATTGTCGGGGTCACCCTGGCCACTTCGGCGGCCATGGTGCTCGGTCAATACAGCGCCGGCAAGGACGACTACGCCGTGCTGCAAGCGGCTGGCGCGGTGACCACCATCGTGATTCTGTTTTTCCTCGCCCGGGTGGTATTGCCGTTGCGCGTACTGGGTGGCGTTGCCTGTTCGATGCTCGCCGCCGGCGCCTTCATCAGCGCCCTGAGCCCGAACCTGGCGGGTTATGTGCTGGGTTTCCTGCTGATCGTCGGTTTCGACAAGATGTTCAACGTTTACATGCGCAGCATTCGCCAGCGAGTCATTCCCCCTCAGGACTTCGGCAAGACCGTGGGCGTGATCACCCTGCTCAACAACTTGTCGCAACCGCTGGCCGGTCTGCTGGTCGCACTGCTCGCTGCGCCATTGGGGACGCAACGTGTGATTCTGATTCTGGCCGTGCTGGCGACGCTGCTGGGCGTGGCGGCTCTTTGGTGGTTTGCCAGAGTACGTAATGCCCCCGCCACGTCGATCCTCGAGACCGAGCAGTAACGGATTTCACTGTCGTAGAGCGATGTCCGAAAACAAAAAACCGCAGCCTGCGAAGGGCTGCGGTTTTTTCGTTTCAGATTTTCCGTTTTCAGATCAGGCGACGATATCGGTCGCCACGGCCTGCCCCACCACACCCACGGCGAAGTCCACCGAACCCTGGCCTGTCAGGTCGATCATCAGGCTGGTCTGGTTGGTCTGTTCGAAGTAAGTGAGAATCGCGTCGCCTGCGTGCCCGGTGAAGCCGCTGACAAAGTTCAGCGTGGCCGCGCCGGTGGCGAAACCGGCGATGCCCGACAGGTCGATCTTGTCCAGGCCGCTGGTGAAATCCATGATCCAGTCCGGCGCGGTCATGGTGGAGTCGCTGGCCGCGCCGAACACGAAGGTGTCCGCACCTTCACCGCCCCACAGCGAATCACCGCCGCCACCGCCGTAAATGATGTCGTTGCCTGCGCCACCGATCAGGTCGTTGACCGCCGCGTTGCCGATCAACAGGTCATTGCCCGAGCCGCCAATGGCGTTTTCCACGGTCACGCCGTGAGCGATGGACACGTTGCCCACCAGACCGCCGACGTCGGAGAACGAACCTTCGTTGAGGTTGATCTTCTGGTTCTGGCTGAAGCCGGAGAAGTCCAGGGTGTCGTTGCCGCCGCCGTCCCACACCGAGAACACCACTTTGGAGGTGTTCGAGGTGGCGCTGTAGAAGTCACGATCAGCGTTGGAGTTGAAGCCGTACACGGTGTTGTCGGCACGGGTTTCGAAGTTGGCGCCGTAGAGTTTCTGCACCGCGACGATGTCGTCCATCAACGGTGCCGAGGCGTAGGCGCCGCCGCCGTCCTTGCTGAAGTTCTGGTCGGTGTTGGCCTCGCTCCAATAGCTCATCAGGCTGTAGCCACGGGTGTCTTCGGCGTATTTGGCGTCGCCGTAGGTCGGGTTGCCGTTGCCGGCGTTGTAGGCGCCCGGGTGCGACAGGCCGAGGGTGTGGCCGATTTCGTGGGTCAGGGTCTGGCGCCCGTAGTTGTTGGTGTCCGGGGTCTTGTTGACCTGGTACTGATCGTTTATCAGGTACCACGATTGACCGTCGTAGCTGCTGCCCTGCGGCAGGTAGGCGAACGCCGCGCCGCCGGTGCTGACGTCGTAGTTGCCGAAAGTCATGTGGCCGTCGCCGCCCTTGCCTTCGGTGAAGGTTACGTTGGCCACGTCCGACCAAGATTGCATCGCCAGCACGGCCTGGGCCTTTTGCTGGGCGCTGAACTCGCTGAAGTTGCCGAGTTTCGGGTTGTAGTTCGACGGTTTGTCGGTCAGGAGCGTGTAGGTCAGATCAATCTTGCCGTCGGCGTTCTTGTCCTGCCACGACATGCCCTTGCGCAGGATTTCGTCGGCCGCCTGGTCGGCGGTGAACGACGGCTTGCCATTGACGGTCCCGGTGCCACGGTCATACAGGTGGCTGAAGGTGTCGACGGCGGTGAAGGCGCTGCTGGCCTGGGAGGAAGGTTGAGACATGGTGTACGTCCTTGTTTCTGAAGAGTCAGTGTCAGACAGAAAAGCGGCGATCTTCTGGCGAGATCGTCCTGTCACTCGCCCTGATTAGGCAGATTGAACCTGCCACAGCCGCCGACGGGGGCGCTAATCAATTTCTCGATAGCGTCCCGGATTGCCACGACGCGGGCTGTCATGACCGGCAATCCTTTTATCTGTATATCCATACAGATAAAAGTTGCCCGAACGCCCGACTCAGGCCATTCTGTGCGCCTCTTCGGGCAATGATCGACGACGGTGGTTATGCGGCTGTACCTCTGTGAAAAACCTTCCCAGGCCAAGGATATTGCGGCCGTGCTCGGCGCAAAACGTCGCGGTGACGGCTGCTGGCTGGGAACGGACGTCACGGTGACCTGGTGCATCGGCCATTTGCTGGAAACCGCGCCGCCGGACGCCTACGACGCCAAATACAAGCGCTGGGTGCTGGCCGACCTGCCGATCATCCCGGACAAATGGAAAATGACCGTCAAGCCGCGCACCGCCAGCCAGTACAAGGCGGTCAAGCGCCTGCTCGGCGAGGCCAGCGAGTTGATCATCGCCACCGACGCCGACCGTGAGGGCGAGATGATCGCCCGGGAGCTGGTGGAGCATTGCCGCTATCGCGGGCCGATCCGCCGTTTGTGGCTGTCGGCGCTGGACGAAGCCTCGATTCGCAAGGCGTTGGCGGCGCTCAAGCCGGGCGCTGAAACCTTCAGCCTGTATCACTCGGCACTGGGGCGCTCGCGGGCGGACTGGCTGATCGGGATGAACATGAGTCGGCTGTTCACCCTGCTTGGCCGGCAATCCGGCTATCAAGGCGTGCTGCCGGTGGGCCGCGTGCAGACGCCGACGTTGCGGCTGGTGGTGGATCGCGACCGCAGCATCGCCGATTTCGTGCCGGTCGCGTACTGGGCCATCGACGTGCAACTGCTGCACAACGCCACGGCGTTCACTGCGCAATGGCGTGCACCGGGCGATGCTTGTGACGATCAGGATCGCTGCCTCAATCAGGCCCTCGCTCGGCAAGCGGCCGCTGCAATCAGCAGCGCTGCCAGCGCCCGAGTGGTCAAACTGCGCACCGAACGCATGCGCGAAGTGGCGCCCCTGCCTTTCGATCTGGGCACCTTGCAGGAAGTCTGCTCGAAGAAGCTCGGCCTCGGTGCCCAAGAAACCCTCGACATCGCCCAGGCCCTCTACGAAACCTACAAAGTCATCACCTACCCGCGAAGCGATTGCGGCTACCTGCCCGTTAGCCAGCACAGCGAGGCGCCGGGGATTCTTGCAGCGCTGCGTCAGGCCGATCCGGGCCTCGAAGCGTTGCGTGACCATCTGGAGCCGCAACGCCGCTCCCGCGCCTGGAACGACGCCAAGGTCAGCGCTCACCACGGCATCATCCCGACCGCTGCCGCGAAGAATCTCGAACGCCTGACCGGCAAGCACCGTGCGGTCTATACGCTGATTCGCGCGCGGTATCTGGCGCAGTTCCTGCCCAATCACGAATACGACCGTACCCAGGCCGATTTCGATTGCGCCGGGGAAGCCTTGCGCGCGGTCGGCAAGCAGATCATCGAACCGGGCTGGAAACGCGCGCTGCCCGAAGCGCTGGCCCCGGCCAAGGGCCGTGAAGCCCCCGCGCCACAGACGCTACCGACACTGACCCAAGGTGCCGAGTGCGCCGTGGCGGACGTGAAGCTCAAGGACCTGTGGACGCAGCCGCCCAAGCCCTACACCGAAGGCGACCTGATCAAGGCAATGAAGAACGTCGCCAAACTGGTGGAAGATCCGCTGCTCAAGCAGAAACTCAAGGACACCACCGGCATCGGCACCGAAGCCACCCGCGCCTCGATCATTCAAGGGTTGCTGGATCGCGGTTATCTGGTGAAGAACGGCAAGGCGCTGTCCGCCACACCCGCCGCGTTCAGCCTGATCGACGCCGTGCCGCGAGCGATTGCCGACCCTGGCACCACAGCGATCTGGGAGCAGGCGCTGGACATGGTGCAGAGTGGCGAGATGAGTCTGGAAGAGTTCGTCACCAAACAGGCAGCGTGGATGAGCAAGCAAGTGACCCGTTGCGCCGGGCTGAGCCTGACCATCAGCGGCCCGCCGCCTGCCGGCAAGGCCGCTGCGCCATGGAAGAACAAACGCAAGACCACTCGGCGCAAAACCACCGGAACCGGCAAGCGCGCGGCAAAACCGGCAGCCAAATAGCCCGCTGCGCGCTACTGTTTCTGCAGTGATGGTCAGGAGGCAGCGGCATGTCTGTCATCGAACTGCGCGTCGCCCGGCGCGACGAACTGGACACCCTCGAGAACCTGATGCAGTTCTACACCTATGACTTCAGCGAGTGGCTGCCGCTGAAGCTCGGCGGGCATGGGTTCTTCCCGATCCAGTTGAAAGACGATTACTGGCGCCAGCCGGCGACCCGGCCATTCCTGATTCACGTCGACGGCGAACTGGCAGGATTCGTGACCGTGGATGACCACCTCCTCATCGAAGGAGCCGACTACAACATCGGCTACTTCTTCGTCAGCCGACGCTGGCGTGGCCAAGGCGTCGCGCAGTTTGTCGCCTCTGCCCTCTTGAGCCACCTGCCCGGTCGATGGCAGATTTTCCATGTCGACGCCAACCTGCCTGCACAGCGGTTCTGGGCCCGGCTCGTCCCCGAGCTGAGCGGCGGCGACTTTATCCTCCAGACCAAAACAGTGGACGGCTATCCCTGCACGTTCTACTGCCTGCGCAGCCTTTCTCCCGCTGCCTGAACGCCGCTTTTTTCATTCCAGAATGACTTTGTCCGACAATATGTAGTGACCAAGAATAATCACTACAAAACCGTTGACGGCATCGTTTTGCTTTTGCATGATGCAGACGTCTCCCCGATCGGGAGCACTGGCAACACGCTTGAGCAAGCTCGTCTGACCGCCGAGCTGTTTTTTCCGGATACACGCTGCCCACAAGGCAGATTGAAGAAGCTGACCTGGCCTGAACGTCCAGTACAAGGACGAGAAGCGCTGGCGAAAATTCTCAAGACGCTTGTGGTCGACCCTGAAAACGTCGTCAAGGAGCCTCCCGGTTTTCGCTGCTTCTCCTCGTTGTGACGCTATTGCGTAGCAGTTATTCAACACGACTACATGCAACAGACGCATGACCCCGTACTTCACACGGGCGACCGCTGACGTCCTGGTTTCGGTGCCAGGGATCAACTAACCGATGGGCTACCTGTATTAGCGAATCAACTTTGAAAGATCACCAGACTGGTCAAGGGGCAATATCATGAATCTGAACAATCAACCTACTATCGAAGAACTGGCTCGTATGTTCGCTGCGCAAAAAGACAGCCACGACAGCCATATTCTGTGGATCAGCAAGTCGGGTCAGGTCCATATCGACTGCCTGTCGCCCCATGCTGGTGAAGAAGAGTTCGACCGGAACAACCAGAACCTGCTGGCCCGCCTGAAGATGTACCGCCGCGGCCACGGCTACGTCGGCAAGAAAGCCGCGGCCGACAAGGACTTCATCGGTAATGTTCTGCAGACGCTGAAACAGGCGTGGGACTCGATGCAGAACAACAACGAAGTTCGGGTGATTGATCGGTTCTACTGAGTTCTGACTTCAATAAACAAAAGGGCCTGCTTCCGATAAGGAGCAGGCCCTTTTTATTGCTTGCAAACAATGCTCATGAACGGGTTTCCAGCACCATCTCCATGAACGCCACCGCCGCCGCACTGTGATAATTATTCTGGCGCCGCAACAACGCCGCTCCCCGCTGCGGTGCCTCACTCTCGACACGCAACCGGCGCAATGCCCGGTCCTCGGTCGCAATCGCTTCCGGCAACATGGTCGCAATCGGCGCATGCCGGATCACTTCCAGCAACGTACTTACCGAGTTCACCTCGATCTGCACCTTGGGCGTGATGCCGTTGTGGCGGAAGTATTCGTCGATCGACAAGCGCGTGAAGAAGTCTGGCGCCAGCAAGGCGAAATCCAGCTGCGCAATGTCATCCGGGGTCAGCACCGAAGCGCTGTCATACAACGGATGCTCACGCCCGACCATCACTCCCAATGTCTCGACAAACGCCGGAATGCACTCGATGTCCGGATTGCGCACCGGCGTGAAGGCAATCGCGATATCCAGCGAGTCATCCGCCAGCCCGGCCTCGATGTCGTCCATCGACAACTCGAAAATCTCCAGGTGAATCCCCGGATACCGCGCCACGTAATCACGCACCAATGGCCCGACCAGGTACGCCATGAATGTCGGCGTCATGGCCAGCCGCAGTGAGCCTCGGGACAGATCCTTCACGTCATGCAACGCGCGCTTGCCCGCCTCCAGCTCCACCAGCACCCGCCGCGCACACTCGATATAGGCCTGGCCGGCGTCAGTCGGTTTCACCGAGCGCGAGGTGCGGTCGAACAGATCCACCCCGAGGCTTTCCTCCAGTTGGCGGATCTGTTGCGACAGGGTCGGCTGCGACACGTGCAGCGCTTCGGCCGCCCGGGTGAAGCCGCCGTGATCGGCCACGGCCAGCAGGTATCGCAAATGTCGCAGCAGCATGGGACGCTCCATCTATAGGCAGTGCTTATGCTTTGCATTGTATATCGGTCTTGGACGCTATGGATCAATCGGCAGAAGATGAATCCCACACAGCAAGCCAACCCCGAAAGGAGAAGCACCATGCAATCCCAAGCCTACAACGACAGCCGCATCGCCCTGACCACTCGCGCCCTGGATGCCAAGGCTCAGAAAAACCTGTCGTGGCAGGATCTGGCCGACGGCACCGGCCTGAGCCTGGCCTACGTCACCGCCGCCCTCCTCGGCCAGCATCCACTGCCGAAAGCCGCGGCCGAAGTGGTCGGCGACAAGCTTGAGCTGAGCGTCGAAGACATCGCCGCCCTGCAAATCATCCCGCTGCGCGGCAGCCTCGACGGTGTGCCGACCGACCCGACCATCTACCGCTTCCACGAGATGATCCAGATCTACGGCACCACCCTGAAGGCGCTGGTTCACGAACAGTTCGGCGACGGCATCATCAGCGCAATCAACTTCAAGCTCGACATCAAGAAAGTCGAAGACCCAGAAGGCGGTTCCCGCGCCGTGGTCACCCTCGACGGCAAGTTCCTCCCGCTGCGTCCGTTCTGATCCCTCCGGGCCCGCACCCCGCGTGCGGGCCCCTCCAAACCTGAATTGCCAAGTCGTCACCACATCTGTCTGGAGGCTGCCCCATGCAAAAAATTCTGTTGACCCTGGCCCTGTTCGCCGGCCTTGCCGCCCAGGCCCAGGCTGATGAAGAGGCCGTCGCCTATCGCTACGGCATGTCTCTGGACATCGCTGAAGTCGTGAGCACCACCCCGGTGGCCGACGTCTGCGGCGTAGTGCCGGTCGAGATGACTTACCTCGACAGCCACGGCGCAAAACACATTCTTCAATACAGCGAATTCGGCACCGGCTGTTCGAACTGAGAGGACTACACCATGAAAAACCTGATCGAAGGCTTCCTGAAGTTCCAGAACGAAGCGTTTCCACAACGCACCGAGCTGTTCAAACACCTGGCGACTACCCAAACCCCGGGCACCTTATTCATCACTTGCTCCGACAGCCGCGTCGTCCCGGAACTGCTGACCCAGCAAGAACCCGGCGAGCTGTTTGTGATCCGCAACGCCGGCAATATCGTGCCGTCCTACAGCCCGCATCCGGGTGGGGTTTCAGCGACGGTGGAATACGCGGTAGCCGTGCTCGGCGTGACCGACATCGTGATCTGCGGCCACTCCGATTGCGGCGCGATGACCGCCATCGCCCAGTGCAAATGCATGGATCACCTGCCCGCCGTCAGCGGCTGGTTGCAACACGCCGAGTCGGCGAAAGTGGTCAACGAATCGCGGCCGCACGCCAATGACGCGGCCAAGCTGAGTTCGATGGTGCGGGAAAACGTGATCGCGCAACTGGCGAACATCCAGACTCACCCGAGCGTGCGTCTGGCCCAGGAGAAAGGCCTGCTGAATCTGCACGGCTGGGTGTACGACATCGAGACCGGCTCGATCGACGCGCTGAGTGCCGACCGTCGCACCTTCGTCTCGCTGGCCGAGCAACCGTCGACGTGCGCGGTGTACGGTCAGGCAGTCGATGCTGCTTGAAAACACAACGCCGCGCCCGTCATTTCGACGGCGCGGCGTTGTTCTGTTCAGCGTTTTACACCCAGATCGATTTGCGTCATGCGGCTGCGTACGGTGAACACACCGTCACCGGAGAGAATCGCGCTGCGAGCAAAGAGGCGGCCGCTTTCCCAGTTCGAAAGCCCCAGTTCCGGCTTGTTCAGCGCGTACTGTCCATCGACCCAACGGGTGATGCCATTGCCCACGAACGGCGCGTTGACCGCGCTGTAGAAGCGCTCCTGAACCGCCGCGTCTTCGCTGATCAGCGATACAGTGAATTGCGGGCTGTAGCGATTGAACAGCGCGATGGCCTGATCCAGATCGTCGACGATCATCAGGCTGGTTTCCGGGGTTTCTTCCCATTCCCACTCGCGCCCCAATTGCGCTTCTGGCAACGGCTCGGCCAGCGCTTCAGTCTGGTAACCCTCCGCCCGATAGACCTCGACTGTCGCGTTCTGCCAGTCGCCCGGCAGATAGCTTTCGCTGCCTTCGACGATGTGCAGTTTGCAGCCCTGACCGCGCGCGGTACCGGCCTGCTTCAAGGCATCGAGGAATAGCGGCACCAGTTCGGCAGCACGGTCGCGCTGGATCAGGCAGACGTTCAGCGTGTTGCAGACCTTGCGGTCCAGCGAGTTGCGCACCACAGCGGCAAAGCGCTTGGTGTCGGCATCGCGGTCGGCGATCAGCCACGCGCCACCGGTGCCGTGCAGGCTGACGGCGGTGCCGGCCTGCTGGGCGATGCTGCCCAACTGACTGACCGCACGACCCGAACCACGGGCCACCGCCAGCGACAGACGCCGGTCGGCGAACATCGCCCAACCGGCGGCGTGGTTGACGCTCTCCACCAGCGACACCGCACCCGCCGGCAGACCGGCATCGGCCAGCGCCGGGTTCAGGGCGTGGGTGACGATGGCTTGCGCGGTGCCCAATGCATCGCTGCCAATGCGCAGCACGGCAGTGTTGCCGGTGCGCAGTACGCCAGCGGCGTCGGCGAAAACATTTGGCCGGCCTTCGAACACGAACGCGACGATGCCCAGCGGCGACACCACTTGCTCGACCTTCCAGCCGTCATGTTCGACGCTGCTGATGACTTTGCCGCGGGTGGCCGGCGCATCACGCCAGGCGCGCAGGCCGGCGATCATGTCGCGGCGCATGCGCTCATCGGCGAGCAACCGGGTAGTGGAACGGCCGCGAGCCTTGGCCCGTTCGATGTCGGCGAGGTTGGCGGTTTCGATCAGGGCCCAAGCGTCCGGGTTTTCCAGGCGTTGAGCGAACAGATCGAAGAAGCGGCTGATGGCCTCATCCGGCACAGCGGACAACGCGGTAAACGCCGCTGCTGCACGCTCGATCGCCACTGATGCGGCCTGCTGATCCACCACCGGAATCAGCAACAGCTCGCCGCTCACCTGCTCCACCAACAGGTGGTCGCCGGGTCGGAAACGCTCAGCCAGTTCGGGGCTGACCACGGTGACGCGGTTACCGGCGAAAGGGATAGGCGTGCCAGCGACGAGACGTTCGAGCGCGAGAGACATGGAGCGGATTCACCATATTGAGGGCGGCCGGAAAATGTATAGGTTGGCCTCCCTCAAAGCAACACGGCCTCAGAACACCGACCAGCCAATCCGCGAACTGAGCATTTCCAGCGCCGCCATCCCCGCCAGCGAGTTGCCCGCCGTGTTCAGTTCCGGCGACCACACGCACACCGTGAACTGCCCCGGCACCACCGCAACGATACCGCCACCGACGCCGCTTTTGCCCGGCAGACCGACGCGGTAGGCGAAGTTGCCGGCCTCGTCGTAGAGACCGCTGGTGGCCATGATCGAGTTGACTTGCTGGGTCTGGCGGCGAGTAAGAATCTGTTCGCCGCTGTGCTTGCAGAAGCCGTCGTTGGCCAGGAAGCAGAACGCCCGAGCCAGGTCGATGCAGTTCATGCGCAACGCGCAGTGACTGAAGTAGCTGCGCAGCACCGCTTCAACGTCGTTGTGAAAATTGCCGAAGGATTGCATCAGGTACGCCATCGCCGCGTTGCGCGCGCGATGCTGGTATTCGGAGTCGGCGACCTTGCCGTCGACCATCACCTGCGGGTTGCCCGACAACCGTCGCACGAAGTCGCGCATCGACAAGGCTGGCGCGGCAAAGCGTGACTGGTTGATGTCGCAGATCACCAGCGCCCCGGCATTGATGAACGGATTGCGCGGACGGCCGCGTTCGAATTCCAGCTGCACCAGCGAGTTGAACGGCTGGCCGGACGGCTCGTGGCCCAGGCGTTCCCAGATCGCCTCGCCGGAATGTTCGATGGCCTGCACCAGACTGAACACCTTGGAAATACTCTGCACCGAGAACGGCGTCTCGGCGTCGCCGGCGCAATACATCTCGCCGTCGTTGCCATACACGGCGATGCCCAGTTGATTGGCCGGCACGGTGCCGAGGGCGGGAATGTAGTCAGCCACCTTGCCCTGCCCGATCAGGGGCCGGACAGCGTCAAGGATCTCGTTCAACAGCGCTTGCATGCCGGGTTCCGAAGTCTCGCCCCATGGGATTGCGGGGACACCGTGGCTAGACGCTGCGGGTCTGAGGCAAATCACACATTCGAAATAATTGGAGATCCAGTGTGGGAGCGAGCTTGCTCGCGATGAGGCCAATACAGCCAGCACCCTCGGCGCCTGACCCACCGCTATCGCGAGCAAGCTCGCTCCCACAGGTTTTGCGCAGGCTGTGTATCGCAGTGTGTACGGCCCGACGCCCGACACATCCCGCGCACAAATCCGGGCCTTCGCGACACATCAGCGATACAGCCCGACGTTCAAATGAACCTGTCGATCGGCAGCCCCGATCAAGCCTTTGAACTCACCTATCGCATCGGAGATTCACCATGACCAAGCTCTCGAAAACCTCCCTGACTCTCGGCCTGCTGCTTGCCGGTGGCCTGGCCCTGTCCAACGCCGCTTCGGCTTCCGAAGCGTTCAGCGTCAAACAACTGGATCACGGCTACAGCCAGACCCAGGCCAAGGCCGACCCGGCGGAAAAAACCTCGGAAGGCAAATGCGGCGAAGGCAAGTGCGGCGCCGGCGAATAACCCTTTTCACGGGGCACGTCGGTGCCCCGTTTTCTCTTGAATGAATGGAGCCTTCCTATGACCACAGCTCTCTCGTCGGCCGTCAAAGGCCTGCATGTGAACCTTGACCGCGCCGGCCAGTGGCTCGCACCGCTGACCCTGCGCCTGTTCATCGCCTGGGAATTTTTCGAATCGGGACTGGAGAAATTCAACGGCCAGAACTGGTTCGAAGACATTCAGGAGCGGTTCCCGTTTCCCTTCGACCACTTGCCCGCCACGCTGAACTGGGAACTGTCGATGTGGGCAGAGCTGATCTGCGCGCTGGCGATCCTGATCGGATTCGGCACGCGGATTTCGGCGATTTCGCTGATCGTCGTGACCGTCGTCGCCACCGCTGCCGTGCACTGGCCGGCGGACTGGTCATCGCTGAGTGAACTGGCCCAGGGTTACGCGATCACCAACAAGGGCTTCGGCAACTTCAAGCTGCCGGCAATTTATCTGGCTGCGCTGGTGCCGCTGGTGTTTGCCGGGGCCGGCAAGTTGAGCGTGGATGCGTGGCTGGCGCGGTTTTTCTGGAAACGCGCCAGCCGCTGAGGATCAATGCGCCCGGTCCAGCCCCGCCAACAACGCACTGTCCCGGCTGTAGATGTCCGGCGCATAGAGCACGCGACCCTGGCCATCGACCTGTGCCGTCCAGTAAGTCATGAGGATCGGCACCGGATTGCTCAGGCGGAATTCATGGGTGGTGCCGGTGGCGAGCAAGGTGTCGGTGCGCGCCTTCTCCGCCGGGCTGAGCAGGAAGTCGCGCAGCTTCATCGGATGCTCGACCCGCACGCAGCCGGAACTGAACGCCCGTGGCCCCTTGTCGAACAGCGCCTTGCTCGGCGTGTCGTGCAGGTACACCGAGAACGGGTTGGGGAACCGAATGACCATCTGCCCCAGCGGGTTGCGCGGCCCGGCATCCTGACGCAGGAGGATGTTGCCGGGGTTGTCCCAGTCGATGTCGGCGGCGGCCAGCGGCTGGCCGTTGGCGTCGAGCACTTGCAGGTTCTGACGGCTGAGGAAGGTCTGGTCCTTGCGGATTTCCGGCAGCTTGTCTTCCTTCCAGATGGTCGGCGGCACGGTCCAGGTCGGGTTCAGGGTCAGGCGCGTGACCCGCGATTTGAGCAGCGGGGTCTGGCGTTCGGCGCGTCCGACCTGGGTGCGGGTCTGCCACACCGGCAGGCCACCCTGATAAAGCGTCAGTTCAGCAGCGGCGACGTTCACCAGCAAACCGTCCGGCTCCATGTCCTGGGCCATCCAGCGGAAACGTTCAAGGTTGACCCGCAGCTGTTCGCGACGAGTCAGCGGACTGATGTTGAGTTCGGCAATCGTCCCCGGCCCCACCACTCCGTCAGCCTGCAACGAATGGTTGGCCTGAAAACTCTTCACCGCCTCCACCAGTACACCGTGATAAGCGTTGTCCGGCGTGCCGATCACACTGGTCAGATAGCCTTCGCTATGCAGCCGGCGAGCCAGTTCCGGCACGCGCTTGTCTTCCATGTCCGGACGCAGCAACGGGCCGTTGCCCACCGATGTCCACTGGGGCAAGGCTTTCAGGCGTTGAGCTGCGTAGAGATGACGCAGGTTCTGATACTGCGCCAACTGCGGGCGGGCCAGATCGAAGGCTGCCGGAACGTTGTGCACGCCCGGTACGGCGATGGCGAGCAATTCGGCCTGCCGGTCGCGTGGCGTTTCGTCGGAATGCCACAGCGGTTCGAAGTGCGATTGCAGCAGACGGCCGTAATGCAGATCCTGCAGGGCTTGCAGGTAATAACGGCTGATCTCGATGTCGGCGCACAGTTCGCCGTCCTGCGGGGCGGTGAGGGCCACCGGATAGCGTTTCGGGTTCAGGCCATCGTCGGCCAACAGCTGCAATTGCGCGTGCAAGGCCGGCAATTGCCCGCCATCAGCCCACACCGGCAGCCAGTCCTGCTGCTGGTAGAACGCGCGCAACTGATCCAGCGCCGGACCGTTGAGGCTGGTGCCGATCGTCGGACACGCCTGTGGCAGGCTGATCAGCGCAGCCTGCAACGGGCTCTGCGGCTCGATGGGCATTTCCGTCGGCACGGGCGGCAGCGTCGGGAGTCCTGGCAACGGCTCTTCGGCGCAAGCGACAAACGGCGCAGCGAGCAAACAAATGCTCAAGTAGCATGCGTACTTTTTGAACAACTGCTTTACTCCAATCCATGGCCGTCCTGATTGACGGTCAACCTTACCTCAGGTGCGGTGAACAGTCAGGCCCGATTCGCGGGCTTGCCGGGAACGACTGGACGTCAGGAGCCTAAGTGCCAAACAAGTAGCAAGTGGAGACTCACTTTAAATGTTGACGTTTTTGCGCCGACTTCTGCTGACTGCCACCGCCATTGGCGTGCTGACCAGTCCAGCCTTTGCCGCCGGCACCTCTTCGCCGGTTCTGTACACCAGCCTCGCGCACGCCGCTCCGGAACTCAATCCCCAGGCGCTGAAAGGTGCCTTGAACGCCATGCAATGTGCGATCAACAACGGCGCGAAGCAGTCCCGTCACCTGGCGATCATCGACTATTCGCAGCCGTCCACCGAGCGCCGGTTGTGGATCTTCGACCTGACCCGGAAAAAACTGGTGCTGCGCGACCTGGTCGCCCACGGTTCGAACTCCGGGGAAAACTTCGCCACCCGGTTCTCCAACCGTGAAGGCAGTTTTCAGTCCAGCCTCGGCCTGTTCCGCACCCAGGAAAGTTACCAGGGCACTCACGGTTACTCGCTGCGCATGGACGGTCTGGAACCGGGCGTCAACGACATGGCCCGTGACCGCGCCATCGTGATCCACGCCGCCGACTACGTGAACCCGTTCTGGAGCAAACGTACCGGCCGTCTGGGGCGCAGCCAGGGTTGCCCGGCCGTGCGACCGCAAGTCGCCAAACGGGTGATCGACAGTCTGAAGAATGGCCAATTCATGTTCTCCTGGTACCCGGATCAGCAGTGGCTGAAATCCTCGCCGTACCTCAACTGCCAGCCTCAACAGATCGCGAGCATTCTCAGCACCCACGCCAGCTGAATACTCTGTGGGAGTGCGCAGGCTCCCACAGGTTCGGTTTATTACAGATTTGTCATCGAGTTGTCGGTTTGCCGAGCGGATCGCCCGGTAGCTTGAAGTTGTCCCGGCCAGAACGCCGATCAACTTCAACGACTCGAGTGACCCATCATGAAAACCCTGATCCTCGCCTTCACCGCCCTCCTCGCCACCGGTTCCGTGTTCGCCGCTGAAATGCCTGAGCGCACAGTGATTCACGACACCAACGGCTTCTACGTGCACCTGGATGTCGACAAAGTCCTCTCCAGCACCGATATTTCCCAGGCTTGCGGCGTGATCCCCGCGCGACTCAACTACCTCGACCACCAGGGCCGTGAACATGTGCTGGACTATCAAGTGCAAGGCAGCGGCTGCATCAATGACAATTGAGGCACAGTGCCCATGAATATCCTTGTTGTCGAAGACGAACCCAAGGCCGGCAATTACTTGCTCAACGGCTTGCAGGAACTGGGCTACAGCGTGAGCCTGGCCCGGGACGGCGCCGACGGTCTGCACCTGGCGCTGGAGTTCGACTTCGACGTGATCGTGCTGGACGTGATGATGCCGAAAATGGATGGCTGGGAAGTCCTGCGCCGGCTGCGCAAGGAAACCGACACGCCGGTGCTGTTCCTGACTGCCCGCGACGACATCGCCGACCGGGTCAAAGGCCTGGAACTGGGCGCCGACGACTACCTGATCAAGCCGTTTTCCTTCGCCGAACTGGTGGCGCGCCTGCGCACTCTGACCCGGCGCGGGCCGATCCATGAAGAAGAGCAATTGCAGGTGGCCGATCTGCAGATCGACGTGCTCAAGCGCCGGGTCACCCGCGCCGGCAACCGGATCACCCTGACCAACAAGGAATTCGCCCTGCTCCAATTGTTCGCCACCCATACCGGGCAAGTGCTGTCGCGTTCACTGATCGCCTCGCGGGTGTGGGACATGAATTTCGACAGCGACACCAATGTGGTCGATGTCGCCGTGCGCCGCCTGCGGGCGAAGATCGACGATCCGTTCCCGCTCAAGCTGATCCACAGCGTGCGCGGCATCGGCTACCGCTTTGATACTCAGCCATGAAAATCGCCGGCACGTACTCCCTGACCTTGCGACTGGCGCTGGTGTTCGCCGTGCTCGCCTTCGCCGCACTGGCAGGCCTCGGCGCGGCGCTTTACAACCAGTTGGAAGAGCAACTGACCCGCCGCGACGACATCCAGTTGGTCAGCCGCATCGATCAGTTGCGCACCATCCTCAACGACAGCAACACGCTGGAGTTGATCAAGACCAAACCGGCGCTGTTCCAGAACATGCTGGGCAACCGCGAAGCGCTGCTGACCATCGGTGCGCCGGGGCAACCGCCGCTGTTCGTGGTCAATCCCAGCGACCTGGCACTGCCGAGCGTGCCCGCCGTACCAATCGACCATGTCATGGCGCTTAACGACGTGCAGCATCTGCCGAGCCTCAACGGCGTGCCGTTCTCGGCGGTGGCGGCGAGTATCGACTCCGGCGACCAGGGCAACCTGCAGGTGCTCATCGCCAAGGTGATGAGCGAGCGCACGGCGATGCTCGCCAATTACCGGCTCAGCGTGTACGGCCTGGCGTCATTGGCAGCGATCGTGCTGGCGCTGGTCGGCTGCCTGCTGGTGTATCGCGGTTTGCTGCCGTTGCGGCGGATTGCCCGGCATGCCCACGGGATCGGCATCGCCAACCTCGGCGAACGCCTCGACCGCCAAGGCACGCCCCGGGAATTGCAGCCGATGATCGAGTCTTTCAATGCGATGCTGGACCGGCTCGACCGAGGGGTTGCGCAACTGAGCCAGGTCTCCACCGACATGGCCCACGAACTGCGCACGCCGATCAACAACCTGCTCGGGGAAACCCAGGTCGCCCTGCAACAGAACCGCAGCGTCGACGCCTATCAACAGCTGCTCGCCTCCAACGTCGAAGAACTCGAACGGCTGTCGCGGATGCTCGACAACATGCTGTTTCTCGCCCGCACCGACCCGGCCAGCGCACTGAGCCAGCGTCAGGAACTGGACGCCTGCGATGAAATGCAGCGCATCGCCGACTACTTTGAAGGGCTGGCGGCGGATGTCGGCGTCACCATCGAGGCCAGTGGCAGCGGTGTGATCTGGGCCGAGCCGATGCTGCTGCGTCGGGCCCTGGCCAACCTGTGCGCCAACGCGATCAAGTACGGCGCGGCGGATTCGACGTTGCAGGTCGAAGCCATCGCCGAAGCGGACGGCAGCTATCTGCGGGTGCGCAATCAGGGCGCGACGATTCCGGCGGAACACCTTTCGCGGCTGTTCGAGCGCTTCTACCGCGTCGATCCGTCCCGCGAGCGCTCGGCCCAATCCAACGGACTAGGCCTGTCGATTGTCGCGACCATCATGCAGTTGCATCAGGGCCGCTACAGCGTCAGCAGCGCCGACGGCATCACCTGCTTTGAACTGTTCTTTCCGGCACGGGAGACGCGAGACGCAGGTGCGTGAAGGCACCGAGCGCAAACGCCGCGAACATCAATGCCGAGGCCACGCCGAAAGTCATGTGCAAGCCGGCCGCAATAACGGCGGCCGGTGCCTGAGTCGGATCGCCCGTGGCCAGGGCGAACACCGCGCCCATCGCCGCCGCCCCGGTGATCAACCCCAGGTTGCGCGACAGCCCGAGCATGGCCGAGACCACGCCGCGCTGATCCTGAGCAACCCCGGACATCAACCCGGTGTTGTTGGCGGCCTGGAACAGCGCATAACTCAAGGCGACCACCGTGATCGGCAGCACGTATGCAAGCACTCCGACACTCATCGGCAACAGCGCCAACAAACCGCAACCGCAAGCCAGGCCGAGCAACGCACCCGGCACCATCCGCCGCGCACCGAAACGATCCACCAGCCGCCCGGCCGGTACGCCGCTGAACGCCGCCAACAACGGCCCGATCGACAACACCAGTCCGACCTGCGTACTGGTGAGCCCCAAACCTCGGTTCAGGTAAAACGGCCCGACCACCAGCGTGGTCATCATCACCGTGGTCACCAGCAACGTCAGCGCCAGACTGCTGCTGATTCGCGTGTCGGTGAACAACGACAAGTGGATCAGCGGCGCCTTGCTCCGCTTCTCGACCAGGATGAACAACCCAACGCCCAACAGGCTGAGCAACAGCAACGTAGGGGTGAGTCCTTCAATCGTCATCGCCAGTGCGTAGGCCGCCAGCGTCAGCATCAGTACGGCGGTGCCGGGATAATCAAATGCAACACCCGAGCGCACGATGCGATCCTTCGGCAAATACCGATACACCAGCCACGCATTGAGCAATCCCAACGGCACGTTGATCACAAAGATCGACTGCCAGCCAACATGCGCCATCAACAGCCCGCCAAGCGACGGCCCGAGGGTGGTGCCAGTCGCCGACATCGTAGCCAGCAAGCCCATCGCACTGCCGGCCCGGGCTTTGGGCACCGCATCGGCCACCAGCGCCACCGTAAGCGCAAACATGATCGCCGCGCCCAGACCCTGCACCGCCCGCGCACCGATCAGCCAGCCAAGGCTCGGCGCCAGTGCGCAGGCCAGCGAAGCGGCGGTAAAAATGCCGATGCCGATCAACAGCAAGCGCCGCCGACTGAAGCCGTCACCCAGCCGCCCGACGCTGACAATCAATGTGGTGACCGCCAGCAGATAGGCCAGCACGATCCACTGCACTTGTTGAAACGTCGCATCGAACGCCGCTGCCAGCGTGGGCAATCCGGCGTTGGCGATGCTGGTGTCGAGCGACGGCATCAGCATCGACAGCGCCAGACTGGTCAGCGCCCAGCGGGCTGAAGGGCTCAGAGGTTCTCGGTGCATGGGGGGCTCACAATGCGGAAGTCATGGGACATAGCCTGAGCCTCGACAATACAAGGCGCAAGACGCATGCTTTGCACTTGATACCTGCATGGAACGCCATGTCATGAATGCACCGGATCTGAACCTGTTGATCACCCTCGACGTATTGCTGAGCGAAGGCAGCGTCGCCCGCGCCGCCGAACGCCTGCGCTTGAGTCCGTCAGCCATGAGCCGTGCGCTGGCCCGGCTGCGGGAAACCACCGGGGATCCGCTGCTGGTGCGCGCCGGTCGCGGACTGGTACCGACCCCGCGCGCGCTGGAACTGCGCGACCGGGTCAGTTACCTGGTGCAGGAAGCCGAAGCGGTTTTACGCCCGGCAGAGGTGCTCGATCCCGGCCAGTTGCGGCGCACCTTCACCCTGCGCAACACCGACGGGTTTGTCGAAACCTTCGCCGCCGCCCTGCTCGCCCGCATCGCCGAAGAGGCGCCCGGCGTGCGCCTGCGCTTTGTGCAAAAAGCCGACAAGGACAGCACGCTGCTGCGCGTAGGTCGGGTGGATCTGGAAACCGGCGTGGTCGACGACAGCACCGACCCGACGCTGCACAGCCGCATCCTGTTCCGCGATCACTGGATAGGCGTGGTGCGTGAGGGTCATCCATTGAGCAGCGGCAAGGTCAGCGCCAAACGCTTTGCCGCAGGCCAGCACATTCTGGTGTCACGACGCGGGCGCAGCAGCGGACCGGTGGACGAAGCATTGCTTGCCTTGGGGCTGACGCGGGATATCGTCACCTCGTTCGGCGGGTTTTCGGCGGCGCTGACGCTGGTCCGTGAGTCGGACCTGATCGCCACTGTTCCGGAACGTCACACCAGCAAACTGCGCACGGGCCTGCACAGCTTCGCCCTGCCATTCCGGATGCCGGACATCAGCGTGTCGATGCTCTGGCATCCGCGCATGGACGCCGACCCGGCGCATCGCTGGCTGCGCAATTGCGTGCGAGAAGTCTGCGCCTAACGCGCATCTCCGCCTGCGGGTTTATAGAACAGGAATTTCTTGGTCTCGGCGGTCTTGGTGTATTCCTTCGCCCAACTTGGATGAACATTGCGGTCGTGGAAATACAGCGCGCCGTGGGTGCGGTCGGTGAGCTGGCGGTTCAGTGCCTTGCCGGCGATTTCCTTGGCCAGCGCGTATTCGGCATCTTCCTTGACCTGATCCGGACGCCCGTCGCACCACCAGGAAAACTGGCAGCTCTTGGTTTCCGAGCCCTGCTTGACCACCTCGCAGACCGTGCCTGGAAAGCCGTCATGCCCGAGGCGATTCATCACCACACTGGCCACGCCTTCCATGTCGGCATTGTCCTTGCCCTTGGCTTCCCAATAGATACTGCGCGCCAGACAGGTGATCGGATCGTCCAGCGGTGCGGCGCCGGCGGGGTCAACCGCCTGCGCTTCAGTCGGGGTGATGGCTTCGGATTTAGGTGCCGGGGGCGCGTCGGGTTTATCGGCGGCCTTCTCTTCCAGAACCTCGGCTTTCGCCTCGGCCTTTTCCTTGATCGGAGCCTGATCGGTGGCCAGTGCCGCGCCGCTCAGCAGGGTCAACGCAAGACAGCAAAGCAACCCGTTCAATCGCATGATCATTCTTCCGGCAGGGCCCGATGCGGGCAAAGTGTTACGTGGTTGAGACGCCCGGTTTCCGGGGTCTTCGCAGAGTGTAGACGGCAAATTGCACGGAATCGTTCTGCAGAAAAATCCGCGTCGTGAAGAAAAAGACATTGCACGAACCGGGGCCCTTTCGCGCATGATGTGCGCACTCAGCCCAAGGGAGATTTCCATGCGCTTCATGCCATCCGTTCTGCGACTCGCCGCGTTGTCCGTGGGCCTGGCGCTGGCCACTTCGGCCATGGCCACCGACGAGTCGCAATTGATCGAATCGATCAACAGCTACCGCAGCCAGCCGCAGCGTTGTGGCAGCCAGGCGTCCAGCGAATTGCCGCCGCTGTCGGCCGATCCGCGCCTGATTCTGCCGGCCAGCGGCGTGGTGGATTTGCAGCAGGCGATGTCCAGCGCTCGCTACCCGATGGTCAACGTGCAGGCGATTACCCTGAACGGGCCACGGGATGCGGCGTCGGCAATGAAGGCGATCCAGGAAAGTTTCTGTCAGGTGGTGCTGGATCCGCAGTTCGTCGATATCGGCGTCAGCCGCGCCGACCGTGACTGGCGCATTACCCTGGCGCGACCGCTGCTGTCCGCCCGCCTCGGCGACGGTCAGGCTGAAGGCCAGAAACTCCTCGAACAACTCAACGCCGCCCGCGCCCAACCGCGCCAGTGCGGCGGTCAGGCATTCGCAGCGACTGCGCCGCTGGCGTGGAACGCAGTACTCGGCGGCGTCGCCCAGGAACACAGCCGCGAGATGGCCAACAACAATTATTTCGACCACAAGGACCGCGACGGCCGCACCCCCGGCGACCGCGCGGAACTTGCCGGTTACAGCGGTCAGCAGGTCGGCGAAAACATCGCCGCCGGGCAGGACACGGTGCAGAAAGTCGTCGCCGGCTGGCTCGCCAGTCCCGGCCATTGCGCCAACCTGATGAATCCGCAATACCGCGAGCTGGGCGCTGCTTACGCAGTTGATCCGAAGAGCAGCGCCGGGATTTACTGGACTGCGATGTTTGGCGGGGAGTAAATCCCGCGCAATAAAAAACCGGAGCCAGGCTCCGGTTTTTTTATGGTCAATGAGTCCTCATCCCGGCCGCATACATCGCCAGTTTCAGCAGACTCGCCACCACCGCCAGCGAGACCACGCTGCCCAACCAGATCAGCAACAGCCAGCCCAGACGCTTGTACCAGGGGCTGGATTTCACTTCACGCGAATCAATGGTAGCCATCGCCAATCCTCACTTTGCCGCGGAACACGTAGTAGTTCCAGAAGGTGTACATCAGGATCACCGGAAGAATGAACAGCGCGCCGATCAGGGCGAACAGCTGGCTGGTGGCCGGTGATGCGGCCGCCCACAGGCTGACCGACGGCGGGATGATGTTCGGCCAGATGCTCAGCGCCAGGCCGATGTAACCGAGGAACATCAGCACCAGAGTGAACACGAACGGCCAGTGAGTGTGGCGCTGACGCAGCGAGCGCAACAGCCCGATCAGCGCTAGCACCGCCAACACCACCAGCCCGGCGAACACGGTCAGGTGCGCATGGTTGAACCAGCGACTGGCCAGCTCCGGGTGCAGTTGCAGCGTCCACGCGCCGATCACCACCACCATCGCCAGCAACAGCCACGCCAGCGGACGGCTGTAGTGACGCATCCGCGATTCCAGCATGCCTTCGGTCTTGACCAGCAGCCAGGTGCTGCCGAGCAAGGCGTAAGCGATCACCAGACCGACGCCGCAGACCAGCGGGAACGGCGCCAGCCAGTCGAGACCGCCACCGGCAAACTGCCGATCCACCACCGGAATTCCCGCCACATACGCGCCGATCACCACGCCCTGGGAGAACGTCGCCAACAGCGAACCGCCGATGAATGCCCAGTCCCACAGATGACGTTTTTCAGCCGGCGCCTTGAAGCGAAACTCGAACGCCACACCGCGGAAAATCAACCCCGCGAGCATGAAGATCAGCGGCAGATACAGCGCCTCAAGAATCACCCCGTAAGCCAGCGGAAACGCGCCGTACAGCGCCGCGCCACCGAGCACCAGCCAGGTTTCGTTGCCGTCCCAGACCGGCGCGACGGTGTTCATCATCACGTCGCGTTCCTGCTCGTCGCTGATCATCGGGAACAGGATCCCGAGGCCCAGATCGAAGCCGTCCATGATCACGTACATCATCACCCCGAAGGCAATGATCACGCCCCAGATCAACGAGAGATCGATACCTTGAATACCCATGACTCAACGCTCCTTTTTCAGTGGATCCGGGTCGCGGATTCGAGGTTGTCGGTGACCGCCGAAAGTGGCCGGCGCGGGGTCTGCACCTGAGTGCCTTCGGGCGGATGTTCGTGGTGCGGCTGCGGGCCCTTGCTCACCAGTTTCATCATGTAGCCGATGCCCACGGTGAACACCGAGCAGTAGATGACGACGAACAGCGCCAGCGAGGTGCTCATCTGCGCCACCGAGTGATGGGACGCCGCGTCGTGGGTGCGCATCAAGCCGTACACCACCCACGGCTGACGCCCGACTTCGGTGGTGATCCAACCCGCCAGCAGCGCGATCAGACCGCTCGGCCCCATCAATAGCACCAGACGCTGGAAGCCGCGATGCCGGTAGACCTTGCCGTTGCGCCGCAGCATCAGCCCCAACACGCCGACCAGAATCATCAACATGCCGAGCCCGGCCATGACGCGGAAGCTCCAGAAAATGACGGTCGAGTTAGGCCGGTCTTCTTTCGGGAAGCTCTTGAGCGCCGGAATCTGCTTGTCGAGGCTGTGGGTGAGGATCAGGCTGCCGAGGTACGGAATCTCGATCGCGTACTTGGTCTTTTCCGCCTGCATGTCGGGGATGCCGAACAGCACCAGCGGGGTCGGCCCGTTGTCGGCGTTTTCCCAGTGGCCTTCGATGGCGGCGATTTTCGCCGGTTGATGCTCCAGGGTGTTCAGGCCATGGGCGTCACCGACCACCGCTTGAATCGGCGCCACGATCAGCGCCATCCACAGCGCCATGGAAAACATCTTGCGCACCGCTTTGCTGTCGTTGCCACGCAGCAAATGCCAGGCTGCCGAAGCGCCGACAAAGAACGCCGTGGCGACGAATGCAGCAATCGCCATGTGCGCCAGACGGAACGGGAACGACGGGTTGAACACGATCGCCAGCCAGTCGACCGGCATCACCCGGCCGTCAACGATTTCGAAGCCTTGCGGGGTCTGCATCCAGCTGTTGGAAGCAAGAATCCAGAAGGTCGAGATCAGCGTACCGATGGCAACCATCACCGTGGCAAAGAAGTGCAAGCCACGGCCGACGCGGTTCCAGCCGAACAGCATCACCCCGAGAAACCCGGCCTCAAGGAAGAACGCGGTCAGCACTTCATAGGTCAGCAACGGCCCGGTGACGCTGCCGGCGAAGTCGGAAAACCCACTCCAGTTGGTACCGAACTGGTACGCCATGACCAGCCCCGAGACCACGCCCATGCCGAAGTTGACGGCGAAGATCTTCGACCAGAAATGGTAGAGATCGCGGTAAGTGTCGTTGCGGGTTTTCAGCCACAGGCCTTCGAGTACCGCCAGGAAACTCGCGAGGCCAATGGTGATCGCCGGGAAGATGATGTGGAACGAAACCGTGAACGCGAATTGAATTCGCGCCAGGTCCAGTGCCTCCAGGTTGAACATGATGATGTCCTCATCAAGGCTGAAAAGCGGCAGCACACGGCCGGGCCACCGCCAGGCGCGAACGCCTGCAGCCAGTCAAAATACAAAAGGGTTGGATCGCGTGAGTCGGTTACGCCACCGACGACGGGATCAGGTTGCTCGCCTCGGCCGCTTCGAGGCGGATCGCCACGAATTTGGAGGTCGGCGTGTAGGTGCGGTCACCGTAGCTTTCCAGCGGCACCAGCGGATTGGTTTCCGGGTAGTACGCGGCAGCCTGCCCGGCCGGAATGTCGTAGGCGATCAGGGTGAAACCGCTGACCCGACGTTCACGCTCATCGCCCCACAGCGCCACCAGATCAACCTTCTGCCCCGGTTCGAAACCGAGCCGTCGGATGTCCTGCTCGTTGGCGAACACCACGTCGCGCATGCCGTAAACCCCGCGATAACGGTCGTCGAGGCCGTAAAGCGTGGTGTTGTACTGATCGTGGGAGCGCATGGTTTGCAGGATCAGATGCGGTTTGACCGGCAGGTTGCGCACGCCTTCGCTGATCAGATGTTCCGGCAGCACACACGAGGTGAACTGGGCCTTTCCGGATTCGGTTTTCCAGACCCGGTCGGAAGCGTTGTTGCCGAGGTGGAAACCACCGGGGATCAGCAGCTTCTCGTTGAAATTCTCGAAGCCCGGAATCACGTCGGCGATCAGGTTGCGGATGCGCCCGTAGTCGCCCACCGCCCATTCCCAGTCGATCGGGTGTTTGCCCAATGTGGCGGCAGCGATCCCGGCAATGATCGCCGGCTCGGATTTCAGGTGCGCCGACTTCGGCTTCAGTTGGCCGAACGACAAATGCACCATGCTGAAGGTGTCTTCCACGGTCACGCCTTGCGGACCTTCGGCCTGCACGTCGATGTCGGTACGGCCCAGGCACGGCAGGATCAACGCATCACGCCCGGTCACCAGATGGCTGCGGTTGAGCTTGGTCGAGATGTGCACGCTCAGGTCGAGTTTGCGCATCGCGGCGTGGGTGCGCGGAGTGTCCGGCGTGGCCTGGGCGAAGTTGCCGCCCAGACCGATAAACACCTTGGCTTCGCCGCGCTCCATGGCGCCAATCGCCATCACCGTGTTGTGGCCGTGCATGCGCGGCACCTTGAAGTTGAAGCGTTTTTCCAGGGCGTCCATCAGCTCGGTCGGGGCCAGTTCGTTGATGCCCATGGTGCGGTCGCCCTGCACGTTACTGTGGCCACGCACCGGCGACAGCCCGGCGCCCGGACGGCCGACGTTGCCGCGCAGCAGTTGCAGATTGATGACTTCCTGCAGGGTCGGCACCGAGTGCACGTGTTGGGTCAGGCCCATGGCCCAGCACATGATCACACTCTTGGCGCGAGCGTACATGCGCGCGGCCAGTTCGATGTCATGCAGCGGCACGCCGGACTGCTCGACGATGTGCTCCCAGCTGGTGGCATCGACTTCGGCCAGGTAGCTGTCGAGACCCGACGTGTGCTCGGCAATGAACGCGTGATCGAACACCGGTTCACCGCCCGTGGCCTGAGCTTCGCGCTCCCACTCCAGCAGGAATTTGGCCATGCCGCGAATCATCGCCATGTCGCCGCCCAGTGCCGGGCGGAAGTACGCGGTGTTGGTCGCTTCCCAGCCGTTGCTGAGCATCTCGATCGGGTTCTGCGGGTTCTGGAAACGCTCCAGCCCACGCTCCTTGAGCGGGTTGATGCACACCACTTGAGCGCCGCGTTTCACCGCTTCTCGCAGCGGTTCGAGCATGCGCGGGTGGTTGGTGCCGGGGTTCTGGCCAATCACGAAAATCGCGTCGGCATGGTGCAGGTCTTCGTAGACCACCGTGCCTTTGCCGACGCCCAGGCTCTCGCCCATGCTCACCGCACTGGCTTCGTGGCACATGTTCGAGCAGTCCGGGAAGTTGTTGGTGCCGTAGGCACGGACGAACAACTGATAGAGAAACGCCGCTTCGTTGCTGGCACGGCCCGAGGTGTAGAACTCGGCCTCGTGGGGCGATTTCAGGCCTTTGAGGTGTTTGGCGATCAGTGCGAAGGCGTCGTCCCAGGTGATCTCGACATAGCGGTCGACCCGCGCGTCGTAGCGCATCGGATGGGTGATCCGGCCTTGGTATTCGAGCCAGTAATCGCTTTGCTCGGCCAGCGTCGAGACCGTGTACTTGTTGAAGAACGCCGGATCGACCAGGCGGCCGGTGGCTTCCCAGTTCACCGCTTTGGCGCCGTTCTCGCAGAACTTCAGCATGCTCGCGCCGGGCGCTTCACCCCAGGCGCAACCGGGGCAGTCGAAGCCGCCGTTCTGGTTGGTCTTGAGCATGGCGCGGATGTTTTTCAGGGCGTTTTCACTGCCCAGCCAGTTCTTGGTGAGGCTGATCACAGCGCCCCAACCCGCAGCGGCGCCCTTGTAGGGTTTGTAACGGTCGACTTGTGACATGGGACTTCTCCATGACGATGCACACAGGCAAAAACCTGATCGGGTTTAAACAGCGACGACTGACTTTCAAGTTAAAAAAGTGGTCGTTTCGTTTGACGGGGCCAAGGATAGGAACCGCTGCAAAAACTTGTCTAATCGCTATTAATGACTGCGTTATCGAAAGCATCTATCACGGCTTTAAACCCTTTAAATACGGGCACTTGCAAAACTAAGAAGCGCAAAAAACCGAATAATTATTTCATCATCGACAGCATCAATCGGCCGGTCATTAAGAGTGATTGGACGCTGTTCGAAGTTGCTCATAACCTGCGCCGACCCAATCCCTTCAATAGCGGATTTCACCCAAGCGAGGCTGTCATGTCAGAGCGCGTCTTGATCGATGGTTACAACCGCCGCGTCGACTACCTGCGCATGTCGGTCACCGACCGCTGCGACTTCCGTTGCGTGTATTGCATGGCCGAAGACATGCAGTTTCTGCCGCGCCAACGGGTGCTGACGCTGGAAGAGATCTATCAACTGGCGCAGAGCTTCGTCGCACTGGGCACCCGCAAGATCCGCCTGACCGGCGGCGAGCCGTTGATTCGCCCGGGCGTCGTCGGGTTGTGCAAGCAGATCGCCGCCCTGCCCGGCCTGCGCGAACTGTGCCTGACCACCAACGGCTCGCAACTCAGCAAACTCGCCAGCCCGCTGTTCGACGCCGGGGTCAAGCGCCTCAACGTCAGCCTCGACAGCCTCGATGCCGAGCGCTTCAAGCAGATGACCCGCACCGGCGACCTGGCCCAGGTGATCGACGGCATCGACGCCGCGCGCGCCGCCGGATTTACCCGCACTAAACTCAACTGCGTGGTGATGCAGGGCCGCAACGATCACGAGATCAACGATCTGGTGCAGTTCGCCATCGAGCGCGATCTGGATATTTCCTTCATCGAGGAAATGCCGCTGGGCATCATCAGCGAACACAGCCGCGCCGAGTCGTTCTTTTCCAGCACCCAGGTGCGCGAAAAGATCGCCGAACGCTACACCCTGATCGACTCCGCCGAATCGACCCAGGGCCCGTCGCGCTACTGGCGGCTTGCCGAAGCGCCGCACATTCGGCTGGGGTTCATCTCGCCCCACAGCCACAACTTCTGCGGCACCTGCAACCGGGTGCGGCTGACCGTCGAGGGGCGTTTGCTACTGTGTCTGGGGAACGAGCATTCGGTGGATCTGAAAGCGGTGTTGCGCGCTCATCCGGGTCAACCGGAACGCTTGGAGAAAGCCATCATCGAAGCGATGAAACTCAAGCCTTACCGGCACAACTTTGAAGTGAACGACGACGTGCAAGTGGTGCGTTTCATGAACATGACCGGCGGCTGATCCGCCACGTTTTCAAGGCAGAGAGCCGCATGATCATCCGACCCAAGGTCAATCAATTCGCCATTCTCTTCACCCTCAAGGGCTCGATTGCCAAACGCATCGCCCTGCGCGCCCTGATGGTCACGCTGCTGGCGTCGGCCATCGTGCTGGTGGAAATGCTCCACCCGAGCAACTTCACCAAGGTCAACGCCACGCCGTTCACCCTGCTCGGCCTGTCGTTGTCGATCTTCATGAATTTTCGCAACAACGCCTGCTACGACCGCTGGTACGAAGCGCGCAAGGCCTGGGGCGAAGTGATCGTGCATGTGCGCTCGGTGATTCGCGAGACCCATGTGATCCGCGAATCGGCACAGCGCCGTCTGTTGCTGCTCAACCTCGCTGGTTTCGCCCATGCGCTGAATGCACGGTTACGCCGGGAAGACGAAGCCGCCGCCAGCGCCGAATGGATCACCCCGCAACATGATGCGCAGGTGCCGGACTACAGCGGGCGCATCCTGCAGACGGTCGGTCAACAATGCTCCGATCTGCACGAGTCAGGCGATCTCAGCGAATGGCGCTACATGCTGCTGGCCAATCACCTGACCAGCCTGACCCAGGCGCAGGCGGTGTGCGAGCGGATCAAGAACACGCCGCTGCCCTTCCCCTACACCTTGCTGCTGCACCGTACGATTTACCTGTTCTGCATCCTGCTGCCGTTCGCCATGGCCGAACCGCTGGGCTGGCTGACGCCGCTGTTCACGGCGATTGTCAGCTACACCTTCTTCGGGCTGGATGCGATTGCCGATGAGCTGGAAGACCCGTTCGGCCGGGATGAAAACGATTTGCCGACCGATGCGCTGGTGCGGGGTATCGAGCGGGATATTCTCTCGGAGCTGGGGACTGAGCCGTTGCCGCCGGCGCTGAAGCCAGTTGACTATGTACTCAGCTGACGGAACTCCGATCCTGTGGGAGCGACGGTGCGACGATTCGACTTGCTCGCGAGTTCGCCCGTTTAGCTGACATCAATGCTGAATCTACCGGCCTCTTCGCGAGCAAGCTCGCTCCCACAGGGATTGAGGGTGTTCAAAGGGCTTTGGGTTAATCCAGATGCGCCCAGGTCATGCGAAATGACGCGCCGCCCCACGGTGAATCGCCGACTTCCACCTGCCCGCCATGGGATTGTGACACCCGCCGCACCAGCGCCAGACCGAGGCCGAAGCCGCCCGTGCGGCGATCACGGCTGGCGTCCAGGCGCGAGAACGGTTCGAAGATTTTCTCCCGTCCTTCCAGCGGCACGCCCGGCCCGTCGTCGTTGACCTGCACTTCGTATTGATCGCCGATGCGCACCAGCGACACCTCGACCCGCTGCTCGGCATAACGAATGGCATTGCGCAGCAGATTGATCACCGCCCGCGCCATGAACCGCGGTTCGATCCGCACTTCATCGACCCGGCAATCAACGATCAACAGCTGCACCCCGGCCGCCTCGGCTTCCAGCGCCACGCTGCCGACCACGCTGTCGAGCCAGTTGGCCGCCTGAATGTTTTCGCGGGTGATCACCGTCGCACCGCGTTCAAGGCTGGCGTAGGTCAGCAGTTCGGAGACCATTTCTTCCAGCTCGCCGAGGTCGGCGTACATGTCGGCGATCAGTTCGCGATTCTGGCTGGCGTCCGGTTGTTGCTTGAGCTGGTCGAGTTCGAACGACAGCCGGGCAATCGGCGTGCGCAGTTCGTGGGAGACCGCGTTGGTCAGTTCGCGCTGATTGGCGATCAGGCCTTCGATGCGCGCCGCCATCAGGTTGAAGTGGCCGGCCAGGTCGCGGATGTTCGAGCGTTTGGACAGCTGGATCCGCACTGAGAGGTCGTTGTCGCCGAAGCGCTCGGCGGCCAGCCGCAGTTTTTCCAGATCGCGCCAGTGCGGGCGAACCCAGAAGTACAAAACGATGCCGAGCAGCACCGCCAGCATCAGGTAGGCCCCGGCAATGTAGAACGGCATCAGGCTCGGTTCGGGCGGCAGCTTGATACTGAGCAACTGCGAACCACCGTCGATGTTGCTGATGAACTGGGTGTAGTCATCGCGAATCACCAGCAGGTCCTGGGCCAGTTCGGCTTTCTCCTGATCGTTGAGGCTCAGTTGGTCAGCCTCGACCAGGCTCAGCGTGAGCCCGTAGTGCGGCCGCAACGCCTCCAGTTGCGCCTCGCGCGCCGCGCCCTGCTGGTCGCGCATGTGTTCGATCAGCGACCAGGCCTGACCGCGCACGGCTTCACGGTTGTAGGCTTGCATCTGGTTGTCGAGCAACGCGTTGAAGGTGTGTTCGACGGTTTGCAGCGCCGCCACCAGCCCGACCGTCATCACCAGAAACAGCCCGAGAAATAACCGCAGCATCTACAACTCCCACGCGAACGGATTGAACAGGTAACCCTTGCCCCACACGGTCTTGATGCACACCGGTTCGCGAGGGTTGTCCTTGAGTTTGTTGCGCAACTTGCTGATGTACACGTCGACGCTGCGATTGAGGCCATCGAAGGCGATGCCGCGCATGCGGTTGAGAATGTCATCGCGCGACAGGATCTTGCCGGCGGCGCTGGCCAGCAGCCACAGCAGCTCGAATTCCATGGTAGTCAGCTCGATCAACTCGCCCGCCAGGCGCACTTCGCGGCAGCTGCGGTCGATGATCAGGTTGCCGAACTCCAGCGAACTCACTACGCCGCTTTCGGGGACTTGCCGGCGTTGCAGGGCACGCAGGCGCGCGAGCAGGACGGGTGGCTTGATCGGTTTGATCACGTAGTCGTCGGCCCCGGACTCCAGGCCCAGAATATGGTCGAGGTCGTCTTCCTTGGCGGTCAGGATGACGATCGGCGTGTCCGACACGCTGCGGATTTCCCGGCACACGTGCAGGCCGCTCTGCCCCGGCAGCATCAGGTCGAGCACCACCACCTTGGGCTTGAATTCGAGAAACGCGGCCACGGCCAGATCGCCGCGATGCACGGTGCGTACCTCGTAGCCGTGTTGTTCGAGAAAGTGCGCGATCAGCGCGGCCAGCCGCTCATCGTCTTCCACCAGCAGGACTCTGCCAAAACCCAGGTTATCCATAACAACCGCCGCCAACCGCTTTGTGAAGTGGGCGACATTATGCGGGCATTCAATGGCGAGACGTTTATCGCAGGCAGCAAAAACCGGCCTCCAGGGCCGGTTTTCGTTGATGTTTCATACTCTTAAGAGTTTTTAACAATTCATGCCGCGACGGGTACGCCGCTGTGGAAACGGAATTCCTCGTCCGGCGACTCGATCAGGTCCTGCTCGGCAGCGCGGACTCTCTCGATTACTTGCGCGATGTCCTTGGCGTCGCCGTACTGGTAGGCCAGTTTCAGGTAACCCTGGAAATGCCGGGCCTCGCTTTTCAGCAGGCCGAAGTAGAACTTGCCGAGTTCTTCGTCCAGATGCGGCACCAGCGCTTCGAACCGCTCGCAACTGCGCGCTTCGATGAAGGCGCCGACCACCAGGGTGTCGACCAGTTTCACCGGTTCGTGGCTGCGCACCACTTTGCGCAGGCTCGAGGCATAACGGCCGGCGTGCAGCTGGCGCAGTTCGATCTTGCGTCGCTTCATGATGCGCATCACCTGTTCGTGGTGCACCAGTTCTTCCCGGGCCAGACGCGACATCATGTTGATCAGATCGACGTGGGAATGGTACTTGGCGATCAGGCTCAACGCGGTGCTGGCGGCCTTGAACTCGCAGTTCTTGTGGTCGATCAGCAGGGTCTCCTGATCGGCCAGCGCGGCTTCAACCCAGGCGTCAGGCGTGCGGCAACCAAGGAATTCGTGGATTTCGGGAAGGATCATGGGGCTCACGGTCAAAAGGTGTTCGAGCGAAGGGCGCCGATTATACCGGCCTGCCCGCAGACCACCAGCCGCCCGCGTTGATATGCATCAAGTCGCAGACGGATGCGCAGCAACTATAGTTGTGCAACGCCGTGCCTTTTCATTGCTGGAGACTCACTCATGCAAGCCATTCGCAGCATTCTGGTGGTCATCGAACCCGAACACGCGGAAAGCTTGGCGCTCAAGCGCGCCAAGCTGATCGCCGGGGTGACCCAGGCCCATCTGCACCTGCTGGTCTGCGACAAGAAGCACGATCACGCCGGCATGCTCAGCGTGCTCAAGGCCGCGCTTTTGGCGGACGGCTACAGCGTCACCACCGAGCAGGCGTGGAACGAGAGCCTGCACGAAACCATCATCGACGTGCAGCAAGCCGAAGGCTGCGGGCTGGTGATCAAGCAGCACTTCCCCGACAGCTCGCTGAAAAAGGCCCTGCTGACCCCGGCGGACTGGAAACTGCTGCGCCACTGCCCTACGCCGGTGCTGCTGGTGAAAACCGCCGGTTCGTGGAAGGACAAGGTGATTCTGGCAGCGGTCGACGTGGGCAATGCCGATGGCGAACACCGTCATCTGCATACCACGATCATCGACCACGGCTTCGACATCGCCAGCCTGGCCAAGGGGCATCTGCACGTGATTACCGCTCATCCATCGCCGATGTTGTCGGCGGCCGACCCGACCTTCCAGCTCAAGGAAACCATCGAGGCGCGCTATCGCGAACAATGCCGGGCGTTTCAGGCTGAATTCGACATCGATGACGCTCACTTGCACGTCGAGGAAGGCCCGGCGGATGTGCTCATTCCGTTCATGGCGCACAAGCTGCAGGCGGCTGTGACCGTGATTGGCACGGTGGCGCGCAGTGGGGTATCGGGAGCGTTGATCGGCAATACGGCTGAACAGGTGCTGGATCAACTGGAAAGTGACGTGCTGGTGCTCAAACCGCAGGAGGTCGAGGATCATCTGGTAGAGCTGGCGGTGAAACATTAAGCATTGTTGTGATCCTGTGGCGAGCGTATTCGCCACAGGTAATGCTCAGTCGCCCAGCGCATCCTTGAGGAAACCGGGCGCGATGTAACGCTGATAGTGCGCTTCCGACAGCAGGAAAAATTCCCGATCAATGGCATCCCGCAGTTCCGGCAGGTTCCAGTCGCGAAACTCCGGCAGCAGCACCATCCCGTAGGCTTCCAGATTAATGATCACTCGCGCGCCCCGGGCGATCAGCTGATAAGCCCAGCAATATTCCGACTGATGCGGCACAAAGCGGATCTTGCGCTGTTCCAGCTGATGGCGCAGACGCGCCGGATCGAAGACTTCGATCTTGCTCGCCATCACTTGTGACAGCAATTGCTCGAGACGCAGCCAGACCGCGCGCTTTTCTTCCTCGTTGTAACCGTTCCAGTGGATCACTTCGTGGTGGAAACGCTTGCAGCCACGGCACACCAGATCACCGTAAACGGTGGAGCAGAGGCCGACGCAGGGGGTCTTGATGGTCTGATTGGGCATAGAATGGGCAGAACACTTGAAACGCGGAACAGGTCGGCATGTTAGCCCTTTGTCCGCCATTCATCACCCCTCAAACGTCAGGGACAAGCGCTGGATCAAGGTTTGCCCCAGCCGCGCACAACGCAACCAAAGTCCAATAGAGCGCGACTTACCTTTAAATTTTTTTTGCCGTAGAATCAGCCAGCCTTTTTAGGCGCCAATGTCCGTTAGAAGCTGTTTTCAAAGCGTCACGAGCACAGTCGTTCCTTCAGAGCGGTGTTGGCGTAAGGTTTTTCCAGCGGGGAAAAGCCAAACGCCAACCCTCATCAGCTCCCCGTTCTGCAGGCGTAAAACTTTGAAAGCAGCTTCTGTAAGGAATTGCCGGTAATTCTGGCCGAACGACCCACAACGTCGTGAGGAGCATGAGTACGGCAATTTCGGGATGAGCGTCCCGGACACCCATTTGGGACCACTGATGAGGGTAATAACTGTGCTTGAAGCCTACCGCAAACATATCGAAGAGCGTGCAGCCCTGGGTATCGTTCCCCAGCCGCTTAACGCCGAACAAACTGCAGGCCTGGTCGAGCTGCTGAAGAATCCTCCGGCTGGCGAAGAAGCTTTCCTCGTTGACCTGATCACCAATCGCGTACCACCAGGAGTGGACGAAGCCGCCTACGTCAAGGCCGGTTTCCTCTCCGCACTGGCCAAGGGCGAAGTCTCCTCCCCTCTGCTGGACAAGAAGCGCGCTGTAGAACTGCTCGGCACCATGCAGGGCGGCTACAACATCGTGACCCTGGTTGAACTGCTGGACGACGCCGAGCTGGCGCCAGTGGCCGCCGAAGAACTCAAGCACACCCTGCTGATGTTCGATGCCTTCCACGACGTGGCTGAAAAAGCCAAGAACGGCAACGTTCACGCCAAAGCCGTGCTGCAATCCTGGGCTGACGGCGAGTGGTTCAAGAAGCGCCCTGTGCTGGCCGACAAGATCAGCCTGCGCGTCTTCAAGGTCACCGGCGAAACCAACACCGACGACCTGTCCCCTGCCCCAGACGCCTGGTCGCGTCCAGACATCCCGCTGCACGCCCTGGCCATGCTGAAAATGGCCCGTGACGGCATCGTTCCGGACGAGCAAGGCAAGACCGGCCCGATGAAGCAGATCGAAACCATGCGCGGCGAAGGCTTCCCTATCGCCTACGTCGGTGACGTGGTCGGTACCGGTTCCTCGCGTAAATCGGCGACCAACTCGGTTCTGTGGTTCTTCGGCGACGACATCCCTTACGTGCCGAACAAGCGCGCTGGCGGTTTCTGCTTCGGCAGCAAAATCGCTCCGATCTTCTACAACACCATGGAAGATGCCGGCGCACTGCCAATCGAGTTCGACGTATCGAACATGAACATGGGCGACGTGATCGACCTGTACCCGCACGCAGGCAAAGTCTGCAAGCACGGTACCGACGAAGTCATCACCACCTTCGAAATGAAGACCCCGGTCCTGCTGGACGAAGTCCGCGCCGGCGGCCGTATCCCGCTGATCATCGGCCGTGGCCTGACCGAGAAGGCTCGCGCCGAACTGGGTCTGCCAGCGTTCGACCTGTTCAAGAAGCCTGAAGCTCCGGCTGAAAGCACCAAGGGCTTCACCCTGGCGCAGAAAATGGTCGGCAAGGCTTGCGGTCTGGCAGAAGGCAAAGGCGTTCGTCCTGGCACCTACTGCGAACCGAAGATGACCACCGTAGGTTCTCAGGACACCACCGGTCCAATGACCCGTGACGAACTGAAAGACCTGGCGTGCCTGGGCTTCTCCGCTGATCTGGTGATGCAGTCCTTCTGCCACACCGCGGCTTATCCAAAGCCGATCGACGTGACCACCCACCACACCCTGCCTGACTTCATCATGACCCGCGGCGGCGTTTCCCTGCGTCCGGGCGACGGCATCATCCACTCGTGGCTGAACCGCATGCTGCTGCCGGACACCGTCGGTACCGGTGGTGACTCGCACACCCGTTTCCCGATGGGCATCTCGTTCCCGGCCGGTTCCGGTCTGGTCGCGTTCGCCGCTGCCACCGGCGTCATGCCGCTGGACATGCCGGAATCGATCCTGGTGCGCTTCAAAGGCAAAATGAAACCTGGCATCACCCTGCGTGACCTGGTTCATGCCATTCCTTACTTCGCCATCCAGAACGGTCTGCTGACCGTCGAGAAGAAAGGCAAGAAAAACGCCTTCTCCGGCCGCATCCTGGAAATCGAAGGTCTGGAAGGTCTGACCCTGGAACAGGCGTTCGAACTGTCCGACGCCTCGGCCGAACGTTCGGCTGCCGGTTGCACCATCAAGCTGTCGAAAGAGTCGATTACCGAGTACCTGCAATCCAACGTCACCCTGCTGCGCTGGATGATCGGCGAAGGCTACGGCGACGCGCGTACCCTGGAGCGTCGTGCTCAAGCGATGGAAGCCTGGATCGCCAACCCGCAACTGATGGAAGCCGATGCCGACGCCGAATACGCCGAAGTCATCGAAATCGATCTGGCCGACATCAGCGAGCCGGTACTGTGCGCGCCGAACGATCCGGACGACGCCCGTCTGCTGTCCAGCGTTGCTGGCGAGAAGATCGACGAAGTGTTCATCGGTTCGTGCATGACCAACATCGGTCACTTCCGCGCTGCCGGTAAACTGCTGGATCAGGTCAAGGGTCAGCTGCCAACCCGTCTGTGGCTGTCGCCGCCGACCAAGATGGACGCTCACCAACTGACCGAAGAAGGCTACTACGGCATCTACGGCAAGGCCGGCGCGCGCATGGAAATGCCAGGCTGCTCGCTGTGCATGGGTAACCAGGCACGCGTTGAGCCGAACAGCACCGTGGTGTCGACTTCGACCCGTAACTTCCCGAACCGCCTGGGCGACGGCGCGAACGTCTACCTGGCTTCGGCTGAGCTGGCGTCCGTTGCTTCGATCCTGGGTCGCCTGCCGACCGTCGAGGAGTACATGGAATACGCTGGCAAGATCGACAGCATGGCGGCCGATGTTTACCGCTACCTGTCCTTCGACCAGATTGCCGAGTTCCGTGAAGCTGCTGCGAACGCCAAGATTCCGGTCGTTCAAGCCTAACGCTGCAACGCAATGAAAAACGCCGCCCATCGCGAGATGTGCGGCGTTTTTTATGCCTCCGCGTTGATCGTTCCCACGCTCCGCGTGGGAATGCAGCCAAGGACGCTCTGCGTCCTGAACCGTGACGCAGAGCGTCACAAGAGGCATTCCCACGCAGACGGTTCGACGCCTCGACGTGGGAACGATCAATTACAAACCATACAGGCACAAAAAAGGCCGACCTGCGAGGCAGATCGGCCTTTCTTTTTCACAAGATCAAACGGGATCTTGTGTTGAACCTCAAGCAGTCAGCGAGTAGATCAACGCCGAAATCGCCACCAGACCCACTGCGGTGACAAACACGTTCGACATCTGCCCACGATAACGGGCCATCGCCGGCACTTTGCGGATCGCGTACATCGGCATCAGGAACAGGATCGCCGCGATGACCGGGCCACCGATGGTTTCGATCATGCCGAGGATGCTCGGGTTCAGGGTCGCCACGATCCAGCACACCACCAGCATGAACGCCGCCACGATTCGGTCCAGAGCCTTGGCGCCCGGGCGCTTGCCGCTTTTGACGATCAAGCCTTTCAGACCTTCGCTGGCACCGATGTAGTGGCCGAGGAACGACTTGGAGATCGCCACGAATGCAATCAGCGGCGCCGCGAACGCGATGGTCGGGTTGCTGAAGTGGTTGGCCAGGTACGACAGGATCGACAGGTTCTGCGCCTTGGCTTCCGCCAGTTGCTCCGGCGACAGGGTCAGCACGCAACTGAACACGAAGAACAGCACCATCACCACCATCAGCAGGTGTGCGCGGGACAGTATCTGCGAGCTGCGCTCATCCGCGTGAACGCCGTACCGACGCTTCTGATCGACCGCAAACGCCGAGATGATCGGCGAGTGGTTGAACGAGAACACCATCACCGGAATCGCCAGCCACAACGTGTGCAGCAGCGCCGACGGTGCCGGCACTTGCGAAGCGGTGGTCAGGATGCCGCCGTTCCAGTGCGGAATCAGGTACACCGCCAGGAACAGCAGCGCGACGATGAACGGATACACCATCAGGCTCATGGCCTTGACGATCACTTGCTCGCCGCAGCGCACCACGGCCAGCAGGCCGAGGATCAGCACGAACGACAGCAGCGCGCGCGGTGGCGGCGTGATGTGCAGTTGGTGTTCGAGGAAACTGGCGACCGTGTTGGTCAGGCCAACGCTGTAGATCAGCAGGATCGGGAAGATCGCGAAGAAGTACAGCAGAGTGATCAGCGCGCCGGCCTTGATGCCGAAATGCTGTTCCACCACATCAGTGATGTCGGCGCCTTCGCGACCGGAGAGCACGAAGCGGGTCAGGCCGCGGTGTGCGTAGAACGTCATCGGGAAGGCCAGCAGCGCGAGGATCACCAGCGGCCAGAAGCCACCCAGACCTGCGTTGATCGGCAAAAACAGGGTACCGGCGCCGATGGCCGTCCCAAACAGTCCCAACATCCAGGTAGTGTCATGGCGATTCCAGCTCGACAGTTCGGCTGGTGCTGCCGCTTCAAAGCGTTGTTCGACGCTATTGGCCTGATCATTCATCCGGTCGGATCTCCGCATTCCGGTCACTTGCCACTCGGTCAGGACGCGTCGGAAAAAACCGACAGACATGCTCCGGCCGAAACAGGGGCGCGATTCTCCGCGATAAATGAGCAGAAGCAAAGACTTAGCTGAGGAATGGTTGTACGGAGCAGATCGGAGGCTTGTCGTTTTCAGGAAAAAGCCTGTCGGCGCCAGATACGCGACATGTCGCTTTATGGCATGTACCGGCGCCGAATAAGCCATGGGAAAGCCCGATCAGATCGATCGGGCCAATATGAAGCCGAGGAACATGCAAAAGATGCCCAGACCCATCAACCCCCAGATCGGGCGCATTTCTTTCCTGTCTTTGATACGTATTTTTTCGGCCCACTCATCGTGTTCCCGTTCCAGTTGTTCCATTCTGGCTTTGGCGTCATAGGTGCTCATGTTGATTTCCTTTTGGGTCATGTGTCTGAAGATTGCGAAAACGAACGCTCAAAACTTGAAAAAGACGCCTGCCAATGCCGCGCTTGCCGTCAACACGCCGGCCACCACCGCAACCGGATAAAAATACGTCTCCCACTTCAGCTTCTTCTGTTCCGCCATAAGCTTCTGCCGCTCAGCTATCAGTTTTCGCGTTTCGTTATGCAGCCTGTCGAGTTCCAGGTTTTCGCGGTTGTTCTGAAGCATTGGCCTTCCTTGGCTGATGGCAATTTCCGTCCGGATTACTGCTTCGTCATGAAGAACGCATCCCGTCCTGCTCTCTATAATTCCGCGCTTCTCACCCCGCCGTATAGCGGATGAATCCGGCAGCACTCGTAGGCAACATCCGTAAATCCCGCAGGACGGTGCGTCCATTTCCTAACGCTTTTAAACAACCTCACCGTCTGGCATTTTTCGGCTATACCCAATGGCGAATTGACTGACATCCCCGTCCAGTCCCCTCGCCTGTGGAGCCATCCCATGCCTCTCGTCCGCGTCGACATCAAGAAAAACCCGGACCCGACGTTCGCCAAACGCATTGGCGAAGTGATCTACGCCGCCCTGCGCAGCGAGATCAATGTGCCGGAACACGACAATTTCCAGGTGCTGGCCGAGCACGACGACCAGCACTTCGTCTATGACCCGCAATACCTGGGGATCCAGCGCAGCGACGGCATCGTGTTCATCCAGCTGACCATCAGCGAAGGCCGCACCGTGGAGATGAAACAACGGCTGTTCCAGACCATCGCGCGCAACCTGAACCAGCAACTGGCCGTGCGTCAGGAAGACGTGTTCATCAATCTGGTGGAAGTGAAAAAAGAGAACTGGTCATTCGGCAACGGCATCGCCCAGTACGTGACCTGATTCTGTGACCTCCAGCGCCGACCTCACCTTCTGACGAAGCACCCGCACGCTCCCCGCATCAGCTCCTACACTGCCTGATGCGGGGCCGTGCCAGCCATTGCCAAACTGCTCTGGAATCAGCACTCTGAACCGACTTTTGCGCCCAAGACAGACGATCACAGGAGCCGAGCAATGCCCGCCACCGTTCTGGTACTGGTTGAAACCATCAATGACTATTTGCCGATCCTCGAACGTCAGGGTTTTCACCTGATTCTTGCGCCGACCCCACCCGAGCGCGCGCAAGCCATCGCCACCCACGGGGCGCGGATCGACGCGGTGCTGACCCGTGGCCCGCTGGGTTTATATGCTGAAGAAATCGCGGCCTTGCCCGCGCTGAAAATCATCTGCGTGATCGGCGCCGGTTACGAGCAGGTCGACCTGCAAGCCGCCAGCGACCGTGGCCTGACCGTGACCAACGGCGCCGGTGTCAACGCTTCATCGGTGGCCGACCACGCCATGGCGATGCTGCTGGCGCTGGTGCGTGACATCCCGCGCTGCGATGCCGCCGTGCGTCGCGGCGAGTGGCCGAAGATCATGCGCCCGTCGCTGGCCGGCAAGCGTCTGGGGATTCTCGGTCTGGGCGCGGTGGGGATGGCGATTGCCAAACGCGCGGGCCTGGGCTTCGACATGGAGATCAGCTACCACAACCGCCAGGTGCGCAGCGACGTGCCTTACGCGTTCTGCTCGACCCCGACCGAACTGGCCCGGGCCTCGGATTTTCTGGTGGTCGCCACGCCCGGCGGCATCGGCAGCCAGCATCTGGTGACCCGCCCTGTGCTCGATGCTTTGGGGCCCAACGGTTTCATCGTCAACATTGCCCGCGCCAGCGTGATCGCCACCGCCGACCTGATCAGCGCGCTGGAACAGCGGCGAATCGCCGGCGCGGCGCTGGATGTGTTCGATCACGAACCGCAAGTACCCGATGCGCTGAAGGGGCTGAGCAACGTGCTTCTCACCCCGCACGTCGCCGGGCTGTCACCGGAAGCCACCCAAGGCACCGTGGAACTGGTAGGCAAGAATCTGGTGGCGTTCTTCTCCGGGCAACCAGTACTGACGCCGCTCCAGCTGCCGCCGAAACTCAACAACCAGCGCGTGCACTAAAGCACGCCGAGCAAGGTCCACAGACGCCGGGATTCGGCGTCTGCCGAAATCAGCTCGCCGAGCAGCTCGCTCAACGGCTTGTTGCCCCACTCGACCCCGCGCCGGATCAGATACGGCACCGGGCTGTGGGGCTCGGTGCGGGCCAGGTACTCGGCGATCAACAGCAATTGCCGATAAGCCTCTTCGCGGCTGGCCGGTTCGCGCGGCACTGGTGCGGCTTCGGGCGTGGCCGTGACAGACGCTTCAACCGTCGAGACCGCGACCGGCGCAGGCGGCGGTGCCGACAGTGGTTGTTGTGGGTGCATGGCGATGAACTCCTGAACCAGGGTCAACAACGCTTGAAGGGTGTCCTGCAACGGCCCGAGCCCCGGCCCCTGATCCCCCAGATACGCATCGCACCAGGCATCCAGACGCTGCAGGTGTTGCAGGCTCAGCAGCAGATTGCCTTGATGGCGCAGCCAGAATGCCATGGGCGTGGCCCGCACCTGTTCGATGAGTTTCTTGTGTTCGCTGCGCGCGGTCTCGGCCGACGCCTTGGCGCCTTTGGAGTCGTTGGCCTGCACCTGCTGCACCTGAATCCGCCGCCAGGTTTCGAGGGTGTAACCCTCAAAATCGCTGTTGTTGGCGCCGAATAAAGGCACCCGAGTCAGCAGCACTTCACTGTAGCGACGCACCAGCCACTCCAGCGGAATCGCCCGCCACGACTGGTCGCCGTCGTCGGCCTGCGGGTGCAACTGTTCGGGATAGCGCTCACACAGACCGGCGATCAGCGCCAGACTGCCCGGCAGCCCATCGAGTGCCTGCACGTGCAGCCAGGCCTCGCCCAGCCAGGCACTGAGCATCAAGTCCTTGCTGCGTTCGAGCAATAACGTGGTAGTGAGCCGCTCGACTTCCGGCCAGTTGGCGCGTTTCAGGGTCGACTGCCAGACACCCGTGGGCAGACTCGCGTCGTCCTCGCGGCGCAGATCGCGCAACTGGTCGTACTCGCGCTCATAGCGCAGATCCGCACCACAGGGCGCATCGTCGCTGATGGGCGCGAGCAACTGATCGATCAGGTCCGGCAACGGGGTCGAGGGCAGGCTCACAAATCCTCCTTCTGGGCTTCAAGGGCGGCGGTGGTGCCGGTCACCTGAAACGGTGAACGCGGCGCGCGGGTCGGCAACGGTGGAATCGACAATGGCAATTTCGAGCCCTGACTCATCAGCGACACGCGCACGAACATCCGGGTGAATTCGCTGGTGACGCTGTCGTTCTGCGCGGTAACCGGCAGGCGCAGGCTCAACGGAAAATCGGTGTAATCCATGCTCGGCTGGCGCTGCACCGAGAAGTGCGCACGCATCAGGCGCAGCAGCGACCACGGCCCGCCATACTCCCAACCGGCTTCCAGATCGCGCACCACCAGGTTTGGTTGCAGCGGGTCGTTGACCGGACGCTCCTTGCCGTTGCGCGCCCAGCGCAAGGTCAGGCGGATCGGCTGACCGGGCATCCAGCGCAGGTTCGGCTGATCGGCAGCGGGATAGCTGATCTGCTGATTGCCGGCCAGCAAGCCCCAGGCAATCACTTGATCGGCGCCCTTCTCTTCTTCGCGATCGGTGCGCCAGCGCACGTCCAGCTCGACGCCGAGAATGCCGCTCTTGTCGCGCACGAACAGCGGCGTCAGCCAGACGCTGGCCTGCTTCACTCGGTTGAGAAAATCTTCCGCCGCCAGGCGCTCCGGAGTCTGGCTCAGGACCAGTCCGGCCTGGGCCACCGGCAAGCGCTTGTCGATGATTTCCAGAAAGTGCTGGACCCGCGCCGGGTCGGCATCCTGCGCCTGCACGCCGTTGGCAAACGGAAAGCGTTCAGCCAGATACTGATTGAAATAGCCGGCCAACTCGTTCCACGCGGCGGCCGCCTGTTGCTGTTGCAGAAACTGGCAGCGTTGCAGGGCCGACTGTTGCAACTCCACCGCCCGCATCGCCAGGGTGCCGCGTCCGCCGGTCAGATTGGCGGTCTGCAACACCTGCACGCAGGAACCGGTGTCCATTTCAATGAAGTCGCGGCTGACCAGTTGCTCGATCTGCGCCGGCGAACTGGCGGGGTTGGAATCCTTGTATTTGAGCAATTCGTCGTTGAGCGCGCTGAACTGGGTCACGCGCTCGTAATCCAGCGCCGACAGGTTGCCCTGCTGGGTCTTCAGCCACTCCAGCGCCGGGGCGCGACGCTCGGTGATGCCGAGCATGGTGTTGAATTGCTGTTTGAGGCTCAGCTTCAGATCCTGCACATCGCTGGCGCCGTAGAGTTGCAGGCCGAGGTTTTTCGAGCCGTCCCACTGGCTGATTTCCGTGCGGCCACCGAACAGCGGCTGCGCGGTGATTTCATCCAGCCCGCCAACGATCTGCGCCATCGCCCGGCGGTTCAACGCCCCTTGCAGACGTGCCGCCAGATCACTGCGATGGACCTCGACAAAGGCTTTTTGCAGGTTCATCGCCTGCACGGCCTGCACGTTGAACACCGCGTAGGGATGAGTCTGATCATCGTGATCCTTGAGACTCAACCACATCGCTTGCGCGACGGCGGTTTCGGCCGCTTGCAGCAACGCTTCGCGATAGGCCGGCGGAATGCGCGGCAGCTCTTCGGCGACGTAGCTTTTATAGCTGGCGAAATAATTCAGCGATTCGTTGAGGTCATCGCCATCCACGGTCTGGCCTTGCCGGTTGACGCTGTCCTGACTGGCGCGCAAGGCAATCGAAACGAAGTCACGCTTGAACAGCGCCTGCACCGCGTTGTTGAGCTTGACCACCTGATCCTGCAACGCCAGTTGCCCGCTGCCCTGCTGCACCAGCAGATTGCCCCGGGAGCCCACCTGGGCGATCCATTGATCGCGAAAACTCTGCTGCAACTTGCCGGCCTGCGCATCGAGCTGCTGTTCGACGGCCGGACCGAGCAATGAACTCTTGCGCACCTTGTCGAGAAATTCGCGATAACCCGGCACCAGCTCCTGGCCCTTGCCGCGACTCCAGGTCGAGTTGGTCAGGGCGATCGCCGCTTGCAGGTCATCGATCAGCGCGCGCAGGTCTTCCAGTTCGGTGAGGCTGTTGCCACTCCCGGCTTCAAGCTGTTCCAGGTGCAACTTGAGGTAGCCGGCCTTGCTGACGAAGTTGTCGGCCAGAAAATACTGATCGAGCCAGCGCTCCATCAGCCCGGTGAAATTGCTGACGATCAGCGGCCGTTCAACGCTCAGATCCAGCGCCTGCAAGTCGCCGCCATCATTGGCCGCAAACAGTCGGTTGTAGTAGGCGGCGTGGGGCAAAGTGCCGGCGTTGAGGTTCAGCGACAAAGCGCTGTTGCTCAGCTGCGCCAGGTCTTCCAGCGGCGCCCGCTGATTGTTCTGCACCTGGGCGAACAACTGGTTCTGTTGTTCCAGACGCAAGGCCCGCTCGACCAGATCCGTGGCCTTCTGATAATTCTGCCACTGCGCCGGGTCTTCGCTTTCGACGCTGGTGCGCCGGTCGGTGGCGCGGATCGCCTTGATTTTCGCCAGCTCCGCGACCAGCAGCTCGTGCAGCGGTTGCAGCATGTGGCGCTGGGTCGACCTGAACACTTCCTGTTCGAGTCGTCCGTCCAGCGAGGAAAACCACGACGTAGGAAAGGCCAGCGAAACGTAGTGCCAGTGCGGCGCCCGTTCCAGCACCCGCCAGAAGTTCTGCACGTTGCGCCGGGTCGGCTCGACCCGATGCTCGTCGTCGGTGACCGCCACGTAATTCTTCTGCGCGCCTTGCAGCAGCCGCGCCAGTTCATGGGCGTCCTTGACCGACGCCTGCCAGACCCAGAGCATCGCCACCGCCCAGACCACCCCGACCACCAGCGCCACCCCGGCGGTGACTCGCTGCCAGCGCTGGCGCAGGCGCAACAGGCGCGGTACGCCTTGGGCCAGCCCGCGTTCGCCGACTATTCGCTGACGCCACAACTGCCGCACAAACGCACTTTGCTGCAGGCCGCTGTCATCGGCAGAAAAACCGTCCAGCGCATCGTCCGCCGGCTGATTGGCCGTCAGGTAAACGCCACGAAAACACGGTGCTTCGCCCTGGGCATTGCCTTGAAACACCGGCTCGAGCACGTTCTGCAAACCACGGCGCAGGGTTTCCAGACGTTCCGGTAAGGCGTACAGATCCGCACTCAAATGCCCGGACAAGGTGCCGATTTCAATCACCGCTTCCGCCACCGCACGGTGCAGCCGATCCAGCGCCTGATCGCTCCATTGCCCCTGCCACACCGCATCGCGGGCATAGGGCGACGACCAGCCCAAGGTGCGATCGCGGGCCTCGTCCGGCAAGGCGCTGATCAGCTCCTGAAACCCCGGCAGTTCTTCCAGCCCGGTGATGACGACGTACACCGGCAGGCTCAGACCAAAGCGTTGCAACAGATCGATGAAACGCCGACGCGCCGCCAGCCCCAATTGCGTGGCCTGTTCCAGATTGCTCAGCCGACTGACCGGCACCGTCCAGATCACCCCATCCAGCGGCCGCTTGCTGCGCAGGCGCAGTATCAACCCGAGCAAGCGCCACCAGCCGCCGCGTTGCAGGTGCATGCCGTCTTCCGGCAGAAACAGTGCCTGGGGCACCACCAGCACCGCGCCTTCGGAGTCCGACCACCAGCGACCGAACCACGCCGGTTTGTCGGTGGGCTGCAAACGCCACTGAGTGGCGAGTTGCGCGCCTTGGGTTTCATCGCCGAGCATCAGCAGCCACGGCATCTGATACCGGTCGTGGGCACCCTGCTCCTGTTCCATGTGCCGCACGGCGGCGTAGAAACTGCGGATCGCTGCGCCGCTCTGGGTGCGCAGCCACCACACCGCCACCGCGATGATCACCAGCAGCAAAAGGATGGCGACCACCCAGGCCACGATCGTCAGGGTACTCATGAGTCTTGCTCCGGCGCCGTCAGCGTGTCGGGCGCCTGCAACACCGGCTCCAGTTCCTGACGGATGTCACGCCACAGAAACTGCCCGAGCCCGGTCAGCAGCAGAATCATCGCCAGAATGCCCAGCGCCAGACGAAATCCGTCGGGCAACGCCGTGCGTACCGGCAACTGCAGGGGTGTCGCCAGCGAAGGCTGTACCAGTCGCTGACTGACAGCGGCGTAATCGGCCTCGTCCTGCCAGGCAAACGTGAACAGGGCCCGCCGCCATTTTTCCCGTTGCACCTGGCCCTGCTCACCGCGCAGGCGTCCGTGGAAACCGAGGATCAGACACTGCAAATACACGTTGGCCAGATCGCGGGTGGTGGGCTGCTGTTCATCGAGCAGAGTCTGGATCGCCGCCGGCACTTGCTCGCCGGCCTGACGGCTGGAATACAGTCGCGACTCCAGGGGCTTTTCCTGCCAGGCACTCTGGCCCGGCCAGGGGCTGAACAACAAGGTCTCATCGACCAGCGCGACAAAGGCATACACCAGCGCCTTGACCTGTTCGGTCGCCGAATCACCCACCTTGGCAAACGCGGTACGCCACAGCCGTTGCGAAGCCTGGGTCGAGAGTTCGACCACGGTTTCGACCAGCGCCGCTTCGTCCTCACTGTCCTTGGGCAACTGGCTCCAGTCCTGCGACCACTGCTGCCACGTCTGGCGGAACGCACTGCTCAGCGGAGCGTCCTGCAACCCGAGGCTTGCGGCACTTCCTTGCGACATACGACGTTCCTTGTGTGATCAGGCACGTTCACTGTTCTGGGCGACAAACAACACCACTTGCCACGGACTGCTGGTCAGTTTTGTCGCTGGCGCGGCGATCATCAGCGGCAGTTGCGCGTCGAACCAGCTGCCTTCGGCGGTCACCACAAACAACCGGGTGTCGTCGCCGACGCTGTAGGCCACCTGCTCGCTGCGGCTCATGGCCTGATGCGTCAGACCGCTCATGCGCTGGCGGCTGAGCAACGCAATGTGCGGTGCCGAAGCGATGATCGCGCCCCGCAGCCATTCACCGGCTGCCTGCTCGCTGGCACCGTTGGGCATGCGCAGGCCGATGACCAGGCGTTGGCTCGGTTGCTCGTCCGGCAACTGAATGGAAAAGCTCTGCTCACCGCGCTCGAACGCAATGCTGCGATATCCGGCGCGGATCAGTTCCAGGGTGTTTTCCAGCCAGTCGAGCAGCGGTTCGTAACCGCGCTGCAATTCGAGAAAATCTAGTGGCGCAAAAGCCGGTACGCCCGCCAGCGGATCGAGCGCCGACCACGCGCCGGCGAGTCCCAGCAGTTGCACATAAATGCTTTGCGGATGAGCGACACGGCTGATCAACGCCCCTTCCACTTCCGGCAGCCGCGCCCACAACGCCGTCATCTGCCGACGGATTTCCAGCGCGTCATCCTGATTGCCGGCCTGCTGTGCCTGGCGCAATCGCCCGCCGAGAAACAGACACTTCTCCCGCGCCCGCGCGCAGAGCCCGGCCACCCGACGACCCAATGGCGATTCCGGCAGTAGGACCGGTGTCGGCGGTGTGTAAGGCAACGGCAGAAAACCGCCGCCCTCCTTGCGGATTTTCAGCAGCGGCAGGCAGATTGAATCGGCTTTGTTCAGTTGCGTGCACAGGCGTGGATTGGGACGCCACACCGTGATCGATTCAGGAAATTCGCCGCTGGTGAGATCCGGTAACGCCTCGCCGACCACCGATTGCAGACGCCCCTTGAGCGGCAGTAACTGCCCGGCGCGCCACAGCGGACTGATCGCCAGATAGACTGTCACCGTCGCATCGTCCGTAGCGTCGATCGCGGCAGCGACGTCCAGCTCCAGCGTCGGGTCGACGCCGACTTGCAGATTGACCGGCAGACCGTCCGGCATCGTCCCTTGCAACGACAGCACCCGCACCACCCCGGCGCTCATCGCCGACGGGTCGAACTCCATGTGACTGACGCCGAAAAACCACGGATTGCACGCCTGAGCCAGATGCGCGCCGAGCGCCTCGGCCCGCAGGCCCTGTAACTGAAAATGCTGTGGCAGCAATTGCATGCCTTCATGCCAGCAGACCGCGTCAGGTAGCAGACTCATACGACTCCCTTCGACTGCACCGCGAACCGGCGGCGGACGGTGTGTTTCAGTTTTCCTTGCTGACCAGGCTCATCTCGCGACTGTCGAACTTGAGCCATGCGTCGCTCTGATCGTCCAGCCGCAGGCGGTGCGCTCCGGGAGTGTTATAGCTGGCGAAGACCAAAAGTCCAGCCGCCCGCTTGCCCCCCAAAGGGAACGGCTGGCGGTCGATGAATTGCCCCGGCACCAGCTCCAGTCCCCACACGCTCATCAGCTGACGATAGTCGCGCTGGTACTGCTCGCGCTCGGCAAACCACTGGCGGGCACTGATGCCCGACAGTTGCTTGAGCAGATCCGGATCGTTGACCGCGATGAAATCCACGGCAATCGGGGTGTCGTCATTGGCCTTGGGAGCGACGTCGAGGGTCAGGCTGTCGAGATCGACTTTCGGCCCGAAAAACGAACAGCCGGCGAGCAGCGCAAACCCGATCGTTAGAAAAAGTCGTGCAGACAAAATGAATTTTCCTTTTCGCCAGTCAGTCCAAAAAAGTTTTTCGCTTGCATTTTTATAGACCTGTTCTAGCGTCTTGGGTAGTTCGGTTCCTACAGCCGAATGAGGAAGGTTTGTCAAAGGAACGACAGGTCATCTGCCACCCTTTCTAACCTGTGGTCCAGCAAGGGAAAGCGATGAACGGGCCTCCCCGATGCATTGCGCCCGCTCATCGCATCGGAGTCCGCCGACATGGCAGAAAGTACCCAGCACAAGCTCGACCGGGTTCGCCCGCCCCGAGTGCAAATCACCTATGACGTCGAAATCGGCAACGCCATCGAGAAAAAGGAATTGCCGCTGGTGGTCGGCATCCTGGCCGACCTCTCGGGCAAGCCGCTCGAACCATTGGCAAAACTGACCGAACGCCGTTTCACCGAAATCGACCGCGACAACTTCAACGACGTCCTCGCCTCCATCGCCCCCCGCGCCACGCTGCAAGTCAACAACACCCTCAGCGGCGACGACAGCAAGCTCAACATCGAACTCAACTTCAAGCACATCGACGACTTCGACCCGGTCAAGGTGGTGGAGCAAGTCACGCCGCTGCGGCGTCTGTTCGAAGCCCGCCAGCGCCTGCGCGACCTGCTGACCAAACTCGACGGCAATGATGATCTGGACAAGCTGCTGCGCGACGTCATCGCCAACACCGAAGGCCTGCAAGAGATCAAGTCGGCCCGCCCGGACACCGCTGTCCCGGCCGCTGATGCCGAAGCTCCGGCCGAACCGCAAGCCTGATCGTCCACCTGACCGAGGAAGAATTCGCCATGCCCGCCGCCGCCCAGAATCAAGCCAGCGAAAATGCTGCCGCCGAGACTTTATCCCTGCTCGACCGAATCATCGCCGAGGGCCGCATGGCCCATGACGACAGTCAGCAGGATTACGCCCGCGACATGCTCGCGGAATTCGCCACCCAGGTGCTCGACGAAGGCATGGCCATCGACAAGGACACCGTGGCGATGATCAACGACCGCATCAGCCAGATCGACGAGCTGATCAGCGCCCAGCTCAACGAAGTGCTGCACCACCCGGACCTGCAAAAACTCGAAGCGTCCTGGCGTGGCCTGCACATGCTGGTGCAGAACACCGAAACCAGCACCCGGCTGAAACTGCGCCTGCTCAACGTGACCCAGAAAGAGCTGCAGAACGATCTGGAAAAAGCCGTCGAATTCGACCAGAGCGCCCTGTTCAAAAAGATCTACGAAGAGGAATACGGCACCTTCGGTGGCCATCCGTTCAGCCTTTTGGTCGGTGATTACACCTTCGGCCGCCACCCGCAGGACATCGGCCTGCTGGAAAAACTATCGAACGTCGCTGCGGCCGCCCACGCCCCCTTCATCGCTGCTGCCAGCCCACGGCTGTTCGACATGAACAGCTTCACCGAACTGGCCGTGCCGCGTGACCTGTCGAAAGTGTTCGAGAGCCAGGAGCTGATCAAGTGGCGCTCGTTCCGCGAAAGCGAAGACTCGCGTTATGTCTCCCTGGTGCTGCCGCACTTCCTGCTGCGCCTGCCTTACGGCCCGGACACTTCGCCAGTGGAAGGCATCAACTACGTCGAAGACACCAACGGCACCGATCACAGCAAATACCTGTGGGGCAACGCCGCGTGGGCGCTGTCGCAACGCATCACCGAAGCCTTTGCCAAGTACGGCTGGTGCGCGGCGATCCGTGGCGCTGAAGGCGGCGGCGCGGTTGAAGGCTTGCCGGCGCACACCTTCCGCACCAGTTCCGGTGATCTGTCGCTGAAATGCCCGACCGAAGTGGCGATCACCGACCGCCGCGAGAAGGAACTCAACGACCTCGGTTTCATCGCCCTGTGCCACAAGAAGAACAGCGATATCGCGGTGTTCTTCGGCGGCCAGACCACCAACAAATCCAAGGTCTACAACACCAACGAGGCCAACGCCAACGCACGGATCTCGGCGATGCTGCCGTACGTGCTCGCGGCCTCGCGTTTCGCCCATTACCTGAAGGTGATCATGCGCGACAAGGTCGGCAGTTTCATGACCCGCGACAACGTGCAGACCTACCTCAACAACTGGATCGCCGACTACGTGCTGATCAACGACAACGCCCCGCAGGAAATCAAGGCGCAGTACCCGTTGCGTGAAGCGCGGGTGGACGTCACCGAAGTCGCCGGCAAGCCCGGTGCCTATCGCGCGACGGTATTCCTGCGGCCGCACTTCCAGCTCGAAGAGCTGACCGCGTCGATCCGCCTGGTCGCGACCCTGCCGCCACCGGTAGCCGCCTGACCTGTACGCGCCCGCAAGATTTCTTGCGGGCGCTCCCCTGTTTGCCTGGCACGACACCTTTCAGGAGTTTCAAGCGATGGATGCAATCATTCTCGACCTCGGCGGCGACATCAAAGGCGACAGCCTGCTTGAGGGTTACGCGGACAAGATCGAAGTCATGTCCTACAGCCACAACGTGGCGATGCAAGTCACCAACGACGTCAGCAACTCGGAGCGCACCTCCGGCAAGCCCCACGTCGGCGAGTTCACCCTGACCAAATTCGTCGACACCTCCACACCGTCGCTCAACGAATACTGCTGTGCCGGCAAGCCGATCCCGGAAGCCAAGATCACCATCGGCCGCAACGCCGCCGAAGGCAGCGGGCAACTGCTGCCCTTCATCATTTACACCCTGACCAACGTGGTGATTTCCAACGTCAGCGTCAGTGGCGGTACCGGCGGCAAACCGGTGGAAACCCTGTCCCTGAACTTCACCAAGATCAAATGGGAACTCACCGCGCAGAAAGACGACGGCACCAAGGAAGGCACGGCTGCCTCGACCTGGGACATGGCCGCCAACAAGCTCGTCAGCTAACCCGGCGGCGCGGCCATGGCAGGCACCGGCTTACTTCCACCGCTGTTCGAACGCCTCGCCTCGAGCGAGGGCGAAGGGGCGCGGGAGTTCGATCGGCAGGATCTGCTCGACTCGGTGCACGCCGAGCTCGGGCGCCTGTTCAACACCCGCCGTGGCCCGCGCACCCTGACCACCCCGCCCAGCGTCATCGACTACGGCATCGCCGACTGGAGCGCGCTGCAACAACAACGCAGCGATGATCGTCGTCGGCTGATGCGGGACATTCGCGAAGCCATCACCCATTTCGAACCGCGCCTGCTGCTCGGCGAGGTTCAGGTCAATCCCCTGCCCGAGCACCCGCAGCGCTTGAGCATCCGCCTGCTCGGCGAGTTGCGCAGCGGCACGCAGCACTGGCCGGTGGCGTTTGTCATCGAGCCCGGCAACGAAGGGCTGGAGGTGCGCCATGAGCGACTCGATTGACCCGCAACTGCTCGACTACTACCAGCGCGAACTGACCTGGCTGCGACATGCCGGCGGACAGTTTGCCGAGCGCTATCCGAAAGTCGCGCGACGTCTGGAGTTGTCTCCCGGCGAATGCCCCGACCCGCACGTCGAACGATTGCTGGAAGGTTTCGCCCTGCTCGCCGCACGCCTGCAACGACGCCTGGATGACGACTACGCCGAATTCAGCGACGCATTGCTCGAACAGCTTTATCCCCTGGCCATGCGCCCATTGCCGTCGTGTGCGATCGTCCAGTTCGAACCGGACCCGAGCAAAGGCAACCTCGACGGCGGCTATCCCCTGCCCCGGGACACGCCGTTGTTCGTCACCACCAGCAAGGGCGAAAGCATCCACTTTCGCACCAGCGCCGCCGTGCGTTTGTGGCCAGTCGAAGTCAGCGAAGCCTTGTTGCTGGGCAGCGATGAAGCCCAGGCGCTGACCGGCGTAGCGCAGTCCCGCTCGGCGTTGCGCCTGAGTCTGCGTTGCCTCGGCGAAAGTCAGTGGTCGGAGCTTGGCATCGAACAACTGCGCATTCACCTGGCCGCGTCACCGGTGGTCAACGCCAGCCTCTATGACCTGCTCGGCGCCCACGCGGTGCAGGTGTTGGCCGGCTCGCCGGGGAGCATTCCCGCCCTCGTGAAAGGCCTGCCGAAGATCGTCGGTTTCGCCGACGACGAAGTGCTGCTGCCGGACGAAGATGGCGTGCATCCGGGCATGCGTCTGCTGGCCGAGTACTTCGCGTTCCCGGACAAATTCCACTTCTTTGATCTGCCCCTGTCCGGCGTTTCGAGTGACAGCCAGACGCTGTATCTGTACATCGTCTTTGACCGGGCCCCGGCGGGTCGCCTGCATTTGCAGGCCAGCGATATCGCCCTCGGCTGTGCGCCGGTGATCAACCTGTTCCCGCGCACCTCGGAGCCGCTGCGCCCGGACGGCACCCGCAGCGAGTATCGCCTGATCGCCGACAGCCACCGGGAAAACAGCGTCGAGATCCACAGCATTCGCAGTGTGCGCGCCAGCTCCGCCAGCGGTGTGCAACGGCTGCCGGCGTATTTCGGCAGCCAGCACAGCAGCGGTGACCGGCAACGTTACTGGCATGCGCGGCGAGTCAACGGACAGACGCCGAACCGGCTCGGCAGCGATCTGCTGGTCAGCGTCGTCGACACCCGTTTCGAACCGCAGACCGACCTGCCCGATTACAGCCTCACCGCCGAACTGCTCTGCACCAATCGGCATCTGGCGCAGAGCCTGCCCGCCGGTACGCCGCTGGGTTTCGAACGGCCGGGCCCGGTGGCGTGGGCGCGCCTGCGCAATCCACCGAGCCCGCAGAGCCTGCCGCGTCTGGACGGTGATTCGCGCTGGCGGCTGGTGTCACAACTGACCCTCAATCATCTGTCGCTGGTCGAAGGGCCACAGGCGCTGGATGCGCTGAAGGAAATCCTGACCCTGCACAACCTGCGCGATGAAGCCAGCGCCCTGCGCCAGATTGAAGGTCTGCTGAGCCTCGGTTGCGAGCGGGTGATCGGCCATGTCGGCGCCGACGCCTGGCGCGGCTGGCGCAACGGACTTGAAGTGCAATTGCAGCTCGATCCACAGCATTTCGTCGGCAGCAGCGCGGTGTTGTTTTCAGCGGTACTCGCGCAATTCTTTTCGGTGTACGCCACGGCCAACCGCTTTGTGCGCACGGTACTCATGCAGGCAGACAAGGAGGTCAAGGCATGGCAACCCCAAGCCGGCATGCCCCTGTCGCTCTGACCCTGAGCCAGCGCCTGCGCCGCGATCCGCAGGCGTTCGAATGGTTGCAGGCATTGCTGTTGCTGGAGCGCGAACAGCCTCAGGCCGACTCACTCGGTTCGGGTACATCGCCACAGGCCGAAGCGCTGAAATTGCGCGGGCCGCTGACGCCGTTGTTCGCCGCCAGCCAGATCGAAAGCCTGGAGGAAAACCCCGGTGAACCGCTGACCCTGAACTCGCCGATGTTCGGCCTCGGCGGCCCCGACGGCCCGCTGCCTTACGCTTATCAGGAATGGCTGCAACAACGGGCGCGGGCCAAGGATCACGCGCCCGCCGAATTCCTGGACCTGTTCCAGCATCGGCTGCTGAGCCTGCTGTACAAGGTGATGCGCAAACACCGGATCGCCCTCGGTTTCACCACGCCCGGCGCCTCGCCGGTGCAGGCGCAACTGCGGGCGCTGACCGGGTTGTTGCCCAAATCCCTGCAAGAGCGCCAGGCGATTCCCGACTGCGCCGTTCTGGCCTGCACGGCGTTGTACGCCGATGGCCGTCGGTCGTTGGCGGGGTTCGCGGCGATTGTCCGTGAGCAGTTTTCCGTGGCGGTGGAACTGAGCGCTTATGAAGGGGCGTGGCGTGAGATTCCACGCGTCAGCCGCAGCGTCATGAAGGCTGGCGGACGCAATCTGCAACTTGGCCGCAGCGCTGTCGCCGGGACTCGGGTCTGGGATGAACATGCCGGCATTCGCCTGACGTTGGGGCCGCTGCCATCGACCCAGGCCGCGCGCTTCTTGCCTGACGGTGAGGCGCATCCGGCACTGGCCAGCCTTGCTGCGCTGTATTTCGGCCCGGATCTGGACGTGAAACTGGTGCTGCGGGTGCGCGGGGCCGGGCCTCTGCAACTCGGCCGACAAACCCCGACCCTGCTGAGCTGGAACGGCGGCCTGCAACGGCAGACCAGCCTGGCCGTGCAACGGATCGAAACCCGCCTGCGTCAGCTGGAGATCACCTGAAATGGAACTGGCCAGCCTGATCGGACGCCTCAACCCAGACAACCGCCGCGCCCTCGAACGCGCTGCCCAGCGGTGCTTGCAGCGCGGGCATCACTTTGTCGAGATCGAGCATTTGTTGCTGGAGTTGCTGGATATCGAGGGCGGCGATTTTGCCTTTCTGCTGCCGCGTTTTGGATTGGAACGGGATGCGCTGACGGCGGAGATCAACAAGGCGCTGGACCTGTTCAAGGCTGGCAGCACGCGCACACCGGCATTGTCTTCGCACACGCTCGGATTGCTCGAAGACGCGGTGGTGCAGGCCAGTGTGCTGGGCATCGACAGCATTCGTTCCGGGTTGCTTTTATTGGCGTTGATCGACCGTGACGAGCGCCGCAGCCTGCTGCTCAACAGTGCATCGTCATTGCTGCGAATTCCGAAAGAAGCGCTGCGCGCAAACTTGCTGGAGTGGACGGAAAACTCCCGCGAGCATGTTGGCCCGCGCTCTGTGTCTTCGGGGAGTCCAACACCACGGCAAGACTCCGTGCTCGATCAATACACCCAGGACCTGACCGCCGACGCTCACGCCGGGCGCATCGACCCGATCGTCGGTCGCGATGGCGAAATTCGCCAGTGCATCGACATTCTTCTGAGACGCCGGCAGAACAACCCGATTCTGGTCGGTGCGCCGGGCGTAGGCAAAACCGCCGTGGTCGAAGGACTGGCGCTGCGCATCGCCGCCGGGGATGTGCCGCCGTCGTTGCAGGAAGTCAGTCTGCGGGTGCTCGACCTTGGTTTGCTCCAGGCCGGGGCCGGGGTCAAAGGCGAATTTGAACAGCGACTCAAAGGGGTTATCGACGCGGTTCGCAGCGCCGACAAACCGATCATCCTGTTCATCGACGAGGCCCACACGCTGATCGGCGCTGGCGGTGCCGAAGGTGGCAGCGATGCGGCCAACTTGCTCAAACCCGCGCTGGCCCGAGGCGAATTGCGCACGTTGGCCGCCACGACCTGGATGGAATATAAAAAATATTTCGAAAAAGACCCGGCCCTCGCCCGCCGTTTCCAGCTTGTGCAGGTGGAAGAGCCGGACGAAACCACTGCCGTGGAAATGCTCCGCGGCGTGGCCGCCAAACTTGAACAGCACCACGGCGTGCAGGTGCTGGATGCGGCGATCCACGAAGCGGTGAAGCTCTCGCATCGCTACATTTCCGGCCGCCAGTTGCCGGATAAAGCCATCAGCGTCCTCGACACTGCGTGCGCCCGGGTCGCCCTCGGCCAGCACGACGTGCCGCCACCGCTGGAGAGCCTGCGCCATCGTCAGCAAAGCCTCAAAGAAGAAGTTGAACGCCTGCGCCGGGAACAGGCCACGGGGCTCGATCACCGCGAGCGCATCACTCTGTTGGAAAGTGAATCGAAGACCAATGTCCAGGCCATCCGCGAACTGGAAACCCGCTGGGGCGAAGAGCGCGTGGCTGTGCGCGAACTGCTCGACACTCGCCGCGAATTGCTTGACCTCAGTGAACGCGCCGACAGCGACAAACCGGATGAAGCCACCGACAGTCGCATCGATCATCTGGCCGCCGAACTGCTGCGCCTGGAAGCCGGACTCGATGCGATCCGCCAGGACGATCCGCTGGTGCCCGAACAGGTCGACGGAAAAACCGTCGCCGCCGTGATCGCCGGCTGGACCGGCATCCCCGTCGGCAAAATGCTCGCCGACGAAGCCCACGCAGTGCGCACTCTCGGTACACGCATGGGCCAGCGAGTGATGGGCCAGAGCACCGCGCTCAACACCATCGCGCAACGATTGCAGGCCTATCGCGCGGGGCTCACCGATCCGCAAAAACCGGTCGGCGTGTTCCTGCTGGTCGGCCCCACGGGCGTTGGCAAAACCGAAACCGCCTATGCGCTGGCCGATGCGTTGTACGGCGGCGAACGCAACCTGATCAGCATCAATCTCTCGGAATATCAGGAAGCCCACACCGTCAGCCAACTCAAGGGCGCACCACCCGGCTACGTCGGTTACGGCAGCGGCGGCGTACTGACCGAAGCCGTGCGGCGCAAACCGTATTCGGTGGTGTTGCTGGATGAGATCGAAAAGGCGCATCCGGATGTGCTGGAAGCGTTTTACAACGTGTTCGACAAGGGCTTGATGGAAGACGGCACCGGGTTGGTGGTGGACTTCAAAAACACCGTGATGCTCGCCACCAGCAATGTCGGCGCCGAGTTGCTGCTCGATACACCGACTGCACAACTCGGATCGGAAGCCTTCAACGAAGCGCTGCACAAAGTCCTCCTGCAAGCCTTCCGCCCAGCGTTTCTGGCACGCATGACGGTGGTCGCGTACCGGCCGCTGGATGAGCAGACGCTTGAAGGGATTGTGTTGGCGAAGCTGGAGAAATTGCGTGGCCGCTACAAGGCCGCGACCGGCAAGCAATTCGAGTTTGATTCGGGAATCGTCAAAGCGGTACTCGCCAAATGCAGCGCGGCAGGCGCGCGGGATGTCGAGAACGTGCTGATGACGCAGGTGACAGGGAGATTGGCGGAGTGGGTGTTGGAATGACCGCCGTCAACGAGAATTGACGGAACGCAAAAATGGCACCCGCGCAGGAGACGGAGTAATGACAGAAGCGGATTTTTTGAATGCGGTGCTGCAGGCAGCAGGTGTACACCCAAAGCTGCAAGATACCGATGAACCAAGTCAATTTACGAAGAGCTGGGTTTCTGAAGGTCCTTGGGAGAGTGCTGCGCAAGTTGAGATAGCTCACCATCTACGACGTGGTTACGGCATCACAACGAAAATTCGCGAAATCAGTTACCCGGAGCCTTACTCCAGCGAAAAGGTCGATTTCTATTTCGAACTGCAAGATGAGTCCTACGCCATTGAAATAAAAGTAGAAAGCACGAACGGCTTATTCGGCGGCGCAAACTTACAGGAATCGATCACCCGTGACGTTTACAAATTAGGCGGTTTTGTGGCCGACCACCGATGGGTCGTGGTCATAGCCACCAGCCAAAAAAATTGCGAGCTGCTTGATTTCACCTTGAATCGCGGGGACTCATGGTCTCGAGATGTGGAGGGCCAATTCAAGGCTTACCTGTGCAACATTGACACGTACCCACACGGACTGCCCATCGATCGCTCAAAACAACTTTCCGCACCTTTCAACTTTATAACCAACTACTACAAGTGATCTCATTCGCACTTTCCATCCGAGGAACACATTAATGTTGACCAATAACAAAAGCGAATTTGCTCTTGCGACCAAACAAATAAATCCGCATCTTTGCCAGCGCATTAAACGATTTTAGGAGTGGGTGAAGGGGTAACGCATAAATCCAGATGGAGAAAAAGAGATGGCCACTCACGAAGTTAAGTTTGACGGGACAATAATAGCCCGCGTCCTTGTCAGTGCCGAAGCGGAGAAGAAAACACTCGCCATTGTAGGAGAGCCCGTGGGTGATGCCAAAAGTCGTGAGTTCGTGACTATTGCAAAGCTATTTGAAGCCAACAGACCGTCAAAGACGGATCTGACTTGCATCGCTCCCACTGACGACAGCTATGACGTCGGGGTCATGATCGGCGGCGTCTTGTTTCAGGCAGATATCAAGACTATATATCCGAGTTTTGAGGCTCGCAAAGGCCACGGAACACTTTTGGACGATTTGATCGATATCATGGATAAAAGTCTTGAGAAGGAAAAACGCCAGGGAAACATATGCCTGTTCGACCTTTCTTATATCGGACAGGGGCTCAGACAATCAATGAGCAGCATCATTCACAACACTTCGCAAACATCGATGACTCTGGAATACGATTATTCCGGACAACAGAATCACTTCATACTACCTAAAAAATATGAATTTCACCTCGGCAACTGGTACCACTAAAAATAAAGGAGAACGTGATGGCTGACGTCGCAGGCACTCGTGAAACATCAGCACTTTCAGACATTGAAAGAGGGGTTATCGCCCGCATCCAGGCGGTCAACGATGACATCGCAGGTCATGTGGGAAACATTGATTTCAGCAATCCGGGAGCGTCGGCCTCATATGGCTTCCATGGCATACGCAGCGCTCACGGAGTCGGCAGCTTCAATGTAACCGTCCAAAACATTGGCTTTATAAGAACACTCTATCCAAGTAGAAGCTCGATCGGCAATCTCTATCAATCGAACTCCATGAACAAGAAAAAAATAAAACTTTGCTGGCTTTGTTACTCCGAGGCCGCTGCAACAGGACATGCAAATAATCAAATTCCAACTCTAGTCGAGTTCAGCGGCACCGGAGGTGGAAGGTTATTACTTGAATATGCAAGAGACTGGCTTTTTTACACGCCCGACCACTATGCGACCTATTTCCTCGTCACGTTGAATAACGTTCCAATCCGAACCATGGCCAACTGGTAATACTGATACGGACCTGTCGGAAAATGTGCAACTTGATACTGCCCTTGAGGAAGTTCCATGTCCCGTTCTACCGACAGCAACACCACCCTCTCCCTCACCGCTGCTTCGCTGTCGGCGCTTTACCCTGAGTCGCTGTCCGGCGACGAAGCGCTCAACACGTTGGGCTCACAAATCCTCAACGGCCTCAACGACGGCACCTCCCTCACCCTGACCAGCGCCATCGCCACCCACGTCACCACCACCCTGCACAACGACGCCCAACTCCGTCCCTTCGACGCACTGGTCGCCGAAATCCGCCAGCTCCCCGCCGATGCCACCGCCGATGCCACCGCCGAACGCTATCAGCTGGTTCTAAGGCCGTGGCTCTGGTGGCTGACCCTGGCCAGCAACAACCGCGTGTTCCAGAACCTCGACACGTCAGACATCGTCACGACGATTTTCAAGGCCCACGGCTTCACTGACTTCAAGTTGTCGCTGACCGGCAGTTACACCCCACGCGAGTACTGCGTGCAGTATGGGGAAACCGATTTTGCTTTTGTCTCGCGGCTGCTGGAAGAGGAAGGCATCTTCTGGTTTTTCACCCACGAGGACGGCAAGCACACGCTCGTGCTGGGCGACAGCAACGACGCTTTCGTACAGATACCCAACGGGCCGAAGGTCAAGTATCTGGGCCAGCAAATGGGTGAGCGTGAGTTGCATGGCATCCGCTCAGGCCAGGTCTGCTTGCAAGCGGTGGCCGGGGTGTACAAAGCGACGGATTACGAATTCACCACGCCGACCACTTCACTCTATGGTCAGGCCGAAGCCGTGGCCGGGCCGCGTTCGATCTATGAGCATCCCGGCGGTTACAACGCCAAGGCGCGCGGTGATGCATTGACCAAGCAGCGGGTCGACGGGCTGCGCAGCGAGGAGAAACGCTTCGTCGGCGAGAGCGATTGTCGCTGGTTGATTCCAGGTCACTGGTTCACCCTCGACGGCCACGAAGACACAAGCCTGAACATCGATTGGGTCGTCACGCGGGTGACCCACGACGCCAGTCATGAAAGCTATCGCAATCGCTTCGAAGCGATCCCAAAGGCCACGCCGTTTCGTCCGCAACGTGTTACGCCAAAACCACGCATGCATCCGCAAACAGCGATCGTCGTCGGCAAGTCCGGCGAGGAAATCTGGACCGACGAATACGGCCGGATCAAGTTGCAGTTCCCGTGGGATCGCGACGGCAAGAATGACGAAACCAGTTCCTGCTGGGTGCGCGTGGTGCTGCCGTGGAGCGGCAAGGGTTTCGGCATGCAGTTCGTGCCGCGCATCGGTCAGGAGGTCATCGTGACCTTCATCGACGGCGACCCGGATCGGCCGCTGGTCACCGGTTGCGTGTACAACGGCGACAACGCCCTGCCCTATGCCTTGCCCGCCAACCAGACCCAGTCGGGGATCAAGACTCAATCTTCGAAGGGCGGCGGTGGTTTCAACGAGCTACGTTTCGAGGACAAGAAGGACGCCGAGGAAGTGTTCCTGCAAGCGCAGAAAGACCTGAAGATCAACGTGCTCAACGACACCACCGCCACGGTCGGCCACGACGAAACCCTCACGGTGCAGAACGCCCGCACCCGCACGGTCAAGGACGGCGACGAGACCGTGACGCTTGAGAAAGGCAAACGCAGCGTGACCATCCAGACCGGCAGCGACAGCCTCGATGTGAAGGACAGTCGCACCGTCAAGGTCGGCGCCGACCAGAACCACAGCACCGGCGGCAACTACACCGACAAGGTCACCGGCGATTACAGCCTGACGGTGGATGGCAACCTGACGATCAAGGTCAGCGGCACCCTGACGCTGCAAAGCGGCGGCAGTTTCACGATCAAGAGCGGCGCGGATCTCGCGACTTCGGCCAGCACCTCGATCACCCAGAAGGCCGGCACCGCCATGACCAACCAGGCCGGTACTTCGCTGGACAACAAGGCCGGGACGACGCTGACCAACGACGCCGGCATCAGCCTCACCAACAAGGGCGCGGCCTCACAGACCGTGGACGGCGGCGGCATGCTGACCATCAAGGGCGGTCTGGTGCAGGTCAACTGACAAGGAGAAGCCATGGCGATCACACCGCTGGATCTGCAGCAGGATGACAAGCAGCTCAAGGGGCGCTTGCAGGACGGTCAACTCGATGGCCCGTTGAACATCAAGGACGACGGGCGCAAACAGGCGGACCTGAATTACAGCCAGGGCGAATTGCAAGGCACGTCCCTGCTCTATCACCCCAATGGCAAGGTCTCGGCGCAGATGCCGTTCGTGCGTGACAAGCTGCAAGGCATCGCCAGTTTCTACGCGCCCGAAGGCTGGTTGCAGCGCAAGGCCACCTACCGGCGCGGTTTGTTGCATGGCGAGGCGTTCAATTACTTTCCCGACGGGCAAGTGGCCGAGGCCGAGTTCTATCGCGATGGCGTGCGTGAGGGGCGTTATCAGCGCTTTCATCCCAACGGCAAACCGGCGCTGGATGCGCGTTATCTGAATGGGCAACTGATGGAGCCGGAGCAAGGATTTGCCGAGGACGGGCGGCCGCTGGATGCCGATGGCAAGCCGATTTCCCGGGTGCGCTGGTGGTTTCGCAAGTGGACAGATCCGCAGCAGGCCTGAAGCTTTTCGAGTGAATGAACCGGCCTCTTCGCGGGCAAGCCCGCTCCCACAGTGGTCGGTGTTGTTTACACAATTGCATTCACAACGCAGCCCCTGTGGGAGCGGGCTTGCCCGCGATGGGGCCAGCACACTCAATGCAAGAATCAGGGAATCAACATCTGCATCTGCCCCGGCATCACGATCTTGATCACTCCCGCCCAGTTGCACATCAACGTGCTGTTGGCATCGATCGCCGGCATCCCGCCCAGCAGCAGGGTCGGCGCGCCGCCGGGGATCCACGGCGTGGCGGTCGCCGGAATGCATGGCATCGGCGTCAACACGCCCAGCGCCGCAGCCGTGGCAGCGGCGACCATCGGGTTGGCCATGCTCATGCACATGCCGAACGTGGTGACGTTGACCAGCGGAATATGATCCATGATGTTCGCCGCCGGCATCCCGCCGGTCAGCGTGCGGTTGACCGGCAGCACGTTGAGCACCGCCGGTGCGGCGCCGAAACTGCATTGCAGGGTGGCGCTGGCACAGACTTGCGGGCAGCCCATTTCAAAGCTCCTTCGTGAACAAGGCATACGCGCTAAACCTTAGTCGCCAGCGGCTCGCCGCGCACATTCCCAAAGGTGATTATCGTCCAACACGCTAACCTATAAGACCGAACCGCGCTTGTGACGACCCGAGCGCGCCATTAGATTAGCCAATGATGTCTGGCCTCCAAAATAAGCAGAAGGGATAAGCATGGCGCTTACTGACCAGTCCACCCGTATCCGCTCTGGCGAAGAACTCGATGCCAGCCTGATCGATCCGTACCTCAAAGCGCACATTCCGGGCCTGACCGGCACACCGCAGATCAGCCAGTTTCCCGGCGGCGCGTCGAACCTGACCTACCTGCTGGAATACCCGGACCAGGAATTCGTCCTGCGCCGTCCGCCGTTCGGCCACAAGGCCAAGTCCGCCCACGACATGGGTCGCGAATTCCGCATCCTCAACCAGTTGCGCGACGGCTTCCCGTATTGCCCGAAAGCCTACGTGCACTGCACCGACGATTCGGTGATCGGCGCCGAGTTCTACGTGATGGAACGGGTCAAGGGGATCATCCTGCGCTCGGACCTGCCGCCGGAACTGGGGCTCGATTCGGCGAAAACAGAGGCGCTGTGCAAGAGCTTCATCGATCGTTTCGTCGAACTGCACCGGGTCGATTACAACGCCTGCGGCCTCGGCGACCTGGGCAAGCCTGAAGGCTACGTCGCCCGCCAGATCAAAGGCTGGAGCGAGCGCTACGAAAAAGCCCTGACCCCGGACGCACCGCACTGGGAACAGGTCAAAGCCTGGCTCAACGACAAAATGCCGGCCGATCACCCGACCTCAAGCATCGTCCACAACGACTACCGCTTCGACAACGTCATCCTCGACCCGAACAACCCGATGCAGATCATCGGCGTGCTCGACTGGGAACTGACCACCCTCGGCGATCCGCTGATGGACCTGGGCAACACCCTCGCCTACTGGATCCAGGCCGACGACCCGGCACCGGTGCAACTGATGCGCCGCCAGCCAAGCCACGCCCCGGGCATGCTGACCCGCCGCGAATTCGTCGACTACTACGCCGAGCGTTCGGGCATCCAGATCGACAATTTCGACTTCTACTACACCTACGGCCTGTTCCGCCTGGCCGGCATCGTGCAGCAGATCTACTACCGCTTCTTCCATGGCCAGACCCAGGACAAGCGCTTCGCGCAGTTCATTCACATGAACAAACTGCTGGAGCAGATGAGCCTGCAGGTCATTGCCAAATCCAGCCTCTGATGACGGCGTTATAACAAGGCTTACTACAAGGGAATCCCATGTCCAAGACTCAGTTGTTCGACCTCGACGGCAAGATCGCTTTCGTCTCCGGCGCCAGCCGCGGCATCGGTGAAGCCATCGCCAAACTGCTGGCCCAGCAAGGTGCCCACGTCATCGTCTCGAGCCGCAAACTCGAAGGCTGCCAACACGTGGCCGACGCCATCATCGCCGCCGGCGGCAAGGCCACAGCGGTCGCCTGCCACATCGGCGAAATGGAACAGATCAGCCAGGTCTTCGCCGGGATCAAGGAACAGTTCGGACGCCTGGACATCCTGGTCAACAACGCCGCGACCAACCCGCAGTTCTGCAACGTGCTGGACACCGACCTCGGCGCCTTCCAGAAAACCGTCGACGTGAACATTCGCGGCTACTTCTTCATGTCGGTGGAAGCCGGCAAGCTGATGCGCGAAAACGGCGGCGGCAGCATCATCAACGTGGCGTCGATCAACGGCATCTCGCCGGGGATCTTCCAGGGCATCTACTCGGTGACCAAAGCCGCCGTGATCAACATGACCAAAGTCTTCGCCAAGGAATGCGCGCAATTCGGCATCCGCTGCAACGCCCTGCTGCCGGGCCTGACCGACACCAAATTCGCCTCGGCGCTGGTGAAAAACGACGCGATCCTGAAGCAAGCGCTGACGCAGATCCCGCTCAAGCGCGTAGCCGACCCAAGCGAAATGGCCGGCGCCGTGCTGTACCTGGCGAGCGATGCCTCGAGCTACACCACCGGCGTATCGCTGAACGTGGACGGCGGCTTCCTGTCCTGATCCGCTTCTGACGCAAAACAAAAGGCAGCCCACGGGCTGCCTTTTTCATGCCTCCAGCACCTTCGGCAACTGCCAGCCAAAATGCACCGACAACAACCGCAACAACAAACACGCCGCCCCCGCCAGCAACGCAGCCGCCACCGGCGGCACACCCAGCCTGCGCCCGACAATCAACACCGCCGCCCCGACAAACGCCGAACTGGCATACAAATCCGCCTGCAACACCACCGGCACCCGCGCCAGCACAATGTCACGCAGCACACCGCCACCCACCCCGGTAATCGTGCCCATCAGCATGGACACAAACGGCGAGATCCCGAAATTCAACGCCTTCTGCGCCCCGGCCACGGCAAACAACGCCAACCCCGCCGCATCCAGCACGATCAAGGTTGAACCGGACCAGCCCAGCACCAGCTCATGAAAAACAAACGCCACCCCGCCCATGGCAAACGCCAGCGCCGGATAACGCCAGTCCGCCACAGCCTTGGGCGGCGTAGCACCGATCAACAGATCACGCGTCACCCCGCCACCGAGCGCGACGATGAAGGCAATCACCATCACCCCGAGCAGATCGAGCTGACTGCGCATCGCCGCAATCGCGCCTTCAATCGCAAACACCGCCGTGCCGACCAGATCGGCCACCAGCACAATCCACTCGACCCGCGCCTTCCCAGGCGCCCGGCTTATTGAGTGACGCAACGGGTCTTGGTGATGTGTCGAGTCACTTGCCCGTCGGCATAGGCATCACCGGCGACCTCGGTATTTTCCATGACCTGACAAGTCCGCTCAGGTGGCGGAGGCGGTGCTGCCGGCGGAGGGGGTGGAGGACTGGCGCAGCCACTGAGCAACACCAGACCGACAGCCGACAACAACGAAGAACACACGCGTTTCCCAGGATTGTTCATAGGATGACCCGCGATGAATGGAAGAAAACTCCCGTCGCCGAGCAGGACAACGCCCGGTTATGGAAACCGAACCACTCATTCCTTATAGACCAGTGGACTGCAAGTGCCAGTGAAATGGCTCGAACCGGCAGGATTTGCTGTCGATTTTCGGGATGAGTCGGCCACCGCCGACAAGCCATCACCTACAGGTGAATGTCAGATCGGGACGCAGAGCGTCCCGGGCTGCATTCCCACGCTCCGCGTGGGAACGATCAAAGCAAAAGCAGTCCGCTCTTCGATTCTCACCACTCAAAACGATGAGCGTTAGCTCGAGTACCGCTTTTGATCGGAGGGCCCGTCGGCAGGCTGAGTGGAGGGATTGATCCGGGGGTGGGAGCGCAGCGACCGTTTGGCGAAGCCAAACACATCGAGAGGAGGTGCAGCGAAGCAAACCGTAGGCGATGCCCCCGGATCAATCCCGGAGCGAAGGAACCCCGAGCCACAGCGAGGGCCGTACGTCAGGGTAAAGCCTTTTGGGTTACCTTTTCGGCGTTTGGAAAAGGTGACCCGCCGTAAGGGCGGAACCCTAAGAAGCCGTTACCGCAGCAACGGATATTCACACCAAACCACCCCAGAGCCTGGTCGGCCCAGAGGCCGCCAAGTTCAACCGGGCGAACGCAGGGAATTACTCTGAAGCTCATACCGCAATTCATCAATCAAGGCATCCACCGCTTCCGGAGTACGCAAGGCACCAAGACTCAACCCACTAATCACCAAATCCACCCGCCCCGAAACCGGCTCATACAACTTCACAGTAAGCGAGTGATCCCCATCCACCACACACTCACAAGCCAACGGCGAAAAACTACGCTCAAGCCGAGCCCGCAACTGCGCCAGATAAATCATCGCGCCAGCTCCACACAACCAGACTCAACAACCAACAACACATTCATAAAGGGCTGATCCATTAGCAGGTTCCAAAAAGACACGATCACCAAAAAAATGCATCGCACCTCACCAGACTAAAAACACCTCGCCCGATCAAACACCCGAATTTGCACCCCCTGAACTAGTGCATTTGCACCTTACCGCTGCCCCCGACCGCCCCCCGAAAACAACCCGCGCTCCCGCGCCCAGACAATCGCCTCGCTGCGACTGTGAACATCCAGCTTCGAATACACCGTCGCCACATGATTGCGCACCGTGTTCGGCGCCAGCTTCAGCCGCGCAGCAATCTCCTTGTCCGCCAGCCCCTCACAAATCAGCCCCAGCACATCACGCTCGCGGGCCGTCAGATCAGTGAACGAAACGCTAGGCAATTGCGGCGAATTGACCTTCTTCACGTTGGCCAGTTTTTCAATCAGCGTACGGCTGAACCACGACGCATCCTTCATCACCTCTTCAATCGCCGCCACCAGCTCAAGCTCGGTGCGCTTGCGCTCGGTGATGTCCATCAGCACCAGCAGATAGCACACCGCGTCCTGGATGTTGACGGTATCGGCGGACACCGCGCACTCCAGCAATTCAGCGTCCTTCCTGCGGATCCGCATATCGACACGATCAACGCGGCCGGTCTTCTCCAGCGCCGCCAGCAAACGGGCGCGTTCCGCCGATTCATCGATGAAGTCCAGTTGCGCGACAGTCTTGCCGAGCACCTCGTCGCTCTCGTAAGCCAGGGTATCGAGAAAGGCCTGATTGACGTCGATCAGCCGCTGCTCGTCGGCGCTGCAAATCAGGATCGGCACCGGCGTCAGGCGAAAGGCCTTGGCGAACCGTTCCTCACTCTGACGCAGGGCAACTTCGGCCTTGTGCCGCAGCTCCATGTCGACGAAGGAAAACAGCATGCAGTCTTCGTCGTTGAGCACCAGCGGCTGGCCGGCGACGATCACTTGCTTGCTGCCGCCGTCCGGCAGGCGCAATTCAGCCTGCATCTGCGGAATGGTCGCGACATCGCGCAGGCGCTGGATCGCCAGCTCTTTGCGCTCGGCCTGTTCGAGAATATCCAGCTCATAGGTCGAGGCGCCGATCACCTGATCTCGGGTGTAACCGGTCATCTCCAGAAACCCCGGATTGACCTTGATGTAACGCAAATCGCTGAGACGGCAGATCACCGCCGGCGCCGGGTTGGCGTTGAAGGTTTTTTCGAAGCGCTGTTCGGCGTTGGCCCAATCGGTGACGTCGCTCATGATCAGCACCAGCGACTCGATGTCGCCGTCGCGATCGGTCAACACCATGCTGCGCACGCTGTGCACCCAGGTGCGTTCCTCGTCACTGTTCGGGGTGACTTCGACCAGCACGTCGCTGAAGGTTTCGCCGGCGGCCACGCGGCTGATCGGGTATTGCTCCGGTGTCAGCGTGTGGTTGTTGCGATAGCGCAGGTTGAAGCGCTCGACGTATTCCCCGGCGTTGTTGCCCAGCTCGCCGATCCGGCTGACGCCATGCATCGCCAGCGCGGCTTCGTTGGCCCAGAGAATCGTCTGGTCGAGTTCCAGCAGAATCACCCCGTCGGACAGCCCGGCGATGATCTGTTGCAACTGACGGCGATTGGTTTCGGTGGTCAGGACGTCCCGGCTCATTGGTTCTCCACAAGTTCGCGCATGTGAAGTTTACGACCGCAGGCCGTTGTGATCGTGCCGGGCAACTTTGCCCCTGATTACCGAGAGTTGTGATCGACCAGTTCGCGCAGCGTATCGAGAAACAGCTTGAGCACCGGCGAGGCATCGTCGGCCCGATACGTCGCGTACAGCGGCACTTGCGGCAGCGCCGGGGTCAGGCGCCGGAACACCAGTCCGGCGGGAGCCAACTGCTCGATCGATGCGGGTAACAGCGCCACGCCAAACCCGGCACGCACCAGACTGAGCAAGGTCTGCACCTCGATCACCTGCTGGCGGATCTGCGGGGTGAACCCGGCCTGAATGCAGCACTGATAGAGAAAATTGGCGAACCGCGACTGCTTCAATTCCAGCGCCACAAACGGTTCCTGCGCCAGGTCGGCGGGCGCCAGCACCTCGCGTCGGGCCAGCGGATGATCCTGCGGCATCACCACATGGATCGGCTCATGGATCAGCAGTTCATTGCGTAATTGCGGGTCGTCATAGCCGACGCGGAACACGCAGGCGTCGATGCGTTTTTCCTTCAACGCCTTGACCTGCGCCGCCGGGGTCATCTCATGCAAACGCCAGGTGACCTGCGGATAGCGTTCACGAAACAGGTGCAGTGCCTTGGGCAGCACGCCGACCATCACCGAACTGATCATGCCGATTTCCAGCTCACCGAGTTGCCCGCGCCCGGTCTGGCGGGTCAGGTCCAGCGCCCGCTCGAGTTGTTCGAACACCAGCGGCGCTTGTTCCTTGAGCATCTGCCCCGCCGCTGTCAGCTCGACCCGGTGATGGCTGCGCTCGAACAACGGCGTGCCGAGTTCTTCCTCCAGCAAACGGATCTGCTGGCTCAGCGGCGGCTGGCAGATGTGCAGCCGTTCGGCGGCGCGGCCGAAGTGCAGCTCATCGGCCAGCGCCATGAAGTACCGCAGCAAACGCAGGTCCATGGCGGCTTACCCCAGGTTCAATGGCGTGGAACGCTGACGCACCCCGGTCAGGCTGAACAGCGCATTGGCAATCGCCGGAACCACCGACGGGCTGCCCAGCTCCCCGACGCCGCCCGGTTTGTCCGGCTGGCCATCGAGTACGAGGATGTCCACCGGCGGCATGTCGGACATGCGGGTGACGCGATAGTCGTGGAAATTGCTCTGCACCACCCTGCCCTGCTGGATGTCGAGGCGGTCGAACAGCGCGTGGCCGAGGCCCCACATCAAACCGCCGTAAATCTGCTCCTCGACCCCGCCCGGCGACACCGCCAGACCGCAATCGACCACACACGTCAGCTTCTCGACCCGGGCCTTGCCGTCCACCTTCGCGACTCGCGCCACCACGGCGATGAAACTGGTGTAGCCCTGATTGGTGGCGATCCCCAGCGCCGTGTCCGGCGGCAGCTTCTGGCCCCAACCGGCGCGTTCGGCGGCCTGCTTCAGCACCGCCACATGCCGAGGCCGTTCCTGCATGTTGGCCAGCCGGAATGCCAGCGGATCTTCACCGGCCGCATGGGCCAGTTCATCCATGAAGCTTTCCACGGCGAACACGTTGGGAATGAAACTCACCGAGCGATACCAACCGCTGGGCACGTTGCTTTCGTGCTTGACCCAGTTCAGTTCCAGGTGCGGCGGACGGTAGGCAAAGTCCCACGCGGTGATCGCTTCGGTGGTGCTGTAGTCCATGTGATCCGGGCGCTCGAAATAGCCCGGCTCCCACTGTTCCGGCGAGGCCGGTGACACCGCGTGCAGTTGCAGCGCGGTGAGTTTGCCTTGGGCATCCAGTGCGCCTTTCGCCCGATGAAGGGTGGCCGGGTGATTGAACAGCGCGTGCATTTCGTCTTCGCGGCTGTTGAGCAGTTTCACCGGCACGCCGGTCTTCTGCGCCAGATACGCCACTTCGAACAACCAGTATTTGGCTTCCCGCGCACCGAAGCTGCCGCCGGACACCAGCTCATGGATGGTGACCTTGTCCTTGGCGATGCCGCACACGGTCTGCGCCGCTTCCAGTGCCGACGACGGCACCTGCACGCCGCCCCAGTAGGTGATCGCCTTGTCCTTGACCTGCGCGGTGATGCAGATCGGCTCCAGCGGGTTTTGCACCTTGTAAGGCATCGTGTAATCGGCTTCGAGCAGCTTCGCCGCGCCCGGCCATTGTCCGGCGACATCGCCCTGGGCCATGGCTTTGACGGTTTGCGTTGCCGGGTCGCTGATCGCTGCGATCTGCGCTTTGCTCAGCTCGGCGCTGTCGAAGCCGGCCAGCGGCGAGTCGCTCCATTTGATCTCCAGCAACTGGCGTCCCTGCTGCGCAGCCCAGAACGTTTCGGCCAGTACCGCGACGCCTTCGAGGTTGCCGCCGAGCACGTCCGGGCGGCCCGGAACCGCGATTACCTTGCGCACGCCTGGCACCAGCAAAGCTGCCGCCGAATCCACCGCGACAACCTTCGCGCCCACTACAGGTGCGCGCTGAATCACTGCCACCAGCATCCCCGGCAACTGCACGTCGATGCTGTACTTGAAGCGCCCGCAAACCTTGGCCGCCGCATCGCGTTTGTGGCGCAATTTGCCGATGTACTTGAACTGCGCCGGATCCTTCAGCGTGACGTTGGCCGGCGCCGGCAGATGCGCCGCCGCGCCGGCCAGTTCGCCGTAGCCGAGGCTGCGCTTGCTCGACGCATGCACGACCCGGCCTTCTTCGGTGGAGCAACTGTCGGGGCTGACTTTCCACTGCTGCGCCGCCGCGCTGATGAGTAGCGCGCGTGCCGTGGCGCCGGCCATGCGCAGGCGATCGTACTCCAGAGAAACGCTGGTGCTGCCGCCCGTGGAGAAGACTTTCCAGACCGGATGAATGTAGGTTTCGAAGAACGGATCTTCGGGGGTGATGACCTGCACGGTCATCGGGTTCACATCCAGTTCCTCGGCCACACATGCGGCCAGCGCGGTTTGGGTTCCGGTGCCGGAATCGTGCTTGTGCACCACCAGTTTCACCGTGCCGTCGGGCAGCACGCGCACCCAGGCGTTGGGTTCGAATTCAGTGATCAAGGTTTTCGGCTCAGTCGCCGCCACACCGGAAGGCAGGTACAGCGCAATCGCCAGACCAGACGCCACTGTCACCGCCTGCTTGAGAAACACCCGGCGCGAGGGTTCATGAAGGGTTCCGCCGATGAGGCTCATCACGCCTCCTTCGGCGCATTCGCCGCACGTTTGATCGCCTTGTTGATGCGCCCGTAAGTGCCGCAGCGGCAGATATTCCCGGACATCGCCTTGCGGATCGAGTCGTCGTTGACCGGCGCGCCGGTGCTGAGCAGCGCGGCCGCGGACATGATCTGCCCGGATTGACAGTAGCCGCATTGCGGCACATCTTCGGCGACCCAGGCCAGTTGCAGCGGATGGTTTTCGCTGGGCGACAGGCCCTCGATGGTGGTGATGCTATGGCCCGCGACGGCGGCCAGCGGCAACTGGCAGGAACGCACCGCGACGCCGTTCAGGTGCACGGTGCAGGCACCGCACAGGCCCATGCCGCAGCCGAACTTGGTGCCGGTGAGTTTCAACTGATCACGCAACACCCATAACAAGGGCATGGAGGGGGACGCCTCATCCAGCTCGCGTCGTTCGCCGTTAACCGTGAATGCAATCATTGTCAGGCTCCAAAAGAGCGGCCCGTCTTTGTGCGGGCCTGGTGACCGATTATTGGAACCCCCGGCAACGCGCGGCCAGCGACGATTTCTGCCAACCGGTGTAAGCAGGACTAACAACATGTACAAGCGATACCCGTCGGTGCAGTCCATGAGCGCGTTCATTCACGCAGCGCGCAGCGGCAGTTTCTCCAGCGCCGCGCGCAAGCTCGACCTGACCCACAGCGCGATCAGCCAGCAGATCCGCGCCCTGGAAGACTTCATCGGCCAGCCGCTGTTCGTGCGCGAAGGCGGCGGCAGCAACCTGACCGATGCCGGGCAGCTGTTTGCCAGCGTGCTGTCGGATGGTCTGGCGCAGATTGACCGGGCGTTGTCCTCGGTGAAGAACCGCAGCGTGGCCCAGCGCCTGACCCTGGATGTGGACAGCGAACTGGCGCAGAGCTGGCTCAATCCGCGTCTGCCGCAATTGCTCGACGGCTTGCCGGATTACGAAGTGACAATCCTGTCGATGCCGCGCAGTGATCGCAGCACGTTCGAACGAGTGGACCTGTCGCTGCGCTATGGCTATGGCGATTGGGACGATTGCGAGATGACGCAGATCTGCGGGGATCGGGTGCTGGCGGTGGCGTCCCCGGCGCTGCTGGAACGGCATGGATTGCAGCTGCCGTTGAGCCCGGCGCAGATTCTTGAACTGCCGCTGTTGGGGTATACGCGGCGGTCGTGGATTCCATGGCTGGATGCGGCGGGCATGCCGGCGGTTGAGCCTGCTGCTCGCGTCGTTTTTGATAACGCGGCGAATCTCATCGCGGCTGCCGAGACGGGTGTCGGCGCAGGACTGGTGCGTGGATTACTGGCTGCCGACGCGTTGCGCAGCGGGCGGCTGGTGGCGTTGAACGAGGCGCAGATTGCGGCGCATTACAACCTCTACGCGGTGTGGCCGCATGGGCAGGCTGAGCGGGTGGCACCTGTTGTTGAAGTGATCAAGCAGTTGGCCATGCAAACACTTCACTGACGCCATCGCTGGCAAGCCCATATCGAACAAGTATCACCACCCCACCTAATTAATATTGTACGAACCCTCCCCCGCCTTCCAATACTCGCCTCAAGCAACCACCCACCCGGGCCGGATGCGAACAGGCGAGGGAATGCGCGAGTGCTGCGCATAGAAACGGCCGATTGCCCGGGACGTGGATGCTGTGAGCCGCAAGGCTCCCTTCCCCGCTATCAGGAGATCGACTTCAATGATCATCGATATCAGCTGCTATCCCACGGATCTCGTGGACCTCGCCTGGAGGCATGACGGTGACCCGTTCACCGGCGAGCGTCTGCTGGAGATGATGGATGGCCCGTATATGGTCAACGGCAAGCCTCGCCGCATCGACAAAGCCTTCATCCAGCCGCCGCAGGGCAACACCATCTACACCTGGACCGACGGCGAGCTGTCGGGCCGCGAATCCATCGACGCCTACATGGCCTACACCCTGAAAATGGTCCAGACCTACCCGGACCGTTTCATTGGCTGCTTCGTCTACAACCCGCGCTGCGGCGTGGAAAACGGCGTCGAGGCGATCGAGCGTTACGTGAAAGAGCACGGTTTCAAGATGGTGCAGATGCAGGCCAACATGCATGCCTACCGTCCCGACCGTGCGCTGGACTGGGTGCGCCCGGCCTTCGAGAAATGCGCCGAGCTGGGCATTCCGGTCAAGCTGCACACCGGCGACGGGCCTTACAGCATCCCGTCGGAATGGGTGCCGATGATCAAGGAATTCCCCAACGTCGATTTCATCATGGCCCACTTCGGTGTGCAGACCGGCGGCGTCTACGTGTTCGAACCGATGCAGTGGGCGATGGAGTTACCCAACGTCTATTGCGAGTCTGGCTGGTGCCTGCAATCGCGGATCGTCGAGTTCGCCAAGGTCCTGCCGACCCACAAGATCCTGTTCGGCACCGACACCCCGCCGAACGAACCGGGCATGTGGCTGCGCCTGCTCGAAGTGCTCTGCCATGAGCCGCCGCAGGGCCTGAACCTCGATGAGGACACCCTCGAAGACTACCTGGGCAACAACACCGCACGGATGATCGGCCTCGAGCCGTCCCCGCCGCCGCGTTCCGTTTCCGAAGCAGAGGCGCAACTCAAGCGCCCCGTCACCACCCAACTGGCCAGGAGCTGAACCGATGATCATCGACACCCATCTGCACCCCACCAACCTGGTCGACGAGGCCTGGCGCCACACCGGCGAACCGTTCACTGGCGAGCGCATGCTCAAGTTGATGGACGGCCCGTACATGATCAACGGCAAGCCGCGCCGGATCGACATGGGTTTCATCCAGCCGCCACCGGGCAACACCGGTTATCGCGATGGCAACCGCCGGGGCCGCGAGGGCGTGCGTGACTACATGTCGTACGTCGCCGAACTGTGCGTGAAGTACCCGGACCGCTTCATCGGCAACTTCAACTTCAACCCGCGCTGGGGACCGGAAAACGGCGCGGCAGAGCTGGAATTCCACATCAAGGAATACGGCTTCAAGATGCTCAAGCTGCACGCCAACATGCACGGCTATCGCCCGGATCGCGCACTCGACTGGTTGCGCCCGGCGATGAAGGTCTGCGCCAAGTACAACATCGTGGTGCTGATCCACACCGGAGACGGCCCGTACACCATTCCGACGATGTTCTACCCGATCATCCGCGAGTTCCCGATGGTCAATTTCATCATCGGTCACTTCGGCATCCAGACCGGTGGCAACTACTCGTTCGAGGCGTTCTGGATGGCGATGGACACGCCGAACGTGTACTGCGAATCCGGCTGGTGCTTCCAGTCGCGGATCGTCGAGTTCGCCAAGGAGCTGCCGCGCAACAAGATCGTGTTCGGCACCGACTCGCCGCCGAACGAACCGGGCATGTGGCTGCGCGAGCTGGAAGTGCTGTGCTCGCCGGCGCCGCAGGGCCTGGGGATTGACGAGGATCACCTTGAGGATTACCTGGGCAACAACATCGCCCGGTTGTGCGGGATCGAACCGACCCCGCCGCCCAAGGATCTGGCCGAGGCGGACATTCGTCTGACCACGACCTACCTCTAAACAGGGTCTGACCCGGCTTCAACCCAGCCACACAGCGACTTTACAGGCGCGAAGATGACCCGGCGTTCGCTCGACCGGCAGGCCAACGGCTTGTCGATCGAACGCCAGCCTCACCCCTGCGCGCCTGCTTTTTACGAGGTGAAACCATGACCCGTTCGACGCTCGGCGACTCTCAGGATTTTCACGTATTCATCGACGCCTATCGCCGCCAGTACCCGGACGATGTGCTGACGATCACCCAACCCCTTTCTGCCGATCAGGACGTCACCGCCCTGGTCGATGCCCTCGCCACTCAGAGCCGCGATCCGCTGCTGATCTGCGAAAACGTCGGCAACCTCGGCGTGCCGGTGGCGACCAATCTGTTCGCCTCTCGCCGGCGCATCGCCCGGCTGTTCGGCGTCAGCGCCGCGCAGTTGCACGAAACCTTCCAGACCCGCGCCAACCAGCCAATCGCGCCACGCTACGTCGAAACCGGCCCGGTGCTGGACGAAGTCTTCGAAGGCGAAACCCTGGACCTGGCGCTGCTGCCGATGCTCAAGCATTTCGACAGTGATCGCGGCCCGTACATCACCAACGCGATCATCATCGCCGAGGACCCGCAGACCGGCATCGCCAACATGAGCTACCACCGCTCGATGCGTCACGCCCGTCAGGCGTTGGCCACCAGCCTGCACTCGCGCGGGCACCTGTGGCGGATGTTGCAGACCGCCCGCGAACGCGGCGAAGAATTGCGCGTGGCCATGGTGGTCGGCGCGCATCCGCTGTTCATGCTCGCCGCCGCTGCACGCCTGTCCTACGGCAGCGATGAACGCGCGGTGGCCGGCGGGCTGTTCGGCGCTCCGCTGGAACTGGTCAAGACCCCGCGCTACGGCATCGGCGTTCCGGCATACGCCGAGTTCGTACTTGAAGGCGCGATAGACCCGACGGCCTATGCCGAAGAAGGCCCGTTCGGCGAATTCAGCGGCTATTCCTCGGACCGCTCGACCAACAACGTGCTGCGCGTCGACACCTTGTTGCGGCGCAAGGACGCGTGGCTGGTGGACGTGATGGGCGGGCGCTACGCCGAACACCTGACCCTGGCGCGGCTGCCTCGCGAAGCGGAAATGAGCGAGAAACTCAAGGCGCGCTTCCCCGCCGTCACCGCCGTGCATTACCCGAACTCCGGCACCCATTTTCATTGCTACGTGGCGCTGGACCAGAGCCGCGACGGCGAGGCCCGGCAGATCATGCTGGCCTTGCTCGGCTGGGATCCGTACCTGAAAACCGTGATCGCGGTGGACAGCGATATCGACCTCACCGACGACAGCCAGGTGCTGTGGGCACTGGCGACACACTTCCAGCCACACCTCGACATCTTCACCATCGACGGTTTGCCCGGCAGTCCGCTGGACCCGTCGTCCTCGGTCAACGGCACCACGTCGCGCATGGGTCTGGATGCCACGCGCGGTTCGGGGTTCGACGGGATCAAGGCGCAGCTCGATCAGGATGTGCTCGAACGCGCGCGGCAACTGCTTGAAGGTCTGCCATCGTGAACCGCCAGCGGATGGTGGTCGGCATCAGCGGCGCGTCCGGGTTCATCTACGGCGTGCGCCTGCTGGAGTTGCTGGCCGAGCTGAACATCGAAAGCCATCTGGTCATCAGCCGCGCTGCGCTGCTGACCATGGCCCACGAAACCGACTACAAACTGGCCGACGTCACCGCCCTCGCCAGCCATTACCACCGCGCCGATGACGTCGCCGCCGGGATCGCCAGCGGTTCGTTCCGTTGCCTGGGCATGGTGGTTGCGCCATGTTCGATGCGCACGCTGGCAGAGATCGCCACCGGCACGTCTTCGGGGCTGATCGGTCGCGCCGCCGACGTCACCCTCAAGGAGCGCCGCACCCTGGTGCTGATGGCCCGCGAAACACCGCTGACCCTCGCCCACTTGCGCAACATGACCGCCGTCACCGAGATGGGCGGCATCATCGCCCCGCCGGTGCCGGCCTTCTACGCCCGCCCCGACAGCCTGGCGCAAATGGTCGACCACAGCCTCGGCCGCGTCCTCGACCTGTTCGGCCTCGATGCCGGCGTCGCCCGACGATGGCGAGAACACACAGAACCCTGTGGGAGCGAGCTTGGTCCGGGCGGCGATCCGACGATGGCGGTGGATCAGTCGCCATCACCGCTAATTGACACACCGCCTTCGCGAGCAAGCTCGCTCCCACAAAAAAGCTTCATCTGCACCGGTCAGTCCATCACCAAGGAGCCTCACATGAACACCCCCTTCAACGCCCCGACCCCGAACACCAAAATCCCGGTCACCATCCTCACCGGGTTCCTCGGTGCCGGCAAAACCACCCTGCTCAATTACATCCTCAAGGAGAACCACGGCCGCAAGATCGCAGTGATCGAAAACGAGTTCGGCGAGGTCGGCATCGACGGCGATCTGGTGCTCAGTTCCGAGACCGAAGAAATCTACGAGATGGTCAACGGCTGCGTCTGCTGCACCGCTGAAGTCCGCGAAGATCTGGTGCGCATCGTCCGCGAACTGGTGGCGCGTCCGGTGCGGCTCGACCACATCCTGATCGAAACCAGCGGCCTCGCCGACCCGTACCCGGTGGCCCAGAGCTTTTTCATCAACGACCCGATCGCCGAGGAAGTCGAACTCGACGCCATCGTGACCATGGTCGATGCCAAGCACATCGCCCAGCACCTGGAAGACCTGCAACTGGACGGCGTCGACAATCAGGCGGTGGATCAGATCGTCTGCGCCGACCGTATCGTCATCAACAAGGTCGATCTGGTCAGCACTGAAGAGGTGGAAACCCTGCGCGGCAAGATCCGGGGTCTGAACGCCACGGCAGATCTGGTGACCTCGACCCATGCACAAATCGACCTGTCGAAAATCCTCGGCATCGGCGCCTTCGAATGCACGCAGAAGCTGATGGAAATTGGCGCGGATCAGCACGATCACGATCACCACGACCATGACCATCACGCTGAAGAACCCGACCACGAGCACGACCCGAGCGTGTCGTCCGTGGGCATCGCCGTGGACGGTGCGGTCAACCTGATGGCGTTCCACCGCTGGATCAGCGAATTGCGCAGCGCTCAGGCGGACAACCTGTACCGCATGAAAGGCGTGCTCGCGGTGGCCAACGAAGACCAGCGCTACGTGCTGCAAGGCGTGCACAGCCTGGTGGAGTTCCGCGCCTCGACCGCGTGGGGCAGCGAGCCACGCTCGAGCAAGATCGTGTTCATCGGCCGCGACCTGGATCGGGCGGCGCTGAACCAGGGCTTCGCCGCCTGCCTGGCCGGCTGAAACCCGGCATCGGAGCCGGTGGATGGCGGTTCCGGGCACACAGAACGAATACCCCTCTGTACCGAATAACAACAGCTAGAGGTGATTCCCCATGTCGTCAGCCAGTTCCTCCTCCACCGTCCACCCTGTCGACCGCGTCCTGCCGGTGCGACAGATGCTCACCCTCGGCCTGCAGCACATGGCCGTCTCGTACATCGGCGCCATCGCCGTGCCGCTGATTGTCGCCAGTGCCCTGAAGATGTCCCACGCCGACACGGTGGTGCTGATCAGCACCACGCTGTTCTGCTCGGGCATCGCCACCCTGTTGCAGACCGTCGGTTTCTGGAAGTTCGGCGTGCGCCTACCGATTCTGCAAGGCGTGGCGTTCAGCAGCGTGGGTCCGGTGATCGCCATCGGCAGCAACCCGGAGGTGGGATTCGCCGGGGTCTGCGGGGCGGTGATCGGGGCGGGGATTTTCACCATGCTCATCGCGCCGTTCGTGGGCCGCTTGCGACGGTTTTTCCCGCCGGTGGTGACTGGCTGCATCGTCACGGTGATCGGTTTGCAGCTGTTCCCGATTGCCTATGAATGGGTCGGCGGCGGGCGCAACGCGAGCAATTTCGGCGCGCCGGCATTTCTCGCCGTGGCAGTGGTGGTGTTGCTGACCATCCTGCTGGTCAACCGTTATGGCAGCCCGTTGCTGCGCAACATGGCGGTGCTGGTGGGGATGCTGGTGGGCGCCGGTCTGGCTTACGGCTTGGGCATGGGCAACTTTCACAGCGTCGAGGACGCGCCGTGGCTGACCGTGCCCTACCCGTTCTACTTCGGCCTGCCGACTTTCAGCCTGATCCCCATCGCCACCATGGTGGTGGTGATGATCGTGCAGATGGTCGAGTCCATGGGGTTGTTTGTGGCCATCGGCGACATCGTCGACAAACCGGTGGAAGACAAGCAGGTGATCAACGGTCTGCGCGCCAATGGCCTGGCCAGCACCATCGCCGGAATGTTCGCCGCGTTCCCGTTCATTGCCTTCATGGAGAACGTCGGGCTGGTAATCCTGACCGGCGTGCGCAGCCGCTGGGTGGTGGCGATCAGCGGTCTGCTGATGTGCTCGATTGCGCTGGTGCCGAAGGCCGGGGCGATCATCGCTTCGATGCCGACCGCCGCGCTGGGCGGTGCCGGTATCGCGATGTTCGGCGTGGTCGCGGCGGCGGGCATCCAGACCCTGGCCAAGGTCGATTACGAGCGCAATCGCTACAACGTGCTGATCGTCGGTTTCACCATCGCCGCCGCCCTGGTGCCGGTGCTCGCCCCGACCCTGTTCAAACAACTGCCCGAGTGGTCACAGCCGTTCCTGCACAGCAGCGTGGTCATCGCCTGCCTGGTGTCGGTGCTGCTCAACGCAGCGCTCAATGGCGTCAGCGTGCCAGAAACCACACCCGGCAAATCCGCCTCGCACATCCTCTGACTGGAGCTGCCCATGACTCAACTTCAAACCATCCTGATCAAGCACCCGGTGGCGGTGATGACCGGCCTGCGCGGCCCCCGTGCCCGGGCCGGCGCCGTGGACATCCGCGTGGTCAACGGCCGGATCGCGGAAATGGCCGCCAACCTTGAGCCGCAACCCGGTGAGCGAGTGATCGACGCACGAAATTCAGTGGTCTATCCGGGCTGGATCAACACCCACCATCACCTGTTCCAGAACCTGCTCAAAGCCGTGCCCGAAGGCTTGAATCAGGACCTGCAAGGCTGGCTGGCGAGCGTGCCCTATCCGCGCCTGAACCGCTTCACCCCACAACTGGCGCGGATCGCCGCACGGTTGGGAATGGTCGAACTGCTGCTGTCCGGCGTCACCACCTGTGCCGATCACCACTACCTCTACCACGCCCACGGCAGCACCGAGACCGGCGACCTGCTGTTCGACCTTGCCGAGGAATTCGGCCTGCGTTTCGTGCTCTGCCGTGGCGGTGCACTGGAGTCGGCCAGCGCGCATCCGGGCTTCTCGAAAACCGCGCTGCAACCGGAGTCCCTGGAGCAAATGGTCGGCGATATCGAACGGCTGAAATCGCGCTACCACCAGGACACCCCGGATGCCCTGCGCCGGGTGGTCGTGGCGCCGACCACACCGACCTTCTCGCTGCCGCCAACGCTGCTGCGCGAACTGGCGCACACTGCCCGAGGCATGGGACTGCGCTTGCACACGCACCTGTCTGAAACCGAGAACTACGTGAATTTCTGCCGCGACAAGTACAACTGCCTGCCGGTGGAATTCGTCGCCGAACACGAATGGCTCGGCCCGGACGTCTGGTTCGCCCACGCCGTGCACTTGCAACCGGGGGAAATCCGCATGCTCGCCCAGACCGGTACCGGCGTCTCCCACTGCCCAGTGAGCAACGCCCGGCTGGGCAGCGGCGTCGCGCCGATCCCGCAAATGTATGAGGCCGGCGTGCCGATCTCCCTCGGCGTCGATGGCGTGGCCTCCAACGAATCCGGAAGCATGGTCGGCGAAGCAAACACCGCCTGGCTGATCCACCGCGCCGAACAAGGCGCCTCGGCCACCACCGCCGAAGACGTCATTCACTGGGGCACCGCCGGCGGCGCGCAAGTGCTCGGCCTCGGCGCGGTCGGCACACTGGAAATCGGCCAGGCAGCGGATTTGGTGATCTACAGCCTTGACCATCCTCGGTTCTATGGTTTCCACGACAGCGCCGTCGCACCGGTCGTCGCGGGTGAGCCGATCGCCGTGAAATACAGCCTGGTGGGTGGGCGGATCGTCGTCGACAACGGGGTGATTCCGGGGCTGGATATCGAGCGGATACGGGCCGAGGCCTGGGAGGGTGTGCAGACGATGATGAAGGTCGACGATTGATGGATGACCGGTGGGAGCGACGGTGCGACGATTCGCCTCGTCAGCTCCCGTCGGCGGCATTAGCGACTTGCGCTTTTGTCGACTAACGTTAGTACCTCATCGGATTGAGCCCCTGCCAGTTACACCGGGCTCTTGATCAAGGAGAGACTGATGACATCCAACCGCCTCATCGAACAGACCTATCGCACCTGGTCCAGCCCCATCCTGCTGGAGCTGAAAAAGCGCGAGCACGAGATGGCGCCGGCCGAACGCCAGGCGCTCGAGAATGTGCTGGTGGAAAGACGGTTGCTGGACGTTGGCAACCCGAACGGCAGTAACCGTCGCAAGGGTTCGGCGATCAAGGAATAACCCTTCCCCGGCCGGTACAAAAAACTGTGGGAGCGGCTCGCTCCCGCAGGTGCCCGGCTACAGGATATTGGCCGAAGACTGCAACCCTGCCAGCTTGTCAGGGTTACGCATGATGAAGATCCGGTTCACCTGCCCTGCGCCATCGAACCCGAATGTCATCGAGGCGGTGACGAGCCCGTCAGCCTTGATGACCACTCCCTTCGCGCCATTGATCTCGACCGGCAGCCACTCCTGCGCTTGCCAGTAGGTGTGCAGCGATTGGCCGATGAAATCCAGCACACTCTTCTGGCCGAGCAAGGTTTCGCGGATCGCCGACGCCTTGCCGCCGCTGTCGGCGCAGAGTTCGACGTCTTCGCTCAGCAACGCACTGAGTGCACTGGTCGAGCCGCTGGCGATGGCCGAATGAAAGGCGTCCAGCAGCTGCGACTGGCGCGCCGGCTCCGGCTGAAAACGGATCTGCTCGCCGCCGATGCTCGCCTTGGCCCGTGACACCAGTTTGCGGCACGCCGCTTCCTGAATCCCGAGGGTTTCAGCGACCTGCGGATAATCGAAATCGAAGATGTCGTGCAGCAGGTACGCCGCCCGCTCCTTGGGCGTCAGCCGTTCGAGCATCAGCAGGAACGCGGTGGACAGCGACGCGGCGAGTTCATGCATGTGTTCAGGCGACTGGTGGTGAGTGGTGTGAATCGGTTCCGGCAACCAGGTGCCGATGTAATCGACACGGGACTTGTGCGCCGAGCGCAACAGGTCGATGCAGTGCCGAGTGCAGGCCGTCGTCAGCCATGCGGCCGGTGTGACGATGGAGGCCTGATCGGCCTCCAGCCATTTGATGAACAGCTCTTGCACCGCATCCTCGGCTTCCGCACGGGAACCGAGAATGCGATACGCCAGCCCCAGCAGAAAGGGTCGTCGCTGTTCGAACACAGCGACGGTTTTTTCAGCAAAGTTCATCGATCAGTGCCTCGACACCTGCAAACGGTTCCACAGGTTGATCATGCCGATTTCCGCCGTCAAGGCAGCGATCTGCGCGTCATTGAAATGCTCGCGCAGGGCGCCGCGCAACGGCGCGTAGTCGGCGTGCGGATCGAGCACCGTCAGGGCTTCAGTCCAGGCCAGCGCCGCTTGTTCGGCGGCGGAGAAATCGTTGACGTGGCGCCAGACGATCAAGCGGTCGAGACGCTCGTTGCTCTCATTGGCTTCGCGCGCCTCGCGGGTATGCATCTTCACGCAGAAACCGCACTGGTTGATCTGCGAGGCACGCAGGTGAATCAGGTGCCGCAGCGACGGCGGCAAGTCATGGTCGTTGAGGCTGACATGCACCTGGGTCAGGCGCTCGAACACTTGCGGCATGGCTTGTTGCAGGTTGACGGCTTGGGTGTTGAACGACATCGCGTTGCTCCGTGTTTAAGGGATTCAACGGGATGACGATTCAGCTTTCGGGTTTGTGACGTGGGGCTTGTAAAGAAAGCTTCAGCAGTTCCTTGCGCAGCATTGAAGGCTCTAGAACGGCGATTCCAGCGTGCCAGCCGAGTGATAACAAATGGCTCAGCTTCTGTTGGGAGACCAAGGGTTTGGCCAGCAGACAGCTTTTTTGGTCGCGAATGCTGATGAGGTTCAACAGCCAATCATCGCCCTGCCCGGCCATCCAGTCGTTGATTGTCGAGCGATGCCTTTCGAGCAAGGCATCGGCATCCCATACCGTCATTTGAGCGAAGACCTGCGGCAGAAGGCTGTCGGGTTTCATCCGTTTCAAGTCTGCGGCCAATGCGGCGCAGATGTCTGATTCGATGGCGGTCTGGCATTCTAGGAAATATTGCTCGGGCCAGTCCGCCGTGAGTTTTCCGTGGGGTGCGAGCTCGGTGTAGGCATCAATGTCTGCCGCTGTGGTCATCTGTCCGGTGAAATTCAGCGTGTTGTCCAGAATCGCCGTGGCCAGCAGCGCGGCGCTTTGTTCGCTGATCCTCGACAGCAATCCTGCGGCTTTCCAGCGCTGGAAAATCTGCGTCGCCGCCGCCCCGATCGGACGGATATCGGCGGCAGATCCGAGTGTCTGTGCCCAATGGTGTTCGAAGCCTGGGTGATGGTCGATGACTTCTACCACCCGATCAAGCGCGACCATTGGGTCAAAATGGTGGTAGTCGGAGACGTCGACCAGCACGAACTCATCGTTGGATGTCGGGCGGTAATCGTCCAGCGCCGCGCCCCAGCCGAGCACGGTTTTCGAAACGCTGGCGTTGGGTCTTGCGCTGCTGACGGCGCGGGCGGGAATGCCTTGCAAGTTGAGCAACTCTGCATAGGCGATGCAGCAGGCGTAGGCATCGATGTCCAGATACGCCGAGCCTGAGGTGATGACTTTGATGGGCGACATTGCGCGTCCTGACTTCCTTTTCAGGGGCGGCAACGTCGCACATTTTCATGAACGATTAATGAACATCAGGCTGCCCGTTGTCCTCCGGCCACCGCCGCCGAAGCCGCCAGCATCGCCCGCAACAACACCGCACACCCGGCCGCCAGATCGTCCGGCGCGGCGTTTTCGATTTCGTTGTGGCTGATACCGCCTTCGCACGGCACGAAGATCATCCCGGCCGGGCCCAGTTCGGCGAGGAAAATCGCGTCGTGGCCGGCGCCGCTGACGATGTCCATGTGCGACAGGCCCAGACCTTTGGCAGCACCGCGTACCGCTTCGACGCAGCCCTTTTCGAAGTACAGCGGCGGGAAGTCGGCGGTCGGGGTCAGTTCATAGGTCAGGCCGTGTTCTTCGCAGGTCGCTTCGATGACTTGCTTGACCTCGGCGATCATCGAGTCGAGGCGTGCCGGCTCCAGGTGGCGGAAGTCGAGGGTCATGCGCACTTCACCGGGGATGACGTTGCGCGAACCCGGATAGGCTTGCAGGCAACCGACGGTGCCGCAGGCGTGGGGTTGATGACCGAGGGCGGCGCGATTGACTGCACCGACGATCACCGACGCACCGACCAGGGCGTCCTTGCGCAGGTGCATCGGAGTCGGGCCGGCGTGGGCTTCGACGCCGCGCAGTTTCAGGTCGAACCACTTCTGCCCCAGAGCACCGAGTACCACGCCGATGGTTTTCTGTTCGTCCTCAAGGATCGGGCCTTGCTCGATGTGTGCTTCGAAATAGGCGCCGACCTTGTGCCCGCTCACCTTGCGCGGCCCGGCGTAGCCGATGGCGTTCAGTGCTTCACTGACGGTTACGCCGTCGGCATCGACCTTGGCCAGAGTTTCTTCGAGGGTGAATTTTTCGGCGAACACGCCGGAGCCCATCATGCACGGGGCGAAGCGCGAGCCTTCTTCGTTGGTCCAGACCACCACTTCCAGCGGCGCCTCGGTTTCCACGCCGAGGTCATTGAGGGTGCGCAACACTTCGACCCCGGCCAGCACGCCGAAGCAGCCGTCGAACTTGCCGCCGGTGGGCTGGGTGTCGATGTGGCTGCCGGTCATCACCGGCGGCAGGTTCGGGTTGCGGCCGGGGCGACGGGCGAAGATGTTGCCGACTTCATCGACCGTGACGCTGCAACCGGCGTCCTTGCACCACTGCACGAACAGGTCGCGGGCCTGGCGGTCGAGGTCGGTCAGGGCCAGGCGACAGACCCCGCCCTTGACCGTGGCGCCGAGTTGGGCCAGTTCCATGAGCGACGCCCACAAGCGGTCGCGGTTGATGTGCTGATGGGTCGATTGCAGAACGTCTACGGCTGCGTTCATGGGGATCTCCTCAGGCAGTTTTCTTATGGATATTGCTGCGGTGACTATCCGGACGCCATCGCGAGCAAGCTCGCTCCCACATTTGACATGCACACTCCTGTGGGAGCGAGCTTGCTCCGGGCGGCGATCCGACGAAGAGGCCAGTTATCACACCGGTGATTTCACGGCAGAAGGCTGTGCACGCATCGCGCACAACCCGTAATAGATCAACCCGCCCAGCGCCGAGCCGGTGAACCAGCCGTAGCTGTAGAACCAGCTGAACGCGCTGCTGCCCAGCGACAGCAGGGTCAGCACCACCGGCACGCCGAAGGCGATGAACCCGGCCCAGTTCCATGCCGGGTACACGTCGTCGCGGTACAGGCCGGCCAGGTCCAGTTGCTGTTTCTTGATCAGGAAATAGTCCACCACCATGATCCCGGCGATCGGTCCGAGCAGGCTGGAATAGCCCAGCAACCAGTTCGAATACACGGTTTCCAGGCTGACATCGGAGACGATCAGCCCAAGCTTTTTCAGCAATTCATGGCCCATCAGCGCCAGACCAACAAACCCGGTGAGGATCACCGCTTTGGTGCGGTTGATCACCTTGGGCGCGATGTTCTGGAAGTCGTTGGTCGGCGAGACGATGTTCGCGGCGGTGTTGGTCGACAGCGTGGCGATGATGATCAGTGCCATGGCCACCGCGACCCACACCGGGCTCTGGATATGGCCGATCAGAGTCACCGGATCGGAGACGCTGACGCCCACTAGTTTCACCGAGGCGGCGGTCATCACCACGCCCAGTGCGGCGAACAGGAACATGGTCAGCGGCAGGCCGAAGATTTGCCCGAGGATCTGATCTTTTTGACTGCGGGCATACCGGCTGAAGTCAGGAATGTTCAGCGACAACGTGGCCCAGAAACCGACCATAGCCGTCAGCCCGGCGGCGAAGTAACTGACCACGCTCGCGCCCTCGGGACGCTTCGGCGGAATCGCCAGCAATTCAGTCATCGACACATTGGGCATGGCCCACACCAGCAACCCGATGCCGACCGCCACCAGCAGCGGCGCCGACAGGGTCTCCAGCCATTTGATCGACTCGGCACCACGGATCACCACCCACAGGTTGAGCGCCCAGAAGATCATGAAACCGATCACCTCCCCCGTCCCGCCGAGGGATTTCCAGCCGTCGAACACCGAGCCGAGAAACAGGTGAATCGCCAACCCGCCGAACATGGTCTGGATGCCGAACCAGCCGCACGCCACCAGCGCCCGGATCAGGCACGGCACGTTGGAGCCGAGAATCCCGAACGACGAGCGCAGCAGCACCGGAAACGGAATCCCGTATTTGGTGCCGGGAAACGCGTTGAGCGTAAGGGGAATCAGGACGATGACGTTGGCAAACAGAATCGCCAGCAAGGCCTCGCCGACGCTCAGGCCGAAATACGCGGTGAGTACGCCGCCGAGGGTGTAGGTCGGCACGCAGATCGACATGCCGACCCACAGCGCGGTGATGTGCCATTTGTTCCAGGTTCGTTCGCGCACCTTGGTCGGTGCCATGTCGTGGTTGTAACGGGGACTGTCGAGGACGTCGCTGCCGGCTTCGAGTTCGAACAAGCCGTCGCGCTCGGTCACTTGCGATCTGTTCTGTTGCATGGCCGCTCCACTGTTCTTCTGATTATTTTTTTGCTCATCAGGCGGCTGCACACGCAGGTGCGAGCCGGACGATGGCCGGAGGAACTGACAACTTTCATGCACCGGCCATGGTGTCAGCGGCGGCATCAATAAACGTGCCGGGTGCCCCGCTTTCGCATCGGGCCGTGCTTTCTATTTCCTGCAACTTACTGATGTTTATCAGTTTTAATTATTCACCTTGTGAGGCCGCGAAAACTTGACTGAACACTCAGGCTAAATGCCAGGCAAGTTGTCCGAACTGTCAGGACTCAATCTGGTGCACTGCATTATTTTTCTTCAGAACGCATCACCCGCAGCTCAACTTCAAGCGGCTGATTTCACATAGGAAATCTTGCTCATATTTCCAACCTGTCAAGTGCGTCAAAATGGTGAAGCGCCTCACCATTTTGGTGATTTCGTATTTTTATCGTTATTTATCAATGCTTTAAAACAGTCATAAGCTTATAAAAAATAATCTTGATCAATTGCAGAACTGCGACTAGCGTCTATTCCTGACAGCGCTGACAAGATTACGCATTTGGCGCTGCAAACAATAAAACACTAGAACCGGCACAAGTCGGTCATGCCTGCGAGGAACTCGGAATGTCTCTGTTGATCCGTGGCGCTACCGTTGTTACCCATGATGAAAGTTACCGCGCCGATGTCTATTGCGCTGACGGCGTGATCAAAGCCATTGGTGAAAACCTGGATGTTCCCGCCGGCGCCAAAGTGCTCGACGGCAGCGGCCAGTACCTGATGCCCGGCGGCATCGATCCGCACACCCACATGCAACTCCCGTTCATGGGCACCGTGGCCAGCGAAGACTTCTACAGCGGCACCGCTGCAGGCCTGGCCGGCGGCACCACCTCGATCATCGATTTCGTGATTCCCAATCCGCAGCAGTCGCTGCTTGAAGCCTTTCACCAGTGGCGTGGCTGGGCGGAGAAATCCGCGTCGGACTATGGCTTCCACGTCGCGATCACCTGGTGGAGCGAGCAGGTGCGTGAGGAAATGGCCGAGTTGGTCAGCCATCACGGGATCAACAGCTTCAAGCATTTCATGGCCTACAAAAACGCAATCATGGCCGCCGACGACACGCTGGTGGCGAGCTTCGAGCGGTGCCTGGAACTCGGCGCGGTGCCGACCGTGCACGCGGAAAACGGCGAGCTGGTCTATCACCTGCAACGCAAATTGATGGCCCAGGGCATCACCGGGCCGGAAGCGCATCCGCTGTCGCGGCCATCGCAGGTCGAAGGCGAAGCCGCGAGCCGGGCAATCCGGATCGCTGAAACCATTGGCACGCCGCTGTACCTGGTGCACGTCTCGACCAAGGAAGCCCTCGACGAAATCACCTACGCCCGCAGCAAGGGCCAACCGGTCTACGGCGAAGTGCTGGCCGGGCATCTGCTGCTGGACGACAGCGTCTACCAGCACCCGGACTGGCAGACCGCCGCCGGTTACGTGATGAGTCCGCCGTTCCGTCCACGCGGGCATCAAGATGCGCTGTGGCATGGTTTGCAAAGCGGCAATCTGCACACCACCGCCACCGACCATTGCTGTTTCTGTGCCGAGCAAAAAGCCGCCGGCCGTGACGATTTCAGCAAGATTCCCAACGGCACCGCCGGCATCGAAGACCGCATGGCGGTGTTGTGGGATGAAGGGGTGAACTCGGGACGCTTGTCGATGCAGGACTTCGTCGCCCTCACCTCCACCAACACTGCAAAAATCTTCAACCTCTACCCGCGCAAGGGCGCGATCCGCGTCGGCGCCGATGCCGACCTGGTGCTGTGGGACCCGCAAGGCACCCGCACCATCTCCGCCAAGACCCACCATCAGCAGGTGGACTTCAACATCTTCGAAGGCAAGACCGTGACCGGCGTGCCGAGCCATACCGTCAGCCAGGGCCGGGTGGTCTGGGCCGACGGCGACCTGCGCGCCGAGCGTGGGGCGGGCCGGTATATCGAACGGCCGGCGTATCCGGCGGTGTTTGATTTGCTGAGCAAGCGGGCTGAGTTGCACAGGCCGGTTGCGGTTAAACGCTGAAACCCAGGCCTTCGGCCTTCGCTAGCAAGCTAGCTCCCACAGGGAAGTGCATTCCAAATGTGGGAGCGAGCTTGCTCCGGGCGGCGATCCGACGAAGAGGCCCGCACAGACAACACAAAAACCACTGCCCGACAGAGGCAGAAAACCTCAATTAACCGTGAGGCAAAAAACCGTGATCGAGACCCTGAACCATCTCCCGCATCCGCACGAAAGTGCGGCCGCCCTCGCCGGCCATTTCACCGATCTGGCGCCGCCGCTAAACGACCGTCAGGCACATCTGGAAGCCTCGCGCTGCCTGTATTGCTACGACGCGCCGTGCGTGAATGCGTGCCCAAGCGAGATCGACATTCCGTCGTTCATCCGCAATATCCATCAGGACAACGTGCGCGGCGCGGCGCAGAAAATCCTTTCGGCGAACATCCTCGGTGGCAGTTGCGCGCGGGTCTGTCCGACCGAGATCCTCTGCCAGCAAGCCTGCGTGCGCAACAACGCCCACGAATGCGCGCCGGTGCTGATCGGTCTGCTGCAACGCTATGCCGTGGACAACGCGCACTTCACCGAGCACCCGTTCCAGCGCGCCGCCGCTACCGGCAAACGCATCGCGGTGGTCGGTGCCGGCCCGGCTGGCTTGTCCTGTGCCCATCGCAGTGCGATGCACGGGCATGACGTGGTGATATTCGAAGCGCGCGAGAAGGCTGGCGGACTCAACGAATACGGGATCGCCAAGTACAAACTGGTCGACGACTACGCGCAGAAGGAACTGGATTTCCTCCTGCAAATCGGCGGCATCGAAATCCGCCACGGTCAGAAACTCGGTGAGAATCTGACCCTCAGCGAACTGCACCAACAGTTCGACGCGGTGTTCCTCGGCCTCGGTCTGAACGCCAGCAAGCAACTCGGCCTGGCCCACGAAGACGCCCCCGGCCTGCTCGCCGCCACCGACTACATCCGCGAACTGCGCCAGGCCGATGACCTGTCGCAACTGCCGCTGGCCGAACACTGCATCGTCCTCGGTGCCGGCAACACCGCCATCGACATGGCCGTGCAAATGGCCCGCCTCGGTGCCCACGACGTCAATCTGGTCTATCGCCGTGGCGCGGCGGACATGGGCGCCACCGGCCATGAACAGGACATCGCCAAGGCCAATCAGGTGCGGCTGCTGACCTGGGCGCAACCGGAGGAAGTGCTGCTCGACGCTCAGGGCAAGGTGCGCGGCATGCGCTTCGCCCGCACCCATCTGGTGGACGGTCGTCTGCAAACCACTGGCGAGACTTTCGAGTTGGCCGCCGATGCGATCTTCAAAGCCATCGGCCAGGCCTTCGACGGCAGCGCCCTCGCCGACCCGCTGGCCCGCGAACTCAAGCGTCAGGGCGAACGCATCCAGGTTGATGAAAACCTGCGCACCAGCATCCCCGGCGTGTATGCCGGTGGCGACTGCACCAGCCTCGATCAGGACCTGACCGTGCAAGCGGTGCAACACGGCAAACGCGCCGCCGAGGCGATCAACGCTCAACTGATGCTCAACGTGGAGGCTGCGTAAATGGCCGATCTCTCGATTGTCTTCGCCGGAATCAAAGCCCCCAATCCGTTCTGGCTGGCCTCCGCGCCGCCGACCGACAAGGCCTACAACGTGGTGCGCGCCTTCGAGGCCGGCTGGGGTGGCGTGGTCTGGAAAACCCTGGGTGAGGATCCGGCGGCGGTCAACGTGTCGTCGCGTTATTCGGCGCACTACGGCGCCAACCGCGAAGTGCTGGGCATCAACAACATCGAACTGATCACCGACCGCTCGCTGGAAATCAACTTGCGGGAAATCACTCAGGTGAAGAAGGACTGGCCGGATCGCGCGCTGATCGTGTCGCTGATGGTGCCGTGCGTCGAGGAGTCGTGGAAACACATCCTGCCGCTGGTGGAAGCCACCGGCGCTGACGGCATCGAGTTGAATTTCGGCTGCCCCCACGGCATGCCCGAACGCGGCATGGGCGCGGCGGTCGGTCAGGTGCCGGAGTACGTCGAGCAAGTCACACGCTGGTGCAAGACCTATTGCTCGCTGCCGGTGATCGTCAAGCTGACACCGAACATCACCGACATCCGCGTCGCCGCGCGTGCGGCCCATCGCGGCGGTGCCGATGCGGTGTCGCTGATCAACACCATCAACTCGATCACCAGCGTCGACCTGGAACACATGGTCGCCCTGCCCACTGTTGGCAGCAAAAGCACCCACGGCGGTTATTGCGGTTCGGCGGTCAAGCCGATCGCGCTGAACATGGTCGCGGAAATCGCCCGTGATCCGCAGACCCAAGGCTTGCCGATCTGCGGAATCGGCGGCATTGGCAGCTGGCGTGATGCAGCGGAATTCATTGCCTTGGGCAGCGGCGCGGTGCAGGTGTGCACAGCGGCGATGCTGCATGGTTTCCGGATTGTCGATGAGATGAAGGATGGTTTGTCGCGGTGGATGGACAGTCAGGGTTACGCCAGCATCGCCGAGTTTTCCGGGCGGGCGGTGGGCAACACCACGGACTGGAAGTACCTGGACATCAACTATCAGGTGATCGCGAAGATCGACCAGGAAGCGTGCATCGGTTGCGGGCGTTGCCACATCGCCTGCGAAGACACATCACACCAGGCGATCAGCAGCCTGAAACAGGCCGATGGCAAGCATCAATATGAAGTGATCGATGACGAGTGTGTGGGGTGCAATCTGTGCCAGATCACCTGCCCGGTGGCGGACTGCATCGAGATGGTGCCGATGGAAACGGGCAAGCCGTTTCTGGACTGGAATCATGATCCGAGGAATCCCTACCATGTCTCACCTTGAGGCATGCGCCGTCTGAGTTGAAAGATCGTCCCACGCTCCGCGTGGGAACGATCAGTTACGGCTCCAAACCTATCCCCCGCAAAATCACACTCGTCACCGTCTGCACCGCCCGCTCGAACTGCATGTCCGACAGCGGCTGGTGCTCATTCAAAATATTCACCTGATGATCAAAGTCGGCATAGTGCTGCGTCGACGCCCAGATCATGTACAGCAGGCTCGACGGCTCCACCGGCAAAATCCGCTTGTCCTCGACCCACTGCCGGATCTTCGCCTCTTTCATCTTCGCCCAGTCGTACAGGCTCACATCCAGCGCCTCGCCGAGGGTCGGGGCGCCGTGGATGATTTCGTTGGCCCAGACTTTCGAGCCATACGGCCGGCTGCGCGAGTGGTTCATCTTGGCGCGGATGTAGCTGCTGAGCACCACGCGCGGATCGTCGAACATCTCGAAGCACAGCGCGTCCTGCTTCCACACTTCCAGCAGGTCGAACAGCACCGCGCTGTACAGCTCGCTCTTGGTCGAAAAGTAATAATGCAGATTGGATCGCGGCAGCTGCACTTCAGCAGCAATGTCCGCCATAGCGGTGCCGCCGAAACCTTTTTCGGCGAAGACTTTTTCCGCCGCCAGCAGGATCTTGTCGACGTTGGTGCGGCGGATTTCGATCTTGTGATTGCCCATGAGGGCTCCCTGAAGACAACGTTGTTGAAGACTAGCATCCGCTCTGGGCAAGGGGCGACAGCCGAGAACGATTCTTCACACACTTGGGCTTTTTTCTGGTTTAGGATCGCCCTCCTTCTCCCCGTCAGACACTGAAGGATCTGTCCATGACCATTCGAAAGCGCATCGCTGCGGATGATCCGCAGCTCGCCGCATTGTGGGAGCGTTCGGTTCGCGCCACTCATGATTTTCTCCCGGAAGACGACATCCATCGGCTGTTCCCGCTGGTGCGTGACACCTACCTGCCCGCGCTGGATGTGCACGTCTTCGAGAACCCCGACCATTCCCCGGCAGGCTTCATCGCCACTGATGACGACACCGTGCAGATGCTGTTCATCGACCCGGCGTTTCGTGGCCAGGGCATCGGCCGACGCCTGCTCGACCATGTCCGCCGCCCGCTGCTGAAGGTCGACGTCAACGAACAGAATCCGCAGGCCCACGGCTTCTATCGGCACTACGGATTTGAGGACATCGGCCGCTCGGCATTCGACGGCGAAGGCCGGCCCTTTCCGGTGATTCACATGCGCCTGAAAGCCCTGTGATCCACGTTCTATACTCAGCCCGCCATTTCACTGAAAGGAATCTTTCCATGTCGATGAAAAAACTGTTCACCGCTGGCGCGCTGCTGGCTTCGCTGGTCGTCACTTCCCAGGCGTTCGCTCACGCCCATCTGAAAAGCCAGACCCCGGCTGCCGACAGCACCGTCGCGGCACCGGCGGATCTGCGTCTGGTGTTTTCCGAAGGCGTCGAAGCCAGCTTCACCAAAGTCACCGTGACCCACGATGGCAAGCCGGTGGCGGTCAAACCGCTGACCACCGAAGGTGACAAGAAAACCCTGATCGTCACCCCCGAAGCACCGCTGACCGCTGGCGAATACAAGGTCGAATGGCATGCGGTGTCGGTCGACACGCACAAGAGCGAAGGCGCCTATCAGTTCAAGGTTGGCCAGTAATTCATGAGTGAGGCGCTGGTGCTGTGCCGGTTTCTGCATTTCATCGTGGTGTTGATGCTGTTCGGGGCCTGGCTGTTCAGGCCGCTGCTGCTCAAAGGTGAAGCGCCGACACTGGATCGACACCTCGCGCGACTGGTTCGCTGGCTGGCGGCGATTGCCCTGGCCAGCGGCGTCATCTGGGCGTTGTTGATTACCGCAAGCATGGCCGGTTCGGCGACTGCCGCGTTTGATCCGGCCACCGTCGAGCTGGTCCTCGGTCATACGTTTTTCGGTCAGGTCTGGCGCTGGCATCTGTTGATCAATGCGCTTTTGCTGGCGTTGCTGTTTACGCCGTGGCGTTCGAACCGGCCATTGCGACTGGGCCTGAGCGCGCTGCTGCTGATGACGCTGGCGCCGGTCGGTCATGGGGCGATGCTCGATGGCTTCAGCGGGCAAATGCTGATCCTCAATCAGGTGATACACCTGACCTGCGTCGGCGCGTGGCTCGGCGGGCTGCTGATGCTGGTGATGATCCTGCGCCAACGTCACGAAGACATGCGCGAAGTCTTGCAGCGATTCAGCGGGCTCGGCTACGGGCTGGTCGCCGGTCTGCTGATCACCGGGCTGATCAACGTGCGCGTGCTCACCGGCCAATGGTGGCCGACGCCGTTGTTCTCGGGGTTCGCCCTGATCCTGTTGATCAAGGCGCTGCTGGTGCTCGGCATGCTTGCACTGGCGCTGTTCAATCGCCTGCGGATCAATGATTGCGAACAGCGGATCGACACCCTCAAGCGCAGCGTCATGCTCGAATGGCTGCTGGGGATCGGCGCCGTGGCGGCGGTTTCCGTGCTTGGCACCCTGCCGCCGATGATCGCCGCCTGAGCTCAGTGTTTCTGGGTGTCGCCCGCCGCCGTATCAATGCTGACCACCACCGACATCCCCGGCCGCAGGCGCTCGCTCTCCTGCTGATCCGGATCGATGGTGATGCGCACCGGCACCCGCTGGGCGATTTTCACGAAGTTGCCGGTGGCATTGTCGGCCTGCAACAACGCGAATTCGGAACCGGTGCCCGGCGAGATGTGCTGCACGTGGCCGGTGAATTTGCGGTGGTTCAAACCATCAACCGTGAAGCTCGCCGGCTGCCCGACGCGCACATTGTCCATCTGGGTTTCCTTGAGGTTGGCGATCACCCATTTCTGGTTCGGCACCAGCGCCATCAACTGCGCCCCGGAGTTGACGTAAGCGCCCAGACGCACGCCAATCTGCCCGAGCTGTCCGTCACGCGGGGCGATGATCCGGGTGTTGGACAAGTCGATCCGCGCCAGTTGCACCGCGGCATCGGCGCTGGCCACCGCCGCTTCCAGCGAACCGCGATTGACGATCACCGTTTGCAGATCCTGCCGGGCGATTTCCAGATTGGCCTTGGCCTGCGCCACCGCCGCAATGCTTTGCGCGTTGGCGGCCAGCGCCACGTCCATCTCGCGCTTGGACACGGAGCCGTCGTTGACCAGCGCCTTGTTGCGTCGCAGATCCGCCTCGCTTTTGCGTAGCTGCGCTTCGCTGTCGGCCACCACTGCCTGCCGCAGCTTGATCGTGGCTTCGGCGCTGTTGCGCTGCTGCACGACATTGGCCAGTGAGGCCTTCTGCACCGCCAGTTGCGCCAGCGATTGGTCGAGACGTTGCTGATAGATGCGGTCATCGAGACGCACCAGCAAATCCCCCTCCTTCACAAATTGGAAATCCTGCACCGGCACTTCAAACACATAGCCACTGAGCTGCGGGCCGATGATCGTCACCTGACCGCGCACCAGAGCGTTTTCGGTGGTCTCGACCGCGCTGCTGAACGGCGGCAGTTGCCAGGCATAGAGCACGATCAACACGCCGACGATGGCAATCGCGGCAAAGCCCAGCGACGAGATTATCCGCACCCGCAACGAGCGCGGCTCGGTGTTCGGTGATGACGGCGGCGCCACGCCTTCAGGGGTGGCGGCGATGGCATTGGTGGTCGTGGTAGTCGGTTCGGTCATGAAGAAGTGGCACCGCTGGAAGGTACGGAAGGTGTCGGGGCGACGGTTCGGGTAGTGCTGATCAGCCACAGCGCACGGATAGAAATCCAGATCATGGTCAGAATCGCGATCACCGCAATCAGCATGAACACATCGTTATAGGCCAGCACGTTGGCCTCGCGGGTGGCGGCGTTGGCCAGGCTGCGAGTGCCTTGCAGGTTGCGCAGGCTCGGGTCGGCAATCAGGGAGCCGACCGCCGACCCACCGCTCTGCACTCGGGCGGCGACGCGTGGATCGGACATCACCAGTTGCTCGACGATATGACTGGAATGAAACTTCTCGCGCACGATCTGAAACGTCCCCAGCAACGCCGCGCCGATCAGGCCGCCGAGGTTGTTGCAGATCCCGAACAGCACCGAAAAACTCACGAGGTTGCGCGGGTTGGTCAGCACGTTGCGCGTGCCCAGCACCATGGTTGGGCCGAGGAAAAATGTACTGCCGAACGCCAGCAGGAACTGGCTGAAATACAGGTTGCCGGGGCGGGTCAGGTTGTTCGATGAGCTGTCCATGATCGAGCCGGTGGCCATCAACGCCAGCGAAACAATCAGCGGCATCAGCAGATGTTTCGGGTCGATGGTCAGCGCACTGGTCAGCAGCCCGGCGACGCTGCCGATCAGCATCACCACATACAGGCTATGCAGCTGCTGGCTGCTCATGTTCAGGTTTTGCATGAAGCCCACGGCGCCGGTGGATTGTTCCGAGGTCACCATGCGAATCAGGACCACCGCCAGCGCCAGGCGGATCATCACCCCGCTGCCGAGCCAGCGGGTCATCAGCATCGGGTTACTGCGGTTATGTTCGATGGCCAACCCTGCCAGAATCAGGGCAATCGACGCGGCCAGGGCGATGCCGATCCAGTCGGCTTCCAGCCACCAGTCGATCCTGCCCAAGGACAACACGGCGCACAGCAAGGCCACGCCGCTGGCAAGGATCGCAAAGGTGAGGAAGTCGAGGGGTTCGAAAGTCTTGAACCGGTCACCCGGCGGCAGCTTGAGCATCAAGACGCAGCCCAGCGACAGCAGTGCCATGCCCAACTCGAACAGGTACAAGCCGCGCCATTCGGCGATCTGCAACAGGTCTTCGGAAAACAGCCGCGCCAGCGGTAAGGCCAATTGCGAGGTGCCGAGCCCCAGTACCAACGCCTTCATCCGCCATTTGGCCGGGAACGCCTGCACCATGTAATACAGGCCCAGCGAACTCAACGCCGCGCCGACCATGCCGTGGGCCGCACGCACGGCGATCGCCGAATTCAGGTCATTGACGAACAGATGGCCGAAGGTCACCAGCGCATACAGCACCAGAAACACCTCGGTGAACGCCCGCAGACCGAACTGCTGGCGAAACTTCACCAGCAGCAGGTTCATCGATACGTTGGTCATCACATACGCTGCCGGCAGCCACGCCATTTCGGCGGTGGTCGCCCCGAGCGCGCCTTGCAGGTAAGGCAGGTTGGCAACCACCAGCGAATTGCCCAAGCCGCCGGTCAACGCTACCAGCAACCCGACCAGCGCGTAGGCCAGACGCTTGGGGTTGGAGTGCAGCGGCGTCGAGGGGGAACCGGGCAGACTGGGCTTCTCGTGCGGCTGCCAGTTGCGCGGGGCGTATTGGTTCATTGATAGGCCTTGTACGGTGATGGCTTGAGTGTGCCGCAAAACGGCAGCCAAACACATATCCCTGTGGATGCCTGCTCACAGGGGGTTGGGGTGTATTCGTAAATTTTGTTTAAAAGTCATCTCGCCCGCAGCGGATTTTTCCCGGGCCTGGCGAATGCCAACCTTGCAGCACTTCTCAACCTGCAAGGTGCCGATATGACCACTTCCCGCTGGCAACGCTCCCCGCGTCTGCTGAAAAACCTGCTGGCCGCCACGCTGTTGCTGCCCGCCCTCGCCTTCGCCCAGGAACGCCCTTGGCCGGATGGCTCGCAACTGGTGATTTCGGTATCGATGCAATTCGAAACCGGCGGCCAGCCCGAGGGCGCTGAAAGTCCGTTCTCCGGTACACCGCTGCCAAAAGGTTATCCGGACCTGCCGGCGCAGACCTGGTTCGATTACGGCTACAAGGAAGGCCTGTGGCGCATGCTCGATCTGTGGGATCGCACCGGCATCAAAGTCACCTCCCACGTGGTCGGCGAAGCGGCGCTCAAGCACCCGGAACTGGCCAAGGCGATTGCCGAGCGCGGCCATGAGCTGGCGGCCCACGGCATGCGCTGGGCCGATTCGTACAACATGAACTACGCCCAGGAAAAACAGTTCATCGGCGACGGCGTCGCGGCAGTAGAAAAAATCACCGGCCAGCGCTCGGTCGGCTACAACGCCAACTGGCTGCGGCGCAGCCCCAACACGTTGAAGGTGCTGCAGGATCTGAATTTCACCTATCACATCGACGATGTCAGCCGCGATGAGCCGTTCGTGAACATGGTCCGCGGGCGCAAATTCGCCGTGGTGCCGTACACCCTGCGCAACAACGACATCGTGCTGGTCGAGGGCCGACACTTCTCCGCCGAGCAGTTCTACCAGCAACTGGTGCTGGAATTCGATCGCCTCTACGCCGAAGGCGCGAGCAAGCGGCGGATGATGTCGGTGAGTCTGCATGACCGCATCGGCGGCACCCCGGCGATGGTCGAGGCCATGGAGCGTTTTATCCGCTATGCGCAATCCCATCCAAAGGTGACATTCATGCGCAAGGACAAGATTGCCCAGATCGTCCTGACCGAGAAAAACCCGCTGATCGACAATACTGAGGCGGCGTATAACCAGTGACAAAAAAATCGCAGCCGAGGCTGCGATTTTTTCTCTGCTTTACGACTCACGCCCGCAGCAGCATATAAGCCGCAACCACCAGGCACACACTGGCGAATCCCACCTGCAACGTCCTCGCCGGCACTCGCGCGCAGAGTTTGCGGCCAATGATCATGCCGATGATGCTGGCCACGATGAACGACGCGCCCAGATGATCGATGCGCACCCCGGCATGAAACGCGCCGATCACACCGATGGCGGAGATCAGGCTGATGACCATCAAGGATGTGGCGACGATGCCGCGCATCTGCACATCGGTCAGTTGCTTGAACGCCGGCACGATCAGAAACCCGCCGCCAACCCCCAGCAACCCGGACACCACGCCGGTGACCGCGCCCAGTGCCGCGAGGGTCGCGGTGCATTTGGCGGTCCAGTCGAAACGGCCGGTCTGCTCATTGAGCATGCAGTTCTTCTGGCCCCAACTGGCATGGCCATGATCGCTCGGCCCCTCCTGCTGGCGTTCGCGGCGCAGCATGCGCCACGCCACCATCACCATCAGCAGGCTGAACAGGATCATCAAAACCTTTTCCGGCAACTGATGGGCGAAGTAGATGCCCACCGGCGAAAACACCGCGCCGAGCGCCGCAATCAGCAGCGCCGCGCGATAACGCACCAGACCGTGGCGCAAGCCATCAATCGCGCCGACCACCGCCGCGCTGCCCACGGCAAACAACGCCACCGGCGCCGCCTGCGTCATCGTCCAGCCCAGCCCGAGCACCAGCGCCGGCACCGCGAGAATCCCGCCGCCGGCCCCGGTCAGACCGAGGATCAATCCCATCACCACGCCAAACAGACTTGCCAGCAACATAGAGTGTTCTCAGTCGACCCTGGACAGACTTGTCAGCCATTCGCGGCCCTTGAGCATGCCGTTCCAGTAGAACAACGGCAGCAGCGTCGCCTTCAGCCACCAAGCGGAACGGCGCGGCACGGTCGGGTCGAGGGGAAAGGTCGGCAGCAACTTCCCGCCATAGCCGAACTCGGCGAGGATCACCTTGCCCTTCTCCACCGTCAGCGGGCAGGAACCGTAGCCGTCGTACTTCAGCGGCAGCGCCAGCTCTTTGCGCAAGGCGAGCAGGTTTTCCGCCACCACCACGACTTGCTTGCGCACTGCCGCGGCGGTTTTCGCATTGGTGGTGCCGCAGATATCGCCCAGGGCAAACACTTCGGGATAACGCGGGTGTTGCAGCGTGTGCGGGTTGACCTCGCACCAACCGCCGGCGTCGGCCAGCGGACTTTGCGCGATAAAATCCGGCGAAACCTGCGGCGGAACGACGTGCAGCAGATCGAAAGTCTTGGCCTGACGGGTGACGTTGCCGTCCGCATCCTTGACGTCGAACCAGGCGGTTTTCGCCGGGCCGTCGACCTTCACCAGATTGGAATTGAATGCCAGTCGGGCGTTGTATTTTTCGATGTACTTCATCAGCGGCGGCACGAAAGTCGGCACGCCGAACAGCGCGGCACCAGCCAGATTGAACTCGACGTCGACCTTGCTCAGCACATTGCGCTTGAGCCAGTGATCGCAGGACAGGTACAGCGCCTTTTGCGGCGCGCCGGCGCACTTGATCGGGATCGGCGGCTGGGTGAACAGGGCTTTGCCGCCGCGCAGTTTCTGCACCTGATCCCAGGTGTATTGCGCGTGCTGATAGCTGTAGTTGGAGGTGACGCCATGCTGGCCGAGGCTTTCCTGCAGGCCTTCGATCTTCTCCCACGCCAGACGCAGGCCGGGGCAGACGATCAGGTTCTGATAAGTGACGGTGCGTTGATCATTGAGAGTGAGACGGCGCTGGTCCGGGTCGATGCCGGTCACTGCCGCTTGAATCCAGGTGGCCTGACGCGGCATCACCTTGTTCATCGGTCGGGCGGTGTCTTTGGCATCAAAGGCGCCACCGCCGACCAGCGTCCACGCCGGCTGGTAGTAATGCAGGGTGCTCGGCTCGATCACCGTGATTTTCAGGCCGGGATCGCGCTTGAGCAGGCTCGCGACAAAACCGATGCCGGCAGTGCCGCCGCCGATGACCACGATGTCCGCACTGATGGATGGGCCCCAGTGTTGATCGTTCATTGTTTGTTCCTTATGGCTGCACGCAAGGATAGCCGGGTCTATTGCGCCCAGCTTTTGAGCACGGCTCCGCAGTAGAGTCCGGACAGGGTTTTCATCACCTGGATCACTTCGTGACTGGCGAGACCGTAAAAAATGTACTTGCCTTCACGACGGGTCGCGACCAGCCCTTCATCGCGCAGGATGCCCAGTTGCTGGGACAGGGTCGGCTGACGCACGCCGGTCATTTTCTCCAGCTCGCCGACGTTGCGCTCGCCCTGGGTCAACTGGCACAGGATCAACAATCGATCCTCGTTGGCCAATGCTTTGAGCAGCGAACAGGCCTTGGAGGCTGAGGCGCGCAGTTGGGCGACTTCACATTCGGTCAGACTGGATTGCATTTGCAGGATGCCTTCAACGTCACTTAAGCTGCGGACATTATGTGTTTACATAAAGTGTTGCAACCTGACTTTTCACCTTCCTGCACAGGACCGCGTCCATGCCCGCGCTGATTGAAGCTTTCCTCGACCCCGCCTCTTCGACCTACAGCTACGTGGTCTACGAGGCTGACGGCGGGCAGTGCGCAATCGTCGATCCGGTGCTCGATTATGACGGCGCTGCCGGTCGCACTTGCACGGCTCAGGCGGACAAGATCATCGCCTTCGTGCGTACCCATAACCTGCAAGTGCAGTGGCTGCTGGAAACCCATGCCCACGCCGATCACTTGTCCGCCGCGCCGTACCTGCGTCGGGAGCTGGGCGGCAAGATCGCGATTGGCGAGTCGATCAGCAAAGTGCAGAACGTGTTCAAGGCGCTGTTCAACCTGGAACCGGAGTTTTGCGTCGACGGCTCGCAGTTCGATCACCTGTTCGCGCCGAACGAGTCGTTCCGGATCGGCAATCTCAAGGCCACCGCCCTGCACGTCCCCGGCCATACCCCGGCGGACATGGCTTACCTGATCGACGGCGAACAGATTCTGGTCGGCGACACGCTGTTCATGCCCGACGTCGGCACCGCCCGCTGCGACTTCCCCGGCGGCAACGCGCATCAGCTGTTCAATTCGATACACAAGCTGCTGGCCTTCCCCGCCAGCGTGAAGCTCTACGTCTGCCACGATTACCCGCCGCAAGGTCGCGACTCGCAGTGCCAGACCACCGTGGGTGAACAGCGCCAAAGCAATATCCACGTGCATGACGGCGTCGACGAAGCCGCGTTTGTCGAGATGCGCACCAAGCGCGATGCAGGGTTGGGCATGCCGACGCTGTTGCTGCCGGCGATTCAGGTGAATGTGCGCGCAGGAAATTTTCCGCCGGCGGAAGGCAATGGCGTTGTCTACCTGAAGATTCCGATCAACTCCGTGTAAGAAAAAATCATTGAAGGAACCGGTAACAAGGGGATTCGTACCTGTCACGTCGGATCCCATGAACTGGGCGTAATCCCGCCCGACAGGCAGACTTCATGGGGTAATCAACCCATGGAGATTTGGCAATATGGATATTCGCCGTAACCACCGCGACCTGACGCCGGAACAGAAACACGCCTTCGTAAATGCCATTCTGATACTGAAAAACCAGACGCCCAGCGTGCTTCGCCCGGGCCAGCAGAGTCGCTACGATGACTTTGTACAGATCCACAAGAATTCCATGGGACGAGGTAACCCGATCTTCCCCAACCCCCATGGAACCCCTTTATTTTTTCCTTGGCATCGCATCCTGATTCGCCAGTTCGAACTGGAATTGCAAGCCGCCGCAGACAACCCGACCATCACACTGCCGTACTGGAACTGGAGCATGAATGGTGCGGATGACCCCTTTACTGACGATTTCATGGGCAGAGACGGCGACCCGACGCAAAACCAGCGGGTCACCATTGGCCCGTTTGCCCTCGAGCGTCGTTTATTCGGAATGAAGGTCTGGGATGGTGAGACAGGAGATGCAGGCTTGCGGCGCAACTTCGGAGCAGGTCCCTCACCGCTTCCCTCTGCGCAGGATGTCGAGACCGTATTGAACAGGACGCCCTACTGGCTTGAGCCGACCGGATGGGAAAACCTGACGGAAATGATGCACAACGATGTGCATGCCTGGGTTGGAGGCAACATGGGCGAAGCCTCCTCTCCCAACGACCCGTTGTTCTTCCTGCACCACTGCTATCTCGACTTTCTCTGGGAGCGCTGGAAACGCAAACACCCTACAGAGCCGGTGATTGCGTTTCCCGAGAACGCACCACACGGGATGCTCGGCTCCACTCTGATATTCAATCCAGACAATGAACCTGCGCCCTGGTTGCAGCCTTTCAGGGTCGAACAGACCTTGAACACGGAAAGTCTGGATTACGGCTATGCGGATCTTTGATCAGGGCTGAGCACTCAGCTCCCGAGGATCAGGCCATTGGCCGGTAATGGCAGTGCCGTCTTGTAACGCACCTGCTTGAGCGCAAAGCTTGACCGGATGTTCGCTACGCCTGGGACTTTGGTCAGAAAATCCATCATGAAGCGTTCGAGCGCCTGAATGGTCGGCACCAGCACCCGGATCAGATAGTCCGGGTCGCCGGCCATCAGGTAGCACTCCATGACTTCCGGGCGGTCGGAAATCGCCTCTTCGAAATGCTGCAGCGCTTCCTCAACCTGCTTCTCGAGACTGACGTGGATGAACACGTTGACGTGCAGCCCCAGCAGGTCGGCGTCCAGCAGGGTCACCTGCTCGCGGATCAGCCCCAGTTCTTCCATCGCCTTGACCCGGTTGAAGCATGGCGTCGGCGAGAGATTCACCGAGCGGGCCAGGTCGGCGTTGGTGATGCGCGCGTTCTCCTGAAGGCTGTTGAGAATGCCGATGTCGGTACGGTCCAGTTTGCGCATGAGACAAAACCACCTGTTTTTTATGTTTATGCAGAATTTCTATCTGCAAATGATCTCCAGTGCAACGAAACAGAGAGAAATATTCTTCTTGCCCGGGCCTATGATTGTTGTAGGACAAGATTTCTTTTATCGAAGAATGACTGCCAGCTCACTACAAGAAATTCACAAGATCGAGCGTAGAAGCCATGACCCAAGCGTATGAACCGCTGCGTCTGCACGTCCCTGAACCCTCGGGCCGCCCAGGCTGCAAAACCGATTTCTCCTACCTGCATCTGACCGATGCCGGCACGGTGCGCAAACCTTCCATCGACGTAGAACCCGCCGACACCGCCGACCTGGCCCGTGGCCTGATCCGCGTGCTCGACGACCAGGGCAACGCCCTCGGCCCATGGGCTGAAAACGTGCCGGTCGAGATCCTGCGCAAAGGCATGCGCGCCATGCTCAAGACCCGGATATACGACAACCGCATGGTGGTCGCCCAGCGTCAGAAAAAAATGTCGTTCTACATGCAGAGCCTCGGCGAAGAAGCCATCGGCAGCGCTCAGGCCCTGGCCTTGAACATCGACGACATGTGCTTCCCGACCTATCGCCAGCAAAGCATTCTGATGGCCCGCGACGTACCGCTGGTCGACCTGATCTGCCAACTGCTGTCCAACGAGCGCGATCCGCTCAAGGGCCGTCAGTTGCCGATCATGTACTCGGTCAAGGACGCCGGCTTCTTCACCATTTCCGGCAACCTCGCCACTCAGTTCATTCAAGGCGTGGGCTGGGGCATGGCGTCGGCGATCAAGGGCGACACCAAAATCGCCTCGGCCTGGATCGGCGACGGCGCCACCGCCGAATCGGACTTCCACACCGCCCTCACCTTCGCCCACGTTTACCGTGCGCCAGTGATCCTCAACGTGGTCAACAACCAGTGGGCGATCTCGACCTTCCAGGCCATCGCCGGTGGTGAAGCCACCACCTTCGCCGGACGCGGCGTCGGTTGCGGCATCGCCTCATTGCGCGTTGATGGCAACGATTTCTACGCGGTCTACGCCGCCTCCGCCTGGGCTGCAGAACGCGCCCGCCGCAACCTCGGCCCGACCATGATCGAATGGGTCACCTACCGCGCCGGCCCGCACTCGACCTCCGACGATCCGTCCAAATACCGTCCTGCCGACGACTGGAGCCACTTCCCGCTGGGCGACCCGATTGCCCGCCTGAAACAGCACCTGATCAAGGTTGGCCACTGGTCGGAAGAAGAGCACGCCGCCGTCAGCGCCGAGCTCGAAGCCGAAGTGATCGCCGCGCAGAAACAGGCCGAACAGTACGGCACCCTCGCCGGCGGCCAGATTCCGAGCGCCGCGACCATGTTCGAAGACGTCTACAAAGAGATGCCGGAGCACTTGAAGCGCCAGCGTCAGCAGTTGGGGATCTGACATGAACGATCACAACAACAATATTCAGTTGGAAACCGCCATGACCACGACCACCATGACCATGATCCAGGCCCTGCGCTCGGCCATGGATGTGATGCTTGAGCGTGACGACAACGTTGTGGTGTTCGGCCAGGACGTCGGCTACTTCGGCGGCGTGTTCCGTTGCACCGAAGGCCTGCAGACCAAGTACGGCACCTCGCGGGTGTTCGACGCGCCGATCTCCGAGAGCGGCATCGTCGGTGTCGCCGTGGGCATGGGCGCTTATGGCTTGCGCCCGGTCGCCGAGATTCAGTTCGCCGACTATGTGTACCCGGCATCCGACCAGATCATTTCCGAAGCCGCGCGCCTGCGCTATCGCTCGGCCGGCGAGTTCACCGCGCCGATGACCCTGCGCATGCCTTGCGGCGGCGGCATCTACGGCGGCCAGACCCACAGTCAGAGCATCGAGGCGATGTTCACTCAGGTCTGCGGCCTGCGCACCGTCATGCCGTCCAACCCGTATGACGCCAAAGGATTGCTGATCGCCTCCATCGAAAACGATGACCCTGTGATCTTCCTCGAGCCAAAACGTCTGTACAACGGCCCGTTCGACGGCCACCACGACCGCCCGGTAACCCCGTGGTCGAAACACCCGCAAGCTCAGGTGCCGGACGGTTACTACACCGTGCCGCTGGATGTCGCCGCCATCACCCGTCCGGGCAAGGACGTGACCGTGCTGACCTACGGCACCACGGTGTACGTGTCGCAAGTGGCTGCTGAAGAAAGCGGCGTTGATGCTGAAGTCATCGACCTGCGCAGCCTGTGGCCGCTGGACCTGGAAACCATCGTCAAATCCGTGAAGAAAACCGGCCGTTGCGTCGTGGTTCACGAAGCCACCCGCACCTGCGGTTTCGGCGCCGAACTGGTGTCGCTGGTGCAAGAGCATTGCTTCCATCACCTGGAAGCGCCGATCGAACGCGTCACCGGTTGGGACACCCCCTACCCGCACGCGCAGGAGTGGGCGTATTTCCCTGGGCCGTCCCGAGTGGGCGCGGCGCTGAAACGGGTCATGGAGGTCTGAATGGGCACGCACGTTATCAAGATGCCGGACATCGGCGAAGGCATCGCAGAAGTAGAACTGTCGCAGTGGCACGTAAAGGTCGGCGATCTGGTCGTTGAAGATCAGGTGCTGGCGGATGTGATGACCGACAAGGCGATGGTCGATATTCCCTCGCCAGTCCACGGCAAGGTGATTGCGCTGGGCGGTCAGCCGGGCGAAGTGATGGCGGTCGGCAGCATTCTGATCAGCATCGAGGTTGAAGGCGCGGGCAATCTGAAGGAGTCGGACAAACCGGCGCCTGCTGCGGCGAAAGAAACACCTGTCTTAGCAAAAGTTGAAGCTGTCGTTGAAAGCAAACCTGCTGTTGCCGCACCGCGTCCGGCGGCTGCCGTTTGCCAGGGCCCGATGGTTGCCCGCGAAGCCGATGAGCGTCCGCTGGCCTCGCCAGCCGTGCGCAAACATGCGCTGGACCTGGGCATTCAATTGCGTCTGGTGCGCGGTTCCGGTCCGGCCGGTCGCGTATTGCACGAAGACCTCGATGCCTATCTGGCGCAAGGTCAGTCGAACGCTTCGGCGCCGGTCGCTGCCGCGTACGCTCAGCGCAACGATGAAGAACAGATTCAAGTGATCGGCATGCGCCGCAAGATTGCCCAGCGCATGCAGGACGCCACTCAGCGTGCCGCGCACTTCAGTTATGTCGAGGAAATCGACGTCACCGCGATTGAAGAACTGCGTGCACACCTGAACGAAAAACATGGTGCGAGCCGTGGCAAGCTGACATTGCTGCCGTTCCTGGTGCGCGCACTGGTCGTCGCCCTGCGCGACTTCCCGCAGATGAACGCCCGTTACGACGACGAAGCCCAGGTCATCACCCGCCTCGGCGCGGTGCATGTCGGCGTCGCGACCCAAAGCGATGTCGGCCTGATGGTGCCGGTGGTGCGTCACGCCGAGGCGCGCAGCCTGTGGGACAGCGCGGCAGAAATCTCCCGCCTCGCCACCGCCGCCCGCAATGGCAAGGCCAGCCGCGATGAACTGTCCGGCTCGACCATCACCCTGACCAGCCTCGGCGCCCTTGGCGGCATCGTCAGCACCCCGGTGCTGAACCTGCCGGAAGTCGCGATCGTCGGCGTCAACAAAATCGTCGAACGCCCGATGGTCGTCAAAGGCCAGGTGGTGATCCGCAAGATGATGAACCTCTCCAGCTCCTTCGATCACCGCGTGGTCGACGGCATGGACGCGGCGCTCTTCATCCAGGCCATTCGTGGTCTGCTCGAACAACCCGCGACCCTGTTTGTGGAGTGATGGCATGCAATCTCTGAACACCACGCTGCTGATCATCGGCGGCGGCCCCGGCGGTTACGTGACGGCCATTCGCGCCGGGCAACTGGGCATTTCGACCATTCTGGTCGAGGGCGAATCGCTGGGCGGCACCTGCCTGAACATCGGCTGCATTCCGTCGAAAGCGCTGATCCACGTGGCCGAACAGTTTCACCAGACTCAACACCACAACCAGCATTCGGCACTGGGCATCAGCGTTTCGGCGCCGACCCTCGACATCACCAAGAGCGTTGAATGGAAGGACGGCATCGTCGATCGCCTGACCACCGGCGTCGCCGCGTTGCTGAAGAAGCACAAGGTTCAGGTCATCAACGGCTGGGCCAAGGTCATCGACGGCAAGACCGTGGAAGTCGGCGACACCCGCATCCAGTGCGAGCATCTGGTGCTGGCCGCCGGTTCGAAAAGCGTCAACCTGCCAATCCTGCCGATTGGCGGGCCGATCATTTCGTCCACCGAAGCGCTGGCGCCGAAGTCGGTACCGAAACGCTTGATCGTGGTTGGCGGTGGTTACATCGGTCTGGAGCTGGGCATTGCCTACCGCAAGCTTGGCGCCGAGGTCAGCGTGGTCGAGGCGCAGGATCGGATCCTGCCGGCCTACGACGCCGAACTGACCCAACCGGTGCACGATGCGCTGAAGCAATTGGGCGTGAAGCTGTATCTCAAGCACAGCGTGCTGGGCTTCGACGGGACGTTGCAGGTGCGCGATCCGAACGGCGATACCCTGAACTTGGAAACCGATCAGGTGCTGGTGGCCGTCGGTCGCAAACCCAATACCCAGGACTGGAACCTTGAAGCGCTGAACCTGGACATGAACGGCTCGGCGATCAAGATCGACAGCCGCTGCCAGACCAGCATGCGCAACGTCTACGCCATCGGCGACCTGAGCGGCGAGCCGATGCTGGCCCACCGCGCCATGGCTCAGGGCGAGATGGTTGCCGAGCTGATCAGCGGCAAGACCCGCGAATTCAACCCGACCGCCATTGCTGCCGTGTGCTTTACCGACCCGGAACTGGTGGTCGTCGGCCAGACGCCGGACGAGGCCAAGGCGGCCGGACTTGACTGCATCGTGTCGAACTTCCCGTTCGCGGCCAATGGCCGGGCGATGACGCTGGAATCGAAAACCGGCTTCGTGCGGGTGGTCGCTCGTCGGGACAATCATGTGATTGTCGGCTGGCAGGCGGTGGGTGTCGGGGTATCGGAGCTGTCGACCGCGTTCGCGCAGAGCCTGGAAATGGGCGCGCGACTGGAAGACATCGGCGGCACCATCCACGCGCACCCGACCCTGGGTGAAGCGGTGCAGGAAGCGGCGTTGCGTGCCCTGGGACACGCGTTGCACCTATGATTTGATCGTTCCCACGCTCCGCGTGGGAATGCAGCCCGGGACGCTCTGCGTCCCAAAGGCCGAACGCGGAGCGTCCGATGAGGCATTCCCACGCAGAGCGTGGGAACGATCAAGTACGAACTATCTGTATGTCATCCGATAGTCCGGGCTGCGAAACCGCTCAAGAATGAAGTATTGTTGTGCCCATCCAAAAAAACGTCAGAAGCCTTGAACCGCTTCGGCGGTTGTTCAGTGATAGAGGGTGTCATGGGTAACGAAAGCATCAACTGGGACAAGCTGGGTTTTGACTACATCAAGACCGACAAACGCTATCTGTCGTACTTTCGCAATGGCGAGTGGGACAAAGGCACCCTGACCGAAGACAACGTGCTGCACATCAGCGAAGGCTCTACTGCCCTTCACTATGGCCAGCAATGCTTCGAAGGCCTGAAGGCCTATCGTTGCAAGGACGGCTCGATCAACCTGTTCCGTCCGGACCAGAACGCCGCGCGCATGCAGCGCAGCTGCGCCCGCCTGCTGATGCCGCATGTGTCCACCGAGCAGTTCATCGAAGCGTGCAAGGAAGTGGTTCGCGCCAACGAGCGCTTCATCCCGCCTTACGGCACTGGCGGCGCGCTGTACCTGCGTCCGTTCGTGATCGGCGTGGGTGACAACATCGGCGTGCGTACCGCACCTGAGTTCATCTTCTCGGTGTTCGCGATCCCGGTCGGTGCCTACTTCAAGGGCGGTCTGACCCCGCACAACTTCCAGATCTCTACCTTCGACCGCGCCGCGCCACAAGGCACCGGTGCCGCCAAGGTCGGTGGCAACTACGCCGCCAGCCTGATGCCGGGCTCCCAGGCCAAGAAAGCGCACTTCGCTGACGCCATCTACCTGGATCCACTGACCCACAAGAAAATCGAAGAAGTCGGTTCGGCCAACTTCTTCGGGATCACCCACGACAACAAGTTCGTGACCCCGAACTCGCCATCGGTACTGCCGGGCATCACCCGCCTGTCGCTGATCGAACTGGCCAAGTCCCGTCTGGGCCTGGAAGTGGTCGAAGGCGACGTGTTCATCGACAAGCTGTCGGACTTCAAAGAAGCCGGTGCTTGCGGTACTGCGGCGGTGATCACCCCGATCGGCGGCATTAGCTACAACGACCACCTGCACGTGTTCCACAGCGAGACCGAAGTCGGCCCTGTGACCCAGAAGCTCTACAAAGAGCTGACCGGCGTGCAGACCGGCGACGTCGAAGCGCCAGCCGGCTGGATCGTCAAGGTTTGATCTGACGGCCAGATGCACAAAAGCCCCCATCGAGTGATCGATGGGGGCTTTTTCATTCGCCTCGCTCGCTGGCCTTCATGGCAATCCGTTTGCCCGCGCGACCGGCAATCCCGCTCGCCTGTCCGTTCTGCTGCTTGCCCATTCGTGCCTGGGTAATCAATCCGGGAATCAACTCTCCCTCCGGCAGGTTCTTCCAGAACCGCGTCGGCAAATGTCCCTGCATGACTTTTTCGTTCAACCGCGCCGGGTTGAAGATGTGGCTGTAATACGTCAGCCATAAGTCACCGTGGGGATCGTCGACGTTCTGCGCCAGTTGCTGCCATTCCACCGGGCATTGCCTTTGATGGATCAGTTGTTCGCCATCGTAATAAACCCCGTCGCGGGGTGTGGCGATCAGCCAACGATGCCGGCCCATGCGCCCGATGAAGTGTTCGCTGGCGCTGTGCAGAATGTCGTGGGCCGGTTCGTGCCACGCGACGTATTGCGGGCCCGGCAGCTCTGACGGGCGCTCGACGAAACGCACGAACGCATGCAAATGATGGGCTTCGCGCTGCACCTGCTTGATCCGCCGCTGCAACTCGCTGCCCAGTTTGTCGCCGGACATCATTGCGGTGCGGTCGCCGTGGCTGACCCGCCACAGCACTTCATACAGTAGACTCCAGCGTTGATCGCCACGGTAGCGTGACGCTTGTTCCAGGGTGTCGAGCAACGCACGCGGGATGCGCGCCTGAAATAGCCCCTGCCCTTCGGGAACCGACACATCACTGGCAAACAGATCACTCACCCCTTCCGACGCCCAGCTCACCAGACTCGGATCGATTTCATGGCTGAGCAGCCACCGCGCCTGTTGGCGCCAGGTGTCGAACAGATCGTCACAGTCGAGATTGATCATCCCCACAACCCCATCTGTTGCGGCATCGGTCGGTCGCGCAACTGCTGATAGAGCATCTGGCTGGTGACCTCGGCCTGCTGTGGGTGGTAATCGCTGGTGATGATGAACGGCTTGGCCTTGGCCAACACACAGCGCATGCGCGCCACGTCTTCGTAGCGAATGCGCCGCTGCCGGCGCAACTCCACCAGACGTTCGGTGGTGCGCAGGCCGATGCCGGGGATGCGTGAGATCAACGCCGGTTCGGCGCGATTGAGGTCCAGCGGAAACACCTCGCGATTCTGCAGCGCCCAGGCCAGTTTCGGGTCGATGTCCAACGCCAGATTGCCCGGCCCCGTGAGCAACTCACCAGCGGTATAGCCATAACCGCGCAACAGAAAATCCGCCTGATACAACCGGTGCTCGCGCATCAACGGCGGCGCGGCCAGTGGCACGCTTTTAGGGCTATCGGGAATCGGGCTGAACGCCGAGTAATAGACCCGGCGCAGGCGGAAGTCGCCGTAGAGCGCCTGCGCGCTGTGCAGGATGGTGCTGTCATCAGTGTCATCGGCACCCACAATCATTTGCGTGCTCTGCCCGGCCGGGGCGAACTTTGGTGCGCGGGGTTCGTTGAGCACGGTCTGCACGCCGGTGTAGATGGTGTTCATCGCCTGCTTGATCGAACCGATGTGCTTCTCCGGCGCGAGGGTTTGCAAGCTGGCATCGGTGGGCAATTCGATGTTGACGCTCAAGCGGTCGGCATAACGCCCGGCCTCTTCGATCAGTGCGGGATCCGCATCGGGAATGGTCTTGAGATGAATGTAGCCACGGAACTCATGCTCTTCACGCAGCAGCTTCGCGACACGCACCAGTTGCTCCATGGTGTAGTCCGCCGAACGAATGATCCCCGAGCTGAGAAACAACCCGCTGACGCAATTGCGCCGGTAGAAATCCAGCGTCAGCGTCACCACTTCCTCGGGCGTGAAGCGCGCACGCGGCACGTCGCTGGAGCGGCGGTTGACGCAATATTGGCAGTCGTAGAGGCAGAAATTGGTCAGCAAAACCTTGAGCAGCGACACGCACCGCCCGTCCGGCGTGTAGCTGTGGCAGATGCCCATGCCATCGGTCGAACCCAGCCCGCTCTTGCCCTCGGAACTGCGCTTGGGCGCGCCACTGCTGGCGCAGGAGGCGTCGTACTTGGCGGCGTCGGCGAGGATGCTGAGCTTGTCGATGATTTGCATGGCAGGGACTCGATACTGTTCGCATATACAGTATAGAGAGCGATTGGCTCACACAAGGCGCAATGCAGCTCTTCGTCGGAATGTCGCGCGGCAACGGTAAGGTCAATTTGACTCGGATGAAGTCAGATTGACTCGAATCCACAAGCGTCATAATGACTCTCAAACCTGTGCAGCCCTTGATATTTAAGGCTGCCCGGCATGGCCCGAAAATTGACTGACTCCTGACAGCCATTTGGCTGAAGACCAAAAACGGGAGTCGAACATGGGACAAGTTTTTCAGGGCAAGCTTGCCGTCATCACCGGTGCCAGTTCGGGCATAGGCCTGGCCGCTACGGAGCGCCTGCTCAATCAAGGCGCACGCGTGTTGGCCATGTCGCGAAAGCTCGGCGGGCTGGCCGAACTGCTTGAGCGGTATCCGCAGCAACTGGTCTGGCAACCCGGCGATGTCACTCATGCCTCCGACCTGAACGCTTTCGCCGAACAGGCTGCACGCCTCGGTCCGGTGAATTTCGTAGTACCTAACGCCGGTATTGCGGAGCTCGCTGACGGGCTCGACAGCTCGGCGTTCGATCGCCAATGGGCAGTGAACGGCGCCGGTGCCCTGAACACGTTGGCCGCCCTGCGCCCGCACCTTGCAGACAAGGCGTCAGTGGTGTTCATCGGTACCTTTCTGGCCCAAATCAGTTTCGCGGGACTGGCTGCCTACATCGCGTCAAAAGCGGCATTGATCGCCTATGCCCGAACCCTTGCGGTCGAGCTGGCGCCCCACGGCGTGCGCATCAATTGCGTCTCCCCCGGCCCGACCGCAACGCCGATCTGGTCAACATTGGGCCTGAGTGACGAAGCGCTCGGGGACGTGGCCCAAGGCGTCAACAAACGACTATTGGGCGGACAATTCCTCGAACCTGCGGCAGTGGCCGACGTCATTCTTTTCCAGTTGGGCAATGGCGCACGCGGCGTCATCGGTCAGGACTGGGTAGTCGATAGCGGCTACACCTTGAGCTAACGCGCATGCAACGATCCCGGCGTGGGATCCGTCAGCCGGCGACCTGACGAATCCCGCCCGGACTCGGGCAAAACCAGACCCCAGCGCGACGCAAATTCTCGGCGCCCGTGCACCGTCAACGTCAGCGCCCGACTGTCCAGATCCTGCGTCACCCATTTGCGCTTCAACGCAGCCTGCAATAACGCCGCCCCGAGCGAACCGCCCAGATGCGGCCGACGCATGCTCCAATCCAGACACGGGCAGGCAAAGCGGCGGCGCATCGTCGACAAATCCTTGACCTCAATGCCCAGCCCTTCAAACAACGCCTCCCCGCTGTCACTGAGGCGATAAACCTGCTCGTCGGTTTCTACCAGCCATCCCGCTTCAAGCAAGCGGTCATGCAACAACACCGCAAGCGTCCCGGCCATATGGTCGTAGCAGGTTCGGGCGAATTGCAGGCGATCCGGCGTGTGCGGTTTGAAGGTCGGCGCGGGGTTCTGGCCGATTACCATCAGCGCCTCCAGCGCCTGGGCCACGCGCTTGTCGGCGAGGCTGTAATAACGGTGGCGGCCCTGCACGTGCAGGCGCACCAGCGCCAAATCCTTGAGCTTGGCCAGGTGCGCACTGGCGGTCGAGGCGCTGACGTCGGCGAGGGTCGCCAGCTCCGTGGCGGTGCGGGCGTGGCCGTCCATCAGCGAGCACAGCATTTTGGTTCGCGCCGGTTCCGCGATGGCGGCGGCCACTTGCGAGACGCCGATGTCTTGGTGTTCTGCGTGCATATTTCGCTCCCGGACGAATCATCGCCCTCAAGGACTGGAGATAGTAGCAACACTTTCCCCACCGACAAGGTTGCGATCCATGGACCCGATCATCGCTGCGACTCACGCCGATCCCTACCCCTATTACGCCGAACTGCGCGCGGCGGGCGGGCTGACTTTTCATCACGGACTGAAACTGTGGGTCGCCAGCACCGCCCGGGCGGTTTGCGCGGTGCTGGCGCATCCGGATTGCCGGGTGCGCCCGGTGCAGGAACCGGTGCCCAAGGCCATCGTCGATGGCATGGCGGGCAAGGTGTTTGGCCTTTTGATGCGTATGAATGACGGCGAAGCTCAGCGCTGCCCGCGTTCGGCTATTGAGCCGTCGTTGGGGCTGTTTGATCGGGAAGAAATCAGCGCTCTGGTGTCCGCGCGGCTGATAACGAACGATGCCGACGGCCTCTATAAAGCAATGTTTCGCGGCCCGGTGTGCGTGGTTGCATCGCTGCTCGGATTCACCCCGGCACAGGCGCGGGTCATCAGTGAACTGACGGCGGACTTCGCGGCGTGCCTGTCGCCGCTGAGCAATGACCTGCAACTGGCGGCAGCCCATCGGGCGGCGGAGCAATTGCGCGGATACTTCATCGAATTGCTGGCGGATCCGACCCCGTTTCTCGCCGACATCCAACAGCGTTTTGTCGGCGATGAGGACGTGCTGCTCGCCAACCTGATCGGCCTCTGTTCGCAGACATTCGAGGCCACCGCCGGGCTTATCGGCAATGCGTTGGTGGCTTTACAGCGTCAGCCTGAGTTACGCGCGGCGTCAGTGGATTCGTTGCTCGCTGAAGTCCAACGCTTCGATCCATCGGTACAGAACACCCGACGATTTGTGGCGAACAGCTGTGAAATCGACGGCGTGCGGCTGGAAGCAGGCGACGTGATTCTGGTGTTGCTGGCCTCGGCCAATCGCGACCCGGCACTCAATGAAAACCCGGATCGCTTTATGCCGGATCGCCCGAATCGCCGCAGCTTCACGTTCGGCAGCGGTCGGCATCAATGTCCCGGACAGATGCTGGCGATGACGATCGCAAGCGCCACGCTTTCTGAAATCCTTGCCCACGACATTGATCCGAGACGATTCGCATGGCACTACCGGCCTTCGCTGAATGGGAGAATTCCGATGTTCAGCGAGATGCAGACTTAAGCACTGCAGCAATCAATCATCAGGTGGCCCATTCCAGGGACCCAGGCAACTGGAAACAGAGGTCTACTTCCAGTTTTGCGGCGGCCGACAGATTGACAAGCGCATCCAGCGAGAACTTGTCGATTTTGCCGTTGAGTACGTCATTGAGGCGCGGCTGAGTGATGCCGAGACGCTTGGCCGCCTCTTTCTGGGGAAGCTCCCATGCACGAATGGTTTCGCAAAGCGTGCGCATCAGCTTGGCCCGCAGACGCATGTTGGCCGCCTCTTGCGGTGTGTCTTCCAGCGCGTCCCAGATGCTTGAGAAACGCTGGGACGGGTTTTGATGATCCTTCATGGTTTAACCTATTTCCTGGTATCTGGCGCGTGCCAGTTCTATGTCTCGCGTCTCGGTTTTGCGGGTGGTCTTTTGCAGGGCGTGCAACACGTAAATCGCGTCAGGCCGGTTGACCACGTAAAACACTCGAAACGCTCCTGAATCCTCGGTGATTCTGATTTCATTGACGCCCCGTCCGACGGTTTTCATGGGGCGCCAGTCGAAGGGTTCGTCACCCTGCTGCAACAGATCCAATTGGAATCCTGCAGCTCTGCGAGCATCGAGGGGAAAAGCTCTCAGATCCTTGAGCGCACTCCCGACAAATACCACGTCCTTGTGTCTTGGCATTGGCTTCTCCTGTGTTGGAAGGAAAAGCGTAATAGCCCGGACGGAATCGTGTAGCGGAGGTGTGTTGCAAGGAATGGCAGCGATCACATACCAGCAGACTATATCGAAACCGATATAAATCAAGTTTGAATTGGCTTATCTGACATTTGGTATCACAAAGCAGAAATTCGCGAGCCAGCACACCTGATAAGCCGACGCAGAACCCTTGTGGGAGCGAGCTTGCTCGCGATGGCGGACTGAAAAATGAAGCATCATTTTGCCGTCATCCGAGAGGCTACATCGCCTTGCGCCTTTGCCTACAACTACGCCAGAATCCGCCGGCTTGTGCGGTTTTGAGGGCGTCGGTAACTTGATTCGCATCACTGAATGGTCAGTGAACGGGTTTAGTCGCTCGATGATTTCTCAAAACTTTACATGTGCTCCAGACAGTCAGGTGACCTTCATCTGCACTCTATGGCGGCTGTGTGCAGGGCACCCTCGGGTGCGCCGGTTTTGGGAAGTCGCCGGTCGACTAACCTGCGTACAGCTGCCACCTATTCGTTTAGTCGCGAGGTGGTGTCGGCATCACTTTGAGGCTTTCCCGAATGTTCAAATACGTTCCCGATCCACCCGAAACAGACGTACCCAACGAGTCCGACCCGACTTCGCCCTACTCCTCCACCGACTCAAAAAAACTCCACGAAGCCGCCGAGCGCGCCCTCGACCATTACCTGAAACCCACCGCCCCGAAACAACACTGCCCCGGCCGCATGTTCCTCGTCGCACCCGACCTGGATCAGCACGCCCTGCTGACCCACGCCTGCGAATCGATGACTTCGGCCAACGTGATGCTCAGCGACTTCGCCGCGCTGCTGGACCCGCCCTACCGCAGCACAGTGCTGGGCATCGCCCAAGTGGTGATGTGTGGCGAACTGGCGGTGAACCGGGCGCTGGACACTCTCGATGCCACGACCTGAGGAACACCCATGGAAAGCAAATCCGATGCACACATCGTCGCCGCCCTGATCTCCATCGGCCTCAACGAGAAAGACAGCCAATGGGCCCAAAAGGCCTGTCTGCTACTGCTCGAGAGCGAACGAAAATCCATCGTCAGCGCCGCACTCACCGCCCTCGCCCAACTCGCCCGTGACCATGGCGAACTGGACCGCAACCGCTTGCTGCCGGCACTCACCAGCGTAAAACGCAGATTTCCAAGCCTGACCGGCACGGTAGCCGCGACGCTGGATGAGATGGCGATGGCTGCGTAACACCTAGGGCACAAGGCAAGAAAAAACCCGCTGCCTCCGTGAAGGGAGACAGCGGGTTTTATGACTTCAGCGATGAAACGGGCAATCAATCCTCCCGCGTCAAAACCTCAAGCAACTCAATCTCGAACACCAGATTCGAATTCGGCGGAATCTTGCCCATCGTGCGCTCGCCGTAACCCAAATGCGCCGGCACCAGCAGTTTGCGCTTGCCGCCAACCTGCATCCCCATAATCCCCTGATCCCATCCCTTGATAACCCGGCCCGTGCCGATCACGCACTGAAACGGCTTGCCCCTGCTCCAGGACGAATCGAATTCGGTGCCGTCTTCCAGCCAACCGGTGTATTGGGTGGTGATCAACGCGCCTTTGACGGCGGCTTTTCCGTCACCGGGCTGAAGATCGATTATCTGCAGTTCATCATTCATAACATTCGCTCTATTGTTCCGCTGGCCGCCGTTTTCCCAGAAATGCCGGCCATTGGCAACCGTTTGACCCAAGGTTGCCGCTGTTTCCGGCGTTGGCCGTGAATTAAGATAGCGACACGCCATCACTCCCGGATCGATACGCCATGTCAGCGACGCTTGAATGACTCAACTCTGGATCAGCTTCGCCATTGTCGTTGTGCTGATGGTCGTGATCGCCGCTCTGATCCGCCGAGTGCGCGCACTTCGTCAGCAACTCGCCGAGTATCGCGAACTGCTCACCCGCGCCGCCGAGGGCCAGAACATCCGTCAGGATGGCGATGCCGACCGTTTCAAGCGCAGCCAGTATTTCGCCCGGATCGGCACCTGGGACTGGGAAGTCGACACTGACCGGCTCTACTGGTCGGACGCGATCTTCGGCATGTTCGGGTTCAAGATCGGCGAAGTGACGCCCTCCTACGCTCTGTTCTGTTCCTGCGTACACCCCGACGACCGCGCCCGTGTGCGCGCCGGGGAATTGCGATGTCTTGAGACCGGCGAAAACCACGATGAGGAATACCGCGTGGTCTGGCCCGATGGCACGATTCGCTGGCTGCGGGAAACCGGCAATGTGGTGCGCAACGATCACGACGCGGTGATCAAGATGATGGGCGTGGTACGCGACATCACCGAAGAAAAGGCCTCGGCCAGCTACCTCCAGCACCTCGCTCATTTCGACCCGCTGACCGGCCTGCCGAATCGGCTGGTGCTGGAAGAACGGCTATCGGAAGCACTGGAACATGCGCGCGCGACCGAGACGCGGGTGGCGCTGGTGTTCATCGATCTCAACGGTTTCAAAGCGATCAACGACCGCTACGGTCACGCCGCCGGCGACCGCGTGTTGATCACCACTGCCACGCGCCTGAAACGCATCCTGCGGGTCAGCGACACCGTCGCGCGGATCGGCGGCGACGAATTCGTGGTCATCTTGCAAGGCCTCGCCCCCGGCCTGAACCTGCAGGACGAAGCGCGCAGCATCTGCCAGAAAATCTTCATCGAACTGTCCCCGCCAATCCCCATCGGCAACGAACAACGCCACATCGGCACCAGCCTCGGCGTCGCCGTATTCCCGGACCACGCACCGACCATGGATCGTTTGCTGCACATTGCGGATCTGGCGATGTATGAGGCCAAGCGCAGTGGGAACAATCAGTATCGATTGGGCGGCGGGCAGGCGCTGAGTCATGGCCGGGCTGATTGAATTTCAGCGCTCGGGCGTACCGAATACAACGCCATTGAAGGTATGCGTGCAGCACTGGCAGTCGGGCGTCATGTCTTCGGCTTTCAGGGCGGGATTGACGATTTGCAGGCGCTTCTGTTCATCGACATACAAGCCATTGAAGTAACTCGACTCACCGAGCCGCACTATTTCTTTCCGGTCACCTTCAAGCACAGCGACCATCCAGAACACCGGCTCCTGCCGATCCAGCCGCGACACGGCCTCACTGAAAATCTCGTCCCAATCACCGCCGACACGCGACAGCAAAAAGCGAAACAAGGGCGTGTAATCGAAGCCACGGTGCTGGATCCCGTGCATCGAGCCGCGTGTAGCCTCGCTGTGAATTTCAGCCTTGGTGTTTCGCTGATACCGGTAATGCCCGCCGGGATTGTTGCGGCGGACGTTATGGGTGGTCGTGTTTTCTTTGCGGTAAAGGGGTTTCTTTTCCAACCTAGTGCTCCTGACATCCAGTCACTCGAAACGCCCCTCGCGTTTTACCGGAACGGCGCTCGAATGCAATCGACCGTCCATGGCCAATTGTTGCTTGAGGTCAGCGCTCCACCGGCTGAATCGCCACAATCGTCCCGTTGGTAATCATCACCATCACGTACTTGTCATTGATCTGCACCCACTGCGCCTGCGGCTCCGGTTGCTTGAGGCCTTTCTGTTTCCAGTTGGTCAGGGCTTTTTCGCTGCGCTGATAAATGTCCGGGGCGCGGTCGTTGACTTGCAGTTCGCGGCCGTCGATGGGGGAATGTTCGACGGTGCTGTTCGAGGTTTGCGCCGCTTGAACGAGAGGGCTGATCCCGGCGATGCCGGCGACGAGGGCCAGGCTGGCGATTAGGGTCTTGTTGTTCATCGGTGAACCTCCTGAAATGTGTGATACCTGAACTCCGACTGCGGGGCTCTGGAATCATTCCTTGTTTTTTGATGAAGCTGAATCGGAGATTGTAGTCGCGCCCCGGAACACGATCCGGGCTCGTCTGCCACCGGGCGAATACAGTCAACGACATCCATTTGCGATAAGATCGCGCGCCCCCCACAGAGTGAACAAGGACATCACCGTGAAAATCTATCTCATCGTCAATCTGGTGTTGCTGGCGCTGCTGGGGCTCTACGCTGTCAGTCTCTTCAACAAGCTTGTTGCCCGGCGCAACGAGATCAAGAACGCATTTGCCCAGGTCGAAGTGCAGCTCAAGCGCCGCTATGACCTGATCCCCAATCTGGTCAGCATCGCCAAGGGTTATCTGGCCCATGAGCGCGAAACCCTTGAAGCGGTGATCGCCGCGCGCAATGCCGCCGTGGCCGGACTTGAGGCTGCACAGGCGAAACCGGGCAGCGCTCAGAACATCGCGCACTTGGGGTTGGCAGACAGCGCACTCAGCAGCGCGGTGGGTCGATTGAACCTGACGCTGGAGGCGTATCCGGAACTCAAGGCCTCGCAGAACATGCAACAACTGAGCGAAGAGCTGAGCAGCACCGAAAACAAGGTGAGCTTCGCGCGTCAAGCGTTCAACGACGCGGTGATGGCCTACAACACGCTCAAGCAGAGCTTTCCGGCGGTGTTGCTGGCGGCCAGTTTTGGCCATCGCGAGGATGCGGTTCCGTTGAAGTTTGCCGATACGCTGGCCATCAAGACCGCGCCCAACGTTTCTTTCTGATTGCTGCTCTCCATGGATGGCCCGATGAACTTTTTTGAACGACAGACCCAGGCCCGAAACCAGACGCAACGGCTGGTGTTCATGATGATTCTGGCGATTGTCATGCTGATCGGGATGACCAGCCTGCCCTTCGTCTTCAATGGTTTTGAGGATTACCTGAGCGGCACTGGCACGCTGACGGACGCGTTTCTGGCAATGGCCGTTATCGCATCGTTCATCAGCAGCATCGTGGTGATTGGCGGGCTGCTGAAATATCGGCAGCTGCGCGCGGGCGGCAAGGTCGTCGCGGAGAAACTGGGTGGCCGCCTGCTCAATGGCAATGTGCGAACCCTGGACGAGCAGCGGTTGATGAACGTCGTCGAAGAAATGGCGATTGCCTCCGGCACCCGCGTGCCAGCGGTGTATCTGTTGCCGGATGAAAGCATCAACGCCTTCGCGGCTGGATTTAAGCCAGAGGACGCGGCCATTGGTGTGACCCGTGGCGCGGTGAAGCTGCTGACCCGAGAAGAACTGCAAGGGGTGATCGCCCACGAATTCAGCCACATCTTCAACGGTGACATGCGCCTCAACACGCAACTGGTGGCAGTGGTGCACGGCCTGTTGGTGCTGGGGCTGGCTGGCACTTACATACTGGCCAGCCTGCTCAAGCGCGACAAACGCGACGTGCGCCTGATGCTGGTGGTTTTTGCGCTCGGTTTCGCGCTGTGCGTGGCCGGATTTATCGGAAATCTCTATGGGAATTTGATCAAGGCGGCTGTCAGTCGCCAGCGTGAATTCCTCGCCGATGCGAGCGCGGTGCAGTACACGCGCAATCCGCAAAGCATTGTCGGCGCCCTGAAAAAAATCGGCGCCCATAAACAAGGCTCCGTCATCAACTCCCCCCGTGCCGCCGAATTCAGTCATTTGTTCTTCAGCACAGGAGGATCAGGTTGGCTGAGCCGGATGTTTGCGACCCACCCTGATCTGAGCGTGCGGATTCGTCGAATAGATCCGCAGTGGGACGGGAGCTTTACGACAGTGGCTGCATCGAGCACTCCTGATCAGGCGGTAAAAGCCGTTGTCGCGTCCACCTGAAGACGGCCTGAGCAGTTTATTCCAACCCCAGCCAACGGATGGCCCAATGAATTTTTTTGAACAACAGCGCCAGGCAAAACGCCGTACAGTGCTGCTCGTGATTTTGATGTTTTTTGCAGTACTGAGCCTGATCCTCGTTTCCTGCGTGCTGATGACCATTCCGGTCGAGGATGGTAATGGCAAGGTCCTGCTGGATCTGGAACTGGACAGGCGACTGTTCTCGATTGTTTCAGCTGTCGTGATCAGCATCGTGCTACTGGCCAGCCTGTCCAAACATTCAGAGTTGTCTGCAGGCGGCAAGGTGATTGCGCGGCGTCTGGGCGGCCGTCTGATCAACCACAGTGCGCAAACTCTGGAAGAACGTCGTTTACTCAATGTCGTCGAGGAAATGGCCCTCGCCTCCGGCACCGTAGTCCCTTCGGTGTACTTGCTTCCGGATCTGGGCATCAATGCGTTCGCCGCCGGACTTACACCGCAGGACGCCGTGATCGGGGTGACGCAAGGCGCGATCAACCTGCTGACCCGTGAAGAGCTGCAAGGTGTGATCGCCCATGAGTTCAGCCACATTTATAACGGCGACATGCGCCTGAATACGCGACTGGTGGCCATCGTCCACGGCATTCTGGTTCTTGGCCTGACGGGCAGCTACATCCTGCGGGGCATGGATAACGTTCGCAAAACACCGGCCGAGCGCAGCCGGTTTGTCGCGTTGCCGATGCTGTTCGGTTTCGTGTTGTGTGTCGTGGGATTGGCAGGCACGTTCTTCGGCAATCTGATCAAGGCTGCGATCGGTCGACAACGCGAGTTTCTGGCCGACGCCACAGCCGTGCAATACACCCGCAACCCACAAAGCATTGCCGGTGCGCTGAAAAAAATTGGCGGCTATCCATTGGGAGCGTCGATCAATTCCGCGCACGCCGCTGAATTCAGCCACCTGTATTTCGGCTCGAGCACTTCGTCGATGGGCGACGGTTTGATGGCGAGCCATCCGGATCTGAGCGAGCGAATTCGCCGGGTCGATGCAGAGTGGGATGGCACTTTCACAAAAATAGCGGCGCCCGTGCAACCCCATACAGAACCTGTGCCGGCAACCCCGGTGACCGATGCGTTCAGCGATGTACCGACGGACGCAATGGCTGTTCTCTACGATGTAAACGCCCTCCAGGGTTCAATCGAAACCATTGGCACGCCGCAATCCGCACACCTTGATCAAGCTCGCAAGATGCTGCGAGACATCGCGCAGCCGCTCAAAACCGCGGCCCACAGCCCGGAGGGAGCCCAAGCCATCGTGTATGGTTTGCTGCTGTCACGTCTGCCCTCCCTGCAGGCCGTGCAACTGGATTTACTCCAGTCGGAAATCGACGACAACGTATTCAACACCCTGAGTCTGCTGCGTGAACCGCTGTCGACACTTAACCCTGGACTGCGATTGCCGCTGATCGATCTGGCGATTCCCTGCTTGAAAGAGCTGGGTAAAAAGCCGCTTGCAGCCATGAAGCGCAACCTGAATCTGCTGGTCGAGGCGGACAACGAAACTGAATTGCTGGAGTGGACGCTGCTGCGCATCATCGAACGCAATGTCGAGGGGGCAACGCCTGTGCAATTCAAGTTCGGCCTGTTCCAATGCGCCGAAGAACTGATGGTGCTATTGCATGCATTGACCCGCGCCGGACAGGAAAACCCTCAAGCGGCAGCACAGGCGCTTGAACATGCCTGGAACGGTTTGCCGTTCGAGCAGCCGCAAGAGGTGCGCCCTGAGCTGGAAGATCTGGCCGGACTGGAAAGCGCAATCAAACGCCTGCGTCATCTCATGCCGGAAGAGCGTCCCGCCCTGCTCGATGCCATGACTCGCTGCGTGTTGCACGATGGCGTCATCACGGTGGCTGAAGCAGAACTTTTCCGCGCTCTGGCAGATTTGCTTGATTGTCCATTGCCGCCGTTGCTGGCTACAGGACAAGTACACGATGCGCGAACGCAAACACCGGTAGCCGCAGCGGCGGATGCCGTTCTCTGAACAAGACATGCGAAGGATTGATCCACTTCCAACATCAATCCATGCCAACTATGCAATTAACAGATCGATCCCCCTGCGCCACTATCCGCCCCAATAAGAACCGTGCGCCGCCTCCCCGTCGCGCACGTCATAAAAGCGGTGGAGTATTTTTCGATGACAGCCTCAATCCCACACGGCGGCTCGCGGGCCGGCGCCATTTTCCGGGTGACCTCGGGTAACTTCCTCGAACAGTTCGACTTCTTTCTGTTCGGTTTCTATGCCACGCAGATCGCGGCGGTGTTCTTTCCGGCGAGCAGTGAGTTCGCTTCCCTGATGATGACGTTCGCGGTGTTCGGCGCAGGCTTTTTGATGCGTCCGCTGGGGGCCATTGTGCTCGGTGCGTACATCGATGACGTCGGGCGTCGCAAAGGTTTGATCGTTACTCTGTCGATCATGGCCAGCGGCACGATTTTGATTGTGCTGGTGCCCGGATACGAAACCATCGGTCTGTTCGCCCCCGCGCTGGTGCTGGTCGGGCGCTTGCTGCAAGGCTTCTCGGCCGGTGCTGAACTGGGCGGCGTTTCGGTGTATCTCTCGGAGATCGCAACACCGGGCCGTAAAGGCTTCTTCACGGCCTGGCAGTCGGCCAGCCAACAGGTTGCGATCATCGTTGCCGCGGCGCTGGGCTTTGCCTTGAACCAGTGGATGGCGCCCGACGTGGTCGCCGATTGGGGCTGGCGGATTCCGTTTTTCGTCGGCTGCATGATCGTGCCATTCATCTTTATCCTGCGTCGTAACTTGGCGGAAACCGAAGAATTCGCCGCTCGCAAACATCGCCCGAGCATGAAGGAAGTGTTCCGTACCCTCGGCCAGAACTGGGTCGTGGTGCTGGGCGGGATGTTGATGGTTGCCCTGACCACCACCGCGTTCTATTTGATCACCGTGTACGCGCCGACCTTCGGCAAAACCGTGCTGCACCTGAGCACGTCGGATGCGTTGCTGGTGACTCTGCTGGTGGGTGTTTCCAACTTCTTCTGGCTGCCGATTGGCGGCGCGTTGTCCGATCGTGTCGGCCGGCGTCCGGTGTTGATCGCCATGTCGTTGCTGGCCCTGGCCACCACGTATCCGGCGTTGTCGTATCTGGTGCAGGCGCCAAGCTTCAGCCACATGCTGCTGTCGCTGTTGTGGCTGTCGTTTATCTACGGCCTGTACAACGGCGCGATGATTCCGGCGCTGACCGAGATCATGCCGGTGGAAGTGCGAGTAGCCGGTTTCTCCCTCGCCTATAGCCTCGCGACGGCGGTGTTCGGCGGCTTCACCCCGGCGATGTCGACTTTCCTGATCCAGTACACCGGCGACAAGGCCGCGCCGGGTTACTGGATGAGCGTCGGCGCGCTGTGTGCGTTGTGCGCGACGCTGTATCTGTATCGCCGCGCGGGCGGTCGTCTGCAACCTGTCGCTGCCTGAGGAGAGCACCATGAAAAAACTGATGACCCTTACCGCCCTCCTCGCCGGCCTCGCGTTCAACGTTGTGGCCCAGGCCGAAGAACTGCGGGTGATGACCTCCGGCGGCTTCACTGCCGCCTACAAAATCCTCGGCCCAAAATTCGCCGCGCACAGCGGCAACACGCTCGATACCACCCTCGGCCCGTCGATGGGCAAGGCCCCGGAAGCAATCCCCAATCGCCTCGCCCGTGGCGAACAGGCTGACGTGGTGATCATGGTCGGCTACGCCCTCGACGATCTGATCAAACAAGGCAAGGTCGACCCGGCTTCGCGAGTTGAGTTAGCGGATTCGCGGATCGGTCTGGTGGTGCGCGAAGGCGCGCCGAAACCGGATATCAGCAACGTCGACGCCCTGAAGAAAACCCTGCTCGACGCCCAGTCGGTGGCCTACTCCGACAGCGCCAGCGGCGTGTACTTCGAGCAGCAACTGTTCAAGAAACTCGGCATCGAAGATCAGTTGAAACCAAAGGCGAAGATGATCCCGAAAATCCCGGTGGGCTCAGTGGTCGCGACCGGCGACTATCAGCTGGGCTTCCAGCAGGTCAGCGAATTGCTGCCGGTGCCGGGGGTGAGTTTTGTGGCGAAGATTCCGGAATCGGTGCAGTCGGTGACGCGGTTTGCTGCGGGGATTCCGGTGGGTGCGCAGCATCCGCAGGAGGCCAAGGCGTTGCTCGCTTATCTGGCCGCGCCTGCCGCCCAGCCTGACGTGCAGGCCACCGGGCTGGATTCGGTCAAGCGCTGACCGTCGGCGGCTGGACCTTCATTTCCACCACCAGCCGCTCCAGCTCCAGTGCCGCCGGGGTCAGCGTACGACCCCGGCGTTTGATGATGCCGACGCTGCGCATCACTTGCGGGTCAGTCAGCGGCACCCGCGTCAGAATCGGATGATCCGCCGCCGGCATCGCCATCAGCGGCACCGCCGCCACACCCAACCCCGCTTCCACCAGACCGATCATGGTCGTCACATGCCGCGTCTCGCAGATGCTCGGGCGCTGCGGCACCACTTTGGCCAGCGCCTGATCCAGTAAAAAACGGTTGCCCGAGGTCTTGTCGAGGGAGATGTAATCCTGCCGGTAGAACTCGTCCCAGGTCACGCTGCTGCGCCCGGCCAGCGGATGATCGCGGCGACAGGCGACCACGTAACTCTCCTGCACCAGCGGCTCGAAATCCACGCCCGCCTCTTGGGTGCCCATGAAACTCAGACCGAAATCCGCCTCGCCGTTGACCACCGCGCTCAGCACGTCGTGGGCGCTGGAATCGAGGACTTTGACTTTGATTCGCGGGAACTGCCGGTGATAGCGGGCGACCACGCTCGGCATGAAGTAGTACGCCGCCGACGGCACGCAAGCGACCGTGACATGGCCGAGCCGGTTCGAGGCGACTTCGCTGATGCCCAGCAATGCCACGTCCAGATCGTCCAGCAAACGTTCGACGCTGGGCATGAAACCGCGTCCGGCCTGGGTCAGGCTGACCTTGCGCGTGGTGCGTTCGAACAGCTTCACGCCGAGGGCGTCTTCGAGCTTTTCGATGCGCCGGCTCAGGGCCGGTTGCGACAGGCGCACGGTGTCGGCGGCCTTGCGGAAACTGCCCTGCTCGACCACGGCGCGAAAGGCTTGCAGGTCGTTGAGGTCGAAGTTGATGGCCATTAAAGACTCGAGGGAATTGATTCGCTGAGGCTATAAATGTAACCAATTGATGCAAATTATTACAGAAGCACATCTGCTCAAGCAGCCGGTGCGGTAGATCTGCAATCATTTCAGCCTTTATCCTTGTCGCCCCCCGCCGTACCGCGTTACTGGAGTTCCGCTCATGCCCCATGAAGGCAATCTGTTGCAAGCCGCCGTCGTCTTTCTCCTGGCCGCCGTGCTTACCGTTCCCCTGGCCAAGCGCCTGCAACTGGGCGCGGTGCTCGGTTACCTGTTTGCCGGGGTGATCATCGGCCCGTCGGTGCTGGGCCTGATCGGTAATCCGCAAAGCGTCAGCCATATCTCGGAGCTGGGCGTGGTGCTGCTGTTGTTCATCATCGGTCTGGAGCTGTCGCCGCGACGTTTGTGGGTGATGCGCAAATCGGTGTTTGGCGTGGGTCTGGCGCAGGTGCTGCTGACCGGTTCGGTGATTGGTGTGCTGGCGCTGTCGGTGTTCGGCCAGCCGCTGAACAGCGCGATTGTCTTGGGCCTGGGACTGGCGCTGTCGTCCACCGCGTTCGGCTTGCAAAGTCTCGCCGAGCGCAAGGAACTGACCAGCCCCCACGGTCGTCTGGCGTTTGCGATTCTGCTGTTTCAGGACATCGCCGCGATCCCGCTGATCGCGCTGGTGCCGATGCTCGCGGGCGTCGATCACCACACCAGCACCGCCGACGACGTGCGCCACAGTTTGCAGGTGCTCGGCGGTATTGCGGTGGTGGTGGTCGGCGGGCGTTATCTGTTGCGTCCGGTGTTCCGCGTGGTGGCGAAAACCGGTCTGCCGGAAGTCTCTACCGCCACCGCGTTGCTGGTGGTGATCGGCACGGCGTGGCTGATGGACATGGTCGGTGTGTCGATGGCACTGGGCGCATTTCTTGCCGGGTTGCTGCTGGCGGATTCTGAATATCGCCATGAGCTGGAAGCGCAGATCGAACCGTTCAAAGGTCTGCTGCTCGGGCTGTTTTTCATCAGCGTCGGCATGGGCGCCAACCTCAGTCTGCTGCTCAGTGCGCCGATCACGGTGCTGGGACTGACGCTGTTGTTGATTGCCCTGAAGTTGCCGCTGCTGTTTGTGGTCGGGCGTCTGGCCGGCGGGTTGAACAAAGTCAGCGCGATTCGCCTCGGCATCGTGCTGGCGGCGGGTGGTGAATTCGCGTTTGTGGTGTTCAAGATTGGTCGCGATCAGGGCCTGTTCGAACCGCGTCTGTATGACTTGCTGGTGTTGACCATCACCCTGTCGATGGCGGTCACGCCGTTGTTGCTGCTGATCTGCGCACGATTGGTCAGCCCGAAAGTGCAGCCGGTGGAGGTGCCGGAGAAATTCCGCCAGATCGAAACCGAAACCCCACGGGTGGTGATCGCCGGCATGGGCCGGATGGGCCAGATCGTGGCGCGGATCCTGCGGGCGCAGAACATCAAATTCGTGGCGCTGGACACCTCGGTGGAAACCATCGAACTGTCGCGCAGTTTTGGTGGTGTGCCGGTGTTCTACGGTGATCCGATGCGTCCGGAAATCCTCAGCGCGGCCAAGGTCGGTGAGGCGGAATATTTCGTGATTGCCACGGATGATCCGGAAACCAACATCAAGACCGCCGAGATTGTGCGCAAGCTCTACCCGCACATGAAGATCATCGCCCGGGCGCGTAACCGGCAGCACGTTCATCGTCTGGTGGATGTCGGCGCCGATCCGATCCGGGAGACCTATTACTCAAGCCTGGAAATGAGCCGTCGCACCCTGGTTGGCCTCGGCTTGACCCAGGCCCAGGCCGATGCGCGGATCAAGCGCTTCAAGCACCATGACGAACAGGTGCTCGAGGCTCAACACGCGGTGTACGACGACGCGGCCAAAGTGCTGCAGACCGCCCAGGAAGCACGGGCGGAACTGGCCCGGTTGTTCGAGTCGGATCAACTGGAAGAACAATCGGGCAAGTCCTGAGTTCTTGCCGATCGTTCCCACGCTCCGCGTGGGAATGCCTCAAGGGACGCTCCGCGTTCCAGCTCTGGAAGGGACGCCGAGCGTCCCGGGCTGCATTCCCACGCAGAGCGTGGGAACGATCAAGTGGGAGCCAGCAGGCTCAGGCGATCTCCAGCTCCCTCTCTTCTTTGGCCGGCACCACTTCAAACCGGTCCGCCAGAAACGGCGTGATGTCCAGCGGCAGCGGTTCATCGTTGACCAGTTTGTCCAGCAACACCCCGGTGATCGCCGACGTCAGCACCCCGGTGCGGAAATGCCCGCAGGCGTTCAGGTACCCCTCCACCCCGGCCATCGGCCCGAGAATCGGCAACTCATCCGGCGAGCCCGGCCGCAGCCCGGCCCAGGTGCGCTTGAGGTTGATGTCCGCCAGTTCCGGCAGGCAGCGCACGGCGCCCTGCACCAGTCCGGCGATTTCCGGCCAGGTGGTGCTGACGTCGAAGCCCTTGTCCTCGGTGGTGCTGCCGATCAGGATCTCGCCGTTGTCCTTCTGCGCCATGTAGCAATCGCTGGTGGTCAGGCAACCGTTGAGGATTTTCGGCAGGCGCTCGGTCAACAGAATCTGGCCTTTCACCGGTTTCACCGGAATCCGGATACCCGTGGCCCACTCGCTCAAGTCCGCCGCCCAGGCGCCAGCGGCGTTGATCAGGGTCTTGCAGTGAAACACCCCGGCTTCGGCCGTTTGCGCACCGGTCACCCGCGAGCCGTGATGCAGCACGCCGGTGATGTTGGTGTTGACGTACATGTCCACGCCATTTTGCCGGGCACCTTCGGTATAGGCGTCGGCCAGGCGGAACGGGCTGACCTGATGGTCGCAGAGAAACTCCAGCGCCCCGCGAGCCTCATGACTGACACTCGGCTCGGACTCACGCAGTGCAGCCTGATCCAGCCAGCGCACTTGGTCAGCCAGGTGCGGAATACAGCCGACGATGTGCTCGGCGTACAACCGGTCTTCATCGTCATAGATCACAAATTTGAGCCCGGTCTTTTCGAACTTGAAATCCATCCCGTGGTTGTCGCGCAACTCGCGGTGCAGCGCCGGGTACAGAGCGTTGGACTGCAAGGCAAAATCGAAGAACGACGGCGGCAGGATGTGCGGCGTGCTGGAGTCCACCGCCACCGCCGCGCCCTGGGTTTCGCGCTTGCGGTTGGCCGACATCATGCGGAAGAAAATCACCCCGCAACCCAGCCCCACCGACTCACCAATCGCCCACAAGCCACCGGCCGAGGCGCGGGTCGCGTTGCCCGGACGCTTGGCGTCGATCAGCGCGACCTTGAGGCCTTTGCGCTTGGACAATTGATAGGCGATGGACGCGCCAATCACACCGCCGCCGGCGATGACCACGTCATAGAACTTACTCATGGGAAACGGCCTCCGTGCCGAGGGACTGGAACGCGGAAAAGGGAATCGGATCGATCGGGAAACGCGGCCGCAACCAGCCGACATCCTTGCGCCCGGTAGCCTGTCGCAAGCGGTCGCTGCAATAGCCGACGCACATCCGCCCCTGACAGTCGCCCATGCTCACGCGGGTGCGCATTTTCAGGCTGGCGATGTCTTGCACGCCCTGCTCCAGCGCGCGGTCGATGTCGGCGCGGGTCGCGTGTTCGCAGCGGCAGATCACCGTGTCGGCCGCCGGCAACGCGGTTTGCCCGACGCCGCGTTCGGTGTAGCGATCCACCGCCGCACGGAAACGCACGATGGCTTTGAGTTTGCCCAGGTAACGGTCGCGACGGACGCGCGCCAGCTCCTCTTCGAGCACACCGCGTTGCAGCAGGATCGAGGTCGCCGCGATCTTGCCGGCCAGCATCGCCGCTTCGCCGCCGCGAATCCCGCCCATATCACCGGCCAGATGCACGTGGGGCTCGTTGCTTTGCTGCCAGATGTTGGCGTTGGCGCGCAGGTAACCGTCGTCGCTGAAGCCGTGATCCAGGCCCATCTGCTGACTCAGTTGCGTGCGCGGAATGAAGCCGTAGCCGACCGCGAGGGTCTTCGCCTCGAAGCGTTCGACGCGGCTCATGTCCGGCTCCCACGTTGCCGAGTACGGTGCCACGCTGACGCTTTTCAGTTCGCCTTCGCCGTGCGCTTCGACCACGCCCCAGCCGTAGTTCATCGGGATGCCGTGCAGTTTCAGATACGCGAGCATGCTCAAGCCATCGAGAAACAGCTGCGGCTTGTTCAACAGCGCCAGACTTTCCTTGGCGATCTTGCCAAATGCGCAGGCCTCATAGACGCCGGCCACGCTCACGCCCGACGCGTGCAGCTGGGTTGCCACCAGCGGCAGCAACGGTCCGGTGCCGGCGATCACCACCGGGCCCTGCGGTTTGACCACGCCGCTTTTGATCTGCAATTGCAGACCGCCGAGCATAATCACGCCGGGCAAGGTCCAGCCGGGAAACGGCACGCTGCGTTCGTGGCAACCGGCGGCCAGCAGCAACTGCGGGTATTCGATTTCGTGCAGACGCTCGTCGCCGTCCAGCACCACCAGCGAGCGCGTGCCTTCGGCGCCAACCACGCGGTGGTTGAGGCGCACGTCGATCAGCCCGGACTGCTCCTGAAAATCACCGTGCAGTTTGCCCAGCGCCTCGGAATAGCGCGGCCCCAGATAATCCAGCTGCACACCGTCGCGCAGCGGCCCGCGATAGACCACGCCACCAAGACGCGAGGCCTCTTCGAGCAAAGTGCAACGCACCCCGTGCAGGGCCAGTTCGATGGCCGCGGCCATTCCCGCCGGGCCACCGCCGACGATCACCGGATGCTGGCTCATACCACCTCCTGCCCATGAATACGGTTGGCCTGGGTTTCGATCAGCATGCCCTCGCGCACCACGGTCTGGCAGGCGCGGCGCTTGTGCCGGCCGTTGATTTTCACCAGGCAGCACTGGCACACGCCCATGCCGCAATAGGCACCGCTGACCTGGTTGTGATCGTTGCGCGCGACCTGGCGCACGCCGAGGGACTGAATGACGCTGAGCACGGTTTCGCCGATGGCGGCGGTGACCGGCTGGCCGTTGATGTGGACAGTCATATCCGCCTGCGCCAAAGGCTGGATATCGAAGGTTCTTTCTAGGCAGTGCATTGCAATGATCATCCGTGAAAAGTTCAAGTGAGGTTGAAACAGCTCCTTGCTGCACTACACCTCGCCGGCTCGTGGGGGTTATCGCTCTCTATCGGGCCGGCAGGTTGGTTCCGCTCGCGCAGCAAAGTGCGCGCAAGCAATGTAGTCGATCCAGCGGCAAGGGCCTGGAAATTTCACGGTAGGGGATATTGCGCCGACGAATATTGATCCAGGCCATGGAAATGACTGGTCAGTTCTGTGCCCTCGGCCGCGTGCAGAAAGCAAAAAGCCGCTTCAACCCGAAGGTGGAAGCGGCCAAGGCATGTGCCTCAAGGAATCAGTGCACGAACAGGGCGATCAGGATGATGATCGGGATTGGAACGCCGAGGAAAAACAGCAGTAGTGAGCGCATGGTGGTTCTCCTTGATTAACGGACTGGCGGCAGCGTGGTCGTGGTGTAGGTTTCGACTTCGACGTACTCGACCGCATCCCGGCGGCGACCGCCGAAGGTGGCCGAGAGGCTGGCGAAGAACGCACCGGCCAGCAACGCGATGAACATCCACAACGAAGTCCAGGCGGCGACTTTGGCGGCGGTGTCGGCGGCTTGTTGCGCTTTCACTTTTGCGTCGGCGATTGCCTTCTGGGTGCGGGCGTAGATTTCATCGACCCGACGTTCGGCGTCGGCCTGGGTCAGGTTGGTACGCTGGGCGACCAGTTGGGCGAGGTAGGTGCGGTCTTCTGCGCTGAGCTGACCGTTGGCCAGGCTCTGGGCGAAGATCCGGGTCACGGTGCCACGGGCGGCGTCATCGCTGACGGCAGCGGGACGGTCATCGCGGAACAGGCTGTCGACGAAGTAGCCGTACTGATCGCTGTCAGTGTTGGCCGCTGTGGTACCGGCTGCCTGGGTCATCGCACTGGCTGCGCCACCGGCGACACTTGCGCCGGCCTGCACACCACCGCTGACGATGCTGCTGACCGAGCCGACCACCAGCGTCGCGGTGACCAATGTCGCCACACACCAGGCGAGGAAGCCATGGGCGGTGTCGCGGAAATACACCTCGTCACCGTGCATGTTGGCCCATTTCACCCGCAGGCGACCGGCGATGTAGCCACCCAGTCCCGAGGCGATGATTTGTGTGGCGGCCAGCCAGATGATCGTTGAAATGCCCAGGCCCTTGGCGCTGACGCCCTCCCCGGCCCACGGTGAAACAGCGGAAAAGCCCAGACCGAAACCGAGCAGGACCAGAATCAACGACAGCGCCGCAGCGGCTGCGGCCCCAGCGAAGATCGCGCCCCAAGAGACTCCTGAGACGTTGCTCGACTCGCCTTCGAAGGCAGGATAAAACCCATCTGAGGATCTATTCATTGTTGTTCTGCTCCCGGCATGAAAAATGGTGTTACAACTCGTCATCAGATGAATTGCAGTGACCGTGCCAGTCGCCAACATTAAATAAATCGTTTGGATTCAACAGCTTAAAAAGACTGAACTTCCTAGGACCATGCAATTTGCAACAACGGGTCGATAACAGCGGGTTTTATGCATTGGCACAAAAGCCCGGCCGTAGCTTTTGTATCCGCTACAACATGAAAGTTAATTTAAAGCGCCCGCGCAAAATCTTGGCAAAATGCTGCCATTGCGTTTGAACAGACCAGCAGGCCCACCATGACTCGCATCCTGACCATCGAAGACGACGCCGTGACCGCCCGGGAAATTGTCGCCGAACTGAGCAGCCACGGCCTCGACGTGGACTGGGTCGACAACGGCCGTGAAGGCCTGGACCGCGCTGTCAGCGGCAACTACGACCTGATCACCCTCGACCGCATGCTGCCGGAGCTTGATGGCCTGGCCATCGTCACCACCCTGCGCACCATGGGCGTGGCGACGCCGATCCTGATGATCAGCGCCCTCTCCGATGTCGACGAGCGCGTGCGCGGATTGCGCGCCGGCGGCGATGACTACCTGACCAAACCGTTCGCCACCGATGAAATGGCCGCCCGGGTCGAAGTGTTGCTGCGTCGGCAGAACAGCAACGGCGCCCAGCCGACCACGTTGCAGGTGGCGGATCTGCAACTTGATCTGATCAGCCACGAAGCCCGCCGCGCAGAGCAGGTGCTGACGCTGCTGCCGACCGAGTACAAGTTGCTGGAATTCCTGATGCGCAACAGCGGCCAGATCCTGTCGCGGATGATGATTTTCGAAGAGGTCTGGGGTTATCACTTCGACCCCGGCACCAACCTGATCGATGTGCACATCGGTCGCCTGCGCAAGAAGATCGACCCGCCGGGCAATGTCCCGCTGATCCGCACGGTGCGAGGCTCGGGTTATGTCATTGCCGAACCCGTCTGACGGTTGGCGTTCCTCCAGCAGCCGCTTGCTGGCGCTGTACAGTTCGTTGTTCGTGGCCTGGAGTGCGATCCTCATGGGGGTCATGTACTTCGAGGTTTCCGGTTATCTCGACAATTTGGCCAAGCACTCGCTGATGCAACGTCAGCATCTGTTTTCGCACTTTCGCGGCGATCAGCTGGAAGACGCGCTCGCCGCCAGCATGACTTTCGACATTCGCGGCATCGACGCCTACGGCCTGTTTGATGCCCAGCACCGCTACCTCGGCGGCGCGTTGCAGAAAATCCCCGAGGGCCTGCCGCTGGACGGCAAGATCCACATGCTCAGCGAATGCGCCGACTCCGACGACCCGACCCTGCCCAACGACAGCTGCGACGCGGTAGCCACTCCGACCCGCGACGGCCGCTGGCTGGTGTTGGTGCGCGACAACGGCTCGCTGTTCGCGGTGACGAAGATCATTCTGCATGCCTTGCTCTGGGGCGTGTCGCTGACGATTGTGCCGGGGATCATCGGCTGGCATTTGCTGCGTCGACGACCGCTGCGGCGGATCCGGGCGATCCAGGCCAGCGCCCAGTCGATTGTCGCCGGCGACCTGACCCATCGTTTGCCGCTGTCCAATCGCCGCGATGAGCTGGACATGCTCGCCGCCATCGTCAACGCCATGCTCGATCGCATCGAGCGCTTGATGAATGAAGTCAAAGGCGTGTGCGACAACATCGCCCATGACCTGCGCACCCCGCTGACCCGTTTGCGCGCGCAGTTGTATCGCATGCAACAACAGGCCGGCGAAGGCTCGCCGGAAGCGGCGCAACTGGATCTGGTGCTGGCCGAGGCCGATACGCTGATGGCGCGGTTTCGCGGGTTGCTGAGGATTTCCGAACTGGAAGATCGTCAGCGACGTTCGGGGTTTGTCGAGCTCGATCCGGTGTTGTTGCTGCAGGAATTGCACGAGTTCTATCTGCCGCTGGCCGAAGACGACGAGCTGCGTTTCGAGCTGAACATGCCGGAAACCCTGCCGATGCTGAACGGTGATCGGGCGTTGCTGTTTGAAGCGCTGGCGAACCTGTTGAGCAACTCGATCAAGTTCACCCCGGCCGGTGGCACGGTGGTGTTGCGCGGGGTCAATGATGCGGGGCATACGCGGATCGAAGTGCACGACTCCGGGCCCGGCATTCCCGAGTCGGAACGGGAAGCGGTGTTCCAGCGGTTCTACCGCGCCGAGGGCGGGCAACTGCAGAATGGTTTTGGCCTGGGACTGTCGATCGTCGCGGCGATCGTCAACCTGCATGGGTTCAGTCTTGAGGTGGGACGCAGCGATCTGGGCGGGGCGAAGCTGGTGCTGGATTGTCGGCAGAGTCTGATTTCACAGTCTTGAGATAGATCGTTCCCACGCTCTGCGTGGGAATGCCTCAAGGGACGCTCCGCGTTCCAGCTCTGGAAGGGACGCGGAGCGTCC